>CAUJGP010000037.1 GCA_963170155.1 Bdellovibrionota bacterium | reverse complement strand
CTACTCCTTCGAAAAGCCAAGTTGTTAGCGGCACGGTTCCTATTGATATGACTTATTCTGATAATAAGGCCGTAGTTAAAGTGGAGCTTTATGTTAACGGAATAAAAACTCTCACGGACAGCCAAGCTCCCTTTGCCTTTTCTTGGAATACAACCACTCTCACAAATCAAGCCTACAACCTCTCGGCTCGTGCCTATGATGCTGCAGGAAACGTTGGAACCTCAAGCACAGTCACTGTCACTGTTAATAATGTTCCCGCAGATACTCAAGCTCCGGTCGTAACAATTAAAAACCCTTCATCGGGAGATACTATCAAAAATAGGGTGGTCATCAGTGCCAGTGCAACCGACAATATAAAAGTCACACTGATCAGTGTTTATATTAATGACGTTCTCAGCACCTCTTCCAATTCCTCTTCTATCAACACCTCATGGAATACAAGAAGCCTTGCTTCTGGCACAACCCATACTATTCGTATTGAAGCAAAAGATGCTGCAGGCAACATTGGTACTAAAGTACTCCAATTGAAGAAGAAATAAATTCTCTGGTAAAAATTTGTATGGATCCTTACCGTCCTCCTTCAAAAAGAAGAGACGTGGCGAGGATCCATGCAAAGATGATCCATGCAAAGATGATCCATGCAAAAGATCAAAGAGAAGCTCCTGTTTCTTTATAAGCTTTGATTTGTTTCTCGATAAGGCTCAAGCGATCTAAAAAGAAAGTTGAAGACTCCACCTCTTCTTTCGCCACAACCTGAGCTAAAGTAGCGTGATCTTTTAAAGGAGTTCGGAGAAATAAGTCCATCCAAGCCTCTTGGTGAAGTACCCCTTGCTGGAATAAAAATTTAAGTAAAAATTGCAGTCGAAAAAGAGAAAGCGTGGACTCTTCCAATTGAGACAAAGCGTGAAGTCCATGACCGAGAAGATTGAATAAATCTTCTCCATGCTGTAAGCCATCATGACTCACCCGATCCACCAACTCCAAAAGATATAAGCCCATTTGAATCAAATCATAACTACGTCGCAACCCTTGAAACTCTTTTAAAACCTGAGCCTCTAAAAGCCGCGGCAATGCCGCTTTTGACCCCCATTGATAAATAACCTCAATGAAATGGGTTGGCTCCAGCACTCCTCCCCCAAAGCGACGACGACTTTTTAAAGCTCCAGGAGCGATAAAACTCAATCGAGTTCCTTGAGAATTTAAGCCACGAATGATTAAATCCGAATCACGATACACTGTTTTTTTTAAGACAATGATTCGCTCACGGTCCAAGGGAGCCTTCTACTTCTTTTAGAGAACTTTTTCTTTGGATAAAAAACCAAACTCCCGAAAGGCCTAAAATAAAATTAAGCACCTGGTAAGCTGTGATCACGGTAGGGCCGACTTGGGATTCATATCCCATAAATAAATTGAAGAGAAAGAAAAAAGCCATTTGTCCTACGCCAACACCTGCAGGAGAAATGGGGATGGCGGTCACCATGAATCCCAAAGGCACAACAGAAAAATAGATGCTCAAGGGTGTTTCTGCAAATCCCAATTGAAAACCCAGCCACGCAATTAAAGAAATAGCTAACACCTGAGTTATAAGACTTAAAACAACGGCCTGAAACAGAATCTTTCGGTATTGAGAATAGGAGTGAATAGCTTCATAAGCGGAGAGGAATTTTCTCCCTATTCTCGTATTTTCTAAATACTTTTTCCATCCCGCTTGTCTAAATTGATCTGAAAGAGCCAAGCTCAATGCCAATGAAAAACCAATAAAAAGAACCACAAGACTTTGTAAAATCATCTTGAGCTGTGGATTCGCCATGACTTCTGAATAGTGAAAGCACAATGATATAATCGCTAAAAGTAACATTGCATATAAACCCATCACGCGATCTAAGAGAACACTCATTCCGGCTCCCATGCGATTTTGAGGATGGTCTTTGACGATGTAAAAAGCCTTCACCACGTCTCCTCCCACACCACCCGGCATCACATAGTTGAAAAAGAGACCCACTAAATTCAGTTTATAACATTCCCAACGAGGAAGACGAATTTTTTGCACTTTCAAAAGGATTTGCCAACGCCAGCTTGCAAAATAATAGCTAAGAACAAGATTCAAAAGAGAAACTAAAATCAAGGTAGGGCTAAACAGCTTGGACAAAACTTTAAAATCCAAAACACCTTTTTGATATAACCAAAAAAGCAAAACCAAGGCCAAAGCAGCCTTACCAAATCCAACAAGGATATTCTTAATCATTTGAAAAGCTATTCAATCATGGCGCTCTTGTAGCGCTTAACAGAATTAGTTTCACGGATCGCTTCTAACCATCCTTCAAATAAAACACCAGATCCTTGCTGTCCTGGAGAGAACATGTCATTTTTTGGGCTTTTATTTTCCAAAGAGGTTGCGACTTGTTTAATATCCTTCATCTTTAAGATATATCGCACAGAGCCTTCGCGAACCAAGTGCTCATACCACTGCCCTGGCGCTCCTAATCCCCAAATGGCCTCTTTCAAGGATTCCCCACCTGATAATTTTGGGATCATTTCTGTCTGTAAATCAAAGTCACCACTTTCATCCCAAGTCACATTCCAAACTTTTAACTGAGCCTCCACTTCATTCCATTTCTTTTGCCCAAGGAGCTCCTCTATTTTCTGGAACTTCTCATCAAGTTCCATTTCGGCAATCAATTTTTGAGCGATTTCAGCCTGAGCCTCTGGAAGGCCTTTTACTTTCCCAGCCTTTTTATCAAGAACCTTAATGAGATGATAACCAAAATTTGTTTTTACAGGACCGATCAAATCCCCGACATTGGCATTAAAAGCAGCACTCTCAAATTGAGGAACCATTTGGCCACGGCTAAAAAAACCAAGGTCTCCACCTTTTGCTTTAGAACCTTCATCTTCACTATTGGCTTTAGCTAAAGTGGCAAAATCCTCTTTAGCAGCGCGTACTTTTAAATCAGAGATACGAGTCAAAGCTTTGGTTTCTGAAGGTCCATCCCCTTCTTTAAACTTAATCAAAATATGTTGAGCTTTGATCTGTTCTGGCGTTGAAAAAAGCTCATTTTTATGGGTCTCGTAATCCACTTCAATTTTCTTTAAATTTTCAGGGTTCTTGATAAACTCCTCCACCTGAGTGGCACTCACATGAACCCCTTTCATCAATTGATCTCGGTCCATCCTGACAAATTGGACATTGAGTTTTAAACCTCCGACTTCTGCATCTTTTTTAGTCTGCAAATCGACTTCCGAATCAACCGCATCGAAAAGACGCTTCACCCGCATTCGCTGAGCTTCTTTGCGAATTTTACTTTCAAACTCCTCCGCTGTGCTTCGTGTTCCCTCTAAGTATTGAAAGTAACGAGCTTTATCAAATCGGCCTTGCTCTTGAAAAGCCGGAATATCGACAATAAAATCTCGAATTTCTTTATCTGAAACCAAAACTCCCGCCTTGGTCGATTCTTGGGCTAGCAACTCTCGAGTGATTAAGTTTTCCATTGCTTGGGATTCCAACATCTGACGCTGCGCTTGCATCCCAAAATTACCACCAAACATCTGGCTATAAAAGCGCTCCAGTTGACTCACTTCTTCATTCAGGTCCGCACCCGAAATAATCTGACCGTTCACAACAGCAACAATGGCAGTTCCAGTTGAACCTTCTTGACCAGGAAAACCAAAAAGCACAAAGACCAAAATGATGGCTCCGAAGAGAACGTAGGCGATAACACTTCGAGCTGTCAGAGAATGCTGAGAGAGACTCTTTTTTACCTGATCCTGAATAGACATAAACACCTTCTTTAATATTGAAACTTGTGGACTAAAATGAGTAGCCTATTGGACCGAGGAAAACCATTTTTTTCAAGATTTATTTCAAAAAAATTACTCGTCCTCGTTCTTGCCAAAACCCTTCAAGCTATGCCAGTCTTTAGGAATGTGGTCTGTGTGCGTTTGTTTTTCATGAATTCAGCGCACTGTGCGATAATCTCATTACCCACGTTGGAGTAACGACCTTGAATTTTACTAACCTGGATATTCGAAAAATTTTACTTCTTATTCCCATTTTTAGCCTTCCGCTCATTACAATCAATATGCAACAGCGGCCTCACCCCTCAGAATGGTACGGACAGCCCTTGGCGCTTCTTGCGAGCAATACACAAATTATTTATTCATGGTTTTCAGATGAAGTTCGCAGCACAACTTCGCTCTACCTCAATCTTCTCAACATCAAGCGAGAGAATCGCGAGCTCAAAGCCCAAAACTCCGAACTTAAAGCCCAGCTCGCAGCCATGACTGAGCTTAAACTTGAAAATGAAAGACTCAATCAGCTCTTTGCCTTTAAACAAAAAAACAAAATGGATCTCCTCGCCGCCAAAGTCATTGGTCGCGACCTCTCCTCTGACCACGCAACCATCATGATTGATCGTGGCAGAAATGATGGTATTAAGCCCATGCAAGCTGTTATGACGATTGAAGGAGCTGTCGGGTATGTTTTCCGAGTGGACGCCGGAACCTCCCGGATCATGCTGATCACGGATCGTTATTCCGTCATTGATGGAATTGTTCAACGGAGCAGAGCCCGTGGCTTAGTCGAAGGAAAATCATTCGATGCTTGTCTCTTGAAATACGTCAATAAATCGGCCGATGTGGTCAATGGCGACCTGATTGTGACCAGCGGTCTCGATGGGATTTTCCCCAAAGGGCTCCCCATCGCCACGGTCGAACTTGTCAATAAAAAACCCTACACTGTAACCCTCGATGTTGAACTTAAGCCTGTCGTTAATCCCAATAAGGTTGAAGAGCTTTTTATCGTTCGTAACCCAAATCAAATTGATTTAGAAGAGAACCGCCCGATCAATCCTACATCTTTGAACGATCTCACCCCCATCTCCAGCCAAGCTCATACCAGCGGAGAAACTCGATGAAAAAGGTGGGTTACTTCGTCTTCCATGCCTTAGGATTGCTTATCCTTGTAGCCTTAGCGACAGGTTTTCAAACCAGCCTCTGGGCCCAACTGTTCGGAACACTTCCCGGCCCCTTAATTTGGATTCTCTTTTTTCTCTATTTAGCCCTTTATCGCAGACCCATGGAAGCCATTGGACTCTCTTACCTCTGTGCCGCTCAAGTTTATTTTTTTGGCTGGATTCCCTTCGGATTTCTCCTCTTCAATGTTCTTATTCTTTACATTATTGTTTACTTTGTAAAGGAGCGTATCTTTTGGCCAGGCCATCGTTATTTTATCACTGCAAGCTTTCTGGTCACTCTTCTGTACCAGCTTATTTACATCCTTAATTCTTGGCTCTTTGAGCTTGTCCCTATCAGAGATCTCATGTTTTTCGAAAGATTATTTCAAGTGATCATCACGCCCTTATTTGCTAGCCCCGTCTACTACACTCTTAAATTTTGGGAGCGTCTGACCCATCAAACTCCTTTGATTGAATCAGGAGAGCTTGAGATATGAATACGCAATATGTTAATAATCCAGAAGCCGCAAAAGAGTATTTGCCCCGCTATCGCCTTGTCTATTTTTTACTGGCATTCACAACTGTCTTTTTTTTGATGCGACTTTGGTATCTACAGATTATCAAAGGGTCTGAGCTCAGAGAATTCTCAGAAAAAAATAGAATTAAAGAGATAAAAATGACAGCTCCCCGAGGACTGATTTTTGATCGAGAAGGCCGAATCCTCGTTGAAAATCTGGCCGCTTACGATGCCGTCATTCTCCCTCAGTATGTGGATGATTTAGAAAAAACCACCAAAGCGCTTTCAGAAGCTTTGGGCATAGGCTCTGATAAAATCATTCAGAAAATCCAAAAACGCCGAAAGCAAATGGGACCTTTCGCCGTTGTCAAAATAAAAGACAATCTCAGTCTCGATGAAGTCTTTCGCGTTCAAATGCTGCGCATTGATTATCCTGGTGTTGAAGTTCGAGAAAACATCATTCGCAGTTATCCTCTCGGAGCCAATGGAGCTCAACTTTTTGGTTACGTTGCCGAGGTTTCAAAAAAACAATTACCCATTCTCAATCAGCAATACAAAGAGAAGTTTGTTTTCTCCCAAGGGGATCTCATTGGAAAATCAGGCGTCGAAGAACTCCGAGATATTGAACTTCGCGGAAAGGATGGCTACTCCTTCATCCAAGTTGATGCCCATGGAAGAGAGTTAGCGGAAACCGATGATAAGATTCTCGGGCAACGGATTAAAGATATCGAAGCCACTCCTGGACATAATATTCAACTAACCATTGATAAAGATCTTCAGGAAGTCGCTTATAAATCCTTTACGGATCTCGAGCGTACAGGAGCCATTGTCGCCATGCAAAGCAATGGTGAAGTTCTCGCATGGGTGAGCACTCCCTCTTTTGACCCTAATGAATTTTCCAAAGGCATCAGCCCTGAGCTTTTTTCTAAATTGATTCGAGACCCCTTCAGACCTTTCCGTAATAAAGTGATCCAAGATCATGCGGCTCCCGGTTCTACGTTCAAGTCCCTGATGGCTATTGCCTCGTTGGAAGAGAAGGTGGTTACTCCCTCCAGCATCATCAATTGCCCCGGACTGATTCGATTTGGAAATAGACCTTATCATGACCATCTTCGAGGAGGCTTTGGCAACATTGGCATCTTTGAAGCCATTGAACGCTCGAGTAACGTTTTCTTTTACAAAATGGGAATCTCTCTCGGCATTGATCGTATTTTCAAATATGTCTCACTTTTTGGTTTAGGAGAACGCACTCACATTGAACTGAAGCGAGAAACTTCGGGCCTCCTCCCCAATAGTGAATGGAAAAAGAAAACTTACGGGGAAGAATGGCAACCCGGAGAGAGTCTCAGTACAGCCATCGGACAAGGCTTTGTCTCAGCAACCCCTCTGCAAATGGCCGTTGCTTACAATACCATTGGCACGGAAGGAAAAGTGGTGAAACCTTTTCTTATCAAAAAATTAATTGATCCCACAGGACAAATGATCAAAGAAAACTCCCCCGAAATTGTCAGAGATTTACAAAAAATCCAACCCAATGGCGTCGCCATCAGCGAAGAGACTTTCAAAACAGTAAAAGAGGGAATGAGACGCGTGGTTCAAGGCCAAAGAGGCACAGCGCGCGCATGGAAAATACCTCATATCGAAATGGCAGGAAAAACCGGAACCACCCAAGTGAAAAGTTTTTCTGCTGATGACATTTATACTGAGTGCTCAACGCGTCCTCTTCGACTCCGACATCACGGATGGTTTGTGGGTTTTGCTCCTGCTGATAAACCAGAAATCACCGTCGCAGTTCTCGCCGAACACGCCTGTCATGGAGGATCAGGAGCCGCCCCTGTTGTCCGAGATATTATTTATGCTTACATGAAAAAAACCCGCCCCGAGCTTTTTGCCGATGATAAGGATCAAAAAACAATTAGCATTGCTCCCCTTCCCTCAGCCTCTCGCGAGCCAGAAATCGACGGAGAATAATTATTATGGAACTCGGATTAAAAGTTGAAGAACGCACCTTTCTCTCTAAAATTGACTGGTATCTTGTCAGCATGATTCTCATTTTGAATGCGATAGGTCTTGTCAATTTATACAGCGCCACCCACGGTATTAGCGGTGAAGAAATGAGCACTCTTTTTTATCAACAACTGGTCTGGCTCTTTATTGGGTGGGGATTATTTATTATTCTCACGATCATCGACTATCAGTTTTTATCCCGCCTGGCTTACGTCATTTACACCCTCAATTTTCTCGCCCTGCTCGGTGTGACTTTTTTCGGAAAAGTTGCCTATGGGGCACAGAGATGGATTGAGCTGTTTTTCTTTCGCTATCAACCCTCTGAAACGATGAAGCTGGCCGTGATTATCTTATTTGCTCACACCTTGAGTGAAAAAAGCACCTTGGGTCAAGGGATGTCTCTTAAGGATTTACTATGGCCTCTGATTTTATTAGCCCTACCTTTCGCTCTGGTGGTTGAACAACCTGACTTGGGAACAGCCATGATGTTGATTGCCATTGGTGGGAGTATGCTACTGTTCATTAAAGTGCGTAAAAGTATTTTAGTTTCCGCTTTGATTTCTGTAATGATCGCGGCTCCTTTAGCCTGGAATTTCGGGTTGCGTGACTATCAAAAAAACCGTGTTTTGACTTTTCTATCTCCCACCACGGACCCTCGTGGAACGGGTTACAACAGCATTCAATCCAAGATTGCCGTAGGCTCTGGAAAATTTTGGGGAAAGGGATTCCGCAAAGGAACGCAAGCTCAATTGGAATTTCTCCCTGAACGACACACTGATTTCATTTATAGTGTGCTGAGTGAAGAATGGGGCTTTGCAGGAAGTCTTTTTGCCCTAGGATGTTTTATGGTTTTGTTTTTAATCGGCACTAAAATTGCCAATCAAGCCAATGACAAATTCGCGGCGCTCCTCACCGTGGGGGTGATGTCCTACGTCTTTTGGCATATGTTCGTCAATATTGGGATGGTCATTGGGCTTTTGCCCATTGTCGGAATCCCCTTGCCACTCCTCTCTTACGGAGGTACCAGCATGCTCACCACCATGTGTGGACTTGGAATTGTCTCTAGCGTTGCTTATCGACGTTATTTATTTTAGAAGAATTTCAAACGAGCTTATTTGAGGCGACATGAGTTATAAAGTAAAAGATCATTTTTTTCATCAAGCTAAAAAAGACGGCTTTGCCGCCCGTAGTGTTTATAAACTGCAGGAGCTGGATAAAAAATATAAGTTTATTGGAGCAGGACAAACCGTAGTCGATCTCGGGTGTGCTCCCGGCTCTTGGTCTCAGTGGCTTTCTCAAAAAGTTGGCCCCAAAGGAAGCGTCATTGGATTCGATCTCACTCCTGTGACTTTAAAACTCCCCAACGTGTATTTCTACACTGCGAATTTACTTGAAATCAAAATTGTAGACTTTCTTCAAGAGCATGGACATTCCGGTGCGATTTCAGGGGTTGTCTCCGATATGGCTCCGAAAACGACGGGTATTCGGGATGTGGATCAAGCTCGCTCCTTAGAACTCTGTGAAATGGCTCTGCAAACCGCTGAAGATATTTTGGTTCCTGGTGGGTATTTTGTCTGTAAAATCTTTCAAAGCCAAGATTTTGATTTATTCCGAAAACAACTAAAATCCAAGTTTGCCAAAATCGAAATTCTCAAGCCCGAATCCACCCGTAAAAACAGTTTTGAAATCTTTCTGCTGGGTTTAAAAAAACTCCCTTAGATTTCATTTTTTTCCTTTTATTTCCATCACTTAAATAAATATAATCAGATTATAAACTAATTTTTATTTACAATCTTCTTAAAATAAAGACAGGAACTTTTTTCAATGAGGACGCCTTGTCCTCACAATAAGTACAAAAAATTAGGTTTTTTTGAAAGCATAGCTTATAACTGTGTTCATGAAAGACCTTGTAAAAAACAACCAGATCAGCACTATTCATGTCGAGCTTCAAAAAGAATTCATTCGGAGAAGAAAAGCCAATCCGAGTTATTCACTCCGAGCTTACGCTCAATTTTTAGAGGTTGATCAATCTCTTCTCTCTAAAATCATGAATAAACGTCGAAGCCTGAGCGATTCTTTAATTGAAAAACTCAGTGCCAAGCTTCGACTTCATCAAAAAATGATGAACCTGACGACGGCTTTAAATCCCCTCAACGCACCCAATGCCACCACAGCAGCATCATGGCCTTCGGGAGCGATACCTCCTCCCGAACATTTAAAAAACTATCTGCTTCTGCTCGAAGATGAAATGAATTTACTCGAAAATTGGCTCCATTTTGCCGTTCTTGAATTGATCAAAACAAAAGACTTTACTCTTGATCTCCCATGGATGGCTCAACGATTGGGAGTTCATAAAAAAGAAATTGAAGAGGTTCTTCAGCGCCTTGAAAGACGTCATTTCATTGAAATCAAAGGAAACTACATTCATCTGTTAAAACCCAATAACTCATGGATTGAATCCATCGCCACTAATGAAGCACGACGTGAGCTACAAAGAAATCTCCTCAATAAGGCAAAGGAGTCTTTGGATCAAACCTCCTTTGATGATCGAGAGCACACCTCTTTGACAGTGGCCATTCAGCACCATCAATTGCCTGAATTTAAAAGAATAATGAATAAATTTTGTTTAAATGTCGATGCCTATGCGCAACCGAAATCAAAAGAAGAAAAACCGGATGAAGTGTATCAGCTGACAGTCTCCTTCTTTCCTCTGACTAAAATCAAAAAAGAGCGCAGATCGAAAGAAGAGAAAGGAGTTGAATGAGGATCATCAATAAAGCATCCCCTCTGCATCCCGTTCATTTCACGATCTTCTCAAGGGTTCGCTTATCTTAACCACAAAAAGAACAATAACTTTAAAACGAAGCAAGAATAAAGGATCTATAAATTTAATTTTTAATCAATAAAAAATGACAAAGGAGTCTCTTATGTTTTTATCAAAAATGAAATGTTTATTCTATTTATCTTTGGCCGTCGGCCTTGTAGCAACTTCTTCAGCAATCGCTCAATCTCCGCAGGGTCAAGTGGGCAATGGAGGTGGAGGTGTTTCTCGCGGAGGACGCCCTATGACCTTTTACTCGGCTGGCATTATTGTGGAACAAAAAAGTTTAACGGCGCGTGAGATTCCTGAAATTGATAGCCTACTGAAGGTCATTAACAGCAATCCTTATGTATCTGCTTCCACTAAAAGCCAACTGACACAAGCTATTGATCCATCGCTCACTCGTCAGTATTTCCGTATTAAGCCAGATCAATTCGACAAAAAAGCAAAAGACAGAATCATGGCGGAGTACGCACGCATTGCTAAGGTGGATACCTCACAAATCACACTTTTTGCCATCACTGATACAAGCCAAAAAATCACTTATCTTCTTCCTGACTTTTATCGACTCAGTTTTTTTGAAAAAATCGCGATCTTATATCATGAAGCCTACTGGATTTTAAATCCTTCGGCCTCTTACAATCACATTGTCGAAGCGGAATTTGTTTTTCAAGCTTATTTAGAAAATCAAAGTTCAATGCACCATCTTTTTGCTTGGATTACAGCGACAGAGCCTCTGCGTCATATCCTCGAAGTAACTATCGCCTTGGACCTTCAATCTGGTGCTCTGAATGAGCTGATCCAAGCAAATCGCTATCTCAGCATGAGCACCCTTCTGGGAAATGATTTCATTAATTGCCTGACTCATTCTGATAAGAGGCCCCGATACTCCTGGTTTGCAGATCCTCGTTGTAACTCATTTGCCATCAACTTCCTTTATGTCTTGAAAGAAAAATTCAAATCTTCTTATTTTTTAAATTATGTTTATACACTCTTTAGAGACAAAGAAATCATTCAAAGTAGTTTTGACCCTGAAATGAAAGGGCCTTATAGTGGTAGTGATCGTTCTTTTAAACCAGGGTGCTTTTCCCCTGGAGTTCCCAATCAACTCTCCCTTGACTTAAGATCACCCTACTTTATTAGACAATGGCAGGGCTTACTTTTCTCTCCAAAAAACTATAGTCGCGATTGTCCCGCAGACCAAGCTATCCTCTTTAGATAACTATGAAATCCTTTTGCGATTGTACCCTTTTTTAAAATATAACACTATTAAAGGAAATTAATTTATGAATCACTCAAAAGTAGCAATAACCGCAGTCATGTCCCTATTGACTCTCCTCATGGGATACAGCTTTAAGGCTGTATCCAGAGAGCCTGATTTCAATATTAGTGCTGACTCAGTCCTTATTCTTAATCATAGGTATCATTACAAATTCCACAATACCTGTGTGAAAGAATACATCACAAAAATTCAAGAAACCATCTCTCCTGCTGGCTCTTGCCAACAATACGAACCCCTCAAACTGAGTTGGACGAAACAATACTATCCCCATCTCAGTTCTGATGCCATTTCTGTCCGTTACTGGAAAGGTTCTTATCAGCGTTCTTATAAGCACCATAAGACTTACTTGCGAGAGCTTGTCGATGAGTGCCGAGGAAAAATTTTATCAGAAAAAATCATCAAAAAAACAGCTGTGGAGGCCCGCTATTTTAACCTTGAAAATCCTAACCTGAACCCTCAGATTACAAAATCCTACCAACTCTTTGCATTGACAGAAGCAGAGGCGCAAGAGGCCTTGAAAGAAGCCCACAATCAATGTCGACACGATCAACAACCCCAGCCTTGAATCTATTCATCTTTGGTAAATCTCGGAGGAGAGGGGCTGATCATTCTTCTCCGACCAGATCTTTAACCTTTAGAAGACTCAGAGCCAAATCACGACGATACTCAAGGTTTCGAATTCGAGCTTCTAAGAGCCGTTCTGTGGCTCCCACCATATCCGGCGAATTTTTCACCCCGCGACGATATTCGGAAAGCGTCATTTTATAATAAGTTTCAGAACGAGATAAGTTTTTCTCTTCAAGGTCCAATCGATGGTTTAAAATTTGAATAGAACTCAGTGTCTTTTCCAATTCAATCTCGACATCCTGAGATTGTTTGATTTTCTTCAAATGCCTGGCTTGCAACGTCGACTGCACAAATTGATGGGCATAATAAGTCTCCAACCCCGAAAAAAGAGGGATGGAGAGCTTCAACATCACCGAATAATTATGATTCCCATCGCTCACACGCTCTCCCTCGGCGAGTCGACCATACTGCGCTTCAAGATCCAGCTGAGGAAGAAAATCAGCAACCACTCTTCTTTTATCGTAGTCAAGAGTCTTTACCAAAAGTTCAGATTCCCTTAATTCTTTATTGTTTTTCCGTAATTGTTCTAACATTTGAGAAAAATTCGGTTTTACAGATGAACGATGAAGATGACCCTTGATAGCAAAAAAAGTCTCTGGTGTTGAACTCCCCAACAAGAGCGCCAGCTCTTTGGATTTGATCTCGCGATCTTGCTGAAGCAACAAGAGATCTGATCGCAAGGTTGATTCTCGCAACTCAAACTCCAGAACATCTGTTTGCGAAGTAAAACCGGAGTTTCTTTTTGCAACCGCTAACTTCATCTGCTCCGCATTGAACGAGAGGGCTCGTTCTTTCAGAGCAATAGATTCCAAAATAAAGAGCATCTCATAATACACTTTTGAAACTTCATTTTTTATTTTGAGCTTCAATGCTTTTGCTTTGAGTTCTTCCAAATCAAGATTCAAACCCGTTTGTTTGATTTGAACATCATCGGCACCACCTCGAAATAAATTCCATTCGGCTTTTCCAAATAAAAAAACTCCCGAATGATTCTCTTGAGACACTCTGGAGGTTAAATATCCCCCTTCCAGAGAAAATTGCGGATAGTATCGTCCCCGTTTTGAAAAGAGATCTGCTTGAGCCGCTTTTAAATTAAACTCAATTTGCTTTAAATCAAGATTATTGGACTCCGCATGTTTAATGAGCTGTTCTATCGCCAAACTCCCCTCATTAGGATGATCCGCCCAAGCGGAAATGACCACTGCAACCATGAGTCCCACGATCCATAACTTTGACATAAGCGCACTGATCACTGAGGCTCCACATTAAAGCTCAATGAATCTGTGGCTTTCATAAAGGTTACTTTAAGATCCACCTGATAACGGTGAGAACCCTTCGCCTGGACCTTGGCTTCAAAATAATCACTTCCCTTTTTTAAAACCAAAGTGTCTGATTTTTTACCTTTAGGAAGACGAAAAGTTCCTTCTAATTTCAACTGATCCAAAGGAATCGGTTTCATTTCATGGGTGAGGGGATATAATTTAATCCCTTCGGCATCGGAGATTAATTCAATGTATAAGTGATCTGTTCCCTTCACCTGCCCTCCATGGGGGGCTGATAATGCTCCCGGCATTTTATCATGCCCTTCATGAGCAAATCCCTTTAAAAAAGCAAAACTCACCATCGCCAATAAAACCAAACATTTTTTTATGAACACAACATTCCTCCTCGAACTCGTTCTAAATACATTTCACACAAGCTCTACCTCCTGTGCTTTAATATGCTCTTCCGCCGACTTCCTACCAAAAATATAAAAAACAGTCGGCGTTACAAACATATCAAGCAATGTGGAACTGATCAATCCACCCACAATGACAATAGCCACGGGGTGAAGAATCTCTTTGCCAGGTTCTCCTTTTGCCAAAAGGAGAGGAATCAAACCGAGAATGGCCGTTAAAGCCGTCATCAAGACGGGGACTAATCGCTCCAAAGAACCCCGAATCACCATTTCTTTTGTGAATCCCTCTCCTTCATATTTCATAAGATGTAAATAGTGCGAGATCATCATAATCCCATTGCGACTGGCAATCCCACAAAGAGTGATAAAGGCGACCATACTGGCAATAGAAAAAACTCGCTCTGTCAAAAATAAAGCGATCAAACTCCCAATAAACGCCATGGGAATATTCAACATGATCTGAAAGGCAATAAACGAAGATCTGAACTGTGCAAACAGCACTACGAAAACACCGATCAGAGAGAGCAATCCAAGAAATAAAATAAGCCGTGTCGCCGATTGCTGACTTTCAAATTGTCCACCCCACTGAATGTAATAACCCTCGGGAATAGAAATTTTTTCACTGAGTTTTTGCTGCATCTCTCGCACCAAACCATCAAGGTCTCTATCCACGGCATTGGCGGAAATAATGATTCGCCGTTGGGAGTTTTCACGATTAATTTGATTGGGACCCTCTGATTCATAAACATCAGCCACTTTTTCTAACGTGACTTTTTGACCATCCGGCATGATTTTCAAAACAGTCTGTTTAATGAGATCCAAATTAGCTCTCGAACGGTCATCAAATCTCATGAAAACATTAAATATTTTTTGTTGATCCAAAATTTGAGCGATCACTTCGCCATTCAATGCCTTTTCTAAGGTTTCAGATAATTCACCAGGCGCGATACCATACGTGCCAGCATCTTCACGCAGTAACTGGATCTTGATTTGAGGAATCAATACTTGCTGCTCAATCTGCAAATCCACGAGCCCCTGCGTGCCCTCCAGAGCTCGATAAATTTCTGAGGCTTTAATGCGTAGAGTTTTCAAATCAGGACCAAAAAGCTTAATGGCTAGTTGCGCTCGAACTCCTGACAAGAGATGATCCAAGCGATGAGAAATCGGTTGTCCAATATTGACAAAAGCCCCGGAAATGGAGTTTAGCTTTTCTCTTATTTCTGCTAATACAATCTCTCGGGATCGACCTTCACTTTTGAAATCCACATCGATTTCAGAGTAGTGGACTCCTTCAGCATGCTCATCCAACTCAGCTCGTCCTGTTCGCCGAGCCACAGATTTAACTTCTGATACGCTCAAGAGCAACTCTTCTGCTTGAGTTCCCACTCGGTTCGATTCATCAAGAGAAACTCCCGGTGCAAGGAGTATGTTAATCGTTGCCGTGCCTTCATTAAATTTCGGCAGAAAATCCCGACCCATAAAAGGGATCAGAGCTAAAGACATCACAAAAAGAATAATGGCTATAGAAAAAACAATCTTCGGATGATTTAACGAACGAACTAAAAACCGCTGATCCCATTCTTTGAGTTTTTTAACAAAAAACCCATCTTCCGAAGCCATCAAAGACCCTCGCCCTAACAACAAAGAACACAAAACAGGCGTTATCGTGAGAGAGACCAGTAAAGAGGCGATTAAAGAAATAATGTACGCCAGGCCAAGAGGAATGAATAAACGCCCCTCAATGCCGCTCATATAAAAAAGAGGCAAAAAAACCAGAACAACAATGATCGTTGCAAAAACAATGGAGTTGCGAACTTCAGAAGAAGCACTGTAAACAACCTGCAGGGTGGGCAAAGGCCGAGCTAAAGTTTGATTTTCTCGCAATCGCCGAAAGACGTTTTCCACATCCACGATGGCATCATCCACCAACTCACCAATGGCCACCGCTAAACCACCCAAAGTCATCGTGTTCACGGAGAGGCCAAAAAAGTGGAACACGATCGCTGTTGCTAAAAAAGACAAGGGGATCGCGGTTAATGTAATCACCGTGGTTTTGATATTCATCAAAAAAAGAAAGAGCACAATAAAAACCAAAAAGGTTCCATCTCGCAAAGCTTCTTTCACATTCCCAATAGAGGCTTCAATAAAGTGAGCTTGTTTAAATAAATCCTTATGAAACTCGGCGCCCTTAGGAAGAGCTTTCTCTAATTCTTCCAGAGTTTTTTCAATCTTTTGCGTTAGCTCCACCGTGTTGGCACCCGGTTGTTTTTGAATGCTCAAAATCACAGCTGGTTTTCCACCAACACTTCCATCTCCTCGCTTGACTTGAGCTCCCACTTTGACTTCTGCAATATCTCGGACATAAACAGGACGTCCTAAATGATTTCCCACAACTGAATTTAAAATATCCTCTTCGGATCGAATCGTGCCGATATTACGAATCAAAAATTCTTTTTGATCCAAATCGATGTACCCACCCGTGGTGTTGAGACTGATTTTTGATAATGATTCCTCAATGTCTTTCAGCGATAATTGAAACTTTTGAATCTTTTCAGCCGATAATAATATTTGAAATTGTTTTACGCCTCCGCCGATAGCCACCACTTGGGCAACTCCAGGAAGCGCGAGGAGCCGAGGCCTCACGGTCCAATCCGCAAAAGTCCTCAGATCTAATGGATTCACTTCATTTTGTGGAGAAGAAATTCCAAGTAATTGTATCTCACCCATAATTGAAGCGATGGGTCCCATGACCGGAGTGATTCCTTGAGGTAGCTTTTCTTTAGCCAGTTGTAATTTTTCAGCGATGAGTTGTCGATTTCTATAGATTTCAGTATTCCAACCAAACTCAACATAAATGACAGAAAGACCAATCCCTGTGGAAGAGCGAACCCTCTCCACTCCAGGCAAGCCATTCAAGGTGGTTTCCAGAGGAAGCGTCACAAGGGTTTCAACTTCTTCTGGAGCCATCCCCGGAGCCTCAGTCATGATATTCACGGTAGGTTTGTTTAAATCAGGGAAGACATCAATCGGCATTTGACGAACAGTCCATAATCCGTATGCCGTCATCAGAATTCCCAAAGAGATAACAAAAAGGCGATGGGTTAATGAAAACCGAATAATTCGATCTAGCATCTTAATGATGATGTCCTGAGTGCTCTTGGTGTTCTTTACTCTTTTCCGCCTTTTTCCACTGAAGAGGCAAAGTATAAGCAGCCACGCTGCCTTTAACCCCTTCTCTTTGCGCTTGAACTTCTAGCTTTCCTTTTTTTAAATTGTTTCCTTTTGGAAGAGTGCATGAATAAAAGTTTTCACTCATTTCACATTTAAAAGACGTCGTCTTTTTTCCTAATTGAAGCTTGACCTCCAATGAAGAATCCTTGGTGGAGGGATTCTCCCAGTTCATATCCAACAAATAAACTTTTAGACGATGATCTCCCTCAGCGACCACCTCTGTATGAAACGCTCCAGGCATCTGAATGAATCCTCCATGAGGTCCGGGCTTATCCTCACCATGAGCTTTGACTTCCACACCCTTCGCAAAAATAAACATTGCAACAGATAAACCAAAAAGAACTTGGATCAAGTTTAGTTTTTTAAATGTTTTCAATCCCAATAATGTCATAAAACTCTCCTTCTTTTTCTTTCTCATAAAAATATACCTAAAAGTCTGATAAAGATCTGCAAAAAAATTCACTTGTAGTATCGAGAAATCACAAAGCTAAAAATAGACTTCGTTATCTGGCTTAAACCCCATTCTTGCATTCTCAAACTTGAAAATAAAAGTCAGAGCTAATCTTCATAGAATTATTATTAAATACTCTTTAAGTATATGAAAAGGCTAATTTAATGCACCCAATCAACATAAAGTTACGCCAAAGAATAAGAGTTCGATTGCTGAATATGAGTCGTGAAGTTGAAGATCATGAATCGCGATATTTATGACGATAGCTAAAGAAAAGTCTTAAAGGAAACTGACTTAATCAATATCTCGATTACAAAGTTTAGCGGCCGTGCTGACAAGCCGGCGCATTTCTAAAGGTTTGGAGAGGTGCTCGTCATAACCACTTTCAATAGAGCGTTGGTAACTGTCTTCTCCCAGATGAGCTGTAAAAGCAGCCGCAGGAATATAATCTGAAGGCTTTGATTGGCGAGATCGCAAAATTTTAATAAACTCGTAACCATCCATTTCGGGCATGTTAATATCACAAAAAATAACATCGGGCCGCTGAGTGTTCAATCGTTCAAGGGCTTGAGCAGCAGAGTTGGCACAATCAACGCGAGCTCCTGATTTTTCTAAGATCATTTTAGCGATCAAACAAGAATCTTGAGCGTCATCGATCACAAGAACAGAAACCCCATTGAGAACTTTACCCGGGGTTTTATTTTTTGCAATGGGCATGCCCATGGTGGCGGCGGGTTCCGCCAATACAATAGAGGGCGTACTCCGCAACTGAAATTTATTTTTTGGAAGTTGGAGCGTAAATGTCGCTCCCTTACCCTTCCCTGGACTGGCTGCAAACACTTGTCCACCATGAGCTTCTATGATTTCACGAACAATCCCCAATCCAATTCCCAAACCACCGTGAACGCGATTGGATCTGGAATCCTCTTGGCGAAATTTATCGAAAATAAATGGTTGAAAACTCGTATCGAAACCTTCTCCGCTGTCTTCTACAGAAAACTCAAAGACGGAACCTTTTGTCGATGCTCGAATAAAAATTTCTCCCTTAAAAGGAGTGAACTTAATTGAATTATCAATCAAATGATAAATAGCTTGTTGTATTCGCTGATTATCACCTCGGAACTCAAAGGTTTCAACTTCACACATCACGTGTATCAGAAGGTTTTTAGCTTGAATTCTCTTATTAAAACCATCCACAACTTCAGCGATCATTTGATTGAAATTCAGAGGCTGATCATTCAACTCAACATGACCGGCAGACAAGTGAGACAGATCAAATAATTCATCAATGAGTTTGACCTGGATTTTAGTGTTGCGGTAAATCACATCCAGCCCCTCTTCAAAGCGAATATGACCGCTATCATCATTTCTGAGAAGTTCAATCCATCCTAAAATAGCGTGCAAGGGGGTTCTCAATTCATGTGAAATCGTCGCCAAAAATTCATCCTTCATTCGATTCGCTCTTTGCGCTTCTCGACTGAGTTTTTCAGCCTCTTCTCTCGCAATTTTCTCTGCCTCCACGAGCAAAGACCTCTCTTTTTCCGTTATATGAAGCGTCGACTCCACTTTGCTCAATTTACGGCGAACCTCTAAAGACAGGAACTCCCTCCGAAGAACTAACTCTAATTGATCCAATGACTCCATGCTCACGCAATCCTGAGCTCCCACTCTCAGATACGATAAGGCAATATCCTTTTTTTTCCCTTGGTGCAAAATCACAACAGGAATATCCAATTGAGCCTTGCTTAATGATTCGAGTACCATGCTAGGATTCATTTCCACAAGAGAGTCTGAGCAAAGAATTACGTCCCAGGATTTTAACTTTAAAGACAGAGAAAAATCCGTCAACCTTGCCACGCACTTGCAATTAAGAGCAAAACCTCCTTGCTTCAATCTTTGCGTCACTAAGTCCAGATTCTTTTGTGAGTCTTCAACAAATAAAACATTTATTGTTTTCATACCACTCTCTCTGGGTTTTGGTTGACTTGAATTTATATGATCAAATTTTATTTAGTTTAGAATCTAGTCTATCTCAATTTTCATTTTTTTGGCATAAAGATATACAAAAAAACTTTACATTAAAGTACTTTTGTTTAGAGTTGCTTCATTATGAAACAATTTTTTTTCGATATGAGAACTAAAAAACGCATTTAAATATTAAACTGAGACGACTCACAAAATCACAGTCCAAAGAATAGATTCTAATTGCTGAATCCCACAAAATTGAAAATTCAATTCAGAACCAAAGTGCCTATCTCACAAGCTTGAAATAGAAAGACTCGCTTCTTCGGACCTCAAGTTCACACTTCCTTTTTGTGAACCTGCTAGTTTTGTTCGCAGCACTCGATAACGGCCTTCACGAACTGGCTTCATGGACCCAGGAAGAGATAACTCCCCAGACAAGGAGCGAAGATGAAGAGAAGCTCCACTCGATGTGGGAAGACGCACACTCACTTTTCCACGCACCGCTTGTAAATCCACCAAAGAGTCAGGTTTAACTTGCAATTGTAATTGGCCTTCAAGACTGGTTCCCTCAAAACGTCCCATAAAATCACTCGCCAGTAACCGCCCCTTTCCCCACTGCAGAGAGACATGACCTTGATGTTGAATTAATTTGGCTGACGATGAATAACTTTCAAGAGACAAATCCCCGATGTTTTTTTCAAGGCTTAAATCCCCATTAAATAACTTGAGTTTAATAGGGCCCTGTCCTTCGGAAATCACCACTTTACCCCCAAAACTTTCAATTTCAAGATCTCCATTGTGCTTTGAGCTTTGGATGTCCCCTTTTTGCATAAAATACTTAACCTCACGTCCTGTGCCACGCCCTATGATTTTTCCTTTTAAGGCGCTGATCAAAACCTTTGAGACTCCTTGTAAATCGGCTCGAACTTCTTCAAAAACAAATTTAGAAGTCACACTATTGGTTGGTAATTCTAGGCTTAAAATGGTCTCTTCGACTCCAATCCCTTCTTCTGGGCCGGTGATCTTAAGAGTCTTTCCACCCCACTCTGCAGAAGAAGAGCCTGAATCCATATTCTGCACTTCTTGACGCCAAGATTCTTCTCTGCCCCCGAGAATGCTGACTTTAAGAGACGTTGAGGTGCTTCCCTGCTTCAAAACAAGCTTTGCCGCACGTGCTCTAACCTGAATTTCATTCACTCCCTGAAGAGGAATATCCCAAACCACCGACCAAGCCCCAATGGGACAAAATAAGAAAGCCAAAAAGGATCCCAAAGAGAAATAAAACTTTGATTTTTGCTTCAAAAATGAAAAGCCGCTGAGAACAGCAGATTTGAAATTTAACGACTTCTTCAACATAAGCTTCTCCCTTGACAAAGTATTAAAAACTATAGTCTTTAAAATCACTGTAAAGTGAACTTGATTTTTCAAAAGTATCTAAGGAGATCATCAATGGAAAATGTTTATATTACAAGTGCTGTTCGCACCCCTGTTGGATCTTTTCAAGGCAGCCTTAGCAGCCTCACTGCTCCGCAATTAGGCGCGATCGCCATTAAAGAAGCCATTCAGCGCAGCCAAATCAAATCTGAAGACGTGCAGGAATGCATTATGGGCGAAGTCCTCACGGCAGGGGTCGGGCAAGCCCCAGCCCGTCAATCAGCTATATTAGCGGGTCTTCCTACCTCTGTGGCTTGCTTAACCATAAATAAAGTTTGTGGATCTGGATTAAAGGCGGTCATGCTGGCTGCTGACACCATCAAACTGAACCCCGAAGCCATCGTTGTTGCCGGAGGCCATGAAGCTATGTCCCAAGCCCCTCACTTGATGGAAAATTCCCGGGTGGGTTATCGCATGGGATCAGTCCCTCTCGTCGATTCCATGATTAAAGACGGCTTATGGGACCCGTTCAACAACTGGCATATGGGGAATGCGGGAGAGCTTTGCGCCAAAGAACATCACTTCACTCGTGAAGCTCAAGACCAATTCGCTATTGAAAGCTATCAAAAAGCACAAAAGGCACAAAAAGAATCTTGGTTTAAAAATGAGATCATCCCAGTGAGCATTGCGGGTAAAAAAGAAACCATTCTCGTGGAAAAAGATGATGAGCCTGGAAATGCAAAGTTCGATAAAATGACCTCATTGAAACCCGCCTTTGATAAACAAGGAACCATTACCGCAGCGAACGCCAGCAAACTCAATGATGGCGCCAGCGCGTTGGTCCTTATGTCTGAATCTCAGTATAAAAAAAGAAACTTGAAACCTCTGGCTAAAATTATTTCTTATGCAGGCTTCGCTCAAGATCCCAAGTGGTTTACCACGGCTCCTATTGGAGCTATCAAAAAAGCCCTCCAACAAGCTCAGCTCTCGGCAAAAGATATCGATTTCTGGGAAATCAACGAAGCTTTCAGCGTTGTCACGATGATTGCAATCAAAGAGCTACAACTTTCACCAGAACGAGTGAATCCCCATGGTGGGGCAGTTGCCTTAGGACATCCTATTGGAGCTAGTGGAGCACGCCTCTTAACGACACTGACGCATGCTCTTCACACGCACAAGAAAAAATATGGACTCGCCACTCTTTGCATTGGCGGGGGGGAAGCTGTCGCTATGGTGATTGAAAGAATGGAGGCTTAATATGGCTTCGGTTTCCAAAGTTTATCACAGTGCCGCAGAAGCTCTGAAGGGCATCGATCATAATATGACCGTCCTTGTAGGGGGATTCGGATTGTGCGGAATTCCTGAAAACCTCATCCTTGCTTTAAGAGACTCTAAAATGAAAGGTCTCACGTGTGTTTCTAACAACGCTGGAGTTGATGATTGGGGTCTCGGCCTCCTCTTACAAACAAAGCAAATCAAAAAAATGATCTCCAGCTATGTGGGTGAAAACGCAACTTTTGAGAAACAATATATGAATGGTGAATTAGAGGTTGAACTGACCCCTCAAGGAACTCTCGCTGAACGCCTTCGTGCTGGCGGTGCTGGTATCCCCGCTTTTTTTACTCCTACAGGCTACGGCACTTTGGTGGCCGAAGGCAAAGAAACACGAGTTTTTAATGGAAGAAATTATGTCCTAGAACAAGCTATTACTGGCGATTTTGCCTTCGTTAAAGCATGGAAAGGCGATGCCTTCGGCAATTTAATTTATCGAAAAACCGCTCGTAATTTTAATCCCATGGTTGCAACAGCAGGAAAAATCACGATTGCAGAAGTCGAAGAGCTCGTAGAAGTTGGTGAACTTGATCCTGATCAGGTTCATACCCCTGGAGTTTTCGTACAAAGAATCATTCAGGGTGCTCACTATCAAAAAAGAATTGAGCACAAAACCACGCGCAACCATAACTAAATAAGGAATATTTATGCCTTTAACTCGAGAACAACTTGCACAACGTCTTGCGAAAGAAGTCAAACCTGGCAGTGTCGTCAACTTAGGAATTGGCATTCCCACATTGGTTGCAAACTACCTCGCTCCTGACTCTGGTGTTTTTCTACAAAGTGAAAATGGCCTCTTGGGAATTGGTCCTTTTCCTAATGAGTCGGAAGTTGACCCAGACCTCATTAATGCGGGCAAACAAACGATCACTACGATCTCCGGCTCCAGTTTTTTTTCTTCCGCTGATAGCTTTGCCATGATTCGCGGTGGCCATATTGACCTTACCATTCTTGGAGCTATGCAGGTTGATCAAAATGGAAATATCGCTAATTGGATGATCCCTGGCAAAATGGTCAAAGGCATGGGAGGGGCCATGGACTTAGTTGCTGGTGCTAAACGCGTTTTAGTAGCTATGCAACAAACAGACAAAGAGGGTCACTCTAAGCTATTAAAAAAATGTGATCTTCCCCTCACCGGGCAATCTTGTATTCATCAGGTTTTCACTGATCACGGTGTTTTTAAAATCGAAAATGGAGAGTTTGTTCTCATTGAACATGCGCCGGATCTCAGTGTTCAAGAGGTCCTTGCCGCGACAGAGGGCCAGTGTCGAGTTTCACCCGATGTTCGTCCCATTCCCGTCTAAGCTATTTGACCCCCTTTTAGATTCCCCTCACAATATGAAGAGCAATAACTAAGAAAAATTAACTCTTTCTTGTGGGGAGAGAATCCATTGTCTGCAGGCGCAAGAAAAATTCCAGCTGGCCACTATTTGTTTCGCGATGGGGATCCATCCGATGCGATGTATGTTATTAAAGGTGGAAAATTCGCTGTTACAAAATCCAAAAATACCTCTGAGATTACTCTTGCAGAATTAGGCCCTGGAGCCATGGTGGGAGAGATGGCTTTTTTTGATGGTAAGCCGCGAAGCGCTTCTGTTAAAGCCATCAAAGATTCCGAAGTGATTTGCCTCCCCTTTAAATCACTCCATGCCCAGTTTCAAAATTTTCCAGAATGGTGCAAAGCGGTTATGCGAACGGTGAATGAACACCTCCGCCAAGCCAATATGCGTATCAAATCTCTTGAAAAATCTTCTGGAGAAGAAGATTTATTCCCCCCCCACACCATCAATAAACTGATCTCCATCTTGAACTTTGTCGGAGCCCGCTACGGCAAAGCAACCGAAGAAGGCCTCTTGGTCCCTCAATACACGCTTCGCAATTACACGATTCAAATTTTTCAAGAAGCAACCCACAAAATGGATAAACTCTTACAGGCACTCAATGAAATTAGTTTGATTAAATTTGAGAACCTGAGCGAAGGGCGACAAAAAATTGTGATTTTGCAACAAGAGACTCTCTTTGAATTTGTTGAATGGCATAATGAGTGGCTCTTTAAACAAGAAAAAGACCGCATTTTAATTAAAGAAGAAGAACTTAAAATTTTAAAAGCCCTTGTTCATTTTGGAAAAAAAATAACCCCTGATGAAAAAGGCCAACTGAAGCTTCCTTTAAAAATAATGCAAGATGAGTCCATGAAAGAACTCGACTTTTTAGTGAAAGTCGATGATGTTAATCCTTTGATTGAAAAAAAATTGATCTCTGAAAAAATTATGGAAAACTCAGGAGTTTTCATCACCCTAGTCCTGAGTGATCTTGAAAAAATAGTGCCCAAATGGGATATTATTTATAAACTTAAGAAAATGACTCGATAAATGAACCTAAGGAGGGTTTCTGAGCTCAGCGCAATTTTCTTGGAAAAACAAAAAAATAGTATTTCTCTTAAAAAATCCTCCTTCGTACCCTCTGAAGCGGTCTTTGCTATTGCATTTCTTTTCAATAATTCTTGTTTTGGCTTCTATTCCTAGGGCTCTTGCTCAGGCAGAAGCCCCCCCATCATCACCAGCAAAGCCTTCTCCAACAATCCCTTCTTCCTCGGTCGATAAAACGAATTCGCCTTCCGTCAATACGATTAAACCTCCATCGTCCCCCTCATTGCCACCCTCTCTTGACAATTTCAAACTGAATCTCAATGAACTTACATTTACCCCTGAAAAAAATGGGGTTAAAATCTTGAACCCTCAAGTTACTTATTCCGTGGACCAAGAGGAAGACGAAGACATTGTTCTCTCTGACGTTATCTTTAATAATAAAAGTTTTAGAGCTCTTGCTGGAAAAGCGAAAGATCTCATAAAAAATAGATCGTCTTCCTTCAGCAATGAAGAGACCTTGCTGTACCTCACCGCTCCCCAAGCTCTGAGCAACCAAGACACCATCGAAATTTTAGCAGAAAACGGTAAAATTGTTTTCTCTAAAAAAATTCAAAAAGAGAATCTTGAAAAGGGAGCTCTTATTGCTAAAGAATTAGATCCCAAACTTGGGAGCTCTACAAATCTTAAACTCCAGACTCATGTTGTCTTCAGCTCCAGCAGCTTCAACGAACTTTTGCTTAGCGCTGATAAAAAAAGTGGGTATCGTTTTTGCTGGAGTAAAAAAGTAGACGATTCTTTTTCTAGATATTGTACCCCCTACTACCGCTACTCCCGAAGAGAAAAAAAGATTGTTCCGCAAACACAAGTGGCTAACACTAAAGTTCTCATTGACGCCAAAGAGTTCAAACCCCAAGGAACTCTCGAGCTAAACGCCCATCAATCCAAACGTTTTTTATTAACGAGTGTTCAAGGCTTTTCCATTGAATTTAAAAGTACTCCATTGCCTTTGTATTTGAGCCATTTTTTTCTTGATGAAAGTGAACAGTGGATCTACTTCATCGGACACACCAATGCTCCTGTTGCTTCTGAAATCAAGCTCTTCCCTCACCTTGATCCCGAAAGCTTAAAAGTATTTTTTCAATGGCAACCAACGATCGGAGACTTAAGAGATTATTGGGTCACAATTATCCCTCGCACCAAAACTCAATTGAGCCTTTCCGGCGAAGGTGGAGGAATTTTCCAATACCCACTCAAAATTGAAAATATTCCCTCCTCAAAAACAAAAATAACCCTAAGGGAACCAATGAAATCAACCTATAGCAGCACTCCTGTTATCAAGGGAACAATCAGTAAAGGAGCCGAGGTGACGGCTGTTTCACCGAGTAAAATCAGACTCTCCAAAAAGTCACAAAATTTTTTATGGCAACTCCATGCACCAGAAAAAGGAGAAGAAAATACCAGCCGTTTGAATATCAAAGATGCGTCTTCTTCGGATACAACCCCTCTCACTGGCGAGTATTCTATTTTTCGGGGCTATAGTACGGAATTCAGCTTACGACTTGCTGGCGCTTTGTCCTCTGACTATAAAATTAATTATCTTGGAGAGGTGGCGTACAACCAATGGTTTGAAAATATTTTTGGATGGGATCATCCTACTTTCAGCCACCAACACTGGGGGCTCTCCATTAAACACTTCAAATCCCTGGCATCGAAAGATGCATCCTTCGTTCTACAACTCACCACTTTTGACCTTAAATATCGATTTACTCCTGGTCTCTGGGAAAGAGATGAAAGCTGGGGACTTATTTTAGGCGGTGAAGATATTTTGATCAATGATCTTCATGGAACTTTTGGAGGAGCCGGTTTTTTCTGGGTACGTTCCATGCCCAAATTATTTGATGATATCTTCAACTGGGTTCCTTTCATGCGATATCCTAAGTGGGTCGATATGGAAATGATTTATTATTTCGCGCCTCTCTCCAGCAAAGTAACCACAGGATCGACGCCTACCTACGCCATCAATTTTCACGGTAAGGTTCTTTGGGCCAAGTATTTCTTTGGAGAAGCTGGTTTTGGATTGAAATCCTATTCTTATACAGACAAATCGCATAATGAGCTTGTCAGCGTTCAAGCTCTTTACGGAACCATGGGTTTAGGCTTTAATTTCTAAAAAACTTTGATTTTATCTCATCATTTTTTGTTTTAACTCACGATTGGCTTCACGACGCTTTATGGATTCCCGCTTGTCGTGAAGTTTTTTACCTTTCACAAGAGCGATTTCCAGCTTAATGCGGCCATTTTTGAAATAAATTTTGAGAGGCACGCAACTCAACCCTTTTTCTCGAAGGGCTCCGTAAACTTTTTCAAGTTGATTGCGATGGAGCAAAAGTTTACGCAAACGTTCGGGAGTGTGGTTATTATAGCTACTCGCTTTATACTCAGAAATATGGGCATTTTGCAAATAAGCCTCATCCCCCACAAAAGAGATGTAAGAATCTTTTAATTGAACTTGTTTATTCCGAATGGACTTAACCTCACTGCCCAAAAGAACCAAACCTGCCTCCAGGGTCTCAATGATTTCGTAATCAAAACGAGCCTTACGGTTCTCTGAAATGATCAAGATACTCATGATTCACTCCCTCTTTCTTCTATTCATGTGATAAGCCAACCCCCTCCAGTGAGCAAGAGTCAACTCTTCAGCCCGAACTTGTTGAGACAAACCCAGTTGATCAAAAGCAGATAGCCAAAAATCAGAAGACCCTTGTCCTAACGACTTTAAATTAGATAATAAGTATTTTCGACGATGAGAAAATCCCACCTTTACAAGGGTTAAAAAATCCTGAGCATCCCCTTCGTAATCTTTTTTTGGAGTCCATTTAAGCACTCGGCTCGCAACCCGAGGAGGAGGATAAAAATCTTTGGGCCCAGCCTCAGTCACAAACTCAATGTTCCAAAAATTTTGAGCGATCACGCTCAATAATCCATATTGTTCTGTTTTAGGCTTAGCAACAATTCTTTCAGCGACTTCTTTTTGAAACATTAACACCATACCCATAAGAGGAGAGGTACTCATGCTACGATCAATCACTAAAGAAGAAGAAATTTGATAAGGCAAATTACTGACCAGAAGGGTGGACCCTGGTTCTTTAACCTGATTCCAATCCCACCTTAAAGCATCACCTTCAATAACAGAGATTCCACGCTCTCGCCAATACCGAGCAAAAACATGATCTAATTCTAATAATAAAAGCGGACAACCTCTTTGCAAAAGCCCCTCGGTGAGTGACCCTAATCCAGGTCCCACTTCAATCAATGTTTTGGCTGAAAATTCCTGAGCTGATTTTAAAATCTTATCGATGACATTTTTACTGACTAAAAAATTTTGCCCCAAAGATTTTTTAGGAGATAAGCCTAGAGACTCCAACTTGATTAATAATTCACTGGTGAGATACATCAAAATCCCCTGGTAAAATCCTAGGGCTAGGACCCATTTGTAAATCGGATCGTTCCCCACGATTCATTCTTAATACTCCCGCATACCCAATCATAGCGGCATTATCTGTACAATAACGAAGAGGAGGAATAAGTAAAGACACCCTCTTTTTTTTTGCCCAATCCTCTGCTAGCGCTCGTAAATGAGAATTAGCACTGACTCCTCCCGTAATAACCACTCGCTTTATTTGTGTTAATCTCACAGCTCGATCCAGTTTATGAATCAAAACCTCACAAATCGCTTGCTGGAAGGAGGCACAAAGAGAGGCTCTATGCGTTTGAATCTCTTCTTCACTCATGGCTTCCAAAAGTCTTTGAGCTGCTGATTTGAGACCTGAAAAACTCATCTCATAAGTTTCTTCTTTCATCAATGCTCGTGGAAAAGAAAACGCCACAGCATCACCTTTTTGAGCCCACTGATCCACTTTCGCTCCACCCGGAAAACCTAAACCAATTTTTTTGGCAAACTTATCAAAGGCCTCTCCTGCGGCATCGTCTCGTGTGGTCCCTAAAATACGATACTGACCAAGACCTTGCACTTGATACAAACTCGTGTGCCCTCCACTCACGGCTAAAGCAATAAAAGGTAAATCATAACTCCATTGAGGCTGGTACTGAGAATCTCTTAAAAAGGGCGCCAATAAATGCCCTTCCAAATGATTCACCCCCAAAAAAGGCTTCCCCTTTGTCTGCGCCAAAGTTTTTGCAGTTATGATTCCTACAATCAAAGATCCAACCAAGCCCGGACGGTTGGTTACAACAATGCCATCAATGGTACTCCAATCCTGTGAAGCCATGACTTTGTCTATTAAGGAAAGTAAATAAAAAGAATGATTGCGACTGGCAATCTCAGGAACAATCCCTCCAAAAACCTCGTGATCTTGATCTTGTGAAGCTGAAAGCAATTGATGAACCCATCCATCACAATCCACAATCGCCACTGAAGTATCATCGCAACTTGTTTCAATGGCTAAAACCTTTTTTAACAATGAAGACTCCTCATCGTTCATAAGCACAATCAATTTTATTTTTAATGATCGACTTCATTTTTGAGCCATTGATGACCCTAAAGGTATCATTTATGGCTTTTTTACGGCTCCCAAGGATTTCAAGCGAATTTGTGCTTTTCTTGAAGCTTCTGTCTTAGGGAACCTCTCGCTCACCTCTTGGAAAAAGACTCTGGCCTCATCATTCATTCCCAGTTCTTGAAAAGACACTCCGGTTCGGTAGGTCGCTTCTGGTACGAATTTTCCATTGGGAAATTTTTCTCGATACTGATCAAAGTTCAAAATAGCTTCTTTCCATCTCTTTCCTTGGAAATCAGCCAAGGCAAGCTCCATCAATTCTTTTTCTTTATCTTTATTTTTTTCTTTTGAATTGCCTTTATTGTTATTTTTATTAGAGTTCTTATCAAGATTGTCTTTTGTTTTAAGTGTAATAATTTCTTCTTGAAGAGCTTGAACCTGACTCTCTAGCTTTACAATGCCTTCTTGCAATAATTCACTACGCTGGCGAGATTCTAACAAAGATTTTTGTAAATCTTCTTTACCAGTCTGAGCTTGAGCATTTTGAACCAGGCGTTGCTCTAATTCCTCTATGCGACCATGCATTCGGCGGTTTTGGTCTAAAAGCTCCTCGAGGCGAGAACTACTATCAGCGTGAACCTTCTGTAAAACACTCACTTGATCACGCATGACCTTATTTGTTTCCACTTCCTTTAAGTCTTCCCGTGTCCGAAGACATCCCGGTAAAGTCAGTGACAAGCTTAGAAACAAAAATCCTAACCTTTTCATCATCAAAGTACCTCTCCACTTTTAGCTTTTTTAATTCGTGATGTGGTTTCTGCCTTCTCTGCTAACTTTCTTGATCTTGTAAAGTAACGACGAGCTTCATCGTAATCACGTTTTTCATACATCTGCACTCCCCGCTGATAAAGCTGTTGAGCTTGCTGGAATGGAAGAGGAGCAAGGCGTTCACTATCGTTAATCTCAGCAAATTCAAGCGCAGAGCGAGCTAAAGTGTATTCTTGGACAGGAATCTCAACAGTTGCACATCCGACAAGGAAGCAACTCAAAATTAAAACTCTCGTTAAAGGTGAAGTGGGGTTAACCGCATGATTATGAAAAAATATCACCTCAACCCTCTCCTTTTATAACAAGAATGCCAATGATTAAGGCAATAGCGACTATTTAAACCTTTCATTGGCATTCCTTTTTGAAGGAATCAAAGTTACGAAACTTTCATTTCGCAACCCCGACAAATTCCATCACTTAAACTACATCATTGTAGGGACAAAGTTAGCTCGTCTATTCCTAGACCAAGCGTCTTCAGAATCACCAGAAACAAGCGGCTTCTCTTCACCATAGCTGATAATAGATAACTGATCAGCAGCAACACCCAACCCTTGTAAATAATTTTTAACAGACTGAGCTCGACGCTCACCTAACGCTAAATTGTATTCAATCGTTCCACGATTATCACAATGACCTTCAATTTGAACTCTCACTTTAGAGTTTGATTTAATCCATTGAGCATTAGAAGCTAATAATCGTTTTGCTTCTGAAGTTAAAACAGCTCTGTCGTATTCAAAATAAATTGTCGCAAGACCATCAATCTTTCCGCTATCACTTCCCGCAGGATCAAAAGACATTGGCGTTGAATCAACAACTTCTGTTGGAACAACCTGAGTTTCATCGGCTTTTTTCTTTGAGCTACAACCAGCCACCATCGCCACTGCTACAAAAGCTAACACTATTTTCTTCATGAATTGAATCTCCTTCTTTAATTTCGATCTATTTTAAACAGGATCAATCTCTTGTCAAACTTTTGATTGCTCAATTTCTTTCTCAATGCTGCAATGATTATTATGAAAATCATCACACGCTCACTCTTCCAACTTACTTTTGTTTTCACACTCTTCACTCTTGTAACCATTTCGCGGGCTCTCGGTATTGTGGATCCTGAAATTAAGTGGGAAACAATAACCACTCCTCACTTTGAAGTAATATTCGACGCCAAGCACTACGAAACCGCTAAAAAATATGCACTTCGACTCGAGTACAATCATAGAGTCCTAATGGGATATTACGAAGAATCTCCCAAAAAAACGATTGTGGTTATTAACGATAACACTGACATGGCCAATGGTTATGCGACCCCCATTCCTTACCCCCACATGATGCTCTTTCCCGTCCTGCCGACCTCCCATAATACCGTTTCTGAATACTCTGACTGGCCTCAAGAGCTCACTCTCCATGAGTACGTTCATATTCTTAACTTCACTCCAGCGCATGGAATGATGGGTCTGCTGCGCTCAGGACTTGGTACGATTGTCACTCCTACCGTGCTTCTACCGCGCTGGTGGCATGAAGGCGTTGCTGTCGAAATGGAGACACGCTTTTCAACTCACGGACGCCTTCGCTCACTCTACCAAGACGCCACATTAAGGGCCCTCGTAAAAACGCGGCAACTACAACTCTACTCCGTCGCCGATATCAATGAATCTGATTTAGACTCTTGGCCCCGCGGCGGCCGCCCCTACCTTTTTGGCTCTCTTATTCTCAGTGAAATTCAAAATCAAAAAAAAGGAACCATTCACCAAACCTTGTTGAAGCGTTTCTCTCGAAGAGTGCCTTACTTCAATAATGCTCCTACAGAAGAAGAGACGGGACGTACCTTTGAAGAATGGTTTCAAACGGCGTTGCTCCACCTCGATAAAACGGTGCAAGAACAATTAATAAAAATCCGTGAAATTCCAACGACAGAGTTTACTCCCATCTCTTCAAATTTTTTGGAGAGTTACAGCCCGCAACTGAGCCCTAATGGCCGTTACTTTACTTTTATTGCTAGAAATAAATGGGGAAAAAGCTCTATTCAAATTTTTGATCGCAAAGAGCACGGTCGCAATTTTGACCTTAAGGCCGATTCCATCTCAGAATTTTTAAGTATCGATAATAAATCCGAAGGAGAAAAAAAAGACGCCCCTCCTCCTGGAAACATCAACCGTATCGCTTGGCTGCCAGACTCTTCGGGGTTTATTTTTGATCAAATACGTTTTGTTGATAGCTATTCTAACTTCAGTGATCTATTTCTCTATGATCTCGTCAACAAAAAGAACAAGCGGCTGACGACCGGCCTCAGACTCCGCGATCCTAGCTTATCCCCCGATGCCACTCACATCGCCGCCATTCAACTCTCACAATCAGACACTCGCCTTGTCCTTCTTGCTTCAAATGGCAGCGATCTTACAATCCTCTACTCTCCGCCTTCATTTCACAAAATAGCCAATCCCCTTTTTACGGATGCCAATGATATTTATTTCACAGAAAGAAATTTAGCTGGTCACGTCCTTCTTCAAAAAATAAACCGGGTAACCAAAGAAATCACGAGTATCCCACTGAATGGTATCACTCAAATTGATTCTTTAAGTATGGAACCAGGAGGGATCAGTTTTGTAGCTCATGAAAATGGCATGCAAAATCTCTATTGGACCGAAAATTACTTTCAGTCCTTTGTGCGAATCACACATACCGAGACAGCCGTATTTGATGGCAGAATCGATCAAAGAACTCAAACAGTTTACACCACTTTAATGACAGAAGCAGGACTCCAAGTTGCGACTTCGACGTGGCCGCAAAATGGGTTCAAGCTTTCTCCTCCTCTTATCAAACCTCTTTTTCATGATCGCTATGATGCCAAACTGGCCACCACTCCCACAGAGGCGGAACTCGAACGTGAATTTAGCCCCTTATTGCAAGAACGAAAACCTTATTCCAGCTTGAAGTACCTCTACCCCCGTTATTGGTTCCCGTTTATTTACTCCAGTGAAACGGGATATGGTTTTCAAATTTCAACAGCGGTTTTTGATCCCCTCGAGAAGCATTCTTACGGCCTGGACCTCAGTTTTGATTCATACAACAAAGAAACCACAGGATCTATCAACTATAAAAACACCACCACAACCTGGCCTTTCAGCTTGTCTTTTTTAAGCCAAACTCGTAAACAACCTTTATTGGACAGTGATTACGAATCACAACAGGTCCATGCACTAGCAACTCATGATCTGAGGCCCTTTAGCGAAAACATGACTCTGGGTCTAGGACTCAATGCCCTTGGGACCAAAACCCCAGCAATCAGACACAAAGCAGGTCCACAGCTTGTTTATTTATATGATGGCGCGGCCAAAAGCGTTTACTCTAAAAAACCTTTTGCTGGTTATCAATTTTCCCTCATGGGAAATCACTACGTTAAAACAAAAGAGCTTTCCTCATTGACTCAAGCATTGGCAAGAGCCTCTTATTTTTATTCCCGCCATTTACCCTTTCAACATATAGCGTCTTTTCATCTCATGGCCCAAGAAATGGAGGGAGAGCTCTCCCTAACGGATTTCAGCCCTTCTGATACCTATGCCATCAATCCCAATCAACTCTTCCCGAGTTTTATTTTAAGAGGATATGATCCAGGCTATTTTTACATCAAACAAGCTCGAAGCGCATCTTTTGAATATACATTTCCTCTCACGGGTCATCGAGGCTGGGGCACTCTTCCCGTGTTTTTTAAAAGAACTTATGTCAACCTCTACGCTGACCTCTTGGCGCTTGATGGCATCTATAGCCATCTTAAAGATCAAACCTATTATCGCACTTATCTCAAAAATAGCTTTAGGAGCTACGGTTTTGAACTGAAAGGAGACCTTACATTAGGGTATTACTTGCCACTCACCCTCCTCACAGGACTATACCATCGCCCTGATTACTCCAATGAAGGAAAAACCACCTTCTTTGTGGGAATACAGCTTTAGTGCGATTACACCTTGATTTTTTGATCTCGTGCTTTGTTATTTCTTTTCAAAAAACTCTCATGGATTCTGCATGCGCTTCTATTCCTTGAAAAAACTGCCTCATCAGGGATCAAATGAGCGCAAATTTTAATTGGTATTTGTAATATTGCATTTAATTCAATAAAATTTATTTTATTGGGGAGGATTTCATGGATACAAAATATGATTGGATTCACGAACTTATAAAAACAGAAGAGTTAATGGAAGAAAGCGGCGTTATTGATATGAATACCACCTCCATGGATCCCGATCGTGCCTTGATCGGAGCCGCACTCACTTTTTTAACCGAACTCAAAAAAGAATTCCATGAAGCTTTAGAAATTTTCAATGATCTAAAACATCACTCTACTTCTAAAATTAAATTGTATGGTATCGCCAAGACACCCGCTGATTTCATGTTGTTTCGTAACGGATTAAAACTCATTTTTTCTCTCAAACAACCTGGTGTCATTTCCATTCGAACCCATTTCATGAATCCAGGGATCCCTGCGGTCTCCGCTATGCAATTAATGGGTTCCTCTATCCCTCAACCGATTTCATCGCCCCGGTATCAAAGCGAGGAAGCTCTGCTGGAAATGAAGTGGGGAGTTTTTGATGAAGTCATGTGGACTTATAAAAATCATGCTGTTAAAATAGAAAGCATTGTCAAACACTATCTCACACAGTTTATTCGTGATTCTACAGGAACCGTATAAAAAATTATGATTTCTAAATTTTCTTATAAAAATTATTATATCTCCTTAATTTTTAATCACTAAAGCTCTTATAAAACCTATAATGAGCCCTATCTCTCCAATTGTTGTTATCTTAGCTTGAATTTTTTAAAAAATTTCATTAAGTAATCTGAAATGCCTTAAAGTTTACAAAAAATATCTCAAACACAAATAGATATTTTTTTACTAATTTAAAAACTTTTTAGAAGTTCAATTTTTTGAAAATTCTAAAAATAAACAAGTACAAGACAAAGGAGTATAAAAAAATACAGAATTTGATTTCGAGAGGACCATTTCTACAAAAACCTAATTCTTATTCAGGAGGAGCAGAGTGGATTGTTTCAAAAATAATAAAAGGCATGTTGTTTTACTTAATCTTGATTTTGAATCTCAAACACAACTATCAGGGTTCTTAGACCCCGCTGATTTTCACTTAACGGCACTAACTCTATCAGTATGGGAAGAAATGGAGGCTAGACATCACAAAGAGTGGGCCCTATTAATTCTAAATCCCAGCCATTTCTCAGATAAACAAATAGCTCAAATCTTGAGTTACAAAGAAAAAAACCCTTTTCTTCCTATCTTAGCCTTAAAAACATCAACGAACACACCCTCGTCTTTTAAACAAATGAATCATGCCATATTTCAATGGCTGGAACTCTCTTGGCGGAGAGAAAAGATTCAAAAAATACTTTTAAGCGCCTATGAACATGGAGAACTCAGCGCAAAAGCGACAAAAATTCAAAAGGAACTTCAAGCTTTAAGTCCTAAAGAAAGGCAAGTGATTGGTAAGAGTTCCAAGTTTTTACATGCTCTTGAAATCGCTCGGAAAGCCGCTGCAAGCAAAGCGAATATCCTCATTACAGGTGAAAGTGGTACAGGGAAAGAAATTTTTGCTAAATTTATTCATGATGAGAGCCCTGTTCAAAAAGGCCCATTTGTTGCGATTAATTGTTCTGCCATTCCTGATCACTTATTGGAATCAGAACTATTTGGTCATGCCAAAGGATCATTTACTGGAGCCCAAGAAAGACGTATCGGTTTATTTGAAGAAGCTCAAAATGGAACACTTTTTTTAGATGAAATTGGAGATCTTGATCTTCATCTTCAATCTAAAATTTTGAGAGTGCTGCAAGAGAAGAAAGTAAAACGAATTGGCGAGAATAATTATAGGTCTATCAACTGTCGTATTATCTCCGCAACGAACCGAGATCTTCGTCGAGAAATCCAAGACCATCGTTTTCGTGAGGATTTGTTTTTTAGATTGGATGTGGTTCCTATCGCCCTCCCTCCTCTGCGAGAGCGAAAAGATGATATCTTAAGGTTAGCCATGTTTTTTCTGACGAGATACACAGAAGAAAGCCCCTCTCAACCACCAAAATCATTTTCTTTTGATGCACTCAAATATCTATATGAGCATGATTGGAAAGGAAATATTCGCGAACTTGAAAATACGATTGAAAGAGCTATCGTTCTCAGCGAAGGCCCTGAAATTACTAAAGATGATTTCATACCAGAGAGTGATAATCCTCCTAGCTTGTCGCCATTGATAGCTCCAAGCAATGAAAGCTTTTATGTAGATTGCCAAGAACGCTTACCTCCTCTCGAACATATTGTACAAAAGTACATTGAATTTGCCGTTTCCAAAACAGGAGGCGCTAGAGACAAAGCTGCAAGAGAAATAGGTATTGATCGCAAAACTCTTTATAAAAGGCTTAAAGTCAGCGAATCACTCAAAATGCCTTTACGAATTGGGGCTTTTGATCCTGTATTTCGTTAAAAATTTATTTAGTGTCATTTGAAATGAAGGGGCCTCTTTACCTCTTTTGATTCACTGAAATTCTCTTACCGTAGAAAAATACGCTAGGAGAATTTCAGTTTCAAACAACTTGAATCTGGGCCCCTTTCAAATTCACAGCAAAAGAATCCACATCCATTTTTTGAACTTATTCATGAGGATTTCAACCCCATTCATTTATGAGTCTCAGTGAAAAGAAACCTTAGATACTTATCTATTCTCTGATCACCTCATCAATTCAGATTAAATTAACACTGACACCTTCATAGTTTTATTTGAGGAGTTTTATTTTCTACCACTTGTAAAAGTTAAATTGGCATCAAAGTTGCTGTAGGAAAAAGATAATTATTTACTTACAAATTGAAGCTTTTTTATTTTAAAAAATTCACCGTGTTAATTATCTGCTCCTAACACTGAGGATTTTTGAGAATAAAAGTGGATGTTGTAACAATGGCAGAAAGACAGTTTAAACACACCTCAATGAGGTAAAACCCTAAAGGAGAATCTTATGAAAAAATTGAATCTACTTATCGGCCTTGTATCGTTGAGTTCTGGACTAGCATTTGCTGGCAACGAAGCCTCTATTTATGATTCTTGTAAAGATCCCTCTGATAAACGCAGTCAGAGCCAAGTTGAATTGTGCCAATATGATGAAAGACAACAACAAACTCAAGATCAAGATATCGTAATACGCGATCATCAACAGGATATTGATGTAGATCAAGCTTATGAGCCCATTCGCGATCAAAATCAACAAAGCTATGATGATGATTTTCTGAGTGCTTATTCAACCACTCGCTGGGTTGATTATGGTCAATTCAAAGCTTATAAACTTTTTGAAAGAGATGTTAAAATTAAATTGAACGGACAATACTTAAATGAAATCAGTCTTATCGCTAGTCATTCACCAATCATGATTTCTTCTGCTGAAGCCTATCTTATGAATGGAGAAGTTGTTAATTTGATTCCTTACACTGGCCAATACATTGCTGAAGGATTTCAAATGCAAGCTAAAATCTCCCGTAGACCTCTTTTGGTCGATAAAATCGTCCTAAGAATCAAGGCCTCTGATTTTAAAGTTGTAAACCATGGTCGATTGGGCGTAAGCCTCGGTCTCGCTCGTTAATTTTCTTTCCAATTTGAGTTAATGAGTTATCCAAACTCACAATCTCTATAAAATGCCTAAATGAAATTTTCATTTAGGCATTTTTTATTTTTGATTCTAGCTAAAAGGTTTTCATCCGATCCAATGCACTTACATGAATTAAGATTTTTTGTATCATGATACCAACGATTAAAGTCATTGCTCATTCAAACGTGGGTTCTTCTTTTCTACTGAAATAATTTTTAAACCAATGAAGGCTCCTCCTCCCCCGTGCCATTCAAGTGAACTAAATTCAAAATGTAGAGACTGAATTAATAGGAAAACTATTTATGAATTCTAATTTTTCAAAAATAATTCCTCTACATTTTAGTGATACAACGCTCCCTTAACCCGTAACCATATAATCCTCCGACAAAGAGCGTAGTGCTTTAACGAAATAAAAGCACTTTATGGGAATTGAGTGGCTGGATGGTTACTAATGGCTGGGCCCAAATGGAAACTAGGCCCGGCCGTTTATTGAAGAGTTTTTATTATGTGTAACAATGAGGTGTGTATGCTGTTTGTGATTAACTTGATCTTGCTGATGACTCTTTTAGGTTGGGCTATTATTGGTTTATCACCCGTTGTCTTAATTCTAGGAATCATAACCTATTTGATTTTTCACTCCTTATACAATAATCCAGAGCCCCCTCATGTCCCACAGGAATCAAACATAATTCTCATTGTGAATCATCCCTCTCCGCATACGATAAAGGCTAGTTCAAACACTCTCGAGGTGGTTCGCGGATTTGATTTTGAAGGAGGGTGAACTCTTCAATGGGAATAAGAAAATCCTCTTTGGGGCAAGAGTAGCTACTCAAAAAATGATAAATAGCCTCAGCTTCTGTAAGAGCGATTCTTAAATTCCATACGGCTTTTACCTTAAGCCAGGCCGACAGATACTGACATTGAAATTGAGAGTTAGCGGGAATGTATCTATCTGGCCCTTGTCCTCCCTTAGAGCGATTCTCAGAATTCTGAACAACCATCAAATGGTGACGATCAGCCATAAAGTTAGAATAATGACAACGTTTTGCCTTAGACCAGCGCCACGCCCCCGAATAATAAGCATTCTTCAGCGGGACAATGTGATCAATGTCCAAGTCCGAAGCATAATAAAAGTACCGACCGGAATAAAAATCAAACCACTTGGATTGATAAATCATACAACGGTTTTTAGAGTGCATAACAAGAGGTTCTTCCGCCTGTCGCTGGAGAACCAAGTTGCGTACATCAAAACAGGATTGATGACTGGGGTCGCGAACCCAACCTTTAAAATGAAGAGTTCTCTGATAGGACTGAGAGGGAACGGAATCAATATCTTCTCCGTATTCCCAATGAACGAGAGAAATTACTTTTTCTTGATTTTTTTTGATGCGATAGAATTTTTGGTAATCATGACCTGCTTTAAGAGTTGTTAATAGCTCTATACCTCCAGCTTGACTGACATTGCTGGCAGAGACTATCAACAGAATATAAAAATATTGAATAAAAGCTCTCACACTTTAATTTTGAAGAGTTTTTAAAGAACTTGTCTACGTTGAATCCATCGTGACGCAAAAATAAGGTCGATCTGATATTAAAAAAAACAAATTCTTAACAATGAGGGCTTATTAAATGAGCTCCTCTACAAAATCTCTTAAGAATGGCATCAATCTCTCCATCAGAATTTGACTTTGACATGAGAGCTGTTTCAAAAAGGTCAATTAATGACTCTGAAGACGGCGTTAATCCATGAGCTGAAACGACTTGCACAGACCAATCTGAAAAGCGCCTCCTCGATAAAGTGCCTCGGCTCAAGACTCTAACATTAAAATGATTTAAACATCCTCTGATTTGACTAAATAAATCCACGACAGAAGACTCCCATCCCTCAAGATACTGAAGAAAATATCCATGGCGGTAAATCAAAATACCAGTGACATCAGAAGGCATTGAGTACTCCAATACCTTTCGGCGAAGCGCTTCTTGATCCCCATCTTCATTGGATTGAGGGACTTGGCTGACATAAAGAAGAAAAACGACGGAACCCATCACTTTCTATATTCGATGAGATTGTAAAAATCTCAAAAGCTTTTTTGGAGAGATCCAAAATTTGAACGTTTTGGGGACATTTTGTGCGTAACAAACAATAATTCAACTAGTTTCGGACGCTTACTTTGTGCCACCACCAAACGTCCATTCTCTGAATCCTAAGGCCTTGGCTTTCTCCAGGTTAGTTTCTTCAATCTCATAAACATTCGCATCCCCCGTGGGTGAACCACACAGCTGAATCCTCATCAAACCATCATTGAGATGGGCCGAAGAGAGAACAGGGATTTCCTTTAACTCTTTCTGCATGTCATCTATGGAGATTCGTTTTCCCATTCCACACTGCAAAGTCCCATCATACCGGTAAATTTTAACTGTTTTCACTTTCTTTTCCTTCTGGGATTCTAAAGCCTGAAACTCTTTCATCCGGCAATGGGTACTGGAGCAACCCATCACTACAAAAACAACCGATAAGACTAAAATAACCTGCTTCTTTAATAAATCCATGGAGACCCTGCTTGATTTTTATAAGCGTTTGCTTTGACTTTATAAAGTAAGGCGCTATTGGAAAGAAAATAAAACTCTCCCTTATCCTCATCTATCGCGATAGGAGAAAAAATTCCACGTCCAGGAGATAAACGAGCCGCCTCTTTTCCTGTTTCTTTATTTAAAAACTTCAATGCCCCTTGAGATTCCCCGATAACCAAATAATCTTTATATAAAACTGGGCTTGTCGCAATTCCTTCATTTAACTTATATTGCCAAAGCTTATTTCCATTTTTTTTATCAATGGCTAAAACCTCTCCGGTGGAAGAGCTGTAATACAAGCCATCACCGCTGATTAAAACCTTTCCAAACCCGCCTGGCTCTGATTTCCAAACCAATTCCCCTGTTTGCCATCGAACACAATATAAGTGACTGTCATAGCCAGTAACATAAACAAACTCTCCATCAATCATAGCCGCACTATCGATATCTCTGAATCTCTTATTCTTATTCAAAGCGGACTCCCATTTAAGAGTCCCTGTCTTAGCATTCAAAGCAACCAAATAACCGTCACTAAATCCTAAAATCAAAACGCCGTCTTTGATCATAGGAGCGGAAGCCCCTCGCACTGTCAAACTTTGGCTATCCACACGAGAATAAATCCATAAATCTTTCCCATCAGAAGCATCAAGGGCTCTTAATACATTATTTCCCGTCAAAAAATATACAACCCCGTCATAGAGAAGAGGAGCCGCCAAGGTTTCTGCACGAACCGCATTTTTCCATAGTACGGTTCCTGTTTTTATTGAAACCGAATAAAAATAACCATCATTACCGCCAAAAAATAAATAATCATCAATGAAGGCCACACCGCCCTCGACTCCGCCTTTCACAGGAAAGTGCCAAAGCCGCTCTCCGGACTCTCGGTTAAACGCCGCAATCCCATCGAAAGCATTTCCCTGAATAATTCGGTCTTTCAAGATGAGGGGTGACATACGAGCAACCTTGCGATAACCAATGTCCTCCTTGATCTGTGTTTTTTTCACCCACACTTTTTTAAGAGAAAGCGTCGGCGCAGGTGGCAATGCCTTTGCACTTTCAACCTTTGAACTCTCTAGATGAGAACAAGACAGTAAATAAAAAGAAATAAATCCCACAAAAGTGGAACTGATTATCTTTGATCTTTTAATGCGATTTGCGCTCATTGAAATCCTCGTTTTTTCTATCTCACTCCGTGCCTGAAACTCAAAAACACTTCGTCCTCTGGCTTTCCTTGCTTATTGCCAGACTCTCCATCACACCCAGGTGAAATCTAAGATGACGTTGAATCTGCCATACCCTTTTTCATCTTTATATAGCGTAAATATTTTTCAGCAGCCCTCTGCGTTTGTGACTTTGCCTTTGTCGGTGGAGAAGATGCTTTTGAAGGAGTCATTGGTGTTTCTTGACCCATTGCTATTTCTTTATATAAGGCTTCGGCTTTCTCAACTTGTCCTAAAGATTCCAAACAAAGAGCTCGACCCATTTGAGCTTGCTCTTGCAGAAAAATAGTTTTTTTCTTTTTTTCTAAACCCTCCCAAACAGGAATGGCTTCAGCACATAAATTCTGATTCGCAAGAAGCTTTGCATAAGCATGAAAAACCATAGCGCCTAGTAATTGATCCGAATTTTGGCGAGTCTTGACTCTTGATAATGACTGCAGAGCTTCTTTAGGTAATTTGTAATTTAAATACAATTGACTCAGTTCAAGGGCCGCCATAGCAGCAGCTCTTGAGCTGGGATGAGCATCAATAATTTTATTCCATCCCTCAACAACAGCTCCATAATCTTTGGTCATATCACCAGAGGGAAGATTCTCTATTTTCTCATTTGTTAATTCTTCTTTTTTATTCGCGTCTTTTTTCGCTAACTCTTTTTTAGAAGAAGCTTTCATCTCCTTATCTTTTTGCTCAGCCTCCGCTTTATCAAAAGATTCTTTTAATTTTAAATATTGTTTTTCAACAGTATAAAACTCTTCCTGCGCGGAAAGTTCTTTAGAATGGCTCACTTGATCCCACGCCACGTAGCCAGCTCCAGCTAACAATAAAATAAGTGCGGCAAATAAAATAACCCGTTGATTTCTTACCAGATGTAAAAACGCACTTTGACCAAGAACAGTGAGTTGGTCCCCTTTTTTTAATTCAGCTTTAGTAATTCGGCTCATTTTTGCTCTCTTTCTCAGTTCTATCTGTTGTCCATCTCTTTGAGTGTGGTGAATAAACGAGAAGACTTGCCTTGATGCCTTTGACGAAGACTCCCGATGGTTTTAATTCTTTGTTCCGCGATACGATCAGCGGCTAAATGCGTGGGAATGTTTTGTTCCTTTGCTAATCGAAAGACTCTCATCAAATTATCATAAACTTTCTTTGTTTTATCAAAGGCTCGATCAGAGGAATATCCTTCCAATTCCACAAAAACATTCATTAAACCGCCAGCGTTAATCACATAATCAGGAGCATACAAGATACCTAGTTCCCGTAAAGCCTCACCGTGCTTTGGTTCTGCGAGTTGATTATTAGCTCCGCCCGCAATCATTTTGCATTTGAGTTGTCCAATAGTGAGATCATTAAAAATGGCACCCAAAGCACAAGGAGCAAAAACATCACAAGGAGTTGAAAGGATTTCTTCTGTACTTAGAGCTTCCACTCCATATTTTTCAGCATGAGCCTTTACTTTCTGAGCATCAATGTCAGCCACCTTAACCTTAGCACCTCCTTGAACAAGGTACTTCACCAAGTTAGAGCCTACATTTCCCAAACCTTGTACGGCAACAGTAAGGTCTTTCACGCCATCATAGTTTAGTTTTTCTTTAACAACAGCATGAATCCCCATAAGAACTCCGTGAGCCGTGTAAGGGCTTGGATCTCCTGAGCCTCCAAAAGACTTCGGAATTCCTGTAACCCAAGGAGTTTCCATAAAGATATATTCCATGTCATGTTCATTTGTATTCACATCTTCCGCTGTAATATACTTACCGTTAAGAGAGTTTACAAATTGTCCAAAAGCCCTGAAAAGAGCTTCAGATTTATGCACTTTTGGGTCTCCAATAATAACAGCTTTACCTCCACCCAAATTTAAACCTGCAGCTGCCGCTTTATAGGTCATCCCCTTAGAGAGTCGCAAGACATCCACTAAAGCGTCTTCTTCGGTTTTATAATTCCACATTCTTGTGCCACCAAGAGCGGGCCCCAAGGACGTATTATGGATGGCAATAATTGCTTTTAAGCCAACCGATTTTTCATAACAAAAAATAACCTCTTCGTGTTCACCGTGCTTTTCAATGAGTTCAAAGCTGCCCACAAGCACTCCTTCCTTCAATTTATCAATGGTCATTCATTCAAGCTTGGATCTAAGGAATTAGTCAATGAGTCTCAATAGAATGATTAGAGTCACAGCAATTTTTTCCTATCTTTGCATCGTTTGGAAGATGATTCTCTCATTGATAACGCAGCACAAAAGGAATGAGCGCTATAAAAATAAGAAAGCATTCTTCTCAAAACATTCTATTTTGTGACTCCTTTCACTCCTTATTATTTATTGTAATGCTCAATCTCATCAGAAAAGATTTTTCTGAAGGATTGGCCATCAATAATAATATCATCCACAACTAAATTCATTTCTTCTCTGATCATCATGTACTCAATAACTCTTTTATAATTGGACTTATTGGTTTTCGCACTAGGGAAAACATTAAATTCGATTCGAATCCAATGGGGTTTTGGCTCAGAGGATTTAAACTCTGAATTTTCAAAGGTGAGGTCAGCATCGATTTCTTGAGCATTCAAATAGTCATCTCCATGTCGAGAGTCCCATCCACAAACATCAGATCCTGCCTTTGCTTTGCAAATGGAGCGATTTTTAACAATAAGTTCAGAAAAACTTGAAGAAAGGCGAAGCTGTGGTTTCACGGATTGAGGTTCATGCAAGGTTTTAAAATAAGCTTGATAGAAAGCCTCAATTGCTTTTTGCCCTTCTGTTTTCTTTTGATAAGATGTGCAGGAAAAGCAAAAGAAGACGGGAATAAACAATAATAAATTACGAAAAATCAAATTCATGTTAACTCCTAAAAATCAAATTCAGCGGCCAGAGTTCTGCTTTTTTAATGTGGCGATACCCACTTCATTGGCATTATTAGACCTATTAAACAAGCGGAAGTTCTTGAAGCTGCAACAAGTTAATAGCCAAGAGGAGCATTGCCAAAGAATGGATTAAAAATTAGCCTCAATTTTCTATGGTAAGTAAAGACTCTAAATTGATTTTATCTGTTAGGCAGGGAGGCAAAAGCTTCTCTCAAAATGAAATTCTCAGAGACATTGATATCCATCTGCAAGAGGGTGACTTTCTTTCTATTTTAGGGCCTTCCGGTTCAGGTAAATCCACCATTCTCAGATTACTTGCAGGTCTTGAAAATTGGACATCAGGAGAACAAGTTGAAAACTCAGATCTTTCGCGAGCCTTCGTCTTTCAAGACCCCAACCTCTTAAACTGGAGAACCACGCTCGAAAATGCCACCCTTCCTTTGGAGCTTCAAGCCCACCATCACTCAAGATCTTCTTCTGATTTGGAAACACAAGGCCTTGAAGCTCTTAAAATGGTTCAGCTGGAATCAGCCGCCCTCCTCTACCCTCATGAACTTTCTGGCGGAATGAAAATGAGAACTTCTTTGGCGAGAGCCTTTATTACAAAACCAAAACTCCTCTTTATGGATGAACCCTTTGCTGCCCTCGACGAACCCACTCGAGAGACCCTACAAGAACAATTAAGAGATCTTTGGAAACACCAGCAAGCAACCATTGTTTTTGTTACCCACTCCCTTCAAGAGGCTCTCTTTTTATCCAATCGGATTATCTTACTCCATGGCAAACCAGCTTCAATCCACAAAGAGCTCCAAATCTCGCTTCCTGAATCTCGAAAAGCATCAATCCGCACAACCCCTGCGTATTTCCAAGCTCTCACAGAGCTACGGGAATGCATGCAAATCCTATCTCAGAAAGAAAAGGAACTTTTATGAACCGTCAAACATTGATGATGACGGCGCTCCTTCTCTTAGGACTTGAGGGCACTCTCAGATTGTTTCACGTTCCTGATTATTTATTCCCTCTCCCCAGTCAAACCTTCGCGACACTTTGGTCTTCTCGTTGGGAGCTTCTTCAAGCTTTTCAAGAAACAACAACCATGGCCCTCATTGGCTTGGCTTTAAGCGTGGTCGGCGGGGTTTTCCTCGCCTTGATCATTTCTCTTTCTCAATGGCTGCGCGCCGGAATTCTCCCTGTGGCTTTATTTTTTCAAACTGTCCCCATCATTGCCGTGGCCCCGATGCTTGTCATTTGGTTTGGTTTCGGGGGCCCCACAGTGATTGCTTCTTCATGCATTGTGAGCTTTTTCCCTATCTTAGCGTCTTCTCTGAAAGGACTGGAATCCACCCCGAAGGCAATGCTTGAACTTTTCAAACTCTACCGAGCCACTCCCATGGAAACCTATCTTAAACTTAAAATTCCCTTCGCGATCCCATGGGTCTTAAATGGACTACGCATCTCTCTCGGATTATCCATTGTCGGAGCTCTCGTCGGTGAATTTATCGCCGGGGGAGGACTGGGCAGCCTCATTGATTCTGCTCGCACTCAGCAGCGAGTGGATTTGATTTTTGCCGCTGTATTCACAAGTTGTTTCTTAGGTTGGCTCTTAACAGCCAGTTTTGACTACGGCCAGAATCATTTTTTTCGACGATGGATGAAATAAACGTCGATCTTTTTTTCTATAAACCCCCACAAAAGCAATGATGCAAACAACAATGCTCACCATCAGAATTTTACAAATGTGTCAGTGAAATAAAAACATAATGAATTACGGGATCTTAGTCTAGATCAAAATAATACACTTTTATCTATCTAAATAAATTCAATTGGATAGGCTTTTTTGATTTTACTTTCTCTTACGTTAGGATAAACCCATCGGCCCGCGATTCTCAACAGCACGTTTGACTCCCGCCAGAGCCCTTTCTCAAGTTCGCAGCACCGATGAAACCCAACGGCGGCATACGCCAATAAAAAAGGAGTTTTTATGTTCTGTTATTTTTTGCAAACCCATCCAAGCACATTTCGCAAAATCAAGCTCGTAAGCTTTCTGTTTGCGACAACGGGTCTTCTCTCTGCATGTGGAAAAAATGGAGGTTTAGTATCGAGCGTCAACGTGCTCTTGCAAGAGCAAGCGGGTGAAGAATGGGTGGGCGTTAACACGGTTCTCAATACCGGCCAAGCCTCGCTCCCCACAATGACAATTCCCATCTACGATAAACAACAACAACGCGTGCTCATTCAGATTCAATTGGGCAACACAGGAGGCAAAACTCCCAAATCAACCATTGGCTTTACAACAAATCTTTCCAGACTCGATGAACTTCCTCAGTGTGCGGAATCTCCTTCACTGTTGCCTAACGGTTCTCCGGTTCCAATCATTGATACCACTCAGAAAATTTACTGCGTTCCGATGGGACAACAAGCGGGGCGAATGTACATTAGCGCTCATGCGGAGTCTCAAGAGCTGGTTCTTGGTCTCGCCCTCACGGTGAAAGAGTTTCAGGCTATTGGTAAAAGAATGGGAAGAATGGACCTTTTTCTACCCTTTGAATACGAGAATATGAGTGGCGTTTATGGTTTTTTCACCAGTCCAGAGGCTCATAAGAATGGATTGGGGCTCTTCTTTGATTTATCTCGCTATCTAAACCAAGATCCTTCATCCCCAAGCGAACCTAAGATTCTGCTCACAAGCAAAAATATTGAGAATACGACACCCAAAGAACAAAATCTCCTCAAAGGGATGATTGAAATTCAGTCTCAAAAACAAACACTGAGAATTCCTTAAAAAAATAAGCCTTAAGGTGAAAGCAACTGGGCCCGATAAATAAATATGCAACAAGCTTTCGCAGGACAATATAAAAGAAAATACCCACGAAGAGTCTTTTACGGCTCCGTGGGTATTTTAATTCATGGCCATTATTTTGTCAGTGAATGCACCACCTTGAGTGAAGGTGGACTTTCTTTTCTCCATGAAACCCCTCTAGCGCCAGAAGCTTGCTTAGTGCTTACTTTCAAAATTCCTGATAATGCCATGCTTTCTGTCAGAGGAGAAATCAAAAACTCAAGGAAAAATAAAACTCCAGGCGGCAAAAGCTTAATTTTTGGAATTCAATTTCTTCCTTTGCCCATTGGAGAAAAAAGACGCATTCGAGCCTATGTGTCCGCCCGTTCAGAAGATGAGCCTATCCTCTAATGAAGAGCCTTCAAAAAGATTTTAGAGGATTTTCATCAATTCTAATTTCCCGCTGATTTTTTGATTGCTCCGTTCTAAGCTCATAGATTAAAACCGTATGATGAATTGTAATTAGATTTTCAGTGAAAGGATCCTCTCTTGAACTTTGTTCCGGGCTTTAAACTTGGTATCTTAGGAGGTGGACAACTCGCGCGGATGCTCGCTTTAGCGGCTTATCCCTATGGCTTTCAAGTTTATATTTATGCAAAAGATCCCAAGGAGCCCGCAGCTCAAGTCACTCCTCATGTTTTTGTTGGAGAACCCCATGATCGAGAGGCTTTGAAAAACTTTCTTCGTCAGTGTGACGCTGTGACTTTTGAAAGCGAATTTCTCGATGCAACCCTCCTAGAAGGTCTCTGCCAAGAAAGTCGCGTTTCCGTGTTTCCATCTCCATCATTGATGGGGCTCCTTCAAGACCGCCTCACGCAAAAACAAATATTATTTAAGCATAAAATTCCCACGGCTTCTTACCAAGAAGTGAGCTCTGAGTCTGATTTTCAAAAACTGAAAACATTTTCAAAGGATGTGGTTTTAAAACAAAGGCGTTTTGGTTATGACGGCTACGGAACCTTTTTTGTAAACACCACAAAAAACTTATTGCTTTGGAAAAAGGAGCTACAAGCAAAAAGCGCCCATGGCTTTATTGCCGAAACCCGAATCAAGTTCAAACGAGAACTGGCTTTGCTCTTGGCACGAGATCGCCATGGTCAGATTGTGCATTTTCCGCTGGTGGAATCAAAGCAAACGAACGCTCGCTGCGATTGGGTGATGGGGCCAATCCAACACCCCCGTGAACCTCAACTGCGAAAGTCTCTCCAATTATTCCTTAAAAAAATAAATTACGTCGGAGTGATGGCCTTTGAACTCTTTGATACAGGTCAAGAGCTCTTGGTCAATGAAATCGCTCCAAGAGTGCATAATAGCGGTCACTATAGCCTTGATGCTCTAACTCTTTCACAATTCCAAGCTCATGTGTTGGCCGTGGCGGATTGCAAGCTGCCCTCTCCCCAGGTTTTATCCGCTTTTGCCATGGCTAATTTGCTCGGCCAATCCACTCCCATTCCGCAGTGGGATGCGGACTGGTTTTATAAAAACCCAAGCTCTCAGTTGCACTGGTACGGAAAAGCAGATTCTCGCAAAGACCGCAAAATGGGACATATAAACAGTTTATCTTCAACGCCTCAAAAGGCTCTTAAGCAAGCTCAACGGGCTCGCAAAAAGGTTCGATTATGATTAAACCTCTCGTTGCTATTATCATGGGAAGCGATAGTGATTTACCCGTCATGAATGACGCGGCTATTGTTTTGAATGAGTTTGGTATCTCTCACGATATCCTCATTGTCTCCGCTCATCGCACTCCGGAGTGGATGTTCCATTTTGCTAAAAATGCTCACAAAAAAGGTTACAAGCTCATTATTGCTGGAGCTGGAGGAGCCGCTCACCTTCCAGGAATGGTGGCCTCACTCACGCCTCTTCCCGTGATTGGTGTTCCAGTTCAAGTGGGAAAGCTGAAAGGAATGGATGCTTTACTATCTATCGTACAAATGCCCAAGGGCATTCCTGTCGCAACAGTTGCCATCGATAACAGTCGTAATGCCGGACTGCTGGCCACTCGAATTTTAGCTCTTTCCAACCCCAAGCTCCTCAAAAAACACCTCAAATTTTTAGAAGGACAAACACAAAAAATCATGGATGTGAATCAGCGATTGCAAAAATCTCGCAAAAGTAAGTAAGTAAGATTTATTTTCTCTTCTTTATTTTTACAATTTTTTTTAATTTAGAATATAAAGGTCCCTGATCTAACCCGCTTTGCTGGAATCAAAGATTTGTGACATAAGGCGATCCCTGAAGGAATTTACAATGGCCCTCAGAGATTAGAAATCCTATCCAAAAGAATTTCGAATAGATATAAATAACCTCTCGAAGTAGAGTTAAAACTCATGATTTGAAAATAGGAGCACCTGATGGAGTGAACCTATGCAGAGAGACTTTCTTCTTTTTCAAAGAACTTCCTAAGCCTGATTAAAACATCTGAAGTCTTAAAAGGCTTTAAAATATAATCAATCGATCCTTTTTGTTTTGCTTTTTCCATGGTGGATTTATCCTTAAGACTGGTAATAATCATAAAAGGTTTATGACGATCCTCTTTTTTAAGATGATCTATAAAATCAAATCCATCCATCACTGGCATAATCAAATCTGTGATAATCAAATCAATCTCTGAGCCCTTGAGAGACAGTTGTTCAATCGCTTCAGAACCTTGGTTGCAAATAATCACCCTAAAACCCTCTTTAACTAAAATCGCCTGCAATAAACGACCACTCAACTCGTCATCCTCGAGAATCAGAATACATTTGGATTTGGGATCAAAATTCTTTGCAGACATTTCTTTTCCTTCCGCCGATAGAATAATCATCTTTTCGGTTTATTTGTTCATATTCATTAATAAAAAAATATCCTTCGTGAATAGTTAATAATGGCATTACGAGCCATAAAAAAATCCTCTCATAGACTAGACGAGGCCTAGGTTTAGTTCTGTAACATTTTGTGCTTCCCAGTTGTTAGCCGCACCAGCCTAATGACTATAATAAAAAAGGGAGGAAGTATGAATATACTGATTATTCAACTCGCACGCTTGGGCGATATACTATTAACATGGCCTCAAGTCCGTGCATTGAAGAGACAATACCCCGACGCCAAAATTGATATGTTAGTAAGACCAAAGTTTAAAACAGCAACGGAAGGACTTTCAGAGCTCAATCAGGTCATCGAGTTTCCTATAGAAAATATTTTTGAACCGCTTTTAAAAGAACCTCTATACGTTCAAGAAAGTTTAACTTCGCTTCACCAAATCATCACTGACCTAAAAGGCCGCACCTATCAATGGATCATCAACGCTACCTTGTCTCCAGCCTCTAGTTATTTAACTTTCGAACTTCAAACCCCAGAAACAAAAATCACAGGGTACACAAGAACCAGCGATGGCTACTTAAATATTAAAGACGATGTCAGCACTTACTTTTATGCTCAAGTGGGAGTTGACCGAGAAAATCGAATTCACCTTGCAGATCTTTTCACCATGATGGCAGAACAACAGCCACATCCTGACGACTGGAAAACACAGGTTCAAACGCCCAGCCCTCTGAACTTAGAAGCTTACATTGTTCTGCATGTGGGAGCCAGTCGGGATAATAAAAAATTTTCTCCTTTTAAATGGAGAACCTTTATCACCCATTTTCAAAAACTCTCTTCCATCCCCATTGTTCTCATTGGAAATAGCGATGAGACTCACGACGCTGATTTCATTGCTCTGGGATTTAATCCTGATCAAGTTCTCAACAAGACAGGAGAACTCAACTTTTCTGATTTATTCCCTCTGATCGCTCGTGCAGCTCTTTACATTGGGTGTGACTCGGCTCCTTTACATATTGCCAGCCTCGTTAATACTCCAGCCCTCAATGTCAGCTTTGCGACGGTCAATTTTTGGGAAACCGGCCCACGATCAAATGGGAGCCGCGTTCTCTATGCGTTAACCGAAGCGGATCTTCCCTCAGAAACAGTGGCCACTGAAGCCTTCAAGATCCTGACTCAAGCTCCAGCATCTTCTGAAAATATCATCACGCTCGTGGGAGAATCCCCCAGCTATCAAGCGCCCCTCAACACGCGCACTCAAGACTGGAGCTGGCATTTGCTCAAGGCGCTTTACATGAATGAGCCTTGGCCTAAAATAAAAAATAAAACCATCCAACAAGGACTTCAAAACCTTCTTGAAGTCAATCAGGTCATACTGGAACAATTTCAAACCATCAAAAAAACCAGAAACGTCAGTGTCGTCTCTGGAATTATTGAACGTTGTGAAGAAGTCATTGAAAACATCGGGGCCTTGATTCCGGAATTAAGGTCTCTTATCCGTTGGTATCAAACTCAAAAAGCACTAATCGGACCGAACTCTCCTCAAATGGTTTTTGAAGCTACAGAGAAAGTGCACACCGATTTCAGTGCCATCATCCAATACTGGTTAACCTTAGAACCCCAACCCCTGGAGGGAATTCATGAGTCATCTCAATCTTGACCACAGCGAATTACTACAAGTTTTTGGTCCTTATTCCGATCTTAAATCCATCATTCACCACTTTGAAGAGGAATTTCAAAAAAAAGGAGAGGTCATTTGCCGCATCCATGTGAATGAATTGCATCTCTCCGAAGAAGATGAAAACCGCCTCAAAGATACTCCTATTTCCGAAATCAAAACACTTTCTGTTGATACTGAGAATCCATTACTACTTTTCAAAGATGTTCTTACCTATTGGAAACAACATCTGCCTCACCTTATTGAATCTTCTGATCAGCTGTCTCAACACCTGAGATTCAAAGCCATTGATCAATGCGCCATGGAATTATCCAAATTTATTGATCAGTGCCATTTACTCGTCAATAGCCTCAATTCCATTAATTCCTTATGCCAACACCGGGAGATAAAACTCCCTTCTCGATGGGCCAACTCGGAGCTTAAACTATGGAAAGGTTTTAATGAGCTTCTTGATACATTCAACAATAAAAACACGGGGGTCATGGCGGATATCATCGAATACGATCTTGCTGATGCACTTCAAACGTGGCTAGAAGTTCTGTCTGAAATGTGAATATGAAAATCATTTTATGGGAAGGAGCTCATTCTCCTTTTTCTAATTCTATTAGAGAACATCTTCGATCTTTCAAAAATGAAAATCTCTATCATCTGATCGAGAGTGAAGAAAATCTCAACCAAAGCTCCCCTAACTTCATCATCAGTGACAATTTTCAGAGGCTTTGCGACCTTGGCTTTCAATTCCCCTCGGCTCAACAAATCTATTTATGTGAAGAAGAGGGGTTCTGGTCCTCTCTCAAAGCGGGAGTACGACCCCACAACCGTTTTTATTTCCTGTTACAAAACCAAACATTAAAAGACTTTCAAGATATTTTGATCAAATCACAGATTTTAGCCCATGAAAAAAAAGAACCTGAAGAAAAAAATAAAAATAAAGCTCATGGAAGCCTTCCGGCCATGAAAAACTCACTGGGAGTACTAAAAAAAATTAATGATGATCAAATTTTGCAACTAGAGCAATTCTCAAAACAAGAAGAGGAACGACAAAAGAAATTTCACTCCCTGATCCACCTCGCTCGTTCCCTATCGATGAGCCGAGACATAGAAGAGGTTGTTCAATGCCTATGGATGAATCTCCGGTCCATCAAGGGAGTCAAAGAAATTTCTTTCTTTATTGAACATAAGAAACAAGCTTTTCAGCAAATCGTCTCACGCGCCGGAAAATTTCATTTTGAATCAACTTCTGTTCAAACACCACATCAACGTGAGTTTTTAAAAAATCTTTTTCAATCCGCCTTTAATAAGGGCCTTACAGTTCTTAACTCCACCCAAACTGAAGCCATTAGTTTTTTACAAAAAAAATCCCTAAAAAACCTATACTGCTATTCTCTATTTCAAGAAGAATCAAAAACCCCCTTTCTTTTACTCGTGGAAATCAACGAGAAATGCCCTCTCTCTCCCGACTTTGAAAGCCGACTTCAAGAACAATTGTCTTTTATCAAGCTCACCCTGGAGAAATACCTTCTACAAGAAGAAGTGCAAAGCAGAACAAATCTTTGGGCTTCCACCTTTGATGATCTTAACGATCCTCTTGCTATTGTCTCTGAAAAACAAAAAATCATTCGTTCTAATCAAAATTTTACAGCGCTCTTGGAAGAAAATCCCGATGCCGATTTTCTCTGGAACCTGTTATCTCCGAGCTCCAATAATTCTTCACCCGCTGATGTCTCAATTCTCAATAAAATTTACAGTTGTCGTTGTTTTCCCATCTATAACGTCGAAAGTCACAGTTCCGGCGCTTATATCGCGCATTTTGTAGATATAACCTCAGAACACGTTCTCTATAATCAGCTTCTCCAATCAGAAAAAATGATGGCTGTGGGCCAATTAGCAGGGGATTTAACTTCCGCGCTCACCCAACCCCTACAACAAATTCATCAACAAGCCACACAAGGCCTTTTATTGGAAAACCTTTCTCTCCAAACTCAAAATGATTTAAAAGAAATTCATAAAGCCAGCTTGAGGTCCTTAAGAATTATAACTGATTTCACCTATTTTTCTAAAGGGAAGGTAGAAAAAACCCTCATTGATGCTGAAACCATCGTAGAAAAGACAATTCCGCTGATCAAAGCTCTCATTCATGGTCACCGGTTCCATCTTCATTTATCGCAAAAAAGACACCGCGTTTTAGCGTCCGTTTCCTTATTGCAGCAAGTTCTCTACAATCTCCTCAAGAATGCCCATCAATCTATAACCACGTCAGGAGCCATTACGCTCTCCACGGAATCGTCGACCCTCAACGAAGTAAATGGAGTTCAAATTTCTGTCGTGGATAGCGGCTGTGGTGTACCAGAAAAACTAAGAGAACAATTGTTCCAGCCACTTATTTCTACTAAGGGAAAAGACGGAACAGGCTTGGGTTTAAATATTGTTAAACAAATTATTGAAAACCATCAAGGTCTTGTCGGCTATGAACCTCAACAAGAGACTGGATCTAAATTTTGGATTTGGCTTCCTCTGGCGGATCCAGCAGTATAAAGAAAGGAAATATAAAAAATGATGGGGTCCCAAATCAATCCTGTACACATTTTCAGAAAAAAAATAAAATAGGTATTCTATGGGAAAAAACAATGCTAAAGAAACCTTAGTTGTATCTAAAATAAAAGCCTATCCCATCCCTGTGAAGGTATGGCTCTCAGAGACTATGCTTCCTGTTCTAGGCGATATTTTGCGCGTTACTAAAGTTGGATTTCAAATGGAAGTCCCCGATGTTTTATTTAAAATTGGAGATCAGTACAACGTGGAATTTACTCTTCCTTATTTTAACAAAACAATCACGGAAAAGATAAAAATTATTAAAACCATGGATCGTTATAAAGATGCTAAAGCCACTATGAAAGGGTATCTAGTCGAAATGCACTTTCTCTCTATTAACAAAGAACACGAAAGGGCGATTTCCGATTTCGAAAGAGCCATTCGACAAAAATTATAAAGACTCACTATGCGTATTATTTCTGGAAAATACAAAGGCCACCAACTCATTTCCTTCTCTGCCGACCACATACGGCCCACAACAGATCGTGTGAAAGAGACTTTATTTAATATTTTACAAAATCACACTCCATCTTCATTAGTCCTAGATCTCTTTTCAGGAACAGGAAACTTGGGTCTCGAAGCTCTCTCAAGGGGAGCGCAAGAAGTTACCTTCGTAGAAAACCATCCTAAAAGCCTCGAACTCATTCGCAAAAATATCGAAAAACTCAAGCTCATAGAACCCTATTTTATTGTCAATAAAGAAGTCCTTGCCTTCCTCAGGCTTCCTTCTCCCAAAAAATTTGATTTGATTCTCATCGACCCTCCCTTTACCAAACAAATGGCAGATGAAGTAATGTCGGCTTTAAGCAAAAGCTCTCTCTTTCATGAAAAAACTCTCATCGCCATTGAATCTGCTAAAAAAGAAAAATTGAATTTGAATTATGATTCCTTGCAATGCATGGATCAAAGGCAATTTGGTGACAAAATTTTAAGTTTTTTTAGCCAAACAGAATCGATATAAAGTTCTTTGCTATCGTGAAATTTTTTTTCATACCCAACCAATCGATGCCACTCAATTGGAAAAAAATGAGGTATTCGCAGGTATAAATTCAATAATCAACCATCTTTTTTTGAGTTTTCAATGCTAATGACAACGAGCAACGATGGATTCAATTCACAGATCTTGACACATGCCTTTCCTAACAATGAAACTGCTGTTGTATGGCAACAGCAGTTTATCCTGGAAGTTTTGACCCGATCACTCTTGGACACATTGATATTATAAAACGGCTCACTCCCCTCTACGATGAAGTCGTTGTCTTGGTATCTTACTCTCCTCATAAAAATTATTTATTTACAGCCGAAGAGAGAAAAGAGTTTCTTCGATCCAATCTCCTGGATTTGAAAAATGTGCGCGTTGATGTGCATCAAGGGTTAACGGTAGATTATTTAAAAAAAATCAAGGCTAAAGTGATCGTCAGAGGGCTTCGCGCCGTGGTGGATTTTGAATATGAAATGGCCATGGCTAGCATGAATAAAAAACTTTTTCCTGATATAGAAACCGCACTGTTCTTTGCGAGCCCTGATTGTTATTATATTTCGAGTCGGGCCATCAAAGAAATCGCCCGTTACGGGGGCAATCTTAATGGTTTAGTTCCTCCCAATATTCAGCCCATTCTCTTGGAAAAACTGAAATTACCCACTTAGTTTCATATTAATGAGGAGTTTGCTTATGTTATCCCGCCGAGCCCAATCCATGAAGCCATCCCCCACCTTGCAATTGGTTGCAAAAGCCAAGGAGATTGCGGCTCAAGGAAACGACGTGATCTCTTTATCTGTCGGAGAGCCTGATTGGCCTACTTTTGAAATAGCCGCTCAAGCAGGGATCGAAGCCATTAAAGAAGGCTTTTCCAAATACACATCGGCGAATGGGATCCCAGAGTTGCGTGAAGCTATTTGTGAACAAGTCAAAAAAGATCACGGATTGGATTATAGTCCCTCTCAAGTGACTGTTGGGACTGGTGCTAAATTTGTTTTATTTGCTACCTTTCAGATGCTGTGTGATGAGGGTGATGAAGTGATTATTCCCGCTCCCTATTGGGTGAGCTACCCTGTCATGGTCGAGTTGGCCCAAGGGAAAAGCGTCATTATTGAATGCGGTCCTGCCACTCATTTTAAAATCACTCCTGAACTTTTGGAAAAAGCCATCACTCCAAAAACAAAGGCCTTCGTATTTGCATCACCTAACAATCCTACTGGAATCGCTTACACTTCAGACGAACTCAAAGCTCTTGGCGACGTCTTCAAAAAACATCCGCGTATCGTTATTGTCGCTGATGATATTTATAATCATTTAATGTTTGGGGCTTGTACCGTCGCACCCCATATTTTGGAAAGCACGCCAGAGCTCAAAGAGCGCACGATCATTGTGAATGGAGTCTCCAAATCTTATGCAATGACGGGATGGAGGATTGGATGGGCCCTTGGCCCCACCGCCCTAATTAAAGCCATTGCGGATTACCAATCACAAGCAACGTCTTCCGCCAGCAGCATCTCCCAAAGAGCAGCTCTGACTGCCATTAAAAAATGTGATCCCGATATGGTGAAAGCCAATCATCTTCTCAAAGAAAGACTTGAAGCCTCTCTTAAAATCATCAATAGCATTCCCTTGATCAAAGCAGCAAAGCCAGACGGGGCTTTTTATGTTTGGGTAGATATCTCTCAAACCCTCGGGAAAAAATATGAAAATCAAATTCTCTCAAGCTCCCGAGATTTTGCAACTATCTTATTAGAAAAGTATTTTGTGGCTGCTGTTCCTGGCATTGAATTTGGTTGTGAAGGGTTTCTGCGCATCAGCTTTGCCGTTGAATCAGAAAGAATGCTAGAGGCGCTCAATCGAATGAAGAAATTCATTACAAAGCTTCAATAAACTGTATTGTACACAAAGGTTGGTGTTGCAAACTTGGAAAAAGACGAGACCTCCGTAACCCAAGCCAAATACAGAAACACCTCTTGCATATCAAAATGAGGTTTAGAAAAACCATGAATCCTTTTTCAATTTGGCGGCACCCACAGCTTCGATACGAAAATAATTTCGCGATAGTGATTAACCAAGAAGTTCCACAGATCCCTTCTTTTTAAACGAAAATTCAAGAATTTTTTCAAATGTCAGATACACACAGGGAACAACAAATAAGGTCAAAAGAGTTGAAACGAATACTCCTCCAATAATAGATAAAGCCATGGGGATACGACTTTCCGCACCAGGTCCTAACGCCAAAGCTGGTGGAATCGCTCCGACAATCGTGGCGATTGAGGTCATTAAAATAGGTCTAAGCCGTACGGGACACGCCTCTAAAAGGGCTTGATGAACTCCCAAACCTTCTGCTTTTTTATGATTAGTAAACTCCACTAATAAAATAGAATTCTTTTTCACAATTCCCATCAATAAGATAAGCCCAATCATACTATAAATATTCAATGTTTGCCCGGCGAAATACAAGGCTAAGAAAGCTCCCGAAATACTAAATGGAAGGGCAATCAAGATGGTAAGAGGGTGAATGAAGCTGTTAAACTGTGAAGCCAGCACCATATAAGATACTAGAATTCCCAGCACTAAAGCAAAAAATAAGCTCGAGAAAGATTCTTGAAATGTTTTAGCACTCCCACTCATCACGGAATAATAGCCACTTGGTAAAACCCGCTTCGTGATATCTTGTACAGCCTGAATCGCTTCAGCCTGAGAGCTGGTAGTGGCGACATTGGCTCTCATTGTGATGGCTCGCTCCCGGTCTTCGCGGGTGATCGATTGCAAACTCGGTCGCTCTTGAAGACGAACCACCTTTGTGAGGGGAATTAACTCGCCTCTATTGTTACGAACCTTGAATTTTTTAATGGTTTCGGCTGAAACACGACCTGTCGCAGGCAAACTCACCCGAACATCATACCGGCGGCTCCCCTGCGTGTATTTTCCAGCCACCTTTCCCGCCATCATGACATGCACTGTATCTGAAATATCTGCGACATCCACGCCATATTGTCTTGCTAAAACTCGATCTGGAATCACTTGGATTTCAGGCATACCTTCTTGATAATTCGAATCAATGTCTGTCATCATTTCTGTTTTTTCCATCTCATCGGCAATCACTTTTGAATATTCGATTAGCTTATTCCAATCTGCTCCTCGAATTGTAAAAGCTACTGGAGACCCTCGCCGTCCCCCTAAACTAGCCAGAGAGGGATCATGAACAGTCACGCGAAGATCTTTCATTTTTCGGAAATGTTTACGAAGATCATTGGCCAAATCCTGTGCGGAAAGCTGACGTTGAGCTGGAGGTTTTAGTGTGAGCGAAACGTGTCCCGAATTGACTTGAGAGCCGCCCCCCACAGAACTAAAATAACTCTCCACTTCAGGGCGTTCCGAAAGATATTTCTCAATTTCTAACATCTTGGCGTCTGTGAAGCTTAATGAGGAGCCCACTGGGGTTTGCACTCGAAGAGAAAGACGACTTTGATCTTGAGGAGGAATAAACTCCTGTTTAATTCTGGAACCAATATATAATGTTCCTGCAAAAAAAAGAAAAGCAGCAAACAAAGTCAACGCTGGATGCTTTAATGTCAATGGAATCACTTTACGGTAAACATCTTCACAAAACTGAAAGGCCTTTTCCACGGCTATCCCAACCCAAGTGGTGCGTGGACTAATCGCTAGATAGCGAGAACAACGCATCGGCGTTAAGGTGAGCGCTTCCAATAAAGAAATTGCAACCGCAACAGAAAGAGTCACTCCAAATTGCAGAAAATACTCTCCAATCACACCCTGCATAAAGGCGACAGGTAAGAAAATGGCAATAATGGCTGCTGTAGCGGCCAAAGCGGCCAATGTGATTTCTCGGGCGCCATCGAGTGCGGATTGAAATCTGTTTTTCCCAAGCTCCTGATGCCGCACAATATTTTCAAGAACCATAATGGCATCATCCACCACGATTCCAATCGCCAACGACAAACCGAGTAAAGTGAAAGTATTGAGTGTGAATCCCAAAATCTGCAATACAATAAATGTTCCGATCACAGACGTCGGTATCGCCAAAATCACATTCAGTGTTGCAGTCCAAGACCCTAAGAAAAGCCAACAAATAAGAGCTGTCAAAATAGCAGAAAAAAGAAGCGTAAAATTCAACTCACCTACCGCTTCTTCAATAAATTGAGTGGTATCGAAACGCACGCCAATATCCACGCCCTCCGGTAGCTGACTGGAAATTTCCGTCACTCTTTCCTTCACCTTATGAGCGACTGAGACAGCATTAGAACCTGGTTGTTTTTTAATCCCCAGACCTACCGATGTTTTCCCTTGAGAACGACTTAAGCTTCTGACATCGGCGGTACCATCCTCAATGCGCGCTACAGATTTCAATGAAATGGGAAGAAAATTAAGACTCCCTCCCCGCCTTGAAATAGTGATATTTTCAAAATCTTTCACACTGGGAGCTTCGCCTAAAGTACGAATATTGAACTCTTGCTCTTCGTTCTCAATACGTCCCCCGGGACTTTCGGAATGCTCTCGTTGAATCGTAGCAATCACGTCCGAGGCTGTTAATTGATAGTGGTTCAGTTGATCTTGTGAAAGCCATACCCTTAAGTTAGGCTCCACAAAACCTCTCAAAACCACCTCTCCGACACCTTCGATTGTAGAAAAACGATCCTGAACTCGGTCTCGCACGAGTTTCATCAATTCCTTGCGACTCATTTGATCCGCACTCACGCTTAACCATAAAATAGGATCATCTTCTGGGTTGGACTTACTCACAGAAGGAGGCTCTACATCCACCGGCAATCGTCTTTGCACCCGACTGATCGCACTTTGCACCTCTTGGACGGCCACGTCGATTTTTTTATCCAATCCAAACTCAACCGAAATACTGGCCGATCCTGTTCTGGAAGATGACGATATACTTGAGATCCCCGGAACTGATGTAATAGCTCCTTCTAAAACATCAACCACGGTCATTTCAATGACTTCAGGAGAGGCCCCATCAAGACTAACGTTGACATTGACTGTCGGAAAATCCACATCTGGCAATTGGCTGACACCCATTCGTTCAAAAGCCAATCCTCCGAAAATAATCAGTGCGGCCATTAACATCCAAGTAAAAACATGATTTTTAATAGAGACTTCTGCTATGTTCATAGTTCTTCCTATTTTTTCAGTTCATTCACTGTGGCCTTGAGAATCGCTGCCGCATAAAGAGCTTGATAACGGGTTTTATCGAGAGAACGCTTTGTTTCGTCCAGAGTGTTGAGGGCTTGAATCACATCCAAATTAGTAGCGAGACTAAAGCGATAATCCCTTTCTTGCTGTTTATAGTTTTGCTCTGTGGCCACCACTGCTTTTTCCAACGCTTTCACTTGCTCAAGAAAACTCATAAAATTATGATATGCTGATTTTATTTCAGTTTCAGCATTTCGCCGCTTTTGATTCAACAAAAGTTCCGCCTGCATTCGACGCTCTTGAGCTTCTTTTACCTCTGCGCTTGTCAACCCTTTGGAGAAGAGAGGAATCGTCAAAGTAAGACTGGCATCCCAATCAGGAGCGTTTGATGAAGAATTTGTACGTGAAAGATAATAATTGGCGGAGACATCCAAGTTTGGAAGAAATCCTGATCGAGCCGCTCCCACGAGTTCTTCTGTGCTTCTCAAATGAGAATTCAAAGCCAAAAGGTCAGGACGTTGTTCTAAAGAAGAAAGAAGTGTTTTGAGATCCCTGTTTTCCTGAGGAAGACTTGCATCTTCCTTTAGCGAAATTTTTGAATCCAAACCTGTTAAAAGGTAAAAGTTATTTTTGGCCACCTGTAACTCACCCAGAGAAGCTAAAAGATGGGCTTCCAAAATAGAAAGTTGGGATTGCGCCGCCAGAAGTTCAATATTCCTCGATTTACCGATTTTTTTTCGACGATCCAACTCTTCCAATCTCTTCTTTGTGAGTTCAATGGATTTTTTTGTATTCTCCACTTCTCTTTCAGCCGATAATTGCGCATAGAAAACCTGAGCCACCTGTATATAAAAACTATTTTTGGACTCCTCTAATTTATAAAATAGCGATTTAACATTGGCCTTGGCGGCATTGACCATGGAAGAATCTTTTCCTCCTGCATAAAGAGATTGGGAAAAATTCAATTTTGTTACCTGTTGATCGTATTCATTTACGGAAGGTAAAATTTTATTTTGCCTCAAATAACTCGAATTCAATGATAGCGAAGGAAAAAAATCAGACCTTGCTTTATCTGTCTGGACTTCACTGACGCGCAGCTCAGACTCACTAATGCGAAGGCTCTCCGCCTTCTCAAGGGCCTGTTTATAAACATCATCCAACGCAAGACTATTTGCCAGTAGAGTTTCAGATAAAAAAAGAATGGCTCCCAGCATTTTTAAATTTTTCAAAAACATAGACTCCCCTTCTATGCTGTAGCCAACCTAACGGCATAGACCTTAGAAAATCATCTTGAACATGCCCTGTCTACAAAATACAAAAGTGCAGCAACATGTCATCTCTGATAAACCAATCCTATTCTTAAATAAAATTTATTAATCGAAGCACGACTATTAAGAAGTACTCTTCATTTTCCGATAGAGACACCATGACCGCACCCGTAAAAATACTCATTGCAGATCCAAGCTCTACTCAAAGTTTGCATTTAAAAGCCTTTCTCGATGAAAGAGGTTTTGAAGCTTATGTCTCAAACGATGGCGAAGAGGCCATTAAAGAAATTATAAAACACAAGCCCCAGGTCGCTCTCATTGAGCTCATGCTGCCTCGAATGAACGCTTTGCAAATCCTCAAAGAACTCCAAGAAATGGGTTCTCTAGGTCGAACTCCCACTAAAATTATCATCATCTCTCATCAAACAAATATTAATAACATCAAAGAATGCATGAAATGGGGTGCTGCCGATTTTCTCCTAAGGCCTCTCGAAGTAGAAGACATTATCTCTCGGCTTGTTTTTCATTTACAACCTTCTCGCAGTGAAGAACGCTCAACCAGCCTCTTTGACGGCAATTCCAATCTCTATCTTCACTTGATTGAACTTGTTCTTCGCCAAGTCTATCAAAGTGAAAATCTCTCGGAGACCTTGCTCAAATTAACACAAATGTCGGCGATGGCTCTAAAAAGCGTGAGAACAAGCATTATTAAATGCGATGAAATCAATCGACTGGGCACAGTGAAGGCCTCCAGCGATGATGCTGAAAGAAACGAATGGAGTCTCAATCTTAAAAAATATCCTGAAATTTTATTTGTTATTAATACAGAAAAAACATTGGTTATTGAAAACCTCGCCAATGATCCAACACTGAATCAAATCAAAAAATATTTTTCGAATATTAACTTCAATTCAATGATTGTTTTACCACTGTATTCAGCACCCTCTTTATTTTATGGAGTTCTTACCATCAGAATGCCCTCGGACCGCGCTCAAATTCTCAACGAAGAACTGCAGTTTAGCCAAATTATCGCCCAATGCATTAGTCTGACATTGAAATTTCATCGAGCCTAACCTGATGTTTTATAAGAACATCCTCTTTTCACTTTGAGCGACCCATCCTTTTTCTTTTGCTGAAGATGATCATTGTGGTGAAAATAAGCCTTATCCCACTCAAAAACTGCAGATTGATCTGATCAAAACAAATGACATCGTGTAAAAAAGGGATTACGCCTTGAATCAAGAGTTAATCTCATCGCCATACAAAAAAAACTCTGTTTAACATGAGACAGAACGGTATTTTTAATTTTGTCGCAGCAACCTATAACCTTCAATAAGGAAATCCAAATGATTGCACTGACAGCGAGTGAATTTAAAGAAAAAGTGTTTGATTATGAAAAAAATAATTCTTGGACTTTTCAAGGATCCAAGCCTGCTATTATTGATTTTTACGCTGACTGGTGTGGTCCATGCAAACGCTTAGCTCCCATTTTAGAAGAAATTTCACAACAGTATGCGGGAAAAATTGACGTCTATAAAGTGAATATTGATACTGAACAAGAAGTGGCCAGCACATTTGGAGTCATGAGTGTTCCATCTCTTCTCTTCGCACCCATGACAGGAGAGCCACAAATGGCCCAAGGAGCAGCGCCGAAAGAAATGCTCGAACAAGCCATTCAAGAGGTCTTCAACATCAAGTAAGGCGAAATCGCCATGGAGGGCTCCTTAAGATTTTTTGAAAAAGCTCCCAAGAACAACACTCAGATCTCCATGAAGTAAATCAATCGGCTTTTTAACATCTGCCGGCAGCTTATTGAGTTCTCTCCGTGCCTCGATAAGGCTTTTATCTGTAGCTAGAGCGCGTTCAAAAAAAGCACGTGCTCCCACAAAATCCCGCTTTCTTTTAGCAACAAGACCTTGCACTAAACAACCAATCGCTGAGTTCATTTCTTCAGAGGAAACCTTAGCTAACATTTGATCTACGTCCAGAAGAAGATCCTTTTCGACATTTTTATTTTGAGGCAACGACCCTACCTTAACCCAGACTCGATATAAAATCCCAGAATCAATTCCTGGGTATAAATCAATAGCCTTGTTGATAATGATAGTTGCTGTTGAATATTGCCCCAATGATAGAAATTTTTTTGCTTCTTCCATTTTAATTAAGGCCTGAGATCTTTTAGAAGCATGCCCCGTTTCTTGCTCTCTCTCATAAGTCAGCACTTTTGAAGGCTCTAAAAATAATTGATAAGCAGAGGTCACTCTTTCCTTCACTGTTCGACAAAGAGCTTCTTGCGGAGATGCATTATTAGGATCTCCTAAAGATGTTGGAAACTTCTTCATAAAGTCCTGATACACGACTTGCACTTCTTCTGGCGTCATGTCACGACGCCCACCAATTTGAAGAAAAGTCTCTATTAAGTTCGCATCCTTGATTTGAGGCCAAAGCTTCTGAACTCTTGCTAATTTTTCTTGTTCCGACATTATATTCGCTTTTTCAGTAAATAAAACAAAGCGAAGACAAAGCATATAGTAGAAAGCTTTATTGAATTCAGAGATTCGATCATAATAAAATTTTTGCAAGATAGAAAGTTCCTTCCGACACTCAATAGATCCAATGATGCTTTCAACCGCGCGGATGGTAGAGGCTTCGTACTCGTGCCGATAAGGATCATGGTTCGGCCCAAACTCCACAGAGTATCCACTCCATAAATTAATTTGATGATTCAACCATTCTGAGGCGACAAGATTTGCAATCCAATGATCTAAAAGTAGATAATATTCAGTCGCATCAATCGATGCTGAATCATTACTTTCTAAAATGGTCTCTTCATATTTAATCTGATAATTTTTATCCTTAATCATTTTCTCTAATCGAAGAGCCATTTGTTTTTCCATTACATCAAAAACAGCATGGGGAGAAATCAAATTTTCTTCCACCAGCCTCTGACCTATTTTTTTCTCCGAAGGACGATTCAATTCAATTTCAAGGTCACTGGGAAGAACCCACCCATTAGCGATTAAAAGTTTTCCTAAAGTACTCTGTTTATCAGCGCTATCAACTCCGACAATATTTCCTTTATAAAAACTAATCCTATTGACTTCCCCTTTTTCATCACTCAATTGAATCACACCGCTACACGAATTTGCCACCATCGAAGTCAGTAAAATTGGCAATTCAAATCCATGAATTTTACTAAGAGCACGTAGAATTTCATTTCGTTTGGCAGGCATAGCCCCTAGACGATCTGGCAATGAAAAAAGGCTCTTCGCCAAACGCTCATCATGAGAAGCTACAGATTCTTTCTCCAAGAACTTTAAAACCTCGGTCACTTCAAAAGGTTTTTTTAAGAAATCCAGAGCTGAAATCTCATTGGTGATGTCTTTCATCATTTGCTTATCTGTAAAAATCCCGCTCATCATGACAATAGGAAGGATCTCAGAATCAAAATTTTTCCTAATACTTTTAGCGACATCCACGCCTGGCGTCTGCGGCAATAAACAATCGATAAACACCAATTTAAAGGAGTTTTTATCCAATTCATTTAAAGCTTCATCCGGGTGTGAACAAATAACAGATTCATACCCCGCCTTTTTAACAGTTCCTGCCAAGGCGTTTGCCAAAGTTGAATCATCTTCCAAAATTAATATTTTCTTAGCTCCCATAGAGCTTTTATCGGTAAGAGCGCCCCAAACCTTTAAAGAGAGACCAGCTCTTTGTTGTCTCAGGAAGATCCACAAGGCAAATAAAGTCCTCTCTGACGCCCCATTTGATATGGGGTTTAAGAGCCTCATCGACTTCTGAAGCGCTAAGATTATGAATATCCATAAAACCTAAGGTCACAATATTCATTTGAGGGTCTCTTACAGACAAACGATGGGGAAGCCCCCCTCCATATTGAACATGAAACTCACCAACAACCACTGCTTTTGTATGGCCCGTTCGATAGGAAGCCAATTGCCAAGCCATGGTCTCATCCCATACACTTTGAGCCTGAAAGTAACGCAGAAGGTCTTTCTCTTCTACATGGCCACCCATCGCCTCTCGAAAACGCTCTAAGTAGTCAGGACGACCTAACTCAAAGTCTGGAGGCAAGAGCTTTTTTTCTTCTTCCGTTAAAGAATCGATTCCTTTTTTAGCGACCGAACGAGTTAAGCTTTGGGGGGCATTAATCGCTAAGGTCAGCTCTCCCTCCTCAAATCGAGGGAAAAGGGCCTGCCTTCTATAAAAACCAAAATCCATACTCTGAGCCCACCCAACCTGGCTCAGAAAAACACTTTCATTTATAAAACCTTGAACAAATTGGTCCACAACGGATTGCTTTGTATAGGTGAAAAACTCAAGTCCAACATCTACTTTGTGTCCTTGGCGGCGAAGCTCATCTAAAATCAACATTTGGCCCGAAGCTACGGATGTAAAGCCATGAAGCTCCCCCAAAAAAAGAGTACTTCCAAGCGGAATTTCTGTAACCAAAGCTTCTAATCCAATCTTTTGACCATTTTCTCCCCTACGACACTCTAAAGCTTCAGCAAAACTTCCTAATCCTAAGGTTACTTTAGCAAAAATTATTACAAAAACTAAAAAACTCTTCACATATCCCCCATTTGTATATTGAAGTTCCTCTTTATCTTTGCTAGGGTACTGCCTTCCCTAGAAGGAGCTCGCCTTTTTTCAAGCATCCATAACCTGACATGGTTATCTATTAATTGAAGACAGAGGGTTCTCTTAAAGTAAAGGTAAAGTTTTAATTTTTGGTTTAAATAACCAGTAGCCACTCTTGTGAAGAAAAGTGGCTCCGTTGAGGGTCTTCTAGAAAAATAGGACCCGCATCTAAGGAGTGAATTTATGGCAAAGAAAACAGGCCGCATTATTGTAACTTTAGAGTGTACTGAGGCAAGAGCTGCAGGAGTTCCTCCTTCTCGCTACACAACCAGAAAAAATAAGTCCAAAACCCCCGGACGCCTGGAAAAGAAAAAGTATAATCCTTTCTTAAAAAAACACACTCTTCACAGAGAAACCAAATAAGACATGATTCTTTCTGATTCCAAGATTCTAGCGGCTATAGAGAAAGGACTCATCAAGGTAGAGCCCTTTAAGCTATCGTGTCTTGGAAGCAATAGTTATGATGTGCATTTAGGATCTGTCTTAGGTCTCTACAAAGACCCTATTTTGGATGCAAAAAAACACAATACCATTGAGTTTTTTGACATCCCAGAAGTTGGTTATGTTTTGCAACCGAATGAGTTTTATCTAGGGGTAACTCAAGAATATACAGAAACTCACATCCATGTTCCCTTTCTCGAAGGCAAATCCTCAGTGGGACGTCTTGGGATTGACATCCATGCCACGGCAGGAAAAGGAGATGTAGGCTTTTGTAATTATTGGACCCTTGAAATTTCTGTCAAGAAACCTGTTCGAGTCTATTCAGGAATGCCAATCGGACAGCTTATTTACTTTGAGGTCAGTGGAGATGTTAATACCAGCTATAATATTAAAAGCTCCGCCAAATACAATCTTGTAGCTCCACAGCCCGTTGAATCAATGATGTGGAAAAATAACTTCTAATTCTAGAATCAATACTAAATTCTCACTAAATGTCTTTCGACATCAAGAACAGGCGAAACAAGAGGAATTACTTCAATCTCTCGATCTCGAAAGTTCTTTTTAACCAACTCTAATTCTTCTTGAATTTTTTCTTTGCGTCCCTTGAGAAGAAAGTAAGCCCCCCCAGAGAGATAATATTCACGACTCATTGTCAAAATGACATCCAAAGGCTTAAAAGCCCTGGCCACAACCAATTCAATTCCAACTAAATCTTTTGACTGAACCTCAGCAAAAACCTCAATATTAGGAGCGATTTGCTGTTGACAAGCTTTTAAGAATTCTCGTTTTTTAGGACTCTTTTCAAACAATCGAAATTGAATCTTAGGAAACTGAATGGCATACAAAACGGCTGGCATCCCTCCTCCTGAACCAAAATCAGCGACCTTTAAAACCTGATGAGGAAAATAAGACAACGGTAAAAAGCTATCAATAATATGATTATGAACCAATTCATCAACTGTCATTTGGCGACTGATTAAATTTAAAGAATGATTCGCTTGCCAAAGAAGATTTACATAGACCTCAAGCGTTTTGCAGGCCTCATTTCTCACTCCTAGGCTTGTCAGAATAGAATAATAATTTTCCAACTTTATTTCGTTCATCTCAATGCCTGATGAGCTAAGCTTTTCAATCTCTTAAAAGGATACATAGAATTACTGTGCCGATACTACTAAATTCAAAAGCGGCTTAAGAAGCCACTCAATTCGACGAGGATAAGAAGCTTGATCAGAAGAACAAATCCATGCATTTTTTCCAAAAGTACTGACCGCATCAAAAAAGAGACGAGCACGACCTTTACATCTTGAATCTTTTGGACGTGAATCACAAATTTTAATCATATTGTGATAAAATTGGCTATCGCAATCATATCTTTTATAACCATGAGTTGCTGGCTCATGATGATAACATAGATCATGATAAACGCAGGCTTGAAAAAAAATCTCTCCATAATTTCCAACAGAACCAGAGCATCCATTAAAATACATAGAGCGACCCTCTTCATCCAAAATTTGGCAATGGAGTTCATTCCGATGATCACCACTCCGAGGACAAGTCCAATTCCTCACAATGGTCCCCTCCATTTCTTGACACTTTTTAATTAAAAACTCATCTGAAGTTGCAAAGCTCCTGGTACTGTAAATTATGGAAAGGAAAGGGACTAAGGTAAAAACAAAAATAAACTTCAATATTGCTGTCTTCATGATGAACCTCATAGAAGTTGTGAATTACTATTGAAAATTAAAATGCTTTCATTCATTTTTGTCGGGTCAAATCTATCTCGATAAGAGACCGCTTCTGTTGCATACAAAAACCGCCTTTTTAAAAAGTGAAAAAAGAAAAGAGTCGACAAAAATGAGTTGTATGAATCAAATACTATTTAATCAAGGCTCCATAAAAGAGCTTGAAACGATCCATTAGATTTGTTTTGTCAAAGCATCAACAATGGTTTCTTTGGGAACATTCCCACTAATTTGCTCCACTTCACTGCCATTTTTGAAAATAATCATTGTAGGAATACCGCGAACGCCGTACTTTGCCGCGTACTCACGATTTTCATCTACATTAACTTTAACAATTTTAATCTTACCGGCCATCTCTTGAGAAATTTCTTCTAATTTAGGAGCCAAGGCACGACAGGGCCCACACCACTCAGCCCAAAAATCAACAAGCGTTGGTTGATCTGATTTTAATACTACTGAGTCAAATTGAGCATCTGTTATATTTTCTATATTGGCACCCATAGAATTCCTCCCAATGAGAGTATCTAAGCGATGAAAGTTCATGGAGGCAATTATTTTTTTCGGAAAAGCTCTTTTGCAAATTGACGTTTTGCCTTATCAATCTCATCAAGCCTTTTTTGATTCCAATTTTTCTGTAAATTTAACATTGTAGATCGGACAGCATCCTTAGTAATCATGCTCTCAGACCCAACGGCAATCCCATACGTAAGATCATCGTAATTCTGCACACGTGTCAGAGGAGCTACAGAAGTGGGAAATCGAGATTCAAACAGAGATAAAGAACGACTCTCCGCTTCATCTGTGCTGGCTCCGCCCATGACAGTGGCATTTTTATTCGATGTTGCACCACCAATGGCATTAATATCACCCATATCCCCTATGATACCACCCATAAGTTTATGGTACTTTTCAATAAGATCCACTCCCCCCTTACTCTTCCACTTATTTAAGATTGTAATTAACCGCAAAGGGTCAAACGGAGCTTCAATAAATGCATCATATTTACTCGCCATGAGATCATCTAAAGAGATTTTTACTCCTCTTGCCAAAAAAGTAATAACTTTGATCTCTTCTTTCATCTCTCTCACTTTTTGCGCCACGCTTCCAGGATTTACTTTTTTTCCCGTCCCTCCTGTAAGCACGATGTCAGGTCGAAAGGACATTACTTGATCCTTCAAGCCCAACTCAACACCTTGAGTTTCCACATCGCATCCTAGCTTAGTTAGAAAAATTTTAATGGCGTTTAACTGATTTATGTCTTCTAAGACTAATAATATTCTAAACATAATTTATTATGGCTCTGGGAAAAGTAAACTCTCCATGCCTTTGTTCGCCAAGTTCAAAAAAATAGACTATAGACGAGGATTGACCAAAAATTATAGATCCAAAGGAATTATGAAAAGCAACATCCAAACATTGTTCAACTCGGCCAGAAATGTCTCTCTTAAACAATTCGCTTGCGCCAATTATTTGTTAATTTCGCAACACAGGCCAATCAAGCAGAAGTCCTGTCTTGAATACTTTCTCTTTTAGTGAAAGAATACTAATGAAGGAAGAAGCGAGCCTTTTAACAAGTCGCTATCGAGAAATTTTTTTTAACATTATTAAAGTTATAAAGTATGTCTCTATGAAATGGAATTTTTCTATTACAACCTTCCGATATCTTTTTTTTGAGCTTCTCCCAAGCTTTATTATGGCAAATGTTGTTTTTCTTTTTATTCTTCTTATGTTTCAGGGACTCAAACTAGCTGAATTCGCACTCATCCACGGTGTTGGCAGTCAAACACTTGTAGAGATTCTCTTTTATATGGCCATTAGCCTGCTCCCCGCTATCCTCCCCATGAGTCTTCTCTTTTCGGTACTCCTCACTTTTTCACGAATGAGTAACGATTCTGAAATTATTTCTCTCAAGGCCTCGGGAATCAGCCTCTCTCAACTGCTATTTCCTGTATTTATTTTAGGAAGTCTTGTTACTGCTCTCTCGGCACAACTCTCTTTTGAGATGGCTCCTTGGGGTAATCGAAAATTCGAAGTCTTAGTTAGCACCTTGGGCAACACAAAAGCGGCTTTCTCCCTCAAGGAAGGCACTTTTATGGAGGGTTTTTTCGACATGGTTGTCTATGCCTCCAAGATTGATCCAAATACCGGCTCTCTTAATCATGTTTTCATTTATGACGAGCGCCAAAAACCACCCCTCACTATTATTGCAAAAAAAGGCTTCATGAACCAAAGTAACCAACTGACGGGGCAACAAGTTCAATTGGAGCTAGAAGAAGGAGATATCCATCGAAAAACAGATACGCATACAAAAATCAATTTCGGAAAATTCTATATTTCTCTGAATGAAAATTATACAACAGAAGAAAAAAGTAAATCTCTTCAGAGCATGACTCTTGAAGAAATTCGTACAGCCCAAGAAAATAAAAATCTCGAATCCAAAGTGCTGCAATCATATAATACTGAGTACCATAAAAGAATTTCTGTTTCCTTAGCCTGTCTTCTTTTTGCCATTCTTGGATGTTTGCTGGGCATTAACTATCAAAGAAGAAGTGGGAGAGGCTCTGGACTCGTTATTTCTTTATCTATCATCGTTATTTACTGGGTGAGCTTTTTGGTCTTTGAATCTATTTCGAGAACAACGAAATATCCCTCATCTCTGTGGATCTGGGCACCTAATATTCTTTTTATGCTCATCACCCTCCATTTACTGCGTAAACAATCTCAGTAATGAATGACATCACAATAAGAATTGACACTCAGAACACGAGATCCCTCATTTCATAACTGATAACTGAATTGTTTTCATTATCCATTGACAGAATGTATTTTTAGTTTATACCTCGTAAACTTCGCTTTTGAAGAGGGAGATTACTAAAGATGAGTGCTTTGGGACGCCATATTTTGGTAGAATTTGTTGGTTGCAGTTCACAAACCCTAAATGATGTTGATCTTATAGAAAAGGGAATGGTTGAAGCTGCAAAAAATGCAGGGGCAACAGTTATTAATTCTACATTTCATCATTTTTCTCCTTTTGGTGTTTCTGGGGTCGTTGTTATTCAAGAGTCTCATCTAGCTATTCACACTTGGCCTGAGTACCAATACGCCGCCGTGGATCTCTTCACCTGTGGTGATACTGTCGATCCTTGGATTTCATTTGATCACCTGAAAAAAGTTTTCGAAGCCAAAAATCATTCCGCGATTGAAATGCATCGAGGTGCACTCAATATGCTAAATCGTATTGAATTTCACGTTAAAGACCAAAGAAAATCACTCGAAGAAACTTTACAGCCTCAATACAAAAGAAATTTATGGTTCACTGATAAAGACGAAAATCAAGCCTTGTCTTTACGGTACTCAGGAAATGTACTTTTTAAAGAACACTCGCCTTACCAAAAAGTCAGCGTCTACGATACTCATGCTTATGGCAAGATGCTTGCCATCGATAACATGATTATGTGCACAGAGAGAGATGAATTTCACTACCATGAAATGCTCGTGCATCCCGCTCTGCAACTTCATGGCAAAGCTGAGAATGTTTTAGTCATTGGTGGTGGCGATGGAGGAACAATCCGAGAAATTCTTCGTTATCCCAATGTTAAACAGGTCACCATGGTTGAAATTGATGAAGTCGTTATAAAAGCATCCAAAGAATGGCTTCCTCAAATCAGCTGTGAATTTGAAAATCCTCGTTTGAATCTTATTATCGGCGATGGGATTGAATTTGTTAAAAACGCGTCTCCCAATAGCTATGATGTGATTTTAATTGATGGCTCAGATCCTGTAGGACCAGCAGAAGGTTTCTTTACAGTTGATTTCTATCGTCATGCAGAACGAGCTTTAAAAACAAGTGGAGTGTTGGCCGCCCAAGGCGAATCCCCTATGTTTCACACAAAAGCCTTTGTGGGGCTTCATCATTGCCTTAAAGAAGTCTTCGGTGCTCAAAATGCTCATCCTCTTCTTTTTTACGTTCCTAGCTACCCCAGCGGAATGTGGAGCATTCAATTAGGGACAAAAAATGAACTTTCTCCTGTGGTCGATCTCGATTTAGCTAAGGCTAAAAACTTTTCAGAGACTCATGGGCTTCGTTATTATAATGCAGAAATTCATCAAGCTGCTTTTGCTTTACCGAGTTTTGTACAGAAGCTTTTAGCATCTCATCATCAATAATAATCCATTGCGTGTTACTTTTATCAAATTGGGGTTGTGCTTCCACAAGGGGTGCAACTTGCTTTCAGTCGATGAAAGTTCAATCTCTCAGCTAAACAGACGGTTTATTTTCAGAGGAAGCCTCAATGGATTGATCTCGTTGTTCTTCCATTCGCTTTCGATGATCTCGACCCGAAACCCCAACCCATTCAGGAAATAAAAACAACACCACAAAATAAATCAATAAAGTAAAAAAAATAAATCCGCCAACGATAAAACTCACCAACATATTAAATCGCTCCTACGGTACTTTCAGCAGATTGCCCCAAAGTCTCTTCCACTTCCACACTCACTCCCACCACTCCCAAAGGAGACATGGCCTTCCAAAAAATCTCACTTAATAAGCCAGAAAGCAGTTCAACGGAAGTATTCATAATTGGCAAAAGAACCACCTCATTCGCGGGGAATAAATAGTGCCGATCACGAAACTTCAAATCTAAAGAAGGTCCTCTTGTATTAACCTCCATGTCCTTTCTCAAGGACGGAAGCAAAACCCTTTCATCCCATAAATCAAGTTGATCTTTCACAATTTTTTTCAACACTGCAAAATCAACTCCGTACCCTTGTTGAACGAAAGATGAAGTCCATTCCATTTTTATAGATAATCGCACCCTGTAATTATGCCCATGAAGCCGCTCAGCTCTATTCTCGTCAAAAATTAAAAAGTGAGCTGCCGAAAATTTGAGATTTTCCTTGGAAAGCCGAAGAACCTTGTGACTGATTTCTTGCATATCCCCCTCTTTTCCGAGTAAAAGATCAAACACACAGAGTGAAGTATTTTTCACCGCAAATCTTCACTCTACAACTAAACCCCTTTAAAATGAAGATGAATTTTATGTCTAAAAATTTTGAAATAAAAGTTCAGTACCGAATTGAAGCCGCTCGTAAGCTCTCTTATCTTCCGCCTCAACACCCTTGTGCTCAACTCCATGGGCATAGCTTTGTCATCAGTCTCTTTCTTTACGGACCATGGAATGAGGAGCTTGCTTGGATGCGAGATTACCACGACATCGATCTTGTGGTTCGTCCTCTTTTAAACACTCTTGACCATCGCTATTTAAACGATATTCCTGGGCTAGAAAAGCCAACCTCGGAGTCACTCTGCATTTATCTCTTTGATCGCATTAAGCCACAAATTCCTGAGCTCCAAAAAATCACAATTGCAGAAACACCCACAACAGAGTGCTCTTACTCCGGGTAATGAACAGCTGATTAGTTAAAAGAACCGACCTTCACCATTTGAGGCCTCTGATCTTGAGTGATCGCAGAAAGCTCCTGCTGCCACGCTTGTGATGCTACAACAATGACCGTGCTACCCATACAAAACATTCCTAACTCTTGTCCTTTTTGAATCAAAAGGGTTTTTTCTGGATAAGTCCATGTTTGAGGTTTTCGGACATGAGTATGGTTCGTTCGCAAACTGGGTTCACAAAAAAGCTGGATAGAACCAACGTTTGTGGCACCAACAAAAACCAAAGTCAAAGGCCCTTTGTCGGAGTTCATCTCAACCACCACTCGCTCATTTTTCAAAAAAAGCTCATCAATATGGGTCACACTCCAATCATTCACAGGCCAAAGCTGACCAGGAATATACCTCACCTCCTTGACCCAGCCTTCGATAGGAGAATGCACACGATGATAATCTGTAGGACATAAATAATAGGTTATAAAAAAACCATGAGACCAAGTTTCTGATGGAGGAGTATCTAAAAAATGAAATAAGGAATAGGATCTCCCTTTAGCTTGAATCAGTTGGTGCTGTTGGATTTCTCCACGGGCTGTCATTTGGCTATCAGCAGGATGAACATAGTCAGAATGGGCCAGAGGACGAACGCCTTCTTTCAGTTTTCGTGTAAAAAAATCCCCAATACTGTCATAATGATCAATGGGTTTTTCAGCTTCTTGTAAGTCAATCTGATAGATTTGAGCAAAAGAACGAATCGCTTTTTGTCTTAAGACTCTCGGAAGCTTTAGGTACATAAGTTTACCAGCAACGTAACTCACTAAATTTTTAGGAATCCAATACAAAATTTTCATAAAACCTCTTTGCCAAAAAATAAAAATTTCAATACAATGCAAGCTTCGAAGAAATGAAGGGACGCCCTCCAAGCTTATGTCCAAAATCTTTAATGACCTTATCATCGATTTAGATAGCAATCTCGAAGACAAACTTCAAGACTTGATGCCCAACCACAACGGTTATCGCATTTTAAAACAAAGCATTGATGCTCGATCGCGTAAAAAATCACCTCAATTTGTTTATTCCGTTGAAATTGCAGAGACCCATGAAACTCTCTCCCGGAAAGAGTTTCCCTTAGAAAAAATGAATCCTCAAGGATTAAAGCCCATTATCGTGGGTTCAGGACCCGCTGGTTTATTCTGTGCTCTTCGATTGGTGGAAAGGGGAATCCCCTGTCTTCTCTTTGAAAGAGGCTCTCAAGCTGAAGAACGCATGATGGGCATCAATCAATTCTGGCGCTACGGCAAACTCAACCCTAGAAACAATGTTTGTTTTGGTGAAGGAGGAGCTGGACTGTATTCTGATGGCAAGTTGATCACGCGAATAAAATCTCCGCATATTCCTTATGTGCTTCGGCGATTGGTGGACTTTGGAGCCCCAGAAGAAATCGAATATCTCTCCAACCCTCACGTTGGGAGTGATCGACTGCGGCGAGTGATTCCAAAACTGCGCCAATACTTGATTGCCTGTGGATGTGAAATCTATTTTAACACTCAAGTTCGTGAAATACTCACGTCGTCCAACCAACAAATAAAAGGCGTAAAAACAGAGCAAGGGCAGGAGTTTTATTCTCCCACCGTTGTGCTTGCCACGGGCCACAGCGCCGAAGATATGCTCTACCACCTGCATGATCTCGGGGTCACCCTCGAAGGTAAATCTTACGCCATTGGATTGAGAGTCGAACATCCTCAATCCACCATTAATCAAATCCAATTTCGTAATTATGCTCAACACCCCAAACTTGGATCCGCTAACTATAAAGTCACTTTTCACGATCAAAAAAACAATGTCGGAGTCTACAGTTTTTGCATGTGCCCTGGAGGTTATATTCTCTCAAGTGGAACAGAAGAAGAAGGGCTTGTTTGCAATGGCATGAGTAATTACCGTCGAAACTCTCCATGGGCTAACTCCGCTTTAGTTGTCTCCATTGATCATGAAAAACTTTTTGGTCGCGACCTTTTTGGTGGTCTGAACTTCCGCCGCGACTTAGAACGCAAAGCCAAACAACTCGTGCAGTCTGCTGGTGGCGACAAACAACTGCCAGCGCAAAAACTCACTGATTTTCTCGATGAACGTCAAGGAAGCTCACAACTGCTTTCAACCTCCTCACCTTCGGGCGCCATTGCCACTCGCCTTGATCAACTCATGCCTAGTTTTTTACGTTCTCGACTGCAAGCCGGCATTGGAGAATTCCACAAACAAATGAAGGGATTTATTTCTCCAGAGGCTCAGTTGTTTGCCATCGAATCAAGAACTTCTTGCCCTATTCGTGTTGTGAGAAATCACGAAACTTTGGAGAGTCTCTCACATCCCGGACTTTATCCGGCTGGCGAAGGTGCGGGGTATGCGGGTGGAATTACCTCTGCCGCTTGTGATGGAGTCAACATCGCCGAAGCCATTGTGAATCGATGGATTTAAGACCAATGATGAGGTCCTTGAGAATTCCATTAGACTTCTTGTCATCCTATTAAAATTACGAGAGAATAATTCTTACATGTCACAAACGACTCTCAAAAAATATAAAAAAGGCGAAATTGTTTTTAGAACCCACGATGAGGGTGACTGCGCTTATATCATTGACTCTGGTCGTGTTCAAATTTTCACGGAAAATTTCGGCGTTGAAGTTGCCGTGAGCACTTTGGGTCCGGGAGAGATCTTTGGTGAAATGGCTATTTTAGACCACTCCACGCGATCAGCATCAGCCAGAGCCCTCGAAGATTTGCAAGTTTCCATTGTTTCTCGCACTCAATTTCAACAACGCATGGACATTGCTGATCCTATCGTGCGCCTTCTTGTCTCTATTCTTCTCAAGCGCATGAGGGACAATCTTGGCGTGGACAAACATCAAATTTCAGAAAAACACCAGTTAGATGCACAAGAGTCTCACAGCAAAGTCATTGATAAAATCAAATTTGAAGCCGAACTTTTTGAAGCCTTGATGGATCAATCTTTTCTTCTCTACTTTCAACCCATCGTGTGCGCAGAAACCTTCAAAGCCATGGGCTTTGAAGCTCTCATTCGTTGGCAGAGTGAATCCCGCGGAATGGTTCGTCCTGATTTATTCATGGGAGTTGCAGAAGAGACCTCCTTGATTGTACCCATTGGCAAATGGGTTTTTGAAAAAGCTTGTGAAAGTCTTCGAAGCTTTCAAAATTTTCTTGCTTCAAAATCCAATGCCACTCGCCAAGATATCTTTCTCGCCGTCAATATTTCTGGGAAGCAATTTTCTGATATTAATTTTTTTCACATGCTGGAAACCATTCCTCAAAAATACGGAATCAAAGAAAGTCATTTAAAATTAGAAATCACAGAAAAAATCCTATTAGAAGGAAATATCTTTTTTTACTGGATTGAAAAGTGCCGCAGCATGGGTTTTCCCGTATCTTTAGATGATTTTGGGACTGGTTACTCCATGCTTAGCTATTTGAGCGACTTCAATGTCGACACAATTAAAATTGATCAATCCTTCGTAAGAAAACTAGAACAAGAACCCAAAGCGAGAATCATTGTTCAAGCCATTATTAGTATCGCTAAAGGCCTTAACGTAGAGGTTGTCGCTGAAGGCGTTGAAACAGAAAAGCAAGCCATCATCCTACGCGAGCTTGGATGCAACTACCTTCAAGGTTATTTTTTCGGAAGGCCTGTCCCTTACCAAGAAACCTTGACCTATCTCGAAAAAAACCTCTAAGGCCTGAAGATCGCTAAGCCGTGTGCATCCGATCTTCAAAAGCAGCAAGCGCCGCTTTAGCGCCTTCTCCCATGGCAATGACAATTTGTTTATAAGGTGTCGTGGTGACATCTCCTGCGGCATACACGCCAGGAACAGAAGTGCGTCCTTTTGGATCCACCACAATTTCACCAAAGGGCGTAGTTTCCACAAACTCTTTCACAAAGGCACTATTGGGCAATAAACCAATTTGCACAAAGACACCATCCAACTCCTGTTTTTTCGGCTGATCTGTCTTGCGATCAAGGTAATGTAAAGCCGTTACTTTTTGGCCATCACCTTCAATCAAATTCGTTTTAGCCGACGTCACAATCGATGCATTGGGAATCGATTTTAGTTTTTCAATCAAAACTTGGTCCGCCTTCAATTGGTCTTGGAATTCAAATAATATGACTTTGCTAACGATGCCCGACAAATCGATCGCAGCCTCCACTCCGGAATTTCCCCCTCCAACCACAGCAACTACTTTGCCCTTGTAATAAGGTCCATCGCAGTGAGGGCAAAAAGCCACTCCACGTCCCAAATATTCTTTTTCACCCGAAATCCCCAACTCGCGCCATTTCGCACCCGTAGCGATAATAATGGATTGAGCCGTTAAAGTTTCTCCGCCTTCCAATTGAATTTCTTTTGGATTATTTTTTGAAATACGAGACACTCGACGATGCTCAAGGCTTGTGATGGAATAAGTTTCCATATGTTTTTGAAGTTGATGCGCCAACTGAGGGCCTTCCGTGTATACAACAGAAATGAGATTTTCAATCCCCTTTGTTTCTTGAACTTGTCCACCCAGTCTTTCAGCAATAAGAATGGTTTTCAAACCTTTCCGCGCACTATAAATGGCGGCAGAGATACCCGCCGGCCCTCCCCCTAAAACAGCCACATCATAGTGACCATGATTTTGCGCCTGAGATGTCGATTGATTTTTTTCTCCCTCATGAATTCCAAAGGCCTGTTCCAATTTCACAAGAAGATCCAAAAATTGAATGCGTCCGGAGTGAATGAGTTGTTCCCCCATCATGACACTTGGCACTCCCTGGATGCTTAAAGCATTCACTTCATCCTGAGCGTAAGCGCCATCAATCATCTCATGAGTAAAGTCTCCGTGTAAAACAGCCATTTGATTGAGAGCCTGAACCACATCCGGGCAATTTTCACAAGTTAATGAAATGTAAGTTCTAAGATTTATTGGACCCTTCAATCGTTTGATTCTTTCAATCATTAAAGCATCAGGAAATTTTCCCTTACCGTCACTATGAAGGATAGAAAGGATCAGAGAGGAAAACTCATGCCCTCCTGGAATCCCGCGAAAAAGAATCCCGTTTTTTTTATCTGCTTTTTCAATATAAAAACTGGGGTCTTTGGTTTTAACTCCTGAATTTCGAAGCTGTATTTTGGGATGAGCTTCACTCAACCCTGTTAGCATTTCTAAAAGCGACGCTTGATCCGAATGATCTGTTTCATTGTAAACCAAAGTAATGACAGATTCTAACGGCGCAAAAACGGTTTTAAGTTGTTCTTTGATTTCTTGGTCTAACATAACAAACTCCTTCCATTCATTGATCTTACGACGACCTTACGATGTTCTTAAGCAAAGACAAATCACCCACAGCTCAAATCGAACAGAGGCGCATAGTTCATCCCTATGAGTGGATGCTGGGCAAAGCAACAAAGTCTTTTTAATGTGGCGGTACTCGCTCATTGAGTAGCAGTGATTCATCGAGGAAGCGAAGCTCAACAAAATCCATAAATTCTGTTGAGCATCCTTTATTCAATTAAATTTTACCTACTAAATTTAAACCGGGCTTCAAAGTCTTTTCACCGGGTTGCCATTTTGCAGGACATACTTCAGCTGGATTTTTAGCAATGAATTGAGCTGCTTTCACTTTTCTTAAAAGTTCATCGGCATTACGGCCAATGCCATTATCATTGACTTCTGCTAATTTGATGCGTCCTTCTGGATCGATCAAGAAAGTTCCACGATAAGCTAAACCCGCCTCTTCAATATGAACTCCAAAAGAGCGAGTCAAAGACCCTGTGGGATCTGCCAACATTGGATATTTGATTTTTTTGATCGTATCAGAAGCATCATGCCATGCTTTATGTGTAAAATGAGTGTCTGTGCTCACAGAGTAAACCTCAACTCCCATTTTTTGAAACTCAGTATATTTATCAGCCATGTCACCTAACTCTGTCGGGCAAACAAACGTAAAATCTGCAGGATAGAAAAACAAAATAGACCATTTTCCCATAAGATCATTCTGAGTGATCGTTTTAAAAGCTTCATTATGATAAGCCTCAACCTTAAAATTAGGTACTTTTGCATTGATGAGTGTATTCATCTTCATACTCCTTCTTGTTAGCGTTCTTGCTAACGGAAAAGATACCGCTTAATCATGCAGCATCGTTGTTAATCTAAAAACAGCTTAAGACAAGATTCTCATTAAGTAAAATCGATTTTATTATTGTTTTGATAGATTTTATCTATTAAGATAAAGCACTCAATATTCTACAGGAAGCCTTCATCTTTGCCAACGAACAAAAGAAGCTGCCAGGTGGCTCTGTAGACTAAAATCGCTAGAAATTGTTTATGAGTGCCGCTGATAAGGTGCACGTGACTTCTGTGGAGTTTCTATGACATCAAATGTGAATTTTTCTCTGACACAATTGGAATATGTTCTTGCTGTTCATCGTCATGGACACTTCGCGAAAGCTGCTGAATCGTGTCATGTGACTCAACCCACTCTGAGTATGCAAATTCAAAAACTAGAAGAAGAATTAGGGATTGTTATTTTTGATCGTACGAAAAAACCAATTTTGTTGAGTGAAATGGGTAAATTGGTTATTGAGCAGATGCAAACCATTCTTTTTGAAGCTAAAAAAATTGACAGTATTATTAAATCTCATAAAACAGGGACTGTGGTTGGAGAGCTCGCCGTAGGTATTATTCCCACCGTAGCCCCCTATCTTTTACCGTTGCTCCTTCCCATCATGGAAAAAAAACATCCCGAATTATCACTCAAACTTTTTGAAATGCAAACTCATCGTATTCTGGATTCCCTTCAAAACGACGAAATTGATGTGGGAATTTTAGCAACACCCATTAAAAATCCTAAAATCTTTGAGCGTTTTCTGTACTACGAACCCTATTCTGTACTCTGCAAAAAAAAACATGAACTTTCTCATCTCAAGAAAATCAAGTATTCTCACTTAAAACATAATGACTTGTGGTTGCTAGAAGAAGGGCATTGTCTTCGAAATCAGGTGATTGATATTTGTTCGTTGAAACAAGAAAAAACTTCTAAGCGAAAATTCCAATTTGAAAGCGGAAGCCTCGAAACCCTTAAAAACATTGTGGATCGCTATGGCGGCTACACTTTGCTTCCTGCTTTAGCAACAGAACACTTTGGCTCCAAATCCCAACTGATTCCTTTTGATCGCCCCATTCCAGCTCGAGAAATTGGCCTCATTTTTCAAAGAGAGCATTACAAGAGTCACTTTATTGAAGCTCTTGGAGATTCCGTCCTCGAAGCCATTCCTGAAGATCTTCGAACCATCAAACAAAAAGATCTCGACGTTCTAGATATTGAATAATTTACAAAACTCCACCACTCAAAAAGAGAGCTTTATTTCTTTTAAACTAGGCCAATATCTTAAATCTCCGGTCCATTGAGAGTATGAGTGTTGTAAAAGATGAAACCGAAGCCATTAGCATAAGTTTTTTTTATACCTTCGATTAAAACAATATTGTAGTATTTTTACGGCTTCTATCTTAAAAGCCCCAAAAGATTACCAGTAAGGTGATCTCTTCAAATGAAAACGCATGAGGGAAGGGGAAAAAGAAATCATGAAGTTATCAAGCGGTAAAATCACTTATAAATTAGGACTCACTCTAGTATGGGGTTTTAGTCTTTTCTTAGGAGCCTGTACTCCTTCTGATAAAGCAGCTCAATCTCTTCATACAAATATTCTCGACCTCACTAAAGAAACACCTTTTTATATTATTAATGGCGAACCTGTAAACCCTCAGAAAGATTCTTTTTTCTACTCCATTGTTGCCCTCTATAATGCTGAGAGCGGTGGTATCTGCACAGGCTCAATCATATCTCCTCGTCACATTGTAACAGCGGCACACTGCATGCCCGAAAGAGATCCTAGAAATATAATGATTTTATTCGGAGCCGATATTGAAAAAGCAGCGCAATCCAAGCATTTCATCCGAGCTGCTGATGGCCTCGCCCACCCCAACTTTGCTAAAACCATGGCTATTGCTGAAAAACAAAACATCATTCCCGATTATAACTGGGGTGATATCGCCATCGTAAAAATAGACCAAGACCTTCCCCCTCATTATCGCCCAACTGATATTTTGAATGTTGATTTAGCTCCCTATCGACAAGATTCCATCCTTTCTGGTTATGGTGTTTCCGATGGTGTCAGAGATAAAGGTTCAGGTATTTTGAGAAAAACCTCTGTTTTCATTGAAAACCCTGTTTACAGTGAAACAGAATCGAGCGTTGATCAAACTAAAGGAACTGGCGCCTGTCGTGGGGATTCTGGTGGTCCCGCTTATCTTAAATTTGAGAATGGTTATAGCCTATGGGGGATCACAAGTCGTGGCCACAACGATCCAAAATTCGACTGTTCTCAGTACGCTATTTACACAAAAATTGCGGCTTATGAACATTGGATTATTGAAGCGCGATTGATTTTAGCTCAAAGAACTCTCCCAGCTCCCTCTTCGACAATCATCGCTTTACCAACGGATGAGGAGATTCGTCTTATTAATAACTCATCCATGGCTCCCTTCTCTCTTTCAAAATAGTTTTGGATAAGAAACAGGAAAATAAAAAATATTTTAAAAAAAGGTTTTTCTAAGTGAAAAACCTTTTTTTGTTTAGATCAAAAAAATACCTCACGGATGTCCTCATACCGAAATCCGTATCCATTGAATCGACTTGATCCATTAAAAAAACGAGAATAAAACTCCGCAAAAAACGCTGTATCATATTGGATCGTCTCTCCTTGAAATGGCTGTCAAGTTTGAACAATACAACTGTAAAAACTTAAAGCGGCTCATTTTATGAAAAAGAACTTCAGCTCCACTAAGTACGTTTCTAATGACTTTTTTGAACGGCACACATATTGAAGGGAATTAATATGTATAGAGATTCAAAATAAGAATCCTAACAAGGGCAAACCACAAGGGGGACTCCATGAAATACCAAATCAGCTATCCATTTCTTCTTATCATCTTCACGTCTTTATCTGGTTTTGCTTCTGAAAGCTTTGTAAAATACCAAAAACTAGTTTCTCAAGTTAAAGAAACAACTATCAGCTCAGTAACCTCTGCCATGTGTGATGAAGTCACGCAAATTTCTAATACGGTTGAAAGAGAGATCTTTGATAAAAGTTGCCCCACTTCTTCTGAAATGGATTTTAATTTATGCCAACAAAGAGCGGACTCACTAAGCATTACTGAAACTCAACAACTTCAAGATTTACTTTCCGAAATCAAAGTATTGAATACAGAAAAATGCATGAATAAAGACTCAAATGGACTTATCGCTGCTATTAATTAATCACTAACTCAATCAATGAGTGTGAAAAGGTATCGCGGGTGTTTGATGTCGCTAAAAAAGAATTTCTCAACAATGATGAATCGCTGTCAAAAAGCTAAAAAGATTAATTTTTAAATGCGGGGTAAGGCTTTGCTTTCAAAACTTGAAATCCCCTCTGAGCACAAACTTCTGCAATTTTTTCTTTTTGAGTTGGAGGGCACCAGATCAAAACACAACCTCCACCACCAGCACCACAGATTTTCACAGCTTCCGCTCCAGCCCCCAAAGCTAAGTCATGAAGTTCCTTGATCTCTGGACTTGAAATCGCAGGTGCTAACTGAATCCGAAATTCATATTCACGCCGGAAGAGTTCAGAGAGTTGATCCCAAAGCCCAGCTCTCACCTTGGCGGCCATTTCTTCTGCAACAAGCCTGAGACTTGAAAGAGAGCGAATTGTCTGAGACTCCCTTGCCACGGCTTTTTGTAAAACCTCGAAGTTATTCATACCGCTATGATGTGATCGCCCTGTATAAATCAGTAAAAAACGGTCCTCAATCTCTTTGATATTCATATGGTCAAATACACTTTGCTGAATACCCTGAGCCGCATACTCAATCAGATTGATTCCTCCCGAGAGAGCCGGATAATAATCTTGAGTTCCTGTCGGAGTTAAGAGTAATTGAGCTTCAAGATTGTGAGCCACTTCTACAAGCTGATTATTCGAAGCAAAAGGTTTAAAAAGAGCCTTTGAAAAACACTTCAAAATGCTGACCATGAGACTGGAACTGGCTCCTAACCCTCCTCCGACAGGACTCTGTGAAGATGTTTTTAGCCGCAATCCAAAACTAGGCTTAAAATAATCAAGCACCACGCGATAAAGCGCAAAATCAGGATCTGTATCCTGAAGAGCACTTTCATAACTCACATAAAATTTTTTCTTTTTCAAATCGAGGCTTTCAATTTCAATTTGGCTGGCGTTGGTAAGAACTTCGAGCTCCGCCGAAGTTAGAATATCAATAGCCATATTGACCGTTTTAGCCCCACCAAAAAAATTATATAAAGGCCATAGATCTAGAGTTCCTCCTGCCAGATCCACCCGAGTGGGCGATTGAATACTATAGATTTGATTCTGACCCCGATCACTCACCGAACTTTTATTCATGGTGTGTCCATTTCTGAAGAAGAAGGTTTTTCATTCTTAAGAGAAGGAGAAGCATGATGAAGATCAGACTCAGGAGATTCTGACTTAGCGTCCGCCTCGGTTTTGGGCTTCATTAAAGAGGCTGCTACCAATCCAGCAAGATCCTCTTCTTTCAAAACAATCACATCGGGATAAATAGAAGACTTAGCATAAACATAACTTTTTTCTTCTTTATTTTCTTTTTTCTTAAATGACGTGCCAATCTTAAGATCCAATAAATTTTGACCAGCAGCATCGGTTAATGTAAATCGCTTCTTTTCAGCATCAAGCCCTGGAGCTGTTGTTTTGCCATCCATGAATTCCGCCACTCTTAACTGTCGTAGCTTTTCCAAAAACTCATTCACTTCGGTTGTTTCCACCGTTCCTGGCTCAGTGGCTTTCCAAGTATCTCCCTCTTTAGACAATTCTACCTTTTTATCGGAAATGATATGGAGTTTTTTGACATCTTCTTTGTTAAAAATAAAAGGAAGTTCTTTATCCCGCAAAGTCTCTACATTTAAATGAGTTATCTTTTGAATAGGAGCCTCTTCTATTTGTACCAGTCGATGAAGATCATAAGGCCAAGCATACCATTTTTTCGTTTTATCCTGAGCAAACTCGAAAACAAAGGATCTTGCACCTTTGAGAGAATAAGTCATCTTTAGTGATTGAGGATGAAAGCCGTAGAGAGCCCGTTGTGCTTTTGTAGGCTCAGATTCCAATACAAAGGCCTGGGTTTTCATCTCTTGAATCAAATTAACAATCTCACGGGTTTTATTTTGATCTAGCTTCCAATGAGGGCGATCTTTCAGCATCCATTGCCCTTCTTTTATTACAAAACGAGCTAGCTCTTGACCTTGAGTGATCACGACTTCTTCCAACTCCCCAAGTGATTCCCTTAAAAGGCGCTTATCCCTTAAGTCTTGAACCGATTTTTCCAAAAGGGCGTTCCATAGGGAGTCACCCACATAAACGACATTCTCTTCATCTTTTTTAATGAACGAATTTCCTTCAAAGTTTTTTCTCTCTGAAATCTGAAGTTGAATTTTTTTCCCTGTTTTCGAAGTCACCACCACATGAGATTTTGGCTTGTCCAAGCCATAAGTAGACCACTCAAAAGAATCCCCAGGCTCAATTTTTTCTGTGGATTTTTCTGTCGTCAAAGATTGAATCCATCCATTGACGTCATCATGAGCGGCCAGATCCTCCACCGGTTTTTTGAGCATCCATTGATCCTCTTTTTTAATAATTTCCAACTCGCCGGAAGAGTTTTTCAATTCGATTTGACTGACCTCTTCTTTCAAAATCGGAATTAAAATGGCCTCTTTGTTTTTTTGTTCTTTGCTCTGTTCGCCTCGATAATAATCAAAATAGAAAACGCCAGCGCACAGCAACACCACAAAGAGGTAAAACCAATGACTCTTCTTTGACATCATGCATTTCTCCTTCGATACCACAAGAATCCGCTCGCCATGAGCATAATCAAAGGAAGAGGGATAACAAAAGCAAAAATAAATATATAAAATTTATTTTCTGTCAACGTGAGTTCCGTTGCTGAAATTTCTTTTGGAGTGATACTCACCATGTTTTCTTCTTTTGCGAGGGTCAAAACTGAATTTAAAAACAAATCACGATTGAGATTTCGGTAAAGCATTTGATTGTTTAAAAAATCACTATCGCCCGCAACGACCAATTGAAAGTCATTAGTTCCACCGGGCCATTTGCCCTTCAGTGCAGCCACCAACGTAAAAGGCCCCTTAGCGCCTTCTCCTTCAAAACGAGTGTTGGGAAAACCATAAGAATTATCACCAGCGGCCTTAACAATCTCATCAAAAGTCACACCTTCCGGAAGAGTGCCTTTTTCAATCCCTTGGGGCATTCTAAATAAAACATATTCATTTTTACCAAAGACTTTTGTAATGGAATTAGAGATAGAAAATTCGCTTCCTGGAGTTACGGAGGGATCGGCCATCCTTCCCAGCGCTGTTTGCATCACCGTAATGACATAATTATTGCTGAGTTTCACACCGGCTTTAGCAAGTAACCCGCCCAAACCATGATCGACCGCGGGGTCCACAGCAACAAGTAAATTCCCCCCATCCTGCATGTACTTTTCCAAAACCTTCAATTCCAGATCAAGAAAAGATTGCTTAGGGCCTATAATAAGAACAGCATCAGCATCTTTAGGAATTTCTGGTTGCATGGCAAGAGGAAGAGGTTTTAATTGATACCGGTTTCCCTCAAGGAGATTTTTGATTTGAGCGAGACCAGCCGTATCCTGAACATCATCCAAAGACCCCTCTCCATGACCAGTAACTAAATACACAACTTTATCTTTGTCTCGCGTAGTTTTGATGATGGCCCCTGTGATCTCTTGTTCCTCAATTCTTTCAATGCGATTTCTTTTTCCTTTATACTCCACAAAAACGACCCCGCCCCCCTTGTTCACTCCATACTGTTCAGCGAGATCCGGTCTCTTATTCACCTCCACAAAATCCAAATGAACCTGATGAGAAATATCCTGATAACGCTTCACAAGGGTTTGAAAAGCTTTGCGATTTTGTTGGGCTCCGTCGGCACCTTCTTTATAAAAGAAAATAATTTTCAGCTCACTATCCAACCCCTGAACAACCTTCACGGATTGGTCTGAAAGGGAATTGACTTGAGCCAAAGAAAAATCAAATGTCTTATAGTGTCTTAAAGAAATAAAGTTAATAGCTACCAACATCGCCAGTACCGATAGAATCATAACTCCCATATTCATGCCATGCTTGGTGGTTTTCATGGTTAAAAATTCTAAATAAATCCCTCGGTCCACCCAAAGGGCCCCTAGAAATCCCACAAAGGCCATTCCCAAAGGGATCCAAAGAGTTGGATGAAACCCTCCCAATATAAAGCGGGTGACGAGAAATGCCACAACACTCAATCCTGAGATCAAAAATAAGACTTTACCTAAACGACTCATATTTACCTCCAACGATTTGCTTCAACGACCCGTTCAGCAAGAAATACAAAAAGCCCCATCACACTGGCTAAAAATACCAAAGCGCTGGTTCTCACCGTCCCTTCCACAAAAGCCGAAAGATGCCCATTCAAGGACACATGTTCAAAAAACTCTCTCAAAGTCTGACTGTCGCTAACTTCAGCTCCAATGCCCACAAACCAAATGGAAATATTGAGAATCACTGCCATCACAAAAGATCCCAAGGCGCTTTCTGTGAGCGCAGAACAAAATAAATCCATAGCGGCATAAACAGCACCAACTAAAAATAAGCCCAAAAAAGCCACGTTCAAGAGAGGCCAAGAAAAATGAGCGAAAAAACCGGTCCAAGCACAATAAAGATAGGCAATAAGGACAATTCCAAAAACAGCGCCCAAAGCCGCTACAAATTTGCCCAGCACGATCTGCACACTCGTCACAGGACTGGTCAGCAAGAGGTCAAAAGTATGCATTTTTTTCTCTTCTGAAATCAATCGCATCGTGAGCGCTGGAACAATGAGTATCAACATTAAATTCAGGTACGAAAGCTGTCTTAGAAAGAGTCCGTAATGAATATTGAGCTGTTGTTGAGGCATCCCCTGCTGAAACATCATGTTCTTTGCGGCCTCTGAAAACTGCGCCAATTGAATAGGGAACACCCAACTCAACATCATGGAACACAGAAAGGCTACGATATAAAATACAGGGCTAAAAAAGAACGCCCTTAAATCTTTTTTAGCAATTGTAAAAAAACCTCTCAACATAAGTTTATCTCCTTATTGTTCCACGGATCCGTAGGTTAATTTAATAAAGACGTCTTCTAGTTGCGCCATCGATTGCATTTCCAACAATCCAGCACCTGACATAATAACTTCTTTTGCCAATAGCTCCACCATATCATCTTGCCCGGAGATTTCTGCCACAACCGATCCGGGGCTATTGCCTTTAAAACATTTGAGCACGCCATCCATTAAACTTAATCGGGTAATCAAAGCATCGATCTCTCTTCGCACCTTGAAAGTAATTTGCCTGGATCCTTTGTTGACCGAACTTATATTTGACAAACTTTCCTGCGCGACGATCTTACCTTGATTGATGATGATAATACGTTCACAGGTCGCTTCCACCTCGGGAAGGATGTGGGTGGATAAAATCAGAGTGTGATGCCCCCGCAATTCTTTTATCAAATCTCGAATTTCTGCCACCTGTTTGGGGTCCAAGCCCACGGTAGGTTCATCGAGAATCAGCACCTCAGGATCACTCACCAAGGCTTGTGCAATTCCCACCCTTTGCCTGAAACCTTTTGACAAGTTTTGGATCAAACGTGTTTGTACCTGACCCAAATTGGTTTTTTCGATCGCTTTTTTCACAAGATTGGAAATTTTTGATTTTTCAACACCCTTCAGATTTGCAACAAACTCCAAATACTCTTTTACAAACATGTCACCATACACGGGAGGATGCTCTGGTAAGTAACCAATCCGACGCTTCACCTCAAGCGGATTCTCAAAAACATCATAACCCGCCACAAGAGCTTTACCGCTGGTGGGCGCCATAAATCCCGTAATGATTTTCATCGTCGTGGATTTTCCGGCTCCATTGGGACCGAGAAAGCCAACAACCTCCCCTTTGTTCACGGAAAAGTCTAAAGAATCGATGGCCCTCCGTGCACCATAATTTTTAGTTAGATTTCGCACTTCAATCATAACTCAACCTTTCTTTTCTTTGTCTCTTTGCCGTTCTGTGATCTGAGTTTGTCCTTCTCAATCACAACTCATCTCTTTTTTACTTTCAATTTCGCGACACAGATTCATAAATCGCTGTGGCGAAACTTTTTGGGGTGTCGCCAACTCACGAGTCGATTTTGAGATGACTTTGCACAACAGTCAAGAGGGGAAGTTCTATTCAATTTTTAAGCAGATTCATTGGGCACGGCTCTTCTCATAAAATCATCGCTTAGAATGAAGGTGAATATTTAAAAGGGACCCATAATGCAATTGAAGATGTGAGACAACAAAACAGTCCTCAACTTCGCCATATTAGCCCCATTAGACTCTCAATCGTAAACTTTTTTCGTTTTGATAACTTACGCGCCCCAAGCGATCCCCTTTAATCGGTTTCACATAACGACACTCCGCCACTAAAATCTCGTAGCGATCCCCCTCGATGACTTTCTTTTTTCCTAATGTCTCGTTGAGCAGCCATCTTGCCGCTTCTAATAAATAAGTTTGATCGACTGATTTATGTTTAGGGCGACGAATGATCAAATGCGCCCCTGGCAAATCTTTTAAATGTAGCCATAGATCCCAAGCTTGAGCTTTTCTCAAAATAGCCAGATTGTCTTTGGCGGACTTGCCAAACACCGCTTCGATCTCGTCAGCTAATTTCAACTTTCGCCCGCGAGCCTTGGCTTTAGAAAGCAACTCACCCGCCAAAGAGCGAACGGAAGGGGGTGATAAATAATTTAAATTTAATGATGGCTCCACCCCCTCTTTTTCAAAGGATTGCTGGAGCCCTTGGATTTCCAATTGCAATTGATGCAACCGCCCAACAACCTGCTCCCGACGCTCCTCTTGCTTCTTATATTGAGCAAAACATATTTGCATATTGGAGCTCAGAGAAAGATTCACATCAATGAGGGTAGACCAATCGTCAGGGACCTCCAAAGTTTGCTGAGATTTCAAATATTCGCCGACCTGCAACCAAGGTTTATTAAAACTCGACAAGTCCTGAGTTAATTTTTCAATCAACATTTCTTTTTTGTGGATTTCTTTTTTTCTTTTCTTCTCCTGCTCTTCAATCAACGAAACGGGACTCTGCGGAGTGGCCTTGCCTAAAAAGGCATTCATCCACTCATCAAGGTAAACATTCTCATCAAAAGGAGCTTCTGTTCCGTCGAGCGAAAACTGAGATGGAACCAGTTCTTTCACGGGAAAAAGAGAGATCGATTTTCCTTGCGCCTTGATAATAATGTTAACTCCATGGGGAATAGATCGGAACTCAATATGACACTCCCGTCCTTCTGAGCCTGAGTACAAAAACTGAACCACTCGTCCCCAATGAAGATCCATAGTGATGTCGACTAATCGTAGATTTTTCGCATGAGCTCTTAAAAAAAGAACAATCGGTTTCACTAAATATTTTGACTTTGGAATTTCTCCAAAAAAATAGCCCAAACGTGGCCGCAAAGGCCGAATCTCCAGGCCCACTGTCAATGGCCCTTTAAGGTGGTGCTGGAGGAGTAAATAGTTCTTATTCAGAGCGATATCCTGCAATTGCGCACCCATCGCATAAGATTTCAACGTTGCTACGAGTTGTTGCAACTCATACACATTCAATGTAGCCACAAAAACCTTCATCTGCTAAGCGGAAATTCATAACCCATAACATCACTGCCAATGCCATTTGTCCACTGAAATGATGTTTAGCAAAAGATGACAGAGAACTCCGATATCCTCATTGATTCCATGGAGGGTTCGAATTCTCTGGGGCGTACTCCTCAATTTTATCTGCAAGCTCAAACTTATGACACGAAAAGAGCGGTTAAAGGTTCATCAATTTTATTTAAACGCGCGTTTAAAAGTTTAACACTTTTTAAATCTCTAAAAAGATTCCGGAATTCGATAAAAATTAGCGTCTTAAAATGAGACCCTCTATTGAAACGTTCCCATTGCCTAATGCTATACTCAGTTGTGAAGAAGTTTAACAGTCAGAGATCCCAAGTTTTAGACTTTACACAATAACTATTAAGGCTCGTTTGCAATACTTAGACTCAAAAACATAACATCTTATGATTTTAACAAGGAGAGCACGATAATGAGCAAAAATAAAACTTCCGTGAATCTGACAATGCTCACTGTATTTCTACTTGCCTTTTTTTACTTTCACCCAGCCTTAGCGAATAAAAAAAAATACCAAGAAATCAATTTTAGCGAGATGGATATTCAGGGTTCTGCTCGAACACCGGATGGCGCTTATTTAGTACAAAGAAGAGGTTTAAGATTCCTCCCCCTCTATGAAGTTAAAAAGAATCTAGATGGTAAAATAAGAAAATCCACCAACTACTTAAAGTAATCGTAGGTAAACAACATGTATTTGCGCGTTGAACATAAAAAGAAAAATTTCAAAAAAACGTGGAAGCTCGAATCGGGGCGTAAAGTTTACAGTTTAGGATGTTCTAAACACGCTGATTTAAGGTTGGACTCAACAGTGTCTGGCATTGCTGGCGTTTTTCAGTTCAATAATGGAGCGTGGTCTTACACTCACTTAACCAAACCTGAAGAAAACGCTCCAGGACGTTTCATCCCCATTGAAGGACCCACTGTCATCCCCTTGGCAGAGAGCGAGCTCCACCTTCTCCCTTTCGATAAACAAGTGCAGCTTTTTGATAAAACAAGCAACGAATTAAAATCATCTTTTCACCAGCCCAAGATATGGCTGGTGTGGAGAAGGAACAATCGAGTGTGGTACAGCGAGTTCACTGAAATGGGTAAGGGTTTATGCTGGCCTCACAATAAAAAAACTCTTCTCTTGTCACCGTCTGCTGAGTGGCAAGACCTGCATAGCGACGGCATTACCTTAAGCTACAAGTTAACAGTAGCTCCCGAAACAAAAAATTTTCAAACAGGATCTTTTAAAGTTCTTCTGGACCGCTCAACTCGTCCCTATTTACTGGGAGCCTTCATTGCTTGTTTGCTTACAGGGCTCCTTCCACTCTTATATTCGAAAAAAACCACAGAAGCCATCGGTGTTGCAAAAAACACCACCGACTCAACAGTGATTCATTTACAACCTAAAAAGCCACAACCCCCTAAAAATGCCGTAGCAAAAGCGCTCGCTCAAACCAATGTTCCGAAATCTCAGAACAGCCAAAAATCCACAACAAAAAAAGCTCTGGGACAAGTTTTTTCAGCCATTGGAAAACGCTCTTTAAAAAATATTGCAGTTGGAACCGGACCTAAAACCATCAGCATCACTCCCACCACCCAGCCAACACAAACGACAGCTTCCACATTCAAAGCCTTAGGAAGTCTTGGCACAGGGACAGGTCTTCAACCGAGTCAGTTTACAAAAGGACTGGGCAAAGAAGGAGGCGGGGGCCTCGGCGGTCCGATGGGGACGGGAGTTGGAGGAAACGGTTTAGGGCAAATTTCACAGGGAAATGTTGGTCAAGGCGACTTGGGTCTTCTCCACAAAGAGAGTGAAGTCAGTGGAGGGCTGGATCGAGAAGTTATCGCTAAATACATTCAAAGCCAAAAAGGTAAAATTCTTTTTTGCTATGAAAGACAATTGAGCGCCAACCCCGGGCTCTTCGGGAAAGTCTCTGTGAAATTCCAAATTGCCGCCGGAGGAGAAGTGGATACGTACAATATCTCTGAAACAACTCTAGGGAATGATAGTGTCGAATCTTGTTTACTTCAGTTGATTTCCCAGTGGAAATTCCCGAAACCAGCCGGTGGAGTGAAAGTGATCGTGAGTTATCCTTTTGTCTTCAAAAGTTTAAATTAGATGCAATAAACTGAGTGAAACAAGCCTCAATCAAGTTGAAATAGGAAGTGGAGCAAAAACGATGGAAAATACAAAGCAACAACTAAAAAATAAAGTGGACACCATTTACCGCAAGATGGCCAAAGTTACATCAACACTCTTGGCCTATTCCATTTTTGTTTTTTGTTTTTTGTTTTTGACCAATTCTGAATCTTTGGCACAAACTCCTTCGAAAAAAAACAAGAATACAACACCTTCATTAAACACTTCTGACACGAAACCAACCAATGACCCCGCTCTACACGCCACTCCTGAAACAGCTCCAGAAGCATCGGACAAAATTGATGTCGAAGGATTAGAAAAAAAATATTGGTCAGCAAAGGACGATGACTTCACCGTGGTTCAAAATCGAAATTTCACGAAGAGCAACAAATTTTATTTGAGCTTGATGACTGGAAAAATCGTCAACGATGGTTTCATTGAAGGCTCGCCCAATTCCATTTCTCTGGGCTATTTCTTCAATGAAAAAAATGGCATTAATCTGGATCACACGGACTATCTCGTTCAAGACAACTCCGTCACGAAACAATTTTTAGATAAAAACGGAACAAAACCAGCCTACAACTCCATCCTTAATACGACGTCTTTGAGATACTTTTGGTCTCCCATCTATGCCAAAGTCAGTCTTCTTGAGAAAAAAATACTTTATCTGGATGTCGCCTTAGGAGTTCATATTGGCCAAACCGGATACAAAATAATGACAGAAGCGGGTGGAGAAACCAAAAAAGCCAGCCACTACGGATTCGATATCAGTCAACTCTGGTTTCTAAATAAAAACTTTGCCATTCGTTTTGACATCCGCAACACCTGGACAGCACAAGAACAAAAAACCTACCGCGATCAAGGCAGTGGAGCATCTACCAGCATCGGTACCACTCAATTCCAAGACAATGCATGGTTGCTTGGCATCAATTACTTTTTTGATAAAAGGAAGTGATCATGAGGAATCCATATCTCATTTTTTTGATTTTACTTTCGTGCGCTTTGCCTCTTTCATCAGAGGGAAAAGTGGATGCACCTAAAACAAAACGAGTTCAGAAAAAAATAGACAACACACCCAAGGTCAATGTCAAAGGGAAGGTTTTTTCCATTAAATCTCTCTCTCCCGTTGCTATCCCTGCTGTTGAGTCTGTTTCTAAACCAGAAAACATCACTCCTGTTGAAAGACTTCGGCTCAAACTTCCTGAGCTTGTTTCTGGGCCATCTCCACTTTCACCCCAAATCCCTGCCAGCGACCTCGCTGTAAAGTTATCTCCTCTTGTTCGACACACACTTCGCATTCAGTGGATTGGAGTGACAGACCCACGACTCTCGCCGCAATGGAGCGCACCGAATTTTGTAGACATCGACATCAAACCCCGAAGTATGGATAGCTTTACAGATGGAGAGTTCCGTATTTTGGAATCTCTTGTCTTGTTAAAATCAACAGAAACCACACCCATTGCCGCCGGCTTGGCAAACTTACTTTTAAATTCGAAGGAAACGCGCCCGGCAGCCCATGAAATCCTTGGGACAGGATTCGCACAACTGAATATTCGAACAGCCTCTCAAGAGCATTATAAAAAAGTATTGACGCTAGAAAAAGAAAGCCCACGCGCTCAACGCAGCCTCATCAATGCATTGAAATCTCTTAAGCCTAATGATTATGCTGATGCGCAAATCCTGTCAAACCACACGAAGAAAATAAAACTTGAAGACAAAGATTTAAAAGCCCTTCCTTTGTCTTTAGCTCGGGAGTTCATTCAAAAAAAGGATCTTGATTCCGCATGGAACACTCTCGCTCGCGTTCCCAACAACAGCGAACAAGCTAACGAAGCCTCATTTTTAAAGGCCATGATCATGTATCGCTCCAACAATGTGAACGAAGCAAGAACAGAGCTGGAGTCCCTTCTCCAAAAATTTCAACAAATTCAAGGGAGCAAAGCCGATAGCAAAGAATTAAAATCACTCACCGCCTCAACTCTAGGGCAAATTTATTTTCAACAAGGAGAATATAAAAAAGCTTTCGAAACTTATCGGCAAATAGACCAAGAACATCCTCTCTGGCTGGAATCTCTGGTCGAATCCGCCTGGAGTCAAATTTTAATGAAAGATTTTGAAGGTGCTGCGGGTAACATGTTCTCTCTTCACACCACTTATTTTAAAGGTGCTTATAAGCCAGAATCTTATATCGTTAGAACGGTCAGTTATTTGCAATTGTGTCAATACGGTGATGCTCTTTCTGTGTTGAAAGATTTTCTTCGCAAATACAAATACGCTCAAAATCAAATACAAAGCTATAAAAAAGCCAATGCGAGTCACCTCGATGTTGTCCGAGATTTTTTAAAAGCCGGGTCACCAAAAAGTTTTATGGGTTTGCCAAGGTCCCTTCTCGTAGAAATCGCTCGCGATCCTAAATTCATTGAACTTCAAAGACAGCTCAATGAAATAGAAGATGATGCTTTAAAGATGAATCAACTGATGGCGAAAGTGGAAACCGTTGATCAAAAATTTCTTCAAAGCCAAAAAAAATACTCTCAACTTTTAAAAGATTTAGAAACCCATATCGCTCAATCCAATAATCTTACTAAAAAAGAATCTCTCATCGCAGAAAAAAATGGCTTTGAGCGCCACCTCAAGCGGCTCTCATTACTAAGACAAATTTTGCAAGAGTCGAAAAAGGGGCTCTCTGCTGAAGTTGCGTCTTTCGCTCCGATCTGGAATCAGAGTAAAAACAATCTTAAAAGTGGGCAAAACAAAGCGCTTCAAACAAGCTTTCAAAACCTTGAAACGGATCTTGCTCATTGGTTAGATCAAAGTGAACTTCTTTATTACGAAATTCATAATGGAGCAGGAGAGCATCTTCGCTATCAAATGGCGACAGCTTCTCCCAAAAAAGATTCTCGATCTCCCGCCAGCGCTTTTAAAAAAGATGATAAATCTTTGCAATGGGCTTTTGACGGAGAAATTTGGGAAGATGAAGTCGGGCATTATCGATCCTCGCTTAAAAATGTCTGCCCCGAAGACAATGCGGCTCAAGTCAATGCTGGCCAGAAATCCGGAAAAACACCATCAGACGTGGCCCAAAGCGGAGAGAGCCTCTGACAAGAAGCTCTCATGGAGTTCAAATACAATTTATAAAAATATTATTTATCTTACTTAATTAAGGAGACTACGGATGACAACTCAAACAACAAAATTAAGCCTCACAAGAATACTTAGTTTTTTTGCTACGATCCTTACAACGGTGGGGTTAACTCACTTCGGCTTGGCGGCAGACCTTTCACCTGAAGAAGGCTTGAAAAAACTCTCTGATAACATTGATATCAGCACAAAAAACCGGAATGAATACAATAAGGCAATCGAACAAATCAATCAGAATGTGGTGACACTTGATTCGGCTGCCACAGGCCTCAACGCCAATAAAAAGAAATTACAACAACAAATTCAAGAGAATAAAAAAACTTTAAATTTACATTCTAAAAAAATACAAGAGATTGACCGAAGCCGCCAAGAGGAAGAAAAGAAAAAACAAGCCGATCTGCAAAAAATTCAACAACTGGAAAAAACCCTTGCTCAACTTCAAGCCCTTCAGCTCACACGCCAAGAGCGCATCGACAAATTAGCTCTCGATCGTTCTACTATTGAAAAATCACAAAAAGAGGGAGAGGATCTACAACAAACCCTTGCCTTAGAAGCCAAAACCATAGATCAACGCATTGACACGCTAAAAAAAGAAACGGCTCCTTGGAAAACAAAAAAGAAATCCTATGAAAAAGAATCGGCGCGCTGGAACAATGAAATTGATCGCCATCAAAAAATGGAAACTGAGATTAAACTCCTTATTGATGAAACCACATAAAACGAGTGAAAATAGATTTAAATCATAAGACAACGAAATCTATTTTCAATTTTACGACACCGATCAGCTTGCCAGAGGTTGCAATGCTGAATCAGGAATCGGCGGAGCAACAATCTCTCCTGTGGGTTGTTCAGGCCGTGACAATTCTTTTCTATTCAGAGGGCCCTCTTCGTGGGATGGCTGATCCACTCTGGGATAAGGAACAATATGAATTTGCTGAGATGATTTATGTTGCAGATCCAGTGAATATGTACCATTACCCGTGGTTGCGTTGTCCTGCTGTAAACTCTCATCTCGACTGATTTTTTGCTTCTTAACACAGCCTCGATTATATCCTCTTTTTGTGCGATCGATAGAATCTTTAAGAGTTGAGTTTTCATCGAGATCTTTTATTAAGTTAACCTGAATCTCCACTAAATAAGGTTCATTATTTGTTTTAGGTGATTTTTTACAAATAAAAATCAAACTCTGAGAGGTTCCTGGACCTAACCCTTGTTCAGAATCAATTTCACCTTTTAACGTATTAAAATCAATCTTGCCGTCTCTTTTACCCTCTCGGAAGAGATCCATAAACTTATAACTGTTGAATTCATTCACAAGCTTGCCTGCCAAATTGAAATAGCGGCTTGCGGCCTGGCTTTCAATATCTTTTTCTTGTTGTTCTCTCTCTTCTGAAGTCAGATTCGAATTTGTAACTTCTGTAAGTTTTTGATGACAGGTTCCATGTTTATGCCACTCGTGACGCTCGAGATAGCTTTTCGCTTTCAAAGAAGGCATTAATGGCTCAAGGAATTTAAAAGTATCCTCCGTCAAAACGACGGCAGGATAAGATGAAAATGCTTGTTGTTTATGAGCCTTGCCACAAAAACCATACTCAACGCCACAGCCCTCTTTATTGGGCCAGAGTCCATGCAAACTAAAATTATTAGACGATTGACTTTCTGGAGATGTAATATCCGCATCACCACATTCTGGCTTTCCTGGCTGACCCTCTTTACCTTGCTTTGATAAACAAAAAGCAGGTTGCCAACTCATGGCTAAAACATAGCTGTCTGCCAATCCAGCAATCTTACAAGAAGAATCATCTTTTTTTCCACCCTGTCCACCACTAGAATTGGAATTCTTTTGTGTGTGATTGACTTGATGGCTTGGCGACCCCTCTGATGGAGAACAATTCTCTTCAGTAATTCCTGTTTTTTGAAAAAAATTATAGACTGTTTTTTCTTTATCAATAATGAAAGCCCCTTCTTGGCCTTCCACTTCAGATTTGGAAGATTTGACAACGAGATCTTGAGTTAAGGGAATTAAATTCCAAGAAGAACCTTTTAAACCATAAAACTTTCCATTTTTATCAAATCCAAACCCAGAATAGCTTTTATATGGTTTACCTCTTTGATCAGCGCAAATATTCGTAATGATTTCACCATCAATCGATAAATTTGCCACATCACCTGCTGGAGAAACCAATCCATAACTCATCACCCATGAGAAAAGAAGAAAAGGCGTAAAAGACCTCATCAAATGGATATTCAACCTAAAGCGTAAATAATTCTTTTTATAATGATAAAACATTTTAAACTCCAAAATAAATTATTTTAAACCATCAAATATTTTTTTGTCTTTCATCTCAAATTTAATTTGAGGTGTCCTCACCAGCGATCCACAATATAATTCAACTACAAAACAATCTCTACTGTAATGATTCTGACACTTCACTCATCTTGAGTGTCAAAACTTTAGATATCGAACGCAAATTATATTTGATTTCATAAATTCTCATTCTTGAGGTGACAATAAATGTTATTTATTTTTAATGTCGCATCTGGTTTAATTTTCTACATCCAAAAAGGGATTTTCTCATTCTAAAACAATTTTTTTCGAATTTAAAAAATTAAAATAAATAAAACGTAATTCCACAGGGGTTACACATTTTAAGTGAATAATTTTACTTAAGGGGAAAATAACTATGAAAGCATTGAAAAGAATCAACGAGATTGCAACGAGAAGCATTATTATAAAATTAATGGTCAGTGGAATTGCCCTATTGATTTTTAATCAAAATTGCGCCCAGAATTCTACGTCAAATAGCTCATCTTCGCCTGATTCAGTATCGAACTACAACGATCCATCGATACTCACCGTAACGAGTCCTACGGTAGTAGAAGGAAATATAGCAACGATTACAATCACTCTGGATAATTACTACTCTGAAACAAAGACCTTTCTGTATGATATGATTGATGGCACTGCCTACAAAGGTTATAACTACTTATCTTCATCAGGAACCCTGACTTTTAGTGCATACGAAATATCAAAAACGATTCAAATACCCACGTATAGCGATAGTGCTTCCACAAACGTTTATTTTTATGTTCGGTTTGGTCAACTTGATACAGAAGAAAATTATCAAACTTCCACGGTGACAATCAATGACGTGGACTCATCGGATTCGACATCGACCTCCACAAGCACCGGACTGGCTACAGGTTTTTTTCACACTTGTGGTATTAATGGAGGCGTTTTAAAGTGTTGGGGATATAATTCCTATGGACAATTAGGCAATGGTTCTACAACAGCAGCATCAACTCCCCAATACGTGAGCAGCCTTGAAGACAATGTAACCTCCGTAAGTGTAGGTGCTCATCATTCTTGTGCCATTAAAAACTCAGAACTTTACTGTTGGGGATACAATGCCTATGGTCAGTTAGGAGATGGCACAAATAGCGATCGTTATGCCGCCAAGAGTATCTCGGCCTTAGGTTTTTCTGTGAGCGCTGTTTCCGCTGGGGCCTTTTATACCTGCGCGATCCAAAGCGGCGCTCTCTATTGCTGGGGATCTAATGGATATGGTCAATTAGGAATAGGGACTAATACTAATTCTAGTAACCCTCAACTCGTTTTATCTTTAAGATCTGGTATCACTCAAGTCTCCAGTGGGCACTCTCACGCCTGTGCGATTCAAAGTGGGGCTTTGTACTGCTGGGGCTCCAACAATTATGGACAACTGGGTGATGGCACCACAACGAATCAATCGTCTCCCCTGTTAGTTTTAGGTATGGATAGTAATGTTACTTCAGTCGCCGCTGGATTTGATTTTACCTGCGCTGTACAGAGCAACAAAGTTAAGTGTTGGGGACGCAATAATTATGGCCAGTTAGGTGATACGACAACAGCGACCCGATATTCAGCAACTTACAATGGGGTTTCTGATGTCAGCGCTGTTTATGCCAATTTACTCACCGCTTGTGCTATAACAACAAGTTATGGATTAAAATGTTGGGGATACAACGGATATGGACAATTAGGCACGGGGGAGACAGTCGGTGGCGTAACGACTCCCACGACAGTAGTTTCCTCTTCTTTTGGAGTGATGTCCCAAGGGCATGGGTACCATGCTTGTGGAACCTATGGCTCTAGTTTTTATTGCTGGGGCTATAACTACTATGGACAGCTCGGAATAGGCACAACCACGAACACCAACTCACCACAATTAATAAGCTTTTAATCAATGGAGTCTTTTATGCACAAAATAAAAAAATCTCTTCTGACTTTAACACTTTTAAATCTTATCCTTGAGCCAGTTGTTTTTGCTAAAATGAATTCTCAAAAATCTTCATCAAGAGAGGCAATTGAAACACTTTCCTACACCGGAAACGAACAATTGTTTTCCACCCTTTGGTACAGTCTTCGCCAAGATATAACTCCCAAAGAGAGAACTTTTATTGATACTTGGGTTTTACTTAATCCTGATTTTAAATTTCCTAAGTCCAAAATAATTAAAAAAAGCCAAAGAGAGAGATCTGGAAATTTCAAACTTTCAATTCAAGTGGATGCGGAAACGGCATCAATTGAGTTTCAGAACGATAAAAGAGGGTTTGCACAAGTTAATGGAATCAAAATTTCACAAGCTGAATCGAGTTCTCTGAATGATTCCCTCGCAAAACTATCCAAGGAAAAGAAGTTGAGCCGAGTGTCATCAATGCTGCTTTCAAAGGCTCCTCTTTCGATAGATTTTCAGAGTTTTTCCTCAATGAAACCCTATGATAAAGCCGTGTATTTTGTTAATAAGCGTTTACTGTTGGAGTCGGCGCAAAAAGTGCTTGCAGAAAAAAAGAAAGTGGCTGAGATCCATTCTTTCAAGAGTCTATTTATCTTATTGATGAATGGAACAGCCGCTCAAGCAAACTCAACTCATAAATGTTTAGACTCTGCAGGGTTTATCTCCGAACAAAACAAAGATGATGGAAGTTGTCTTATTACTCATCGGAAAACAGTGGGAAGATATTCAGAAACGAGTTGTATGCCTCATCAAGTGAGCTGTAACCCGATACTTTATGGAAATGTTTGTGGAACCTCTACTCCAGGAGAAACCTGTGCCGAGCGCTCTCCCTTAAGAGAACAAAACTTAAAGCAAGACGCAGAAGCACTGATCAAATCGATCCTTGCAACTCAAGGAAAATCTTCGTGGGAGATCAATCAATATTTTCGGGGGCAGAATATCAGTCAACAGCAATTTGAATATTTAGAAGAAGTCATTTCTAAGGATTTCAATAATTATATTAATGAAGCGACAAAGATTTGTGAAGCTCGCTCCGACAAAGGAGAAACCTGTAATGAGCTTGCTGAACGTCGGCTTAATTTTAATAGCTATCTTGTTGATTTGAAAATGAATAGGGTTGATTCCACAAAAAGCCAATCTTTTCGCAAAAGAAATGAAGTTTTAAATATCCAAAACACCGAGGAAGAATGTAATTGGTGGTGTCAAAATAAAAGTTGGGCCATTCCCATAGGGATAGCCTCCGCAACTCTAGTAGGATTATGCGCTTTTAAAAAGATTTCTTTTATTGATATGTGTTCCAAGAAAAAAACAATCACCGCAGAGGGCGGTTCTCCTATTATTGATTCGACGATGACGACAACGACTGTTGATGCGAGTGTTCTTCCCGTAGCTCCAACGGCCCCCGATTATACTGGGGTACGGTAGACAAAACACACAATTTTAAAAATTGGGCGTATTGGAATGATATTGTTAAAAATATTTTCACTTTTAAAAAATTAATTAAATTCTATTTATAAACGCAATAATCTCGCAACCGCCTGAATACAGGGATGAAACCCCTGTATTCATCTTATTGAGTCATTTAAAACAATTTTGGCACAAAAATAGCAATGCCTTTAATGAATCCCATTAGTGGAAAATAATTCCATTAATAATTTTCAAAAAAAGGAGTTATATATGTTTAAAAAAATTATAGGAGCTACTTTAATAGGTCTGGTAGCTTCGCACGGCTTTGCATTTGAGGTTGAATGTCCTACTGAGCAAGATAGAATAAAGGCGGCAAAACATGGATACACTTGTTCTTCTAACACCCCTATCACCTTGAAACGTCAACAAAAACAGTGTGAAATTGAACTAGAAAAAGCTTGCAGAGGTAAAATAGCTGTTACTCCTGTCGAAGACTCAGGTTGTGCGGTTGGCAAGCTATCCAATGGAAAACCTTCTTACGCCGCTTACCACAATATCAGATTAAAAGTTGTCACTGTTATTGATTTTAAATCATGTACTTCAGAACAAATCTACGCTGCTGGTAAGTTATCAAAAACAGAAGTTTTTGATAATAAACTCTTTATCTTGGTGAATGGAAAACCTATGTTTGTTGACAGCAACGATGCAAAACTAAAAGAATTACTCTCTCAATCTAGTAACAGTTATTTCGATAGCAACAATGGAGCAGCCATCACCGACATGGAAACAGATATTAGCGGAAAAACTTTAAATCTATCACGAAGATACAATAAAACTTCTGATAAGACTCAAACCATTAAAATCGATGATAAAGCTTTAACAAAGGACAGTCGGTTTAAAGACGTATTCCCTTCTGATTATGTGAAAGCCTATGTTAATGAAATCCAGGACTATGCTAACGTTATTCGATAGAGAATAAAGTTGAGTTTAAAACAACAAAGGCACCTTTTTTAAAGGTGCCTTTGCATTTGTCTCAGTTTTTTTCATTTTAAAAACCACTCCATTTATTAAATCATTCTTGAGAATTAAAAATAAATTCACCGCACCAGATAGAGCAAAATACAGAAGTACTGGCATACGCTACCACCCATCACAAACATGTGCCAAATTCCGTGGAAATGCTTGATCTTTTCATCAAAAAGAAAAAATACGATCCCGCCAGTATAGAGAAGCCCTCCCAAGGTGAGCCAAACGAGAGCACCGAAAGGCAAAGCCATTGCTAGAGGCTTTAATGCAAAAACAATCATCCAACCCATTAAGACATATATGATTAAAGAGGGCGCTCGTGTGCGTTTTGCTAAAGTCAGCTCGTACAAAATCCCTAAAACAGCGAGGGTCCAATTGATAATAAGCAAAGACCAGCCCCACGGGCCACGTAAAGTTATTAAGCAAAATGGTGTATAGGTTCCAGCAATCAAAAGATAAATCGCAATATGATCCAACTTCTGAAATATCAATTTGGGACGCCCTTGTAACGAATGATACAAGGTTGAAATGGTATAAAGCAAAACCATAGCCGCACCATAAATGCTGGTGCCAATAATCTTCCACACATCTCCAAAAATGCTAGCCTGAGTGATAAGTACCGTGGCCCCAACAATGGAAACGGCAGCTCCAACTAAGTGTGTGATACTATTGAATCGTTCACCGTGGTAAATATCTCCCCCTTTAAGAGTGAGAATTTGTCGCTTTGGTAATCCGTATCCGCTTCAAAATGGCAACATTAATTCATTTTCTGGTAGAAACCCAACATAAAAACAAAGCTCTTTCTCACCTGTATTTTAAAGGCTAACACAGACTTGTAAAGAAAGCGAGCCCCTCTTCTTGCAGAAACACGCAATTTATTGTGCCGACATAACGCCGGATGCAAATTAAAGATCTTCTTCGATATTAGCGAGATCATTAGACTCCATGCGTTCCGCAAGAGCATCACTCTCCTCATCATCCTTAGTCTCCGAACTTAAATCCCAAGCTTTTAAAGTCAATTCCAGCTCTTCAGACTCATCCCTTCCTTCCATCACTTCAAAACGAGGGTTCTTATCTAAACCTTGAACGTCGCCAAGAGGATCATTGGTTCGATTTTTGTCAGAAATAAAACCCTGTGGAGAGCAGATCTTCTCTAAAGAAGAATCCGAGATTTCTTCCATAACGGCAGCAGTGAGTTCCCCCTCAGAGCCAGTCACTGCCACCTCAACTGCTGCTGCTGCTGCTGCCTCCGATTGAATTTGCTCTTCATAGCGCTTCAGCCAATTGCGATCTCGATTCGAAACATCTTCTCCCACAGCGATAGCTTCCTGAATGTTTCGAGCTTTCTCGGCTTCTCTTTGTTGCTTCTGCCGTTGCTTTTCTTTTTCAAAAAACTCAGAACTCGTATCAATTTTTTCAAGTTGGTCGGAAATTTTAAGAAGCTCTTCTTCCCCCTCAGAGTAACTTAGCCCTACCTTTTCTGATAATCCATCTGTCAGATCCGCTAATTTCGGTTTCTCTTCTTCATCACCAATACCTTCAGGAAGAAGCTCATCAATTTGAGACAGTGTTGGAAGTTCTTTAAGATTTCTAAGTCCAAAAATTTCTAAGAATTTTCGGGTGGTAGCATATTGCATAGGTTTCCCAGGTAAATCGCTTTTACCTGCAAAAAGAACCAAATTCTTCTCCATTAAAGCTCGTAATAGATGCCCTGATTCCACGCCTCGAATTTCATCAATCTCGGCCTTAACCACCGGTTGTTTATAGGCCGTAATAGCTAAAACTTCCAAAGCAGGACCCGATAGCTTAAATGATTTTGCTTTAAAGGATCGCCGCAGGAATTCCATATTATCCACTTTTGTCCGAAGCTGATAACCACTTCCCACTTCTTCTAAAGTCACTCCTCGCCGCCCACCCGCATATTCCACTCTCAAAACTTCAAGTGCTTTTTTCAGACGAGCATTTGTAACATTCGTTCCTTTAAAAATTTGTTTCAGTGTGGGAATAGAAACAGGTCGATCCGTCGCAAACAAAACACTTTCAACGATAGACTCTAATTGTGCCTCTTCAATAAACTCAAGCTCTTCAATAGCTACGGAATCAAAATCCTCAAGCTCGCTTCCCGCAATCAAAAACTCTGAGGGTTCCTCTTGAGAGTCCTCAGTGGCTTCCGAGGCCACTGAGTCTTCCGAGACATCCGCGCTTTCAAAAAGCTCATCCAAATCATTTACTTCATCAATTGAAGAACTCATATCTCCTGAAAGTTTTGAGTCTAACATCATTGAAGAATTCAAACTCACGTTCTCATCTGAAGAATCCGAAGACCCCAAAGCCATTTCTTCATCTGAAATCTCTTCAATAAAATCGAGGTCCTTTTGTTGAAAAGGAATGGTTTCCAGAATCCGCTCTGTCATAGAATCGACTAAAGAATCTAATACCGAAGGTTCTACAGATTCCCTTAAGACTTCCGCTTCTTGGATATCCTGTGAATCTTGAATGCTCTGCAGATTTTGAGTATCGCCTTGTTGCTCTTGTCTCTCTGCTCCTAACAAATCAACAGCGGCTTTAAGATCTTCAAGCTCGGCGTCTTCAAAGACTCCCGCTCGTTCAGCGCCATTAGTCGAATGCTCTTCTTGAAATTCCATAAAGCTGGATTTTGCGGCCTCTATTAACGGAGAAAGATCTGCCGTTTCAGATTCATTGGTGAGTGCTAATGAATCTGATTTTTTTAACGATTTCTTTTTTGACATATCCTAAACCTCTCCCGTTGGTATTTCTAAACCTGAAGGCTCTAAATCTGAAAAAATTTCTGCTTCCGCAGCCAGAATATCTTCATCTGAGGCCATATCTTCAACGCTCAAAGAAGAAATAGACGCCTTTTCCAAATCTCCTAGCTCTCTCGATTCAACCAAAATAGAATCGTCCATGGCCAAAGAAGCAGCGCTCAGGGCCTCTTCTTCTGCCCTCTGGATCAAAAGTTCTGCAGCCCTCGCCGCATCTTCCGACTTTAAACCATTAAACTCTTCCACTCGAGAAATCACATCCGTGGCAATATCCTTTTTCGTATCCACATGAATATCACCATAGGCTTCGGCCTGATAGAGACTCACAAAACCCATTTTACCCAACTCCAACAAAGATAAAAAAGTGATCAAAATCTGGCGAGTTCGGTCTTCCGTTGCCGTTAACAATTCTCTGAATGTCACACGACGTCCTGGAATTAAATGCTCTCGGATTTCCATAATTCTTTGAGCAATGGATTGAGCTTTTTGAGCCACTCGATGAATTTTTCTTTGAAAGGACTTCAGAGCCTTACGATAAGAGGCAATCAAAGAAAATAAAGCATTTTCTTCGAGAACAATTTCATCTTCAGGAGGTTTGATGGTTTCACGAACACCTCTCAACCAAAGATCCCGCCCCACCAGAGGGCGTTCATTCAAAGATTTTGCAGCCTCCTGATACTTCTGATATTCCAAAAGCCGCTGTACCAATTCTTTTCGAGGATCTTCATTCTCGACAATTTCACCTTGGTCATTGTACTGAGGAAGAAGCATTCGGCTCTTGATATGAATCAAGGTCGATGCCATGGAAATAAATTCGCCAGCAACCTCTAAATCCAATTCACGCATTCTTTTAATGTATTCAAGGTACTGCCGAGTGATTTCGTGGATTTTAATATCAAAAATATCCATCTCTTCTTTACGAATAAGATACAACAAAAGGTCCAGAGGACCTTCAAATTTCGGCAAAGTCACTGTTAATTGATTCAAAACCACAGCCTCCCAGCAGAATGAAACTTCATGCGTTCACGAACGTCCCGCAAGGTTTTTTGGGCTTCTGTTCGCGCCTTGGCACATCCAGATTCGATTATTGAATCAAGGTGTTGGGGATTATTCAACAAGTCTTTTTTTCTTTCGCGCGCAGGAGCAATCAACCGATTGATATTTTCGTACAATCGCGCTTTGCAATCACCACAGCCAATGCCCGCACTTCGGCAACCCACCGTCGCCCAAGCTTGATCTTCTAAAGAAGAAAAAAGCTTGTGATAAGTGAAAACAGTGCATCGTTCGGGCTCACCAGGATCTTCTCGGCGAACTCGTTGCGTATCAGTGATCATTTGATTTACTTTTTTACGAAGTTCTTTTTCTTCTTCCGCCATTAACAACGAATTATGATAGGACTTTGACATCTTACGCCCGTCAAGGCCTGGAACAAGAGGATTCTCCGTCAAAAGAGGCTGAGGCTCAGGCAGTTTAGCTTTATACAAATGATTGAGGCGTCGAATAATTTCACGAGTTAATTCCAAATGAGAAACCTGATCTGCTCCCACGGGAATCAATGCTCCCCGATAAAGAGCCACATCGGCCGCTTGCAAAACAGGATAAGCAAATCGACCTAAATTATGGGTGTCATTCTGCTTAGCCTCTTCCACGGCATCTTTCCAAGTGGGTACGCGCTCCAACCAACCCATGGGAGTCAGGTTAGCGAAAATCATGAACAGCTCCAGATGCTCAGGCACACGGCTTTGTATAAATAAAATACATTTATCAGGATCAATTCCCCAAGCTAACCAATCCGCCAGCATGTCTCGCGTCCAATGATCAATCTCAGCGGTTTGCTTATAAGCCGTGGTCATTCCGTGCCAATCCATCAAACCAAAATAACATGGATGCTGATCTTGGAGCTTGAGCCAATTCTTGATAGCCCCAAAATAGTGGCCAAGATGCAAAGCCCCGGTCACACGCATGCCACTCATCACTCGGAGGGGAGCCTTCGGTTTTGGAGTTAAAGAGGGATCTACAACATCCATACGGCCCCCGAAACCCCCATAAATAATTTAAATAAAAAGTGAATAGGAGCTAATAAAATAGCTGAAAGCTTAGTTTGTAAAACAATAATAAGAAAAATAAAGAGCACAAATTGATTTTCTTGCAACCATCGGTCCAGAGAATCCGGTATAAAACGAGCGATGATCTTTCCGCCATCGAGAGGATGGATGGGAAGCGCATTAAAAACCGCAAGACTGAGATTCGTGAAAATGAAGATTTGCCCCAAATCATTAAAAGTGTTTTTCATTGACGCTGATGCAAAATACTTTGCCATAAAGCCAATCAAAAGAGCCATCGCAAAGGCCAATAATAAGTTTGAAAGAGGGCCCGCAAGAGCAATCCAAAAAAGATCCTTTTTAGGATTTTTAAGGTTTCTCTCATTCACAGGAACGGGTTTCGCCCATCCGAAAAAGAATCCTGTCACAACCCCGATCATGGGAAAAATGACTGTTCCAAGCAAATCCCCATGAGCAAAAGGGCTCAAGGTCAAACGTCCGGTCATCTCTGCCGTGGGATCACCTTTCCATTTGGCCACCAAACCATGGGAAAATTCATGAAAGCAGATGGAAAACAAAAAAATAGGATAAAAAGCCGCAATTTTAGTTAGTATCATCTGAACATCCATACCCATATTGAACATCCTATCCCTCAAGATTTTATTTTTAAAACCATAAGTCCAAAATATTTTGTTGAATCCGCCTAAAGCTTATTTTAAAAAGCCACTATTGCTACCAGCAACATAAAATTCATTTCGTAAAAAAGTAAACCATACCTATGTTGCTCACCACAATAAAAGGAGAAACCATGGAACACCGCCCCGCTCTCACGACTCTCAGCGAAGATGAATTGGCTTTTAAAGATGCAGTCCGAAGCTTTGCAGAGGCCGAAATTAAGCCTATCGTTTCAGCGATGGACCATGAAGCTGCGATGAATCCCTCTTTGATTAAAAAACTTTTTGAAATGGGGCTCATGGGAATCGAAACCCCTGAAGAGCATGGTGGCGCTGGGAGCACCTTTACCATGGCCTGCTTGGCTGTTGAAGAATTAGGCCGCATTGATGGTTCTGTCAGTGTTCTCCTCGATGTGCAAAACACCCTCGTCACGAATGCTCTTTTAAAATGGGCTACAGAACAACAAAAGAAAACCTATTTACCTAAACTCGCTTCGGCGTGGGTGGGAGCCTATGCTCTCTCTGAAAGTTCAAGTGGTTCTGATGCCTTCGCTCTTAAATTGAAAGCAGAACAAAAAGGGGATCGCTATCTCCTTAATGGCAATAAACTTTGGATCACTAATGGCAATGAAGCTGATCTTTTTATCGTCTTTGCAAATATTGATTCTTCTAAAGGCTATAAAGGCATCACAGCCTTTCTCGTGGAAAAAAACTTTCCAGGCTTCAAGGTTGGTAAAAAAGAAGACAAACTTGGAATTCGAGCCAGTTCTACCTGTGAGCTTTTATTTGAAAACTGCGAAGTGCCCGCCTCTAATGTTTTAGGAGAGGTTGGTAAAGGTTATAAAATTGCCATCGAAACTCTGAATGAAGGCCGCATCGGCATTGGTGCGCAAATGGTGGGAATTGCTCAAGGCGCTTATGAAGCCGCTCTTAATTATGTTAAAACAAGAGAGCAATTTGGAAAATCAATCAGTCAATTTCAAGGAGTGCAGTTTCAATTAGCTGAAATGCGCACCCAACTCGAAGCAGCTCGATTAATGGTGTACAATGCCGCTCGACTCAAAGATTCAGGTCTTGATTTTATCGAGTCTGCAGCAATGGCTAAACTTTTTGCTTCGAAAGCCGCTGAAAAAATCACATCCATGGCTGTTGATCTCTTTGGTGGCAATGGTTTCACGCGAGAATACCCCGTAGAAAAATTTTGGAGAGATGCTAAAATTGGTCAAATTTATGAAGGAACAACCAATATGCAACTACAAACCATCGCCAAGATGGAGTTAGGCCAGTAGCTCAATATGATGACGGAGGTCCTTAACCTTATTGTGTTGGCCCTTGATTTTGCGGCGAAGAAACATCGTGATCAACGCCGGAAAGACCATGCAGCGTCGCCCTACATCAATCATCCTATTGCTCTTGTCAAAGTTTTAGTTACCGAAGCTCAAATCACCGATGAGGTGGTTTTAGTTTCGGCTCTTTTGCATGATACCGTAGAAGATACAGACACCACTTTTGATGAAATTGAACATCATTTTGGCCCTGCGATCGCTTCGATTGTTCGTGAAGTCACTGATGACACCAGTCTTCCTCGTTTGGAACGCAAAGCTCAACAAATTCTACACGCCTCGCACCTTTCAAAAGAAGCCACGCTTGTAAAATTAGCAGATAAAATTTCGAACTTAAGGGATCTCATCGCTGCACCTCCTTTGCATTGGAGCCTCAAACGCAAAAGAGATTATTGTGAGTGGGCAAAGAAAGTTGTGAGCCATATTCAAAACCCACACCCCACACTCTTAGCACTATTCGAACAAACAGCCCAGGAACTCAGTGAATCCCTAGCGGTGTCCGCTTCAATGATAACGGGCTCACCACCCTCCTCCTCCTCATCCTCTACAGAGGCACCCACATCTGTTGTACCCCCTGCTATAAAATCTGAGGGATCAAAGCCTGAATAAGCTGATGAACCGTTTCTGCAATCACTTTCGACTGCGAATTCGATTGATCGATCGTTTTAGATCCAAGGGTCTGATCAGAAATAATATAAAAATGAGCCATTTTGAAATTAGGATGGGTGTAACGAAACTTTGCCATATGATAACCTTCAACATCAACAGACGCCACTTGATTCTGACGCCACCGCATCAGTAAATCTGTCGTTTCATCAAAAAGATGAGGCGCCCAGGCCTGTTTGTGTCCTGTAAAAAATGAAAGTGGAGACAATGAGGGTGATGCAGAAACCTTTGTTGGGATATTTTGACTTAAGCGCAAAGCCCAGGAAGAATCAAAAGGTATCGTCTTCAAATTTTGATCTACAAAACTGGATGGAATCACCACAGATCCAACATTTAAATCATAAATAGCACCGGCTGTTCCTAAATAAATCACTTTTCTTAAACCTTTTTGATAAAAGCGATCCAAAATAAAAGCGGCTTCATCTCCAAAAACATTTCGAGCAAGAAAAATACGTCGAAGAGCAGGCTTACGGCCCTCAAGACTCTTGTGTTCTGAATTCCTAGAACCCATGACTGACGCCTTCTCCTTTGATGCACCTGAAAAAGTGAAGGGAATGGAATCCGGCCACTCAAACATCTCTAAATTGGATGGAGCATTTCCCTCCGTTAATGGAGTTCTTTTCCAATGAGCTCCAAAAGTTTTTTGCAACTCTTCTATCCAAGCTGTCTTAAAACCAAAAAGCAATACATCTTGATCTGTTAATTGGAGGCGATTCCCTTCTTGATTGAATTTAAAAAACTCATCAGATTCCTCCGTAAAAAGATCTTGATATTGATTGAATGTTCCAGAAAGCTTCAATTGACAAAAAACATTAGCCCGACGATCCTCGCCATTAACCTGAGTCGCAATCAATCGATATTTTTTAGTTGCGGTATTATAATTCAAATACAGCCGACGATGAGGTTGACCACGACGAGTTTGCACAAAGTAAAAATGCTCTGTCTCTCGGTTCAGACCATTGAAAGCCTTTAAATTCTTCAAAACACCCTCTAAAGACTGATTAGACATAAGCAAGGCTTCTTCCGGCAATTGATTTTCTTGCCTCTTATTTAAAAGAAAGGCTTTTAAGCTCTGAGGAAAACGATCATATAAATAACGATCGATATCCATATTATAATTTGTCTTTTCTGCAAAGGGCTCTTCAGCCGAACAAAATAAATCTTTCGCAGGCTTTACGGAAAACGCAGAAGAGTGGCGAGAACTCAACTGTATTTTACCAGCAGCGGACGATTGATACTCTGGTATTGAATGTGAATCCAACAAAACTTTAGATCTAAAATTCAATGGAGTCAGATGAGGAAGCTTTCCATAAGGCCTACCTTGAAACAAACCGGATACAAGATACGGCAACTCCGCAGACATACGATTGTGATTTATCCGGTCCTTAACAGTTTCCAAGACTGCATCCACATATTTTTCAGCCCAGCGACTCTGTGATTGACGTTCTTTATAAACAACTTGAGCTTTCGAATGAATTTGCATCAAAAGTTCGGAACAATCACTTGGTCTTTGTAAAAGGTGAGGGCAAGAGTTTTTAATGTCATTTTTGAAATCCTCAAAGCCTTCCTGAAACATGGCCTGACTCAACCCATTGAGTTCTGGATGCAAAGGTAAATACAAGCCCATGTCTTCAATAAAACGAATCACATTGGGATCTAAAATTTCATGAAGAGAATCTCCCCGAGCTATTTTTTCACGGGCTAATGTCGAAGATAAGTGGCTATACCGATTTAATTTAGGAAGTGTAATCACAGGTACTAAAGAGTTATTCCCTTCTGACTGGCTTGACAGAGACGTCGCGATACGATGTTGTTGCCTCTGATATTGTTTCTCCAATACAGCCTTGGCCATTGGGTTTCCGCTTGAATTTGAAGGAGAGTCGGTATCCCGTGGCAGAACAATAAATCTCGTTTTTTCGCCTCTAGCGGCCTCTGTTAAAAGCTCTTCCCAATTCAACGTTAAAAAAGAGTCTTCACCAATCATCCTATACAGTTCAGTACCATCTTGTGTGAGTTCTGTTTTTTTGCTTTCCCGTTCCTCAGGAGTAGATGCGACAACCTCAACTCGATCACCGTAGTGCTTTAAAGCGCTCTTCAACATTAAAGTGCGTTCCGTTGCAGAAGCTAATGTATCTTTCTTTCCCCCTTTATTGACCAACACAACGACACGTTTTATTTTCTGGCCCAATTGAACGCAGGATTCATTGCTATCAACATCGCCCAAAGCACACTGAATGATTTGCAAATGGGCTAACGTAGGCGGATCAAACGTACCACTATAAAGAGCTATAGCCTGCGGAGGAGGAGATGTCCTTGCGGGCTTTAAATTCTCCGAAGCTAAAGAAATAGCAAAATTTATGTTTAAAAAAATAAAGAGAAAAAATAATGTTTTACTCCTCTTTTTTTCAAAAAAGAGGAAAAGAAAGTCTTTTTGCTTTCATCTTCTTCGAATGGAATCGTTAAAGAACATTCACGTTTTAGAGCCACAAGAACTCCCTTCTTTATTACCAATTACCACTGACTTAAGCTTTGCAACCACCTCAATCCTCAGAATTTTCGCTATACACTCATGGAAATTTAAAAATTCTTTTGCTCATTAAAAATGAGGAGAATACCTCGTTCTATGAAAAATGTAAATATTAATTATTTATAATAGTATTCATGAATTACACATATTATATTTATATATTAAAAAGTATTAAATAAAAATCCTCTACAGGGCAGCTGCGGATGCCAAATAATGGCACCGCCGCTTGAAATAATTCTAAATGATAACCCCGCCACTTATAAATAAATAATATTTAAAATACAATGACTCAATTCAAACTATGATGGCTGAACGTAAGTACAAAAAATTCCCATGCCTTAGATGAATGGATTCTTGTTGTTGGGAAAAGTCTGAAACGCGAGGATTTATGAGATTAAATCTAATTTTTATTATCATTGTTTCATCGATGGGGTCCTTATTAATTCTTATTTCTCATAAAAATTCTCCTGTACTTTCATCACAATCACAGACGCAACAACAAGACCGGCCTCACTCTCCCCAAATAGATAATTCTGATTCTGAAAAAAATGATGAAAAAGCAACAACGGCGAACAATGACCCTCAACTCAGTCCTTTAAACCTACCCTCAAAAGAAAATTCAAACACTGAAAGCGCACAGCCCACCTCCGACCGCACCAGGGCTGAAGAATCCAGTTTTTCCATTGCCGTGAATGGTAAAAAATACGATATCGCCAGTTTAGATGAAGCCGACGCGGAAAGGCTCTCTGAAACCCTATCTCAACAACAGTTCAAAGAAATCAAAACTGTCATCTTATCTCCCTCTGAAAGTGAAGTGAAACGGCATTCTTATCTGTATTTCCTCATGCAAATGAAGCAAGCAGGGGTTTCAAGCCTCTATGAAATCGTAAAGTCAGAAATTCCCCAATTTGAATTTCAAAATAACCCTCACTCTCAAGATGCCCGTAAAAAAACATTGGAATTATCGCTCAGAATCGCGGCCTTAGAAGCCTTAGATAATCTTGCAACCATCGACCCCCAAGTGCGCTCTTATCTAAGCCAAATTAATCAATCAAAATCAGTCAGTGATCACCCTATCTTAAACTATCTCAGTAGCCTCAGCCTCGCTAGCGGCAAACCAGGGAAACTTCACCGAGCCTTAGAAGCCATCATTAATGAAAAAGAGGCTCTATGAGGACAAAGAAAATCCGTATAAGAATACCTCAATTGTTTTCATCTTTATTTCTTTTGTTCGCATTCATGCTTATACAAATGAAGAGTCATGCATCCGCATCTAAAATTGCGGATGCAAAAGCCTGTATCAACAAGAGCCTCATTACAAAAACCCTCTCTCATTTAACCCTTCATCGCTGGACAGAGTCTGCACAAAGTTGGGAAAAAATAAAACCAACAACTCTCTGTGATGATAATAGTATAGAATATAAAACGGTAAAAGCTCTCATCTATCTTAAAAAAATAGAAGACCAAAGCAAAAACAATGGCAACTCTTTTCATTCGCTGGTTTTTAAAGAAGGCCCTCTCAGTTTTTTTAAATCAAGGGTTAAAAATATCTATTTTGAACCCAAAGAACAAAACTTTTGCCGAGAGCTCACTTTAGCCTATGTTTTAACTAAAGAAAAAAATGCGATCCATATTTGTACTGGAAGCCCAATTTCTAATGAATCCGTGGTGTCAATCAGCTCGGTGTTGATCCATGAAGCTCATCACAATCGAGGTTTTTTGCATGTCAAATGCACTCATGGGATCTATTTTGAACTAGAAAAACTTAAAAACCGAACCAATAGTTTGAGCTGCGATAACGATTATGAGTCCCAAGGCTCCTATGGACTGAACGTTTCCTATCTTCTTGATATTTTAAAAATAACCAAAAACCCTATTCACCAACAAATATCCAGACAAACAGCCATCGCTCATCTACTGACTAACTTCAATAAGCTTCCTATGGGAATACAAAGGGGCAATGCCGTAGCCTCATTAGAAAAAAAAGCAGTTTATTTTTATCCCTACGCTTCAAGTCTTCCTCATGACAACAAAAAAAAGACAGGGACCCATTATATCCCTCAAAAGAAACCAACCCCTTCATCGGCCACTAAAACAATATTAGATGCTAATACTCCTTATTTTTCACAAAATGATCCAAAGGTCATTACGGTTAATAAAAATAAACTCTACTTTTATTCTGACTCAGAAGAAGTCTTAGTTTATAATCATAATACCAATTTATTCATAGCAACAGACCCCTTCTCACGAATGTATAAAAGCATGTTTGATGAAAATACGCGAAAGACCCTGATTGATGTATTTTACCCTAATTTAGACATTAATTATGGTTGTTTTCTTTTTCAAAAATCTCTTTTTTGCAAACAAGAAGATTCCTCCAACACCCATCAAATCCAGTTAACTCACCTTGAACCCCATGGATTTTATATTTATAAAAATGCAACCACCCGTCGTGATTTTTATCTTTTATTAGATAAAAGCGGACGGTCTTATCAACTCCCTAACGATTTTTCTACTTTATCCAAAATGAATGAAAATGATATTAATAATGATCCCTATTTCTCTTCCAAACAAAAAAACTCATCCTTAGAACTTCTCTCCCTTTGGGCAGTTTCACCTCTTTCTTCTTCGTCTTTTCTGCGTGAAGTTTTTACCTTGCCTTCTCAAAATATTTTGATGAAAATCAATTCAGAATCAACATGGATTTTGGGACTCTTTTACTGGTCTGCTCAAATTGAGGCGCTATAGGTGAAGCATAAGATATCGTTTTTTTCTTTAATACTTGTGATTTTGTCCGCGAATTCTTTTTTCTTTTCTCAAGAGAGTCTTTCTAAAAAAATTTCCTCTCCCGAAAAAACTTTTCGGCTGCATTTATCAACGGAGCCCCTCAGTTTAGATCCCTCAAAACAAAAGGGAGCCAGTTCCCTTTTCTTATTGAATTCACTTTTTTCCCCTCTTTTCAAAAGTGACTTTGAAAATCCTTTTCAACCCAGTATTTTAAAGCAATGCCAATGGACTAAAACGGCTCTAATCCTGAATTGCCAACTGGTTCCTGGGCTCAAATGGAGCAATGGTCAACCTCTCACCTCAGAGCATATTAAAAAAAGCTTTGATTATCTTATGACCCCGCAATCCAAAAATAGAAATCCGGAGCTTGTACACAACATAAAAGCCGTGCGAGCGCCAAAAGCAGCAGAGGTCATCTTTGAACTTCAGTCCAAAGAACCTCGGTTCATGGAAAAACTGACTTCGCAGCTCCTCAGCCCCATCTACGACACGCAATTTCCGCCGCTGCATGAAATGTCTAAACTTGTCACCTCAGGGCCTTATAAAATCGATCGGTGGCAATCCAAAAGTAAAATATCTTTAGTCCCCAATACTTTTTATAAAGGGCATCCACAACGTCCCAATGTGGATTTTTACATCATTACCGAAGAATCCACCGCCCTTCGCCTCTATGAAAATCATCAATTGGACTTTTTACGCAGACTTCCTACGGCCTACATTGACCGATATCAATCCACTCCCGATTTCAAGCAAGCTCCCATTGCTCGATTTGACTATATTGGCTTTGGCCCTGCTCTAGATCAAGAACCCGAACTGCGAATGCAGCTCTCACACTCTTTGGACTACCAGCAATGGAGTCAATTTTTACGCGCACGGGGCCGCCCTGGATGCTTCGGCATCGCCCTCGACCTGACCTCCGCAGATCCTTGTTTAAACTTTGAACCTGAGCATTTTTCTCTCTGGAAAAAAGCCCTTGCCCAAAGGATCAAACCACTTCCAAACCTCACGCTTCACTACTCCACGCTGGGAGGTGATGATCATAAAAAATCTATGGAATGGATTCAAAATGAATGGATGAAAAATCTCAATTTAAAAGTGTCGGTCAAAGGAGTTGAAAATGCGAATTTTCAAAAAATGCTCCATGAAAATCCACCGACTCTTTTTCGTTTAGGCGTTCCACTGCAACACCTCTCTTGTTTCAATGCTTTGAGCAGTTTCATCAATATGATTCCTACTCCTCTTATATTTAAACAGAAACAATTTATAGATAAATTAGAGCAGTTAAATCAAATAAGAACTCAAGCAAACTCAAAAAAATCAGAGGATGCCCTCTGTTCCTCTCTTCTGAATGAGCTTATAGATAAACATTGGATCATTCCCCTCGGAAGGATCCATCTCAGTTTTTTAATAAAACCCGAATGGCAAGGTTGGTCGCTCTCTCCCTTAAACACCCTTGATCTATCGAACCTTCACTGGAGCAAAAAAACGCATTGAGGCTCATCCTTGATCTGCATTGAAAGAGGATTACTTCAAATCTTGAGGATGAAAGTTTTTCTCCTCCAACCAGCTCTCCGATAAAACTTTGGATTGATAACGATTACCGTGATCACAGAGCATGGTCACAAAAGTTTTTCCCGAATTTTTGTGACTTAAAGCTAACTTGTAAACACCTGCTAAATTCAAAGCAGAGGATAACCCTACGAAAAGTTGGTCGTGAGTTTTAAGATGGTACAACATATCTATCATCTCCGTGTCAGACAAGCGCAAGCCCGTGTCTACTACCGCCTGCTTGAAGTTCTCCGTCAAACGCATAATCCCGATCCCTTCTGTCACAGAACTACCTTCCGTTTTAAATTGGCCCGACTGCAAATACTCAAAAATACCAGAACCATAAGGATCTATGACCACTGTTTGAACTGATGATTTCTTTTCTTTTAAAAAACGCGAGACACCTCCCATTGTTCCGCCCGATCCCACACTCGTCATAAAAAAATGAATTTCACCGCGAGTCTGCGTCCAAATCTCAGGACCTGTTGTTTGGTAGTGAACACGAAAGTTTGCCAAATTTTCAAATTGATTCGCCCAAAAAGCTCCGGGATGTTGTTCAGCGTACGTTCGAGCTTGATGATAAAAATGATTAGGATTAGAAAACGGGCACGGCGGAAAAAGCAAAACTTCAGCCCCTAAATGCAAAAGTTCATCTACTTTTTCTTGGGCCTGGTTGTTCGGCATCGTGATCACCACTTTATAGCCGCGCTCAATTCCCAAAAGGGCCAGCCCAATTCCGGTATTCCCCGCGGTTCCCTCCACAATGACTCCCCCGGGAAGCAGCAGCCCTGATTCTTCAGCCTCAAATATGATCTGTTTAGCAGCCCGATCTTTAACACTTCCACCGGGATTTTGAAACTCTTCTTTTCCCCAAATATGGCAGCCCGTCTTTTCACTGAGGGATTGAATATAACGTAAAGGAGTATCACCCACTTTATCCCAATTTTGACTCACAAGCGACCTCCTTAGGATCGGGTTTTCTGCAACAAATTTTGAATTAAATCACGACAAGCAAACGCCTGTCGCTCGATCTCTTGAACAAGGGGAAAAAGAGGGTGATCCGAGGTCAGATCCATTTTCTGCAATTGAGCTAAAGTCAACAGTCCCCCAATGGGATTATTTAACTCATGAGCCAAACTCGCTTTAAAAATACCCACCTCCGCCGCCCTCGAAAATTCTTTTAATTTCTCTTCCATTTCTTTTTGTTCAAATTTATTCCTGTAGAGATGAATAAATAATTTTTGATTATGATCTTTCCATAAAAAATCTCTTCGACTCAGGGCATGACTGCTCATCTCCCACAGCTCTCTCGCCATTCGTGATTTCGATTCCAGATTCGATTTCACACCAAAATGACAAAAATCGCAGGGACTTGAGCGCCCAAATAACAGCTGAAAACAAGGCGCCATTTTCAGATCACCTTCTGGCATGCGTTTCTTAGCGGCATAATTAGCGTCAACGATGGAATACGTATCGCTGACAACAATCAAAGGATCTGAAATCGCGTCAAAAGTAGATCGCCACTCCAGCTCCAAAGCAATGTTAGCTTCAAAGGCTAAGAAACGCGGAACATGCAAAGCAACAGCCTCTGAAATATTTTCGATCAATTTAAGAACCCGCTTGGTCCACGTCTGTTGTTCTAAAGGAGTCACAATCATCTGCCCAATGGTTTTTTCTTCCTCATACAAATCAAAACCCACGGCGGGAGGCGACCAAGCCAGTGGATGAACAGCGCCAGAATGCAATAGAATCCTCAAATGAGCTTTTCCAAGCAAGGGGCTTAGCACTTCTTGCAACTGCAACTCAATATCGGCAATCCCATGGCTGGTCATGATGATGAATAAGGTTTCGTGTAAAATTTTTTCCTGTTGTAAATTGAAAACCAAACGGCTTTGGATCTCATCTATTTTCTTTTGTTGTTCCGCTAGCTCTAAAAGCATTTTTTGATAATGGAATTCTTGTTGCTCTGACTCCTGTTGCAACAAACTTTGATGAATCTCGGCCTGCTCCGTCAAGCGCTTTGTTAATAGCAAAGCATTGACTAAGTCTTCCACACGACTCAACTCATCGCTTCGAATCAGTGATATAATGGGATACCGATGCAACCACGGAATTACCGCTACCGGTTCCAGTTTGTGAGTCTGGACCAATAAAAGGTTTTGAGAAATTTTATTCACAAAAAGATATTCCAAAAAAGCATCTGTTTCCGAAAGGTCTTCACCAATACTGATGATCATCAAATCATAGGATTTACTTTGCTCATAATCCAGTCTAAAATCTTCCGGAGAAATGAATAAATCGGCCTCAAAGTCCCAAGGATTCTTGGACCATCCCACTAAAGCCAAGCGATTCATAGCTGCTTCTCCGCAAGAAAAAAAGATTGAAGTTCTTGAAGCCCGTGAATAACGTAATCGGGCTCTTGGTAACGACTTTGAGGAGTCTCGCCTTGATGCTCCCCATACGGGTAATAACAGGTTTTCATTCCCAATCTTTTGCTTGATTCGATTTCATTGTCCAATCGATTGCCAATAGAAAGAACTCGTTGAGGTTCAAATTGAAATTGTTTAAGGATAGCCTGGAAAGCCTGAGTTTTGTTTTCACCTCTGAAAGGGTCCACATAATAAATTTGTCGAAAAAAATTTGCAATTTTTAAAAGTTCTACTTTCTTTATCTGAGTGGGAATATCCCCTTGAGTGACAAGAAAAAGCATCATCTGTTCCTGAGCCACTCTCAAAAGTTCTTCTCCTCCCGGGAGAAGAGAGAGATGGGGTGGAAGTTGGGGCGTGCGAAAAATATGATAAGCCTCTTGAATCCATTTTTCGCAATTGGAACTCGAGGGGGCTCGCTCTACGATAAGGCTCTGAATCAAGGCTTTACCAGCTAAAATCTCTTTTTTTGCAGACCAAGCCGCTAAAGCATCCTCTTGATTTACAAATATTTTTTGATCTACTAAAAATTGACAAACTCGCTGAGACGCCTGAGGAATCAACTCTCCGGAAGTATCCAGTAAGGTGTCATCCAAATCAAAAATCCAAGCTTGCCATGATTCATCCGACCCTCTCTTCTCCTGATTCATGACCTGAAGAGAGTCAGAAGACGTTTTTACTTTTGCCTCTCCCTTTGGATCAGGCTCGGAAACTCCTGTGAATAAATCTGTCGATTGAGACTTGGCCTGCTTCATGTGATTAAACCCATCAGCGCCCTTTGAAACCGTGGCCAAACATGATCTCGCGGAGCCCCTTCTTGCTCTTCAATGCAAACAACTGGAATTTGTTGATCCAACCAACCATACTGTCCCAAGCTCCCAGGTGTGGGATAACCAATGTCTTCATGAAAAGGATAGCCCGAGCAACGACCCAAAACTTCCGCAATAGGTTTAGCCAACTCTCCCGTATAAACAACACAAGGTTTCCAGGAGTGAAAATGAATAATCAGTCGAGGACGAAACACCTCAATCGCACGCAAAACACCCTGTACTTCAGGCTCACTGGCTGGCTGAGTTCCAGGAAAGTAGCGAGGCTCTTTGTAATCGGCGGTCCAATCTGATGAAGGAAAATTGCGGTTCAAGTCCACTCCGGCAGAGTTGGTTCTTTCTTTTTTTATGAACCCTTCAGGATTTAAACAGGGAATCAAAACCCAATCTTGAAGGGGTTTTGCCACCAAAGACGTTGAGGATCTCAAAGGAATGCGATGGGATCTCCGTCGGTCAAGAGTCAAAAGAGCATTTAAAAAAGCCTCAGCCAACCAAACACCTTCAGGTTCATCACCATGAGTTCCTCCAATAAAAAGAATGGGGGCCAGGGGTGGGGAGTTGGAGACAGATGGAACCTTTATCTCTGTTCTTTCTTGAGGAGAATAAGACGCCCACAAAGGAATTGGCATTCCTTGCCTTGTTGTCGCCCAAGCTGGATTGAAATAAAATTTTGAATTCATGAGCAAATACAAGTATGCTGCCAGCAAATGAATCGGTCAATGAACCTTCAAATCTATTATTAGAGTGATAAGGAAGAATTCAATGGATACTAAACTAGCAGCCATCATCCTCGCCGCCGGAAAAGGCACCAGAATGTGCTCTCCTCTCCCCAAAGTGCTTCATCCCGTTGCGGGTATTCCAATGATTCACAAGGTCATCCATGCTTGTTTGGGAAGCGGAGCGGAAGACATCCGCGTGGTGGTGGGTCATCAAAGTCACCTGGTCAAAAATGTTTCTAATATTCTGCCCGTTCACTGCTTTGAACAAGCTAATCCCCAGGGAACAGCGGATGCCGTCAAATCAGCCCAAATAGATTCTATTGAGGGATTAGTATTGATCGTCAATGGGGACCATCCTCTCATTCAAGCTCAGGATTTACAATCCCTCCTCAAGGAGTTCCAAGCCTCGAAGGCGGACCTTGCGGTCATTACAGCCAAGGTCAAAAAACCAGCCTCTCTGGGTCGCATTGTGCGGCACCATGGAGAAATCGTAGCGATTGTTGAAGCCAAAGATGCCTCTCAAGAAACTTTAAAAATACAAGAGGTGAACTCAGGTTTGTACCTCGTTAAATCAGATGTACTTAAAGAACTCCTTCCGCAAATCAAAAATCATAATTCTCAAAAAGAATTTTATCTGACGGATATTATCACTCTCGGAAAAGAACAAGGCTATAAAGTCACAGCCCTTCTCTCAAACCCCACTGTGGCCTTTGGCGTGAATACTCAAAAAGAGCTCGCTCACGCCAATCGTGTGAGCTTCAAACGTAAATGCAACGCTTTAATGGATCAAGGTGTGGTGATCATTGACCCAAAATCCACTTACATCGAAGACGACGTCGAAATCGGGCCAGGTTCCGTCATTTACCCTGGCGTTTATCTGAGAGGAAAAACCAAGGCCGGGGCCTTTTGTGTTTTTGAACCTCATAGTTTTATCATCGATTGCCAACTCGGAGATAGTGTGGAGGTGCGTGCGGGCTCTTATCTGGAAAAAAGCAAACTCCATCATAAATCCAGCGTCGGTCCCTATGCGCGACTCCGTCCCGAAACTGAATTAGGAGAAGAAGCTCACATTGGTAACTTTGTAGAGCTGAAAAAAGTTAAATTCGGAAAAAAATCCAAAGCGGGCCATCTCTCTTATTTGGGAGATGCAGAGGTGGGAGAAGGCGTAAATATCGGCTGTGGAACAATCACCTGCAATTACGCCGCTGATCGCAAAAAATATAAAACTAAAATCAGCAATCATGTTTTCATTGGAAGTGATGTGCAATTGGTTGCGCCGGTTGAGGTGGGAGAAGGTGCCATCATTGCCTCAGGCTCTACAGTGACAGATGCTGTTCCCGCTAAAGCCTTGGCCATAGCCCGAGCCAAGCAAATCAATAAAGAAAATTATGCGGAGAAATACAAACCACCCGAAGAAGAGCTGTAATAAAAACAAAGTAAAAATATATCCGATTTTAAAATCTGAAAAAAATTTTGACGAAAAAGGAACGTAAAATATGTGTGGCATCGTTGGATATTTAGGCGGAACAAAAGACCCTAAAGAAGTGATCATCAACGGACTCAAAAAATTGGAATATCGAGGTTACGATAGTGCTGGTGTGGCAATCTGGAATGGAAAAAATTTTCAAAGAATTCGCGCCGCGGGTAAGTTAAAAGAATTAGAGAAACAAACGACGGATCTTTCCTTTCAAGGTGTCGTTGGAATTGGACACACCCGCTGGGCTACTCACGGTGCTCCCAGTGAACGCAATGCTCATCCCCACCAATCGGGTGATATCACACTCGTTCATAATGGAATCATCGAAAACTATCTTGAGATCAAAGAGTTTTTAAAATCCCAAGAGGTGTACCCTTCTTCAGATACAGACTCCGAGCTAGTCGCTCATTTAATTCGGCTCCAACTCCAAAAAACACCCCATTTTCTGCAAGCCGTACGAGAGGTTCGCCCTCTCTTGAAAGGTGCCTTCGCTCTTTTGGTTGTTTGTGATCGCTTTCCTGACGAAATGATCGCGTTGAAAGAAGGCCCTCCTTTAGTCGTCGGCCTTGGCACCAATGAAAACTTCGTAGCCAGTGATGTCCAGGCCCTGCTTTCTCACACACAAAGATTCGTCTTTCTGGAAGATCAAGAAATGGCTCACCTCAAGGGAACACATATTGATTTTTATAATAGTGAAGGGCAAAAACAAACTCCTGTCGTGCAAACCCTCAATTGGAGTCCTGACTTAGTGGAAAAACAGGGTTTCCCTCACTTTATGCTGAAAGAAATTCATGAACAGCCCCGAGCTGTCGCGGCAGCGATCGAACCTCACATTCACCTGGAAACCTTGAGTGTCAAATTAAAGAACGTGAATTTCTCACATCAAACGCCTCGATTGCATTCCACTGATAAAACTGATCAAACAACCGAAGAGCTGTTTCATGATATTGAAAGGGTTTTCATTGTTGCGTGTGGCACTAGTTTTTATGCCGCACAAGTCGCCAAATATTATATTGAACAAATAGCGAAGCTTCCTGTCGAAACAGACATTGCCAGTGAGTTTCGCTATCGACATCCTGTAGTTCCCCCCAAGAGCCTGTTTCTCGTTATCTCACAAAGCGGTGAAACCGCTGACACTCTTGCCGCTCTTCGTTTAGCCAAGCAACTGGGCGCAACCACAATGAGTCTCTGTAATGTTAAAAATTCTTCTATTGATCGAGAAGCTCATGGTCATTTGTACATGAATTCAGGCCCTGAGATCGGCGTTGCCAGCACCAAAGCTTTCGTGAGCAGTCTCGCGGTGTTGAACTTGTTTGCTCTCGCTTTGGCCAAAGCCAAGGGTGTGCTCTCTCAATCTCAAGAACAAGAACATGTTCAAGCTCTGCTCAGTGCCCCAAGCCAAATGGAAGTGGTTTTGGCCTATGACAAATACTTCAACGAAGCCGCCCATCGACTCAAACTTTTTAAAGGTTTTTTATTTATGGGAAGAGGGGTCTCCTATCCCATTGCTATGGAAGGCGCTTTGAAACTCAAAGAACTCGCTTATCTGCACGCTGAAGGTTATGCTTCCGGAGAAATGAAGCACGGCCCCTTGGCGCTCATTGATGAACGCATCGTGGTAGTTATGATCGCCCCCCAGGATGAAGTGTACGAAAAGTCCATTAGCAACTTGGAAGAAGCTCGAGCCCGTGGAGGCAAAGTTTGGCTTCTCACCAATGGAGAAGCCTCGCCTTTTAAAACCACCACAGAGGCTTTTCTCCACTTACCCAAAGCGCATTGGGCCATCACTCCTCTCTTGAGTGTGGTGCCGCTTCAACTCTTGGCGTATCATCTCGCTTGCGCTCTAGATCACGATGTGGATCAACCTCGAAACCTTGCTAAATCCGTCACCGTGGAATGATTCATTTTGATTTCATTGTTTATGATTTTTATTACAAAAACTCCTTAGTCTCATTACGAAACAATGAATGATCATCTCAAAAGTTCCTTCAAAAAAAGAACTAAATAAATAATTTTTCTTTACAAAAAAGGGGCGATCTCATATCCTGATGGAACTAGAACAATTTAAAAAATCTCTCTGAATTCGTCAGAAAAAACTGACATCCTAATTGAAGGGAGTTTATGTTTTTCTTAAAAAAAATCAGAGGCCTTCAAAAGACTTGTTTGTGCACAATGATGCCCCAGTTGATGATGTTTCTCATCATTAGTTCTTTCATCCCGCTTTCAACAGAAGCTAACCAAGAAAACACTGAAGCTTCTGTCAACGAAGAAGGGCTTGATCAAGTTTCGTTGCTTTACTGCGGCAGCCCTAAACAAAAAGCCTCTTTTAAACAAACAACCTCCAAATACAAAAAACTTGAAACCACTAAAAAAGGGTTTGAACAATTAGAATGCTCACTTTCAGTCATCGATACATTTCTTTCTAGCACAACGTCTTCTTCTTGTGACTCTCAAAGCGGGGAAGGAACGGCCCTGTGTCTCTCCAAAACCGGAGCCAGCGCTGCCAGCAGCGTAGCAACCAAAACAGATGATTGCCGACGATTTTATTCAAAAATTGAAACTCAAACAAAAGAAGTTTTGAAACACAAAGAGGTCGAACAAAAAAGCTGTATTCAAAAAGCGAATAGTTTACGAAACGCGGCCCTTACAGAGATAAGAGCTGCGCAACAGGCAAAACAGCCCCCTCCTTGCTCAGAATCCCTTGTCGCGCAAGAATACAGCGTTAATCTGAAAAGTTGTAATTCTTTCGCTCAAGAAATCCAAACCGACTCTCAAAAACTTCTTGCCTTGGCTAAGGAACATTGGCTCACAATATCCGCTGTTTTAGGAGGCGTAGGAACGGGCGCTTACATGCTCACTTCCTCTGGAAAAAAACAAGCCAATGACTTAACAACCAATCCAACCGCTCAGACTCCAGCTGCAGCAGCATCAACGACTGAATCTTCAACGGAAACTCCCGAAACAGTTGCCGCAACACCTTCAACTTTTCAACGTCCTTCAGACCAAGCCTACTGCCAAAAAAATCTGCGACCCGTCGAATGCTTTGTGACTCCCGCCTGTGATTTGGCCTGCGCTGCTGAAAGATACGGCCTGGAAAACTATGCGGGTATGTCCAACGATCCTAGAATGATTGATGCCAAAGGCAACATTGTAGATCCCACGACCGCTCAAGCGAGAAATCCAGGAGCATCAACCGCCAATTCCACCGTTGATGGAAGTACCAGTGGAAATAGTTCTTCCTCAGCCTCAGGACCCGGAGAATTGGCTTCCAGTAATAATGCTCATAATGACTCTTCCAGCACCACCATTAACACTCGCAACGCCAATGCCTTTCAATATGATGAGGGCGGAGGTGGAGGGCGTTTTGGTGGAAGAAGCTTGGATCAAGATTATGATTCTTTTTCATCGCGAGATCCCGCGATGACATCAGGAAAAAATGCCGCCTTAGTGCATCCCTCTCAAACATCTCCTGATTCAAAAGATACAGGACCTCTTTTAGAAAAAGGAAAAAATCTTTTTGAAGCGATCTCACAAGTTTCGCGCACGCAATGTGTCCGTGGCCTGGTGTATTGCAATGACGGAAAGTAGTTTTCATATTTTTAACAGCATACTTTCTAAATCAAAAGCGTCCATCACCGGAGGAATCCCCGCCCGCATTAAATGCAGGTTGCCACTAAAGTCACGATCGACAGGATGACCTGGTAAAACCCCTATTTCTCTCCCTAAATCAAGAGCCCACTGAGCCGTTAAAAGAGTTCCACTTTTCTTTTCACCTTGGGTAATCAGAACCATGTCGGACATCGCCGCGATCAAACGATTTCTCTCAATAAAGTGATATTTTTTGATTGTTTCCGTGGGCCAATACTCTGAAAGGTAGGCTCCACCATATTTTAAAACTTCTGCTTTCCATTGATCCATCTCTTTCGGATAAATAGCCTCCAAACCTGACGGTAAAAAGACGTAGGTTGGCCTCTTCGCACGAAGAGCGCAAAAATGTGCAGCCTGATCCACACCTCTCGCTCCTCCACTGATCACCCCCACATTTTTTTTCTGAAGCCATGGAAATAACTCTAAGTTCAACCATTCCATTGTTAAGTTTGAAATCTTACGGCCGCCAACGACTCCCAGCTGAGGCTGCCTGGACCACGCTGGAGTCCCCAGATACGTTAAAAAAAGAGGGGAACTATCTAGGTTTTTCAAAAAAGCCTCGGGATAATCCCAACACCCTGGATAGGTAAATTGAATTCCTTTTTCGGAATAAAACTGAATCTGTTCTCGAAATTTTTTTTCACGGGGCTGAAACCAAAGCCAAAAGTCTTCAGTCAGTTGATCTAAGGGCCGACGCTCCCTTAATATTTCAAGTCCTAAAGAGGTGTCCATTTTTTTGTAGTATAAAGCAACTGCAATATAAATGAGTTCGCATATCATGAAAAACCCTTCATGCAAATCACCAACCTTCTTCAAGTATGGATCAATAGCAGCTGAGGTTCGGAGTGTCCGATTTTATTCCCAATGATGTTTTTCTAATTTATTATTCAAATCCATCAATACCACCACATATTGCCTCTCATTGACTTCTAACAACTAATCTCTCCTTCGCTCAAAACCGTAAAGAATTCTGATCAAGAGTCAAAGAGCCTGTCCAAAATTGTCGCTATCTCAAAGTTAGACACTTTCTGTAATAAAAGAAGACAGTTCAAAGCCTACGAGATGATTTTTAAAAGCATTAAATTAATCAAGCATATCAATAAATTACAAATAAACAGGAGCACTGGCTTTAGTTATTAATAAGAAATCTTATTTTGGCACAATTTATGGATAAGAAAAGAAGAGGAGGAGTTCAATTATAGACAAAGAACTCTTAAGGAGTTGTTATGAAACGCTGGACCATTAAAACAATTTTTATTTCCACGCTAGCGGGAATTCTACTCACAGGCGTTGGTTGTAACAACAACAAAGACCGAGGTAACACCACTGTTGCAAACATGGGAGTCCTTCCAACCATCAATTGTTTACTGAGTCCTAACAACTCCCAAGGATTTTGTAATTATCCTTATGGAAACTATTATGGCTTTACCAACTATCAACACACGCTGGCTATTAATGGGCTGAATAATAATTATGCCACGGGTTTTTGCGGTTGTGGTGATCCTAGTACAAGCTATCCCGTATACAATAATAACTGGGGATTGGGTTGTGTTAAAAATGCTGATTTGCCCCGAGGCTATGGGAATGCGGTTAATTTTTTAATGTTTACATGGAATTCCCAAGGCCGCCAATGGACCAACTATCAAAACTATCAAAATAATTATGCGTGGGGAGGAAGTGGTGCCTCTTGTCCAACCTACTCTGTCATTTTGGCTTGTGATATGGGTGTGCAAGGATCTTGTGGTCCTAACGGCTCTTGTATGTCTCTCAATAGAAATGGCACAACAGGCGGTGGAACCTACGTGGTGAGTGAACCTGGAATTTGTGTTATGAATCAACAAAGGATAAACAACGGTTACCCCTACTACTCTTACTAAGTTCAATAGTGAATCTTAAGCTCATCAAAGTCGATCTTTGATGAGCTTTCTCATAGCTCCCTCATAAAAATACGAATAAAGCACCAAGATGAAATAGATTGTTGATCTTGCTAGTTTAAAATGAATTGCATATGTCTGGATGTGAAAACCCTTTTGATGATGGCTACTATTCTTGAACCTTAAAATCTTTAGATTTAAAAAGGAATCTTTGTCATTAAAATCTTCATATCATCATTGGTTAAAAATAAACCCGCTCCAATGTAATTGGAATACCCTGAACTTCGGTGAAGCAGATCAGACACCCCGCCCGTAACATAAATGCCCTTGTAAACATTGTATGTCAGAGACGTTCGAAGATTCAAATTTGAAAACTCAAAAGCTTCGGTGGTCAAACGCAATCGGTTCCGCAATAAAAAGTAATCAACACCCACTCCTCCAGAGTTTTCAATCAAACCCCCGCGGATCGTGAAGTTGTAAAAGTTCTTTGCGAATAACAAGGTAAATTTCATTTTATTACGATAGGTCTTCGTCTCATTCACTGCCACTGTCGATCCAGGAGGAGAGCTGGTTGAAACCGTATCCGTGCTTTCTCTCACGCCCGAAGGATCATCCACCACTTGCACCATATAATACCGATCCAAACCCGGTTGAATTTTTAAACCAACATAAGATTTCCAAGCGTTCTGCGACCCTAAATACTCACTGTGAAAATCAATGGAGGTTTGCAATTTGCTCGATGTATCCAAAAGGTTATTAATTCCTGCGACAGCGGTGTTGATCTCCTCAACCGTTGTTTCATCATGAACAAGCTTTCCGATCGTCCCTTCGCCTCGATTGATTTTATTTGTAACATCTTCAATATTTTTTAAAATATGATCCAACCGCGCCCAGTTTTTCTTGAATCCAGTATCACCATTGTTTAAAGAGGATTCCAGACTTTTAGTGATGGAGCTGATCTCCGCTAAAATATCTGTCACACGATCCTTATTTTCTTTGGTCATTTCCGCGATGTCGCCTGTAAGCTGTTCAATGTTCTGAACGATACGACCTAAAATATGCTTATTGGTCCCACTGTCATCAAAAGATTCTTTGAGCGACAACGTCACCGATTTTAAGGAGCTTCCAATATCAGAGATCTGACTGACCAAACCATCTAAAGAAGCCTTATCACTGACATTCAAAATTTGCTCGCCATCTTTGAGGGGAGGATCTTCTGGAGAACCGGGAGAAATCTCTACGTACTTATCACCTAAAATACCATTAGCCTTAATTTCAGCGCGAGCCGAAAGCCTTAAATCCACTTCATTGCGAACTACAATGTCAATCCTCGCAATGCCATTGGAAAGTTGAATATCCTTGATCACTCCAACTGGAATGCCCGCCATTTTAATGGAGCTTTTTTTAACAAGACCGCTGGCATTCGGGGATAAAAACCAATACCTTTTTGCGCCCCCTACCGTAGGGTCCTCGCTGACTCTCATAGACATCACGGCAATCAATCCAGCCACGACAAGCACCAGAAGCCCTACCTTAAATTCTGGCATTTGAAAAATTGATTTCATGCGTGTTTCATTCCTTTGTTCACGAAGCGCCTCACCAGCTCTATATCGGTTTTAAAGAACTCTTCTGGAGTCCCGAACAGGATGCATCGACCACTATCAAGCATAGCAATATAATCTCCGATGCGAAAGGCCGCTTCGAGATCATGAGAAACAACAACAGAAGTCATCCCTTTACGACTTTGATGGGTGTTCAAAATCAGATTATCCACCATTTCTGTTAAGATGGGGTCCAGTCCCGTCGTGGGCTCATCATAAAATATAATTTCAGGATCAAGGGCCAGGGCTCGAGCCAATCCCGTTCTTTTTTGCATCCCACCGCTGATTTGATTGGGCATTTTATGGTAGTGCTTTGAATCTAGCCCCACTAAACGAAGCTTTTGTTCAGCAATCTCCGTAATTTTTTTTAAACTCCATTCCCGCCGATGCTCTTGAAGAGGAAAACACACGTTCTCAAGCACCGTCATGTCATCAAAGAGAGCCGCTCCTTGAAATAAAACACCGAATCGACACCTCATTCGCACCAGGTCTTCCGTGCTCATATTAGAAATCTCTTGTCCTAGAACCTTGAGTGACCCACTGGTTGGACGGTGGAGGCCTAACATATGTTTAATAAGAACACTTTTACCTGTTCCAGAAAAACCAATGATCACGGTCAAGCTCCCTTTGGGGATCGCTAAGTTCATTCCATTGACGACGAAATCCTTACCATCAAAGGTTTTTTTCAAGTTAACAATTTCAACCGCACGGTCAAGGGCTCGCAGAGGTATCGACATCACTGAATCCCCGCCAAGGTATAATAAATACGAATCACATTCGTTAAAAAATAATCCAAAATAATAATCATCACCATACTTTGAACCACACCTTGGTTTGTAGCTTCACCGACTCCTTTAGCGCCACCCTTAGTATAAAATCCTCTAAACGTACAAATCACAGCAAAAACAAGCCCAAATACCGTTGATTTAAAAAGCCCTTCATTAATATGACGAGGATCGAGGATGTTGGCAATTTTTTCCCAAAAAATAGCTTCATCTAATTCCAACAAATGCACACATAAAAAATAAGTTCCAACCATCGCCACGAAATCAAAAATAGCCGTTAACAAGGGCATACAAAAAATAGCGGCATAAATACGAGGAGCAACAAGATACTGACGTGTGTTAATTCCCATCACATCCAAAGCATCAATCTGTTCACTCACTCTCATTGTCCCTAATCTCGCAGCCATAGCCCCACCAGCCCTGGCCGCTACGATCAAGCCTGTCAAAACAGGCCCTAACTCTCTCGTGATTCCCAGAGCCACCGTGGGTCCAACCATATTCACGGCATTGAACAATTTAAAACCCAAATAAATTTGAAAAGAAAGCGCCAATCCCGTGAAAAGTCCCGTCAAAGTGATAATAAACACAGATTGATTACCAATAAATTCCATATACCGGATTAATTCAGAGATGCGATAAGGCCTTTGAAAAGAAGCTTGAATGGCTTGATAGAAAAAAATCCCGATTTGCCCTACTTCTTTGATCTTATTTAAAAAGGAATCTCGCATTCCTAAAAACAGATCATCAATCCATCGAGCCACAGCTTCTACCACAAAATCACTCCTGGTCTTCTTTTGAGCTAAAAAGAACAAATTTCAATAACCACTCTTTTCCTCTAAGTCCTAAAAACAAAAATCAAAGAACGAATCAGATTGAGGTAGAAGGACCAGAAACACATTTCCTGGGAACCCTGGCCGTCAGAGCTGTCATTAACTCATAAACGATGGTTCCGCTTGCCTCAGCCAAAGAGCTTAAAGGTAAATGATTTCCCCACAACTCAACGTCATCCTCTTGTTTGGCCTGAGCAACATCAGTGATATCAATCATAAGATAATCCATACAAACGATTCCGACTAGCGGAACTATCTGACCACGAACAAAAACCTGACCTTTGTTCGATAAACTTCTTGGATACCCATCGGCATAACCTATGGGCAAGACCGCAATCCGAGAATCCCGGGGAGCCACCCAAGATGCATTGTAAGAAACGGACTGCCCTTTAGGGACTTTCAAAATATGAACAATTTTTGTTTTGAGCGTCATAACCGGTCTTAAGCGTTGCGTCCAAGCATTCTTGGTTCCGGAATACCCGTATAAAGAAATCCCCAAACGAGCGCCATAGGAGCTTGGTACCCGCGGAAAGTCCTGATTGAGAAAA
>CAUJGP010000036.1 GCA_963170155.1 Bdellovibrionota bacterium | reverse complement strand
CAAATAATAATAACAATAATAATTCATCCCCTTCAATCCTCTCTATTCAAAAGCAATTCCTACCCAATAATCTCTCTTTAAATGAAGGAGGCTCTTTAATTATCATTCTCACACTGAATGCCCCCGTTGATTATGATAATCATGTGGAGGTAAAGGTAGAAGGTTCAAATGGAGAACCTTCTGAATCTCTTTTCAGTATAGTACCCAAAACACTAACCCTTCCCGCTGGTTCAACCTCAATCTCTACCATCGTAACATCCATAGATGACAATACCTACCATTACACCAACCAATGGTTACTAAAGTTATCAAGTAATAATTTATCCCTTAATACTCAGGATACCTTGAGTTTTCATTTAATAGATAATGATCCAAACCCACATCTTCCTAGCAATATCAATACTCAACCATGGTCAAATAAATTAAATCAAACACCGATTTTAACTTTTACGAATGGATCAATGGGAGAAACAACCATTGACCACTACGAAGCAAAAATCTTCAATGTCACAACTAACACCGTAATCACAACCTATCAAACCATAGATAGTGGTCATTTTATTTCTAACCTTAATCTTACTAATGGCCAAATTTACAAATTTATCCTGAGGGCGGTGGACCATCTTGGAAACTTTTCTTCTGAAGTAGAAAGCAACTCATGGAAAATCGATGCAACTCCCCCCTCCCCTCCTGGAGCAATCACAACAGGTTTTGTTACTTTGAATTTCAAACAAGAAACTCCATTATTCACCTTTGCAGAAAGCACTGATAACGAAAGCGGTTTTTCTCACTATTTAATTGAAATTAGAAATAGCGTTAATGATTCCATTGTTAAATCTTATAGCTCAGGTATCGGAAATGGATCCGTCGGTCTGCGATATAAGGAAAACTATGACTTTCTTGTAGCTAACGAGAGTTATTATGTGAATATTAAATCTGTTGATATTGCGGGTAATATGAGTTCTGCCACAACAGCATTAAACCCTTGGACCGCAGCAATAGCTTGTCCTCCTAACTTTGTTTTATCTCCCTTCCTATCTCCTCATAACTCAAAAATAATCTGCGTAGCCAAATACGAAATGAAACTCTCACAAAATGATGGAACACCTGTCAATGATGGGCGAGGAACAACTAATGTCAATGTGTCTCTGTATAAACCAGAATCACGAGCCAGTGGAACACCATGGACTCGATTAACATTGAGCGAAGCTCGCTCTGAGTGCTCAAGCCTAGGCAGTAACTACCGCTTAATCATAAACTCCGAGTGGGATGCTTTAGCAAATGATATTGCTGCACAATCAGAAAATTGGTCTCAAGGAAAGTTACGTTCTGGCCATACAGATAGTGCTATGGATGCAAACGCTTTAGCGAATGGATGGACTTTTCCTAACTCTGCCACTCTTCTTGCCGCCGGCAATGATGATTCAAATGGCTACGAAGGAACGGGTAATAATGCGGGACAATCTTATGGTTCAGGCGGTGAACAAAATAGAATCTTAATCCTTTCTAACAACCAAGCTCTCTGGGATCTTTCAGGCAATTCAAGGGAACTTGTTGATATGGATGGATTAGGGGGATACCTTTCATATACGGGTGGAGCTATCAGTGCTTTTTTAGAAGTGAATGCCGTGGGTGTAACTAATATAGTGAGTACCCTTGTTTCATCAAATGGCACCACATTTGATGCTAACACTTTCAAATCTTATAATAGTTCATGGACTCACTCCGTAGAAAATATTGGAAAAATTTATTTATCAGGCGGTCAAAGGACCAATCGAATTCTTACTCGTGGAGGAAATTTTGATGATGCAAATGCCCCTGGGTTATTCGCTGCAGACATTAATAGTGACTCAACAGCACGAGGCTCATCAGCTGGATTTAGATGTGTATACCAACTTCCATAAAAACTCTTTTAAATAAAATTTTTGGGCGTGGTTTTTAAGGTATTTTGATTCTTCAATTCAATATCTTATATAAGAACTAACACCATTCACTTATGTCAAATCCAACAAACTACAGTTCCCAGAAGGAAAGAAGCTTACTTCTTGTAAGCCACTTCTTCAAACAAGAATGGACTTACACAAGTGAATGACATTCTATATTCAATTAAAGAAAGCTAGGGGGCATGGGTGAAGGGCCAATCGGCGACTTATTATCACGACCATCGATTACTTCACTTGTAGAATTAATATCCTTTGCTCCACTCTGCTCTAGTGCTATTTTAGCTCTCTTAACAGCTTCAGGGCTGCCTGCATGAACAGAGAGTAAAATCCCTCCATTCTTGACCATGCCTTCATATCTCTTAGCTTCATATTCAGGGATTCCTAAACCTATCAAACCCCCAGCAACTCCTCCTAAAGCCGCGCCTGTACCTGCTCCTGCAAGTAAAGCCATAATTGGCCCAGCAGCAATAAAGGGCCCGACACCTGGAATAGCCAAGGCGCCTGCGCCCACGAGCCAACCTAAAGCCCCCCCTAAGACTAAGCCAGTCCCAGCACCCGCGGTGACTCCCTCAGGAGCTTTCGTCGCATTTTCATGAGCAATTTTTTCAGATCCGCCTCCAGGGATCAGAACTGAAATTTCAGAGTGAGCAAATCCCTCGGCTTTCAACTTTTCGACTCCTTGTTCCGCCGCCGTACGAGTCATAAAAATACCAAATACAGCTTTATGATTATCTCTAGTCTCTTTCGTGTGCATCATATAATTTCTCCTTTAAAAGTTGATTAGCTCACATGAGCCAAATCATTATTTAATCCACATCTAATGCTTTTTACTTTGTTCATTTAATGACTGTAATTTCATTGATTATATTTTCAACTCCAGCTCGCTTCACTGCAATATTCTGAATTCTATTTTTTTCATCCATGCTTTTAACAGGTCCCTTGAGGGTCACCTTTCCTCCAATAGTAATGATTTTGATATTTTTAGCTTCTGTAGAAAAAACATCTTGTTTAATGACATCCTGCCTGATTTTTTGAGTTAACCTTATATCCTCTTCAGAAGATCCTTGATCTTGTGAATTCAACTCTTTATTAGCCTCTATTTGCTCATTCACTTTTGAATTATCTGAAGCAGTCACAGCAAAAAGGGAGCCGTTTAAAAACATCATTGTTAAAAAAACGATAAATTTTTTATTTTTTCTTATTGCAGCATATCCCATATATTCTCCTTATTTAGGTAAATAAAAATTTTAATATTCGAACCCTAATTTTTAATGCAATTTTGAGCCCAATCCTCAGACCCAATAAATTATAAATGAGAATTAGAACGTGGTGAAATGCCTCCCAGAATGTTCAAATTTTCCCTCCTTTAGCAATTTTTATTCCCTTTTTTAATATGATTTAAAGTATAGAAGTGCATTTAAACTGATTTAATTAACAAAACTTTTATTGTTTGGGGAATAAATGGAATACAGGGTTATTTTTTACCCTTTTTCAGGTTGAAATAAATATTGCAGATCTGTATTTCTTGGTATGAGATTAAAAAACCTAGGAAAATAACCATCCCTTTTTTAATTTATAATGCCTCGTATCGGTCTTTAAAAAAGATTTTAAAAATCTATCATGTTTTAGTATTCGAGAAAAATTTATTCTTAGACTTTTTTTAGTGAAAATGTTCCAGCCCTAGCGTCTTTAACTGACAATAAAAAATTCTAATTCATGAGAACTGAATTCAGAAAAAATCGCGTGATGGTTTCAAAGAGCTAAGGATCGAAATGTTGTAATCCATAAAGTGCCTTTGGCGTGTGACAGACTTAGGAACCAATTGATTCACTAAGCAACCCTCTCGTTCAAACAATCTCCAGATTCACCACCATCGATTAAATTCATGAGAGGTTTCCTATAAGATCCATGCCCATAACTATTTGATTTTATATGCTATATTCAGAAATTTATAATCCATAAAATTGATGGCAACTGAGACTCTTGAATGTACTTTTTTCATTTTAGAATTCAATATCGCGAATGACTGTCTCAAAGCATCTCCTCGATGCTGCTTAATTAAGTAAAATAAGAATATTTTATCCTTATCATAAAGATCTGATAATGATATGTAAAAAAACATGAGTTATACCGCCCTTTGAATAGGTCATTGAGCTAACCATTGTCTTCGCATCCTATAGTTTTCAGCGTGCAATAGCGTCTAGTATTGATGGCAAACAACATAATAAAATGTATTAATTTTTGATCGAAAAGGTAAGCCGCGAATGTTTGACAGACAAAATTTAAGAATTAAAGATGATCTCATCAAAGACCTTCAAGCCGGATTCAGTTTATTTCTTATAGCACTTCCCCTTTCTATTGGAATAGCACTCGCATCCGGAGCTCCTGCTTCTGCTGGTTTAATCGCTGCTATAGTAGGTGGAGTTCTTGGATCCTTCCTAGGTGGAGGACACATTAATATCAATGGACCCGCTGCCGGCCTCATTGTTATTATGCTCAGTGCTGTTCAACTTCTCGGGCAAGGAAATATTGAGTTGGGTTTTCAACTCACTCTTGCGACGATTGTGGTCGCTGGATTTCTACAAGTTATTATGGGGCTACTGGGATGGGCACGCATTGGGTTTATTTTTCCCAGCTCTGTTATTCATGGAATGCTCACCTCCATTGGCCTCATCATCATAATTAAACAAATTTATGTCGCCCTTGGGATTCCAAGCCAATCCCAATCCACAATTGAACAACTTATTAATCTTCCACAGAATATCTCTTTGTTTCAACCAGGAATAACATTGATCAGCCTCATCAGTCTTTCCACGCTTCTTCTCGCCGGCCAATTAAAGAAGTTTGATCGGTTTTCATTCTTAGCTTGGATTCCGGCTCCAGTACTGGCCGTTTTTGCAGGGTTAGCCAGTGTTTATATCTTTCAACTTCGTTCTATTCAGCCAGTTTCTCTAGGACCATGGGCAATTAATATTGATTCTCAATCATTATTAAATATTCCCCACACTTTTTTAGGTACGTTCACGATTCCTGATTTTTCCCAAATACTCACTTTTCCTAGTGTGAAAGTCATTATAACATTAGCCTTGGTTGCCAGCCTTGAATCCACCTTAAGCGCCTCTGCCATCGATAAGCTAGATCCTCTTAAGCGTCGCACGAATCTTGATCGAGATCTATGGTCAAAGGGAATTTGCAACATTCTTTCGGGTCTGCTTGGTGGCCTTCCCATCATTTCCGAAATTGTTAGAAGCTCTGCTAACATCGCGAGTGGCGCAAGAACTGTATTTTCTAATTTTTTTCATGGCCTCTTTATCTTCATCTTTGTCGTTCTTTTTCCTTCTTTTCTGAATGAAATCCCGTTGGCCTCTCTTGCCATCCTCCTTATTGTGGTTGGCTGGCGCCTCTCCCATCCTAGTCAATTTAAACAAGCTTTTAAAATCGGGCCAGATCATATCTTGGGCTTCATAAGCACACTTTTGGTGACATTAACTTTTGATTTATTGGTGGGTATTTTAACTGGGCTCATCGTTGAATTAAGTATTGCTCTATTCATGGGTTTAAAAATAAAAAATCTTTTTCGAGCTACGTTGAAAATTCAATCCGATGACAAACACACAACGATCCAAATCGAATCACCTCTTGTTTTTAGCAACTCACTTCCTCTCAGAACGCATATATTAAATACGTTCCAGCAATCCAAAAACTTAACCGTCAACCTGAGACAATCTTGTTTTATCGATCATACTCTGATGGATCAACTACAATCATTAAAAGCTCTTTTTGAGGATCATGGGCTCAGTCTTCAGATTCTAACCTCTCCTCACCACCAAAGCTTCTCTAACCACGCGTTGGCATCAAGAAAAATGAATCCTCTGGATATAAAATCATAGGGTTTCAAAACCCTTGAACCTCAAAAGACTATTCATTATTGATTTTTTATAATTTCAGTTTTTGGATCAGGAATAACATTATCGTCTCCTGCAGCCAGATAGGTGACTTTCAATTGTAAAAAAAGATTCCCTAATTTTTCTCTTTCCTGTGCTTCTGAATTTTTCTTGAAGGCCGGGAGAAGTTCTTCTTCTTCCTCTTCGATATGATGTTCAACGAGTTCAGCTAAAACCTTGATGGAAGCAGAACAGAGATCTTCGTCTTCAATGCGTTTAATTTCTTCCACTAACTGATCCGCCAGACCATGTTCCACATCCCCTTCAAAGGCTTTCTCCCGAAGTGCCTCTTGTTTTTTCATTGCACCATAAAGCACTTCCTCTTCAGGTTTAGCATGGGCGACAAGGATAGGTGCAAACTCTTCAAAGGCTGCTCTTCTTTCTTTAAATTTTAATTCTGAGTCTTTCATTATCTCTATTAAAGTTTTTAAAGGTTTATGATCCTCCATGAGCACCTCTATAATGTCTGTATTTCCCATTCGTTTTTTAGTGCTATTGTTTTTTTATCTTCTTGGGTTTTAGTTGTATGCATCATAAAATCTCCTTTTGGTGGTCTTATTAACTCTATAGGAAAATAGAGCTAAGCAATAATAGTACCAAATCAGCTACGAGATGAGGACCAACCATGAAAGGATCAAGAGACTAGAAACAAAAAATAAGGGGAAAAAAGCCCCACCAATGCCATTAAATCCTCTTAGGAAGGAACACAAAAAAATTTACATGGTACCCACCAATAAAAAATTGGATTGAACGGCTTCATTTGATCCCATAAAGACCTTTAAAAAAATATACATTCTAAATTCAAAAGAGCCAATTTCCATTGGCATTAACAGTTGTTTACGCATCAATGATTTGTTAGGATCTGCCGCATTTTATTCTCAGTATAAAAATAGTAGTTTCATTAATAAAATGAGGTTTGTATGCAATTAACGAACGGCTTTTTTTTGATCCTTTTCCTGAGCTTTTCTCTTTCCGCTGCCACCGATATTGACACTTTTCAAAATCAAACAGCTTCAGATCAAAAAATCTCTGATGAGAAACAACCTCAAAAAGAAGAAATACCAACTATTTCAGAAAAAGCGAATGAAACAATTCAAGAAACTGCTGAATCGATTTCCAAAGAAGCAATAAAAACGAGACTCAGACGAGGAAAGTCTAAATACTTTGCATTGATAAACTATTCCCCTTTTGATTTAATTGTGCCGAGTAAATATGGACTTACTATGGGTCTGACCCGCAGTATCGATCAAACATGGGAACTGGAATATCTCCAAGGGAGTTTTTCTCTTCCCTTTGTCATTAAGAACTTAGGCGAAATGACTGATCAAAGAGTTTCTTTTATTAACCGCTCGTACTCTGGTAGTAATAGCTTTAATTTCAACTACGGCATAAGTTACTTTGATTTTGTAATTCACCTAGGCGATGAATTTTTAAACCGTGTGACGGGTGGGCGCTATAGCTCTCTAGATCTTGTAGGGCTCCAGTCTTTAGGTTTTAATGTTGGTTTTGGAAACAGATGGACTTGGAAAAAAAATATAACAGTAGGTTTGGACTGGATCTCTTGGTCTCAGCCTGTTTTCATAATCAATCAACGGTCTGCATTTCTTGATCATGCTTCTCATCAAAAAGATAAAGATGATGTCAGTGATACTTTAAAAATTGTTTCTTATTTTCCTCGTCTGTCATTCTTGAAACTCCAAGTGGGTATTCTGTTCTAAGAACAGAACTAAAAGAAGAGCTTTTGGTCAGTATGTTCAGAATGACCTTCTGAACACTCAGAACCAGTCCGCACAAAAACCATTCGTAATTTGGAACGTCTTTTCATAGTGGTCCTAAAGAACTCTTTAATGAGATCATGCAAAAAACCCCCAATTCGAGAAAAATAAATTTCTTAATCCCATTAAATGTAGTAAGTTTTGCAAACAAGTATTGCTATTTTATCCACTAAATAAAAGGAGACATCACTATGTTCACAGCTCTTATCACAGGGACAAATCGAGGAATTGGATTAGAGTTTGTAAAACAATATGCTCAAAACGGATGGCAAGTTATTGCCTGTTGTCGCCAACCGTCGAAGGCAGAAAAGCTCACTCAACTTCAACTCCAATTTCCTGATCTTATCAGGATCTTCCCTCTCGATGTAACAGATTTTAAACAAATAACTCAATTAGCGACTCATTTGGCAAATGAATCCATTGACCTGCTTCTCAATAATGCCGGTATCTACCCATCCTCTGATAAAAATGGTTTTGGGGGGATTGACTATGCTGAATGGGAGCAAACTTTTAAAATCAATACTATGGCTCCTCTCAAAATGGCAGAATCCTTTGTTCAACACGTTAAAAAGAGCAAGCTTAAAACAATTGCCACAATAACCAGTAAAATGGGGAGCATTGCCGACAATCAAAGTGGTGGAAGTTACCTCTATCGATCCAGTAAGACCGCAACCAACATGGCTATGAAATGTCTGGCTCTGGATTTGAAACCCCTTGAAATTACCACGGTATTATTGCACCCAGGATGGGTTCAAACGGATATGGGTGGCAAAAATGCTCTTATTTCAACAGTAGAAAGTGTGACTGGAATGCGCCAAGTGATCAGCCAATTAAAACTCGCAGAGACCGGAAAGTTTATAGCCTTTGATGGAGAATCAATTCCTTGGTAGTTTTAAGGTAGGTCTCAGTATTACACTAAAAATCATACGATCATAATGCCTCAATCATATTATCTCTTTGTGGGCATCAATAAGGATGTTGATACCCATTTCAGAGAATTCGCCCCAAAGTTTTTCAAGTCATCTCAGTAATGCCCAGAGAGATTTCAAGATTGAATATTGACTTTTCTGAGTCATTTCAATACTTTTTCATTTTGAACAAATACGTTATGTCACAATGGTTAATGAGCAAGACCTGCAACAGTTGAGTAAGCTAAAGAATCAAAAAAACATAACAAAAAACTCCATTAAAAACAGACTGAAGAAATGAAACCTCTCAAAAGGGAAAATTAAAATATGAAATCAGAAATGATTCCTAGTGATCTTAAAAAAGCAAAAAATTTTATTTACCGTCACATTGGCCCTCGTGAGCAAGATCAAAAGGCGATGTTAAAAACTCTTTCTTGTGAAAGCCTCGACGATCTCGCAGAAAAAATTATTCCTAAATCGATTCTTTCTTCCCACAATCTTTCTTTTCCTCCTCAAGATGAACAACAAGCTTTGCAAACTCTCAAAGAAATCATGTCAAAAAACAAAGTTTACCACTCTTTTATTGGTATGGGATTCCACGATACCTTCACACCCCCCGTTATTCTCAGGAACGTTTTGGAAAACCCAGTTTGGTACACCTCCTACACCCCTTACCAAGCAGAAATTTCACAAGGCCGAATGGAAGCACTTCTCAACTTTCAAACCATGATTATGGACCTGACAGGAATGGAAATCGCCAATGCCTCTCTCTTAGATGAAGGGACCGCCGTTGCTGAAGCCATGATTATGGCTTATAACCTCACCTCTCTCAAAAAAAATAAACCCACTCTTTTTGTTTCACAAGAATGCCATCCTCATGTCCTTGAAGTTTTGCAAACAAGAGCTCAAGCTCTCCAAATTGAAATTTTAATCGGCAATGAATGGGATTTCCAATGGGAACAAGAGGTTTTTGCGATGGTCCTTCAGTACCCTCAAAGTTCTGGGGCCGTTATTAATTACGAGAGTCTCGCTCAAAAAGCCCATCAGCATGGTGCTCTTGTCATTGCTAATATTGATTTGCTAGCTATGACTTTGCTAAAGCCACCCGGAGAATGGGGTGCCGACATCGTTACTGGCAACAGTCAACGATTTGGGGTTCCTTTGGGTTATGGCGGTCCTCATGCTGCTTTTATTTCAACAAAGGATAAATATAAACGCTTGATGCCTGGTCGCCTCATTGGAGTTTCTATTGATGCCGATCAAAAACCCGCGTTGCGCCTCGCTCTCCAAACTCGCGAACAGCACATCCGTAGAGAAAAAGCCACCAGCAATATTTGCACAGCTCAAGCACTCCTCGCTAATATGGCTTCAATGTATGCCGTTTACCACGGCCCTGACGGACTGAAAGAAATTGCTTTACGCATCCATTCCTTAACTCATATAGCCTATGAAGCTCTTAAAAAACTGGGGTTTCAATCCTCTTCTCCTTCTTTTTTCGACACTCTCAAAATACCTCTCTCTCAAGAAGTTTTTGAAAAAATTGCCCAACAAGCCGAAGTGCAACAAATCAATTTTCGTCTTTTTTCGCCTGGAGGCTCGGAGAACTCTTACGGTATTGGCATTTCAATCAATGAAACAACGGATCTCTCTCTCATTTCAAAATTGATTCGCTGTTTTAATCAAGGCATCGATAGTGAGAGTTCTATCAACAGCTCCCTCATCAACTCTCTTGAAGATCAATCCCTTCAGTTTCCACAAGAGCTCAAAAGATCCTCAAGCTATCTCACACACCCTGTCTTCAATTCTCATCATTCAGAAACTGAATTGCTTCGTTATATTCATTTTTTACAAAACAAAGACCTCTCTCTCGCAACCTCCATGATTCCTCTTGGCTCATGCACAATGAAGCTCAATGCCACCGCTGAATTACTGCCGATCTCATGGAGAGAGGTGAACGGAATTCATCCCTTTGCACCACTGAAGCAGGCCGAAGGCTATCAGCAAATGATCCAGGACTTAGAAAATAAACTTTGCGATATCACGGGATTTGATGGTGTCAGTCTTCAGCCGAATGCGGGCTCTCAAGGAGAATTTGCGGGTCTTATGGTGATTCGTAAATATCATGAAAGCCGAGGAGAAAACCACCGTCGTGTTTGTCTTATTCCCAGCTCCGCCCATGGAACTAACCCCGCAAGCGCAACCATGGCGGGTATGAAAGTCGTTGTCGTGCAATGTGATTCTCAAGGGAATGTCGACGTGCTTGACCTTCAAAAGAAAGCGACTGAATACGCTCAAACCCTAGCGGGCCTCATGATCACCTATCCCTCCACTCACGGTGTGTTTGAAGAGAATATTATTGAAATCTGTCAAATCATTCACAAAAATGGCGGACAGGTCTATATGGATGGAGCGAATCTGAATGCTCTTGTGGGGCTTTGTCGTCCAGGCGAATTCGGGCCTGATGTCATCCACATGAACCTTCATAAAACCTTTGCCATTCCTCATGGAGGTGGTGGACCCGGGGTTGGCCCAATTGGTGTCAAGTCACACTTGAAACCCTTCTTGCCACAACTTAAAATGATTCCTCAATCAGGTCCTGACACTGGAACAGGCACCACCACATCAGCCCCATGGGGCTCAGCTAGCATCCTTCCCATTTCATGGAGCTACATCACTATGATGGGCAATGAGGGATTAAAGAAATCCAGTTTAATAGCTATCTTGAGCGCTAACTACATTGCTAAAAAACTCGAATCTCATTATCCCGTTCTTTACAAGGGACGCAATGGGTTTGTAGCCCACGAATGCATTATTGATTTGAGAGACATCAAAAAACAAACAGGGATCGATGTCACTGACGTCGCCAAACGCCTGATGGATTATGGATTCCATGCTCCAACCATGTCATGGCCTGTGGCTGGTACTTTAATGATTGAGCCTACCGAGAGTGAATCAAAGGCTGAAATAGATCGTTTTATAGAAGCCATGATCTCAATCAGAAAAGAAATTGAAATGATTGCCAACAGCCAGTGGGAGCTTCAAGATAACCCTCTCGTCAATGCTCCTCACACTATGGCGATGCTAACAAGCTCGGAATGGAATCATGCTTATTCACGAGAAACAGCGGCATTCCCTCTCTCGTGGATTAAAGATAGAAAGTTTTGGCCTGCCGTTAGACGAGTGGATAATGTTTATGGAGATAAAAATATTGTTTGCAGCTGTCCTCCGTTAGAGACCTATGCAGATAAAGGCCCTCAATTGTGAAATTATTGTTCATTAGAATGGATCGATTGGGGGATCTTGTTTGTACTCTCCCCGTTGACCAGCATCCTCACCTCACGCAGCCCAATCAAACTATCCATTGGTTAGTGGCTCAAGGATTGGAGCCTGTGGTAGAAAGTGCCACACCCTCTCGCCTTTTTTGGTCTCTCCCCTTAAAATTCTCCATTCAAAGTTTAATGGCTTTAATACAAAAGCTAAAAATTGAATCCTACGATCAAGTGATTTTATTTTATGCTCCTTGGTGGGTTGCTCTGGCTTGTTGGTGGGTCGGCATTCCTCATCGCCACAGTCCCCGCAGCCGCTGGTATCAACTTTTGTTTTTTAATCGCACATTAAAACAAAAACGAAGTCGCTCTGAGAAACACGAAGCTGACTATAATTGGGACTTGCTTCATTGGTCTCTGACCGGTATTCACCCAGCACCAACAGTGACTCCTATTTTATCACTAAAGAGCTCCGCACCACTTCCGGAAACCCTTCCTGAAAATTACATTGTTGTTCATCCAGGAATGGGAGGGTCCGCTTTGAATTGGCCCACCCATTTTTATTTGGATTTAATAAAAAAACTCCATGCTCAAGGACAAAAGATCGTCATCACAGGAACAACCATAGATCAGCCCTGGCTCAGCCCTTTAGAAAAACCCCTGAGTTCCCTTGAAGGTGTTTTTTGGATGGTCGGAAAACTTGATTTAAAATCACTGATTGCTGTTTTGGCTCAAAGTTCTGTGACAATTGCTCCCTCTACAGGAGTTTTGCATTTAGCCGCTAGCACTGGAACTAAAACAATTGGTATTTATAGCCCCATTCGCGTCCAAACCCCTGTTCGCTGGGGCCCTCGTGGCTCAAAAGCGCAAGCTATCACACCTTCACCATCCATCCTGTGTCCCGCGACCACTCACTGTCTTGAAAAAGCTTGTCGCCACTATCCTTGTCTCGAAACAATAACACCCGAACAAATTCTAGCGGAAATATTTAAAAAAACCTCTTTATGAAGCAATACTTCCTTCCCTCCTCTTTAGAAATGTGGATTCAAACTCAATTAAGTGAAACAGGGTTTTCACTCCAACAGCCCCGCCCGCTAGCTCAATCCATACAAAAAATGGCCGATTTTTATATTGCTCATCCTACAGCACCTACGCCATGGCATGAGCCATGGTGCCAGCAAGCCCAATTAGCCTATTATTTCCCTCTCAATTTTTTAAGAAATCTCCGTGTCTTCCAAGAGCTTCATTCTCTCCATTTTTTCGATCAACCTTTTTCGTGGTATGAATGGGGTCCTGGCCTAGGTCCCAGCTTAGAAGCTTATTTACAAGTCCTGGCCTCTCACAAAACAAGCTTGCCGTCTTTTCTTAAGAAAGTTCATCTTTTGGAAACCTCAACTCAAGCTCGAACTATTTATCAGCATCGATTACAAAAATCCGCTGAATTATTCCCTATTCAATGGATGAACCAATGGCCAACCACTCTGCCACCACAAAGTCTTTTGGTATTTTCTTATTCTCTTACCGAGATTAAAGGGAATCTTCCTGATTGGATTTGGTCAGCCGACTCTATAATTATTATTGACCCCTCGACACAAGAAGATGGGCGTCGCCTTATGGCTCTCCGAGAAGCAGCTCTCAGCAAAAATTTTCAAGTGATTGCACCCTGCACACACCACCAGAAATGTCCGTTGCTTCTCCATTCTCAAAAAGACTGGTGTCATGACCGCTTGGGATGGAGTCGCCCCTCATGGATGCTAGAAATTGAAAAACACCTTCCCTTTAAAAACCAAACACTCACCTTGAGTTATTTAGCCCTCAAACGACAGCCTTCCTTCAATCAAGAAAAGACGACGGAACAAAAGAATAAATTTATAGGAGGAGCAGCCTTTCAAACCCATCCAACAAGGGTTGTTGGAGATTTTTTGAATGAAAAAGGAAAAACACGCCAACTGATTTGTCGAAGTTCAGAACGAGAATTTATTTCATTTATTAAAAGAGCAACCACACCCATCGAATTTTTCCGCGGAGATCTCCTCAATCTCTCTGAATCTATTGAAAAAAAAGGGGATGAACTACGCCCCATAACGTCCCAGGTTTCAAAAATGAATGACACTGATCTATAAGGTCTATCAGAAACGCACTAAGATCTTTTTAAAAATGATCTCGCTTCTCTCTCAAAAAACGAAACTCCTGAAGGGGGCTATCACTTTGAAGAGCCTTTAAAAAAAGATTCGTTTTCATCTCTTCGTGTAAATCAAGAGGAACGGTTGGCTGACCCTTACGGAGGCTCTCAATAATTTTAGATTCTCGCATTTCGATTTTAGTATCTTTGATTGCCTGACTTAATGTGAATTCAAGGTTTTTACCTGTATATTCGTGAGAACAGAAAACCTGAGTCTTCTTTGGCAAAGCCATAATTTTATTCAAAGAATCCTTCATTTGCTCAAAAGTGCCTTCAAACAAACGGCCACACCCTAAACCAAAAAGGACATCTCCAGAAAAAAGTAAAGAATGTTTTTTATCATAAATCCAATACCCTATATGATCGCGCGTATGACCAGGTAAGTTCAAAACATCAACTTTAAAGGAACCCCACTCCCAAAAAGAAGACTCCTCAACAGAAAGGGTTACACCTGGGATTCGCCCTGAGATTTGAACAGATCCTCGGACAACACATGCATATTTTTCTTTTAAATAGAAAACCCCATCAATATGATCTGAATGATGGTGAGTAATCCAAATTTCATTTAAAAAAAATCCTTGTTGATTCAAAAAGCGTTCAACGACAGTACCTTCGCCAGGATCTACAACAATTGTTTTTTTATCTTCATCATTATAAATGCAAAAAATATAATTATCAGCGAAGCATGGCAAGAGCCATACTGTTAAAGAGGAATACTGCAATCTCACCTTAGGTTGGACGGCCTCCCATGGTTTCATAAAAAATAGAATCCTTTGGAATTTACCAACCAACTACCTTCGCTTAATAAGTTCAATACTTTGATCCTGACCTTCCATTGCTAATTTTGTTATTTCTGATCCCAAAACCAAATCATCCACTTGACCAAAGGCATGAAGACGCAAATACCCCTGTCGGTCAATGATCAACCAGGTCGGGGTTCCTCGCATTTGATATAAGTTCATTGTCTGAGGAATTTCCATACCCGTCGACGGCTGATCAATTCCCACTGGAAATTTGACTCTGAATTCATGCAAAAAAGCTCTCAATGACTTCTCTTGCATCCCTTCATGGTGTTCAAAAACCGTATGCAGCCCCAAAACAGCGACATGTTCACGATTAAACATATCACTGAGTTTCTTGGCCTGAGGAATACCATGCAAAATACATCCTGGGCAAAGCATTTGAAAAGCATGAATAGCAACAACCTTACCTTTTAGTTTTTCAAGAGATAATTCTGTCTCCGTATTGAGCCATTTTGAAACAATCAACTCAGGAGCCATCTCTTGACTCTTTGGTTCTTCATTGGACATAACAACCTCCTTTATTTTAACATCATAAAGCTTAAAGAATACAATATGTTACAATAGAGTACTCTAACTTATCAAAGAAGACCTCATTTTACTCTAAAGGCATTCCCATGAAAAATAGAACTGTAAATTAGAGATCATTTTTCTTATTTTTATATTGTTTAGCGACTAAACAATATTTATTGTACATCAAATTTATTCCTTGTCTATAGTAACTAAAAGCCATACAATAAACTATGGTGAACCATCGAAACTCGTCACTTCTTTGGATTGAATGTCTGGTAGCAACTCACAAAAGTATTTTACGGAAGTTTGCTGCCTCTGAAAATCTTCAGTTAGTTCACATTGAAATTCTCCAATATTTGTCTTTTTGCAATAAATACTCAGACACCACTCAATCCCTTTCTGAATATCTAGGACAAACTAAAGGGAGCATCTCACAAAGCCTTAAATTCCTAGAAGAAACAAAATTAATTAATCGCACCCAAGATTCTACCGATAAAAGGGTTTTTCATCTTGCACTTACATCTAATGGGCAAACGATCGTAAAAAAATTATCAGAACTGATCAATATCAAAATTCCAGAGAAAACCAATGTAGAGCTTCGCAATCTACTTGAAGTCTTACAGAAAAAAACCAACCACCGCGCTTTTGGCATTTGCAAAAATTGCAAATATAACAAAAACCTCACAAAATCTGGTTCGACATGTGGCTTAACAGAGGAAGCCCTTTCTCCAGCTGAATCAGAAAAAATATGCAGAGAGTATACATCTTAACTTTAAATTAAAAATTATAATCTAATTTTTATAAATATATATTCATCGTTTCTTAATTTCACATCCCATCTCAAAATTACAATTTTGCTCTGTCTCTTCGGGGTCTAAAATTCTGACTTCCATAATATGATCTAATCGGATCAAGGTTCCATCAGAAATTTTTAAGAACTCTTCTTTATTTTGAGTAAAAATATCGACTAACTTCCCAGAAACGCTAGAAATCTCTTCATTTTCCTTTTTAAAATGAACTTCTACATTCAATTTTTTCACAACTGCAAATTCAAGCTCATCCGTGAAATCACAGTCAACGGGTTTATAAGAAGAGTTAAATTTAACCTCTTTATTTTTACCAGGACCATCTAAAATATTCGAACGACTTATCGAAAATTGATACTTAGACATTGCTTCCTCCTGTGACATGTTAAAACCCCATGTCTATTCGTAAGAGATTCTCTTATTATAAAGTTATTTATCTTTTTATTCAATTCAGATGACTTAAATTATAATAATCTATTTTAGAAAAATTCAGTTCTCATTTTCTAAAAAAATAGATCACTCTTCTTTAAAAAAGATCCTTCATGATTTCCATTCTTTTACCACCGTAAAAATAAACAAGGGGCTTACAACTTCAAGTTGCAAACCCCTTGTGAAAAATTAATTTTTTCTGTCAACACAAACAAAGGAGAATAAAATCAGAGCAATCTGAATCTTTCTCTATTATTTTGCTGGATTTTTAAGGACTTGACCTGGAAGACTTAAATCTCCAGAAGCCACTTTAAAAACATTCTCAATACAAAGTAATGGAGCATGTACTGATTCATTGACTCTTAAACCAGAAGTCACACCATCAAACTTTGCACTCTCTACGGCCGCAATATTATCAAAAGGAACTTTTACTTTTACAGTCTTAGATGAAAAGCGAGGTGGGTATCCTGGGCTATCAATGAAGAGAGGAACACCGGGCCAAGTTTTAGGTAATTTTGGTTTTGTGCCTTCTGGAATATCTTTAACTTTCATACCTTTAGGACCGCAAGCTTCGTCATTGGCCAAAACAACCCAATGAGTATGCCATTTTGATCCATCATCTTCAAATAAGGGTTCATCGTTAAAATCAGGGTGGATTGTAACTGCAAGAGCTAAAATTCCTGATTTTGCTTCAAATCCTACTTCTACTGGATCAATAGAGGTTGGCCATACATAAGAAAATACCCTTGCTCCCGCAAATTTACCACTTTTTGATGGTTTTGATTTACCAGCCTTGCCACTGACTTCAATCTCAAAAGTAGCAACATTGCCCTCTGTTGTAATTCTAGTATGAACTATATCAAAATCTGCTTTTACCTTCTTGTCGCTTTTAGTAACAATAACACCTTTGTTATCATTTTTAGCTGCAACACCTTCGGCTCCACTATGAAGTCCTAAGAGTAACGCCAGAGAAAATACCGTTGCGCTTACCTTGCGCACTTGTAAATAATGCATAGTTATTCCTTTCTTGTGAATATCCAACTAATGTGAACTTATTTGTTCAGATACTAAACTTAGCTTCAAGGTTAAAGAAGACTTTATTAAAGGTCAATAAGTTTAGCATCTGAACTAGATTTATGTATTGAAAGCAAATCGAATCATCCGCATCGCATAAAAACAGGGCATAATGTCACTTAAAGCTTAGCCCTTAGTGGGGTTAAATAATATTTCTTTAAACTCAATCTCCATGAGCAAATATATTATTTTTATTTATTTCTCTGGTATTCACCGCCCCCCCTACAATCCGCCTTTTAACTCAGCAGTTGTAAAGAGAGGTCTTAAAGAAAGACCCTTTTCTTTCATCTTAACAATAGACTCAGACCCTCGATCAATCACACAGAGAACGTTATTAACCAAAGCTCCCTCTTTTTTTAAATCTTGCGCAGAAAGAATGACCTGCCCTCCAGTCGTAATAACATCTTCAATGATACAGACTTTCTTGCCTCGGACAGAAACTCCCTCAGCTAATTGACACGTACCATAATCTTTGGCCTTCTTACGAACAAAAACCATCGGAAGGCCTGTCACCAATGATAATGCTGTTGCAATTGGAATCCCCCCCATTTCGAGACCCGCAAGCACCTCCGTATCTTTAGGGACCATTTCTTTCATTTCTGACGCAATTAATTGCAATAGCTGTGGTTGGGATTCAAATCGATACTTATCAAAATACTCTTGAGAGACCTGTCCCGAACGTAACTTGAATTCACCGGTTAAATGACTTATTTCAAAAATCTGTTTTGCCAGGTCTTTCCGGTTCATAATGCTCCTTCTTTTAATCGGTATGATTTATGCAAACCACAGCGTTAAGAGGCCATAGTGGAGCCAAAAAGGCTTATTGACAATGATTTTTTAAAAGGAGGAGTCATTGAATCTGTCCAAGACGATGCTAATACTCATCCTCTTAACTTTTACCTTTTTCTTTATTTTCAAATTAGTTCTCACAGTAAGTTCGTAAGACTTTATTTCGTCTCTTCCTTGACCCAATTTAGATAAGAAAGCTCCCCTTGTTTTACCTCAATTTGCAAAACACAGGGGACTTGGTAAGGGTGTCCCTTGCAAATTTCAGCCCGACACTCCTCGAATAAATGGTCTTGTGTTTTAAAGAGAGCGATAACTTCAACAGATTCCTCTAACTCCCCTTGCCATCGATATAGAGAATGCGTCGCTGGTAAAATATTAACACAAGCCACGAGCCTTCTAGAAAGAAGGCTCTGAGCTACAACCTTGGCTGTGGATAAATCAGGAAAGGTAGAGTAAATTAAAATCATTTATTAATTGACACACCCTCTTTTATTCCAGTCAATTTTATATTGAACCTGGTAAGCCTTATGATCTGATAATTCCAGGTCATCGACTTCTTTGCTAAAATTTCTCACCAGATACACAGGTGTTATCGCACTTGTGCGAGAACACGAATAAAACTGATGATCTTTAGTGTCCATGTATAAAAGAGAAGATGCAACTTGAGGATGAACTTGACAATATGCCGGATTTGCAAAGCAATATTCACCTACATTTTGAAAGTTTTTAAAATTTGACTTAAAAACCTCATAACTGGGACGATTTGGCTTAAAATTAAAATCTCCTGCAAATATAGTATTTAAAGGGTTTTCTTCATATTTTGCATAAAAGTTTTTCAAGATCTGAATTTGTTGAAGGCGAATAGAATCATTTTCATTATGCGCTTGCATATGAGTATTTAAAATCCGGACAGGTTCTGGCCAATTTTCAGCCTGGATGGTGAGGAGCTGCGCTCCTTTATTGGAATGACAATCCCAACTCGCGCAAGCTTTATTAAATGCAATAATCTCATTCGAGAGAATAGGAAATCGACTCAGAGCCACTAAACCAGAATTATAAATATAACCACTGCTTTCTTCTGGCCCCTTTACACGATATGGATAAAGGTCAGGAGCATGTAATTTTTTTACAATCTTATTTGCATCACTAGAAAAAACCTCTTGAAAAAGAACAACATCCGGCGCTGAACCAGATCGAAATTGAAGCATAAGCTCATCCATAATGCGCTTAAGGTTTTCTTTTTTGTTACCTCCAAAAAAACCACTAAGGCCTTTGATATTATAATTCATCACTGTCAAATGAGTTTCTGATGAAGAAGATCTTATCTCTTGAGCCTCAGCATTCTGACTAAAGCCCCTAAATATTACTAAAGCTCCTGCGAAAAATATCACCATCTTTAAGAGGTTTTTTGCTTTCATAAAATCTCCTTCCACACCATCAGCCTTATACTTCAAAAAAGGCACACTGTCTGTAAAAGAATAAACTCCAGAAAATAATTACATTTTATTTAATAAAAATCATAGTGAATGAATAAAATATCTTCATTCTCAACATTAAAAATAACAAATCTAAGATCTTTTATAACCAAAGAGGATTAGTGAGTGATTCCAAAGAGCTTGACTGACCTCTTAACAAAAAAATGCCTGAAAAATGCAACCCTTCAATGATCACCATCAAGGAATTAGATGAAGTCCTCTGTGAATAAGCATCTTAAGGCGATCAGATTCTTGACTGAGTTCATCTAACTTTTTATTTAATTCCAAACAAAGCTGAGGACGCCATTGATTTTTTTTAAGTAATTCTAAAATTTCAAGACGCAATAACCAATCGTTAGGGTACTTCAAATCAAGAATCTCATTAACTCGAAGGATCTTATCCAAAGTGTCTCCATCCACAACCTTATATTCTCGCAACTCTCGAATGAGGCCATAGAGTGAATTTAACTCTTTATTTTCAGCCGTAAGATTACATTTTTGAGGACGAGGGTGAAATGGCTCGAGAATCACCTTGCTCATATAAGCATTCCGATCAGCCGCTCCCCCAAAAACAGAAGTAACCGTTTCCCCTAAAATAAGATCAAAGTCTCCCCAATCGGGTGCAAATAAAATCTCTTGACCAAGACTCACAGTGCACTGTTTGAAACTCATGATAAGAATACGATTTTCTTGTTTAATGGACTGAACCCAAATACCACTTACTTTAATACCCGATGTGTACTCAAAAGAACATTTTTGACCTTCTCGACATCCTAAGCTCTGCCAATCTTCTGCCGTTGCTAGCCAAGAAGACTTACTCAAACCCTTGATTTTACCTATCGGTGAACTAAAACCTTGTGAGTGGCGATCGACTCCTTGCCCTGAAATTTCTTTTTCTTCCCAAGACAATTGAACAGGCCCAGTCATTTTAATAAAGGTGACATTATCTTGGGCATCAGTTCGATACTCCGACAAAACTCCACTGACCTGTATCCCCGATTCGAAAACCGTGGTCGTCAGTGTTTGAGCTCGGTGTGCTTTTGCTAGCCCTAAAATACCACCATGGCGGTAAGCCATTCTTTCAGCAAGCTGATCGATTACTTTTTCTAATTTTTTAAATTCATCTGTTACAAAGAGTTGGGGTTGAGGTTGAGTGATGTCATAAGACACATTAATACAATCAATGGTTAAAGGAACTTTAGCAACCTTATCAGAAAGGCAGTTGTAGCTCTCACCTACAGACGATAATAGCCCCGCTCCATACATTAAATATTTGCCATCTTTCTCATAAAGCCCGTACTCCGTGGACCACCATCCTAATCGTGTCACTTGCTGGGCTTCACTGACATAACCCACTTTTTCTGCTGCTTCGTCGAGGTTCTTCTGAGCTTTTTCAATTTCTTCAAAAGTTGCCGAAGGATTTTCTTTTGTTTCTGAAAGCAATAAAACTGCTTTATAAAGATCATTATCTTCTTTCGCAAAAATAACTCTTCTCGCAATTTCACCAAACTTTTTCAAATAAGACGAATAATCTGGGTCCGCTAAAATAGGAGCATGTCCGGCGGCTTCATGCACAATATCAGGAGCTGGTGTGTAATCCAAATTTTCTAACTTTCTCATGTCAGAAGCAATAGGCAGTATCCGATGAGCGAGCATTTCAAGAAAGGGTTCTGGAGGAATAAATCCTGTGATAATGACAGCACGCCAACCAAATTTTTGAAGTTTTTGATCCATTTCAGAAATTCTAGGAATACGCTCTGTCGTCACTCCTGTTTCGCGTAAACCCTCCAGATACTTTGGATGAGCATGATCTTTAAAAAATTCCTTGGATATTCGCATAATATAACGCCAAGAAGCGTGATCAATGGGAGTGTAGAGCGAGTAGTCTTGCTCTGCAATATACTGCCTTAAATGAAGGGGCAACTCAGCGTTACTATAAGTCATCATCAGAATGAGTAAATACAATCGACGAATGCGAAGCAAGAAGTTTCACAAAATTAACCCAGCTCATCTCAAAGAACCACAATACAGTGCATTAACTCAGTATTGCTTACTTTACTAATATTCCAAACTCTTATTTTGAAAGATTTCTCACTTGAATAAGTTCTTTCATTACTTCTCAATTGCAGGAGACTTTGATTTAAGCCAAGCAGAATATTCTTTGATATTCTTTTCAAAACCTCGGTCGCTGGGTTCGTAAAAGACTTCTTTTTTTAGTTCAGATGGAAAATATTCCTGCTCCACCCACGCCTTCGGTGCATGATGGGGGTACTGATACTCCAATCCATAACCCAGTTTTTTCATGGGCTCTGTTTGAGAGGACCTAAGATGTAGTGGAACCGGCACTGATTTTGTTTTTTGTACAAACTCTTTAGCCTTTAACCAGGCTTTGTAACTTCTATTAGATTTTGGAGCACTGGCTAAATAAGTCACCACGTGGGCTAAATTGATCCCGCACTCAGGCAATCCAACAAATTGAACGGCTTCGGCTCCTGAAATGGCAACCTGAAGAGCTCTGGGATCAGCGTTTCCGATATCTTCACTCGCAAAAATCACCAATCGTCTGGCAATAAAGACTGGATCTTCTCCTGCTTCCAGCATTCGTGCCAAATAATAAAGCCCAGCATCAGCATCAGAGCCTCGAATGCTTTTTATAAAAGCAGATATAATGTCGTAATGAGCATCTCCGCTTCGATCATAAGAAAGCGCTTGAGTTGGCAAAATATCTTTTATTTGATCTAAACTCAGAGATTCACCATTTATAAACTGACCCAAATTCTGTTCACGATAAATCGCTAAAACTTCAATGAGATTAATGAAGCGACGGGCATCCCCATCCCCCAACCCTATTAAATAGTTCAAAGCTTCAGAATCGATCCATTGATTATCTTTTTTTAAATATTTACAACAGTGATCCCAAATTTGAAGTAAATCATTTTTACTCAATCTCTCAAAAACCAAGAGATGACAACGACTCAACAAAGCACGATTCAATTCATAACTAGGATTTTCCGTCGTAGCACCAATTAATACAAAATCTCCTTGTTCAATAAAAGGCAGTAAAATATCTTGTTGAGATTTATTCAATCGATGAATTTCATCTACAAATACGATGGTCTGCTGATCTTCCAAGCGAAACTTCAAGCGAGCTGAATCACCTAATTCGCGTAAAATTTTAGAACCAATTTCAACGGCATTTAAAGGAATAAACTCCGCCTTAAACTCTCGACCCAATAACAAAGCTAACGATGTCTTACCTGTTCCAGGGGGACCCCACAAAATTAAATTATTGAGTTTCGTGGATCGAAGAAAAAAATCAATTGTGGAGCTTGCACCCACTATTTTTGACTGACCAACAAAATCCCCCAAAGACTGGGGGCGTAATTGATGTGCTAAGGGACCATTCATGAAAAACCCTATTGAAAAGAAGAACCATTATCCTGCCCCAATGAAGTGCTAGACATGCCATCTCCCATATTAGAAGATCCGGCTTGAGACAATACCCTTGGCGTTAAAAATAATAATAACTCAGTCTTATCTTTGTGAAAAATTCTTCCTCGAAATAAAAAGCCGATAACAGGAATGTCTTTGAGAAAAGGGACCCCTGTTTCCAACTGACTTCCATCGTTTTGATAAATCCCACCAATCACTGCGGTTTGACCACTTTTTACCATCACTTTCGTTTTAGCACTTCGGGAGTGAGGACTCGCTGTTCCATCGTCACGAATCGCTCCCAAAAATTCTCTAAGAATATCTACTTTCAATTGCACGACGCCATTATTGGCGACTTCAGGCGTTACATTGAGCTCCATTTTCATAGTTAAATCTTTATATGTTCGGGTCGTACCGCGTCCTCCCGGCCCTTCTCCCTCAGAAACCAATGCTGAAATAGTGGCTGACTGAGTGATACTGGCTTGCTCATTATGAAGCGTAACAATACGAGGAGATGAAATGACCTTTACGTTCTCTTCCTTTTCCTCCAACTGTAAAATTGAAGTAAGATCCCCAAGCACATCCAAAGTTCCCAAAGACACGTTGAAACCTAAACTGCTACTTCCCAGCTGACTGGGTCTAATGCTCAGAGTTGGAGTCATGTTGGCAGAACCACCACCGCCCAGATCAATAGATTGTCCAATGACATCCCAATTAATTCCAATTTTTCGATCGAAACTTTCTCGAGCTTCAACAAGTTTTCCTTCAATCAGCACCTGAGCTGGAGCAATGTCTAAACTAGCTATAATTTTTTTGGCGCGATCCAAAACTTCTTCTGTTTCAGTGATGATCAAAGCATTTGTTCGTGAATCAGCAACAATGCTCCCTCTCTCGGTAATAATGGATTTGATTTGACCTTGTAGCTCGCTGATTTTTGAAAAATTAATAGGAATCATTTGAACTTTTAAAGGCTCAATTTTTTTCCGCGATTCGGCCAACTTCATAGCATCCTCTTCTTCTTGTTTAATCTCAGCAAGAGGTGATATTCTCAAAACATTTCCTTGTCGAGTGTACCCTAACTTTTTAGCTTTTAAAATCAACACTAAAGCCTGATCCCAAGGGACATTCTTTAGCTTGAGTGCCAAATTCCCGGTAACGCCTTCAGACATCACTAAATTCGCTCCACTCTCTTCCGCAATTAAATTAATTGCATTTCGAACCTCTATATCTTTCACTTCAATCGATATTTTCTTTCCATAATACTTCATGTTTCCAGATAAAAACTGGCCAAGGCTATGGCTCGTCAAAATACCTGAGTTAGAAAAACTTTCGCTCGAAAGATCATCCGTTGAATGACTGCCTTCAGCAGCAACGTTAGTATTATCAGAAGAAGAACCCATAATTGTTGTAGGAACGACAACAATAGAGCTTCCTTCTAAATGGGCGCTGGGTTCAGAAGCCCCTTCTCGTAATTGAACAACGACTTTCACTGTATCGCTGGCAGGATCCTGAAAAGCATCAATAGCCCCAACGGTGCTTTGAAAGTCCTTTGTAATAAATGGCCTTTTTAGTTGAGCCGGTAATTTAGCATTCCTGATTTCAATTACATACTGGTGGGATTGCGGATTAAACCGTCCCGTATAGTCCAAAGCCTGATCAGCTTCAATCACAACAGAACCTCCACCTTCATTGGCTTCAAATCTGATATTTTTGATCTCGGTTGCCTGGTTCGATACAAAACTTTGTGAAGGAGGAGCACTTGGCATTTCCATCTCTGGTGGCGCAGGAGAGTTTGAAATAGCAGGCGTTGATTCTTCCGAAGGAGGCGTTAACAACGGATCGGTGCTCTCTTCTGCAACAACAGGAGGAGGGGGAGCACTAGGACTGTCAAGCCCTGGATCTTCTGTTGTTGGTTCCAATGCAATTTGTGGATCTGGTTGTTCCTGGCCTTTTTTGCTGTCTGCTAATAAAGGGTCTTCCTCCAAAAGAGAATCTCCACCTTCAGCAATTTTTTGCTCTTGATCTAAATCTTGTTCTAAATTATCAGGATCATCATCGAAATCTGTATCGTTATTGCTGACTTCAGATCCATCCTCTGAATAATCCTCATCATCTTCCGATGAATAATCTTCATCTTCAAATGACGTTGAATCATCCTCGTCATCAATCGGCTTTCCGGCACAAGATAAGATGAGATTACAACACCAAATTAAAAGTATAATCCTTATTAGTGTTTTCATGAACCACATCCTTTCGATTTATCAATACACATCACAAACGGTTCCTTAATAATTTTTCCATTCAAATCAAACAGCTCTACAACAACAATTTCGCCTTCTCTAATCTCAGCAATATAACCTTCATTTTTTCCAATTCTTTGACCTTTAACGACAGAATGTATTCCCTTATCAGGATCCTGAATAAGAGCTTTTGGCTTTGCATTGTCCCATACAATAGCCACTATTTCTAACGCCTTTAAATCATACTGTTCTAGTGGCTCTGGCGTTCTCGTTGCTATGCGAATTTGCCCAATTCCCACTTTAGCATCTCGAAAAGGACGAAAAGGATCGCGCTTACCTACGGGCTCATAATTGTAGTCAGTTGAGGTTTCAAAAACCTGGTAACTCTCATCAAGAGGAGCAGGTCCCAATTCAGGAATACTACCGGATGGATCTCCCTCATCAGAATTTGACTGCACCCCTTTATCGGGGCTTTGAGTTGTCTGAGTTAGACTCCTAGCGACTAAAAAAAAGTTTAGTAAAAAGAATAAACTTAATAACTTTAAACTCGACTTTTTCATACTCCACCTGCCGCTGGTTGAGCCTCCTGTTTATCTGACTCCTTTTCGACCGGGGCTCTATACTTATAGCCTATGATCTTCGTGACCATTTTTAATGTCCCATTGTATTCATTTCCAGGATTAGAAAACTCAAAGTCGCCTAGATTTGTCACTCTTTCCAAAATAGCCGTCTTATACATAAGATGAACAATATTGTTAAAGGTTCCTGACAACTCGACACTCACCGGCACCTCTTCATACAACTCTTGTGCCAGCACGCCTTCCTTCTTGACAGAGACAACTCTTACATTTGTTGACGACGCGATAGAATTCAAGGTGGATATAATCTCATCAGATTTCAGGTTAACCGGAAACTTTTGAGTCACCTCTTTAAATTTTTCCGATAAAGCCCCCACCTGTTTTTTTATTTCTACTTCTTCCGCTAAAACACGATCCGTTTCTTTTTTCTTTTCTTCTTCAATTTGAACGTCCACCTGCATTTGTTTGATTTGGTTTTCAAGAGCGGAACCATCATCATAACCTAAAAATTTATAATAAAAAAATCCAATAAAAACAGATACGATCAAGGCCTTAGAATAGGAAAGCTGATTAACGGATTGAGTGATAGAGGAACTCATTTCCTATCCTCCAATGTAAAGACAATATTAAATTTTTTATATTTATTTTGTTTAGCACTTTGATCCACTACATCTTCTGAAGATTGCATGCTCACATCCGAAAAATAAATGCTTTTACCCATTGTATCTAAAAAACTAGTGATTTCATTCTCTGAAAAAGCGAGCCCTGTCACATCCAATGAGCTTTCTTTGGCTTTTAAATTTAAAAACCATAATTTTTCTGGTAAATGAGTTTGAATCAAATCCAACACCTTAATGTACTTTAACCTCACTTTAGAAAGGCCATCCAGAGACGCAATTTGTTTTTCAATCAAAGTCTTATGTTCCAATTGCTTTTTAATTTCGGCCACGGCCAAAGAAGCTTTGTTATTGTATTCTGCTAATTGATTCAACTTTTGTGTTTCTTCTTCCAATTGACTCTTGAGTTTAGGGATGTTGATAGATTCATAAATAAACAACCCAATCACAAACATAAGACAAATAGCGATTTTAACAGCTAATGTTGCAGGATTGATAGGATCTATATCTTCTGCTCTTGCTGCTGAATCTTCTGATGATAGCTTAAACGGAAACAATTTTTCTAAAAAACTTTTAGACTCTGTGGTCCTAGACTCCGCATCTCCTATAACAGGAGCTGATTCTCGTAAAGCTTTTATCAAATTAATTTTAATCATGACTTTGAGGCCTCCCTTGCGGCAAGGCCTATGGCGATAGGTGATATCGTTGAAATTCTCTCTAAATAATTCAAATTGAATTTTTTAGTATTCACCTTGATTTTTTTAAAAGGGTCCATTTTTTCAAACGTCACACCAAGGGCTATGGCTATCTGTTGCACAAGCGTTGAAACATGAGATCCCCCACCTGAAAAAAATACGCGGCTGATTGTTAAACCGTTGTTAGAGGCACTGAAAAAATCAAAACTATTTTTTATTTCATCGACCATTCTCTCTGTTTCAGTATTGATAACTGAATACACATCATCAGGAACTCCGACCCCACTAGAGCTGCTTAATTTAAAACTCTCGGCTTCTTCATTGGAAACATTTAAAACTCGACTGATTTCACTTGTAAAGTTATTACCCCCCACCCCTATATCTCTGCAAAAAACCAAATCACCGTGATGAAGCACCACAAAGTTGGTAATTTCCGCGCCAAAATTCATAAGAGCAACGGTTTCATTCCTAAATTTCCCATAATTCAATTCAAAACAATTTGCGAGAGCAATGCTATTGGCATCCATAACACTACACTTAATCTGACTTAATGTAATAGCTTCCACATATTGAAGCAATTGATCGCTCTTAGCCGCGACAACTAGAACATCCATCGTGTCTGGAGATGATTTAGAGCTCAAAACGACATGGGTGAGAGCCACACTTGATATTTCAAAGGGAATATATTGTTCTGCCTCAAAACGTATGGTCTCTCTCAAAATTTTTGAATCTACTTTGGGAATAGATATTTTTTTGATAATAATAGCAGAGCCCCACATGCCTGTCGCTGCACTTTTACATTTTGTTTTTGTCTCTCTTAATAAGGTTTGGATAGAGCCGGCCAGCGCTGCCGCATCGTTGATTTGCCCATTGGCAATTGAATCAGACGGCGTTGGAGATACACCAAAAGAGACTAAACTAAACTCTTTACCATTAGTTTCTAGCTCAATTAACTTAATTGAGCTGGATCCAAGATCAATTCCTATGACCTTCTTAGAACCAAAAAACATCTATGCTCCTACTTTAATCCCATGCTTAAATAAACTATTGGCCTCTTTAAAGAGCTAGTTCTCTATTTACCATTAGAAAAAAGCTCTAGATAAGTGTCAAACTAACGACTCAACAGACTGCTAAAATGAAAAAAATTCGGACTTAGGACTCGTCAAGATTTAGAAAAAACTCTCTTAGAGTTTTTAAAAAGGACTTTTTTCTTCATTCCTTCTCTTCAATTTGAATTGAATGTAGAACACAATTTTAATCCAGCTAAACTTAAGACGACTTTAATCTAGACCTTTTTAAAATAAAACTTGAAAACAAACTCTAGACTATTGTCCTCATGAAAAATGAAGACTCAACTTAAGGAAATAATAACCGGGAATACCAATGAGCAAGATCGAGACTTCCTAATAAATAAACCAAAGCACCTAGAACCAAATAGGGTCCAAAGGGAATCACTGTTTTCAAATTCCCTTTATTTTTGATCATCATTGCAATACCAACAATAGAACCTGTCACACTGGAAATAAGAATCACAAAAGGAATAGATTTCCAACCTAACACCGCTCCAATCCAAGCCAATAGTTTAATATCTCCGCCGCCCATTCCTTCTTCTTTTCGCAAAACCCAATATAAATAGGCTACCAACCATAAAAAACCACCACCCATTAAAAAACCAAGCAGAGCATCTTGGAAATCACGCTCTGGATTCAAAAGAGCACCACCAAGCCCTATGACTATTCCACTCAAAGTAAAAATATCAGGTAGTAAAAAATGATCGAAATCAATAAACGTGACGACAACCAATCCAAAAATAAAAAGACCATACTCTAATGTCACCCATTGCAATCCGTACTGAAGATAGAGTAAGCAAAATAAAACTCCCATAATCAATTCAACCAGCGGATAACGGATTGAAAACGGGGCACGACACGCATAACAACGACCACGCAAGATCATCCAAGAAATAATCGGTATATTATGATACCACGGTATGGGCTTTTGACAGGATTGACAACGACTTCGCGGTAAAACCACACTCTGCCCTTGAGGCAAACGATAAATAATCACATTGCCAAAACTTCCAAGCAATGCCCCAAAAATAAAAAACCAAATGGCTACCCAATTGGAATCAAAATATTCCATGATCTTCCTATGTAAGATTTTTGCGTTTAAATACAATGTGAGAAAGAAACATCAGTAAACCAATCCACCCCACAGCATGAGCTAAACTCATAAGTCCTACATTGGCGGGAACTCCTGATTCCAGCACATAAGTACTACGCCAATTCAATCGATAGAGATTTGGAAATACCCACTCCATCACATCAGCAAATTGAACATACAGAGGGTTTTTAGACTTATCTGCAAATAACTTTAAACTCTCCAACCAGTGGCCTAATAAAAACACGCTGATACTAACAAATAATCCAACAAAAGGAGACAAAATCAAACTTAAAAAGATCGCTAAAGATAAGAGTACTGCTGATTCAAAAAATATTCCCAATAAAATGACAGAGAAATGACGTGTACTCTCAGGTGATTTCAACAACAACAAAAGCCCTCCGCCCAAAAGACAAGTGGAGACCAAAGAAACTAGGAGTATGCCCCCCCATTTTCCTAACAAAAACTCGAATCGCCCTAATGGCGAAGAAAGCAACGTCATATAAGTTTGACGTTCCAATTCTCTTCTCAAAGAAGTTCCACCTATAAACAAACAAAGTCCTAAATTAAGCCAATGTATAGACGAAATTCCTAAATCAAATAGAATACGTTTGTGCTCCTCGAAACTCAACTCACCCAATAAAAGACTCATACCAAAAAAGATAATCACTGCTAAAATTAAAATCAAAAAATACCGATCACGATACATCTCTTTAAAAGAATTAATGGATATCGTTAAAACTCTTTGAATCATACTTTTTCTCTGCGTTTTCTTAACAAAATAAAGGCTTCTTCTAAATTAATTTTCTTTTGAGATACATTCAAGACCTCATACCCTTCTTTCCGGAACTGATCGATTTTGAATTGAAGCTCCGTTTGAGAGCAGTAAAGCTCTTTCATCTCTTGACTGGCTGGGTTTTTAGCCCCTATAAAATAGTCATCTTGTCGTTGAGCTCTTAACTCTGTAGGACTTCCCTCATAAATAATTTCACCTTGATCAATAATCACCAGTTTTGTACAAAGCTCCTCCATATCCTGGAGCAAATGACTACTGAAAAAAAGAGTTGTTCCACTAGAATGCAAATTTCGAATGATATTTTTAATTAAAAAACGGCCGTCAGGATCCAATCCGCTCATTGGCTCATCTAAAATAAGAAACTCAGGCTTATGAATAATAGATTGAGCAATTCCTATCCTCTGCAACATTCCCTTAGAGAACTGACGTAATCGAAGATTTTTACCCCGCTCAAGGTCTACTTGCTTTAAAACTTCCTCACATCTTGACTCGAAGAATTGATTCATCGGAAGACCTCGAAGTTTCCAATGAAGTGCTAGAAACTCTCTTCCTGTTAAAAAATCATAGAAATAAGGACGCTCCGGCATAAAACCTAATCGTTGGCGACTGGAGTGAGACAAACCTGGTTGACCAAAAAATTCAATTTGTCCTGACTGAGGGTGAATAAAAGCAAGCAGAGCTTTAATGGTCGTTGTTTTTCCCGCACCATTCACTCCAATAAAGCCCGTTAGAGAACCTTTAGGAATTGAAAAACTAAGTCCCTTTAAAACTAATTTAGGCTTAGCACCAGAGGAAACTAACTCTTGCTTTAAGTCTACAACACGCAACGCATTGGTCATCCTCCCATTAGACTCAACAGAAATCATTGAGTCAATAGAAGAACTCCAATGGCTTTGATAAGCAATTCATCTTCAATGTCAATTCAAGATGGATTGCTTTGATGTACACTTTATTATGCTTTAAAAAAACGACTTAATCTGAGGTTAACGTAGCACTACCTTGGAGTGAACTCACTCTCAAGGTGTGCTTAAAAATTGAGCTTACTTCTCTACGCGCTTTGCAGAAGTCACTTCAATAGTTACATCTGGAACATCATCATGACCTTTTTTATTCCCTGTTTTAAGGGCCGCAATCTTATCAACGACATCCATGCCTTCAATGACCTCCCCAAAAACAGCATATCCCCAACCTTGTAAGGATTCTGCTTTGAAATCCAGAAATGCATTATCAGCATGATTGATAAAAAACTGAGAAGACGCACTATTAGGATCTGAAGTTCTAGCCATCGCTAGAGTTCCACGTTTATTTTTCAAGCCATTATTAGCTTCATTTTTAATGGGTGGATGAGTTGATTTTTGATTCATATCAGGAGTAAAGCCGCCTCCTTGAATCATAAATCCCTTAATAACACGGTGAAAAACCGTGCCTTTATAAAAACCCTCATCAACATATTTAAGAAAGTTTTCAACCGTCTTTGGCGCTTTGTCTGAATCAAGTTTAATTTTAATAGGTCCCTGAGTTGTTTCAAATAAAACAAGCATACTTTTTTCCTTCTTGTTAGAGGCTTTGATATCGCCCTTGGTTGATACTTTATTATTTACCGTATTGAGTGACTTGTGAGCCTCCTCTTTGACTTCAGAAGGCTTGTCGTTGGCGTTTGAGTTTTGAAAAAAAGTCAGTGAAACAAGCAAAAATGTAATCCCATAAATCCATAGGGCCATCCACCAAGAATGACCCATTCGGCTTTTTAAATGCATAAAAAAATCCCCCTAAGATACTAGGCTATAATCCGAGGATATTTCGTCGGTCAAATGGAGATAGAGGATATCCTTAATGCTTATCAGCATTAACATGTTGCAAAAATAAGCTTTAATCGAAGTTCTTAGACCAGCGCGGTTGGAAATATTGATTACGATCAAAGGTGATTCTTCGTTCATTAGTTCCATCAATGTTAATGAGATAGACTTGATTAACGCCATCTCTATCACTGGTGAACATGATATGCCGCCCATCGGGAGAAAAGGTTGGATTTTCATTCGTAGACCATTTACCACTTCCATCCTTTTTCTTTTGGGACGTTAAGCGCTCAAGATTAGATCCATCTTCATTCATAATAAAAATGTCATAATGCTTTCCATCTAACCCGGCAAACGCGATTTTTTTACCGTCCGGTGACCATGAAGGAGTGGAATTATAATCTCCCGCAATAGTCCTTTTCGTTACATTTGTTCCGTCAATGTCCATCACCCAAACCATGGGTTTGCCCAAACGATCCGAGGAAAAGGCGACTCTTTTTCCATCAGGGCTTACGGATGCCTCCACATTCAGCGCTCCACTAGGGCCATTTGTGAGCCTTTTAATAATATTTCCCTCTAAGTTCACACGGTAAAGATCAGAATTCCCTTTTTCTGACATCGTCATGAAAATGGACTGACCATCGGGATGAAATGTTCCACCCGTATTCAACCCCATTCTCTCAGAAACAAGCCATCTCTGTTTTTTAACCAAATCCAACATAAAGAGATTGGGGTTTCGCAGTCCTTTCTTTCCTCGAGGTAAATTTTTAGCCACATAGGCCGTATAAATAATTTTTGTTCCATCAGGAGACCAGTTCGGGGACAAAGCCAAAGAATTGTGCGATGTGACTTTTTGAAGGTTAGCGGCATCCCAATCCATGACATAAATTTCTTTTATTTGTGAACCCGCTTTACTTGAAGCAACTACCACTTTCGATAAAAACATCCCTTCTTTTCCAGTTAATGCAAGAACGAGATCATTTGAAAATCGATGAGCCACCTTTGAAAGCTGGGAGACGCCACCTTTGTACTTTTTTGAAAGGATTCGTTTCATTTTTGGAACATGATAACAATATGCCTCCAAATTAATCTGTTCTCCTGTCAGGGAAAAACTCAATCTCATCAGAAACTCAGCACCAATTGTCTTCCAGCTTTCATACTTAAACCCGTTGGAAGCCTCAGGAAAAGGAAGCGGAGACATTTTAGCACTATCTTCCAAAAAGGATTTAGGGTCTATAAATTCAAAATACCCTGTTACATCTAAATTATTTTTAATTATCTTATATAACTCAGCCCCTACTTTTTGATGTTGTGGAGCCGCTCCAGCACTGCTTGAAAATTGAAGGGCTGGAAAAGCCATAAGGCTTTTTTTAACCTGTGCCTCACCCACCTTGATATAAATATCCTGATTGGATACTTGTGCCATCAAGCCTGTTGAAAACAAAATGAATCCCGCAAGTACCATTATTTTTTTGAAACCCAACATGCACATCTTAACCTCCTTATTACTCAGGAAAACCTAGAATCATGCCACCCACGCTCATGATATCCCGAAACTTTTCAGGAGGTGCTGGGTAGGGCACGGCTTTTCTAACTGTCTCCATGACAACGTCGTCATAACTCGCATTGCCACTCGTACTCGTTAACTCCGCTTTCAACAATAAACCACGAGCATCAATAAAAATTTTAACTCGAGCTTTAAAATCACCACGAGCCAACCATTCAGGAAGACTCCAATACTGCTTCACATGACGATCAATTTGACCTAAGTAACTCTCATGCTGAAGTTTCGCTATCCCTGTCAACTCTGTTCCTGGTGCTAAAACATTTCCTTTATATTGAACCAATTTTTGTTTGAGATCCTGGCGTTCTTTCTGCTTTATTTCTTCTTTAATTTTATCAATCGCCATCTTCTTTTTCAATTTTTCAATAGCTTGAGATGAGTTTAATTTCTCTTCTTTTTTATTTTTGTCCGCCTTTAAAACTAAATCCACTTTCTCTTTTGATGGTGATTTTGAAACTTCCGTTTTTGGAGGCTTTGGAACTTCCGGAAGAGGAGGTGGCTCTTTTGCAGGCTCCGGAGGCTTAACCTCTTCTGAGGGCTTATGGATTTGCTCTTGAAGATCATGGGGATTTATTTTATCCGGTAAGCTTACAATATCCACTCGCAAAGCTGGCTGATAAACCTCTTCTTGTTCTGGAAAGAACACACTCTTTACTGTCAATAACAATACCAGCGCTAAATGGGCTAACAGTGATAATAAAAAGGGTTTACTAATATCCTCGTTGTTCATTTTTATTCAGTTGCGCTCTCAGTTTTTGGCAATGTGACTAATCCAACATTATTAATCCCAGCTCGACGAATTTCCGCCATGACCTCAGCTACAAATCCATACTCCACAGCTTTGTCCGCTTGCAGATAAAGCTGTTTATTTCGTCTTGTTTTAAAGATGGCTCGAAGTTTTTCTTCCATCTGGCTTAATGTAAGATTAAATTTACCGGCTGTTATTTTTTTATTTCTGTGAATTACAAGCACAAAAGGATCGTCGGTTGCCTGAACTCCAGAGGCCGCCGTTTTCGGTAAATCCACCTCTATTCCTTGCTGCATTAAAGGGGTTGTGACCATAAACATAATCAGGAGAACCAACATAACATCCACAAGAGGAGTCACATTGATTTCACTGAGAGTCATACGACTGTGGCGAGGACCTCCAACTGGTGCACCCATTATTACTCCCTAAAAAAATTTCTCTTCGCAATATTTAAAAAATCAGATGAAAAATTATTAAGAACCATCTCTTGCTTTCTAATTTGAGCTATAAAATGGTTATAAAGCATAACAGCAGGAATTGCAGCCGCTAAGCCTATCGCAGTTGCTATCAGTGCTTCTGAAATACCGGGGGCCACAACCGCCAAAGTGGCCGTTCCCATTTGACCAATTTTATGAAAAGAGCCCATGATCCCCCACACAGTTCCAAAAAGTCCGATAAAAGGGCCCGTGCTTCCTGTTGTTGCCAATAAACTCACATTCTCTTCCATTTTTGCCACTTCCATATCAATGGATTTTCTCAATACGCGCTCTACGTTATCAATCCCCGTTAATTGTAAAGGTGCGCCTCCTTTTTCTTCTCTTCTGGGAGAATCTGCTATTTTCTTCATCTCAGAATAGCCTGCAGCAAAAATTCTGGCAGCACTGCTCTCTGGAAAGTTTTTTAAACCTTCATAAATCTTATCCAGAGAAAGGCTATTATCGAATTTTTCCAGAAATAGCTGATTAGATGTTGAGAGGAGGCTAAATTGTTTATATTTTTGAATAGCAATAGCCCAACACAATACTGATAACATTACTAAAATCAACAATGTCAGCTGCACTAAGGGGCTCGCTTGAAGAAGTGATTCAAAGACTGACATATTAACGCGCACAACGTTATCCATTATACAACCTCCAACAAAAGAATCCAATTTCCACTTTGTGAGTTGCCACTATTTTTGCATTGAAAAATGCATGCTTCCCCGTTCGAACCCAATACTTAAATGTTTGAGAAGTCAATGATACAGCTGACCTTCTAAACATAGGTTGTTGGTCTCAAACAACAAAAACCCTTTTTTTCAGTGAAACAACACCGACCTGTTAAGTTTATAAAGTTTGTGCGGATGATTTCAACCTCTTTTTCAAATCTTGTGGATAAGAGGTAAGATAGCCTGTAGCTCCGAAGCTTACAGCTTGATGATTAGCATCAATGTCATTAAGAGGCCCTAATATAAATATTTTTTGTCGACGAAGAATTTCATTTTTCATCTCAATGGATGCCGTTCTCACAGATTTCTCTCGCAAAGGAGTAATAAGCAGATCTCCATCAATAGCAGCTACAGGTTCCAATCCAATAGAGCTCAACATAAGAAAGCGGATTCGCTGACCCACTCCGGTCCCATAAAGTAAATTGGGGATTAGTTTTTTAATACTTTTGACCACATTGTCATACTCGCTATGCACTAAAAGGGATGCCTGGTGTTTTTTTAAAATGGGCTCTAATCTCAAATCAATATTCTCAACGTTATCTCGGACCCAAATAAAAAGTGGCAAATGACCAAAATTTTCCAATACCTGTTCAAACCGTAAAGGACTACGGCCATCTCCCAAATCCAATCTCTGGGCTTCAGCATCTGAAAAATTCAAGAAATTGATCTTATCACTCCCTACTTTAAAATCAGGAGGAATCACATAAAAATGCTTCTCAGCGTTCATTTGCAAATTAAAAGCTAGAATCACATCTTCTTGTCTTGCAGCACCATGAAAAGCTTCCATTGTATGGGATGGCCCGGATTCAAGATCTCCTCCCCAAGCAAAAACCCACGGGGTTTCTTTCTCTTCTATCAATGAATGATGATACGACTGATACACTTGACTAAGACCATAAAACCTTAATGTGATCCATGCACAAAAGATAATAATGAAAACAGCCGCTGTTACTTTTAATACCGACATTCAACCCTCAAACTCAGGTTTTTCCTGTAGACCCAAATCCACCGATGCCACGCTCAGTTTCAGATAAATCATTCACTTCAATCCACTGGGCCTGAATGACAGGAACCAAAATACACTGTGCAACTCTCTCTTGATCACGAATTTCGATAGGTTCCTCTCCATGATTCAACAAAAGAATTTTTACTTCACCCCGATAATCAGCATCAATTGTACCTGGTGTATTCACAATTGTCAGACCGTGTTTCCATGCCAACCCACTTCGAGGTCGAGTTTGAATTTCATAACCAGGAGGAATTTCAAAGCTCAAACCCGTTGGAACCATAACTCGTTCTCTTGGTCTGATAATGATGGCTTCCTCTAATTGGGCTCTCACATCAAATCCACTGGCAAAAGTGGATTGGTACTGAGGAAGATCCCCTTTAAAATGAGATAATTTTTTAATTCTTACAGGAATCAATGGATGCATAATACCCCCTAAACTCTTTGAAATAATACCAACTCAAGGTCAATTGGTATTGATTTTATCCCACCAGGCACGATGAGTTTGCAGATTGGAACCCAGCAACAACCCACCGAAACGATTCAATTGAAAGTATTTATCAATAAATTGCATTACAGATTGAGTACTCACATTTTCTATTTCATCGATCACATCTTGAACGGGTTTATAGCGCTGCAAAACCATTTCATTGATGCCGAGAGACATCATTCGATTCTCAACATCCTCAGATCCCAGCAAAATGGAACCAATCACTTGTGTTTTAAATAACTTCAAATGGTGAGAGGAAATTCCTTTTCTTTTAATTTCTTCTATTGATTTTAAAATGGTATTCACTACAGCCTTTAAATTTTCATTCTCTACAGACGCATAAATCGTTAATAAACCAGTATCTGTAAAAGTGTTGAGAGAGCTATAAATCGTATAGGTTAACCCCTTTTTTTCTCGAACGCTTTGAAATAATTTGGAAGTCATACCTCCTCCCAAAAGAGCGTTAACGATAAAGGCTTCAAATCTCAAAGAATCATTGAACTTCCCCGTCGGAAGTCCGATCAAAAGATGAGCTTGGTCAATTGGCTTCTCAATCATATCAGCAAAAGAGTGAAAGTAAGGTTTCTTTCGACCTGAAAAAGAATCTCCCGCTGGTTTCTTACCAAGGTGCCGAGAAACTTCTTTCACTAATTCTTCGTGGCCCACAGGGCCCGCGCAACTCACTAAAATACGATTTCCGACGTAACATTTTTTATAATACTTTAGTATATCTTTGCGAGTGAAGCGAAGCAAAGTGCTCTCTGTTCCCAAAATAGGCATCCCAAGAGAGTGCCCTTTATAAGCCCTCATTAAAAACTCATCATTAATATGATCTTCATGATTTTCAAAACTACTACTAAACTCTTGCAGTACTACTGATTTCTCTAATTGAAAATGGGGCTCTTTCAAGTCCATATTCGAAACAAGATCAGCAAGAATTTCAACAGCTCTTTTCCAATGATCCTTAAGCACTAAGGCATGGTAACATGTATATTCACGAGTGGTATGAGCATTGAGCTCTCCGCCCACCTCTTCAAGGGCCTTTGCCAACTGATAGGCAGATCTTTTACGGGTTCCCTTAAAGGTTAAATGCTCGAGAAAATGAGAGATGCCAGCTTGGTCTGCAGATTCGTCTCTAGTTCCAGCTATGACCCAAATACCAATGGCCACAGCTAATGTATTTTGATGGATTTCACTCACAACCCGAATTCCATTATTCAAGGTTGATTTAGAAAAGGGGACAGCTTCTGCACCCCCCTTAATCCCAGACCTTATGGATCTACTCATTATTTGGTTTTTCTAAAAGCGCTTTTCTAGAAAGTTTAATACGACCGGATCGATCAATCTCAAGCACTTTCACATCAATAATATCTCCCTCTGATAATACGTCGCTTACATTACGAACGCGCTCATGAGAAATTTCAGAAATATGCAAAAGACCTTGCGTATTGGGAAGAACTTCGACAAAGGCGCCAAAATCAGTAATCTTAACTACTTTACCCTTATAAGCCTTACCTAATTCTGCCTCAGCACAAATTTCATTGATCATCTTCACAGCTTTTTGCGTATGTTCAGGATTGGATGAGGCAATATGGATCGTGCCATTATCTTCAATATCAATTTTTACGCCGGTCTGAGCAATAATTTCACGAATTGTTTTACCTCCAGCGCCAATAACTTCTCTTACTTTATCAGCCTTAATTTTAATAGTTTCAATACGAGGAGCCCATTCAGAAATTTGCCCACGAGGCACTTTAATGACCTTTTCCATCTCATTGAGTATATGCTGGCGACCTTCTTTAGCCTGTCTCAATGCCTGCTCCATCACATTAAAATTAATTGAATCAATTTTAATATCCATTTGAAGTGAAGTGATTCCTGTTCCGGTTCCTGCAACTTTAAAATCCATGTCACCCAGATGATCTTCATCGCCTAAAATATCACTCAAAACAGCAACTTGATCACCTTCTTTAATCAATCCCATTGCAATTCCAGCAACATTCCCTTTAATGGGAACACCCGCATCCAAAAGAGCCAAGGTGGCAGAACAGACTGTCCCCATTGAACTGGAACCATTGCTCTCAAGAACTTCACTCACAATTCGCAAAGTGTATGGAAATTTATCAAAATCAGGAATCACAGCTTTAACAGCTCTTTCAGCTAAAAAGCCATGTCCCACTTCCCTTCGAGACTGACCGCCCATGCGACCCACTTCTCCAACAGAAAAAGGAGGGAAATTATAATGAAGCATAAACTTACGAGAAATAGTTCCCATCAAGGTATCAACCATCTGCTCGTCATCACCTGTTCCAAGAGTCACAGCGCCTAAAACTTGAGTTTCTCCTCTAGTAAACAAACCAGAACCATGGGCTCTCGGCAAAATCCCAGCTTCACATGAAATAGGACGAACCTGAGTGACATTCCGACCATCTATTCTTATTTTCTTATCAAGAATCATTCCTCGCGCAACTTGATATTTCAATTCATCGGCCAAAGTCTCAAGTTCTTTTTCTCTTTGGTCTCGAAGTTTATCTTCAGAAATCGAAGCCAAAAGTAATTTTTTTGCTTCACTAAGTGCATTGTTTGCTGCCATTAAACGATCTTGTTTTTCGCGTACATTAAACGCAGCTTCAATTTTAGGTTTCAAAAAACTAATTACTTTTTCTTTAAAATCAACATCAATTACAGGAACCTCAAAAGCTCTCTTAACTCTTGATCCTGTTTTTTCTCTCAACTCATCTTGTGCATTGAAAAGAGATGTAAGACTTTGATGACCAAACTTCAACGCAGCCAAAACATCGTCTTCACTCACAAATTTTGTTTCGCCTTCGACCATTAAAATTCCCTGGCGAGTTCCAGCCACAATAATATCCATATCTGATTTTTCAATCATAGCAATAGAAGGGTTTGCTACGAATTGACCCTCAACCCTTGCAACCTGCACAGCGGCCGTTGGACCCTCGAATGGAATATCAGAAATATGAAGAGCTGCTGAAGCTCCTAGGCTGGCTAAAACCTCAAGAGGAAATTGGCCATCAGCGCTCAACGTAATAGCCACGACTTGAGTCTCTTGCCTATACCCTTCTGGAAACTTAGGACGCAAAGGACGATCAATTAATCGTGCAATCAAAGTTGCATCTGTTGTTGGTTTTCCTTCTCTTTTAAAGTACCCCCCAGGAATCCTTCCTGTCGCATAAAACTTCTCTTGGTACTCAACAGTAAGAGGAAAGAAGTCTGCATTTGATGTCTTTCGCGAAGACACAACAGTTACTAAAACAATATTATTTCCACACGTCACGAGAACAGAGCCATCGGCCTGACGTGCAAGTCGACCTGTTTCGATAGTTATTTGTTTACCACCAATAGATGTTGTGACTGTTGTCTTCATGAATATACTCCTCAATGAGCTTCGAAAGATGGATCTTTAAATTAACAATGAATTAATAATCAAAGAGGGCGATGATTGGCGCCCTCTTTTTATTCTTTATTTTCGTATTTCTAAATCTTTAAGAATTTGTTGGTATTTAGCATTATCATTTTTCTTAAGATAATCTAAAAGCTTTCGACGTCGATTCACAAGCGTCACAAGACCTCTTCTTCCATGAACATCTTTCTTATGAACAGTAAAGTGCTGAGTGATATCAGAAATTCTGTGCGTTAGCAGTGCAATTTGCACTTCAGAACTTCCTGTATCAAGATCATTTCTTCTGTATTTTTTGATAACATCTTCACGTTGTTCTTTTGTGAGTGCCATTATACTCCTCCATTTTTGTTTATTGATTATTCCACTGAAGATAAGATTTTGCTCTTACCCTTTCCCATCGTTACCGCTTGTGAAGGCAATAACACGAGCCCATATTAACGTCATGGCTGTCGCTATACGAGCTATACCAGATTTACAATCCAGGTAAGCTTTTGGTCTAACTGCACTTTATCAAAACGTCAACTAGTAATACCAATCATTAACTGACTCTTTTAGCCTTAATACTCATTTCAAAAATCAATTTTTCAAGACTTAAAAGCATCAATCAATCTTTCTTTTAGTGCTCTTAATAACAAAAAATACGTCGAACAACGAATCCTTTGCCCTCTTCTAAACCAACCAAAGCTAATAAATCATCTGACCTTTGGCTCACAACCTTAATACCATTATCGACTTCAGGATTATAATAGATGATTAATCGTCGCCTTAATTCATGAGAAATCTGCCCATTGCGAATTAAAGCCTCGCTCAAACCACTCACCCGAATAGATTTAAATTCAGGCAAAACATTGGCAAGAGAAACAAAAGCCTTACTTTCTTTAAGTGAAGCCAAAGACAAGACCTCATTTAAATCAATTGCATTTTGAAGTTGATAAGGAGAAGAATAGGTTCGGGTCAAATCGGTCATAACAGCCCCACACCCCAAGTTCACCCCTAATGTCTGAACCCAAGATCTAACGAAACTACCTTTTGAGCAATTAAGCCGAAATTGATAAGAATTTTTTTCTGATACTCCAGTTAAATGCTCAATTTTCCAAAAACTCATAGGTTTACGAGGACGCTCTAATACCTCGGTTTGCCCACTTCTTGCATGCTCATAAAGCCTACGTCCTGCAACCTTCGTGGCTGAAAATAAAGGGACTTCCCAATTAAAATCCCCCTGCAATGCCAAAGCTTGCTGAACAACCTCATCATCCTTGAACTTTATATCAAAAGTCTCTCTCAAAACCTGACCCGTTATATCTAATGTGTCTGTTTCCACCCCTAACCTGAGAGTCACTTCATATTGCTTGTTTTTTTCAAGAATGTAAGAACTCACCTTTGTTGCTTCTCCCAAAAGAAGAACCATGAGTCCTTGCGCAAGAGGATCTAAAGTGCCCGCATGACCAACTTCCTTGATTCCAAGACGACGACGAACCTGATGAACCACATCATGGCTTGTTATTCCACTTGGTTTACGAATTAAAAGAAGTCCATGAATTCTATTTTCTGCACTGTTATTCAGAATAATCCTCTTTCTTGATATCACCTGAACGAGTCATATCGTAAATGAGTTGATCCACAGCCAAGGTTTTATCAAAAGCTTTATCGTAGTAAAACTCAAGGCGAGGACAGTATCGAAGCTTCAACTCTTGCATTAAATGCTTCTGAATTGAGTTGTTGTTTTTTCGAAGCTTTTCAAGAATATCCTCTTTTGTAGCTTCTGATTGGGCTTGACTATATTGATGAATATAAACATCCGCCGTTTTTAAATCTTTAGGCACATGCACTCGCGTGACAGAAACAAGTCCATCACTACCAATATTTAAGTTTTTCAAAAAATAAGAAGCTAAACTTTCTTGAATCTGTTTTTCAATCTGGATTTGACGCCGGTCATGTTTTTTAAATTGCATGCTTTTAAACTTTAATCCTCTTCACTAAAATTAAATAGAAGCTGTTGTCTCAGTTAAACTACGGCGAATCTCTTCTCGTGTATAAGCCTCAATAACATCTCCCGCTTTTAAATCATTATAATTTTCAATCCCAATTCCACATTCAAATCCAGAAGCAACTTCTTTAGCATCATCTTTAAATCTCTTTAAGCTCCCAATCTTTCCTTGATAAACAACCACACCATTTCTAATGAGCCGTACAAGATGAGCTCGAGCAATTTTACCATCCACAACAGAGCATCCTGCAATAGTACCAATTTTGGGAACAGTAAAAAGATTACGAACTTCCGCACGACCATGAACTTGCTCCACAATCTCAGGCTCAAGAAGACCTGCCATTAAGCGCTTCAAATCGTCCATCATTTCATATACGATACCATAGGTTCTGATCTCAACTCCTCGCTGCTTTGCCAAGGACATCGCATTACCGTCAGGTCTTGTATTGAATCCTAAGATAATAGCACTCGATGTTGTCGCTAATAAAACATCTCCCTCCGTGATGCCACCAACCGCAGAATGAATCACTTTTATTTTTACTTCCTCTGTAGCTAGCTTCTGAAACATTCCTTGAATAGCTTCCGCACTTCCCATGACATCTGACTTTAAAATCACATTCAAAGTTTTCTGCTCGCCTTGCTTTGCTCGAGCGAAAATCTCCTCAAGAGATAGCTTTGGAGTGCTAGATTCAGCTTTCAATTTATTTGCTTTTCTTAAATCAACAACCCGCTCAAGAGTTCTTTCATCTTTAACAATATCAAACTTATCTCCAGCAGCAGGAACTTCATCCAAACCTAAAACTTCAACGGGAGATCCAGGACCCGCTGATGGAACCCGCTCGCCTAAGTCATTCATCAAACTACGAATACGGCCAGAACAAATGCCTGCAACGATCAAATCACCAACCTGCACAGTCCCATCTTGAACAAGAATGGTAGCGACGTTGCCGCGCCCTCTTTCCAATCGACTCTCAATAACAATCCCCGTCCCTGAACGCTTAGGATTCGCTTTTAACTCTTGCATCTCAGCAACTAAAAGAAGTTGTTCCAATAACTCTTTAATGCCTAACTTTTTAATAGCAGAAACTTCGCAAAAAATATTAGATCCTCCCCATTCCTCAGGAACGATCTCATACTCAGTAAGTTGTTGCTTAATTCGATCGGGATTTGCTCCAGGCTTATCAATTTTATTCAGAGCAATCACAATGGGAACATCCGCAGCCTTAGCATGATTGATTGCCTCAGCCGTCTGAGGCATAACACCATCATCAGCAGCAATAACAATGACTGCTATATCAGTCGCATTAGCTCCTCTGGCTCGCATTGCAGTAAAAGCTTCGTGACCTGGAGTATCTAAGAAAGTGACGAGCTGGCCACTTTCCAGCTTAACCTGATAAGCACCTATATGCTGAGTAATTCCACCCTTTTCGCCCTCAGCTACGTTTGCTTGTCGAATAGCATCTAAAAGCGATGTTTTACCATGATCCACATGACCCATAACTGTGACCACAGGAGGTCGTGATACAGCTTCTACGGTAAGATCACCAAAAGCGGTATCTTCAAGAATTTCATCAGCTGTCTTAAAAATATTTTGAGCTTCCCAACCAAACTCGGGAAGTATCAATGCTAAAGTATCAAAGTCCAAATCTGTATTCATATTTCCCATGACACCATTCTGCATGAGAACTTTCATGAGCTGAGCGGCCTTTACACCAACTGACTCCGCAACATCCCCTAACTTCATAGCTCCATTGACTTTTAAAATACGCTTAGAAGCCTTAGGTGTTGTAATTTTTGTTTGCAGGCTTTCTCTTGCCAACATTCCTTTTTTCTTCTTGGGTTGAAAAACCATTTCCCGTTTTCTAAACTCAGATGAATTAAATTCAACGACTTCTTCATCTGGCAAGTTGGATGAACCTGATTCCGTTGGGGAGGGCTTTGAAAACTTTTTATGTTTATCTTCAAACTTAGATCTTCGCCCCGCATCCTCAAGCTCCGGAATGACAGGAATAGGTTGAGCGACAAAACCAGCACGCAAGTTGCTCCGCCCAGCTGATCGCATAGGAGCACCTCCCACCGACGAGCCACCACGAAAGCCACCGCCAGCGGTTCCACCACCTGAATGATTCGATTGAAAGCCACCTCTCGCCTGCCCACCACCTTGATAAGATCCTCGTGAACCAGCTGCACCGCCCATTGCTGAAGGTGGTGATACACGACTTAAATCCATTCGACCAACAATGTTCTTTCTAACCACTTCATTTGCTGGCTTCTGTGAACTTGCAAAACCACTTTGACCAACAATCACTTCTTTTTTCCTTGCAGGGGAAGGCTGCACCCTTTTTTCATTTACTTCAGGAGCAACAACCTTTTGACCACTAGGGACTCCAACTGGAGATTCCACTCGAGGAGCCTTAACGTGTTGATCAATAGAAGTCGAAGATCTCATCACAGAAGCCTCGGAATTTTCTGACGGTTGAGTCGATACCGCATCTACAGCTGCTGCAGTAGTTGCAGGAGAAGAGACCACCTCTTGCTCTTTATTTAATAATTCTTTGGCAGAGACTGGTGTCGCATGAGTCTCTGAATCGACCGCAAGCTCCTCTGAACGAGTTTCTGCCTCTGGCTTAATTTTAGTTTTATTTTTTGTTGAAGGTGCCTTTACAGGATCCATCTCTTTTGCTGCTGACTCCACATTCAAAGCTTCCTTAGCAACAACCGAATCTTCTGACAAAGAGTCTCCCTGTGCAACCTCTGGCTCTGCCTTCTTAGGGGCCTCCTCCACAACTGCCTTACGACGAACAATCTTTGTTGCTGAAGCAGAAGAGGAAGATGATGACGAGCTCACTGCCGAATCAGCAGCTGCTACTTTTTTTGCTGTCGTCTTCTTTTTAACTGTGAGTTTTTTCCCGACCTCTTCTTGAGCGGGATTGAGTCGAGTTTTGATTTGATCCACCATCTCGGGTGTTAGCTCGGCCATGTGGCTCTTGATCGGCAACTGCCACTCACGAATCTTGGCCATCAAAGCCAAGGTTTCCATTCCTACTTCTTTTGCAAATTCAAAAACCTTTGGATTCGCCACTCACACTCCTCACGCGAAGAAATATCTATTCTTCATTGTTCTCACTATTGGTATTTGCTTCTTGGTCTTCAAGCTTTTCCATTTCTTGTTTCAATCGCATATCAGCCAAAGACTTTGCATCAGATTTTGCCTCTTTTCCTGCTCCCTGAACAGGAATTGGCTGCCCCGATGCTTTGTATTTATTTACCAGAGCCTGAGCATCGTTCAAGAGCTTTTCTGCTCGAGTCGGATCATCATAACCTGGAATCGCCATAATATCTTCAATAGAAGCCTCAGCAATAACATTAAAAGAACCAAAACCTGATTGATATAGATTCTGCGCCATTGTCTCACTCATCCCTGGAATCAATAAAAGGTTTGCAATGGACTCGGAAGCCTTGGCCTGCGCTGCTGATTCTGATAAAATATCAATCTTCCATGTTGTTAACTTAGCTGCCAATCGAACATTTTGTCCTCGTCGCCCAATCGCAAGACTAAGCTGGGTATCAGGAACAACAATCTCCATTTCATGATTATTTTCATCAAGAAACACTCGAGAGATTTCTGCTGGTGCTAAAGCATTGCACGCAAATCGCGTGATATCCTCATCCCAAGGGACAATATCAATCTTTTCTCCCTTAAGCTCCTGAATAATATTTTGAACACGAGATCCCTTCATGCCGACACAGGCGCCCACAGGATCTATAGAGCTATCCTTTGAACGAACAGCAATTTTAGCTCTCTGGCCGGGCTCTCGAGCCGCTGCCATAATCTCCACGATACCGTCATAAATTTCAGGAACTTCCTGCTCAAAAAGCTTCATGAGATAACGTTCATCAGCCCGTGACATAATAATCTGAGGTCCACGAGTGGTCTGACGAACCTCAGAAAGGTAACCTTGAACACGATCTCCTGACTTATAAACCTCTCCAGGAATTTGCTCTCTCAAAGGAAGGTAGGCTTCTGTTCGCCCCAAATCCACGACAACCATCACTTTTTCCACACGGCGGATAATACCAGAAGCAATCTCACCTTTACGAGTCTCAAACTCATTAAAAATAATCTCTCTCTCTGCATCACGAATTTTTTGTAAAATAATCTGCTTAGCCATTTGAGCAGCAATACGCCCTAAATCCTTAGCTTCAATTTTAATACCAATTGAGTCATGAAGCTGAGCTTCTGGATCTAGCTTTAAAGCCTCATCTTGGGGAATTTCAACTTCTTCATCAATAAAATCTTCCTTTGGCACAACCTCTTTAAACTCATATAACTCAACCTCACCAGTCTCCTCATTGTACTGAGGCTCTATTTCTCGGTAAGTCCCGAATTTCTTTCGAGCTGCCAAAAGCATGCCTTGAGTAATGGCATCAATAATCACCTGACGATCAATACCCTTATCTTTACCCACCTGTTCAATCACGCGACTTAATTCTGAAAACATATTCTCAGATGACATAATCACCTCTTATTTTTTGGTTTAGAAAAATCAAAAACAATCTTTGCTTTATCGATTAGCTCATAAGGAATGTTAACGCAGGTGTCCTTCAACTCAAATACGGCCACATCCTCATCTGTTTTAATTAAAATACCATCAGCATGCTTGCAATTTTGCCAACGCTGACCCTCAACTCCTAAATCCCCCATAGATTTAGAAAGTCGAAAATCGACTCTTTCGCCTATAGCTTTGGTAAAATGCCATTTTTTTCTTAGAGATCTCTCTAGACCAGGAGACGACACCTCGAGATGATAAGCTCCACCTGGTATAATATCATTTTCATCCAAATAAAGATTTAAGGCTCTTGAAACACCCGCACAATCATCAATATTAATCCCAGATTCCTTATCAATATAGAGTCTTAGCGTTCTTCCGTTGCCATTTCCTATAAACTCAAGATCGTACAGAATACATCCTTCTTTTTCGACAATTTCCTGAGCGACTTGTTCAATCTGACTCATGAGCACATCTGACATTCAACTTCACTACCTTATCTGACACTTGACTTCATTTGCATTTATTCAAGCTTAAACCATTGATCACAAAAAAAAATGAGCCACCTCGGGCCCATTACTTAGAAAAGTTGTAGCAACTAATTTTTCATAAGTCATCCACTAAGTTAGAGTCTCTTTCCTTTTTTATCTTCCATGTAAAAAGGAAAGCTCTTTTTCCATCCCTGTAATACCTAGACCTAGAACCAACCAATTGAAACTCCTGAGTTTTATAAAAATAAAGCGCTTGTGAATTAGATTCATGGACCTCTAACCAAATTTCTCTCGCCCCTCTCTTCAGCTCCTGAAATAAGGCTCGCATCACACCCATTCTTTGATAAACAGGATGGGTCGCTAAACATAAAATTTCTAAATGAGAATTTGAAACTACCTTCTCAGAGCTCTCTTCTGCCAATGCAAACTTCTCCTCTGAGCCTGAAAATTTGTGATAAAGAATAAAACCCACTAAATTATCCTGAATAAATGCTCCCAAAGCTCGCCCACCAGAACTCATCAGTGCCTGATTCATTGAATCTTCATTCCAATTTAACTCAAACTGTAAACCTAGAGATTCGCGACAAGCTTTGGCTAATTCAGCCATAAGGCCTACTTCAAAAATAGTGCACTCTCGCAGAGTCATACTCCCGACTCTGCGAGAAAGTTTCTTACCTGATATTTCTTTCTCAAAACCTCAAACCACTCTCGAAGTCGGTCCTCAGACTGCTTTTGGATGAGATACTGGCGTATACTTTCTTTAAAACTTTCTAACGGTAGGTTTCCAAACTTATGCCGGTTTTTTTCAAAATAATCTTTCACCTCAAAATCACTAACAGTAAGGCTTGCCGCTTCAGATTTATATTTCAAAAATTTTTTACTCCTCAATTTACGCAATAAAAAATCCTGAAACTCCGCTTCTGTAACCGCTAATTTTTGCCATGAGCGCGTATTAGAAAGATTTTTTTTGGCCTTTTCCAAAGAGCCTTTACGTTCTTCTTCTGAAATGCTCGCCAAAGAAAAATTCTCCGCCTCCAAAGAAATAACCTTTTCAATTAAAGCTGATGTTACTTGAGATACAAACTCAGGTGCCGATACATTTTCAACAAACTCCTCTTTAATTTCCGGTACCAAGGCTTTTTCTAATAAAAGACCTGCGATCACTTCTCTTGATGTAAGAGCATAATCTCCAACCTTACCTACGACTTTCGAAATAATTGTTGGCGCAGCAGAAAGAGGTGTTCCCAAAAGAAAAAAAACAACACTCCACAAGAGAACCTGCATGTGAATCAATACAATTTTATCGCGAATCACATTTTCACCCTCTCCTCTTTATTTATTTGTGATTTCATATCTACCACCCCGACTTTTTACATCATGGTCTTCTGAACTGAAATCGAGAGATTCACTTCTATTATGTATCTTTAGAGCCTACAGCAGTGAAAATGAAAACTCATTCATTAATCCATGTTATTTAATAATTTTAGATTTAGAGGATGCTATATGAAAAGTTATTTTTAACTGAAATCGAATGAAAAGGTGTTTGTTGAGACAAATCAGCGAAGCAACGGCCAGAAATTCTAATGCGGGGACTTTCTAGCCTCGAATAATTTGGATAATTTTTTACTTATCGACAAGATGCACAAAGAAACAAAGAAGAAGGGTTTAGTAAAATCTGTGTCAAAACCATAATCTTAATGACTTATCACTTATCAAAGTCCCATGGCTCTGACACAGACTGAAACTACAAGAAATATATCAAAATTTCTGACTTAAAAATTAAATCGTCCCGTTAATACAAATGCATAATGGCTTAAACGATCGAGAGGCTCCGAATTAGGAAAATAAGTAGGATAATAACCATCAGATCTATTTGTTAAGTTCCAAAGATAACGAAACTCTGCTCCTAAGGAAAAATCATCGGCTATGTCAAACTGAGCTCCACCAAGCACCCCCATATCCAAAGCGTTCACTCGTGCTTGTCGATTGCCTCCTCCATACTGAAATTGAAAATCAGGGTAAGTATCGGTGTAAGTTCTGTAGCTGTAAACAGCAAGCGCTCCAGCTAAAGGTCTAATAGAACCCTTACTAAATTGCATTTTAATAGCTAAAGAGCCTGAGTATTCTTCAATATCTTTTAACCAAATATAATTACTTTGATAAGAAGCATATTGAAACATTCCTTCTACTAGAATTCTCTCTTTTGCTTCCATTCCTAAACCTATCCCAAAAACACCGCTACCTTGGATATTGTCAGCTTTTGGAAATTCAGTCAGTCCAACCATACCAATGAAATAAGACGATGATTGACTCTTTTCTTTTTTCTCTATCTCTTTTTCACTTAAGATTGATTTCAAATCCTCTCTTAATTCATCTCGACCAATCCCAACAGGAGCCGGTGGCGGCGGAGCTGGTTGAACAATAATGGGAGCCACTGGTTGTGGTTGTGAGAAACCTTCTGACTCCCGTGATAACTGACGATCTCCAAAGAGGGCATCCGAACGACGACGCTCGTCACTTAAACGTGACTCTTCAATTTTTTCAGCCGCTTTCATTTCTGTTTCGATTTCGGCCCTTTGACGATTCTTCTTTAACTCATCAGCTCTAAAGCCTAACACCGCCGTGTCACTTTGTTCTGTCTTGCTTTTTGCATCTGATTTAGCTCCAGAAGAGGCCTGATTCACTATGTATATAGATCTATTTTGTTTGGTATCGGATTTAATCGATGGCGATTTTTCAGTCAAACTGCCACTTTTACTACCAGATAATTCCTCTGAAATAATAGGATCCAAATCTAAATCAAAGGATTCATCCGAGGTCTGTGCCTGCGCAACAAACAAAGGGGCTCCAATAAACAGTAACACCGATAAAATTGCTTTCATATTCACCTCTTCTTTATATCACCTCAGTATCCCTCAGCAATTCTAGTGCCACCCCAAATGACACCACATAATTATTACAAATATATGAAATTACTTTTCTTTTTAAATTCTAAGCAAGAGCTAAAAAAGCCATTTTTTGTTCCTACTTTTTGATACCATATAGATATTTCAGGTTTGGCTTATTTTTGAAAGCATCGTTTTTAACTTTTCACTTGAGCTTAGACACCAAGTACATTAGTTCTTTGTGAATCGTTTATTTGTTATTCCAACGGCTCTGTGGTGGAATTGGTAGACGCGCTGGACTCAGACCGCTGATCTCATAAAAAATCAGCATAAATTGAGTGCCCTTGGGGAAACCCTCGGAGTAGAACCGCCCAAATTCGGTGAAGGCTTTATCTCTTTAATGAGATTGCTAATGCCGAGCCAAGCCTTAGAGAGAAATCTCTTCGGAAGGTGTAGAGACTAGACGAGCGGGACCTAACGAGCTGTAAGGCTCCACGGTCAAGGCATAGTCCAGACCACAAACTCTGATAACGGAGCTGATGAAAATCAGAGTGGTAAGAAAATCCAGTGCCCGCAAGGGCGTGGGAGTTCGATTCTCCCCGGAGCCACCATTTATTTTTGATTTTAAAACCCGCTGTAAAAAGCGGGTTTTTTGTTTCAGGATAAATTTTGCATTACCAGACAAGTTGACGTTAGATGTGGCTCATTGAGCCTTGGTTAAGACACCAGCTTGACATACTGTTAGCGGTGGAGCCATAGGTCACACCAAATTTTCCAATATAATTATCATCAATAAATTGAGCCATTGAAGTGCCCTTGGCAAAATAATCTGTTTGTAGTCCTTCATTGTAAAGTTGCTGATTTCGGTTATAGGCTCGAGCTTCAGTGCAAAAAAGTGTTCCGAGAACATAAGAAATTATCCAAATTAAGTTAGTATTCAAAAATCTTTTCACATAAGAGAAGGCTTTCGACTTCACCCTCAAAAGCTTCAGTTGAATACTGTAGCCAAAATAATGCCCTCATCTTTCTGATCCGAGCATTTCAAAGTCAAAGCTTTAACAGGTGGTGCAGTTCTTGCCGAAACGATAAGATTGCTCAAAGCTATCATGATTAATTTAATCTCTAAGTTTATATCTCTTTAATTTTGATGATGGTGGAGTCCAGAGAATTTGATAAAAATTTTCGATGTATTAATGTGAGAAAATATTTTTTATTTATTCCAGTGGAATTAAGGGATTTCAATTACTTATAAGGCTATTAAGAAAACTTGATAATCTCATTAAAGATTTATACACAAAATGACGATAACTAGTCTATGAACCAACCACAAGACCCTACTGATCTGCCTATTCAAAGCAAAAAAGGACGTATCTTTTTACTAAACGGGCATAATAAAGGGTTTTCTCTTGTAGAAATCCTGGTGATCACGGGTATTATAACCGTTGTTGGTTTAGCTGTAGCGGGTATGATGGCTAATTTTTCTAAACAACAACGCAGATTAAATGAACAACTCGCTCGTACAGAGGTTCTGAATTTCGTCAATCAAGTGATCAATAACTCTCAATCTTGCAGCAGCACACTAACAAGTCCCATTCCATTTAGTTTCAATGCCTCAAGCCTACCGGCATCAGGAGGAGGACTTCCTTCTGGGGCTCTCTTATGGAAGCCTGGCCAAGCAGCACTTTCAGTGGGGGATTTAGCATCACCTCTCACTCCTTCATTAGTTATAAATGGATTAAGCCTTGTGAATATTATCAATGCCGGAGGAGCCGATACTTGGCTCGGTGAAATTCAAGTGACCTTTGATCCCTCAAAATTAGTCATGGCATTACAACCCATTAAAGTTCGAATTTTAATAAATACTGACCCAGCAAGCCCCATAAATGCAAAAGTAGTATTAGGATGTGGGTCATCGAGTGACTTAAGCGGTCAATTAAAAGCTCTTTTAGACTCAGTCGTTTCTCACGAAGTAACGGCTTGCTGGGATGATAATGCCACTCATATTCTGGATTCTTTCTGCCCTGCAGGAACAGCTTTAATATCGTGCTCAGGCGGTCCTGGCGATATGGATCACACAGATGAAGGATTTTGGCTTGTTTCTGATTATCCTAATCAAAAATGCACTCTCACCATCAATCAACCACGCTGCAACGGTGGCCTTCCATGGACAAGACAGCGAGTCATCGCTTCCTGCTATCCAATCTAAATAAAACTATTCAACTTTAAATTTAAAGCAATATCTCAAACTGAGACCACCTATGCTAGACTAAATTCCTGCTTAATGATCCCGTTTGAAACAAAAACTTATTTTATGTTGATAAATTTTAATTCATCATAGATGATTTAATTAGTTTAGATTCTAAACTAATTAACAACGCAACAAAAGGAGGACATAATGTTAGCCCATCAAATCCCTGACTGTACTTACAGTTCAAAGGATCTTCAAAAATCACCTGTGAGTTTAGTGGATCCTTGTGTGAAAGAACCCTTATTTTAATTAAGTACCAAATAGTAAAACAAAGAAATCATTTCAATTTTTTGGAGGTTTAATATGAAAATTGATGTCTATGACACTTATGCTCAAGATACAGAAGGTAAAAAAATCCATTTTGATGTTTTAGTAGAAAGCAAAACATCAAAGGAGCAAGCATACCAATATGCTTTGGAATTCATTAAGAGCATCGGTAGTAATAATATATCGCTGCAACAAAATATGTGTAATTTTTGTCATAGCGCACTAAGTGATAATTCTACAGAAGCTGAAATTAAACAAAAAGGCTATTCTATTATACAAATGGAAGGTTGCCCTAATCCAATGGCATAGAAAGATCTTTTGATTTTTCTACAGATTTTTATTCCTCTACACAAACTTCAGATCAAACTTGTTGCTAAAAATATTACAAGTTTGATCTGAAGCAACAGAAAATAAACGCTAAAAAACCCATGCCTGTAATAATTAAGACTTCATTATTTTAATCACGAAGGTGAAATTTTTTCTTTATCTTCTCCACACCAGAACTAGCGCTACTTTTGATAATAGGAGTGACAAAAACCACAAACTGAGTTTGTTTTCTTTGAAAGCCCTTAGAGGCATACAAAGAAATGATTGGATTTTTACTCACATCGGGAGGAAGTCGGTTATAGTCCGTATAATTACTATTTCGGATTAAACCACCAACGGCAGCGCTTTGTCCGCTCCTGACAGTAATAATAGTATGCATATTATTTTCTGTCGTCATTGGCCCAGAATCTGTGATCCCAATCAATTGACTAATGGCAAAACCCAAATCAAGGCGAATGCTATCTGAGTTTGATGAGATAATCGAAGGAGTGATCGCTGTGTTAATTCCCACGGGCTGGAATTGTGTTCCCGCTTGCCCATTTGCATTGACCACAGGGTAAGGAACGTTTGAAACTGATTTCATCTCGCCTTTTTGGTTATTTTCAACGATCAGAGTAGAGCTTTCTAAAATTCTCGCAAAATTATGACCCTTCAACCAATTGAGCTTTGGAAAAAGATTAGAGATAATACCTGTGATTTGACTGAACACACCCGCAGAACTTGGACCTCGTGAAGAATCTCCGCCAAAAGACATTTGAGAACCATCTTTCAAATCAGGCATCCATTGAAACCGAAACATCCGGTTGTAATCTTTATTAAGTTCCACATAATGAATCACTAATTGAATCAACTTTTCAGGACCTCGTGCAGGAGGTGGTCTCACTTGCAGCATATCTACTACGGGATCAGGAATCCTTCGTCTTTTAATGAAATTTTCTTCGGCTTTATCAATCACAATCTCTGGTAAATACGTGTGTGCGATTTTTTTAGCTCGTTCTCTTTCGTCTTCGCTATCCACAATTCCTTCTAAAATAAATTTATCATTGATAGCTCTGACGCTGACTTCTGGATTATTAATTTCCCTTTCAATGATTTCCGCGATTTTCTTTTGAGCAAGAGGACTGAGCGAGACTAATGAGACCGCTTGATCTCCAAACTGCATCACCACATTGCCGATACGGCTCATATCACGAGGCAACAAAATCTGCCCATCTACAACAACTTTATTATTTATAATTTTTATTTGAACGCCTTCAATATCACCTAAAAGAGATTTAATTTCTCTGGCCACCTTATCTAAGGAACTTTTCTTGATATCGAGACGATATTCATAAAGCAATCGCCCATTTTTATCATGGATTGTTAAAGTCCCCACACCCACCGTTGTAGGAGTGATTCTAAGTTTTCCGTTTGTGGTATCATAAATTTGCGTGGCAATTTTGTCAAAATCACCCAGTATTTTGAATCCTTCTGGTAATTTTTTTAAAGTTTCGGAGTGCTCCACTCCCACTGTCAGCGAAAGATAGTGTCTAATACGATCTTCATTCTCAGAATCATGCTCTTCAATGTCGTCGCTCTTCAGGGCATCGACTGCGCTTTTAGGCGGGTCTTGGAGCTCTGGAAGTTTATCGATCGTCGTTGGAACTTTTTGCATTTGAGCATTTCCGTAAACGCAAATAAGAGCGATCATCACCGAAATACAGAGATGACTTATACTTCTCACTCTTTTGATCATTGTAACCTCCCTTATTTGCCAAATTACCGAATTGGTCCTACTTACTGAAACCCATCAAATTAAACAAATTTACTGAGATGGCACAGCTCTTCCATTCTGGTATCTCACAGGGCTCTCTAAATTCATCAGTGGATTATTCGCTGCAGGTGCTGTATTGGATATCAGCCCAGGAAGCCCAGATACGGTCTCCATATTTGAAGATGGATAACGAACTTGTGCTCTATCATTAGGATTTCGTAAAACCATAAATAAGTTTCCTGGTTGAGTGGATGTTAAATAAACAAGATCCTGGGCTTGTTTTGGATCCACCTCTAAGGTCACTGTCGTGAACTTCGTGTCACCACTCAGATTGCTTTGAATAACACTTTTTCCACTGGGGTCTATTTCAAAAGTCCTTGGAATGTTATTAACAACATTGATGCCTGTAGCGAGCACGGGAATATCTTGCATTAAATAACTCACCTCGCGGCGTGTATTGGGCCCTTTTCCCACATCTAACGCAGCAACGAGATCAATTCGATCACCGGGGCGAATGAGTTTTGCCACACCTCGCACATCATCCACGGGAATTGTTACCGCTCGTCTCCCTGGTGCAACCTGAAGAGCAATTCCTGTGTCTGGCCCTGGCGTTAATAATTTTGTAGTTAAAATTTGCTCTCCTTTTTTAATAGGAGCCGCAGCCACTTGACCAACAACCATATCAAAGTCCGTTGCAAATGAAGGTCCTACATATTCCCCTGGCACAGAACGGGTATCCAACATCGTATCATCGATAGTTTCCATTTCAGCGATATCTCGTGCCGCCACCACCACTCGTTTCATTGCACCAAATTTTTCATTTATCTCTTTTTGTTTATCTTGGGAATAACCATAAAAAAGCATGGCAGCGAAGATTCCCGCCAGTAAACTAATCCATAAAGTTCTTGATTCGTTGTTGTTCATGTTGCTACCCCTTCAACTCTATTGATCACCGCATCGATGATCAATACACATACCATACCGAATAGCGAGCCAAACCGGATCAACCCCATCTCCATCGCTATATCGGCGACCAACATTAATTTTATTTTGCTCTTGAATTCTAGAAAGAAACCCATTGGAACCCAAGACTTCGGCTTCTTTTGCCGGAAATGTAATCCTTCTCACCGTGACATCCCAATCAGGAGTGGATGACAATCTTGCATTTTCATCGCGAACGCCATGCAAACGCATCCCTTTTCGGTATTTAAAACGATCATCGAGAGAACTTACTTCCCTTAAATAAGACAAACGAGAACGATGTCTAAACGTTTCAAAAGCATAGTTTCTCACTGCAATAGATTGAACAGTGGCTGAATGAATCACTCCAAAAAAACCATACGTGTATCTCAGCACAACAACAATCACGATCATCACAGGAATCATTTCTAAAACAGCCATGCCCTTTTGATTGAAAAGCTTTTTTTTCTGTCGGCTCATCAATAAATTTTTATTACATATCGCTCTTAGCTTTTGCTTCAACATCCGCTGTCCTCCATAGGTACATAGGCAGAAGAAAAACCACTAGCTTGACTAAAGCGAGCCCCATCTCTTTTTAAAATAATGTCATAACGATGTTCTTTTTTAAAAAACTTCTGGCACTCTTCACTGGATGGCTCTCTAAATAACATGGCATTCACATAAGCCTTGAACTCCTCCTCACCATCAGAAGTTTTACCTAAAAACGGAATACTCATACCTAACCGAGACAATTTGATTTCACTACGAGCACCGATAAAGGGAGTGCCTGATTCAGAACTTCCATCGTCAGAAGAAGGGCTATAAATCGCGTTAAAGTTCCCAATCACACCGCTTTTTTGAATATTTTCTCCTGGCTTAAGAAGACCGGCCACCAAACCTGCTTCTTTCAGTAAATCTTGATATTTCAACTCACCAGCATCAACTTGATCTTGCTTTGAAATGTCTCCAGCTGAATGAGCTCGTGCAGCCGCATAAACAATATATTGAGCTACCTGAGTTGAAACCAATGAAATCGAAACTCGCAAAAGAAACATCAAACAACCAATACAGACAATGACAGCAAATAAAAAATCCACCGTCAAAAAACCTTTTTGGTTGAAATGTTCTTTTTCTTTCACTTATTGCTCCCTTAAACTAACCACTCGATTAAAGCTATTGGGATGCTGTAAAGCAGCCTTTTGCGGCGGATCCCATACACCAGACTCGATCATTCCCGCCATCCTCTGCCATGGACCATTCACTAGGTTTTCAAACCACTTTTGTTGTTTAGCATAATTTGAAAACAGACCCCATAAGCCAACAACTAATACTAAAAGAAGAACCATTTCGATAATAACTTGCCCTTTCTGTTGTTGAGAAAATAAGGCTTTCTTTGTGATTTTTTTCATAAAAAATGCACTCCCTTGGAATCCAATAACCATACCGAACAAACTCCCAACAAAATCGCTACAGTAAAGGGAACTTTATGTTCGCCCATCCCTAAAGACCTTATCGTCATTATAGTGTTTAAATTAAATATATTTACAAAGTTAATTAGACCTTTTTGAAGAATGAAAGAGATCACACCCAAGAATGAACCCCAAACGAAAGAATAAAAGCAAAATTCCAGTCCGTTCTGCCAGGTCATAGACAGAGCAACGACAGCCATCACCTTTACGTCCCCGGCTCCCAATACCTTAAAACGCCATAAAAAATAACCTGTGATAAAAACAGTTATAAAACTTAAAAACCCTGGGAAAATCGCGAACCAGCCAAGGGAGATTACAATGCCTACGCATACCGTAATCACTCCCCCTAGAATGAAGGAATTGGGAACTTTTCTGGAATAAACATCAAATAGCACGGCTCCAACACAAAAGCTCAGAACCACTAATTTTAATACGTCTAAAGTCATACCCCCTCATTTCTTGACTCCCCAAGTTGCTTGGCGTCCAGTGGGGTCAAATCCTTCGCCCGTCCGAATGAGTTTTTCGACACGAGCACCTAAACGAGGAGCCGAATGATTAAAAGTATTAGTAAAAGCACCACCTCGAGTTGTAAACAAACTCAACATGAGCATGGCTGTGATCGTCAGTAAAAGAACATACTCAACAGTCATGACTTAAACTCCTCCTAATCCTTGCCTCATTCACCAAATTAATTTCAATCCAAGTACTTTGAACTAACCTTTTATTGAGCTGAAAAGTTAGTGATATCATTACCAACTTGTTCTGTTTTAGCTCCTACGGCTGCCTTAATTTTATCCTTGAACAAATAGGCGAGAGCAACAACTACAACGATCAATAAAATATATTCCGTCATTCCTTGCGCCGACTCTTCTTTCCAAAATTTTTGTAATTGGAGTTTGTTGCTCATTTTTTTTAAATACTTCATTGCTCCCCCATTGTTGAAGAAAAAATTATTCAATTAACAATACAAAAAATTCATCATAAATAACTGTAAACAGTTTAATATCCTTTAAAGAAAGAATCGATTTATTTTTTTACAGTGTCTCGGAATGATACTACCCAGGCTTTTTACCTCTGAAATAATCTCTCTCTTAGAAGTTTTGTGCCTTAGTATTTTACACCGCACTAGACTAATGACTAAACATTTTCACAATCGTAACTCGCTTTATTCCTTAATAAAAAATACATACAAATAACAAATAAAGTTATTTTTTTGTAAATTAAACACCCACTCCCTCTTTCGAAAATATGGAATAAAAACTGCAAGTTTATTTAAAGAAGCTCTTTGCCTCAAAATCTCTGAGAAGCACCGCTTTAAAAGCACAGAGCCAACTCAAAATGTTCATAAGGGAGATAGAATGATTGTTATAAATGCAGAAAAATATTTTTTTCGTCCTGCCAAATTTTTAAAAAAAAGCTGGATCTTACTAACACTTACCATCGTTTTAATTGGGGATTTGTACCTCAATATGAATGAAATTATTAAATCGGCTAGAAATCTCAATCAGAGCATCTCTCACGATCCGATGGAAAATTTTCTCACGATTGCTAGCCTTCCTTTTTTAGATTTATACACACCTGATTTAACAACAATTGTCACTTCAGATCAAAATACGCCACAACCCCTTTCCATGACCCAATTGGAAGAGACTCATCCTGTCAGTGACAATGATATTTTTTCAATTCCTCATGGTTTTGAAGAACGTGTGAAATTTTGGACTCAAATTTATTCAAAATACACATCTGATGATGCTGTTTTTCATGACTCTCAAGATCTTTCTATTATCTATAAGGTCGTTGATTTACGCCCTATCACCCAGTCTTCTCTCCATCCTTTCGTCAAAGAACATAGAGTGAAACGATTGATCAAAAACGAAAGACAAGCTCTTATTACGCAGCTGCAATCTCTGAAAAAAAATCTCAATAGCAAAGTTTTATCAGAAAAAAACCAAACTCTTTTTGAATTATTATCCACTCCCAAAAAGAAATCTCAAGTCACTGCCGCCATTGAAAATTTGAGGATGCAACAAGGTCAAAAAGACTTTATAGAAAAAGCATTGATAAGTTCAGATTCCTATCTTCCCCTTATGGAAGAGATTTTTATTAAAAAAGGCTTGCCAAAAGAACTCACTCGAATCCCATTCGTCGAAAGCTCTTTTAATCTAGGGGCAAGATCCAGAGTTGGAGCCAGTGGTATTTGGCAAATTATGCCTGCGACAGGCAGAAAATTAATGCCGAATGATCTGGTGGATTATCGCAATGATCCCATTAAGGCCACTGATTTTGCCGCTACTTTACTTAAATTCAACCTCAAGGTTACAGATGCTTGGCCACTCGCTATCACAGCCTATAATCACGGACCAACGAGTATTAAAAGAATCTCAAAAAAATACAAGTCCAAAGATCTCGCGGAAATCATTCGCAGAGCCTATGGTTCTCATGCCTTTGGATTTGCATCTTCCAATTTTTATGCATGTTTTCTCGCTATGCTCGATGTTGAAAAAAACCGTTCACTCTACTTTCCGGAGACACCTCGCCAAACACCTCTGGCTTTTACAACTATTCAATTGAAAAAGCCAATTACTTACCAAAAGCTTTTGTCTTGGTTTAATAAAGATACAGAAAAAACAGATCAATTAAACCCTCATCTGGCTTCTTCAATTAAAAAAGGAAGCCACAAAATTCCTTCAGGAACAGTGTTGTACCTACCAGAGAATATTCTGGAGTACGCCACTCAAGATTTTCCAAGATTGGCGCAAAGACTTTAAATCTTCTTTTGTGACCCTTAACTTACAGATCAAAAATGATTGTCGCTAAAAGCTTTTGCGACAATCATTTAACGATGACCCTCACAACAGCTCCCACTGCTCTGCCACTTATAAGTGCTAATGAGGAAGGTTGTCTCGCTTGAATTGCAAGTTTTTTATTTGCAATATGAATCGAATTGTAAGAGAGATAATTCAACACAATAGAGTACGCGGATTCAGTTTAAATTTGAACCTATTTTGATGCGGAGAAATCACTTTGAGAACAGATGGACGCAATTTTAATGAATTAAGAAAAGTCACCATAACCCCAAATGCTTCTGAATATGCTGAAGGAAGCGTACTCGTTGAATTTGGAAAAACAAAAGTTCTTTGTACAGCCTCTTTAGACGAACATTTTCCTAAATGGTTACAAAATACAGGACAAGGCTGGATCACGGCAGAATATGGAATGCTTCCCCGATCAACACACTCTCGTATTAAAAGAGACAAGGCAATGAATAGTGGCCGAACCCAAGAAATTTCCCGCTTGATCGGCCGCTCTCTTCGAGCTGCCGTGGATCTTAAAGCTCTTGGCGAACATCAAATTATTGTGGATTGTGATGTGATTCAAGCTGATGGAGGAACTCGCACAGCCTCTGTAACAGGAGGATTTGTAGCTCTAGCTCTTGCTCTTAATAAGCTCCACAAACTTTCTGAAATTAAAAGCCTTCCACTCAAAAATTATGTTTCAGCGATCAGTGTTGGCATCAAAAATGATCACCCTTATCTTGATCTTAATTACGAAGAAGATTCATCCATTGAAACAGACATGAATTTCGTGCTTACAAATAAGCTAGAATTTGTGGAAATTCAAGGAACTGCCGAAGGGTCTACTTTTAGCCAAAAAGCTTTACTAAAAATGGTTGAGGTTGCGACATCAGGATGCCTTCAGCTTTTTCAAGAACAAACCAAAATTGTGGGAACTTTTTTTCCTCTTAAATTGGAGATCTAAAATGGACTTATGGATTGCCACAAATAATAAGGGCAAGCTTAATGAATTCAAAGTACTTTTAAATCCTATTTCTAATTTGAAAATTTTTTCAAGCTCGGACTTATCCGTGTTCTCTGCTCCTCCTGAGACGGGAACAACTTATTTGGAAAATGCACGTATTAAAGCGAAAGCTCTTAAGGCTGTTCGACCAGAAGCTTGGTCTTTAGGAGACGATAGTGGATTAGAGGTAACAGGCCTTGGCAACCTTCCGGGGATTCACTCAGCAAGATATGCCGGCACAAATGCTCGTGACAGTGAAAACCGAGCAAAGCTTTTAAAAATGTTACAAATTAGAAATATCACTGATCGTTCGGCTCGATTCCGTTGTTGTCTTGTTGTACTAACAGATCAAGGTGAAGAATGGATTTTTGAAGGTGTTATGGAAGGACAAGTTGCTCTTAAAGAAAGTGGACTCATGGGATTTGGCTACGATTCTATTTTTATTCCAAAAGGAGAGTCTAAAACTCTCGCTGACCTCGAGCCTTCTTTTAAAAACAAACACTCTCATCGAGCCTTAGCAGCTCAATCTTTTCTCCAGAAATTAACCCAATAAGTTTTGCTCGTAGGAAACTCTTTTGAAAGAATAACTCATAAAAATCCTTAATTCTGGTCAGGAGTCCCAGGCGCCATATCCAATGAAATATTGGTCATCAAAGATTCCGCTAAAACTACTGACTTTACCTCATTCAGTTTAGCCGACATTTGAAGGGGAATCACTTCCCAAAGATTATTGATTTCCTTCAAGTTTTTCAAACCTACAAAAATATCAAAATGGCGTTTAATCCGATCATTAGCCCCCATGATAACGAGTCGACCCATAAGCTCTTCTAAGTGAACAGAGAGCTGCTTAACGTATCTGATCACTCCTATGCTAAGAAAATCGGCGCGATTCAAGTCAAGGATCAAATTCTTACACTTATCGGGATTACTGGTATACACAGCTAAGGCATCAATAAAAATTTTAGTATGAACAGAATCAACATTTCCTTCGACTTCAAAAATTCCCCAAGTTCCGACCTCTTTGTATGAAACTCTCATTGTTGCTCCTCTCGTCTCTCCCTGAAGACAGCTCCCCTAACCTTGTGCTTATTCTTCCCTATCTGATTCACCGCAACTCATCACGGAGAGTAATTACTGATCACATTGGAAACTAGTGCTTAATTTGATTCGCTAGAATGGCCGTCACCTTTCTCTAGTTTTCATTTTCTTCAGTAAAGTGTCAAAACTGGGTTCAATAGCTCGACTGATTCTCGACTCAATTCCGTCCGACCAAAGTCAACATCCTTGGTTCAAAGAAGATTCACGTTATTGCTATCACGAAATTAGTTTTGCGACACCGTCTAAATAAATCTTTCTTCCATAAATTCATAGTGACAATGCAACGATGCTAAGTTAGCTTCAGCGACCATGACAGGACTAAAGATTTTTTCTGGAAATTCAAATCCAAATTTGGCTAAAAAAGTTGCTGAAGCAGCAGGGGTGGAGCTAGGTTTCTGCCAAATTTCAAGCTTTGCTGATGGTGAAATTCAAGTTGAAATTCACGAAAGCGTCCGAGGACAAGACGTTTTTGTCATCCAAAGTACCTGCCCTCCTGTAAACCATAATTACATGGAACTATTTGTTATTCTAGATGCTCTTAAAAGAGCTTCAGCCGCTCAAGTTACAGCTGTGATTCCTTATTATGGTTATGCCAGACAAGATCGAAAAGTAGCCCCTAGAGCCCCCATTTCAGCAAAATGCATGGCAGACTTAATTATTACAGCTGGAGCCGACAGAGTTGTTGCTGTTGATCTGCACGCAGCCCAAATCCAAGGTTTTTTTAACGTCCCGGTGGATCATCTTTTCGCTATTCCCACTCTCGCAAGAGCTTGGCGAGAATCAGAAGGTTATGGCCCTGATTATGTTGTGGTGAGTCCTGACGCTGGAGGAGTTGAACGCTGTCGAGCTTTTGCAAAGCGGCTTGAAGCTTCTATGGCGATTATCGATAAGCGGCGATCAGGTCCCAACGAAGCCAAAGCCCTACACTTAATAGGTGATGTTCGCAACAAAACGGCTATTATTTTAGATGATATGATTGATACTGCAGGAACTTTAACTCAAGCTGTTGACAGTTTAATAAAAAATGGTGCAAAAAGAGTCTTTGCTGTTGCAACCCACCCCGTCTTCTCAGGAGCTGCTATTAGTCGGATTCTTGAAAGCCCCTTGGAAAAGGTTTGGGTCACTGATACTGTACCTCTCAAAGAAGCAGCACAAAATTGCGGCAAAATACAAGTTGTTTCTGTAGCCTCCGTCGTTGCCGAAGCAATTAAAAGAATTCACGGGAATGATTCTGTGAGTTCTTTGTTTGATTGAAGTTATTATAAAAATTAATTAAAAATGATGGAATCATTCAGAGAATAAGAAGGAAGAAAAGATCATGAAAGAAAGAATTGAATTAACAGCAGATCTCAGAAGCACAGGCAAAGCAAACTCTCGAGCTTTAAGAAGAAGCGGCAAAGTTCCAGCTGTTATTTACGGATCCAGTCAAAATGAGAATTTTTACGTCGAAGAAAAAGCTATTAAGAAATATAATACACGAGCCTATGAAAATGCTCTTTATACTCTCAAAAGTGACTCTAAAAATTTAAATAGCCTGGTTGTTCTTATGAAAGATGTCACTGTCCATCCTGTTTCGCAAAAACCTTTGCACGTTGATTTCTTTGCTATTGATCTAAAAAAGCCTATTCGTGTGTTTGTTGAAGTGCGGCTTGAAGGAAAACCTATTGGTATTTCAGAAGGTGGTCTCCTAAACGTAGTCACTCGTGAAGTAGAGATTGAGTGTCTTCCTACAGAAATTCCAGAAGCTGTCACAGCTGACATTTCAGAGCTAGGCGTAGGACAGGCTGTTCACGTTTCTAACCTTAATCTTCCATCGGGATCAAAGATGATCTCACTCGGCCACTTAACTGTTGCTGTTGTTAATAAAGAAGAAGAAAAAGCCACTGCAATAACAGAGGCCGCTCCTGCCGCAGCTGGTAAAGCAGCACCTGCTGCATCACCAGCTGCTGCAAAAGCTCCAGCAAAAAAATAATAACACTTCAAATAAATCCTTTTGAAGATGAGGTTAAATCATGTGGATGATTGTTGGATTAGGCAATCCAGGCGTTAAGTATGCCTTCAATCGACACAATATAGGATTTTTGTGTGTTGATCTTCTTCATGAGCTTTTTGGACGTCCTCATTGGAAAACTCAGGAAAAGGCTTTGGTTTGTAAAATTGATTGGGATGGCAAACCCTGTCTTCTTGTCAAACCTCAGACCTTCATGAATCGCTCAGGAGAATCTATCATTCCCCTTCTTCATTATTACAAGATTCCAATTGAGAATTTATGTGTTGTCCAAGATGATATTGATCAAAATTTTGCCCAGATTAAGCTACAAACTCACAGAGGCCATGGTGGCCATAATGGCATTAGAAATATTACCGAGCTTTTTGGACATCCCAATTATATTCGTCTAAAAATAGGTGTTGGCCGTCCTACGAATAATAAAATGGATGTGGCTGATTGGGTTCTTCAAAACTTTTCCAATGAAGAGATCTCTTTTCTTCCCAAACTTTTGGAGTTAGGCCACCAAGCTATTGAAGCTCTAATGACTCACGGTTATGCAAAAGCGTCGAGTCTATTTAATGGATCTTCAGTACTCCCTAAAGTAGAATAAAAAATAAAATGGCTTATTAAAATCCTAAAAAGAAAGGATCAAGTTATGGCTCTTCAGGTTGGTATCGTCGGTCTTCCTAATGTAGGAAAGAGCACTCTTTTTAATGCTCTTACAGCAGCGAAAGCAGAGGCCGCAAATTATCCTTTTTGTACCATTGATCCTAATGTGGGGGTCGTTACGATTCCTGATCCTCGATTAGAAAAAATTACGCAATTCATTAAACCACAATCCGTAGTTCCAACAACAATGGAGTTTGTTGATATCGCAGGGATTGTAGCAGGGGCTCATAAAGGAGAAGGGCTTGGAAATCAATTTCTGAGTCACATTCGACAAACAGACGCCATAGTTCACGTTGTAAGATGCTTCGATGATCCCAATATTATCCATGTCTCGGGAAGCGTAGATCCGCTCCGAGATATGGAAGTAATTAATACAGAACTCATGTTGGCAGATTTAGAAAGCGTCGAAAAGAAAAAACAAAGAATTGAAAAAACAGCAAAATCAACCGCAGATAAAAAGCTCAAACAAGAATTTGAGGTTGTAAAAAAAATTCATGAAGCTCTTGAGAAAGGACTTCCCGCACGCTCTGTCTCTCTGAATGAAATGGAGCTGCCTTTTGCAAAAGAATTACACTTACTCAGTTTCAAACCCGTCCTTTATGCTTGTAACGTTAAAGAAGATGATTTTATTAAAGGAGGAAATGAGTGGGTTGAGGCCGTCCAGAAAAGAGCTGCAGAAGAAGGAAACTCCTCTATCCTTATTTGTTCGGCGATGGAAGCCGAAATTGCACAACTCCCCAAAGAAGAGCAAAAAGAATTTTTAACCTCTCTTGGAGCCACAGAACCAGGACTCAATCGTTTGATTATAGAAGCCTACAAGCTTTTAGCATTAAATACTTATTTCACAGCGGGAGTTAAAGAAGTTCGCGCTTGGACCATTCGATCAGGCGCCAAAGCTCCTCAAGCGGCTGGTGTTATTCATACTGATTTTGAAAGAGGGTTTATTCGAGCTGAATGTTACCATTGCGAGGATCTTTTTCTTTTGAAATCAGAATCAGCTGTTAAGGAAGCCGGAAAATATCGATTAGAAGGAAAAGATTACACTGTAAAAGATGGAGACGTTTTATTTTTCAGATTCAATGTTTGATGATTAAGCCCGCTAGTTTACACGTGGGCAATTGTATTGAAAGCGAACTCGGCTACTTGGATCCAAATCTCCGTTAAAAACAACACGACGTCCTTCTAAATGATAAGAAAGAGCTGCACTGCTAGGAATAAAAGTCAGCGCTAAATTCTCTGGGTTTTCGCAATGTAAAGCAAAATACTCCACTTGATCAACAATAGCAGCTCCGATTTGTCCCATTTGATTACCATAGTCAGATTCACAGACACTGCCGATCACGCCATTCGTGGCCCTTGATAATTCTTCATAAACCGTACCATAAAATCCTTTGACCAGACCGCCCATTTGGTCATTCTGCATTTGTAAGCAAGCATGATCGTTGGATCTTACAACAATGGAGTGAACAGAAAGGGTTTTGTTAGGGTATTTTGCTTTAACTGTATCAATTAAAGTCTGAGGTTGATCATCATGTTCTAAAATATAAGATTCTTCCGAGTCAGTAAACCCCCAGGATCTTTCATTTTCATCTGAAATAATCACTATTGCCAAATGAGCTTCGGGACGAATCAATTGATCAGAGTTATGGCGAACGGTATATACGGATGCCATAATTCCTCGTTCGTCTCCCGATGGGCAATGATTAAAATAACCACGTTGATATTCCGTACTTGCCAAAGAAATTCCTGAAAGGACTGCATTCGTAATATACTGCTCGCACTCCAGAGTTTCTGGCCGTTTCATCGAGTTAAGAAATAAATTATTTTTACCTGGTGTGTTGGGTTCTAAATATTTTTTTCCATTAGAATAAGTAATAAGTCTTCCATTTTGCAAAGCTCCATTTTGATTAATAGCACGCGGAGGGTTTTGAGCACTGGAAATATCTGTCGTAGTTATTCCAATTCGATAATTGAGCATTCTCTCATCCAGTTTTTCTAATAATCTGGGGAAACGCTCTCCCATCTTACTTTGTTCAAAAGACATAGAGCCCGAATTATCATCTACAAAAAGAATATCTACCATTCCACCGCTAATATAAATTGTCTCATCAAAAGAACAAGCTCCAGTGTCACTATCACAACCCATTTGAACTGCTTTTTCAAATTTTCCTTTTGAACAACCTAGAGCGAGTATGGAAACAGACAATACAACAGAAATTTTCAATAGCTTGAATGAGAAAAGATTCTTTAATTCGGGTCTTATATTTTTTTGCACTTGTCAATTCCTCCTCAACTTTTACACTATCAAGGATCGTGCCAAGGCATTTTTATGATCATTTTCAATGATCCACAATTGAAACACATCTCATAGTTTTTATAATTTTAGTTTAAAAATATTATTTATTTATATAATGATAATTTGTTTTACACTTGAATAAGATTCAATCATAATTATTAGGGTTCAAATCGATTTTTAAAACCTCTTCTTTTTTCACTTTTAAGGCATGAATAACCAAGAAACCCGTGATCTCATTTAAAACCAAGATCAGCGCGCCTAAAAAAGCGTTCATTTTTGTTATATTGAGGTCACAATTTGAGCACTGAGCACTACCGGAAGAGCTATTGAGTAAAGAGTAACCCAATTAGAGAATAAGTCCTACTTAAGGCTTAAACACAAGAAAAGAAGCCCTAGAATCAATAAAATTGGATGAGTTCGTGAGAGCTTCACCATAAAGAATTTCTAAATCTTTTTGATACATTTTTTCAATTGCCGCTCGTTTTAACTTCAAATTGTCCGTCAGATGTCCAGCTTCAACACTGAAAGAGTCTTTTAATATGAGAAAATTTTTAACTTGTTCATAAGATGGAAAATTTTGAGTGACATTTAAAAGATCCCTTTCAAATTTTTCGCATTCTTCCGCACTTAGTTGATCCATTTTTTTATTCAAAGTAATAATTACGGCTAAACTCTTACGTCCATGCCCTACAACGACACTCGCATCAACCAGAGGTATTGATTGAAAAGCTTTTTCAATACTGAGAGGAGCGATACGGCGACCATTGGACAATTTAATAAGATCTGACTTACGACCCTGAATATAAAAAAAACCCTCTTGATCCTGAAAAACTAAATCTCCTGTATGAAAAAATCCTTCTTCATCCCAACGGTTTTTATCCCCAGAACAAAAATAACTTTTTGAAACAAAAGGACCTCTTATTAAGAGCTCACCTTCATCAGTAATTTTGGTTTCATTTTTGGATAGAAGAGGACCTACAGATCCCAATTTTTCCCTTGTGAATCGATTAATAGCAATAGGTAAAATACATTCACTCAATCCATAGGCCTCAACAAACTGCAGTTTTAAAGTATTCATAAATTGAAGCACAGGTATTGAAAGAGGCGCGGATCCTGATAGCATAAGGCGTATGGATCCTCCTAAAGATTTATAAACCTTCCAACGAAGGAATGCTAAAAATAGGGGTTGAAATATTTTAGGACAGGATTGTAAACGCAATTGAACATTTTCGTAAAGTCGCTCATAAAACCGTGGGACACCAATAAAAATAGTTGGTTTTAAAATTGGTAAATTCTTCATCAGTGTCGCTGGATCTTGAATGAAACCGATTTCATCACCTAGCAGTAGCGCGCAGACATTCAGCATTCTCTGAAAAAGATTCGCCACGGGCAGCCAACAAAGAAAGCGATTTTGAAATTGAGTAATCCCAAAAAAATGTATGACTTCATAAGCGCTTTCAATAAGTTGTCGTTGCGAATAAACCAATCCCTTTGAAATACCCGTCGTGCCACTTGTATATGTCAAAAAAGCTGGAGTATCAGGTGAAGGCGTTTCCAAAAATAATGGCTCTTCACCTATTATTTTTAAATCAGAAAATAACAGAACTGAATTGTGATTCATTGCCTGATGTTGGCATGATTCTAAAACAATAATATGAGTTAATTGATCTAAAACTCTCTGAGGAATAACTTTAAGAGAAGATTTTTTTGAAAGAACAACAATGCTTGCTCGCGAATGTTCTAACATGAATAGCTTCTGATCTTCACTGGTCCGTGGATCTATCCCTAAAACCATGGATCCATTAATCATGCTCCCATAAAATAACTGCTCCCATTCAATGCCATTTTCAGCAATGATGGCGAGACAATCCCCTTTTTTCAACCCCAAGCGCCTCAAACTCTGAGCGATAATTAAAGATTGTTGGTAAAAAGATTTCCAATTCATGGTATCCCAATGATCTTCATTTATTTTGAACTTAAAAGCTGAAGACAGACTATTTTTAATTATATGCGATTCAATAATTTTTTTAAAACATCTAGGTTCTTGATTATTTTTTTGATCATGATCACTTTCAATTTCATGAAAAATTTTTAAAAAATTTTGACGGGTTTCTTGCAGGGGAATACTTTTTTGGACATGTCTTGCACGATCTTTATATTTTTCATCCAAAAGCATATTACAAACTAATTTTCTGAATTTTTTAGCATTCCATTGACTTAAACGAATTTCATGAGCGACTCCTTTTGCTTCTATTGCTTTAGTAAAAGTACACTGATCCATATTTGACGTAATTCCAATAAATGGAACGCCCTGGGAAAGGCAAGAGTAACCCATGGGGCTTCCACCATTAGCAATAACTAAATCTGTATCTAAAAGTTCTTTATCTAAAATTAAATAAGGAGAAACATGCACATGTTCATTTTCTTCAATATTTAAATTTTTCCCAGAAGAGGAAATATAAATTTGTAAAGGTAAGTCTTTAATAGATTCAAGAAGTTCTTCCACCAACTGCTGAGGCCCCGATGATCCGAGGGCAATAATAATTTTTTGACGAGTTTTTACCTTTTCAGAAACAGCATTTTCATTCCTCATTTCGTTGGAAAGTGAAAAATGAGGAAGAATAGGACCAATAATTTTGTAATTTTGAGGTAGTGGATTTAAATCCACTAAATTAGGTATATCCGCATAAAATACATAATCGCCAGAACTGAACAAATCCATGAGATTTTTTACTCTCGGAGTCCCATTTTTTTTCGCAACACGATTAAAAGAATACGCCAGTAAGAAAAAAAGCATAGGACGAATGCATCTAAAAATAAATTGACTTATCTCTAACCCAAACCATCGGTTGTAAACAAGATCTGGAACCCTTTGTGAAAATTTTGAAGATAAGCTCCATATAATATTAGAAATAGTCATTAAAGGAATTTTTTTTAATCTTGCACTGATCAGCAATGAAAATCTAAAGTCAGAGAGAATCATGTCCGGTTGAATTTGATCAATAAATTTTAAATCTTCTTTGACTTGCTCTTGAAAAATTTCACGGTTATAGGGAAAGCCGCCTTGAGAAATGGTCTTTAAAAACTGTCCTTTTGAAACGCAAGTTGTCAGCTGAAGATAATGAAACTGAGGGTATTGATTCTTTAAATAACTAGGAATTTCACCACTTGCAAAATATATCTCATATTGATCATTGTCTAAATAACCAGCTAATATTGCTGGACGAAAAATATGAGCATCAGTCACACTTTCAGAAACAACAAGGATTTTCTTTTTCATATCAACTCCTTTGCTTAAAAGCGATCCTGAAAAATGAACGCACAAAAGTGGAACCTTATATAAATAATTTTTAATTAAAAACGACTCTATAGGGTTTAGGATAATTTTTAAAAAGCCTGAATTGAATTCACAAAAAAAATAGAATTAAAAAGTAAAAGTATAATAATTTCAATGACTTGTGGTTCTGCACTGATTTGAGAATATTTTTGAATAAAACACCATAAAAAAAGGTAGTTTTTTCAAACATTTAGATATTTAACATCTCTTTATTGGTTATTAAGATAATCCTGTCATAATCCGATAAATAAATATGAATAATCGTTTAGATTCTCGAGCAAGAAAAACTTTGCTTGAAAATCAATTAACTCAATTGGATCAATTTATTAAAAACGGCAATCATGATGAATGCCGTCGCCTATTAAATCACTATAACCCTAAAAAAATTCCTCGTAGAATCGCTGTTAATATTGCAGAGTTAGCAATCAGAATCAATGATCCCACTTACGCGCTCAAAGTTCTCGAAGACATTCTTTTTCCCGAGCGTTCTTTTTTGATCCCTGCAACTAATAAAGAAAAAATTCTTTATTCAAAAGCGTTAGCTACTCTGGGAGCTATTAAAGCTGCATTGGATATTCTAAAAAATATAAATCCCAATGAAGAGCCTGAAGCGCTCTTTCATAGAGCCACTAATTATCTCTATCATTGGGATTACATAACAGCATTGCCGTTACTTCAACAATATTGTTCTCTTGATAACATTACTCCGTACCGACGACTGGTGGGAAAAGTGAATCTAGCAGCAATATATATCAATACGAAAAAATGGGATCTTGCTCATGAATTTTTGACTGGCATTAAATTAGAATGTGAACAAAATAATTATAGTTTACTTCTGGGAAATACCTTTGAACTTATGGCTCAAATTGATATTTATCAGGGTCATTATGATCAAGCGACTCCAAAGCTTGAAAAGGCTTATAATTTACTCAAAGATCAAGGCGGGTTTTACACGTTATATGTTGAAAAATGGATGACACTCTGTCGATGTTTAAAATTCAAAAATTCACCTGAAATTGAACAACTACGGCACGTACGTGCAAAGGCTCAAGCTCTTGGTCATTGGAACACCATAAGAGAATGCGATCTTTTTGAAGCAATCCTCACCGAGAATGAAGCTCTCATAAAAAAAATCATCATGGGTACGCCCTCTGAGTATTATCGACAAAGGGCCCGACACTATTTTGGAAAAAATATTATTTTTTTAGGACAGTACAAGCTTCACCTGTATCCCATCGTCAATAACCAATTCTTAAAAAATTCTCCTCTTGATTTTAAAACCCAATCTTCTGCTGATAAAAATTCATTAAATAATCTCACCGATATTCCAATTTTTGATCCTTACTTATCTTCAAGCTATCAAAAATCCCTTTACAGAAAGCCCATGCTTCTTGCACTTTATGGGGCTCTCACTATTGACTTCTATCAACCACAAACATTAGGAACCATCTTTGAATTAATTTATCCTCATGAAAAATACAATCCATTTACATCTCCCCATCGCATTTTACAGCTTCTTCGTCGCCTGAATAAATGGTTTACTGATCACAATTGTCCATTGAGAATAAACTTTAATAAAAATGAGTTTAAACTCATCACTACGCAAGAAATTCAAATTGTTATCTATCGTAGCAAAAAAGTATCTTCAACCACACAAATTCTTTATGAGTTAAAACAAAGCTTCAAAGATAATGCTTTTTCAATCAATGATGCCATAGAGGTGTTAAAAATTTCAAAATCAGCGGCCGAGCGATTATTGAAAAAAGCTTACCAAGAGAAAAAAATATCCAAAGATCGCAATAAATTCGGTGTCATTTACCGTCTGGCCAAAAGAAAAAATAATTCTAAGGAAAAAGTTGCATGAAAATGTCTTTTGATCACATTAAAAAAATTTTCAACCCCAAAAATGGATTTCTTTTATTTATTCTTTTAACCCTTCTATTTTTTCAGAATTGCTCTCAATATGGAGTTTATCTCCAAAACAAGGACGATTTAAAAAAAATTTCTTTTGCAGGAAATGGAGGTAGTTACGAAGGAAAAATTACTAAAAATTATTATCGTATGACCCCTGAGTTTACTTGTTCGAATAAAGAAGCCCCGTTATCATGGATTGAAGTCAACGATTCATCATTAATTCTCACGGAAAACAAAACGCTTCAGTGTTCTCATCAATCAAACGCCCTGAATCTGTCACTTGTTGATCAATCCATTTACCAAACTCAAATTATTGGATTTCAAGAAGGTATTTTTGAAAATTTATTAACAAATCCAATAACAACCCCCTCCAATCTCGTTGAAGTTTGGTGCCGCGATCGCAAAGATCGCCAAGGCATTGAAGTGATTGTCTACTTTGATCACTTAAAGAAACAGGCTATTAGAAAAATTTACTACTCTGATCTTAATAAAGATGGAATAGATCAAACAATTAAGCTATCCGAAGCAAACACAAATCGCCTTTTAACAGAGAACACTGTCATCATTCGTGATGAAGAAAATTTCCATTTGATTGTTCATAGAGATCAATCATCCACAGATTTTGGTCTTTTTGATGCTGAAATGAAGATTTTAATCGAGAATCAAATTTTTTCCAGGAAAACAACTTGCCGACTGGGTGGCTCATTAGATCCAAAAGTTTGGCCATCAAAACAAATTGTTGATTTATCCATCAATGATTTTAAATTATCAAATAACCTAGAGTATTTTGCCTATTCATCATCGGCCATCACGGGTATTCCCAACTTATTTTTATCAAAAAGCGATGGGACTTCTCAAAAACAAATTGCAACTCCTATGCTGCAAACAGGCATCAGCTCATCTAGTTTAAGCTCTGGGAGATTTGAGTTCGATAAAAGCTCGCAATATTTAATTTATTCAGGAGATACACGCATTGCAGATACTCAAGAACTTTTTAGCTTAAAGATAGCATCCGCAGAAACAATCCAACTCAGTGAAAAACTTTCAATTAATTATCAAAGCGTTCTCAATGATTTTCAATTCTCTTCTGATGGTCAAACCATCATTTATAGGGATGGTTACGCTTCTGGGAAAACCGACACCAAAAACCAAAAAAAATGGCTTAAAGCCAGTGCCATCCATAGTGATAAGCCGGTTTTGTTAAATCCTCCCTTCCCTTTGGGTTTTGATATGGGCGTTCACAAGTTTGCTATTTCACCAACGGAATCTTTTGTTGCTTATTTTGGGGGTCCCATTTTTTCCGATCTCTATAGTGCCTCTTTTGACGGAACAAAAATTATAAAAATAACCCCTTCTATGATTCCAGCACGGAGTCCTATTGACACTCACCTTGAGCTCATTAAAAAAGGTGAATGGTATTTTCCATGGTCCGGCAATATTGTGATTCCTCCTCATTCAACTATGATCTTGGCTGAAGCCCAAATATGGGGAGCCACAGATACAAAAGTTCTCGCCATATCCATTGATGGATCTCAAGTCTTTGAATTTCCCATAAATCAACAATGGTCAATATTAAGCCCTTCAGGAAAACATGCTGTTTTTATTGATAAAAACTCCAAGAAAAAAACTCTCTATAACTTAAACTCAAAAGATTCCATAGAGATTCCAACTCTCAATAATTTATTTTTTTCTAAAAACTCTCATCAACTGATTGGAAGCAGGCTAAACATAAATGGACAAACAGAACTCATCTCTGTGGATACAAATGACCATACTGTTAACTCTTTGTGTCCTGAAGCCCAGGAATCTTCGCTTATCCTTGTCGATGAACTCTCTCCATCTCACTTCTATTTAGCGAGTGCTAATGAAAAGAGAAATGAAATTTGGATCCACGTCAAAGACCCATCAAAGAGCTGTCGATTTTTAGCTAAGGTTCCTTTAAATCATTCTCAATCATTAAAATTAGAGAAAATGACTCTTTCTCCGGATCAGGAAAAAATGCTCTTAAAAATAAAAACCGAAGAAAAAGATTCTCTTATTTTTATACCTTTTAATGGGTTTGCACCAATGCTGATCAACACTCCTCTAATTGAGGATTCGAAGATTTCACAATTTCATTTTTTAAGTGACTCGCGCACAATTCTCTTCGTAGGAAACCAAATAAAACCTGATGAACCAAATGCCTTTCTTTGGACATCTCCCTATTAAAGTTTTTGTGATTAAATACAAACTTTAAAAATACACTAAAATTTGATCAGGCCATTGGTTTTCACCAATAATCGGTTGATGCTGATAACCAATTCCAGCTCGTCCATTCAACTCTCTGACCAAAGCTTCTTTCTCGACCTGGTTTTTTGGTTTCTTAAATCCATAGTCTTCAAATAAAGCAATTGGTAATGTTCGCTTCACAACACGACCACAAAACTCCGCTCCTGAGTATAGATTTTTGTCAGTGCAAAACTTACCTCCGACAGAACTCAACTCCATATTCAAAACGATAGAGTTAAGATTGTCTTTTCCGTAATTCCACCAAAAATTAATCAAACGTTCATCTCGGTTCATGGGAGTAAAGCTGAATGGCGCTGGAATTGTCTGCTGAACAATGCGATCCGAAAACTCGGGAGATTGACTAAGGATAAAAGACCTTAACACGGTAGAAACAACAGAATATCCATAGGCTGTTGAAAATCCGCAGTGATCCCCATAAGGAACTTTAACAATCCCCATTAAAGGTCCAGCCTGAAGCCCGTGTGTCTTTGATAATTTACCTGTGTTAATCGAAAAAGGGACAACGGAATCATCTTTGCTCGCCCATACTAAAAGTGGAACCTTGGCTTCATAGTGATCGTTAGAACGATCATTATTCTGCCAAAACTCTTTCTCTATGACATCAAGAAGTGCCTTTCGATCCTCCACAAGTTCACCTTGTTTTTCCCTCTCCAGCAATAAATATTCCGCTGTCATTCGACCTAACAGACCTGGAATTATAGGAGCTTCTGGTTTCTCACGATTCAGAAGATAATCAACTTCAGGTAACTTTGAACGGGCTTTTGTTAATTTATCCCAAGTGAATTCAGTAAAGGCATATCCTTTGATTGATGTGACAAACATTTGCTTCATCGTGGATTTCAGATCAGCAACACCACAAAGTGCTGATATCGATTGAACAACCTCTCTTTGCTCCTCAGGCCCTTCACTTAATTTTTTTTCTAGCATCAGTGCTGCAGAACTACCCAGACTCAGTGTAACGATATGAAGAGAAGAAACCAGCTCTTTCTTCGAAGATTGAGTTCTCAACCACTCAGCAACCTCTAATAAATCCTCTGATTCATCATAACCTGCCATACTGAAAACTTTGTTATTCGCAATATAATCTTCCCCTGTTCGATTTCCCAAAACTATCAAATTAAAAGGAGTCTGATCAAATAAGTTGATCACATAATTTTTTATAGAAATATTATTAGGATTCGCTTCACAAAAGACGCCACACTTCAAAAGAACCCAAGGACGTGGAGTTTGATCTTTAACTCCAATAAATCCATTCAAATAACGTCCCTTTTGAGTTTCAAAAGAAAAAGCCTGAATGCGAGAGTTTTCTAAAATAGGATAACTCACTAAGGAAAAATCTAATAGACTCAAAATCCCTTGGGGGGCTCTTGAATTGAGATAGGGACCACATTGATCAAAATACTTTTGAACTTGCACACTGAAATCTCGAGGGGATAACTCAAGGCTCTTTATTTGCATTTCCCAAACTTCTGGACGACAGCGAGGGGGCACCGCAGAGATTAATCCTCCATGTGGAATCCACTCAAAAAACTGTGTCTCTTTAGATTGAATGGTAAGATCTGTACCCTGAGGAGAAAATCCATTTAAGAACTGAGCATAAAAACTCTCAGTATCCAATTTTTTTTGTTCTTCTAGAGTCATGAAAGAGCTAATGCCACTCGCCCTTGGGTACTGTCGATTCGAAGTCTCTTGTGCTTCAGCAAAATGGCTAAAGAACAAAGACATCGTCAATATTAACGAAAAAGCATCCCTTTGTTTCCGTCGAAAATTAGCCTTCTTGAACAATGAAGTAACATTCATATTCATATTCCCCTCCCCGCAATCTCCATAATAGCTACAAAAATGACACCTTTTTCACTAGAAATGACACCTTTTTTTATTATTGAAGCAGAGCTTCATAAAATGCGGAGTTGGGCTTTACAAAAGATTAATGGAATCAAAGCTTATTGCTAGTGACCATAAGAGATTAGGCGCTACGCATTATCTCCTTGGTAAAAAGAATGTGTCACAGGCAAAATAAAAGAGTTCGTTACGAATGAAGTGAGTTCTTCGATGAAATAATATTGGATAACCCCTTATCATTCCTTACTAAATTTCTAATGCAGTCTATTAAAAGATCACCTCGAATAGGTTTACTCAAATGATCATTAAAACCAAGAGAGAGGCATTTTTTTCGATCTTCAACAAGAGCATGAGCCGTGAGGGCAACAATAGGAGCTCCATATCCGGATTTACGAAGCTTCTCTGTCGCTTCATAACCATCCATAACAGGCATTTGTAGATCCATAAGAATAAGATCATACCGGTGTTGCTGAACCTGATTCAAAGCCTCAGCTCCATTAGATGCTAAATCAACATCAGCTCCCGACATTTTGAGCATGCGACTAGCTATAAATTGATTATCCAGCGAGTCTTCAACAAGTAAAATCTTCATGTTCTCTAAACGCAATTGTTCGTGGGACAACATATTAACAGGATTTGTCGGGCGATGTTCTCCTTTATTAAGACAAGGGAGACCAGCGGCAATCCTAATGGTAAAAGTAGATCCTTTTCCAATTTCAGTGTGCGTCAACTCGACATCTCCTCCTAATAATTGAGCTAATTTTTTTGCAAGTGACAGGCCAATGCCTGCGCCACCAAATGTCCTCACTGTGGAAATGTCTCCTTGAGAAAAGGAGGTAAATATTTTGTCCTTATATTCCTCTTCAATACCTCTTCCTGTATCAGTGACAGTAAATATCAACTCTGATTGTTTATTTCCATGAGCAATATATTTTGTTCTTATATCAACAGAACCTTTCTCCGTAAATTTGACGGCATTTCCTACGATATTATAAAATATCTGCCGCACTCGAAAAGGGTCTGTCTTAATCTTATCTGGAATAATGCTATCGTAATAAAAATTAATTAAGATTCCTTTTTCTTTTGTTTTTAATAATAATGGTTCTCTGATATCTGATAAAATTTCCTCTAAAGAAGTCTCGCGAATCTCTATATCCATTTTACCCGCTTCAACTTTCGACAAATCAAGAATATCATTAATGACCTTTGAAAGAAGCTCTCCATTCTTTTTGATAGTAGCAAGATAATTAGCACGAGAAGAGCGGCTAATATTAAGTTCACCCAAAAGATCAGAAAACCCAAGAATGATCCCTAGTGGGGTTCTAATTTCATGGGACATATTTGCTAGAAAAGCGCTCTTAGTTTGATTCGAAGTTTCAGCAACTTCTTTTGCCAAACGTAACTCTTCCTCTTTTCTCTTGCGATGAGAAATATCGCGTAAAAAACTGGTGAAAATAGGGTACTCTCCTAAATGGATGGCAACAATAGAAACTTCGATGGGGAATTCTTCACCATTGGAGCGAGTCCCAGCCATTTCGATTCTTTTACCAATCAAAACACCCTGTCCCGTCTTCATATAGCTCAACAGCCCTTGAAAATAGGATTCACGATATCGCTCTGGAATAATAATTTCATGTAAAGGCAGACCCAAAACCTCTTCTCTTTTATAGAGAAAAGTTCGTTCTGCAGCTGCATTGAAGTCGATAATGTACCCAAGATGATCCATAGATATAACGCAATCCATGGATGTTTCAAGAATGGCAGCTTTTTGTTTTTCACTGTCTCTCAAACGATCTTCAAATAATTTTTTTTCTGTAAGATCCCTCAATACTTTTCCATATCCAATGAGCTCTCCTTGAGAATCTCGAATTGCTGAAACCGTCACATGAGCCCAGTATTTGCGACCACACTTTCTTAATCTCCAACCCTCTTCTTCGACAGTGCCAAGTTGTTCTGCCATCTTTAATATCCTTTGAGGCTCTCTTTTCATGGCTTCTTCAGGGGGATAAAAAATAGAAAAATGCTGCCCAATGATTTCTTCAAGATTGTATCCTTTAATGCGTTGAGCTCCAGAATTCCAGCTCGCGACTTTTCCTTCTTTATCCAGTAAAAAAATAGCGTACTCTTGAACAGAATTGACAAAAAGCTTCAAGGTGTCTTCGCTTAATTTAAGCGCGGCTCGCGCCTCTTCCTGGCGCCGCTCCACTGATTTATGTTTGTACAAGGCGACTTCAATGACTGTATGTAGCTCCGATTCTTCAAAAGGTTTAAGAAGATACCCAAACGGTTCTGTAACTTTAGCTCTCTCTAAGGTTGGTTCATCGGCATAAGCTGTTAAAAAAACAATCGGTATTTTATATTTTTCCCTAACATTTTTTGCGGTTTCAATACCGTCCATCTTTCCTTTAAGCTTAATATCCATTAAAATAAGATCCGGTATCTGGGCCTCTACCATTGCTAAAGCCTGTGGTCCATCATTAGCTATCCCTACCACTTCATAACCAATCTTGGTTAAGCTTCTCTCGATATCCATTGCAACGATATTTTCATCTTCAACAACAAGTATTTTCACTTTTTGTTTTGGTGCGATCTCTTCATGCTTCATGATGTCCTCTATCTTCGAAAAAAGAAAAGTGGAAACATGTTCCTTTATTTGCTCGAACTTCAATTTTTCCATTAAGTTGCTTAACTAACGTGTTAACCAATTGTAGTCCCAAAGTTTCAGTTTTATTCAAATCAAAGTTTTCAGGTAAACCAACACCATCATCACACACAGAGACTGAAACCCTCTTGTTCTGAGAATCAATGACAACTTCGATCTTTCCCAGTCTATCTTCAGGAAATGCGTGTTTTAAACAATTAGACAAGAGTTCGTTAACGATCAATCCACAAGGTATCGCCGTTTCAATACTTAAATATACGACGCTCCCATTAATCATAAAATTAATATTATGATCCCCAACTCCAAAGGACCGAAAGAGGAGACGAGACAAACTTTTTAAGTAATCTGAAAAGTTAATCTTTGAAAGATCCGTGGATTGATAAAGCTTCTCGTGGACAAGAGCCATGGATCGAATTCTATTTTGACTCTCCATGAACATCCATCGGGCTTTATCATCTTTAATGGATTCAGACTGTAAACGAAGTAAACTTGAAGTGACCTGAAGATTATTTTTCACTCGATGGTGGATTTCTTTCAATAAAGCTTCTTTTTCACGAAGTGTCGCTTGAATTTGCTCCTCAGCATGTCGACGATCCGTAATATCCCGAATAATGCTCGTAATAAGAATGCCATGCTCTGTCTCTAAAGGACTCAGTGAGATTTCCACGGGAAACTCAGTCCCATCTTTCTTGCATCCAGCTAAAGCTCGTCCAGCCCCCATGGGACGAGTTCGAGGGTTCTGGGTGTAACTGCTACGATAATCAATGTGACTGGCTCTAAATTGCTGAGGAACTAAAAGCTCAACAGGCTGACCCAATAGTTCATCCTTAGTGTATCCAAAAAGATGGCAAACTTGGCTATTTACGATCTGAATCTTTCCATCTTTATCAACAACAACAATACCATCTGGTGCTGACTCTAAGAGTCCTCTAAATTTTGCTTCCAGTTGCTTGCGAGGAGTAATATCACGAATAATACTAATGACGAGTTTACCGGATTCTGTTTCCATTGGGCTTAAACTGATCTCTATAGGAAACTCTTGACCACTTTTTTTTCGTCCCGCCAACTCTCTTCCTTCACCCATGGGGCGAGTCCGCGGGTTCATAAAATAACCATTGCGATATTGCACATGATTCCCATGAAAACGTTCTGGAACCAATATCTCGATTTGATGACCTAGCATTTCTTGGCGGCTATACTCAAACATCTGTTCTGTGAGTTGATTTAGCATCACTATTTGACCTAGAGGATTGACAACAACAATAGCATCTGGCGCTGTTTCCAAAAATGCTTCAAATTTAGGATCAGATATAAACCCCAAGTTGTCGGAAGTATGCATGCTTTTTCTCCTAATATTTACGCAGCACAAACAAAAAAGCTATAAAACCCCATACTTAAATTAGCAATGAAATTTGCTCGGGCCGATGAGGTGATTTCTCCAATCCTGATCAAAAAAGACAGCTTTTCTGTAAATTCTCTATTCAAATCCAAGCGATCACCTCTACCATAATATCAAATTTTTTTTGGCTTAAGATCAAATTAAACTTAACTTCTAATGCCCCTTCTTGAGAAAACAAAAATTATGTTACAGTTATTAGGGGTCATATAAATCACTAGCCAGCCCCTATTCACCATGTAAAAATGCCAATTAAGGATAAATCCACAAATGAAGAAAAAGGTGGTATCAATTGGGTGCAAATACATTTGGTCATTGTTTTCAAATAACGAGTTTCGGGGAAAGTCACGGCACCGGATTGGGCGTGGTCATCGATGGTTGTCCTTCCGAAGTCCCTTTTGATCAGACTTTACTTGTTAATGAATTAGCCCGCCGCCGCCCAGGAGCAAAAGAAAATCAAGCGTCTATTGTCTCTGACCGTGCAGAGACCGATCATCCTGAAGTTTTAAGCGGTGTGTACGCCGAAAAAACATTAGGAACCCCCATTGCTATCTTAGTTCGTAATACAGATGCTCGCTCCTCAGATTATAATAAAATCCAGCAGCAATCTCGCCCTGGACACGCCGATGACACTTGGAAATTAAAATTTGGACACACAGACCATCGAGGGGGAGGCCGTTCTTCGGGACGAGAGACCCTCGCTCGTGTCATGGGAGGTGCTGTAGCCCAAATGATTCTAGCCAAAACGAATCCCCAGCTTCAAATTTTTGGTTTTTCCACTCAAATCGGTCCAATTGCTTTAAATACGCAGGAAGTTGAAGATTTAGCCTCTCAAATCACCCATCGATCCGAAATAGACTCCTTTTCTTCTCGATGTCCTATTGTTGAAAAAAACAAGCAAATAGAGGCTCTTTTACTGAAAGCCAAAGCGGAAGGAAAAAGCTATGGCGGTGAAGCCATCATTATCATTAAAAACCCACCCGCAGGACTGGGACAACCTGTTTTTCACAAATTGAAAGCGGACCTCTGCTCTGCTTTCATGGGTGTCGGAGCAACCTCTGGAGTCGAATTAGGAGTTGGACGAGAGGCTGTTGCTGCCGAAGGGTCTGAATTTCATCGTCGAACCCAGCAACTTCACTACGGCGGCATTCGAGGAGGCATCAGCACAGGTGAAAGTATTGTTCTCAAAGCCTTCTTTAAGCCTACGGCATCAGTTCTGGATACGGCAAAACAAGGTCGTCATGATCCTTGCATTGTTCCCAGAGCCATTCCGGTTTTAGAATCCATGGCCTGGATAGTGATAACAGATCATATTTTATGGCAACGAGGAGATCGTGTGTGAAAAAAAAACATGAATCTCATCTACAGTTTCAATCCCAACTTCAATTTTTAAACCACTTTCCGTTGAGAAACGAGCTTCCTGTAAATTCTATTTTGATGGTTGACCAACAGCTCTTGAAATTTCCAAAGGTCAAACGCTGGCTCCAGCAATTCCCTTTTGTTTATCCTGTGAATGCAGGGGAGTCATTGAAGCAATTGAAATCTTTTGAAGCTCACCTTCAAGCTATCTTAAAAATAACTGAATCGATTCCCACTAAAAATCTGAGTTTTATCGCCGTTGGAGGAGGAAGCGTCGGTGATTTCGTGGGGTTTCTTGCCAGTGTCTTCAAGCGAGGTGCTCCTCTAATTCATATTCCCAGTACCTGGCTTGCTGCCATTGATTCCTCTCATGGCGGCAAAACCGCTCTCAATGCCGGAAATTTTAAAAATCAAATTGGAACCTTTTATCCAGCGCAAAAAATTATTCTTTGCAAGCCTTTATTATTCACCCAACCTGCAGAAAGAACCCGTGAGGCTCTCGGAGAAATCATTAAAACAGCTCTTTTGTCCGGTGGAACTCTTTGGAGTCAAATAAGCAAAGAAAAAAAATTTACGTCTCAAACTCTTTGGGCGTACCTTCCTGCTTTGATTGCCTATAAGTATAAAATTGTTTTAAAAGACCCTTTCGAGAAAAAAGGTCTACGCTCGATTTTAAATTTAGGTCATACCTTCGGTCATGTTTTTGAACTTTATTACCAAATCCCTCATGGGGTGGCGGTAAATCTTGGACTGCTCATGGCTCTTCGATTTTCAGAGTCTAAAAAAGTGATCAGCTCCCAATCACTCCAAAAAATACTCAAAACACCTCTGCTCTCCAAATATTTAGCGAAACATGAGGAGTTGAAACCTCTACTTAAAAGCCATAAAAAGATGCTTCCTCTTTTAACTCATGATAAAAAACTCTCAAAAGAAGGGCATCTTCATTTTATCTGTTTGAGCGCTCCTGGCCAGCCTCATGTGAGTGAAGTAAACCTTAAAGAACTATTTAATTTTGCTCAACAAACTTTCTCATAGAACACTTATGCCCCTATGACATGATCTTTGGAGAAAGACACTTCATACCCATGAAAATGGGCCTTCCTCATACATACAAAATTGCAATGACCGTTCTGACTCATTTCAACCAGAGCGCCATGTAATTTTTACTTCATGCAAACTTTTCCTTGTTCATTAAGGATACCGACTCTATATGGACCCCAATTGTATTTTTTTCTGTAAATAATACTATTACGGGGGATTTATTATATGCATTCAATTCAATTCCATGGATTTTTTTCTCGATCTCTTTTCCTCGCTTTAGCCTTCGCTTTTTCATCTCAAGGCTTTTCTCAGTATAAGAGCCCTCGAATCAATGATTCGAATCTTCCAGGATATGCCTCCGTCTTCGATCTGCAAACGACAGCGCCTCTTCGCCTTTTGCAAGATAACGTAGAGTCTTTTCAAGAGAAATTAACGTTAATTAGAAATGCTAAATCGACGTTAGATATTGCATATTATATTTATAGCGATGATGAAAGCTCTTCTTATTTTTCCCAGGAACTTATTAAAGCCGCCCATCGTGGCGTTAAAATTAGAGTGTTGTTGGATTATATCACTAATTACAAACTGTTGGATACATTGATTGCCATCCAAAATGAAGCCAAAAAAACGGGAGCCGGTAGCATTGAATTCCGACTCTACGGCCGCCCCACAGCGAATATCATTCGCGATGCCATTTACATGACTACACCCTGCGATGGTTTAACTTACAAACAGTGCCTGAACCATAAGTCCACAGCGGCTAATAAACTCATCAATCCAGAACTTATTCGTAAAGCCAGTGAACTTGAAAAAGACCAATTTCATAAAAGAGCGCGTAATGTTAATAGTAATAGTGGTCTTTCCGGAGTGTTTCTTTCAGCTATTTACGGCAAGAGTGGCAACACTTTAAAATTTCTCTTTCATTTGCTCGGATATGATAAAAAATTATCCGAAGCGGCCCAATCTAAAAAAGCATTAACACCAGAAGAGAAACAAGAAGCAAAAAAACTGATTGAAACATACTTTCAAAGTAAAAATGGGAATCTTCGATCTTCATTACTTCTCGGGATAGCGAGTCTCTTCTACGGCGAACAAGTGGATGAAATGATAAAATTGCTTAATGAAACCCTCCCAGCTCAATTACCCGCTTTGGATGAGAACAGGGTCAAAGATTGGGATTATTTCACAGATTACTTGCATCACAAACTCCTACTGGCTGATACAAGTACAGGATATGAAGCCATCCTGGGCGGAAGAAATATTGAAAACTCCTATCACATGCAAAAAAGTCCCAACGGAAAATACACCTTCGTGGACACCGATATCACCGTCCCTGTTGATCATTCCTCTGGACAGAAGCTCCAAGGGACTTTCGACCGTCTATGGAATTTCACTCCCATGGTTGCCTCCATCGGTGAAGTCCTTCAACATGCCCCCAATGACACGCAAGTCATCCTTTCAAATTGTGAAACATTGAATGAAAAATGCCTCATGGGGGTTCCTAAAACACCAGACGCAATTCAAGCCTCACGCGCTCAACGTTACTCCAAAGCATTAAAAGCTCTTTATCAATCGGCGAACGACTTCTTGAGTCCCAAAAACCAAGCTTATAACACTCTTCAAAAGTCATCTTCTATTTATCTGGATCGCTCCAAAGATCCGCAGTCTCGCATTTCATACGTTGAAAATTTACCTTTCAATAAAAATAAGAAAAAACTGGTAAGAAATTATGGAAGCCAAGTTGATTTTGAAGAGCATTCAGGAAAATACATCCATAAAATCTGGGCCAATGCTCTACTCGACTTATGTGGTCCCAAAAATGGACCCCAAACGGTTTATCTTCATTCAGCTTATGTGGTGTTACCCACACCATTATTAGCCGCAATTGCGGAAATGACCAAATCAGCATCGCCGGCCACTGTGTTAAAGGCGCCTGAATACACCAAAACAGATTGCAGTAATGTTACCATTAAAATTATCACTAACTCTCCAGAAACAACTGATTTAAGCGTCATCAATGTTTTTGCAAGGGTTCAACTGCATGCTCTTTTAAAATCTATTGAAGAAGTTAAGCAAGACTCCCAGTATCAAGCCCATAATTTAGCACGTAAAGCGGCGAAAATTGAATACTATGAGTACCTTCCTTCGAGTCAGAAGAAGTCGGTTTCTCTTCATACAAAGATTTCCATCCTCGGTGACAATGCCATTGTCGGTTCCGCCAACGCTGATGTGAGATCTTATATGATGGATTCCAATAACGGTGTTTATATTGAAAATGCACCTCATTTTACTTCACAGTATGCTCAATTCATTGAAAAAGAACTTCGAGACCCATCAATTTTGAGACGGTTGGACCTTCAGTGGCGACAAGGAGTTCTTTCGCCAGATAAGAATTATATTGGAAATGAAGTGAGTATCCTAATCAAAAGGATTCAATTGCTCTTAAAAGATCGAACATGGGCAAATGAAAAATACTTTCAAACCCTAGAAAGAATTTTTTATAGTGTATTTATGGAAGATGTTTTAACTAAAACAGTGAAAGCATCCAGTGCTTACACGAATATTCATCCTGAGGACATCGGAAATTTACAAAGAATCATTAATGGAATTACAGAGTCCACAAACAATCGACCGATGGATGTCAATGCTGTCCATTCAGAACTACGCAAAGATAAAAACAACATTGATCACCTATTAAAGATTTTTTAAGTATAGGAATTTATTAATTTTTTCAATCCGCCGTTGACATAATGATGTTTCGGATAAAGTCAGCGGCGTTATGCATACAAGCCTGCAAATTTCTTTTAAAATTTTCAGCGACAGCGAAGCCTCTAGCATGATCAGTAATGGCTCGGATTTCTAAAAAAGGAATTTGATTGAACTTGCAGGCTCTGGCGCCCCCACTTCCCTCCCAAGCAACGGCAAGGGCTTTTGTTTTTTCTGAAAGTTCTGCAGCCCTTTCTTCATTGATAATATCCTCATCGCCACTCGCGATGGGCCCAAAATGAACTTGATAATTCGTGGAGATTATTTGGGAAACTTGAAGAGCCTTAACAAGCAATTCAGAATCTCCATCAAATTCAGGAAGACGACGGGAAGGGTTAAATTGCTCCTTATAATCGTGCTCTATTGTTTTTTCTGCAACCACTAAATCCCCAATATTCAGAGATTCAACAAAGGCCCCAGCAGCTCCCACACAAAACACTTTTGAAACATCTTGATAATGGGATATAAGGTATTGGGTTTGAATTCCAAATTGAGCTTTACCATGACCCCCCACCGCCAAGGTCACTTTGGAAGCTTGGGGGAAAATACCTTGAAAGAAGACTAACCGATCTGCTGATTGAGCATGAAATTTCCAAGGAATTTTAGAAAATCCCTCCAATAAATAGGTTAATTCTTTTTTTAGCGGACAAATAATGAGTGTGTGCGACATCTTACAACTATGCTTTCTTTTTGTTCTTCGGGGTATTTAATTTTCATTCAATTTATTTGAGCTCTAACAATCGGCAAAGTATCAGCTAAAAGCTCCACCTTATCTAAATCACTGACTGTTTCCAAATCCCGAAGGTCAATGCGCACTAATTTTGAAACACGTTGTAAGTGCCATCGTTTGAGCTCCACGACATCTCACTCTAATAAGGGCTTAGAAGTTCGAAAATAATCAGAAATGAGTGTTCACGGAATCGAAAGAGCTTGCGATAGTGATTTATTGATTCATTGATAAAAAAACGGGTTTCTCCCATAAAAATAGAAGAAACCCGACCGACAAGACTAATAAAACAAGGTTTGAAGTTGTCCTATTAGGGTTTTGTGATAAGCCGGATTCTGTCTTTAGAAAAACCCTTGTCTGTTTTTCTAGAGATGGTCATTCCTCTAGGAGTTTATTCACATAAACCCTCAAGCGATCTTACCCGGAGACACATGCGGATCGCATTTAATCGTCTCCCTATTTGATCTTGCTCCGCACAGAGTTTGGCTATTTTCACTCCAGCAGCTCCCCTCAAGGCTCCCGTTCCCGCCTTCAGGATCATAGCTCTGGACTTTTTCTCTGTTCCACTGTTCCTCACCTTACGATGGAGGGGCGTTACCCCCTGTGCTATCCTATGGAGTCCGGACTTTCCTCAGTCAAATCTCCGTATTTTCATTGAATTGACCGCGACCATCCTCAAAACCGAAAGAGACTCTATCACACTTTTGTTTTTCAGCCAATATTCTGAAATTAATTTACAAAAAAGGGCGCTTTTTAGGGCATAAGAGAGCTCTTCCTTCTCTAAAATCCTGCTTAGAGCTCTTCAATACGGTCCTTATTTTGCTTTCAAAATTCCTACCTTTCAACTTTAAAGTAAAAAAGGAGTTCCATGTGCTTCGAGGATTTCAAATACCAATTATCATTATTTTAAGTTTTAATTCCTTAAGCTGGTCTATTGATTATCAAAAAGCCCTGCAAATAGCACGAGAACAAGGCTCTCTACCGGCTACATCTTCATCCGCAAAAAAATCCCCTTATATGCCTTTATTTAATCACTATGAATCTTCTCAAAAAAATGCAAATGACCCTATCCAAAAAGAAAAAAAACAATTAGCGCGCCAAAATATTCTTTCAAAACTGATGGAGCTTTTGAATAATGACCAAGTAGGATTAGAGGCGCGACAGGAATATATCAATCAGGAAGAAAATGATTTGATCCTTCGAATGATCGTGCGAGCACAGTTAAAAAGATCTGACTTGATCCAATTAATTCAAGACTACAAACTGCAAATGCCTGAAGAATTTAAACATAAAGACCACGGGATCCCTTATGCCGATGGACTCTCTGTCCTCTCTTCTTTTCAATCTGTCCAAAGTCGAATAGAAGAAATTGAAAGTAACCTTTGGGACACTCGCCACTTACCCCAAGAATTCGTAGGACGACAATTCAAATGTTTTTACCTCTATTATCCAGAAGCGCAAGAGCTCAAAAAATACATGCAGTCTGTTCTTCAAGAATATCGTCAATTCATCAATGCCTTTAAACAGCAGAATCCATCTTCTTCCACTCCTTCAGAAATCACGGCCTTTATGGAAAACAACGATACAATGAATTCACATACAACAAAACAAAATCACAACATGAGCAATGATATGGATGCCTCTAAAATCATAAATCACTTTGAAGAAATGATCTTCGGTTACAAAACTGATGGTAAAGCACAATCCCTCAGTTCCAGCAAATTAACAGAAAAAGAGTTAAAGAACCATCTCTACCATCAATGGAACCAGCGGTTTGTTATTGCCCGATGCCTCACCACCAGTGAAATCACCCGAGTGAAAGGAATTATCAAAAAGCACTTTGAAAACATAGGGGCTCGTCGCGCTCATTATGATGTACAAAAGAAACTCGAAGAGTTAGGCCTTTTTTCCAGCATCCCCTAAAGAGTCAAACCGCACAAAGGCCTAGGAGAAATGCTGGAAAGATCAAGCATGAAAAGCGGACAAAAATAAATGGCCTTGTTATAACGGGGATTCCAAGATGACAATTGGTTCAATCTTGTTGCTGCCACCAATCGAAGCTTTTTGAAATTTTTTGAGAATTTGAAGGGAATCTTCAACCACTAAGACTTCACAGGACCCAAGCTGCCCTAGATTTCGACTGAGTTTGTAATGATAGTGATCGCAGAGACGACCTTCAACGTAATCTTCAATCGCTTCTCGAAGAGACTGACTAAATGTGATTTCGCCATCCAACAATAATTTGTATTTAGGTTTCGGTTGGGAGTTTTTTTCTGCGATAAGACAGAGCCCTCGCACGCCAAAATGCTGATTGATATCCTGAATGATTCCTTGGGCGGTATCAAAATCAATCTTCTCACCAACTAAATCAATAGAATTTATTCGGTTCACAAAATCCAAACAAGGGGCTGCGCCGATAGCTCCAGACACCCGCATTTTGTCCGGCAACTCATAACGCAACAAACCACTTCTTGAAGAAATGATTGGCTGAACAAACATACCTTGTTTAAGTTGCCAAGCTCGCAGGATTTTATGAGAATCCAAACAACGAAATTCATAAAAATGACTTCTCACAGACAAAACCCGCTGCCCCTGGAAAGGAAACGTCACAACTCCTTCTGTGGCCCACAAACCCTTTCCTTGGATAGGCACTTTAGGAAAAAATTTCTTAAGCTCAGAAATCCAGACACCCGCCGTTGATGAATCCCAGCAACTGAGCAGGGCTAAATGAGGCCAAATTCGCTGCACAAAATCGGCATTGGGCTCAAAGCGATCGTGACTGAGCGGCAATTCCAACGCCTCTGCCTGCTCGAAAGAAATCGGGCAAGGAATACCAAAAAGGTCATCGGCGTACAGACTCCAAGTACCCTGCTTGAGAGAACTTGCAATCAAGTGTCTGTATTTATAAATGTCTTTGACGACTTGAAGGAGAAATGTGGGGCTCCAAATCGACATAAGGGATAAATCCCGACATGCCACTAAGTAGACCAAACTGGCAAACCAACACGCCTCTTGGGTTTTCGCGGACTTCACCACGTCAGGCACCGCCATGATCTGCGATAAAAAACTTCTTTGCCAAAAAGGAAAAAGCTCCACATCATTGGAGTTGTGAGTATTTCTCAACTCAGGTGGCACCCAAGAAAGCGACCAGTAGTGCCTGCCTTTCAAAACCGAAGGATATTCTTTGAAGGTATCATAAAGCCAGGCCGAAGCAGCGCGATTGATCTCCATTAAAAACCCCTTGGAATAAGGAATCCACTTCACGGCATTTGTTGAACCGCTCGTTGGTTCAAAACGGGAACAGACGTGACGAAAAGGATGCGTTTGATTATTCCTCATCTCATCGATTCCTGCTTTCCAATGGGAATATTGAGTGATCGGAATTTGGTCTGCGAAATCCTCATAACTTTGAATGCATTCAAGATTTTTATGGAATGGTCTTAAGTACTCAAGAATTTGTTTAAGATTAAACTCTTGAACACTTTCAACATGCTCTAGCGAGTTCACCAGTTTTTTATGTTCTACACCATACTGCAAACAAATTATTTTCTGTAAAACAGAAGTTAAATTCACAAAAAATCCTTTTTAATTTTGATTCAATCGCGGCGAACTGACACCCTTGTTTTCATCATAATATGGCAATCTCAATATGCGCATCTTCATTCTGGATTAAATTTACTTTCAATTCGTCTTCTGGCCAATAGGCTAAATAAACAATACTGTTGATAGTAAATGGTTTAAAGGATTTTTTGATAATATTAGAAAATTCTGTCCCATCCCACAAACCCAAGGACAAGTAATGAAATCCCCGCCCCTTGCTTTCGGTAATAGCTGCCTGAACCATCAATACCAGAGCTTCTGTGTGTTGTTTTTCCAAAGCGAAATGGGATAGATAAGCATTTGAAAACTCTGCGCCAATCTCTGGAAAATAGGGAAATCCCGTCCATCTCCTGACCAAGTTCAGAAAAGGCCTCAACATTTTTATTTTACGTTCGTAATCTTGAACATAAACCTGTTTAAAACCTCTTTGATCCCAAACCGCCAAACATCCAATGGGTTCCTTCAAATTATTCTTTTCATAGGCCAGCAAAAAATCTTCAGGATTTAATTGAGTCTCAGGATGAAATAAATTTTCTGCGCTCCAATAGGGTGCAAAAGCTTTTTCCTGATAATTTTTCTGCAGTAACTCCACAATCCGTTCTTTATCCTGAAGGGTTGCCTTGCGAACATGATAATTCTTAGATTTTACTTTTCGAGAAACAAGCGGAAAAATAAAGGTGTTTAAACGACCTATTTCTTTGTGGATAGGGATTTTGCTCAATCCCGAAGTCAAAAGTTTCCTTGCCCTTACATTATCCTCAAGAACACTCACAATGTAACTCTTAGTGTCTCCAAACTCTTGATGGAGATCATGCATCTTTTCCCACCCTGCCATCAATCTATCGAGAGATCCGCGAAAGCCCTTTGCGATTCTCATTTGACTGAAGTAACCAATTTGGTTCAAATGGCCCGAGAGCCAGTAAAGGCGTGAAGAACGGCTCCCAATAGCCACCACTTTGCCGCTATCCTCTTCGCTATGGCTCACAATGGTCGCATGATTTTCTCCCTCAATGGAAGAAGCTTTAAAAAAATAAGGCTCTCGCTCAAAAGAAAGAGCCACCACTCCAGGCATTGGAGTGTCTTTAAGAATTTGACGCAATCCTGGCTCGTCGACTTCGGTAGCTCTCGTAAACTTGATGAATTTTTTTCTCATATCTTTTAGGAATAAAATACTTTAGCACATGAAATGTAAGGTCTTTCCACAAAATTTCAGTGATACAAGTCAACTCCTCTCCCTCTGGGTAATTGGGATTTTTCTTAAGAAAAAACTGAATATCGAGATCTTTCCTTGATTCTTCAGAAGGCGCCGCTATATCCCCTTTCACAGCTCCTTTTGATTTTTCAAAAATAATCAAATCCTTCTCTGCTTTATAAGCAGTC
>CAUJGP010000035.1 GCA_963170155.1 Bdellovibrionota bacterium | reverse complement strand
CAATTTTTGAATTTATCGAAGTTTGGTACAACAGAGAAAGAATCCATTCTTCACTTGATTATCAAACTCCGGTGGAGTACGAAATAAAATCAATTAACCAAGCCGCTTAACCCCGTGTCCATTTTTTCGGGGGAACTTCATATTCACATCAAAGCTCTTAACTTCCATGGTCGAATAGGTCGGCGTGCCCTTGCCCCCTATTAATTTAAATACCGTGACATAGTAGTCATTATATATTGATTGATCGATCAATTCTTTTTTGACAATTGTACTTTCTTCCCAAGCCACAGTATCGCCCATATTGCAATTATAAGAAATAACAGCTGCAATGATTGATCTTAGTTCAAGAGGAAGAGGTGACTGATCATGAAAAACGGCCTTCGCTGAAGCTGACAGTGAAAGCGCAAGTATAGAAATTAAAAGAAAAATTTTAGCCATGAATACTCTCCTTGGTTTGGTTTGAATTATCTGTTCGGATTTATAGTGACAGCAACAACACAACTCAAGTTAAAGTTCTGTTAAGATGAACAAACTTATTATCACGTAGAACACACTTTGAATCTAACAACTCAATCAAAAGACTAAAGTCACCTCATCAAAATAATTCTTTATTTTTTAAAAATTAGTTCAAGATCTAAAGCAATAGAAGAGGTAAGGAGCCTAAGAAGAATCTATAAAGATGGGCCCCCACATCTTCAACTATAGTTATCCACTGAGATTCAATTTGATCCATCAACCTTATATGGGAACAAAAGGTCAAAAGATCGCATAGACTTTCATTTTTAATTTAACCGGGTAATATTTTATAGATTATAAATATGTGTCTATCTTCAGGCAGTAGGCATTTTATTCGAAAAATTTATTAAAAATGTGGAGCTCTTTATCCACGAGACGCCGAAGAGACACATGACCTCTCCACCAGCCTACAGAAAAACGTTCCTCAGAAAAATTCTGGGACAAAAGAGATTCAATCATTAAAAAACAAGGGCTTGGAGCTCTGTTTTTATAACGATAAGTACAATTAATCATTGCCGTACTGAAAGCTATATCAACAGCACCTACGGCACCTATTAAGTTAGCATCTCCAACAGGTAGGGTTTCAGGAGTAAAGTCATTTGTCTTCATCAAAAAAAGACCCATCTTAGAGTTTGGATCATACATACTTTTAATCGCCCATTGGCTTAACTTCAATAAGGTCCCTTTATCTGATTTAACAACCTTGCTATCCATTTTCTCTCTAAACAAATCCATCATAACATCTTGAACAATAGTGTCTTCAAGAGGAGGCGAATTATCAAGATAACCAACATATTCAAAGCGACCATCATATATGAAATCACTTGGCATTAAATAGGTTTGGCGAAAAGAGCCAAATCTCAATATATTCTTGTAAATGGAATCTTTAATTCTTTCTTTTTTCAATATAGGTTCTTGCCCTATGAGATTGAAAATATATTGAATGGCTTCTGGACATGTAAATGCCCCACTATTCTCTGATTCACTTAAGTTATAGGGATGTGGCTGACGAGTTATCTTTTTAGTGGCAATATCCAACTGCACTTCAAAATGAGGGGGAGGGTCTTTATGTCTAAAGATTTCAGCATAAATCAATAGATCAGGACTTAAAAAGTGATGGAGAGGAATAAGACGAACACCCGACTGAGCCACATCAATGACCATTGGGAGGCGTCCTTGTGAGGTTTGAAAGAAAACAATCATAGAAATATGAGAAAAAATATTTTGTCTCTCACTGATTGCGGTAAAAAGACCATCAGGTTTTTGAGTGGTATAATTAAGAATAAGATCACCCGAGCTTAAGTTTAAGCCTCTGAATAATACTTCACCTGTTTTATCATCAAAAGTATAATTGTAATACTCAGGCTTTTCAGACCAATACTTTAAAGGCAAATTAGGACCTTTAACCCCCTTAATAGGCGGAGTCAGCGAGGGCGAAAGATAAAATTTGTTTTTAAAATCATAAGAAAAAAGCTGAGCTTCATACAACAGTTCATTCAATTTTTGACCTGAAAGCCTCTTTCTACCATGCTCCCCCTCAAGAAAAGATCGTAGTAAGGAATTTGTTAACCGCAATTGAAACTGAACATCATGCAATAACTCAGAATCAGTGTTAACCCTCGGAATTCGGGCATAAGAGTCTTTCATATTATGAATCATATTCGCTAAAGTCGACCAATCTCGATTTGTATTTTCTTTCGACCGTTTTAAAGATCTAATGTGGTCCGTCAGTACTTTTCTTTGCTTCTTGAAAAGAGCTATTGAATTATAAAGAGCTTGATCATCATCCTTCAAAGAAAAACTATTTTTTGAAATTGTGGATATTTCTTCTAACGATGCCGTTTCTGACGCTCCTACTTCGGAAATGCCCACGAAAGCAAGTACAAGTATAGGTAGAGTAAAAATAATCATACTGTTTTTTTGTTTATATTTTCTTTGAATCACTTTACTACCCAAACAAAATTTGATGTAAAAATAATGTTTATTTATTAATAATTAAATAAATTTTTTATATTAAAAAACCATGAACACCTTTAAGATATCACCATATATTATTTATTTCCTAAAAAAGCTCCCCAATTGTAAAAAATAGATTCTATGATCAATTTTTGTAATATGCCAGACAGGTATTATTGCCATGCTCACAGTGACAAATTATGGCATAACAAGTTTAATCCAAAAAAATAGATAAAAATTATTTAATTCAACTATAAAGCTGCAATATTTGAATTATCAACAAATGTAGGATATCTCGTAGAAATTGCTAAAAAGTGGTATTTTCGTTTCAACGTGGGTATTATCTCGGGAAATAGCAACCAAATGACTCATGTTTTGAAGCAATATACTTCTGACAAAATTGATAACTTCAGCTTAAGCCAAGTCCAAGCTTTTATTGGATTAGAATATTACTTTCCTGAGTTTCGCAATACTGTGAAGAAAAAAGCCCTTGATCATTACAATTAGAAGCTATCTTCAAGAACTCTGTCCAGTTATTGATCTAATCTTTAATTTTAAGGTGGTCCTGACCCCATTTTGCAAGATTTTGAATAACAGGACGTAGTTGGAGACCGGATTCAGTTAATGAATACTCAGTTTTAGGAGGTACGACCGGAAAAACTTCACGGTGCACTAAACCATCCGCTTCTAGCTCTCGAAGCTGTTTTGTTAATATTTTTTGGCTGATCTGAGCATTCATTTTCTTCAATTCGCTAAATCGTTTTTTGCCCTCTAACAATTGAAAAATAAGAACCCCTTTCCATTTGCCACCCACTTTCTCCAGTGCAAATTCAATGGGGCAACCATCATGATAGTAATAATTTTTATATCTATTTTTTCTCATAGTATCCTTTTGGTAAGTAAGGTATTAAATAGTGCCTACTTCCCTTATCGTCAAATTTATTGTAATAACTTCTCATAAAAGAAAGGCAGGCTCGTCAATGAAAATGGAAATGAACTCAATGATTATCAATCAGTGCGGTGGTTCTGAAGTTTTTAAAATGCAAAAAAGACCCATTCCTACAGTAACCGAAAACCATGTTCTGATTCGTGTGCGTGCGACAAGCGTCAATCCCCTCGATATAAAAATAAGACGAGGCGCTACCCCCTCTCTCACACCTTCATTTCCAGCTGTCTTACATGGAGATGTCGCTGGAGAAGTTGTAAGTGTTGGGGCCAATGTTACAAATTTCGCTACTGGAGATCGCGTTTTTGGATGTGCCGGTGGAATTAAAAACTTTGATGGAGCTCTCGCTGAATATATGCTGGCTGACCATAAACTCATAGCTCGACTTCCCAATTCAGTGAGCTATGAAGAAGGAGCTGCAATGGCTCTAGTAGGCTTAACCGCTTGGGAGGCTATTTTTGATAAGATACTGATAAATCCAGGTGATTCTGTTTTAATTCTTGGAGGAACCGGAGGTGTGGCGCATATTGCACTTCAATTGGCACGATTGAAAACCTCTCAAGTTTACGGAACAGCTTCCTCAGAACAGAAAATCCATCTAGTAAAAAAATTAGGCGCCTTAGAAGTTTTTAATCCCTATTCTCCTTCTTTTGTAGAACAAGCGCTAGCCTCTACTCCTCACCAACAAGGCTTTGATATTGTCATTGATACGATTGGGGGCAAAAGCTTAGATACGGCTTTTCATCTCGCCAAAAGGTATGGCCATGTTATCACTTGTCAATCATCAGAACTCCACGATCTCTCTATAGTTCAAAATAAAGCCTTAAGCTTGCATTTGGTGCTAATGCTCCTCCCTATGCTCACCGGAGAGCGCCGGGAACACCATCAAGAGATTTTAAAGAATTTATCCTTTCTCATGGAGCACTCTCAAATTCGCCCTTTGATTCATGAGCCTATTTATAATTTAAATGAAGTAGGAAAAGCTCATCAAGTCCTGGAAGCTGGTCAAGCGATAGGAAAAATCATTATTAAGGTCCCTTAAGCCAATGAATCTGACATTAACTTCCAGACAAGAATTCCAACATAATGCTCAAGTTTTTCTAAATACTCTATGGAAAAGCCTTTACCATTCCTCTATTGTTTTAAAAGATTATTGGATGTGGGATCATCTTTGCTATCGCGTGGATTCGCTCGCGCGATACCAATACTGGTCTCAACAACTTACAAGCTGGGGTGAGTTTCTCACTGAATCTGAAGTTGGAGGTCGAATGATTTCAACATTCAAGCTGTCTCATCCTATTTCTTTTAATGGAAAAACCATTGATCTCATTGAGCTTCCCGCACCCAAAAAAGGAGGCGTCCACGAAGAGGGATTTGAACATATAGAGGTTGTTTGCGATGAGACCTTTGATGAAATCAAAACACAATACCCTCATATTCATTTCAACAACTTTGAAGAAGAAAAAAAATGGAATGCTGAATTAAAATTTAAATTAGGACCCTCTTCTATTAAATTCCACCATAGCTCTTTAGAATCAGTCATCAGGTTCGAAAAATGCACCACTGAATTTCATTCCCTCCAGGAACTCAATCTCCTAAACGAATTAAAGTCATTTTCACCTCTGATTGCAGGCACTATCCCTCTAGGGATTGCCATTGAATCCTCAGATGTAGATATTCTCCTAACGGCTTCCAATTTTGATGATTTATCTCAATTAATGAAAAAAAACTATAGTCATTTCAAAGGATTCAAAATCCAAGAACGCATTCATCAAAAAGAGCCCACTTGGATCTGCCAATTTCAATTCAAAGGAATAGCTTTTGAATTATTCGCACAAGAAACAGACAGCGTTCATCAAAAAGCATATCGTCATTTTCAAGTCGAAGAGCGATTACTAAAGATCGGCGGGAAATCCCTGCAACAAAAAATATTGGCTCTGAAAAAAGATGGCTATAAAACCGAACCAGCCTTCGCAAAGGTTTTAAAACTTCAAGGTGATCCCTATGAAAGCCTCCTTCTTCTTCATGCAGAAAATGAAGAATCTTTGCGCCATCTTATTAAAAAAAATTTATTTATCTAAGAGATATGTAAATTATCCTCAAATCAACCCCATTATTTTTTACCATACCAGCCTCTGATCATGAAAGCCTGAAAAAATTGGACACTCTCGTGAAGACCACTTTGACGAAGAAGTTCATCAACATGAGAGGGGGCAAGAACTGTTAAAACTTCACGAAATTGTTGAGGTAGATTAGCAAGAGACTCGGCCGAAGCACCCATGAGCATCTGAATTTTCTCCCACTGTCTCAACATTAAAGGGAATTCAGATGAATTTAAATCAAAACTAATTTCTGTATTTATGAGAGCTCCACCTTTTTTCAAACGACTTATCATATTACGAAAAAAATCTGACCTCTCTTCTCGTTGCACAAAGTGTGAGACAAGCACACTTAAAACTGCATCAAAACTTTCTTCATTGGAAAGATCGTGAACGTACCCATGAATGAGCTGACAACGATCTAAAATGCCAGCAGTTTTAAGTCGCTCATGACAAACTTCAAGCATAGAGGCTGACGGATCAACGCCAACAAAAGTCCATTGAGGAAAAGCTTTGGATAAAGAAAGAATCTCTGCACCTGTACCAACCCCTACACACAAAATATGAGAATGAACAGGCAACTCCTGTAAAATCAATCGAATTAAAAAATGCATGTTATCGGCAATAGGAGAAAGCTTGCTGTTACGCTCATCGTAAGCCTGAGAAACTTCTTTTGTAAAAAAATCCACGAACGAAGGTTTCATAATTTCTCCTCTCGGTTTGAATTGACTCATTTTAACATTCACTCATCCACAAAGTTAGCTAAAACACTCAATCCCTTTTCTTCAACGACCACGCACCACACTCTGTAAAAGATCCACCACTTAATAGTGAGATTTATCAAAGCAACAAATATTATGTTTCTTTGATTTTTAAAGTCTTCGTTTCATTTATTGCTACTTAAAAAAACTTCTTATACAAAGGGATACATACGAATGATTCTAAAGAATCCAAAAAACAAATCTTCAAAAGGATTAAAGATATCAACCAAAGTCAGTTTAGGTTGTAAATCACATAACTCTTAAACCACCCATGAACGGTGGGTGGTTTAAGAGGCATAAAATAAACCAGATATATTTAAATGAGTAAATAAAAGTTTACCGATCATCCTCCAGCCAAAAATATCAATTCAAAACCCGTCAGCATTCCGTTAAATAACAAAATCCCCAAGATTTTTAATTATCTCAGGGCTTGTCTTCTTACTTAGTGTAGTTAAGTTTTATTCACGAAATTTTCTCCAAGTGAAAAGTTTTTGGAAAGTATGAATTACCTCTAAGGCTAACTCTATTTCTAATAGTCCAAATAAATCTGGGGCGAAATAGACAACTGTTTCTTCTGGAGAAGAATGAATAACTTTAAGAGTTTGAGTCATAAGGTTGACGAGGTAGTAAAACCAAAGCCTTGTTACCTGGCGATTTTCGAGATTTGATTTTGATGCATTGGTCCCTTAAAGAAGCGGTCGCTATCATTGGGACACAGAATCTTTCATAAGATAAAATGCAAAAAAGAAACCTTGATATAAAATAAAAATTTATTTCCCAACAACTTTTTGAAGCTGGTCGACCACAAATTTATTTAAGCTTTTGTAGCCTTCTTCATGGGATTTGCGAATAAGTTGTTGATGAAGCTCGGGATTACTTCTGACAAGAAAGTCTCCACTCGCTTTAATTTTTGCAATCGGTTCCGGAATTCCTTGCTTTTGAGATACCAAAACTTCAAGATGTCCTTCGACAGCCTCGTGGGCCATTTTTAAAGCTTCAGCAGGAGAATCTCCGTGAGTCATACAGCCTGCAAGTTCTGTTACGGAAACAACATAGGCCTGATCTTCATCTGAGAAGTGAATGTTGTAAGAGTAATAGGGAATCAGATCCTTAATTTTTTTAGGTAATGCCATTATTCCTCCACCACTTTTAAAACCTGTTTTATCTGATAAGGTTTCAAATCTTTTGAGTGAGTTGCCAAAGTTATAACTTTGCCGTTTTTCAACCACTGCTCATGAGAGCCTTTTTGTCGAGCCAGTACCCAGCCTAGTTGTCCTAGCAGAGTCTTCATTTCCTGAGCTGAAATTGATCCATTTTTTAACTTTGCTAATAGCTTATCGGCTTTACTCACATAAAAATGATATCATTTTTGATATCATTTTTCAACTTCAAATCTCGTCTCTAAGCGAGAAAACCCTTTCCAAGAGAACTAATATATTAAAAGTACTGGGTTTTAGGGTCAAATCAAAGAGCAATTGATAGCCAAACAAATTAAAAGACTCTGCTTTTACTGAAACTCATCTGTTGCGCTTTTATGGGTGCAAGCTGGAGTAAGCCAATGCGTGGGAATTTATAAGATATAAAAGTGATCCCCCTTGCTTGACGATTATCGAACCGCAGTTCTGGAACGCGTCCTTTTATTTCGATCTGAACGCTAAATCACCGCACCTAGCTATGCTATTCTAGAACCTGAGGGCTCTGTTCTATTCTTTTGATGTTTAAAAATATAAAGATAAATTTTTAAACAACTGCTCTACTTTGAGAATTGAAGTTTCGATGAATGGTAAAGCCGAAACTCTTACGTCTGCAAATTGAAAATCCACCCAAATAACTACGCTAGTTTCAACAGTCGTATTTTCTATTGGAAGCTGCGTTTTTGGATCAATTGATACCCCCATGATACGCACCCCTCCGCCAAAGGTTACTCCTGGCCCCCAAGAGACACCACCACTTCCAGAACGAGATTTAACACTCACATGCCGAGCTTCGGTACGTATTTGTTCTACTAATGCCTGATGCTTATTCTCATTGTTCAAAATGTTAAATTGTCCAAGCCAGCTATCATTGTATGGCTGAATTGCCTCCAGCAGATCAAATGCCGCCTTACAATTGGTCGCCAAGCCTGGGTAGTGGCTATTTACAGTCCCAATAAAATCAGCATTTGAAGTTCGGATCGGAAAATAAAGAAGCCTTGGCTTTACATGACCTGTGCAATACTTTTCAAACAACTCGTGTCCAATATAATCCAGGCACGAACGAAGATTTTCAAAAATATTTTTAATTTCTACTTTTACTTCAGAGCCTAAATTTTGCTTTTCTAGAGCCATTTTATAATGCTGATCTAGATCCAATTTAATTTTCTTTGCCTTAGTCAAAAGCGCTTCAATATCTTGGGACCTTTTCATTGCCATTTTCCGCACTCCATAACAAGATGACTCTTAAATTTAAACCGTCACCTTTTTCTTCTGACAAAATTCTTCAAATGTAGGATTATCGGATACTGGCCCGCCATGATACCTTCTCATGTGCTCCAGCAAATCGCGCCTGTCCATAGTATCAATCTTACTCAATGGGTTTGTTTCCCCATGAAGCCCAGATAAATGAATGAAGGCACAGCCATATTTATAAACAGATCGAGTCCACTCAAATAATTCAGAAGATAGCTCAACCATTTCTCGGTCGGTTACTTTTTTAATCTTTCCCTTAGCCTTCACTATAGACCAAGGTTGGTTGTTGAGCGTCTGAGTCATTAACTGATTTCTCACTTCAAGACCAGAAACGGATAGCAGATATACAACTCGTATTAAAGAGTCGAGTTCTTGTCTTAAGATTGAAATTATCTGGCTTAGTGTGCTGGCAACTAGTTCGGCAGCCGTCGTATGATCAGAGGTTCGTTTTCTGATTGCTTTGCAAAAAGAGTCCGTCAGATTACTTTGATTTTTTTGGTTTGGCATTTAGTGCTTGCGGATAAAATGGGATGCTAAATTTAATACGATGAGAGTTTTCATTTTTTTCAATGTCACTTTTTGTGCCACTAATACCCGTTGAAACTCCGATGACCTCAATAAGACCCTTTGTGTTTCCAGATCCTTGGACTTCACTTTTTTGATCTGTACTGATTTTTACTGCAATATCGAAATCAATGGATGTGCCATTCTTTTCAATAACAGATTTACCCTCCATAAATGCTGGAGCGATTGGATAATTATTGATCTCCTCGCTGATTTTAAATTGTGCACCACGAATACCCATACAAATTTCAATTAGACTCGTCTCAATAAAATCTTTTAGTTCCACACCGATCTCCAGTCATTGATACAATATAACTTATCACAATTTTTATTTATAGGACAAATCAAGTCTCTCACAATGAGGTTCTACCCACCACGAAGAGAGTAGAACCCTATTTAATTTAAATTTTTTGACCGTAGGTATCTGCGGTCACGTTAAACAATATGTGGTGCAGGTGACGTACAAGTAGTCGAACCACCAGATGCAATTAAAACGGTGTTGGTGCGATGGAATGGCGTCAAAATTGATTTAAATGAGCTGGCAAGACTACGTTGGATCAAAAAAATGACAATTCCAAAAATTTGCAATGCTTTCAGCATGTCTCGGTCCACCATTCAGGTGAGTATTCGAACCATCCGTAAGAGTGGAATTTCAAAGCTGAATTTGTCGGAAGAAGAGAAAAAGTTGATTGAATCTGCAATTAAAGAAGAAATCGAAAAATACAACATTCAAGGAGTTCCAAAATGACAGCTCCAATCAAGTTTTTGCAGGGGGTTATGGGAATTGCTTTTATTATTGGACTTGCTGATGGCTTTGGCAACCTTACTTATCGAATGGCAAAGGCCGCCATTCATGCTCATCAGTTTGAGCAAGTTTCTTGGGGCAAATTTTCAAGGCAGCTTTGGAATGGTGGCCATAAACTGGGGGAAGATTCAAAAGTGAAACGACAGCATCCGTAACCTCGGATGCTTCATAAAGGAGTCAAAGACCCCTTTATAAAAACTAAATCTAGACTCAATAATTACAGCCTCCTTTAAAATTTCAACTTTTATTGGAGGCGATGAATGAGCCGAATCAATGCCCTATATGTGAGGGTCTCAACCCTTGATCAAACTGGCGGAATGGAAAGTCAGATCCGTGCCCTTAAAACTTTTTGTGAAAGAAACGAGATCAAAGAATATGAAATTTTCACTGATGAAGGCATCAGCGGAGCTGTAGAAAATAGGCCGGCACTCAATCGTCTGATGGACATGGTTGAAAAAAATCAGATTGAACAGGTTATTGTTTTTAGTTTTAGCAGATTTGCAAGATCGACCAGTCACCTTCTCAAAGCGCTTTCAAAATTCAAAGAAAAAAATGTAAGATTCAACTCCATTACTGAAAGTTTGGATACCAATACTCCATTGGGTGTTGCGCTCTTCACAATTTTGGGGGCTCTGGCGCAGCTCGAACGCGAATTAATTCGTGAAAGGGTCAAAGCTGGATTAGTAAACGCTCGGGCCAAAGGTCGATTGATAGGAAGGAAGAAATTGCGTGATTCTGATTTGATTCGCAAGCTTTTAAAGAGTGGCATTTCATACCGACAGTGTGCGGCCATAGCGAAATGTTCACACGGTTCAATACACGCTGAAAAATTAGCAATGAAAAAAGAGGCAGCTCAAGCAAAGGAACTCCTTGAAAAATCACAGCCTCTCATGCCGCCTAATGAAAGTAAAACCACAAAATCCGATAATGACTCGGACCCCACGCCACCATCACCAACTCGTCCACACCTAAAACTTGTTTAGTGCTTTAAAATAAAAAATATCTTACCGCTAAAGCCATTGGAACAACCAATGGCTTTTTTTATCCCTCGGTGACTAGAATAGTTGCATTCTTGACCATAAGGAAATTCCCACTGCAATCTCAATGACGCCTTTTCAAAAATTCTTTCGGTCAAAATGAAGTGATTGCTGAACACTTATTTTTTATGAAGTGAATTGCTCATCGTAAATTTAATGATTTAGATGATGAAAGTGGATAAACGTCGTGCTGAAATAAATAACTATACTAAGTTCACTTTTGTAATTAAAATGCTTTTATGAAAATGGCTCATCTATATTCAATTATTATTTGTTTAATGAATTCAATTACTTTTGCAGCAAGTTCAGAATCTAATTGTAATGGAGCGAATACTCAAAAACTCGATGAAGTTCAAAAACGAGAATTGATAGCGATAGAACAAAACAGCAGTGCAAGCAGTCCTTTCGTTGTTGGGATAAATGATTTGTCATCTAAAGAATATGTTATCAATGCTGAAACAAATGGAAAAACCCTTCCAATTAAAGCAATACGTTTTCCATCCTCAATTCAACCTTCTTTAGGAACTGTTGTTTATTTTTGTGGGGGACCTTCCCAATGTATGGATGGAAGACGCAACAATGTTCCAAATGGATATGATGTAGTAACTTTTGATTACATTGGAATTGGTAAAAATACTCTAGGGCCAGCTACTCCCGAATTAATGTCATTAGAAAGCCAAGGTCTTGCGGCAAAAAAAATAATTCAAGCTCTGAAATTAAGTAATTATATTATATATGGTCACTCTTTTGGAACAACAGTAGCTACAGTTACCGCTTCATTGATCGGAAAAGACAATAAATTAAAACAACCTAAATCGGTCATTTTGGAAGGTGTGATAGGACCTCGTCAAACAGATTCAAATGGCTATTACCTAACAGCTGAAAGAGTATGGGAATTACTTTCAATAGAAGAAAAAGTTCTTTTAAAAAAAGCAACAAAAGAATGCAGAACAGAACTGAAAGGCGATGAAAGTAATTTAGATAGGTATTTAACTCAGAGTCTATGGGACGGACCAAAAACAACTGTTCAGTTTTTGAGAAAATGGATAAAACTTCCAGCTGATCAACGAATAAAAGAAGTTTTGAATCAATCATCTCAAGATTTTGATAATCCAAATAAATTATATGACCGAATGTATCGTTCTGCTGGTTGTCAGGCAAGTTCAAATAATGGTGACAATAGGCATCCCTCTTTTTTCGACGGACTAGTGAAAAATATTTATGCTGTTGGTGGTTATTGTGATTGCCGTTCCATCAATAGAGATTATGACCCAAAAGATTTTCCAATTAAAGCTCCATTAATTTATATAAATGGCGAATATGATCCTGCAACACCTATTAAGAACGCAAAATTACATTTTAAATCGCAAACTTCATCGGCTGAAAAAATTTTTATTACAGTCAAAGATGGCGGGCATATTGGGACCTGGCGTGAGCTAGCAAGTTGCACAGACCTATTTTTTCATGCTGGATTTTCAGGAAGCACACAAGCTTTGAATAACAGAAAGGATTTTAGTAAAGGCTGCAATGATCAGCAGCTACCACTGAGCCAACAAATTATTCAAAATCAATAGTAATCCTTTAAAATTGTTATGAGTTGCGGAAATACCAGAAGAAAAGTGTATCGATAACGAATCCTTTTGAAGTCTATGCGTTACCTCTTAAATCCATATTTTAGGCAATTGGCCATAGGTGACTAGGAAAACGAGCTTTTTCTACGCTTGTGGATTTTGTTTCGGGTTCTTGGTAATGGTATAATCAAACTTGCCAAAGGGCTGGCCGTTCGAACTCTATCTTCAAACTCTCAATGTCAGGTTAACTGTTTTAATTTCCAGACGAATTTGGCGAAATCCACAATTGATCGTTTAAGTGTACCTTTCCTGTCAGCGCTATTTTTGCGGAGCTTTGGCCCCTAAAGGCTCTCAAAGGTCAGCCAAAATCCGCCAAGAAAGGATTAGATTTTAAACCAATCAAAAGTAAGACAGTAAGCCTCTTGTTCCTCTGAAGAGGATACAATTTCACGACTCTTGTCAATAAGTTGCAAAACATACTGTTTGATTAGTTCTGCGTCTGACTTGCTTAAAGAGCACACCGAAGTATAGTGAACTTCACCTTCGTTGCCAGAGAAGGCGTGCTGAACGGCAAGATTTCTCCAATTGGCATGGTTGATGGAGTTGTATGGCGAATCTTTTGGAACATGAATAGTATTTTCTAAAGGCAGCCACTCATCGCCGCTAAAATGAATCAGTTCTAAATTTTTCAATTTTTGGAGAATAGATAGTATTAGTTTTTCATCTTGATGTAGTCGTTTAGCAATGGTTGATACAGTTCTAAATGCGGGGATAGTAACTAAAATCAAAACTGCTAAATAGTTCCAGCTTGAATACAAGATAGAAGCCTTTTCATCTGGTAGGATTTCTTTTTTTTGAATTCGCTTTGAAAGGTTTTCTTGTGTTGAACGAATTTGATTCATTTTCCCAAGGAAGAACGTCTTTAACTCTTGTGATCCTGCACGATTGTATTCTACTAAATTAATAAAATAATCTTCTTCTGTCAGATTCAGCTCCCAAAATTTAGCGACTTTAATTGCGTGCTCCAAAGTAAAATGTGTTTTTTCTGAAAGTACTTGTGATAGGTAAGACCGTTGGCAACCGATAGAATCAGCAAGCCGAGCTCTGTATCCATAAATAGATTTTTCGCCAATTTTAATTTTTGACTTCAAAAATGTTATATAGTTTATATATTGGTAAATACTCATATATTTCACAATTAATTAAAGTTTTATAAATTAATCATAAATAAATTAATAACATATATATTGCGCCAAGTCAATCTGTTCACTAAAAGCATAACCAAGAAGTTTTAGTAATAAGGAGATTTCCTTAACAATGGCTCATTCTTTGCTTTTAGATTAGGCCAGCTGAGGCTTCCAACAATTATATGAAAGGTAAATTATATGAAGCCAAATGAACTTATATACAGTCTTTTTTTTGTAATTTTAAATGCAATTCCTACAATATCCATGGCCGGAGGAAATTTAAGTGGTGGAGGAAAAGGAGTTATGTGTGGTGAAAACTTGACGGTTTTGGACCTCTATCAAGAGGGCTTGCAAGACTTTTCAAGTAGCCCAAATAAGGCTTTTCCAAAGGAAATTTTGAATGAAACTGGCCGTAGGTTCATTGATCACTATTTTCCAAGAGCTGTCGAAAAAGGTGAACTTCTGTCAAAATTAAAATCTGAATTTATGAACCTATCAAAACAATCAAACATTGATTGGATGAGCCCTTTACCTTGGACAGAAGATGCAACATTACCAAATTTGGAAAATGGTTGTCGCTATGTTCAGTTGGCAATACATCGTAAAATTGATTCATATGGAAATCGACCCATAATCCAGTTTACTTATGACCCGTTTTATTGGTCAAAATTAGACACAATTAATAAATTCGCATTATTTCTTCATGAATATGCGTATTCAAAAAATCGCTATTTAGCAATTAATTCAAAGGGTCCTGAAATTCTGGAGAATTCAGATGAAACAAGATCCGTCATCGGTGCACTATTCTCTGGTCGCTATGTTGCCCCTATCTATTCAAAGGACCGACACGACGGATTTTGTAGTTTTTGTGAAGGCAACAATAAAGACTGCTTTGAATTTTATATTAATGACAAAAAAGTTGATGGAAAAAATGGGGTGCTATTATCATTTGGTATATTTAAGAATTTTTATACACAAAGTTTTACTTATGCTTTTGTTCCCGATATTACTGTGAAAGATTTTTATCTAAATAATCGGTATAAATTCGAAATACTTAGATGGGCACTTAACCCCTACAAACGGAAAATTGAGACACAAATTTATCAACCTCTCATGTCGACGACATGGAATTTGGAAATGAAAATGGATAAAAGTGAAGTTAATGAGTGGAGTATGCGAGTTACTAATATGGCATCAAATGAGGAACGTCCTGATGAATTTACTCATGGACTTTGCTTGCCTATTAATAGACAAAACGAGAATTGATCAATATAAATAGGCAAAGATATTCGTGTTTAAAGTGCTTTTGGAACTGAAGATAATATTTTGAGTGCCAAAATCACTTCGTTTTGAGCCATCAACAACGAACTAAAGTTCAATCAAGTGAAAGGGCCTGATTTGCTTTTGCACTCAGGCCCAAATAATGCACCTTCATGGCCAGCGGGTTGAGTTTAGCAACTTTTCGCTGCCAGTAGTTCTTTTCTGTAATTAAAAAAGGTTCGGCGTTTTAAGCCCGTGATTTCTTCAAATTGTCGAACCTGCTCTTTAACCTTCAAATCCTTTTTTAAAAGTTTTTTGACCAATGCTTTTGGATCTTCTGGCACAGAAGCAATCATTCCTGCCAATAGTCCTTTCCAGCTGTCAGGATTATGGGTGGCAAGTTCATAGCCCATTTTCAATGTGCGATAGCTAATTTGTGAAAGAGTTGTTTCATGAAGGCGTTCGATCAAAAACTCCGCAACTCGTGAGGCTCTTTCTTTATTTGAAAACCAATTTTTATCTTTTGCTGCCAATAATAAGAATTCTTTAGCCATAGAAATAGTGATCGTAACCTTACAGGGAAAGCTTCTTGATCTTACGGCCTCAGCATCGGGAGAATTTGGAAAGCCATTGCAAATGATGATAAGCTTTCCTGTAAATTCAAATTCATCTGTAGCAGCTTTACTTGAGGTGGAACCCCATTTAACAATTCTCTTTCCCCCTTGTGGCCAAGTTGCAGCTTTAAGTAAGGCCATTGAGTTTTGATCATTGAAGAGACCTGCACTATCATCAATGATGACAAATCTTGATGAGTTTTCATGAAGAAAATTATAGAAATTCAATGAGGTGCTATAGCTGCCAAGATGAGCCCCTTTTACTTTCGCAAGTTTCAGTGCTTCGTCCACCGCTGTAGTTTTGCCCCATCCGGCAGGTCCACTGATGAGAATGGCGTGGGTTTCAGAGCTTGCTTGAATTGTTTGAATAAATTTTCGAATATTTTCAATGTGATTGGGATAGTTATTTTTCAAAGTCACCTCAAAAGGATTTAAAGCCAATGTACAGCTTGTGCAACATGCACTAAAAACCGAACTTTACTGGCCAAAAGAGTGCAAGTTGCACTTTCCGTGCGTGAAGGCTCTCTTATTACATTGAGTGAGTTCAGTGCAAGAAAAAAGAAAGTAGGATTCCATGTTGCTAGAGTAAAAACTCCCTGTGTGTCCTGAAAATTTTACTAAAAACAGATCTGTCCGAAAAATCGGATTTAGTGGTCTTTTTAAAACACGTTTGTTTTCAGAGATATAGCTCTTTTTATTGACTGGTGCACTTTTGCTCCATCTGAAATTTCGGATGAAGGGCCAAATTTGATATTTTTCTTATCATCTTGAATTGCATTGTGAATTTGTGTTGGAGATAAGATCCCTCGTCCAAGAATCCGGATTTTGCCTATTTCCTCTGGCTTCCTGTAATTTTCAACTTAAGCCGTGAATCTTAAAAGAGAATATGAATTTTCCTCAAGTGTTTAAAACTATGGCATGAGTTTTGAGAGAAGCATGATGGGAGATGGCTTTGGAGGTGTCATGCAACACAAAGTATTGATTGTTGATGATAATAAGTCCTACCTGCACGTTTTAAAAACGTTCCTTGAGGACAAGGGGTATGTTGTGCATCAGGCAGAAAGTGCGATGTATGCGGCAAGCCTTGTTCACCTCAATAAAGGCAAATACTCACTTGCTTTAGTTGATTATCACATGCCTGACATCATGGGAGATGATGCTGTTCGCATTTTACAGAAAAAAGATCCAAACCTACAAATTATTGCAATCAGTGCTGATAACTCCATAGAGGCAGAAGAGGCTAATGTAGGAGCTGGCGCTTATGCCTTTATTGATCGAAATAGAGGTATGAAAGCAGTTTTGAGTTTTGTTGAAAGCTACTGTAAACGCTATCAAGAAAGGCTTAAAATATTTTCCCGCGAAGAAACAACACTCAGCGATTCCGAAAAATACATAGCGTCCTTTGGTATGATTGGTGCTTCTCCTCACTTGGTTGAGGTTTGCCGATTAATAGACGCCTTTGCCCCGACAAATGATTGCGTGCTTATTCGAGGAGAAAATGGCACAGGCAAAGAACTTGTGGCAAGAGCTGTCCATAAAAAATCAAAAGTTGCAAATGGGCCATTTGTTCCAATCAATTGTTCGGCGATTAATCCCGGCACCTTTGAAAGTGAATTATTTGGTTCAGTTAAAGGCGCATACACCTCCTCAATCGAAGATAAAGTTGGATTTTTTAGACTGGCAAATGGTGGCACACTTTTTATGGATGAAATCGGCGACCTTTCCATTGACCTTCAGGCTAAGCTTCTGCGGGCTATTCAAGAAAAAGAGGTTACACCCGTAGGGGCAGCAAGGCCTCTCAAGGTCAATGTTAGAATTATTGCGGCCACCAATGTTGATTTAGAAAAAGCTGTTCAAAACGGGAAATTTCGAGAAGACCTTTTCTACCGGCTTGATTGTTACCAAATAAACTTAAAACCACTTCGAGAAAGAATTGAAGATATTGCTCCTCTGGTTATAAGCATTGCGGAAAAATGGTGTATCGAAAACCAAGTGCCAAAGAAATTGTTTTTAGCCTCAACCATTGAAGCGCTGAAAAAATATTCCTGGCCAGGAAATGTGCGGGCCTTGCAAAATTCTATCAAGCGAGCACTCAATCAAGCCAAAAATAGTGAATATGTTGAAATTAGCCATTTAGATGAGGTTATCCGAAATACAACTCACTCCAGCGATGAGCAGTCCTTACTTGAAAACAAAGGAAACATTGAGGTCAGTTATAAGCGTGAAAAAACTAAAATGTATGTGGATACAATTTTAGAAAATAATGGCTCAGCCACAAGAGCGGCCAAAGCGCTCGGTATTCCAAAATCCACATTTCATGATCAACTTAAATCTTTAGGGATTAACCTTAAAGAGCTTGTGAAATCTTAAGGAGGGACTTGTGCGAAAAATATTACTTATTGCTATTTTGATGCTGAGTCGTCAGCAATTATATGCGGAGAACCAAGAACAAACCTCTACTGAGGAAAACGTGAGTGGCTATGAAACTCAAGTCACTGATGAAGAACTTTGGAACTCAATTGAGATCTTGATCCGTGCTGGAATTTTAGAAATCAAGGATGGTCATCTTCTGGTGAAGAAAGAACCTCCTTCAGAGAGCCCGCTTGATATCCTTTCAAAATGCGGTAGGTTAAAAAAAGGAAATACTACTGCATCAAGTATCTGTCTTAAGGCTGAGTGCCTATGAAGTTGAGGAAAGGTATTTTTTCTTTAGCCTTGGTTTTAATTGGCGGCACTGCTTTTGTATTCAGCCAACGAGGAGTAAACATGCAATTAAATGAACTCAGAGTGGCTTTCCCCTACGGTCATTCTGCAAAATTTTACGAACCCACTCGTATTCATTTAGCACCTGAATATATCTTTTTAGAAAATACCTTTAGCCCCCTTGTTGAGCTTGATCCTGAAACTGGTAAAGTTGTGGCAGGAGTGGCAGAAGATTGGGCTTGGACTGGTGATCTTTTACGTTTTAAAATCAGGAAAAATTTAAAAACTATTGATGGAATTCCTATTACGGCCAAAGATGCTGAATTTTCACTAAAAAGAGCCATTGTGAGATCGGGCAACACTCATGGTAACTTCAAAGACCTTGTATGCGCATCAAGTTCAGTGAAATCAATTAACGACCCTTGCGAAGGTATTTTTACGGAAGGTGACACTCTTGTTTTAAAAATTCACGGCAAATCCCAATTCATTTTACCAATGCTCTCTGGAATTGATTTTGCAATTATACCAAAATCGTCCGTTGATTTGAATACTCTTGATATCGTTAATTACCGAAACACAAGCGGTCTTTATTTTGTCGATAAAGATTCTGAATCAGGTCACATTGAACTTGGTATTAATCCCAATCACTATCATTTTAGTCAAAAAGTCGCGCAGAGGGTATTCCTTGTGCCGACTGAACCGACACAAAAGGAAATGTCTTTAAAATTATTTTCAGAAAATAGAGTGGATCTTATCACTACTATCGATGCCGCAAGACCTGAAACAGTGATCAAATTTGCGGGCTTAAAAAATGATAGAACTCTTCATAAAACTGCAAATATTCGAACAATGGCTTTATTTTTTACTGAGAGGGGGCTAAAGGAACTAAGTCCTGAAGAGCGTTTGTTTCTGTCTCAAAAAATAAGAAATGCCTTAACCCCTTATTTTTCGACGCTCCCTGGGTATGAAGTGACTCATCAGTTTTTTCCGTCCTTTGGCGACGGAGCCATAGATCAGAGCACAGCCCTGAAACTTTCTGATCGTAAATCTCCGATCGAATCTATTACTCGAAATCTCAAGGTTTCAACACTCCGAATTGGCGGCTTTCAAGTGTTTAAGGAAAAGATTGAGCAACTTTTACCTTCTGTTTCAGTGGGTGAAATTGAAAACGCCCCTGCTTTTTCAAAATACGATTCACTAGATGACATGCCTCACGCATTTCTTGCTGGACCAGATACCGGCTTTAATGAAGATATTAGTCTTATCAGCTATACTATGGCGGCGGGCCTTCTTGGTCTACCAAAGAGAGATGTTCCTGGATGGCTTGAAAAGTACATGTCACTTCCTGAAAAAAAAGATCGCATGAAAATGCTTCAGGCCATTCATCTTGAGGCGTTAAAAAATGTCGCAGTTTATCCACTCTTTGCCTGCCCTTATACGGCATTAATGCAGAATGGCTGGCAGAGTAAACTCTCATTAATTTTTGCGAATAATCCCTTATGGCTGATCACAAGGAACTGATCCAATGGATCTTAAAAAATAAAGACTTTTTTGATATTGTTGTCACGGATTACAATTGGATCAGACCTGTTTTTAACTCCTATTGGGATTTGGGTGTCCAAATGCAAATCACTGGAGTTTTTTATGACGGTCGAGGCTCTTGTGTGGATGAGAATATTGCTCTGGCTAAAGCTGTCTGTGAATCTATTGAAAGAAATGTTTGCCGAAGGTCTGGAATTTCTTCCTTGGGGGTTGCTGGCCACTTAAATTATGAAATGGCTTCTTATAATTCCAGAACAGAATTTATTGAGCGATATGCTTTGTGGCAACAATTTCATGGAGTCTCTCATTTTTTTCTAAAAGAAAAAACTCTATTTAGCTTCAATAACCAAACCGCTCAAATCGAAATTTATGAAGCCAAAACGAATAGTCACGAAACTGTTACCCTTGTCATTGCTAATGGATTGAATGAAAATAGGCCTTATGGAATTATTTTTGGTCTTGGTTGCCATTCTCAAGAAGAACAATCCAAAAGAAAGGCTGAAATCGAATGTTACAGAAATCTTACGGCTTTTTTTGATAATCAGTTAACACCGATAAATGAAACAGAATTTAAAAAGATCAAATCTCCAACGTCCATTGAGCAAATCAGACTTTGCCTTGATCCTGCTTACGCGGGAAAGATAATAAGGCAATTAAATTTCTCAGATCATGTTCAAACTTTGCCGTTGCCGCCTTTGATAACCTCACAAATTGATTATGACACTTCTAGTTTAATGGATTGTCCACTAGTTTTTGTAAAAACCACTTTAAAAGAGAGCCCTAAAGATTTCACTTTAGAGTTTTTGGGGTGATCATGGAAGTGCGATTCAAGCAAGAATTTAAAAAGTTAAAAAATAGGATTCTCATTTTTGGGCTTTTGCTTTTCTTAGCCTGTGTTGGACTTTCAGTGATTTGGCAGAAGTCCATCAAAGAAGAGCTAGCTGTACAGGCCACAAAACTTCTTGGTCGAAATATTTCAGCTTTTGAAATGAGGGAAGCCATTGCGGCACTCAATGGGATTCAAACAGACTCCTTTCATAGTATTTCTTACTTTGGACCTAATGATGAAAAGATCATTTCTCTTCCGCCCTTAGTAGATGAAACGAAATTTGTAAATCAATCTGTTTTTTATAAATTTATGTATGGCAAAGTGGTTGGCCACCTTTATTGGGATGAAAGTAAAAAAGACCGCGTTATGGGATCAATTTCTTTTATTTATCCAAGATTTGGGCTAACTCTTTATGCAATAGCGATCTGGCTCATCATTGCTTTATGGCTCTGGAATTTTCTGGCAAAATCACAGGTTAAAATTCAAAAAAATATTGATGATGAGTTTAAGACCCAACAGGCGCTTTTTCTCGCTTCACTGACAAAAAAAATTAAGCACGATATTCGATCCCCCTTAAGTGTTATTGAAGCATTGATTGAAGAGAAGCCCAAAGACGAAAAATGGTTCTTAGAGCAATGTTCGCTTTCAATTAAACGAATTAATGAAATTATTTCTGAGGTGGACCAACATCAAAGTGGAGTCGTTCGTGAAAAGCAGTCATTAAAAGCTTTACATGAAATAAACCCATTAGCACTTCAAATTGTAAATGAAAAACGTTTAGTGCATCAAAATAAAATTGCTTATGAATTTGATGAGACCATGTGCTTTACCGATATTGATGGCGGGAAGCTCAAGGCAACACTTTCAAATCTTTTGGATAATGCCATTGAGGCGAGTCATTCCCTTGGTGCAATAAAGCTTAAAGTCACATCGGACGATGTTTTAACGAATCTACAAGTGATTGATGAGGGGCGAGGTATTCCAAATGTGATGATACCCAAGCTTTGTAGTGAGGGCTTTACATTTGGAAAGGCCAACGGCTCAGGGCTTGGCTTATTCTACGCAAAAAAACTGATTGAAGAGGCCGGGGGTAATATTCAAATAGATTCCCTAGAAGGGGTTGGTACAACCGTTACTTTGTTTATTCCAAAAAAGAAAACACCCAGTTGGGCTTTAAGTAAGATCAATGTTCATGACTATTCTTTCATCCATGTATGTGATGATCAGTGTTATATTCGAGATCTTTGGAAAATGCGTCTAGAGAGCCTTGGATTTAAGGGTGAAGTTTTTTATTTCTCCAGAGGTGAAGAATTACTAGAGTCAGCTTCTATCAATGATAACTCTCTTTATCTCATCGACTATCATATGGGTGACAACAAATTAAGAGGGATTGACCTTATTAAACAAATAGCAAGACCTCATAATTCTATTTTAGTGACGGGGCATTTTGACGATGCCAGGATTCAAAATCTCTGTTCAGAGGTCGGTTGTAAGCTTTTAGCAAAAGACCAAATCGCAAATTTCGGTTCACAAAAATCCTGTCCATCACAATCTTAATTTTGATCGGTTTATTTCGCCCTTTTTTTAATAACAATTCCGTCCGAATCTTTGGAGCGAAGCCCCTTTTCTGCCGCTTTTTCGGATACCGTTAAGCTCCTGATAACTCTGAGACTCGCAAAACTCCAAGGACTCCCGCTACCAAGAATCCGGCAGATCCGAGACTTCGGACCAAGCCTAATTTTTTAAATATCCTCAATAGAAACAAGACCCTATTAAGCTAATCCTCCTTGGGGCCACCACTGGCATTATTCTTGTGTAAATAGATCAGCAGAAACCACTTAAGAATAAAGGGGGGTATTATGAAACCAAAGTTACGAAAGACTCAAAAGACATTGAGACGATTAAAAAAGAGATCCAAGTGTCCTGCGTGTGGAAGTGCAGAATTAATCATAACACCGGCTGATCAGATATGCTGTCATTGTGATTGGAATACTTTCTATGAGTTCGTGGAGACGGGACTTATGGATAATGTTCCACTGGCCTTGGTTCAACACTTTTACGATGTCGATATGTTTGAGAAACCAAATGAGAGTAACGTCGCTGAGGGTCACAGATGCAATCTCTCTGAAGAAGGAATTGTGATCTCTGATCCTCAACTAAAACACATTGCTTAATTTGAAAGGCAAAAACAAATGAACTTCTTTAAATCCAAAATTTCAAAAATCCGCACTTACTTCGAACAACTTTTTTCCATTCCCAATATGGATATTGACTACGCTCATTTTGACGAATTGGAGCGCAAGAAATATCGCCCAAGAACTATCCGTGAAGAACTTTTCTTTTAGTGAGTACAGTTATGAATACACGGGCAGAACTTATGGCAAATAGAATGAAGTATCTTCAAACACTTTTAAAATCTCTCAGGGCGGAGGTTTCAACCGATGAGCTGATACAAAATCAAAAACTTCTACAACTGGTAAAAAGAATGGAATTTCAACTAAAAAATATGGAGCAAGCTTATGTCGGAAAAAGCCACTGTAAGTAAAAAATTTGAAAATGACATTGCTCTTCTCAGGGAATCTTTTTACGAATTTTTAAGATCCATTTCACACCATGAACGGAGACTCAATTTTCGTTTAAAGCAAAAGGCGAGATTTGCCATAAGGCAATTGGGACTTTGCCGTGAATTGGCAAGATCCCTTGATGAACAAATCTAAAAACAATGACTCAAAAATTAAGAAAGACTCTTTGGAATACAAATTAACGGGAGATTTATTAATGAATAACAATCGCTATGAAATTTATCGAGGCCGAGAAGTCGGTAATCAACTGATGGGTTTAAGACTTTGCGGCTATGCTTTTCAAAATGAGGGTGAACCTTTTTATCGGGTTCGCTTGTTCTTTTTGCCGGAACAAAATTACTACATGTCAAAAAATCAAGGTGACGGTTACACGCTATTTTCAAAAGTCACTACTACTGAGGAAGGCAAGGTGGTATTTCAAAATCCGGTAGGGTTTGCCAAAATCATGGAGCATATTCGCACCCATCTGTATTTGCGATTTCCTGACTTATCGTCGCACATGTTTATGAGCCTCCACCCAGCATCCAATAATAAGGCTGCTTAAGATAATATGATGAGTCTCACAGTGAGTGATAGCCTCTCATTTTTTACATTTAAAAATGAGGTGAAATTTGAAACTAAAGATAGATTTTCAGTTTGTCTTTTTATTGATGTGCGCTCTGTGTTTACCTATTCTTGCCCACGCTTCCGTTGAGTCCTCAATGGCAGCACTGCAAGCAAAACTATTGGGTACCATTCTGCCTTTGGTGAGCGTCCTAGGACTGGTTTTTGCGGGACTTTCTTATTTGTCAGGTTCTCCCAATGCCAGGGCTTATTTAACCTATGCCATCATTGGGGCCATGGTTGGGTTTGGAGCCGTGTGCCGCGAGCAAGCAGGCATGGCGTAAGTCATGACTACTTGGTGCTGCATTAAAGATGAGGGTAGGTCCCTCAAGATCGGTGTTCAGGCACTGGTCTTAATCCACCTCAAGCGGCTGTGGTCAAAAGCCATGGTCGTGAGCGTTGAGGAAACGATGCACGTGATGCATCAGGAAGGAGTCAAGAAGATGAGTAAAAACAAACTGTCGTTGTCGCGTCGAGAATCCAAAAATGGTGTCAAAACCAACGAAAGAGCCCTTTGTTGGGATAAGTTTAACGGTTACCTGGTTACTGAGTTAAACGGCATCCGGCGTGGAGACAGCATGATCTTGACTCAGGCTTTAATGTGGAACGCGGGAACCTTCGGCTCGGATGTTAAGGGAGAAGCTCAAGCGGACGAAACCGTAAGAGCCAGAGTACCAATGCCGAGCAAAGGGTCAGAGCAACCCATAGTAGTGATGAAGTCTGTGAAAGCAGATGGAGCGAAGGGGTTGCGTTGTTCGGGTGTTGTTGTTGGTCAACTACTTTTAGCAGGAGGAGCCAATGAATAACACCAAGTCGTTCAATATTTCCAAACAATCTGTATGGAGGGCATATGAGTTAGTGAAAGCTAATAAAGGTTCACATGGTATTGATGGACAGTCGATCGAAGATTTTGAAAAGGATTTGAAAAAGAATCTTTATAAAATCTGGAATCGAATGTCGGCTGGAACATATTTCCCGCCAGCGGTTAGAGGTTGTGAAATAGATAAAAGAGATGGAACCAAGAGACTACTTGGGATTCCAACTGTCAGTGATAGAATTGCTCAAGCTGTAGTTAAATTATATTTAGAGCCAATTGCTGATCCTGAATTTCATGACGATTCATTTGGGTATCGACCAAAGAAGTCAGCACTGCAAGCAGTGGGTCTATGTAAAACAAGATGCCACAAATATGATTGGGTACTGGATCTGGATATCAAAGGTTTCTTTGATAACTTAGATCACGATCTCGTCATGCGCGCAGTGAAGAAGCACACAGAAGAGAAATGGGTTCTTCTGTACATCGAAAGATGGCTGAAGGCTTCGATGCAGTTACCAGATGGAACTTTGGTTCAAAGAACCAAGGGTACACCGCAGGGAGGAGTTATCAGCCCTCTACTCGCTAACATTTTCCTTCATCATGCATTTGATGACTGGTTTGTGAAGCGATTTCCGAAATTGCAATTTGAGCGTTATGCTGACGATATCATTGTACACTGTCAAACGCACAAAGAAACTCAGTTTGTGAAACACACAATTAGAGAACGATTGGAACTCTGTAAGCTTGAACTACACCCATTAAAAACAAAAGTAGTTTATTGCTCAGACACCAAACGAGATGGTTCAAAATTCTATATGTCGCAAAATCCACCAGCAATAAGTTTTGACTTTCTAGGTTTCACATTCAGAAGAAGAACAGCAAGAGGACATCAAGGAAGATTATTTGATGGATTTTTGCCAGCAATTTCTAGAGCAGCACGCAAAGAAATTCAGGAGACGATTCGTTCGTGGTATTTCACTCACAAGACCGAAAAGGAATTGGAAGATCTATCTCGAATGTTTAATCCTGTATTGCGTGGTTGGATACAATACTATGGTTCCTATAGCCGTAATGAACTCAAATTTATGAACCATCAATTGAACCTCATCTTACAAAGGTGGGCACAACGGAAATATAAACCGCTTCATAGAAAATCTGCCAAAACATATGAGTGGTTACTCCGAATTATAAAGGAGAAACCAAATCTATTTGCAACTTGGAAGACGTTTCATGGAGTTGGACGATGATGAACAATGGGAGCCGTATGAATCGAGAGGTTCAAGTACGGTTCTGCGAGGGGCTGAGGCTGAAATGCCTCGGCCAACTCACTGAGAGTATTGTGAGTTTTATTAGAAGTATCGTGAACTAATTTTTTTAAGAGCGAGCACTTCTGGCCTTTTTTAAGAGTTTTCTCCTTTAACTTAAAAGAAGTCAGGGGTTGCTTTGCTCACCTTTCTCTTATGAGGTTCTATGCTTGAAATCACGAAGGTTAACCGAAGTCTTGATCAAAAGGCAGTGATTTTCTTTTTAGAGATCATTGATCTTTTTACCTTAGTCACAGTTTGCTCACTCTTGAACCTTCTTTTTGGACGAGTGGGGCATAAATTTTTATTAGTCTATTTGCCGACGCTCATTTTGGGAGTCACCTTGATTTTATCAAAACGTGGAAAACCGGAAAAATTTCTTTTTCATTTTTTACGTTATCAGCTCCAGCCGAAATTTTTATCCTGTTTTAAAGAAGCCCCTCTTGATTTCGCCCTTATGGAGGCCCGCAAAAATAAACAGAAAGGCCAGCAGTCATGAACCGAGGTTTAATTGACAAACTACAAGTGTGGGGTTTTGAAGATGGGATTACGCTTTTCAAAGATTCATCCATGGGTTTTGGGTTTCGTTTATTGCCACATGATATTGCCTACTCCTCAGATGAGGAAATAAATGCCTTGCAGGAAAAACTTAAAATCTTTCTTGGAAGTCTCCCTCCACATATTGATATTCAGCTTGTGCAAACAATTGAAAAAGGCGGTCAAGAGGATCTTAAAAAGCACTTGGAACTCTCAGAGGGATCTGAGAATCTTGTGCATTATTTGGCTAAGGAGAGGTATGAAAAATTTAATGCGCTTGAAATAGAGGGAAAACTTCCCCAACAGTCCAATTATCTTTTTATCAGGATTCCATTTGAAAATAAAAAACTTTTTAACGTCAATATGTTTTCATGCGGAACTTCAAAAGTTAAAAAGATCACTGAATTGGAATTTCGACAAGGAATCAATAAATGCCATTTATTGCAAGCTGAGATTGAGCGTAATTTGATGGCCGCTGGATTTAATGTAAGTAAACTAGAGCCGCTTAAAATAACAGAGCTTATTTTTGATTGTTGGAATCCGAATCATCCTCTGGGGCTTTCTCAGTTTGATGAAACAGATATTAGAGATCGAGTCATCGTGTCAGATGTGGTAAAATCAGTTCACGGATTTAAAATTGGTTCCACCTATCACCGTGTGATCAGCCTTAAGATTTTACCCGAACAGACATTTGCTGGGATGGCATCGGCGTTAGTAAATTTGCCATTTTCATCAAAACTCTATTTATCAATCCATGTGCCCGATCAACATAAGGAAATTGAATGGCTTAAGCTTAATCGACGCATGGCCTATGCCATGGTTATTGGAAAAAAGGGTGTTTCAGACGTTGAAAGTGAAGCAAAGCTTCAGGATATTGAAGGTCTTCTTAATGACGTCGTAAAACAAGGTGAGAAAATCTTTTTAGTTTCAATGAACATCGTATTGAGATCAGAAAATGAGGATGAACTAACGTCGCAGACCTCTCACGTTCTCCAGGTGATTCGTGAAATGGGAGGCTCAGAAGGTATTGTGGAGGACTATGCTGCTTTTGACATTTATGAAAACACTTCACTTCCAAATTCGATGGGTAAAGAGCGTTCTCGGAAAATCAAGTCATCTAATTTAGCTGATCTTTTGCCAGTTTTTGGTTTATGGCAGGGCTTTGAAAAACCCGCTGTACTCTTACGTACACGAATGGGTTCACTATTTAAGTTTGACCCGTTTTCACCGAAAATGACTAATGCCAATCAGATCATTTCTGGAGGAAGTGGCTCAGGAAAAAGTTATCTGACAAATTTGATGATAGGGCAAATGCTCTCACAAAAGCCGAAAGTATATATAGTGGATATTGGAGGCTCTTATCAAAAAACCTGTGAGCTTTTAAATGGGCAATATGTACTGTTGTCAATGGCCTCAAAAATCTCCATCAATCCTTTTGATTTAGCTGATGGCGAGAAGACACCTTCAGATGAGAAGATCAAGTTTCTATCAGCCTTGGTCCAGATTATGACAAAAGAAGACCATCAGATTAGCATTGGAAAGCTTGAAAAGGCCGAAGTGGAAAGGCTTATCCAAAAGGTTTATCAAGAAGAAAAAGCACCCCGCTTATCCGACCTACAAAAGGTTCTTTTGAAATCAGATATTCCTGAAGTGCAAAGAATTGGC
>CAUJGP010000034.1 GCA_963170155.1 Bdellovibrionota bacterium | reverse complement strand
AAATCTCTTAAGAAATCTAAGCAATCAGGTGTTTATTACGAATGGTCGAATAATCATAATTGCAAAAAAATGGTTAATGGTGAGTATAAAGGACTTGTAAATGACTATTATTGTGAGCGCGTAACTTACGAATGGTCAAATAATCATAATTGTAAAAAAATGGTAGGCAAAGTTTATCAACATAATGTAGATGCAAGTTATTGTGAAAAGGCTGATGCTGCTGCAGCTGCAGAAGCTTTACTGGACTTACTTTTTGGTCAATAGCTGATAATAATTGCATAAAGTAGCCGCCCCTATCTTTTTTATGAAGATAGGGCTTTTTTTGCCAAGCTAGTTTTTTTGAAGTTATTGTTTAAGCACATCCTCCTATGAAAGTTCTTATCTAACATTTGAGATTTTCATTAGCGCCATAAAATTAGAGAGCCCTAAGTATAGATTGATATCAGTTAAAAAATAGTAAGTTATCAAGGTAGCTAATTATTGTGGACAGCTTATAGAAACTTATGGTACCAAGTATCTCTTTTGGAATTAACATATGTTTTATTATTCCATAGGAGAGATGGCCGAGTGGCTGAAGGCGCACGCTTGGAAAGCGTGTATACGTCAAAAACGTATCCAGGGTTCGAATCCCTGTCTCTCCGCCATTATTTTTTCGAATCTATCCTGTTTTAAGAATTTTTCTAAACCCTTGAACCCTCGTCCAGCCCATTACAAAAATTTAGTTATTTCAATATCTTATTACATAAATTTTCCCTTCCCCGATTTTAACCGCGGAAAAATTAATTTTTTTGAACAACCCACATGACCACCCAGTGGATGACACCCAAAAAATGAGTATAAAAAAACCACCGATCTTAGCGGTGGTTTTTTGCATTGGTATTTGTGTTAGCTAAATCTTATCCAGTCTTTTTGTTTTTCAAAAAAGGCTTTAGATTTTTTGAAATGCCTTTTGTCTCACTACTTTCCAGCTTTGCGATGTAGTGCTTGAGGCTCTTGTAATCGGAGTGGCCAGTCTGCGACTGAACCAACAAATAAGGAACTCCAGCTGTGAGTAAATTCATCACATAGGAACTTCTCAGCGAGTGAAACACTGGCCACAACTCTTCACCTTTGTGATTTTTCTCAGGAACATAGCCCACTTGTTTTAAAATTGATTGTAAAGCCCTCGCCATTTTGCCGCCTTGCCATTCACTATCTCGAGGGAACAAAAAAGTTTTCTCAGGACTTCGAATTTTATATTCCAAAAGATATTGCCTAATAGCAGTCACATCTAACATTCTCGCTATAAATTTCACCTTCTCATCCATCTTGTCACTTTCCTTCCATGGCATAGAAGTTCCTCCTATGCCTGAAAGTGTTACCCATGTCTCCGGTATGAAGTGTTACCTATGTGTCAGGAAGGACAAAAAAATAGGAGGATCTGTGTATAACATTATTATTAAACTTATCATCGCAGCCCCATTGGTCGATTTGGGAATTAGCTTTTCAAAATTAGAAGACTGTTCCTCTAGGCAATGTTGGACCCAAATTCAAAAGGCATCACGCAAAGCAACCCACATCGATTGGAAACCGATTTCTGTATTTCCGGAGGAGGCAGGGATGCTCACCAGTTTCGGGCTTCACCTGATTTACTGGAGACGCTTCCGACCGGAGTTGGTGCAGTTTTGATAGCTCACGGATAGGAGACGCCACACGGTGCTTCGAGCGTATTTAAGATCCGGTTTCCGGAACTACGCAAAGTGTAAATATATAGTAATTTCAGTTGTTTAGACGGAGGTTTTAGGCTATGTTACAACTAAGTAAAAGCAAGGAGTCTTTTATGGAGAAAAAGAAACAAGGTCCTAAAAAAGGTGCTGCGAAGAAATGGTCTGAAAGACTTAAGCAAATTGGAGAGCAGGCACCTCCTGAGGATCTAATGAAAATTTTAAATGAAACTGAAAAACCGAAGAAATCGGCAAAGCCAATTAATCCATCAACCGACTTGGATATCTAATGCAAATTTTAAGGGGGATTGATCAGCTCAAGGAGTTTTTGAGCCAGACAGATTGCAGTGATGGTTGCTTAGCGGACACCGGATTTCTTTATGGTGCATCGTACACGGATGATCGAGTCTACAAACAAGCTCTAGACGTTTTCCTTGTTCTCGAAGAACAAAATATACCGATTCGTACAAACGTTGTCGGACGAATGGAATTTATTGATCTTGTATTTAGAAAACAAGTTACTCTTGGGGCTATAAATGTATTTTCCGCGATGAACTCAAAGACTGCTCATAAATCACTTTATGATTTACTGAAAAGTGTCAGGGATGAGGACACTGCTGCAAAAAGAAACGGCCAATCATACAAAGTTGGTGAAAACAGACTAAAGAAACTTAGAGAAAAATTTATCGAATCTGCCGGAGATAAGGGGTGGCAAAGTTTCTGCTCGAAATACGCAGGACAAATGCTTATCAATGAATGGCAAATTTTAGAAGGCGACCTTGGGCTTCATTTTCTTGAAGTGATGGAGGGTCAAACATCGCAGTTGATAACTCGTCCCTTGCATTGGAAGGATATGGTCCAAACAATGGGCGAACTCGGAGTCAGAGGGCCTGACGCGATGATAATCAATTTGCTTAAAGCCAGTTCGCTTAACTTACTTGTAACCGCTGACAAAGATTTTGAATTTTCCAGTGCTGATGATATTTCTTTGCAGAACAAAGCAGTAATCATCTTAGAAGAAGTTAAAAATACCGAATTACAGTTAGTTAAATAACTTTTAAAACGACTTAAACCATCATGCTTTTTCTACTCCTCCACTTTCAAATACAGGAGGAATGCGAAATGAAACGCATATTTTTAATCGGCCCCATCGTGGCCTTAACCGCGTCTTACACGACGCTCGATCAATCATTCAGGCTTGGAGCTGCTACGGGTGCTTTAATCGGAGCGGCCGCAACTTACGCGGCTCATAGCACGAATGGACGCAACCCATCCATTGAAGAAGTTGCTCTTGGTACGACTATCGGCCTAGGGCTTGAATTGATTACATCCTACTTTGTTCACCAACAAGTTGTCGAAGATCGCGACGAGATGACAAAGCAAACTGAAATCTACTTTGGTGATTTGCCTCCAAGTCCATTTGTGATCCCGTAGCCGAAATTAAAGAAAGGTGGTCGATAATGAAAAAGAAAATTCAAATCGTATTAAGCGATGAATCTTGGTCAGCACTTGAGAGTTTAACAAACGAGGCCAACGAAGGTTTTGTGAACGGCACCATTAACTACTCGGATGTCGTCAATGAACTGATCGCTACTGGGAAAATTGATATTCGTGGCTTACAAGCGAAACATACGAATATTAGAAAATCTTTAGGGCTTATGGCTTCGCAAAAAGAAATCGACATCGAATCTGCAATCAAGGATTGATCCAGTGTTGAACATGACACCGTCTGAGCCATAATTAGGCTCAGTAAGATTGGGCGTTTCATTTCGGATTTCTCCTTTAATGTTTCGCCGCAAGAGTTCACTGATTTTTATGAGGGGTTAAGTGCTAGGGTTCGTTTTAATTATTCCTTTTTTTGAATTCCAGCCCAAGGTTCGCCATTTAGTAATGGCAAAGTTCGAGCCTTGAAGGTTTCGCCAGCCGCATTTACGTCGAATTTTGGTGCTCCGACTTTAAGTAGTGGTTGGGTATCTTCAAGAAACTTCTTATCAGTGAGCTTGTGGTAAAGGTTTTCTTCATACTCGGCACGAGAGACGGTATTCCCTTCGTGTTTCATATATTCTTCAAAGCATTGGACCATCTTTTTATCATCAAGACTTTTGATGTACTGGTAGGCCATGCTCATATCGTATAAGTCGCGACCTTTTTTCCTTTGATAAAGAGCGCGAAGCTTGGTTCCTAAGATTTCTTCGATCTCAAAGGTCAGAATTTCGGCCTCACCAGCAAACCATGAGCTTTGAACTTTAAAAGGAACAGTTTGGTGACCTAAAATACAAATATGTTCCGCGTTATTTATTTCAATTTTTAATTTCATTTTTCTGACGGGAGCTTCTTCAGAGTCAAAACTGTATCTGAGAACAACACGTCCTTTGAGAAATTCTCTTTTAGGTTTTCCAAGCCACGGATCAAGGATGCCTCTCAAGCGATCTATTGATGGGCCGATAGCTTCTTTTGGCACTTGAATTAAATCAATATCTTCAGAATACCGTGTTGGAGTTGGGAAAAAGACTTTTTGTAAAGAGGTTCCGCCTCTGAATGCAAACGATTTTTTTAGATCCGGGTCAGAATAAATCTGAACAAGTGTTTTTGAGATTATAAGGTCTTGCTCTACTTGATAGGATTCTGGCCACTGAGCTTGAGTTCTCCACTCTGTAATAAATGAACTTGGAATCATAAATCTGGCTCCACTTCAGTATTCACAAGGATATTCCACTTAAGGTCTTTTTCAATGAAACCCTTTCGCTTATCAGCTCTTAAAAAAATAAAACTAGGATTTTTCTTTTCAAGAACTTGATGCAGTTTTCGGGCAATAACTTTATTCTCAGAAAAACGATCCAGAAAAAAACCAAGGCGTTGAATAATCGAATTATCTTTTTCTTTCTCTGCTAGCTTAATGAGTTCAGAGGTATCAATATCTTGAGCCATTTCAGATACAATGGTTGCTATGTTGTCGAAATGTCCTGCAATACGCATATATCGAAATAAATCCAGCACAGTAGCGGCAGGAGTGGACACATTGATATATCCAGTTGGTGTTTTTATCTTTTGAGTTGGAGTTTCTTTAATATCTTTTTTGGTGATAAAACGAATTCTTGATTGTCCAACCTCGACAAGTGGACTTGGTTTAGACGTGACAACTTGTAGCTCTTGTGGGGACTGATGGGATGAGCCATGCAGTGCTGCTGCAGAGAGCGCTCCCACGTAATAAGGTTGCTTTAAAAAGGTCATCAAAGCGTCTATGTAATGAGTTGGAGGAAGTCCCTTGGTGCTCCGGTATTCTGGTGGGATTATGATATAAAAACCATTTCTGACTCTAACGAGCTTATCTTGTTTCGCCAATCTGTGAACGGCGTTGTAGAATGCAGTCGAGGTTATTTTTAGATTTTTGATGATGTCAGCCTTTGTAATCCAATACCGTCCCTGCGATTGAACTAGCTCTAGGTATTTAGAGACTTTATTGTGCTTTTCTGTCATTACTTTCATTCGTATATTCTCTCTTAATTCAAGAGAATTTGCAAATGCTAACATTTTGAATTCCTCCCTAAAATCGAGAGAGTTTGCGAATATAAGCATTTTAATGTCTCAATAAAATCATATAGATATGGCATTTTATCAATTTGAGGCACATTCTTCTCAAAGTCTAGGAAATCGGATCTTAAAAACAGTAGTCGCTCCTTTAGGCATCGCTTTTCAATGTGCTACTAAAACCGCGCCAGTTCCAGTGGATAGAGTCTTCAGTAAATCAGGTGAAGCTCTGAATTGATGAGCATCCCTTAAAGTTCATTCTCCCACAATTTCTGCATCTTCGATCTCTTTTGTATTGGTGATTCGTTGGGTGGTTTTTTGAATTTCTTTTGTTCCAAATGACCTTGCAAAAAACTCTGCTGAATCTGGATCGTTGATTCGTAAAACAATCTTGGTGGCAATATTGTCTGTGATACGATTTAGAAATCCTTTTGATACTTCCATAATGTCACCAATACTTTGATGAGATGAATGCAAAGCAAATTTTGCAGAACGAGCTTTAGAAATAAAATCTGCAAATTCAACGCAAACAAAAGACGCAAACTCGTCAAAGTAAATTGGAACGAGTTTTCTTTCTTTTGCCTACTTTTCTGTGCCTGTATCCATCGCATTCAGATTTAAAGATGCTGATCTGAATGCAGCTCTTGCAAAGAATCCTTCTTTTTTTATGGCAGTAATTCCAAAGGTTCCGTCTAGACTCATAGATCTTGGGGAAATCGGCACAGCAAGGTCTAGTCTTCTTGGGTGTCTTGCGAATTTAAAAGTCATACTGATTCTACCTGAACCAGTTTCAGGCATGGTATCTCCAATAAGAGTTCCTCCAAAGAAGTCTCGTCCCAAGCCATTATCAACAGTTTGCGCATGAACGGGTGCTCTTGAAAAAATCTCGACAGTATTCATAAGTCTGACTTTCACAATTATTGAGGATCGTCCGAATCACTTTAACTCATTTGAAGCACCCAAAGAACTTGAAGACGAAGGGCTCTTACAAAAGTTACAAAGAGAAGGAAAAGGGGTGACAAACAATTTAAATTTACATTAAAAGTGCTCCCAAGAGAGCAGCTGTCAACTCAATTCCTAACTACCGCATCTAAATATAGAGAGCACCAGCCATAAAAAATACTCATACCAGTAAAATTGCATCTAAAAAATGAGATTGGCTAGTGTACGCTATTCGAAGAGTCAATATTGGCATAGCATGACTTGGTTAACTCTAACTAGTTTATCTTCATTTAAATTAATTATTAAATTCCACTCCTCTCTATTTAATTTTTCCTCAAAAACGGCTTGATGAAGTGAAAAAGTATTATTTTTATCATAAAATGTTGATCGGTTAACACCATAGGCGGCTGAGCTTTTAAACTTAACATCCAAAGTTTTATCGAGATAAGGACTTGTAATACTCCGGATTCTGACTTTCCAATCATCTCTACTGATATGATAGAAGCGTAGATCTACGCTATTGGTAAAACTTTTGCTTTGGCAAATCATATCTGGTTTTTGATTGATATTTGCTTTTGCAAAAGGAGTTATTAATATTAAAGCTGTAAATATAAATTTAATCATTTCTTTGTCCTTTTAAGGTGATTATTTTATTTTCAAATACTGTTTGATCCTTTGTGAATTATTTGTCTCAGAGTTTATGCAATAAGTATAATTAAAATAAACTATGAATGATATAGATGAGTATTATGTGCGTTGGAAACTTAGCCTCAATTAGACACAATACAACTGTTTGTTTTCAAAATAACTTGATACTCTAACCTCCTTTCACAACCACTTGCTGCTTTTCATCTTGATACTCCATTCTTAGATCGAATTATCAAACACCACTTTAATCAAATTGACATTTTGTTACGCCCTCTAAAGATATTAAAAACATCCTAGCAAAAAAAAAAAAAAACCATTAACGGCTTTAGTCAAAAAATAACGAAGTAAACAAATTTTGAGATATCTTGAAAAACATATTGATCAATTAAAAAAATAAAAAAACTCTATTATCACATGAGACTAAGCTCAAAATAACGCTCGCTGCAAAAAGTATAGATTTTATGTTCATACCTTACTTCTATTTTATCTAATCGATCTCTAATCGTTTTATGATAAAAAAACCAATACTTATAAGGTTTTCGCTTTATTAATTCACAAATTTAGTAATCAATTAATATAGCTTGCATGCTGTTAGCTATATTTCAAGCTCTATCATGATTAATATAGATTTTGTAGATTACAAAAAAGCGTCTTCTAGTAAACTCTAGTCAATTAAGGTTTATATGAAGAATGTTCAAATTATTGATGGTGCGAATAATTGTATTAGTGATCAGGTCTAAAGTTCATCGCACCTATATATCACACTCAACTACTGGCAAACTTGTAGCAATTGAGTAATGGCTTTATTAGAACCCTGCAAAGTAAATGGCAATTGTTGATTAAACTCTCCAGAATTAGCTCGGATCAAAATATTGAGTTTACTTCCAGAGCGTAGTCTATCCAGCATTTCAGGTGCTAAAACCTCTTCTGCGAGAAGGGTTTGGTCACGAGCGACGACATAAGGAATACCTAAAGCTTGTGCTGAGCCATTGACCGCAAAACCAAGCGATTGAATGGTCTTAGAAGCAAGCTGCGCCCATAAATTATTTCCTAATGAGACGCGAAACTCAATCCCTGCATTCTCTGATTTACAACTTAAAACAATTCGGTTTTCCTGATTATCGGAAACAGAAGCAAAGTAACGTGGGCAAAGCTCGTATCTTCCCCATGGACCAGAGATAAAATCACAGCCTTCATTTTGTGAACGAAAAGCCCAATAAGATCCCGGCGTCGGTGTCACAGGAGTTTTTTCAATAATCTTTTGCAATTCATTTACTGTAGAGAGCTGTCACTTTAAAATTTATTAAATTGAGTTTACAGCCTTAGAGAAGGCCTTGAGAACTGTAGAAGTAAGTACTTCTACAAGAGGTTTATCAATGACACCTAAGAAATTAGAAGGGATCTCTGAGGGTTGAATATTCAAGGTGCTGGTAAAAAAAATAAAATAGGCCGGGCTTTTTTCTTGAACAAGAAAATCCAAGAGATCCTTACCATCTCCATCTGCCATATTAAAATCTGATACAATCAAATCAAAAAATTTTCCCGATTTTATAAGCCTAATAGCCGAATTGCCAGAATAAGCAAAGAAAATATGGGCAGGAAGAATATTGATTTGGGAACAAAGTTCATCCCGAATTATTTCAAGAATTGAGGGGTTATCATCAACTAAAAGTATTTTCTTGGTGTTTATACTATTCATCACTCATTTCCTTCTTTATCTGAAGACATTGAACAAAAATATAATCGTTGATTCTGACTCTCAGGATACAACTCCAAAAGCTCATATATTTCGCTGCAAGAAACAGATAATTGACCTTTTTCGATTTTTTCTAAAACTTGAGCCCTCATGGTCTCAACAACCTTTTCCACCTCTGCTAAAGTTAAACCTGAACATAACCTTGCTTCAGCGAGTTTTTTGCCAACTCTTAGATTAATATCCTTTTTAGAGTTATTTACCAAAATTTCCTCAATTTTAAAAAAATTTATATTATTTTAATGAAATTTAGCATAATTAAATATATTTTTCTATTAATTTTAGTTAAATTAATGAAAATTTAGTAATTTTATGGACTAGCACAAAATTTTCTCTTACTCTCAATCTTAGAGGTATGGATGGCCAAAAATAAAAAGGATCTTACAACAAATACAACTCTGCTTAAGCTTAAAAATACTCCTTTTAAGACTGCGACGGAACTCAAGCAGTACGAAGAAAAAATCTTACGCGAAGAATGGGAAAATATTGAGCGCGCAAAGCAACGCCGCATTCTCTTACAAAAAGAAGACAACAAAGAAATTATCGGTCCTTTTTTAAATGGATTTGGAGCTAAGTTCGTGGGCTCACATCAAGACTCTGACAACCTAGTAAAAGTCTATCTTGCACAAGATGATTCCATCCAAATAGACATTGATGATGAACTCAAAAGTAAAGACTCTAGTGATATAGTTGAAAGCCTTGTGAAGTCACTGACTGAAAGTTTTGTAAATGGATATCTAACAGCTCTGGGTCTTAAGAATGAAAGTTTATTTCAAACCACCAAGAAAGCCATGAATAAAAATAGTTGAACGCTCACCAGTGAACTATCGGAACCTCAGTATCTAAATATTAAAAATATCTATTAATCCTTCGATTCTAACAATGAAATTCAGTGATAATGGACGTAAGAATGATATGAAAAAATACTCACGAAGGAGAGTTTCGGATGTTTTAATTGGAGATTGATTTAGCCAGGTGCGAATCCCTACCCATTGATTTCTCTTGATAACTCGACTTGCACAGAAATACATGGAAAAATTAGAATTGCAAACTCTATAGATTCCCTTTACCCTATTATTTAGATTAAATGCCATCTTTAGATATTACCAATCATCCTGAGCTTGAGATTAACTCTTCTAACATCGGCCAAACATGTAAATATATCTAGCGGCCTCAGCTGCTGGAATTATAGAATTTAATCGAAGGGAAGTTAAAGCATATGAAGAAGTCCCTCAATCACAATGATTCTCATCTCAAACATCCATCAGCAGCGAGGACTGATCTCAAAAAATCCCAAGGTTTTTTCGCTCGTTGAGATCATGGTTGTCACTGGTATTATGGGTATTATAATGCTTGTGTTTATTTCGATGCAAGAAAGCTCACTGAAATCTAATAACTATCTCGAGTTTCAACTTAAAAGAGTACAACTGCAAAATGTCCTCATTGGGCAAATTCTCAATGATCCCAATAACTGCGCTTGTCTCTTTGCTGGATCATCACCCTTTTCCTCTATTCCAGCTGCTCCGGGAATAACTCTTTCTGTCACGCCCACACAAATTGGAAAATACAACTTTATAAGCCCTGGCATTTGTGCAACAGCAACAATGCCTCAACCACTAGTGAATAATACTGGAATTGATGGCCTTAAGACAACGTCCATTCAATTAACAAAAATAATGAATACTTCTGGAGACTACTCTGGAGAGCTTGCTATTAATTTACAAAGCACAAAACCTGTCCTAGGCTCTCAAGATTTACCAATAAGAATTCCCGTTTATGTGAGTACCACACCTGCAACTGGTACAAGTGTGAGTTTTGTCAGTTGCTCTCTGATAAAACCAAATCAACCGCAAGCCTTGTTGGACTGCTATGAAACAGCATGGGGCCCCATCTCCAGTTGTCTTTCTCCCGGCAGACCACAAAATATTCCCAGCTGCAATGCTGGATATACTTTCACAGGATTTGGAGATTACAGTCAGTCCGATAATGGTTGTGGTAGCTCTGCACAAACAAGAACGAGGGTCAAATCTCGTTGCTGTCGACTTTTAGACCCTGGTGGCCTACCCTCTGCCAACACTTTACTTTGCACTCCGACGGCTTTAGGTTCCATGACAGCAAGTTGTGATATGTTACCTTCACCTACCATTCCTTCATGTCCAGCGGGAAGCACCTTTATGGGTCTTGCTAATTATCAACAGACCGATCAAGGTTGTGGAGAATCAGAGAGAACGAATGCAGCTGCAGCAGCCATGTGTTGTAGCATTTCTGGGGGAACATACTCGTTATCATGCAGATCTACAGGGATAAGCGCTGGAGGACCAGGAAATCTTTGTGCCACGTTTCCAACGAGTACCACCGACTCTTGCAATACCAACGAAGCTTTCACCGGACTGTCTGCCTTTGCTCAAACTGATCATTCTTGTGGGGAAAGTTATTTCTCCACTAATTACGTAGGATCTCGTTGTTGCTCTATTCAATAAAGCAGTGAAAGCGACTGACCCTCCATTTATCCTTACAAATATTAAACGTAATCTCTTTTACTAAAAGAATGAACAAATGATCTAGATCTTAAAAACGAGCGGTTAGAGCTAATCCAAGAGTGGATTGGCCTCCTCCATTAAAGCTGACAGGTATGACATCATAACGAGATTTTTCAGCATCAGTGTTGAGATTTTTAAAGACAGCAACGATCAGTCCTGCATAGAGCCCCAAAGACGCACCTTGAGCAACAGGCTTGAGACTAGACCCTGGATCTTCTGCAAAAGCCATAGAAGCGCCCCCCGCCAAAGCCCCAGCAACAATGCCATAGGTGCTGTAACGAAACGCATCCTGAAGGGATTCGGCCTTAACATTCAATCCACATAATAAAATTAGAATAAATACCTTTATGGACCTAAAAATAAATTTTGTTTTTTTTGTCATAAAGTATCCTCCGTCTTAAAATAATCAAATAAAAAAATTTTCTACTTGATTAAGAATCTAGGGTCCTTTGAAAGAAATTTCATCTCAATACTGAGGATGACCTCCAAAAAATAAATAAAAATTATTTCTACAGAGATTTATAAATCACTTCCGCATCCAAATCTTTCCAACGTTGGCCTTCTTTGCGTTTAGGAGCCACTCGGCCCACCATGCCCAAAAGACGCTTTCCATCCGTGCTAAATTTAAAAGTCACCGGATCCACAAGAGCTGCTATGACAAAGCTGGTGGGTTTGAACTTTAAAAGAACAACGTCTTGACCATCTAATTTTTCTTGCCCCATTTTTGACAAAGAAAACCCCACGGTTTCTTGGCGATCCCACACACCATATCGAATATTTACAGTTTTGCCGTCCATGAGCTCATTCCAATGAAGCGCTACGTAGGGAGCCAACGTATGGCTAACCACAAAATTACCTTTTAAATCTTCAGTGACTTCTTTTTTCTTTTTTCCATTGTCTTCAAAATTAAAAATCACTTTTTTACCCTCAACAACAATGGAACCCTTTCTTCCTGTTTGTTTGTGATCCATTTCATAACGTTTTAAGATGGTCCCTTCACGTTCAGATGTCTCAGTGACGACGACATCTCCATTCAAGTCTGTAAAGGATCCTTCTGTTTTAGAAATTCCATTGGACTCAGTAACCGTATTTTTAAAATTAAATAAAACTTCTTTTTGATTTGAGCCTTTCTTAAAAACCTGCCCGGTCACCGCCTCCGCTAAAACAAGCGAAGAACTCAATAGCCCATAACATATGACCCATAACAAAATCCATCGACGCATACGGTTCTCTCCTCTTTAATAATTGAACTTAATATATTTAAAATAAAAAATATTTATCTAAGTGGATACCTTATTCCTTAGGCATTCCACTATCGATTTCCTGGCGAAGGTCCCTAATTTGTTGATCTTGATCCTTTTTATTATGATCCCATTCCATATTATCAGGCACCTGAACCGTTTCCTTTGCGCCTGATTCAACGCGAAGGACTTTTTTGGGCTTCTTCTTTTTTCTTTTTTTATTTGTTTCTGTCGCCTCAGCCACGTCTCTATGTTGAGCAGGACTAAGGGATTGCGACTGAAGATCTGAACTAATGTCAAGAGTCTCTTCAGGCTGGTCTTGCAAATGATGATTTTCTCTTTCCGCCGGATGACTGGACTTTAGTGGGATGGGATCTGTTTCTCTTGATGAAACAACTAAAGAAAAAAGAGTTAGAGCAGTAACTATATAAGTTTTAGACACTTTTCCTCCATGCAACGCATTGTATTAATGCAAAAATGACACTTCAAAAACCCTCAAAAGATAAAGTTTTTCTCAATTTATCCGAAACAAAACTTGAGGTAATTCACTATGAGCTTTAATTATGGCCACGAAAAAAATAAACATCAAGAAAACTTTTGGACCTCCTATGCCGATTTATATACGACATTATTCACGATATTTCTTTTTATTTACGTAGGATCAACGTTACGCCAAGGCACTCGGACACTAGAAAAAGTTCAAGAGAAAAAAGAACTTGTCAATCAGGTTGAAGACCTCAAGCAACAACTCAAAGTCTATGAAGCGCTTAAAGATGATTACATGAAAAAAGAAGCCTCCAACGAAGAAAGTCAGATGTACGATGAATTGATGGGTAAACTGGATTTACTCCAAGAAGAGGCTAAAACAGAAAAAGAAGCTCTACGCCAAAAAGCCTTAGAAAATGAAGGAAAGGAAAAAGCTCTTAATAAATATCAGCAGCTTATTCGTAACATCGTTAATTCCAACGTTTTGGCTAAAACAAAAATTCAACACAGAAACACCATCATCTCTGAAAAAGAAGATGTCATTGACACTCAAAGCACAGAAATTGCCAATCTCGATGCCGATATTAATGAGAAAAGAACTCAGTTATCTAATAAAGAACATCAAATTGACCAGGTAAATCAAGAGTTGCAAAACAAAATGAATCAACTCGAAAAAGCTTATCAAGATAATCGACTCACTAAAAAAGAAATGGATAACAGAATTCAAAAACTTAAATCTAGCTCTGCGGCACAGGTCGCTCAGCTGCAACAGCAAGCTGATGCGATTGAAGCTCAATTAGCCGGAGCACGCTCTGATTTAACTAAATCCCAAGCAGACTTAGATGCCACCAATAAAGCTCTAGCGCAAACAAGTGCGGCGAAAGGAGCTCTTGAAGGACAACTAGCAGCAGCAAAGGGAGAGCTTGAGAGCAAACTCGCTGAAGCGCAAGGTCAGCATCAAAAAGCATTGGCTGATGCAAGAGCAAAGCATAAAGGAGAACTAGCAGGCCTTAAGGCAGGCTTTGATGACGCTTTAAATAAAGAACGTTTATCCGGAGCGGCTCGAGCCGCTCGTGAAAAAGCCTTTCGAGATGAAATGGCGGGGAAAGAAAAGGAATACCAAGGGAAGCTCGCAGATTTAAGACAAAAATATGATGACACTCAAGGAGAGCTTAAGAAAGCCATTGATCAGATCAACACTCGAAAAAAACTGGCTGATCAAATTCGAAATCGCTTCGCCAAAAGCGGTGTCAAAGTTGACGTCGATGAAAAGACCGGTGAAGTGGTTCTTGATTTCAAGAACAGTTATTTTGATACGGGTAAATCTCAACTCAAAAAAGAGATGATCGACATTCTGGAAAAATTTGTTCCACTTTACACCGAAGGTTTATTTCAAGACGAAAAAACCGCTCATAAAATTGGTTCAGTAGAAATTATTGGATTCGCCTCTCCCACCTACAAAGGGAAGTATGTTGATCCATCGAGCTTAGATCCATCAAATCGTTCAGCGGTAAACTACAATTTGGATCTCAGTTATAATCGCGCTAAATCAATTTTTTCCTACATTTTCAATACAGACAAAATGCAATATCGCAACCAGCAGCGACTCATGGGACTTGTTAAAGTGACGGGAAGAAGTTTTCTAAGTCAAAACAACAACGGAGTAAAAGTCAATGCCGGCGATGATTTCTGTAAAGTGAATGATTGTAAAAAAGAACAACGTGTTATTATTAAATTTAATTTAAAAGACTAAATAAAAAGAGGGATTTGGAGGTTACAAAATGGCTACAGGAGCAATTCCAATAACACCAGAGTTAGGCACCCTGGATATTATATTCAAGCTCATGTCTGCAAGCTTGCTTGGAGTCATGTTTATGGTGTTTGTCGTAGGAGTCATAGCAAGAGCTTTGATTTATTTCACAGTTAGAAGACACGAATGGTTCACGGGTGAGTTTATTAAACGCATTCGATCTCATCTTGACAACCGCAAAGACAACACTCCCTCCACGTCTTTTTACGTTAATACAAAAAAACTCCTAGAGAAAACGTACTATGAGTCGTTCAAAGTTCGTTCTGTCATGAAACGTCGCCGACCCGATTTATTACTTGATCCTATGGATCGTTGGTTTTTAGTAAAACAAGGCAGCGCTTGGTTGATTCATGAGATTTTGAGGAATATTCGATTTTTGAAACCTGGAAATCAACCTAAGATGCATGAAATGACCAAAGCCATGTTTCAAGCTAATCCTGCTTATAATCGTATTTTTGGGATCATTCCTGTTGGAACTCTGACGGAGCTCACCAATCTCCTTCCAGGAATGTTTGTGATTGCGGGAATTCTTGGAACATTCTTAGGAATCCGCAGCGCGCTTCCCTCCCTGGGCATGATCGACTTGGAAAATGCTGATGCAACAAAAGAAGCTATTGCAAGGTTTTTAACGGCCATTACATTAAAGATGGACGCTTCGATTTTTGGAGTGCTTTATTCTGTGGTTTTCAGCGTTATCAACTCTTGGTTGGCGCCAGAGCGGGTTTTCGTTTCGACTGTTGATTTATTTGAAAGTGGATTAGATGCCATTTGGAATATGTCGGATCAAAACTCAACACAAACGACACTTCCAGAGTTCGACGAAAATAAAGATCCAGTCGAAGCTCTCGCCGCTGAGTATTTGAAAGATGAGATAGATCGGCAAACTGGGCATTTAACAAATTCAAATAACAGAGGGCCATCCCATAAGGCGTCTTAGGGAATTAAAAAGTTATTAAATTAAATTTATTGGTTTACGGATAGAGGAAAATATGTTTAAGAGGAATCCATTACTAATTGTGCACTTAAATAGTGATACTGGAATTCCACCCATACCGGTTTTTGATAAAAAATTCATGGTGGGTCGAAAGCCGACGCATTTAGTATCTATTCCCGACAACAGCATCAGCCGTGATCACATTGAAGTTATTTTTCAAGATGGACAACTCTTTATTATGGACATGGGCACCTCCAACGGTACAACAATTGGAGGTCAACCCGCCCCGGCTAATATTCCGGCTCCCTATCAACAAGGTAAAATAATCACTCTTGGTAAATCCAATGTCCACATAGCTATAGAGATTTTTGAAGAAGATCGGGAAAAACGAAAAAACAATCCTTCATTGAAAGCGATTCAGCAATTAAATTCTTCTAGTTATTCTTCATTTCCAAATGAACACTCACAAGTTACCTATATGCCTTCTCCAACAGCCCATCCGATGACGAACCATCAGGCGGCTCATGCTCATCAACCCACACAAGTAGTGCACAATCCTGCTCCCCCTCCTAGTGCCCAACTACCCATGGCACCAAGAAATGAATCTTCCGTGAATCATCATCCTGATCATCCCACTTCGCAACAAATGCGGGAAGATGCCAATCGTATTCTCGCCAAAGCCAAGATAGAAGCTGAAATAGCGGCGAAGGGACTCCTCAAAAATAAAGAAGGTGAAGCACAAAAACTGGTTATTCAAGCTGAAATCAAAGCTCAAGAAAAAATAAAAGAAGCGGAATCTCGAGTTCAAGACCTATTACATCAAGCTCAGACAGAGGTTCAAAAAGTAAGAGAAGAAAAACTAGAGGAAGCAAAAAAAGAAAAAAATCATTTGCTTGCGCAAGTCCTCACCGAAAAAGAACTCATCGTTAAAGATATTGATGCTCTAAAGCAAACAATTCCTAGTTTATCTAGCCAAATTGATCAACTTAAAGTTCAAATTCAAAAATTTCATGCAGAAAAAAGCATCGCTGAAACACAACAAACTCAAGAACTCATTAAACTAGAAAAAGCACAAGCCGAAGTCAAAAATCAAGATTTACAGTTACAAGCAATGCTTCAGCAGCTTGATATGGTTCAGAAAAAAGTTCAAGAAGCAGAGGCCAAATATAAACAAACTCTCTCAGCGAACCAAACTCTTGTCGATGACACTAAAAACGCTTTAGAAAAAGCAAAGGCAAGAGAAAGTGAACTTCAATCTCTTGTGGAAACGGCAAAAAAAGAAACTGAATCTGCCATGAAATATGCCTCCGAGCAAAGAAGCGATGCAGATTCTTATTCTAAAGTCATGAAAGAAGAGGCGGATCTTTACGCCAAAACCCTGCGCGATAATACAGAATTGTGGGAAAAAAACTTCCGTGAGACAACAGAGAGAGAAGTAAAAACAAAGTGGGAACACGTTCAAAAAGAAAATGAACAAATGGCTCTGGAGCGCGATAAAGCATTTCACGCTGCAAAAGAAAAACAAGAAAGCCTTCTCGAAGAGTTAAGAGCTACAGAAGCATTGAAACTTAAGAACCTTCATGATATCGATGCGATTTTAAAACAAAAAACAGAGGACTTTGAGGCCTCTTTTGTCACAAAACAAACTCAAATGGAAAGGGAATTCTCTCATCGACAAAAACAAATCGAAACAGAACTTCATGCCCAAAGAGAAGCTATTGAGCGTGAATTAACTGAAAGACGCACCAGCATCGAAAGAGAGCTTCTCGAGCGGCGCGAAATCCTTGAGAGGGAATCCGCTGAAAAAAGGGTTCAAATCGAAAATGAAGCACAAGAGCTACGAACTCTGAGGGATAAAGAATACAAAGAATTAAAAATGCAACAGGATTCGTATCTATTAGATATTAAAAAACGAGAAGAAGATCGCTTGAAAGCCATGATTGAAGATTCCAAAAAAATGATCCATGAGCAATTCGAGCAGAAAAAGGAAAACGCTCAAAAAGGGTTTGCAGAATTTTTTGCTGGGTACACCAATATGGCTCCTCCTGCAATCAAAGAACACTTACCAGAACTGCAACAACAACTCAGTGCTTTGCTCAAAGACATCCTTCTGTCTGAGAAATACAGCGAAGACAAGCAACTGAAGCAGTTATTTGAGTATGATCCTGATCTAGAAAGTAAACATAAGAAATTTTGGATTCGATTTGCTGTTGCGGCATCCATTGTGCTCACCATTGTGGGCTATGTGCTTTATAACCCTAAAAGTATTTCGACAGGCGCTGAATCCATCACAGAGATCGTTAATATCCTAGATGAAGAAAGTAAGAAAAAACACTCCGCACGCATGGAGCAAATGAAAAAAGCCTCCATTTACAGCCCTATCAAAGACGATCTTTTTAAAAACACCTATACGGATAATATCTTGTACACAAATCGTTATCTTGAATTTGAGCATGATGATGAGTACAGAAGCCAATGGATTGTTGCAATAAAAGAATATCTAATTCAAGAAGCAAAACTTCTAGATGACACCGCCGATGAAATTCTATCAAAAGAAGGAACGCTCATTATTACTCTCTCCAGTGAAAATATCGATGGACTAAGGCCTGAAAAAGGTATCGGCCGAATGAATGATAAAGAAAGTGAATTTAATCAGTATTTAACACAATACTTAAAACCAGAAAAAAGGAAGATTCTAATGGAGAAAAAGCAAGCCTTCTACGAGCGCTTCATTAATGACTCTACTAAATCTCGTGTCCCCGCAACAAACTCGCGCTAATCGGAGTACACCATTATAAAGATGGGTCACAAAACATAAAGTCTAATAAGGGCAACTTTCCACCTTATTAGACTTAGTGGCACAAACCAGCCGAGCTTCACCCTGAAGGACCGTAACATCTCCCCAAGTTCCATCGGCTAAACATCGCTCTCGAACACAACGGGTTTTTGTATTTTTCAAATTGCAGTTTTGCTTCAAGCGAGATTGATCTCTTACTTTTTTTTCATCTTTTTCCAAGCATCGCCAAACACATTCATTAAATTTTGCGAATGGTTTACCACAAATCTGTCCTTCTTTAGCTTGCACCTTAGGCGCACGAGAAACTTTTACTTTCAAAGGAATGGTAAATTGACTCTTTAATAAACTGAGAGTTTCTTTTGTTAAAGGGTCTGGGCCAAATAAATTTCCACGAGTAGATTTTCTTCCCTTCAATAGAATATCAAAAGCTGGCCCTTCGGATTCTTTAAGACCTAAGAACCCTCCCTTTTCTCGAGCCTGAAGATTCAAGACTTCCTCGCGGTAATGTCCTTGAACAAGAGCGCTACCTTCTTCTAAAACAGTGGCAATTAACCTGGCTTTTTCTTCTTCATACTGCACAATAAAATCGCCTGGATTTAAAAAAGTCACGGTTCCCACGGCACTTATGACTTTGGATTCCTCAAGTTTTTCGACCAAAATCCTCATTTGCCCTTTTTCTATTTTTATCTCGTTATTGATAAAACGAAGTATTGTATTAGAAAAAACATCGTATTTATTTTTATTGAAAATAAATTTAAGACTTCCTTCTTTAATTGAAATTTCTTTAATATGATTCTCTTCTTTATGAAGAACCACGTCTCCCGTACTCTGTACAACTTCAAACGCAAAAATAAAAGGGCTCGAAAAGAAAATAAGATATAGCAAAAGTAACTTCACAAATCCACCTTCGCACTGAGTTTAGTAAAGCTCAATGGCATCGTTCTCCTGAAAACCAGCACCAGAGTGAACTACGGCGACGGCCCCATCAGTTCCAAAATAATGAACCACCTCTAAAGTCCCCTTCATTCGCCCTGGAACCTTACCTATAGACTCTCCCGTATCAGGATCAAACACCTCGTCTCCCACATCCAAAACTTTTAAAATATCTCCTATTTGAAGTCCTGATTGCCGACCTACATTTAAATAGATCCGATCTCCCTTGATCATCGCAACTCTTCCATTCCATGCCATTTTTATAGCTTGTGCCGCAACCTCTGGCATCACCGTACTAATGGCCTCTTTCAAAAGAATCCTCAATGTCTCATTACTATAATCATTCACAGTGATTTTTTTATCATTTTTTGACAACCATAAAACGTCTCGGTCCTCTTTCACGGCTTGACCTATTTCACTGAAAATCTCTTTGCCCTGACGGGTTTCTAATAAACGCACTTTCAGCTGCACAACAATTTTCCGTTCTTGCTCTCTCAGGATCCCAATGGCATCACTTTTTTGTTGAATTTCAATAGGCAATAATTCCCATTCCAACACTAATGGAATTGACTTGGCTCTTGCCCGCTCGTGAATTTTTGTCCAATCCCATTGATCTTGGTTTACTAAATCTTTAGTATTTAAATCAACTTCTTTGGGATTCAATAAAACATAGCTTTCCGTTTGGCGAAGCTGCCTCATTAATTCGGTTTCTGCTTTCTGGCTCCACTCCTTGGAAATCAATGATTCATTCATCTTTGCCATCAATATTAAAACCCGAGGCCTAAAGTGCTGCGCACCTAAAGATCTTGCTTCAAAAGGAAGGGATCGCATTTCAGTCGTATCAGTAGGAACCCTTGAAGACGATGGCATGCGACCCGTGGTTAGAGCGCACCCGCAAAGCAAGATAAACAACCCTATAACACCTATGCCTCTCTGATTTTTTCGGAGTTTTAAAAGACATTGATAGTGATAATGGATTCCTTTAAACGAGAATAGATCCATTTTAACCCCTCTCTTTTGCATTTTATGTACTTGTTTTTAGCTTATAGGTTGGGGCTAACGATGACCAGTGTGCTTTTATAAGGGATTAAAAATAATAATAACCCTTAGACCTTTGTATAGAGATTCCCATAAAAAATGGGATGAATGAAAATAAAGAATTTTATTGATTTAATAATTTAGAAACTACTTTTTCTGGAGTCAAAAAAGAAACACCCAAAGCACCTTCACGGCTCCAGATAACTTCAGCATTAATAACACGACTGCTGTTAACCGCATCCAACTCCACAATCAATCTTAAGATATCCCCTTTCAAAAATTCTGAAGCCGCTGTGATTAAATTCAACCTCGCTCCTGATTTTGAAACATTTTTAAGAATCATGAGAGCACCAGTTCCAGAACCATACTTCTGGCACCTCACTTTAGCATAAGTTCGATATCTCTTCGAAATTCTTGGTTGTGGATATTCCATATATGACACTCTCCTTTGTCATCATAACCAACGCCCTTTAACCAAAGAAAGGCGCAGTGACTCTCTCAGTATCACACATTCGTGATCTTTTTCCCAGAAAGAATTGAAATTTAAATAAACGAAAAAACAACTGACTCTCTTTGAGACAAAGTATTTTTATTTATAAATGTCTTGAGGGGTATTTTCAATAATAACTCGTATATTCGTTGGTTAGACTTGAGAATTTCAAGAACGCTCTCCGTCTAAATCTGATACTCATGTGCAAGACCACATTACCACATTAAAGGAGTAAAGTTTATAAATTTTATTTATATATTTTTTTATTCAATGCTAAAAAACTATTAATCACTTTTTTACAATTTTCATAGGCTTCATCGGTTTGATTTTTCGTTGCATGTCTGACATCCATCGACTCACCTGCAATCTTTTTTCAGACTTAATATCCTGCCAACACAAAATCTGATTAGAAACTTGATTGTCTTTGTCTACTTTGGTGTACACTAATTCCCGTTCACACACAGATTCATCATTCATTTGATTTTTTTTCTCAAAAAAAGAATTCATTTGCTTCTGAATTTTTAAATACTCATCTTTTGATAGGCTTTTTGTTAAATTTTCTTTGTCTTTATATAAGTACTTGAGCAAATAAATGGATCGTCCACCGATTTCTAACTCTGTTAGCTCCGGTCCTTCGCTTCCATAGGTGGCTTGATTAAAAAATTCACTTGTTACAATTTTTCCATGAAGGGTTGGGCTCAGGAAAAGCGCCACCAGTAAAGCCATCGCCGCTGAGTATAAACAAGTATTATGTTTCATTTTAATCCCCTTTTAGAACTTACAAATTATATTTTATTTTCAACTTTGCCGTCACATTAGTTTAAGTGCAAAGAAAGTGCCACAAAGCCTGGAATCAAGCTCCAGCAAAGTGAGTTAAAAGAATCTAAAATTATTTAGCTATTTCGATAAAATAAAGGGCTTCAAAAAGCGCTTATCAACTCAAACCACTTCAAATAATAAACAGAACCGTGTTGTCGAACTTATTGTAATAAAGGAAACTTTTGATGACCCACCGTCTCGTTCTGAGATTTGTAGTGGATCCCCATCACACATAGTTGATGTAATTGTAAGACCGTTCACCTGCTGGGTTATTAAAGCCTAATACGATCGATCCTGAGCCAATAAAACATTATAAAAATATTCCAAGAGCTCTTTATTGCTTTCATTGGAATGGGAATAGAAAAATAAATCAGATTGATAGGAGAACCCTTCAATATGCACCCTCTGAAGACGCCCCAGTTTCACTTGTTTGCGAATACTGTGAGAAGGAAGAAAGCCCCACCCTAATCCTGTTTCAATCACTCGCTTTAAGGTTCCCACATTAGAAGATTCAAAGACCACGTTCAATTTGATTTGATCATTATTCAATTTTTCATTTAAATATTGGTGAAACGCTTGGTATTCACCGTGAAAGAGGACATGAGGATGATCTGCCAGCTTTTTCAAGGAAATCTCTTTGGGTACGTCTTGCTCTCTTCCTGAAGCGACCAGCCAAAAATCTTCTTTTTGGATAAATCGCCCGTCCACTCCAGAAAGTTCGATGGAAAACTCCTTCCCTAAATTAGGGACTATTAAAACATCCAACATGTTTTTTCTAAATAACTTCATCAGATCTTCAATCTTACCGTACTCAAGCTTCATTCCGACTTCAGGGTTATTCTTTAAAAACCGTCCAAGAACCCCCGTCATCAAATGTAAACCAATGGAATTGAGGCACCCCACTCTCAAATGGCCAGAGAGTGCCACATTCATCATGGAAACAGACGCCTCCATTTGCTGTATCATTTGGAGAACCTTCTTCGCCTGATCAAACAATAACTCTCCATGACTGGTCATTTTGATGTGCCGGACCCCTCTCATCAGAAGTTCTACACCAAGACTTTCCTCCAAGCTTCGAATTTGCTGACTAACGGCTGGTTGAGTGAGGTAAAGCTTATCAGCAGCAGCGGTCATGCTGCCTTCATTGATAACGGTTACAAAACTTTGTAGCTGGTAGAGGTTGATCACTAAAAATCCTCCTGTATAATTAAATAAAAGCAGAATTTTTGACTTTTAACAAAAGAGAAATGCATGAAACTCATAAAACTAGTGTTATTTTGTTTAACTCTCATTTGCTTTTTGCCGCCCTCTCAAGGAAAAGTATTTAGGAATGCTTATCTATCCTTTGAACTTCCAGATGGTTGGAACTGCGTTTTAGAATCTACGGAATGGATTTGCCGAAATCAAGAAACAAGGCAGTCTAAAGAAGCTATTATTATCTTTACAGCGAAAGAAGTCGGCCCCACAGACAGTTACGCCATCTATGAGCAAACGATCAATACACCTCGAACTGTCAATGATAAATCTGGAAAAGGAATTCCTTCTCAAATCGTTATGAGAGCGAAACAAACAAAAATTAATGATCAACTATGGGTGGATGGCCTGCAAAAAGGAAGCGAAATACCAAACTATTTTACTCGTTATCTCGCCACAATCAAAGAAAAGATCGCTATTCTAGTGACCTTCAGCGCCCATGCCGATCACTTTGCCAAATACTCTTCTGAGTTTTATAAAGCTGTTCTGAGCCTCAGAGTGATTGCGTCAAAAAATCTTTTGGCTCTTCCCAGCAGCAGTTCAGGTAATCCAAATACTTCTGGTGTTTGGGGAGCAGCAAGCACCGCGCCAGGTGGGATCTCAATGGATGGAGAAGCTCCTTTTGGCCGTCGCAAGAAGAACAGCTCTAAGAATTTAACCTATATTCTTATGACCCTTGGCGGTCTACTCGTTGTTGCAGGTGTATTTTTCTTTATGAAAACTAAAAAACGCTAGCCTCTTACACCCTCTCATAAAAGAGGGTGCTAATACACGAATCTATAAAATGAATCCTATTGAAGAATTCTGCTTAGAGATTTATTGAATGGTAAAGCTGCTTCGATTAAAAAGACTTTTAGTGGTTCCTTCTTGGTTACCTTCTTTAATAGCGGCAACTCTCCAATAGTAATTTTTATTAGTCTCTAATTTAACATCTTTAAGAGTATAGCTGGTTCCTTTGTACAAAGGCTCATTAACAATTAAATGAAAGAAAATAGGATCTCCCGATACTTGAAGGGCATAGGCTGTCGCTGCTTCAATCGTTGTCCATTTCAATTCAATGGAGTCAGAAGCCACTTTAGCAAGAGGCTCGGGGGCTAAGAGTTTAGGAATCGAAGGGCGCTGAGCTTGCTCAAGAATAGGCGCTTCTTTCTTGAAAACAGTCTCTAATCCCTCCGCTCCACCAAATGAGAGTGAAGTATATCCGAGTCCAATTCCAACAAGAGCAAACATTAAAAGCCTTCTCATAAAACAAACCTCCCCAATAATTTTTTATTTATTATCGAACTATAATCCTCTGTAAAAGCATTGTCATTATTATTTCTGAATGATCTTTGGTCTGTCATGTCGTTTTTGTTTTCCTTTTCATCCTCATTCGACAGAGGAATCATCACTCTCATCGAACAAAAGTAAACAGAATCAATCCCCTTTATTCACCATTTCTCTCAAGTCCAAAGCTCTTATAAAAGCGCGAGTTTTAGGCACTTAAAATGCATTCCATAAATATTTAAGGACCGCAAAAGCGAGAGAAGACTTTAAACTTGAAAGGAAAGAAATCAGTGAATTCTAAAATAAGGGTTTCATTTTTTCTTCTTATTTCCATGAGTTCGGCTCTTCTCTGCGCAAAAACCCTGACAGATATTCCTTTGGAAGCTCTCCAAAAGGTCCTTCCCCCCGAGATTGTTTTAAGGCCAAAAGTGTCACTCAAGGAAAATATTTTAACGGTATTTTCAGATCTGGCGGTGTACGTGAATGACCATGCGCCTCTCCCAGATGCGAGAAACCTGATCACGGCTTGGACCAGTAAAAATGACCAATACCTGCTACAAACATTAGCGCAATATCAAGAATACTTTATTCCTGAGGCAGAGTCTGAGTTGCAAGGCTATTTTGCCAAGCGTTTAAAGCAAGTCTCTACGGAAAATGCCAGTGATTTATGGAGCTACTACACAGAGATCTCCACTGTCTTTCCTAAAAATAACTTTTGGTTAATTCACTTTGAACACCACCTTCTTCAGAAAAACTTTGATTGGTCACAACTTGAACATCAAAATTGGATTCGCACAACATTGATTCCCGCATTAGCTCGCCCCAAATCCACTCCATCCACGTGGAATGGAGAATTTTTATCAAAATTACTAAAGCTTCTCCAAACCGATACCAACTCTCTTTTACAATCCAAATTTGAAAACGAAATGATTCAAGAAAATAAAAATTATTTATTTACTTTGGGTCATATCAATAAAATATTCGAAATGCGCGATTCTCGTTTGAAATCATTTCCTTTAAATCAAGCCCAGCAATTTCTTTATCGTTATTTTGATTTTTTATATAAACTTTCCTTCGATCTCGAACAAAATCCCATGGCTTTGAATTTCATACTCAATGATCCCATCAAAACCCCCACGAATATTGAATCTATGATTTTAAACTCCCTTGTTTTTTCTCTTCAAAAGAAGAAGTCGGCGGCATACACACCAAAATTCACTGATCGCATCAAAGCTTTCACAGAACTCTACCCGTCTGTTCTCGCTTTGGCTTCCAGAATAAGCTCTCACAGAAATGAAAGGGAGCAGCTGAGCATAGCCCTTCAATCCACTTTTTACCTCAGAACCTTACTTCATTTAGAATTCCATGCAAGCCTACCCAATAGCAACCCCGCAGCGCCATCTAAAGGTGAATGGCTCTCTAAAAACCAACTCCAAAAAAGTCCTGAATTTCGATGGTATGAAAGCCTTGTTAGCTCTTTCAACGATGTTCTGCATTTGACCCAATTGAATATTTATAAACTAAACCTTGTTGATAAGTGCTATCGAGAATCGATAGACACTCCAACGTGTCAAAGTTGGCGTGAAAAATTTCCCATGAAATTTAAAACAATTCAGGATGAACAAGGACGAAAAAAAACTCACTGGGAAGTGATCAGCAAAACCCCACTGACCCTTCCTCCTGGCCAGATTATTCTCGCTCCCCATGAGACTTTGAAAATTGTAGCCCCTGAAATCAATTTCAACTTATTGACACGAATCTCGGCTCCTTCGGGACAAATAGAAATTCAAACTCAAAAAATAAATTCACCTTGGATCGATGTCTCTGGACAAAATGGTTTCAATGGCTTTGGCTCCCGAACTTTTCCAGGGCAAAAGCCATGGATAAAAAACTCCACTCACTGCACAGTCAGAGATTATCTAGAAGGCGTCACTCTGGACTCGAATCATCGAAAAACAGATCAATCAGATAAAATAAATTGGATTGGTTTTTCCATTAAGAATCCCTACCCTAAAAACATTTTAGTTTGTGCTTCTGATGCGCAATCAAAACACCGTGATGATGTAGGTACTCTCAGTAAAATCATTGATCTGGGTCGTCCTCCCGAAATAGTTTCCGGTACTCAACCTCTTCATGGACATTCCGGAGGGAAAATAAGTATTGAATTAACCTCCAGTTCAGAAAAAAACGCTTTAATGATCCCCTTGTTGGTCGCAATGGGTGGCGACGGTAGTCAAGGAAAGGACGGGCATGACAGTCCTCTCTGCCAACGAAATCAATATCAAAGTTTTAAAATTGTTTTAAGTCACCACAAGCAATGGTTTCAAAACTGGATTCCACCAATCCATTCAGAACGTCTCATTCTCGAATCCAAAGAAGAATACGGCGATCACTGGTACGGACTCTTTGAAGTTCATCTCCCTCGCACGTCAGGAAGTGACGGAGGAAATGCCGGCCCTGGTGGGGATGTTAAAATTCATTATTCGAATCCTATGCGTCCTGAGCACAAACCTCATCGATGGTTTTTATCCGCTGGAATTGCTGGGCTCGGTGGTAAAGCTGGCTCCTGTGGCCCTAATCCTGTCGAAGACGGAAAAAATGGACTATCATCAACCCCTGGAAAACTATCTCTTTAAAAAAATGACGTAGAGTGAAAGCTCAATTCAAAAACGTTCTCTTGACGATAGAGCCCGCTTTGGGATTGGCATTGACAGATCCTCTGAAAAGAGGAATGGTAGCCCCTCTTAACATAAGGAGGACTTTTATGATAACATTAAGAAATAAAAATCTTGCAATCCTTTTAATTGCCTTTGCGTTTCCTTTCATGGCCTTTTCAAAACAAAGTGAAGTGAAAGTTTTTTTTGACGATCAAGAACAGATCATCACGGATTTCGAAGGGGCACAAAACTTTTGTAGCAGTGTTCTTGGAGGAACTTTGCCCGACGCTCAATCCTTACAAGAAATCATTATTAATCTTGGAGAACGCTTAAAACCCGCTCATTACTGGTCAACAACCCCAGGAACTGATTGCGGAGCTGAAGAGTGTCGCATTCAAATCGAAGTGCCTACTCATGAACAGCGCAGCGAGAACGTAAAAAACGCGACGGGAGCTCTTATCTGCATCACTCAATATGATGATGGAGAATAGAGATTAATACCCCGAGGCAAACCCCTCGCCTCGTGAATCAAAGGCACCTTCAAGAACTGTTGTTTCGGGGTGCCTTTTGATTCCATAGACTTTAGCAATTCCTTTCACCTCTTCAATCTGATGGCCCTTCTCACGCAGCCCGTGCAAAGTTTCTGGAGTGAATCGCCCTTGATCTATAAATAAACGATGAGGTCGAAATTGATGGTGAACTCGAGGTGCTTGAATAGCTTGATCCATATCAAGACCCCTCACCAAGGTTCGATACAGCACTTGAAAAACCCCAGAAATAATCCTGGGACCGCCAGGAGCCCCCAGAGCTAAGATCGTTTGATCCCCTTTTGTTACAATAGTGGGACTCATAGAACTC
>CAUJGP010000033.1 GCA_963170155.1 Bdellovibrionota bacterium | reverse complement strand
AACTTGGAAATCAAGGGAGATGATCCACTGTCTCCTCCGGATCTGAGTTTGGTTGAAGATATGTCGAGTATGTTCAGGCTAGCTACGAAATTTAATGGAAAAATCGGAAATTGGGACACTTCAAATGTCACAAATATGAGTGAGATGTTCAATAATGCTTATGCTTTTAACCAGCCTATCGGGTCTTGGAATGTTTCAAATGTCACAAATATGAGTCTGATGTTTAAGGATGCTCGAGTTTTTAACCAGCCTCTTGGTACCTGGAATGTTTCAGCCGTGAAAACAATGCACAGAATGTTTTATGCTGCCTATGCTTTTAACCAACCCATCGGGACGTGGATTGTTTCAGAGGTTACGGATATGAGTGAGATGTTCAACAAAGCTTATACTTTTAATCAAGCCATACCCCTATGGAATGTTGCAAAAGTAACGGATATGCATGGAATGTTTAATAATGCTCAAGATTTTAACCAGCCTATCGGATCTTGGAATGTTTCAGGTGTCACAGATATGAGTGAGATGTTTTTTGATGCTTGGGATTTTAACCAGCCTATCGGAGCCTGGAATGTTTCTAATGTCACCAATATGGGTGGAATGTTTAATAATGCTCAAGATTTTAACCAGCCTATCGGAGCCTGGAATGTTTCTAATGTCACCAATATGGGTGGAATGTTTAATAATGCTCAAGATTTTAACCAGCCTATCGGATCTTGGAATGTTTCAGGTGTCACAAATATGAGTGAGATGTTTAATCAGGCTTTTGATTTCAATCAACCTATTGGGTCTTGGAATGTTTCTAATGTCACCAATATGAGCAAGATGTTTAGTAATACTTGGCAATTTAATCGACCTTTAGGAACTTGGAATGTTTCGAACGTTATGGATATGAGTGGAATGTTTAGCTATGCCTCGAGTTTTAATCAATCTATCAAGTGTTGGAATGTTTCGAATGTTTCGCATACTAATGGAAGTCCTCCCACTCTTTTTCATGATGGATCCCTTTTAAGTGTCGCTAACCGACCTAATTGGACCATTCCTTGGACGCTTCCTGGTGATTGTCCTTGAAACGCTTAAACTCCATTTGAATTGATTTTATAATAAATAAAACATGAACATAAGACAGACATTTCACACAGAGATGCCACTTGAAATTTAAAAGAAATTTAGATTCATTGTAGATCCATCATTAATGGCTCTCCTTAAAACAGAGATCTGATCACATCGATGCCTTGCTCGTATTAAACTATAAAACTCTAGACCTACGTCAAGAGTTTAGGGACTAGGCTAAAGAATTAATAAAAACCCGACGAAATGAATATCAATACAGACTGTCATTAGGTTGAGTGAGGTAATAAGTGCATTTATATGGGAAACAAATAATCACTGCAAAGAACGCTATGATCTTATACATTTCAATTTTTTGCGTTACAATTCAAGGTTGCGGTTATTTTAAAGTTGAAATGGCATCATCCAAGAAACTTTCTTCTTTTTCTAATGTGAGATTGGTTTTTCAAAAAGATGATCTCCCTTCCCCATTGACAATAGCAGAAGGGAATTTGCTAACGGTAGCAATGTCATTAAATAAATCTGTTAGCTATGATTCTCACTTTGAAGTGGTTCTGGAGGGATTGAATGGGGAACCAGGAAACCAGTACTTCCATTTGCCAAAAAAAACTGTCTCTATCCCGGCAGGGCAAACTCTTGGGACTTTTTCAATCCAACCTATTGATGACAATGTCAGTTTCAATATCACGCAATGGTCATTCAAATTAATGAGTGAAAACTCAAATATAGATTCAAGCGACCAAATCGATTTTTACCTCCTTGATAACGATCAAGTTTCACAACCTCTTTTGGGAAAGATTAAAACCAATTTTGGAACGTTAACCACGTCTACTGATACAGCAACAGCACTTCAATTACAAAACGATGGAAAAATACTCGTTGCTGGTTTTAGCAATGCAGGCGGTAGCAATGACTTTACCCTCATGAGATACAATGAAAGCGGAGCTTTAGACGTTACCTTTGGGAAAGATGGAAAAACAATGATTGATTTCAGCAATGGTTCCAATGATCAACCCCTTGCCATGAAGCTTCAGTCTGATGGAAAAATCATTCTGGCTGGTATTGCTAATCCAAATGGTAACAGTGATATAGCCCTCGCAAGATACAATTCTACAGGCACCCTTGATACGTCCTTTGGCACTCATGGCAAAGTCACAACCGATATTAAAGCTGGGTCTTTTGATTTTGCTCATGCTTTACAAATACAAAGCGATGGAAAAATACTCGTCGCAGGGTATTCCAATACGAGTTCTGATAATGACTTTGTTCTCATTCGCTACGATAGGACGGGTAAAATTGATACTCGCTTTGGAAATCAAGGTAAAATTATTATGGAGGTGAGTAAAAACGATCTTGTTTATGATATGCAGTTGCAACCAGATGGAAAGATTCTCCTGGCAGGTTCTTCATTCAAAGATAATTATGATTTCTCTTTGGTGCGATATACATCTGAGGGTGAACTAGATACTTCCTTCGGCAATGGCACAGGTAAAATCATAACAGATATTGACTCTGGCGCTAACGATTATGGAGCCTCTCTGAAAGTCTTAAGCAATGGAAAAATTTTATTTGCAGGAACAACAAATAAAGGCATCAACCGTGATATCGCTCTTGTTCGCTATAACCCCAACGGAGACATCGACTCTTCTTTTGGTACTCAAGGCAAAGTTATTACAGATGTTGGAGTCTATACTTTAGATCAAGTCACATCTCTGCAAGTCAAAGATAATGGAAAATTGATTGTGGCGGGTTATACTCAATCATTTAATAGTGATTTTTTCGTTGTTCAATACAGTGCCTCTGGCAGCTTGGACACCTCTTTTGGCCTCAATGGCAAAGTTTTGTTAGATTTAGGCTCGAGTTCTAAAGATATCGTTTATGATACCCAATTACAAACCGATGGAAAAATTCTTCTCGCCGGAGTTTCTAATAAGATGGGAAGCGATGATTTTACACTCTTACGGTTGCTGGTAAATGGAAACGCCGATAACACCTTCGGCAATAATGGCCAGGTAACCACGGATGCAGGCACCGGCTCTGCAGATATAGTGACCAGTATGATCACCCAATCTGATCATAAAGTAATACTTGCAGGATATACCAATAGCAACAGCGGAATGAATGGCCACTATAATTTCGCTCTTGCACGTTATCTTTCATCAGGAGCCCTTGATACAACATTTGGTCAGCATGGCAAAATTGTCACGGCAATCAAATCTGACTCTGACGATATCCTTGTAGACCTTAAAATTCAGATGGATAATAAAATTGTCGTCGTCGGTAATACAAAAAATGGAGAAACCACTTCCGATATTGTTCTGGCTCGTTATCATGAAGGCGGATCTTTGGACTCAACCTTCGGTCTCAATGGCATAGTCACTTTGGAAACTCCCTTTTCCCATACGAGCAAAGCTTCTTCTCTTCAAATTCAAAAGGATGGAAAAATTCTCATTGCAGGCTCCATAACGCCAGAAACCCATAGTGATTTTATCATGGCTCGCTTTAACCCTTCAGGAAGTCTTGATACACACTTTGGAGTCAATGGAGTTATCATAACGGATCTTAATAATGGGTCCTGGGATGAAGCTTATTCTCTGCAAATTCAAAAGGATGGAAAAATTCTTCTCGCCGGAGTTTCCGATACCAATAATAATAAAAATTTTGCAATCATTCGTTATACACCAAATGGTCAAATCGACACTCATTTTGGAATTAATGGAAGAGTCATTTCCGACTTTGGAGGGCAAGACTCTGCATTGACCATGCAACTGCAACAAGACAACTCTATTTTACTTTCTGGAACTACGAATGCCTACGGAAGTTACGATTTTATGATCGCTCGTTACTTAACTTCAGGAAATATTGATCCAACATTTGGCCTCAATGGAATGCAAACAGTTGATATTGGCATATTATCTTACGACATCGCTGACTCTATGAAAATAAATGAAGATGGAAAAATTATTATTTCAGGATCGTCACACCTCTATGGAAAACAAAGAACAGTGCTTGTTCAACTCGATACCAATGGAAAAATAGAGGATTATTTTGGGGTGAATGGCAAAGTGATTACAGCCATCAGCTCCAGCTTTGAGTTAAATCATAATCCCATTCAAATTCAAAATGATGGATCCATCTTTATTGGTGGTACTTCAAATGATTCAGATGCCACAGGCTTCGATTTTTCACTCATACGGCTTAACGACAAAGGAATTCCTCACTAGGACCTAAAGCGGACTATCGCAAATACAAATGAACAAGGCGCGCGTCATCTTTCGATCGTTCCCATTCCATTCTAAGATAAGAATAATTTTGAGGAATCGTAGTGAGATTAATTCGATCAATCCACTCGATGACAATAAGGGAGTCCGGGCTACCATCAAAAAGATCCCAAAATCCACTGCTTTCAATTTCATCTTCTGATTCTAAACGATACAAATCCACATGTTGAAGTTTTTTTGTCGTTCCATGATACTCCTGATGAATGGCATAAGATGGTGAATTAACCTCAATGGAAGGACAACCTAGTTGCTGCGCTAAAGCTTTAATAAAATAAGTTTTACCGATTCCCATTTCACCTTGAAGCCCAATGATTTGTTGAGGCTTCAATCTTAACACAATCTCTTTTGCCAACTCTTCAGTGGCAACTAAACTGTCTAACCTACGGCTTTCTAAAAGTGTCATGGAATCTTTAGCCGTCAAATCAATTGCCTCTTCATTTTTTGAACAGCTGAAAATAAACCTTGCTCCAAAGCATAGCATACGATGGAATGTCCAATATTCACTTCCTGCAAATGAGGGAGATGACAAATTTCTTTCGCTGTATTGAAATCCAACCCATGCCCCGCATGCACTCGCAATCCCAACTCATGAGCTAAAACGGCCGCTTCATAGAGATTTTGCCATTCACGGGCCTTTTCCGCTCCTCTAGAACGAACCCACTTTCCCGTATGAAACTCAACGGCATGAGCTCCCATATCATGAGATTTATTCACTTGCTTTAGTGAAGGATCAATAAATAAAGAAACTTTAATTTTCTTCTTTTTTATCCTTTGAATCATGGGTTGTAAACGCCTCGACATCTTCACGATATCTAAGCCTCCCTCTGTCGTAAGTTCCTGTCTTTTTTCTGGTACCACACAAATCCAAGCAGGTTTGTATTTCAAAGCTAAAACTTCCATTTCTTTTGTCAAAGCCATCTCCAGATTCAAAGGGATTTTTTTCTTACTCAAATCAATTAAGTCTTTTAACTGGATATGCCGACGATCTTCTCTTAAATGAATCGTAATCTGACTCGCTCCTGCCTTCAATGCTGCTTGTGCATGCTCCAGCAGAGAGGGGTAATCCGTTGTTCCTCCTCGAACCTGACGAAGAGTTGCAATGTGATCAATATTAACTCCAAGATGAACCTGATTTTTTTTCATTAAATTAATTCTTTCTCTAAAAATTGAGCGATTTCTTGGGCATAATCATGGATTTGCGAACGGTCGGGTCCTTCCACTAAAATACGAACAGCTGACTCTGTTCCTGAAAAACGCACAAACACACGGCCATTGCCACCCAGCTCACTCTCAACTCGCTCGATCATCTGATTGTACCCTTTGATGTCTTCCAATGGCGATTTACGTTTGACTCTTACATTAATCAAAATTTGTGGAACGTCCTCTATCCAGGAATGAAGGGCGCTTAATGGTTTATTTGCTCCACGCATCACTGCCAAAACATTCAAAGCGGCGACACAGCCATCTCCCGTGGTCGAGTGATCCAAAAAAATAATATGCCCGGATTGCTCTCCGCCTAGATTGCCTTCGGACCTCCGAAGCTCTTCAACGACATACTTATCTCCTACATTCACTTTTTTAACGGCAATCCCATTATTCTTCATGACCTTTTCTAAACCAAAATTACTCATATGAGTCACAACTAATTGATTCCCTTTAAGCGTTCCATTTTTTTTCATATGAATTGCGCAAATTCCCAAAATATGGTCTCCGTTGAGCACCTGGCCTTTTTCATCCACCATCATCACTCGGTCAGCATCCCCATCCAAACTCACTCCCACATCCGCGCGATAATGAAGAACGGCATTGGCCACCGCCGTTGGATAAAGAGCTCCTGCTTTATCATTAATATTCATTCCATTCGGGTCATTGCCGATTTGGATCACTTCTGCTCCCAACTCCTCAAATACAGCTTTGGCCACTTTATAGGAAGCCCCATTCGCCGTATCTAAAACAATTCTTAATCCATCCAAAGTGAGATCCATCGGAAAAGTGTTTTTAGCATGCACAATGTACCGACCTTGAGCATCATCAATTCGCCTGGAGCGACCCAATTGATTTGATTTAGCGAGGAAATGATCGAAATTATCCTCAAAGATTAATCTTTCAATTTCACGCTCCATTTCATCAGGAATTTTAAATCCATCAGCGCCAAAAATTTTAATTCCATTATCAGAATAGGGATTATGGCTTGCTGAAATGACAATACCCGCATCCGCTCTCATATTCCGCGTGATAAAGCCAATGCCTGGTGTGGGCAACGGTCCGACCAATTGTACATTGACACCCATGGAATTCAAGCCCGAGGCTAAAGCCATCTCAATCATGTATCCAGAAAGACGTGTATCTTTTCCAATCACCACTTTCGAATTAAAAACTTTTGCATCTAATCTATTTTTATTGAGTAAAAATCCAATGGCTTGTCCAACTCTGACGACAATATGAGGCAACATAGGATACTCGTTTGCCTTTCCACGAATGCCATCTGTTCCAAAAAGCTTAGGGGGTGTTTTGATCTTTTCCGTTTTTCCTTGTCTCATCATTCCGTTGCCTTTTTTGTTATCCCTTTCCTTGTTTTCTATCGTTTCTTTTCAATAAGCCCTAAGGAGCCTTTTCTATTTGCAATACCACCTCTCGAGGTAAAATTGAAAGAACTTTTATTTCAGAGGGAAATTGAAAATATGAAATAGGAATTTCAATGGCGTTTGCACCCACTCTTGGCTCTCGAATCGGAATAACCAAAGAGGAAGGCCAATACTTATCAATAAATCGCTTTAAAATCGGGCGAGGCCCTACAACTCGAATTTCTACCATCAACTCACTTTGACCTTCTATTTTATACTCTGTGGGCACTAAAAACTGAACAGACACTTTTTGAGTTGTCATCATTTCTTTTTGACTGATAACCGTGATCCATAAGATCAACGTGATAATAAGAGCTAAAACTTTAAACCCAAGGTGTTCAACTCCTAATCTTTTTATAATCATGAAGAGACCCCCTTGTACTTCAATCCTAAAAATTCGTACAATGAACGTCTTAATTGCTTTCCATCAACATTGGGAGTTAGTTGTCCTGCCAACACCACTCCAACAGAACGAGACTCTTCACTGACAACAAGAACAAGGGCATCTGTTTCTTCCGTCAATCCCAGAGCAGCACGATGACGAGTTCCTAAGTTTCGATCCAAAATAGGGTTCTTGCTCAGAGGTAAAAAACAACCAACGGAGAGCACTCGACTGTTACGAATCACCATGGCTCCATCATGAACAGGACTCCCTGGCAAAAACACAGATTCAATGACCTCTGCTGAAACTTTACAATCCATCTCTGTTCCGGATTCAATGTGATAATCCACTGAAATATCATGCTCGATGACGACCAGCGCTCCATAACCCTTTTGAGCCACGGTCACAATCCCTTGAACAATTTCTTCAACCACATGAGTTTCTTGAACGACAGAAACACCATTGAAGAAAGATTGGCTTCCAAGTTGAGCCAGAATACGACGAATTTCACTTTGAAATAAAATCACAACGATTAAAAAGAGATGTGAGAAGAATTTTTCTAAAATCCAATTGAATGTAAACAAACTAAAATTAACACTCAAAATATAGAAAATGGCTAATAGCCCTAGGCCTGACAGGATCTGAACGGCACCCGTTTTACGAATCAATAAAAGCAATCGATAAACCAAAAACCAAACAACCAGTAAGTCAACCCCATCCTGCCAACGGAATTGACTGACTATATAGATCCAATTTTCATTAAACTGCTTTAGTATGATGTCCACCCATCCTCCTTGATTGGGACATTCAGTAACTTAAAATAACTTAGACTGTCACTGGACCGCGATCACCACGACCACTCACAGACGAATCAGAGTTTTCATCATTTGAAGAAGAATGTTGTTGAGCTTTTTCTAAGCCTTCGGGAGAAAAGTCCACTTTATCGTCTGTCATATTGTTTTTACGATTGGCATTTTCTCTAATTTTGTGGATTTCCTCGACTTTGCCTCCATTAACCAAAAGATCAACTTCATGGCTATCGATGGTCTCAAACTCTAAAAGTGCCTGAGTTAAACTTTCAAGGATATCCTGGCCTTCCTCAAGAATGTTTTTTGCTTTTTGGTAGCCTTCATTAATGATCCTAAAGATTTCCGCATCAATCTCTTGAGCTTTTGAATCAGAATATTCTCTTGAAGTATGACCGTACTGCATCCCTAAAAAAACAGGACCTTCTCGTTTTTCATAGGATAATGGCCCTAATTTAGAGCTCATTCCCCACTCACAAACCATGCGACGAGCAATTTCCGTTGCTCGCTCAATATCATTTCCAGCACCTGTTGTGACATCTTTATAAATTAACTCTTCTGCAGCTCGCCCACCAAATAAAAATGCAATCATATTCTCTGCTTTTGATTTTGTAAGGCTAATGGCATCCTTTTCAGGGAGGGTTTGCGTGATCCCTAAAGCCATTCCACGAGGGATAATGGTCACTTTATGAATGGGATCTAAACCCACTAACTTTTTACCCACCAAAGTGTGTCCCGCTTCATGATAGGCTGTTACTTTTTTATCCTCATCTGAGATCACCATAGAGCGTCTCTCAGAGCCCATTAAAACTTTATCTTTTGCCGTTTCAAAATCAGCCATAGACAAAAATTTCTTTTCCCCTCGAGCTGCAACAAGAGCGGCTTCATTCACTAGATTTTCAAGATCAGCTCCTGAAAAGCCTGGAGTTCCACGAGCAATTTTTGCCAAATCCACATCCGGCCCCAATGGCGTTTTTTTTGTATGAACTTGAAGTACAAATAATCGTCCATTTAAATCAGGTTTATTGACCACCACACGTCGGTCAAAACGGCCTGGTCGTAATAAAGCAGGATCTAAAACATCAGGTCTATTAGTCGCTGCAATTAAGATGACACCATCATTGCCCTCAAACCCATCCATTTCGACAAGAAGCTGGTTCAGTGTTTGCTCACGCTCATCATGTCCACCGCCCATTCCAGCTCCGCGATGGCGTCCAACAGCATCAATCTCGTCGATGAAAATTAAACACGGCGCTTGGCGCTTCCCTTGTTCAAAAAGGTCTCGGACCCGACTCGCACCAACACCTACAAACATTTCCACAAAGTCAGAACCAGAAATAGTAAAAAACGGTACACCAGCTTCCCCAGCAATGGCTCGGGCTAGTAAAGTTTTACCTGTTCCAGGAGGACCTACTAATAACACGCCTTTGGGAATTCTTCCTCCCAATCGAGTGTATTTTTTAGGATCTTTAAGAAAATGTACAATTTCATTCAGTTCTTCTTTAGCCTCATCCACGCCAGCCACGTCCTTAAACGTAACTTTATTTTTATGTTCTGTTAAAAGACGTGCTCGACTTTTTCCAAAAGACATGGCTTTTCCGCCACCCACTTGAACTTGACGCATGATAAATAAAAACATCAAAACAATAAGAATAAGAGGGAGCCAGTTGACTAAGAATGCCTGAAAGAGATTTGAATTTTCACCCCTCTCGTAGTTAGGAACGAGCCCCATGGCCTTGACTTCTTTGTAGCCCTCATCCGTGGTATTCCCAATGATGTTAAAAAATTTGCCATTATACTTTGTTTCAAACTCTGGCTTGATTTCCCCATAAATCTCACTGGTATCTTGCTTAAAGGTCACAGAAGCCACTTCATTATTTTTTAAAGCTTCCATAAACCGAGAATAATTGAAGTCTTGGATCATCGTAGCCTGTCTATTTTCGAAGGTGTGCCATAAAAAGATCCCCATCAAAAAGAGAAAAAACCAGAGTGCTAAAGTTTTTTGGCTATTTCGCATTATTCATCATCCTTTCATATCCTTCCAAATTTTTATCGCATCACCCCGAAATCATGCACCTTGGAAAACACCAAAGATCCAATACAGGCCTCTTTTATAGTCTATCCGAACCTAACCTTATAGATACATTGAAAGGTCACAACAAACAAAAAAACTCGTCGAAAGGGTGAGTCATTGTTTATCAACCTTACAAACATAAATTTGCCTTGCGTCAACGCTCCACAAGGCTAACCCAAGACTAAAGCTGTGTTCATTTTGAGAATTGTCCAGGCGTTTTTGAATTTCTAATACTTGCCCATGAGAATAATTTCTTAATCCCATTCTCAAAAGAGCTTTCACCAAAATCATTCGCTGATCTTGATTAGAAAGAGAAAGATAAAGATCCCTCTCAAAACCCACGCCTTTTTCGCCATACTCAATAAGTTCTATATTATCAGCTTCTGAATCTAAAAACTCGACCAAAAGCTGAAATGAACGAGCTATATTCTGTAAAACTCCAGGCTGTCGCCCCTCCATTATAGGAAATAACTCTTCTCGCAACCAATTGCGCATAGGATCAACAGATTTATTACTGGGATCCTCAATAAAATTTAATTGGTTTTCCACCACATAATGATGGATTTCTTTCTTAGAGACTTCTAAAAAAGGTCGCCACAACCCTCCATCATACTCTCTTAAAGCTCCTAACCCTAATGGACCAGTCCCTCTCATCATCCTTAAAAAACGAGTTTCTAATAAGTCATCCTCATGATGAGCCGTAAGGATAAAGTCGCACTGATGCTCTTTTTTCAATCTCCATAACTCATGGTAACGAAAATCCCTGAGAGCTTCTTCCGATTTCAATTCTTGCGATTGAGGAACTGAATGAAGGAGAGGAATCTTCCATTGTAAACAGAGTTTTGCACAATGGTCTCTAGCCTCATCACGCCAAGCTTCTTGTTTTCCTGCTCCATGATGAATATGTGCTGCAAAAAGATGAAAGGGTGAGGCCTGCGCCAAACGATGAAAAACGGATAAAAGAGCCACAGAGTCAATGCCTCCACTGAAAGCCACCATAACACGCTTAAATCTTGGCCAACCCGATCGAGCTCTCCAAATCTTATGATCTAATGCTGACCAAACAGGCTTTTGCATAAAACTCCTTCCCATAACACCATTGGCTCTCGAGTCAGTTTATTGACTTCATATAGAATAACTTGAATATCTTTATAGAACATACTTACTAAGATAGGCAGTACATTGTTCCAACGCCTTTAGATTCAGCGTGGCTAAAGGTCCAGTGAGATAAATTACCTACAAGCCCTGCAGAATACAGAAACTCGCTCATTTTTAAAGAACAACACAAATAATTCGACTTAGACCAAGTGATTTTAAAAAGTCATGAAAACAAAAAATATGATTACACTCAGGGAAATCTTTTTTCTCAAAGCCTCGTGTTTTGATCACTTAGAGTGTATTTGGTGCTTCTTCTCTCATAACAAAAGAGATATTTCGACCTGATTGCTCTCTGTCTCGACGATGAGAGTGCCATAAGGGATCTGTCATAGTATCTTTTGAAAAAGATTGAATTTGTTCATTATGAAGGCCCATAGCCATGAATTGAGCTCTAACAATCCCTTCTAAATTTACTTTGTATTTTTCTGTTTCTACTGGAGCTTCTATTACAATTTTTTCATAATACTGTGATGACATGTGATGAAAATCCACAGGGATGGCATCCATAAGCTCCACCCATACAGGTTGATCCACCTCAAAGCTCTGCTTATGAATGTGTGGCCCCATCACGACGATCAAAGAGGAGATTTTTGCTTCTTGTTGTACTAAAGCGTTCATTGCCTTTTCTACAATTTTTCCAACCACTCCTCGCCATCCAGAGTGAATTGCCATAACAGTATGAGTTTCAGGAGCCACAATGAATATTGGCATACAATCCGCTGTTTTTATTTGCAGTGCCACTTGAGCCCTTGTTGTAAAGTGAGCATCCGCCTCCACAAGTTCTGTTGAGGCTAAAACAACCTTGGAGCTGTGTATTTGTTTTATTTTCGACACTGTTATTTCTGGAAAAGTGATGGAGAACTCCGCTTCCGTCAAATGACGGTTACCAAAAACAATCTTGTAACAATCCCATTGCCATAACACTCCCAGATCTAAATTTTGCTCTGGGTGATAAAGTGTAACCCAAGAACTCTCCTTTGACGAACTAAGAGATTTTTGTTTTTTATCCACGAACTGATTCCTTTTCCATAAAATGAGAAGAAATAAAACTCTTCAAATCTTCAGGCCAATCTTCTTGAAAATTCAAATCCTCTTTTGTCACTGGATGCATAAAACCTAGTTCCGCAGCATGCAAAGCCAATCGCGGAACCGGCTTTGAATGGTGATTCCGTGACCCATAAATCTCATCTCCCAAAATGGGAAAACCCATTTCTGATAAATGCACTCGAATTTGATGAGTCCTTCCCGTATGGAGTTTCAATTTTACATAACTCATTCCAGAAGAATGGAAACCAATGACTTGAAAATCTGTGTGAGACCATTTTCCAGTCCCTGGATTCAAATTGAAATCTCGAATGATTTTCTTATTGGAGTCCCTCACTGAGGCAAATCGTTTTCTTTCTTTTGGGTGTCGAGCTAAAAAACTGGTGATTGTTCCTTGTTTTAATTTAAAAGCTCCTGCCGTCACAGCTAAATAATGACGATTGATGCTCCGATTCTTAAATTGTAAAGACAGTGCCTCATGAACTTGATCTGATTTTGCCACCACCATGATACCACTCGTGTCTTTATCCAAACGATGAACAATTCCGGGTCGCACCTCACCGAACTTCATTGAAAAATCTTTAGAATGCGCCATCAAGGCATTCACCAATGTATCTTGAGTATGTCCAGCACCAGGGTGAACAACCAATCCCGAAGGTTTATGCAAAACAATTAAAAACTCATCCTCAAAAAGAATCTTCAACTCTAATTCCAGTGGCTGTAAATCCACAGAATCAGCCTCAGGAATCACAACTGTTAAAAACTCATTTCCTTTAAGTAAATAAGAGCCTTTCAACGCAATATCATTAACTTTTACAAACTGTTCTTGAATCAAATGAAGGGCCCGAGAACGCGATCCAATGTCTTGAACTCCACCCAGATATTTATCTAAACGAATTCCAATAGCTGATAACGGAACGATTAAATGAAGGGTCTTACTTTTTCTTTGCGACATCCGCCTTATAAATCTTCATAAAAGAATCCACAGTTTTTTTCTCGTTTAGCTCAAGAACCTTTACTATTTGTACCACAAACCCTCGCACAAACACCATAGCTGGTAAGTGAGACCAATCATTTTTTTCTAAAGCAACGATATAATGAGAACTAATACGAGTTATCTCGCTCATCTTCTCAACAGAAATTTTTTTATACTCCCTCACTTTTTTAAGAAAAGCGCCATCACACGCTTCTTCACCTTGAATAATCTCTTCCATCTTAGATTCTTTTTGGTAATGAGGACGAAAATAAGCTTTTTGTTTATCCACACCAGGAGAAAGAAGCGGACCCACAATATCCTGAAATTTTAAATCGTGAATCTGAGTTTCGGGATCCTTTAATATTTCATCATAACGACTTCGAAAAATATGATTACCCAATACGAGGTAAGCTTCTTCGATAAGTTTCAGTAATTCGCGGGCTTCCATCTCAGTAAAAACAGTGTACAAAGCCGGATTGTCTGATGAGTAAGTTTGTTTTGCTCGTTCATAAGCCCTGGTTACCTCGTGTTGAGGACTTCCTGGGCGAATTTCTAATAAATCGTAATAAGTGCCATGAAAAAGATGATTCATGAACTTTATATTACGGCCCTTTGTGCGGTCAGATCAACTAAATGCTTCACAAGTCCTTGAATTTGTCCAACTAATGGATTGAAAGGCTGTTGTGTGATGACAGGAGCCCTCTGTCTTCCACTCTGCCATACTGCATTATCATATTGAAGAACTCCAATCGGTTGCAGCTCAGTATAATAATACTTATTACAAATACTTTTTATTGAATCACCCAAACGCTCATCCTCAAAATTTCTCGCCTGATTAACGATCAACTTAAGAGGACCCATTGTCTTTCCTTGATATCCATTCTTATTTTGTAAATCTTCTAAAAAGTTTCTCACTTCAAAGAGAGATCTATCTTCAATAACGGCTTCTTTTCTTTTTTGGTAAAAACTGCAAAGGGCTCTTTGATCTTCTTCTTTCAGAAGGATTTTTAAAATATAATTTTCAATCCATCGGTAATTTTTTTCTATAGAAGAAGGTTCAGGCGTGGTAATCAGAAAAACGTCATCGATATCACTCGATTTCAAAATTTCTGTATTACTATCATTATGACCTGCTGATAAATCAAACAAAACGATATCAAAGGGTTCTTTCTTTAAATCATCCAAAAGATCCGAGAAAGTTCGAACACCACGGCTATCACAACCCCAACTACAAGTCTCTCCTGAAAGCAAACACAACTTCTCGAATCCAACACTCGTATAGTAACTATTCAAGTGATCTATACCACTAAAATAATCTAATAAACTTTTACTCTTTTGGTGCCCACCTAACCAACTATGAAGAGCTCCACCATTTGAATCACAATCAACCATTAAAACTTTATAGCCCATGCGGCTTAAAGTAATACCTAATGAAGAGGTAAAAAAACTTCGTCCTACACCTCCTTTACCAGAGGCGACAGCCCAAAATAGAGGCTTAGAGTGACCAGAAGCTATCTTCTTTTTTTCAAAGTAAACAACTTTACCCGTCTGCTTCTCAAAAGATTCGATGCCTTCAGACATATCTCATGGTCCTCCAATTTACTGACTCTGCCGGCATCGATTTTGAACAGACACCGGCTTTATAACAATGCTTATTTGAATCAGTAATATTATCGGATCATTTTGAGATTTATTGAGATCTAATTTAAAAAAGAACTCACGCGACTTTTATTTGTTGAAAAACTCGACTTAACAAAAGTCCCAATAAATATTATTTCTTTATTGGCGCAACTTCTGCTGTTGATGTTTTAACTTTATTAGCTTCCCCCTCAATAAGAACATCAACATCTTCACCCACAACAACGCCCACAACTTTTTCTTTTAAAGAGGGGTTTTCTAAAGGCTTATTGTAGTTAATGCCAAAATCTTTGCGTATAATTTTAGTCGTTGCCGTAAATGCAATTTTTTCATTGCCCCAAGGATCAGAAGCTGTGCCTTTATAGTCCACATTAAGAGTCACAGGCTTTGTTATTCCATTCATGGTGAGGTTACCGATTAATTTATCGAATTTTTTCCCTTTCATTTTTACTTCATTCATAGTGAATGTTATATAACGTTTTGATTCATTAAGAGCCTCACCTTTTTCATTTCGAATACCAAAGAAGTCAGGATTTTTAAGATGCGCGTCTCGCTTTGCATCATTAGTATTAATAGAGTCAATATCAATTTTAACGTCTACTTTGTTGAGCTTGTTTGCTTTTTCATCAAAGTCTATTTTTCCTTCAAACTTATCAAACCGACCACTAACAGTGCTAATAACTAAATGCTTAATTTTAAAAGTAACCGCGGAATGAGCGAGATCTAGCTCATAAACTGCTGCCATTAGGGGCAGACGCATAAAAAAAACGGCAAGAATTAAAAGTAAATATCTCATGTTAGACTCCTTTATTTTCTATTGAGATTGGTTAACATACCCTTATGATGCTTTTTAATAGATTCCATTTTTTGAAAAAAAAGCCAGACTCAACTAAAGCCATGGTGATCGATCATGAACGACTTAATAAGTTGTCCCTAATCTTTTGCCTTTTAAATCAAAAACTAATTCTAATTAAAAGCAGCAGAATTAATCTACAATTGGTTTTGCATATTTTGCAAGGAATCTATATTTAAAAATAAATTTTATTTTTTCTAATCCTTGTCACAGCACTCTTTATCAATGCAATACGAACAGTCTAGGAATTTGAATAAGTCCCTACGACTAGACCATTTTAACGACTCATTTCATAAACTTTTTATTTTTTATACCGAAGAAATGATCAGAGAAATAAGTGGTGTTCAATGAGTTCAGGGAGAAATGCTTATGGTAGATGAGATGACAGTCAATGCTGATGCTAATTCAGAGTTAACATCTGAACAAAAAAGCCAAACGCGAAAATATTTAATTTTCAAACTTAATGACAATCAATACGGAGTCCCTCTTTCAGAAGTAAAAGAAGTCATTGGCCTACCTTCTTGCACTTTTGTTCCCGGTAGCCCTGAGTATTTTCTTGGTCTCATTAATCTAAGAGGCCGAGTGATTTCTGCTATCGATTTAAGAAGCAAAATGGGTGTAGATAGTTCAAGTAGAAACCTTAAAAGGCCAGCAGTTATAATAACAGATATTGGGGATATCACTTTGGGTTGCGTTGTGGATTCCATTAGTGAAGTGATGTCTATTGGAAAAGATCAAATTGATAACCATTTAGAAGTCAAAGTCAATGGAGATAGTGATTTCATCAAAGGCATTGCTCGCTTTCAAGATCGCTCTATGATTCTTATTCTGGATCTTAAACATGCCGTTGATGTCTCCGATCTTATCCGCCATAGAGCTGGCTAATAGACCCCATTAGCATCCCTTTCTAGGAGAGAAGTCAGCATGAGTGACGATTTTTTAAAAGAGATACAAGAAGGTTTTTTACTGGAGGCCGACGATTTACTCGAGCAGGCTGAAGGTTTATTTCTTAATCTTGAAAAAACAGATGTTGATCACAGAGCCACATTCGATCATCTCAAAAGAATCGCTCATAACTTCAAAGGCTCAGGGAAAGCCGTCGGCTTTGATGAGCTATCTAGTTTTTGCCACAGTCTTGAAAATCTTTTAGTGGCATTGAGCAGCGGCAGTATTGGTCTTAATCAAAAAATCACAGGCTTGCTCCTCGAGTGCAATGATGTTCTCCGCTCTGATATCCGAACTCTCACTCAAGATAAATTAGCGGTATTAGACCATGATGATTTGAAGAAAAAACTGGATAAGGCACTTGCAGAATATTCTAGTCCAGAGACGAATCATGAAGTCACCGCACTCCCAACATCTTCAGCAGAAGTCCCTCAAGATCATAAAACTGAAAAAGCTAATCAGAACAACCCTTCTAAAAAATCAGGAAATGATGAATTTATTAAAATTCCTCTCAAAAAAATTGATGATTTATTGAATACTTTTGGAGAACAGGTCATTTTTCTCTCAGCTCTCGATTTTTATAAGGAAGACATCGTCGCGCACAAAGAAGATATTACTCGCGTGGTTTTCAACTTAAAAAGAATCGCCTTTGACCTACAACAGTCTACGTTAACTCTCCGCATGGTTACGCTGAAATCTATGTTCTCAAAATTAGAACGCGCCATTCGTGATGCTGCCCTTATGACCCGCAAAAGAATCAACACGATCATCACTGGTGGGGATAATGAATTAGATAAAGTCATTGTCGATCAGCTTTCTGATCCTCTCATACACATGGTTCGAAACTCTGTAGATCATGGTATTGAAACAAGCGAACTCCGGGCTCAGCGAGAAAAACCCGTCATTGGAACAATTCGATTGAATGCTCAGCGAGAAGGCGGAGCTTTTGTTATTGAAGTTTCAGATGATGGAGGAGGCCTTGATTCGGACCGGATTTATCAAAAAGGAATTGAGAAAGGCCTTATCAAAGAAGGCCAACAAATGACTCGCAATGAAATTTTGGAGTTAATTTTTGAGAACGGATTTTCAACAAAAGACGCTGCTTCTGAGTTATCAGGAAGAGGCGTTGGAATGAATGTAGTCAAAGAAACCATCCTCAGCTTAAAAGGTTCTTATGAAATTTCCTCAGAAGTAGGAAAAGGGACGACTTTTCGAATTAGGCTCCCGCTCTCACTCTCTCTGTTCAATGGCCTCTTAGTTATGGTAAAGAACGAGAAGTTTATTATCCCTTCCTCTCAAGTTCAGGAAATTGTTAAAATCAACGATGTGGAACAACTTGATATCGTGGGAGGAAATCGGGTTATCCAACTACGAAATGAAGTTATTGAATTAATGGATATCTCCGATAACTTAGCAAAACCTTGTGATAACATTGACGATAGCAATTATAAAAAAAATATGGTTTTGATATCTAATGTCGAGAAAACGAAAATTGGATTTGTGGTCAGTCAAATTTTAGGGATTCAAAGGATTGTACAAAAGCCCCTCAGTCCTGAGATGACCGCCTGCCCTGGAGCCAGTGGCGTTACCATTCTGGGCGATGGTAATCCAGCTATCATCTTGGATTTAAGAGTCTTTCGAGAAGTTATTCAAAGCAATAATCCAAACCGGGCACTTGCAATATGAAGGATTCCATCGTCAAACTCTTCAATGTTGAACCGATGTCTCTTGAAGAATTCCAAAACTTTTCAGAGCTTTTTCGAAAAATATCAGGAATTAACATTAAAATTGATAAAAAAGGTTTAGTTGATTCTCGTTTGCGAAAAAAATTAATTCACTTGCAATTAACACCCAAAGAATATTTCAGCTTAATTCAAAAAAACTCCGAAGAACTGAGTGATTTCGTCTCTGCTCTAACGACCCATAAAACGGATTGGTTCCGCGAATCCATTCATTTTCAGATCCTCACGGACTATGTTCGGAATAAAAAACTAAATGCACCTTACAAAAAAAACTTATCGCAACCTTTTTCTTGTTGGTCAGCAGCGTGCTCTACAGGAGAAGAGGTTTACTCTCTCGCTATGACATTCAATCAAATGGATGATGATTTAAATAACTGGAAAATTTTAGGATCGGATATCAGCACCCATTGCGTAGAACACGCAAAGCAAGGAATCTATGAAAAAGATGTCATAGAAAGACAAATCCCGATTGAAAAAATCAAACGTTATTTTTTAAAAAATATTGATCCTCAATATAAAGATTTGTACTTGTTTACCCCCGAATTTACGTCAAAAATTAACTTTATTGAATATAATCTTGTAAAATCAAAGTTACCTTCTGAATTATTTTTTGATGTTATTTTTCTTAGAAATGTTCTCATTTATTTTGATAAAGAAGTGACCTCTTTCATCATAAAACAACTCTATAATTATTTAAAGCCAGGAGGGTTGTTATTCTTGGGGCTGGCGGAATCCATTCCCAATTCGGAAAAATTCAAACTCAAAAGACTTGAAAGCTCGGTGTATCTCAAATGACGATCAAGCATACAAATCTTCAAATTGGGCAAGTTTATCTTTCTGAACAAGGAGAAGAAATCCACACCATTTTGAATAATTCTACATTGATGTGCATCTATGACTCCAAGCTCATGATTTCCGGAGTTTGCCATTTTCTTTACCCTTCTGAAAGTTATAACAAAAATAAACAAAAAGAAGACCAAGAAAATCCATTTCTCTATGGTGATTTTGCTATCCCCACATTATTAGGACTATTTAAAAAGAAGGGCTCTGCTCGAAATGACCTTGAAATTTCAATCCTTGGAAGCAGTTCTATTTCCAGCGCGGATCTCTCTAACAAAACAGCAACGGATAATATTTTTTGTGCTGAACGATGGATCGAAAAATTCGGTTTAAAATTAAAACAAAAAAAGACCGGCCTTCCGAAAGGAATGCAAGTAAGGATGAGCTCTAATCCTGGCGGAGTTTATTTAAAACACTTAAATCTTGCGAAAACACCTGCTGAAAAAAATACTGCGGCAAATACAACAGGGATCGTTTCTCATAATCCCATAGCTGCGCCCACAGAGAAAGCGCCATCATCGCACCATCGAATTATTCCTCAGAACCCCACCAGTTCATTGAAGACACATTCTCACTCTCCTTCTGCTCGTAATCTCTCGGCATCACAATCTCAAGCTTCTTCAACCCCTCATACTCCCCCATTAAATTTAAAAAATGATTCAACCCCTCCAACTTCTAAAAATAACAATGAAAAAATCAGGGTCTTAATTGTTGACGACTCCAAAACCATTCGTAATCTTTTAACCTCTATTATTGAATCATCACCTCAAATGCAAATTGTGGGACAAGCTGCGGATGCCTTTGAAGCCGAAACCCTTCGCTTAAAATTAAAACCTGATGTTATGACTCTTGATATTCATATGCCAGAAAAAGATGGCGTCACCTACCTTGAAGAAGTCCTCAATAAAGATCCTATGCCTATTGTTATGGTCTCTGATTTGAGCTTAAAAGAGGCGTCGCCCGTCATGCGCGCCCTTGAGGTCGGCGCTTTTGATTACTTTCAAAAACCCGCTGCGAGTGAACTCGCTGTTCTTGCTCCTGAATTGATTAACATTATTAAAGCCGCCTATGATGGGCGAAATAAAATAAAAAAACTCCATTCAGAAAAAAAACAAAAACAGATTACGATCTCTAATAATAAAAAAAGCTTACCCCCAAGCACGATTAAGGCAGATTCGTCTTTACGCCTTATTGCTATTGGAGCATCAACGGGTGGACCAGAGGCTATTAGAAAAATTTTAGGCGACTTTCCAGAAAAAACCCCACCCATTATTATTATTCAACATATGCCGGCCAAGTTCACAAAAACATTCGCAGATAGTCTAAATCAAGCTTGTCGAATAAAGGTCAAAGAAGCTGAAAATGGAGATCTCTTGGAACCATCAACAGCCTACATTGCTCCAGGAGGGTTTCAAATGGCTATCTTGGAGTCCCATGGGCGATATCAGGTTTCTATTACTGATGATCCTCCCGTCAATCGATTCAAACCCTCTGTCGATTATACCTTTAATTCTTTAGAACGCATCGATTTCAAAGGTCAATTGCATGCTGCTATTCTTACAGGAATGGGTTCCGATGGAGCTTATGGAATTCTGGGGCTGAAACGAAAAGGTTATTTCACTATAGCTCAAGATGAAGCCACTTGTGTCGTTTATGGAATGCCACGCGCTGCTGTAGAATATAATGGAATCGATGTGTCTTTGCCCCTAGAGCAAATTGCAGAATCCCTCGTTGGTACAAGAAAAAAAGCAAATCAGTCGGCATAAGATATCGGCATGAAGCAACAGTCTCGACTTAGGTCGTGGCGCTCTTTAGATATTCCGTTCTCACAACCCAACCACTCTCCTAAGATTTCCGGAGCAACACCAAGCTCGACCCTTAGACCTAATGTTTGCAAAACTATTGTCGTAGACTATAATGATCTTGTGATACAGGACGAGTTGTCATCATCCCAATGACTTTAGTAATAATGATCAATGGCTGGCAAACTTGATCCACTAAAGAATCTTGAATGTTGCCGTTTTTTCAAGGAGTGAATCAATGGACCGTAGCCTCATGCTTGCAAAAAAATACCAGCATCTCTCTGTTACAGATGATCATAGAATCATTTCAAAATTGGATGAAACTCCTCCTCCAAATCTCTCTAAATCTGGAGCCATCGATAGCCTTCTAGCGCAAAACGAAGACCTCAATGCTCGTTTAAAAGTTCTTCTGAAGAGATTGGCGAGTATCGAAGAAGAAAACATTAACTTAACACAAGAACATCGTGAAATAAAAAATCAATATCTCAATTTATCAGATGAGCTTTCTGTTTATAAAGAAAAAGAATCCATCTGGAAAGAGAGAACCACCACAGCCGAGCAAGTCCTTGAAATCCATCAATCTCAAATTAGACAAAAGGAAGTCGAATTTGCAAAGTTACGTTCTCAAGAATGGGAGATGCGAGAACACCTTAAATCCCGTTATGAATTTATCGAAAAGTCTTACCGACGCCTGATCCGATTCAAATCTAGAATCACCCAATTCATCAAACCTCGTTTTAAAGGAATGATGGCTCAAATCAAAGAGCTCGAATCACGGGTAAATCAATATAAAAGAGAGCTACAGAATACAGAAATTCAATGCCAGACGTTAATCAATAAAAATATCGAACAGGTAAAAAAAATCAAAGAATCTCTAAAAAAATCAGAGGAAGAAAAGATATCCCTCATTGCCCAATTCGAGCAAAATCATAAAGATTTAAGCACTGAGATGAATATCCTTAGAACCTCAAACCTGGAATTGCGAAAAAAAGCAGGTCTTCTTGAAAGAAATCTAGAAAGACAGGATTTCTTAGAAAATAAACTTATCTATGCCGAGAGAGAAAATAATGATCTGAGAGATCAGTTCAATCAGGAATATACTATCGTTCAAAACCAAATGTATGAATGGAGATCTAAAGCTCAGAGTCAATTAGCAGAAAATGAATCAATCTCTCAAAGATACCGCGAATTGGAAAGCCAATATGCAAGAACGAAAGAAATCACAAGTCGGTTAGACGAACAAATGGAATCTATGAGGCATTTGTGGAAAGAAAAAGTTCATGAAAACGAACGATTAAAAAAAGATAAGGATACTCTTGAATCTCTTAATGCAGATCTCTCTATTCAACTCAATGAATTGCGCGCCACACTCATCTCTTCCAACAACAGTACAACCCTGGCAACGAGCTCTCATTCCTTAGAATCAGTAAAATGAAACAGAAATCTTCTTTATATCACTTATTTTGCAGCTCTTCGTGTCCTTATCCCGCTCTTTCGGACTTCTATAAGAGGAGGCTTCCAAAAAGGCAGCCTCAATCTACTATAGAACAGTCAACAAAACTTTGAACGGGCTAAAAAAGAACACTCAAAACTTTAAGAACACTTCCAGCTAAAAAATTGTGTTTAGCTGGAAAAGTTTAGCGACGACCTGATTTTATCTTAACTTGTAACTTGGAGATTAAATGAACTGCCATCTTCTCTTGGACACGACACATCTTTAATTCATCCTTACGGTATGACCGTTGCGATGGAGTTAAGGTTCCCGTTTCCAACTCCATTTCATAATCCAACTTGCTAGAGCGAATGCCTTCCAGCTCTTTGGTTTGTTGTTTAAAAAGTTTTGTAACTCCACTCAAAGGAGCAACTTCAATCCACTCTTCTTTGGTTCGATACCAACTCACCATTCGTAAAAAACGAGCCTTATTTTTTGCAAGCGTAAATCGCGGATACTCCGTTTCTTCTAAATCAAGAATATTTTCAATTAAATCTAAATCAATGGTATCTTCAACTTCTTCAATATTTTTAAGAGCTTTGAATTCTTTCTCAAAATCCTTTTCTAGGGTTTTTTGTCGATGGGGCTCTCCATCATAGGGTTCATTTCCGTCAGAAGAATCCAATTCACCAGCCTCTAAATCCTCATTTAAATCTAGATCTGTTTCAATTTTCTCGCTCATGCCGCCATTGCCTATACTCACGTCGTACTCCCTTTTGTTTCTTGAACTGACTCAAATTCCTCTTTCTAGAGAGATTTAAGACAAATCCCCTAAAATTACTGACAATTTTCCCAATTGCCTTAAAGTCTTATACCTCAAAAGAAGCTAATGTCACAATATGTCATTTTTTTATGGTGATTTTTTTTAATGTCTCAAAGTAACTGAACAAACAACTCGATTTATGCTCATACATATTGGGTACTGAGAATAGACTACGATTCAGATCTTCAGCGTTTTACTTTCTTTGATAGGGACAATGACCCAACTTGAGTCCCATCGATTCTGGAAATTGTCGACAAACCTGAGGTCTTTTTGAATAAATAAGGCAATGCCTTTGCCCATCTAAAAACTGGCAATCTCCATTGGGTTGAGAATTCATCAAGAAAAGACCTGTGCTACTACGATAGGTTTTCACAATTCCTTCCTTTTGCAAATGTTTCACAATGCGATGAATTTTTTTCTTATTAGTTTCTTCCGCTAGATCTTCCTTAGAAACTAACCCCATGGTCACGAGATCTTCTAAACGCACTTCTAAAGGCATTGTACAACAGGTCGCATAACAAGAGCGGCAGAGAGAAGGCTTAAAAGGTCGCCATGTTTGCGGTTTATTTTTATCTGTTTGCATTTAAAAACTCATCAAACAATGTCTTCTCACTTTAAAGTCTGTAAATGAAGAAAACGAGAATATTCACCATTCTTTTTAATCAACTCATCATGAGTCCCCATCTCAACCAATCGCCCCTCCTTTAATACAATAATCTTGTGAGCGTGAAGGACTGTCGATAATCGATGTGCAATCACAATTGTTGTCTTTCCTTGCATGAGTAAATCTAAACCCTTCTGCACTTCAACTTCACTGGCGCTGTCTAAAGCGCTCGTGGCTTCATCTAAAACTAATATCGGAGCATTTTTAAAAAGCGCTCTAGCTATAGAAACCCTCTGACGCTCACCTCCCGATAAAAATCCTCCACGATCACCCACGGAGCTCTGATAAGCCTCTGGCATCTTAGTGATGAAATCATGAGCATTAGCCATTTTTGCCACAACTTCGACATCCCCTTCATTCCTAGAAAAATCTCCAGCCTGAATATTGCGAGACACTGATTCACTAAATAAAAAGACATCTTGGTTAACAAGCCCAATATTTCGGCGTAGCTCCTTCAAGTTTATTCTTCGAATATCTTTATTATCGATAAAAATGGCTCCAGAGGTGGGATCAAAAAATCTCTGAAGTAAATTAACTAAAGTTGATTTACCGCCGCCACTCTCTCCGACAATGGCCACAATTTCCCCACGCTGAATTGATAAATTAATATCTTTTAATACTGGCTGGTTTTGATAACTAAATTCTACTTGTTGATAAGTGATTTCATTCCACTCTTCCGGAAAGGCTTCATCACTCGTAGTTTCGTCCACATAAGAGGTATCATCAACAATAGAGTAAACTCTCTCAAGAGAAACTACGGTTTCTTGAACTTTCACAAAAGCCTCTTGAAATTTTTTTATCGGAGATTGCAACATCATCAAGGCCCCTAAATAACTTGCAAAATCACCAAAAGTGGCTCTTTCTTGAGAGATTTCTTTTCCGATATAAGTAAAAATCACCATAATCACAGCTGTAGCAATGAATTCCGTCACAGGGCTTGTAAGTTCACTTCTTAAATGAATCCTCTTTCTTGTTTCCAAATATTCTTTTGCAGCAACATCAAATCGGCGATTCATTTCTGATTCCAAACCAAAAGATTGGATGACACGCATGCCATCCAAACTTTCTTTCACAATTCCAGCCACTTTTTCCAAAATCTGTTGACTGCCATGTCCATACTTTCTCAAAGATCGAGCAATTTGTCTTAAAAACCACAAAAGAGGGGGAAGAACTATTAAAATTAAAAAAGTTAATTGTGCATCTCGATAAAATAAGGTTCCCAATAATAAAAACAAAGCTAACGGTTGAGTAAAAATATCGGCGATTAAACGCATGCCGTGTTGAATAGAAACCACATCACTTAAAATTCTGGAGATTAACCCACCAGAACCACCTTGATATTGCAGATGAAAGCTTTGACTGAGGGTCATAAATTTCCATTGAAGTTTGTGACGGATTTTCATGGTAATAACATCTGCTAAATAATTCATGCTCGCTAAATGAATATAGCGGCCAATAACCATGAAAAGAGAAATGGCAAGAATGAGTTTTGGGACTCTAGAAATTTCACTCGTATTCTTGGTTTCCAAAGAATCAAATAAATCTTTTAAATGAACGGCTAACTGCCATTGAGCTAAGCTCATAACGACGCCAGCAATAGCCATAATTACGACTAATTTTCGATAATACTTAAGTTCAGATAATAATCGTCTGAGAGTCTTCCACATCCGCCCTATAACCTACCATTGCTGTCACTTCTCATTTTTTGACTACGGTAAAGGGTAAGGATAGTAAACTAATCACAACTTGTCAAAATGCTTATCAGCAAGTGTTTCTACTTTTTTTCAATTTTAAGGGAAACCATACGACCGGCAACATCCCAAGAGAAGTGAGCTTCGCCAATGATCCTGTTGGAAGCGTCTAACAATGAAACTATACTTTCATTATCCTTTCTCTCTTTTACAACGAGAGAGTTATAATCTAGCCACCACAAAGCTTTATTTGAATTCAAAAAAGAGTATTCCTCCCCTAAGTAACGAGGGAGCTCATCAACCTCTCGTTGATGATCCAAACGCATTTCTTTGATTTTCACACCTTCCATTTGCAGCAAATACAATCCTTTTAAGTCACCAAAAACCAGTTGCTCTAAGGGGCTGGGTTTACGACTTACTTTTCCCCAGGGAATCTCAGACGTTTCAGCGATTTGCACAGCTATGTTTTTCTTCCATTGAGAGGAAAAATCATTGGTTTCTTGGATTTGAGCACTCGCCAGTCCTCGAACAGACTCATGAATGCTTTCGGTATCTTTTATTTTCAAAGATGATATTCTATCCTGATTTGTTAAAAATACGACTAAAAAAATCACAACGATAGAACCCAACCCTCCAATAGATTGAATTTTTTTACCCTTCATAGGAGGACTCCATTCTTTCTTCCAAAAACTTTTCGAAGTTTGATTTTTTTTGTTGACCCTCATAATTCTGAGACGACATTCCAACCTCACTCGTCAAAATTTCAATCTTTGCTTAATTTACCCTCTATTCAGTATTATCTGCTAATTTTATGCCAGGATCAATTCTCTTTGTAACGAAAAGATTTTTACTCCTCGGCTGGTCCTCTATGGAAAAATCATTGAAAACAGGCGTTAAAATAAAAATCTTTTTCATATAAAAGTTTATTGTCTTTTTGACAAACTTTTAAGAACAGAAAGTATTTGATCAACTTTTGATGAAATGAATAACACTTAAACATATCTCAAGAGCAGGCTTTTTCAACATTCCATTACTTGTCCATTATGCCTGGCTCATTTTCATGTCTCACTCCTCTCAAGGAAAGCAACACTAAAAGGCCTGCATCCTTCGAAAGGTTGTAGTTATTATCTTAATTCAACAAAAATAAGGAATAACCTTGTTTTATAGCTGAATAACACATAACTTAAAGACGCCATAACTTTTAATTGGCGTCTCTGAGATTGAAATTCAAAATAAATCTAGATTATAGCGATCAAACATAACTCTAAAATATTGAAAAAGAAATTAAAGCTTTTGTTGTTAGAAATAAAACCGTATCTAAACTTTTTCTCATATTTCTAAAAGGTATTCGATGCTTTTTAAGCAACCTTTTTTCTTCGTGCCGCATTGGGATCGATCGAATAATGTTTCACTTTGCGATAAAGTGTTGCTCGCCCGATTCCTAAAGCCTTGGCAGCCTCGGTCAAATTACCCTTGAATTGAGAAATTGCAGACTCGATTGCCTTTGCCTCTAGTTGCTCCATAGTTTCAATGCTACCACCACTTGAAGAAGAATGGCTTGATTTTACAAACTGAAGAACTCTTGCCGTTGCTGTCGCCCCCTCATGTCCCATGCCAGGGCTCAATGTAGGTACACCTGTGTGCAATACTTGTTTGGCCTCATGATCTTCCACCAAACGGTCCCACTCTACGCTTCCAAAAACCTTGACCATTATTTGAGGATCTGAGCTAAATTGAGCTATTATTTTCGACGTTAGTTCAGCATCATCACTCACAAAAAATATGGTAGACTTCATTGATAAACCTCCCTTTATATCCCATCCTGGCTTAATCAAATAACGTTACCATCAATGTAACAATACTCTTATCGGCTATTTCTTAGAATAATTGAGACAAAATTGAGAGAATTTGATCAAAACGAGATAAACTTATGAAAGTATTGGATAATAATGAGACATAAAAATTTATAGAATTTGGCATGGGTATGGAAGCTATCCATAATTTTATTTTTAAATTAATTTTGTTTAAAAAATTTTTCTCACTTTCTTATGGGAATACGCAAAGAAAAGATTGTACCAACGGTTCCTGACTCAACATAAAATTGGCCACAATGACGCTTTATAATGTCTTGAATCACGCTGAAGCTCAATTTCAAGTTAAAATCAACATCTGGCTCTGTTTTCATTAAAGGATTGACCATGCTTTTTTTGATATTCTCAGAGATCTCATGTCGACTATCAATGATCTGAAAAACAATCCACCCATCATGCTGTTTACAATTTACCTTTATCCATGGCTCTTGAGTTCCATTCACTGCACTATCGCTATTCATAATAAGGTTCAAAAGAGCAAAGCTAATTTCGTCGCCCCGGCCTTCTACTAGGCAATCATTTTTTAACTCTTGAATTTCAAAATGGATCCCATGGTTTTTGATCCTGGCTCCAATAAACAAATTGAGGTCGGAAAATAAATTTTGAACTGAAAAAAACCGTTCCGAATCTACTGCAGTTTGTCGCATAAAAGTTTTAACTATCTTTAAAGTCTTAGCAATCCTTAATGCAGCTCCCATAATTTTATCCGAACCCTTAGAAATCGAATCGAGATTCAACTCCCCCTTCTCAGCTGATAATTTAAAATATTTAGCAGTTCCCAATATGATTATCAGAGTGTTATTTATTTCATGAGTGACTCCCCCTAATATTTGCCCAATTAAATTAAAGCGAGCACTCATCAAAATAACTTGTTTTTGTTGTTCAATCTGCCATTTCAAATGGTCGTATTGTGTAATATCCTGGTGCAATTCCAAATAAAGTCTTCCAAACTCTAAAACAGAATTCAATGGAACAATAGTTGTATACGTACATAACTGATTGCCATTTTTGTGCTTTCTAAAAACTTCCCCATTCCAAATAGTACCAGAGTTTAAAGATTTTTTAAGCTCATCCCAAAATTTAGAAGTTTCTTTTTCTGTCCCCAATCTCTCTATCTCAAATCCCAATAGATGAGAGCTTTTTTCTCCCAAAAATTGAGCGAATAAAGGACTAATGTAAACATACTTCCCTTCTGAATCAAAAAGCGAAAAAGAAAAAGAGGATTCGAATCCACGGAAAAAATCCGTTAAAAAATCAAGATGAATAAAATCGAGTTCAGGCAATGGATCAGATTTTTTTTTAAAAGAAGTCATTCTGTGAAATCAATTCCCTTCTTGCTTACAAAATTCCACCCAAAGCTCAAAAATTTTAAAGAAGTTTTCTTAATTGGCTATAGATACGTTTTAAATCATGAATATCAAAACTACCTTTGCTCTTAGAACGATCTCCTCGAATTAAAAAGAAAGATAAACCAATTCTAATGATACTGATCAGTTCCGACATAAATTCAGCATCATCTCTGGAAATTTCCAGAACTCGCTGAATATCTTTGCTTAATCGTTTCGAGTACTGTTTAAATACACTGCGAACAATATCCCCCACAGGACCTGCTGATTCAAAATAGATAAAAATAAGCGGAATCAATTGATGGTGATTTTGAGCCTCTTTAAGAAAAGAAATAGAATCTTCTCTGATAAATCTTTTTAGTTCTCCTAATTCATTAATAACGGGCAATTTACGGCGACAAAAAAGCTCATCAATGTAATGCTCTGCCGTTCTTTGAATCACTTCTTCTTTTGTTTTACCAACATACTTGTAAATCCAAGGTCTGGAGACCCCGCTGCCTCTGGAAAGTGCGGAATGATTGACTCCAGCCAAACCACGGCGAGAATTTAAGATTTCCAAAACAGCAGAATAGACAGAATGATACTTAAATTCTTTAGCTGATAATTTCATTCACTTATTTTAGCATTCGATGAATCTTGCATGAACGAAATACCATTCGATAAATCAAAACCTGGCACTCTGTCTAGGAGGTTTTTTTATGAAGATAAAACCCCATTTTGAGATCAAAGATCTCTTATGCAAACGACCCCTTAAAATCCCACTATTAAGAATATCCCTTGATAAACCAGATGAAAGATTAAGAAAAGGGTTCGCAAACGGCATTGAGTCATCGCTATCACTTTAAAAATATTAAAGTTATGCTTTAATCACAATGAAGATGAAATGGCTTTTTATTCTATTTTTTTTGTTTTTTGAAATCGTCGATGCAAAACCAATAAGACGACGCCCACGCTGGCGCTTTTCAAGCACAACAAACTTTTGGCTCCAAGGAGAGGTTTCCTCTCTGCAAGAGACTCCTCTTGCATCTCATAACTCTCCCTTTGCTGTCCCTAAACAAATTGGAAGTTTTTTAATACAAGAGAATTTTTCGGCAAAAAAAAGGCGATGGGAGTGGGTCTTCAGACCTTCCGTTGGGACTTACCAAAGAACCTACAGTCTTTTCCCTGAAGAAATGGAAGAAACACAACAAAAAATAGAAGGAAAAATTAATGAACTTTACTTTTCCAGTGAATACAACTCGCGATTAATCTATGCTATTGGATTGCAAAATTATCAATGGGGCCCTTCTGAACTCTTCAGCCCCAGTAACCCCCTCTTTCATTTTGCATCCAACTCTCAAGACCCAAGTTATCAAGTGCCTGGCCATTCTCTCTTACGACTCAACTATACCCCTAATGATAACTGGAGTCTGATTTTTCTCTACGAATTTGCACCAAATGAAGAAAAGAGTTTTATTTACAAATCACAGTTCGTTCCTAAAGGCTTGGTCAAGGCCGAGTATAGATTGCCTTCTCCTACAGACTATATCGGATTAACGTTAGGGAATGAGCAAATGCATGATCCCTTTATTGGACAATATGCGAATTTCACTATGGAAGATGATTTTTCGATTTACTTTGACCTCAAACAAACTCAAATCTCTAAAAGATATTATCCCCATGTTGACTATGGGCAAGCTCCAAGAATGAATCTCTACGATTTCCATGACTCCATCTATCTCCTCAGCTTGATCGGCTTTAGGATAGAAGGAGATTATCTGGATTTCCGATGGGAAGAAATATCCAATGAGCTGGGGTTCTCTCAAAGCGACTTTGATAAAATTTCTCTCTCCTTTTTATCAGGTGACGAACAAGCAAAAGAAAATATGAATGCTTTTCTTTACAATGGAAGAGAATTGGTCTCCAAGCACTATACCTATCTTTCATTGAGATCTAAAAATTTAAATGCTTGGTTGGATTCTTCTTTTTCTTTAAGAGGTCTATATTCTCATCGAGACGAGTCCAGTTTGGCCACTTTTCAATGGGATGGATCCATTGGAAATCGAGTGACCTTTTTCATGAACACTCAAGCTAACTTTGGAAAGCCGGGAACCGAAATGAACTTCTTGTCTAAAAATAGAACAAGTGCGGGAATCAAAGTGATTTGGTAGCACTATGACGATCGCCTCATTCCAAAACCCCTCAACTTTAGAGCGTACCTCCCCATATATTTCGTTAGTACCGTAAAAGTTGGATTTCTCAATGGCAATGATCTTGATAATTGTAGAAAAAATCGGACTTCTGACGATGTTATTTTCTCTTAGGAGTAACCGATAAGGGATTATATGATTACAGATCCATTATTAGAAATATTTTATAAGCATCTTAAAAAAATAAATGCCTCTACTTCCAAATCTGAGGATTTTGTTCACGATGTTGTGGCTGATTATATGTTTTACCTCATGAACCAAGGTCACATTCCTGCTCATTTCTATGATCCTTTAGAAATTGACTTGAAAGAAGAAGTGCTAGAGCTTTATCAAAAACTTCTAGCGGGGCCTATCCATAAAGTAAAACAAACTATTAATATGCCTCCGTCCAAATCAAGGCGACTTAATTAAAAGGCACGAGTACATTGGTCCAAAATGACATCGGTCTGGGAGATAAATTTGCCCGTACTGAGTCACCTCTGCATTTTTCAGTTGATAAGACATTGTCCCAAGAGCCGCATCCTTTTTTTTACTTAAAAACTTATCAATGACTCCATCATTTTCAAAAGGTGATAAAGAACAAGTGGAGTACATCAAACGACCTCCTTGCTTTAGTGCTAACCAGGCGGAGCAAAGCAAAGAATACTGTTTCTGTGCTAAGAGCTTGGACCGTCGTTCACTCCAAGCTTCCATCATCTTTGCATTTAATATTAAATGTCTTTCCCCCGAGCAAGGAGCATCCACAAGAACGGCATCAAAATAATTCTGCACATCTAAGCCAAAACGAGAACCGTCCTTGCCTCTCACCCAAACTTGAGAACGAAAATCTTTCGAAATATACTGCTGAACTACTTTTTTTAATCGCTCTCGGCGGTCAAAACTCAATTCATTTAATATGAGTTCACTATCAGAGTCTATTCTTTGAAAAAGCGCTTGAGCGAGCACTAAACTTTTCCCACCCGGAGCCGCACACAAATCCAATACTTTTTCTCCCGGCTTCACTCCCAGATTTTCAGCAACGATCACACTTGCCGGGTCTAAAACATAATAAGATAAAAGCTGATTAACACCGCGAGGTATTTCATCTCTATTCCTACTCCACTCACACAAAGGTGGTAATTGGAGTTCATGAGAGCCTTCTTGAAGAGGCACGACTTCATCGAGGGTGCTGGCACCTGGGGTGTCTCGATGAAAACCTTCATGAGCAAAGGGATTATGTCTTTGAACTTGTCGACTTTCTTGAAGCAACGCCATGCTCAAATGATCCCAGCGCTCCCCATAAATTTGCTCATAAAATTTATTAAAATTCTGTTGTATTACCATATTCGAACACCTATTTTGTACACTTCAAGACCTATCTATACTTCAATTTTACCAGGATCTCTCCCTAGGAGGAAATATGCTTCAAACGCCTGTACGTCAATATTTGAAAGATTACCAACCTCCTCATTTTCAAATTATCCAAACGGACCTCATTTTTGAAATTTTTGAACATTCAACCATTGTCACAAACCATATGCAATTGATGCGCAAAAGTCCTGGTCCTCTCTGCCTTACAGGACCACTCTCCGGAATAAAGTCCATTTTTATTAAATTAAATCCCTCGAGTGAATTTCAAAAATTGAGTGAAAACGATTACTCTCTTAAACAGGAAAACCTCACCCTGAATGTGGATTCAGATCAATTTGAAATGAAAATTCAAACACGATTAACTCCTAAAGAGAACACGACACTTCTTGGCCTTTATGAATCCGGAACAGGTTTATGCACACAATGTGAACCCGAAGGTTTTAGAAATATTACCTTTTTTCTTGATCGACCTGACGTTATGTCCAAGTACACGACAACGATCATTGCTGACCAAAAGAAATTTCCCATTCTACTCTCCAATGGGAATCGCATTTCTCATCATCAACTTTCTGATGGTCGACATCAAGTCGTATGGCAAGATCCTTTTCCTAAACCTAGCTATTTATTCGCCCTCGTTGCTGGTGATTACGGTATTTTAAAAGATCAATTTATCACCCAAAGCGGTCGAACCGTGGATTTAGAGATTTACTGTGAGCATGGCAATGAATTTCAATGTCATCATGCTATGGCCGCCTTGAAACGTTCTATGAAATGGGATGAAGAGGCCTATGGGCGCGAATACGACCTCAATCAATACCTCATTCTTGCTGTTGATGATTTTAATGGCGGCGCTATGGAAAATAAAGGGCTTAATATTTTCAATAGCCGACTTGTTTTCGCCGATACGACGACAGCCACGGATAACGATTTTGAACATGTTGAGTCCGTTATCGCCCATGAGTACTTTCACAATTGGACAGGAAACCGAATCACTTTACGAGATTGGTTTCAACTCAGCTTGAAAGAAGGTCTCACTGTTTTCCGAGAACAGCACTATATGTCGGACATGACCTCCGAATCTTTGAAAAGAATTGATGAAGTTGAATTTTTACGAAATCGTCAATACCCTGAAGATGCGGGACCCAATGCTCATCCCGTGCGTCCTGAATCTTGCTTGGCCGTTGACAACTTCTATACAGTCACCGTTTACGAAAAAGGGGCTGAAGTCATTCGAATTTTAAAAAAATTATTAGGCCAATCTCTTTTTCAACAGGGACTTGATTATTACTTTAAGACTTATGATGGACAAGCTATTACTATCGAGGATTTTCTTGCTGCTTTTGAACATGTTTCTGGTAAAAGTCTCAAAGACTTCAGCCGCTGGTACTCCATCGCTGGCACACCCAAAGTTCAAATATCAGACTCCTATGATGAACAAAAAAAAATCTATAAGCTCATATTTCAGCAAACAGAACTGAATCCCTTTGTCATTCCTATTAAGATCAGTTTATTCTCTCCAACCACTCAACAGCCTTTATCTTTAACAAACGAAAATACGGAAATTCTTTTAGAGTTCTCAAAACCTCAAATGGAATGGACTTTTAATGATTGCCCAGAACGCCCTATTCCATCCTTATTTAGAGGTATGACCGCCCCAGTGAACCTGGAATGGAATCAACCCGACTCCCATCTCCACTTTCTTTCTCTCCACGATACAGATGGCTTTAACCAATGGGATTCAACACAACGTTTAGCGCAAAAACAAATATTGAGTCTTTACCAGTCCTTCACGCAAAAACAACACATCTCTGTAGACAAAAATTATGTTTCAATCTATCAAAAAACATTGTCTGCCTCGCTTGAAAAGCCAGAGCTTTGTTCTCGCCTCTTACAACTCCCTGGCTTTGAAATTCTCCTTCAATCCATTCATTCTTTTGACCCTGAATCTCTCAGCCTTGCTTATGAAACTCTTTACCAAACTCTCTCTCAAACTCTTCATGACTCTCTATGGTCTCTTGAAGAAACTTTAAGAAAGTCAGATCAACCTCAGGATTTTTCTTTCAAATCTATGGGTCGGCGCCGCCTCAGACAAACAGTTCTTAAAATATTGGGATTTAATTCCAAAAATCTCCCGCGTCTGGCCTCTCTCTTTTCAACTCAAAGCTCTATGAATGATCAATCACAGCTATTGGAAGCTCTTAATACTGCCCCTAGCCTTGAAAGAGACCAAGTTATGGAACTGTTTATTCAATATTGGAAAGATAATTCTCTAGTCGTGAATAAATGGCTGACCTGGCAAGCAAGCCTTAACCATCCAACAACTCTCAGCACGGTCAAAGATTTAAGTGGCGGTTCTTATTTTAAGGCGTCAAACCCCAATAAAGTTCGCGCTCTCTATGGAGCCTTTTCCAATGTGTGTTGGCGGGGATTTCATAATAAGGATGGTTCTGGCTATGCCTTCTTAGCTGATAAAGTGCTCGAAATAGATGCCCTCAACCCCTCCACCGCAGCTCGACTCTGTCAAGTTTTTGAGAATTGGTACCGTCTCGAGGATGTTCGCAAAAAACAGATGCATAATACATTAGAAAGACTTGTCACTCGTACACAACTTTCTAAAAACAGCTACGAAATCTTAAAGCGCTCTCTCGACTTCAAGATTCACTAAAATATTTATCCATTAAATCACTTTGATAAAGTTGATTTGTTTTTAAGGTCTCCAGCTCTTGCTCTGCAAGAGCTGAGAGAATAACTTCATTCGATAAATGCTCAGCTTGATGCCAAAACAGTGTTAAAAGAGGAGATATAGAATCCATATTCGCAAAGGTTCCATTTTCAATGCTTTGAACTGTGGTTACTTCCACCTCGAGATGGCGAGCAAAGTCAGACGGACTCCACCCCATTCTTAGCCTCAGCTCTCTCACTCTATCTTTTGTCCACTGAATTTCTTCCATAGAAATAATCTTTTACTCTATTCTTCTGAAAAAACAAAGAGAAGATCATTTTTTTCCAAAAATTCCAATCTCTCCCGAGCTTGCTTCTCGATGTAAGCTGGATTCTTCAATTGATCCAATTGTTGTTTCAACTTGGTTGTTTTATCACTCTCTTCTGTTATTTTTGAGAGTAAAACTTGTTTACTTTGATGGATTTGGTAAAGTCTCCACAATGACTTATTAAACACCACTCCCACAAATAAAAGAACAACACACAGAACTCCAACTCGTGTAGGGCTTTCAAGCAGGTTAGTAATTTTTTCACCAAAGCTTCTCATTCCTCTTAGTTTGAGGGCAAAGCTATGATTTGAACACATGGCTCTTTAAAATATAGACTAAGGTCAATATGACTTGCTGTTGATGCCAATGAAAGATTCGCCTTTCATTGGTTTTTTTATCAATTTTATATTAAGAGAGTATTGATTGGCTAAAGGCTTTCGCACCCCAATAATGAGCGGTCACCCCAAGCTCTTCCTCTATTCTTAAAAGCTGATTGTATTTAGCTGTACGTTCACCCCGGCATAGGCTTCCAGTTTTAATCTGTTGGCAATTTAAAGCCACAGCAAGATCAGAAATAGTCACATCTTCAGTTTCCCCGCTACGGTGGGACATCACAGTATGATACTTATTTCGTTGAGCAAGACACACGGCTTCCATGGTCTCGCTCAGAGAACCAATTTGGTTGACCTTCACGAGAAGAGCATTGGCCGCATTCTCTTGAATTCCCTTTTCTAAACGCTGTGGATTGGTGACAAAAAGATCATCACCCACGAGCTGAACCGTAGAACCTAACTTTTGAGTGATATGCTTCCAACCAGTCCAATCATCTTCCGATAACCCATCTTCAATACTCCATAATGGATACTCAGTAGACCACTGAGAATAAATCCCTACCAACTGCTCCATTGAGATTTTTTTACCTTCCCAAGTGTATTGGTTCTTTTCGTATAACTCTGTGGCTGCAACATCCAGAGCAAGGCCAATGTCTTTGCCCGGTTGATATCCCGCCTTCTGAATCGCTTCCATCAATAACTGAAGAGCCTCTTCATTGGATTTCAACACAGGAGCAAAGCCCCCCTCATCCCCAACGGCCGTAGAAAGACCTTTTTGACTCAAGATTTTTTTTAGGGAATGAAAAACTTCAGCGCCAGCCCTCAAAGCCTCACTGAAGCGATCCCCGACAAGTGGAACAATCATAAACTCCTGAACATCAAGACCATTATTAGCATGAGCCCCTCCGTTCAAAACGTTCATCAAGGGCACAGGTAGATTGTGGGCTTGAGCTCCACCCACATAACGATATAAAGGCAACTGACACTCCAACGCTGCTGCTTTGGCCACTGCCAAGGATACCCCAAGAATCGCATTCGCTCCTAACTTGGCTTTATTGGGAGTACCATCAAGATCCAAAAGAATTTTATCAATAGTTCCTTGAGACGTGATTTCTTGCCCTATTAATTCAGGGGCTATCTTTTTCTGAACATTGAGGATCGCTTGAAGAACACCTTTACCTAAATACCTTTTGGCGTCCCCATCTCTCAACTCAACGGCTTCATGAGCTCCTGTTGAAGCCCCAGAAGGCACAGCGGCCCTTCCCATAAATCCTGCTGATGAGCAGACTTCGACTTCAATGGTTGGATTCCCACGGCTATCCAAAATTTCACGACTATGAATGGAAGTGATCTTTGACATAATACCCTCTCCTTAGTTGCTGATCCAATTCAATGCGATGGCGGTCTTTCCTGTAGAGTTTGAACTTGAGTTTCACTCTGATCTGATGAAGAGCGAGACAATGTCGATTCAGCTAAAGCTTTTAAGGTCTCTTGACTTCCTCGTCGCAACTCATTGCTCAATTTACGAATAGAAGTTAAGGCACCCTCACTTCTCTTTAAAGAATCTTGAAATGAATCTTTGACCAAATCCCAATCCACTCTCCGCAAAACTTCATTTAAGATTTTTGAATTTTTCTCAATCCCACTCATAAGAGTAATGACCTGTTGAGCTCGGACCATATAATCCTGAACCTTTTGAAGTTCGCTCGAAAGCAAATCAGCGGGAGCCCCTAAATCTCTTGCAATTACGATTGCAAATTCAGATAGGCCTTTCATCTTCTCAGTGAAAACCTGAGCTTTCATGTGAGTACGAAGATCTTGGTGAGCTCGTTCCAATTCTTCATTTTTAAGGACTAACTCTTCATTACGTTTTTCTAAAATCCTCTGATTCTGTTCAAGCTGTTCAATAATCGACTGCATTAAATCAGGACTGATACGATGCCCTTGAGAATCCTCTACGGGCAAAGGAACTTCCAAGTCCGGAGCCCATTCAAGTCGAAAATGGATATCCGTCCATTCGCAGCGAGCAGGGGATTGTCCGACATAACAAGGAAGTACCGAAAATACAGCCTTTAAAAAAGTTGTTGTTAAAGGAAATTGTTCCGTAGAAATCGGAAGATCAAAAGCAACATGATACATATCTCGACGAAGGTGAGCAATGGGTGGTGCCGGTGAAATAAAATAGCTTAAAAAACGCTCTGGTTGATTCATGATTTCTTGAGGTCGTGGCATCATTCTTAAAACACTATCCAAAACACCCCAAGATTTAATCTCATGAATGCGGCTCCCCACTTCTTGGAGCAAATCAGTACCATCTAAAGGCTTATAAGAGTTGATAAAGATATGCAGCCAAGACTCCATCTGGTCTGCCTTGATCCAATACGCTGGATCTCGAAGAAACTCCTCAGGAAAATCAATTAAATCCAGAACCTTAGAAGTATCATAACCTCTATCATCCAGATAACTCAAAATGGAATTTGTGATCTTACTACTAAAATACACACTACAGGTAGTAATCGACTTAAAACCGAAAAGATATTCATTAATTTATAATGCGGGGTATCGTTATCTGCTAACTAAGAAACATTTTAACCACTTGCAAAAGAATTCAGGCTGCAGAATTTCTCTGACAGCCTTCAATCTCACGACTTATTACCAACCTAAAATATAGGCAAAAATCAACGGAGCTACAATAGAAGCATCAGATTCAATAATAAACTTAGGCGACTGTACTGAAAGCTTGCCCCAAGTAATTTTCTCATTAGGAACAGCACCCGAATAGGAACCATAGCTAGTTGTAGAATCACTAATTTGACAAAAGTAATCCCACACCTTGACGTCATCATGAAGTAAATCCTGGCTTAACATGGGAACAACACAAATTGGAAAATCACCCGCTATTCCACCCCCAATTTGAAAGAAGCCAATAGAGGGAGCTGCTTTACTAGTGGTCATGTACCACTCTGCAAAACTCATCATGTACTGAATTCCACTCTTAACTGTATGCACATTCTTTATATCACCTTTGATACAATGCCCCGCAAAAATATTTCCTAAGGTAGAATCTTCCCACCCTGGAACCACCATCGGTAGATTTTTTTCTGCCGCAGCTAAAAGCCAAGAATCTTTAGCTTCAATTTGATAAAAAGGCTTCAATCGACCGGAAAGCAAAATTTTATACATAAACTCATGAGGAAAGTAAGAAACCCCTTCTCGATCCGCCTTTTGCCATTCTTCCAACACCACTTTTTCAATGCGCCGAATGGCTTCTTCTTCAGGGATGCATGTATCTGTCACTCGATTCAAATGCTGACTTAAAAGCTGGGATTCTTCTTCGGGCGTCAAATCTCGATAATGAGGTATTCTCTTATAATGATCGTGAGCAACCAAATTAAAAACATCTTCTTCGAGGTTAGCTCCCGTGCAACTAATGGCATGAACTTTCCCTTGACGAATCATTTCAGCTAAAGAAATCCCTAATTCTGCCGTGCTCATGGCTCCCGCAAGAGTGACAAGCATCTTTCCACCCTTATCTAAGTGAGCTTTATAACCAATCGATGCATCCCTTAAGGCCGCTGCATTAAAATGTCGAAAATGATGATCTATAAATTGTGAAATCATGAAACCCCTCTTTATTGTCATAGAGTCCATATAATCGGTCGGCGACACTGAAAATCTATTTCGCGACAGAGACTCTTTTAAGGGTTCTTACTTAATATTTTTGATCGATACTTGGCAACATATTTAGTGGCTACAACTCAAGCCAAAGAGATGCAAGAGAGAGTACTCAGAATCTAATTCATGGTCCCTATTTCTTAGGGATATAAACCCGCGTACGGGCAAGTCCTGTAATAGAAGCGATTTCATCCATTTGTTCTTGTGACATTCCTACAAATTCGGCACCAAAACCAGAAGGGATTCCTAATTCTGGCTCCGATCTAACCCAACGTACAATGAGTTCTCCAGCTAAAACCTCATCCTTACCTTCATGAATATAAAAAATCTTAAATCGAGCGCGAGCACCCACTTTCGGCATATCTTTTTTCATTGTTTGAACAAAAATCCCACCACGACCAAAATTGTATGTTTTGGTCAAAATAGGGGCACTCAATCCAGCCCAATCTAACTCAATATTCAAAACAGCGACAACACGAGCCGCTCTTCTCCAAGCCATTCGAGGAACTGTTAAAGCCATTTCCAAAGTAGCCATCAATTGCTCCAAACGAAATGGCTTAGCAATGACAGCCTCAACCCCACGATCATAAAACTCTTCTAACGGAATATCAGAAAAACCCGTCATAAATATCATTGTACAAGGGTCTAAATTCAAATCTCTGATTGTCTCAAGAAAATAAAGCCCATCACCGTTTGGCATTCTAATGTCTGATATCACAGCATTTAGTTTTTGAGCCTTGTAAACCTCAACAGCTCCTTGACCGCTCTCGGCCTGATAGCAAATAGCCCCATTGAATTCGAGCTCACCCACGACAAGATCTCGAATCCCCTCTTCATCATCGACAACCAATATTTTTTTATCCTTGAAAAAACTCATTAGCACCTCTGAGAAAATGATTCCCACTAGTGGGAAATACGAGCCCTCTCTATGATGCTAATTTGTAGCTCCTTCATGATCAAACAAATACTGAAAGACATGCAAATAGTTATTGTTTAATTTTAACATTACCAAAGAATGGTTAGAGCTTTAATCCCGTTCACAAAAAACAACCTTTCCAACAAAGCCCCGTTCGAGCCCTAATGGATTAAAACCAATGTATTTCAACAGTCCAGATAAACTATTTTTAGTGTATTCTTTAACATAAGGGCTTTGTCTCAAAAACCATGGTTGCTCCAAGACCCAGTTCAACTCACGACAATCGTCGTGCTGAATAAAATCAACCACACCAAGCCAACCCTTTTGTTTTAAAACCCGATAAGACTCTGATAAAACTTTTTTCCGGACATCAATAGTCATCTCATGAAAGAGAAAACCAGAATAAACAGCATCAAAAGTGCCGTCTCGAAAAGGCAAGTCCAAAGCATCTCCCTGCATAAAATCAATACGAGTGTAATCCATTAAATTTTTCTGAGCCTCTTTTAAATAAATGGGACTAGCATCTAAAAGAGTAATTTTAGCTTTAGGAAAAGCTTTTTTTACAAAGGACGTCATCATTCCGGAACCACAACCAACTTCTAAAAAGCGGAGTCCCTCACCTTCTGAAAATCGAAAGTGTTTTTTCATGGGAGCTAATATCAATCGTCTCATGGGATCAAAAGAGCCAAGAAAAATAAGTTCCATCTGCAACTCATAAATATTAATAGAATCTGGATCTAAAAAACTATTTCCAGCATATCGATATTGTTGTTTATAATGCTCTGGAATATCCCTCAATATTTCTCTCGAGGTTGCTTCAAAGGCTTTATTTTTAAATCGAGACTTTTTTACAAAACCTTTTTGATAACCATGAAACCATATTTGCAATAAATGATACCAGTGAGATGTAGACCAATGAGGACGTAACACACTGACAGGATAGAGCCTCGCCGCGATCCGTTCACTGTCTTGCTGAATCAACAACCAAATCTCTTCAAGTATCTGAGTTAGTTTTTGGAAATCATTTTTGCTTAAAGTTTTAAAATTTTTTAAAACCTCAGCTCGAACTAACGAAAAAGGAACAGATTCTGTAATATAAAAACAAGACCTTAAAACACCATACAGTTGCAAAAGAGAAGTCCACGAGTGCTTCTTGACATCCATCAACTGCTTTTCAACCGTTTCCCATGCTTCCATATCAATACCTCATTAAAAAAGAGATAAATTTTCCCCTAAAGACCAATTCACTCCCATCACGGCAGACAATGATGATTTTAAGTGATTCGATTGATAGGCTCCACCCCCTAGAAAATAATTTAAATGATCACCTCTCTTTTGACTCCAAATAAGATATTGAGAAGTATTGGAGTCACGGCTACGGACCATTCTGGATTGTTTATTGACTAAAATCCATTTTTGCTCCCGCCATTTCCATCCAAGCGCCCATTGGACCATCATTAATTGATCACCTGGGCCCTCAGCAATAAGATTGTCCTCTTCACTACTAAAATTTTTACCGCTGGAATTCAAAGTTAAATCAGTTACTGAATAACTCGGAACAAGAAAATAATCGCTATAAGCCAAGGCAAGACTTGTTTTAATCCCTCCCCGCTGCAGAACCCCACGACACTCTACCAACTGACAATCAATAGTTTGAGTATCATAAAATCGCGAAGTCATACTTCTTTGAATCTGGATCTGCCAAATTGAGATGGGGAAGACTTCAATCTTCACTCCGACTTGACCATGAAGTGCGGCAAAGCCACCCACTCTCCAAAAACCATATTTCCAAAAAGGTTCACCATCCACACTTCCCCATAATTTTTCATTATAAAAATATTGGGCTTCTATGCTGGCACTTTGAGGAGTGGTTCTGAAACCACCTTGAATTTGATAAAAAGTAGATGCAAAAACGAAGTAGGACTTCAAAATGACAAAAAGAAAAACGAATGTCCTCAATGCATTCACACTCGCTCTCCTGAACCTCTCGCTGAGTTGATAAGAGCTCGGCTCTGCATACGACCTCTCCACTGTTGAATATGATTCTTAATTGAGACAACAACATACACTGTTGATACAAAGAGAACCAAAAGAGAGAAACCAAAGAAAATGATAATAGACACGTTACCTCCTCCAGCTAAAGCCTGCCAATCCGTCGAATGCCTCGCCTTTTCCAAATTTAACGGCACCCACGAAATAAAAGCTTCCGTTTTTTGCAAGAAGCTCTTTATTTGTTCGTATGGAGACTATAGTCTCAGCGGTCATTTATCAACAAAGCAAATGATCATACGCACTTCCCTGGGCCTTTGACGCAGATTTTAAAGCATTTACTCTGACGATAACTCGACAGTCAGCGGGAAATTGCAATCAAGACTTTAAAAATTTCATCCAAGCAAATGATAATAATAAAAGATCCTTCTATTTTATTATTTGTTAGGGAGTTCTAATGAGTTTTACCATACATGAGAGCAATGAGAGACCCGAACTTGATATTCGACTAGAGATTCAATATGCGGAAAACTCGAAAATCATTGGTTGCCCCCTCCAATTAAACACCCATATTAATCTCTCTCAAGAACCAGAAGGCCACCCTTACGCTCCACTCCCTTATTTTACAGATGCTCTTTTAGGACTATCCGCCTACAAAATCTTAAGAAATATTAAAGAAGGCAATCCCTCAACCAAAGAAAATCAACTTATTTCTCAGCTTTGGCAAGGACTTGAACCTCTGTATGAGGTCTATCAACGGTCCCACCAAAGAGTTCACCCGCTCTTACACACCAAACCGTCCTTCCAGCAAACGGAATTAGAAAAATCTCTCGAGCAAAGCCTCATCGAGATTTTAAAGCAATCTTGCTCTTCTGAAAGCATCCAATTAGATGCACTTTTAAACTTTATCGACAGTATCAATTATTTTGAATCAAAACGATCTCAACCTTTACTTTTCGATACTCAACTGCATCTATCTGAGGTTGGTCTCAACACACTCCACACTTTGAATTCTCTACTCTGCAACTTAAGAGCTATCTCTGCAATTTATTATAACTCCAAACGCAAAGAAGTTCTTTATGAGTCTCTACACATCGATAGCGTCAAAGATTACTTTCATGCGCCTGATTTACTAACGAATGAAACGATGCTCTACTATCAGTTTTTAAAAGCTTGCAAACAAAAACCATCCGACGAATCTTTAAAAAACTCTCTCACCAAAGCCTTCCGGAATCACCTACCCCACAGCCACTATTTAGTACACGCTTTGCCTGAAAAGTTTTTTACCAATCAAAGTTCAGAGCTTTTAGAACAAAGTCTTTACACCTTTCAAATTGACTGGCTTCTGGGTTCTCCTGCAGGCTTACTTTATCGCATCAGAGAAGAACTGATTGGCATTAAAGAAGGGTATGAAAATACCTTTTGGCCCGAATTACAGAATGAAGAAAGTGAAGAGCCTACCCTTACTCTCCACGTCAACTGCGTTCTTAATCCCATCCATCTAAAAAACCCTCACACTCGAGTTGCATAAACATATCTGGCCAAATTTTCAGAAAAGAAATGACCCATTTCTTTTCAAATGCTCACAATTGATTAAAAAAACTATGCGTATAATGCTGTTTAAAAAAATCGGAAAAGTTCGATTTTCAATAAAGAAAGTTCATTGAAACTTCTACAAAATACAGTAGGATAAACGCTATGCTATATATTGTCGCAACTCCCATTGGTCATCCTAAAGATATTACTCTAAGAGCTCTTGAGGTGCTGCAAAAAGCAGATTACATCATTGGAGAAGAGAAGCGAGTCGCATCCACTTTTCTCAAAAAATTGGATTTATCCTATAAGCCTCTTTTTCTCCTTAATGAACATTCTCAAGAATCAGATCTCAAAGAATTAACGAGCCTTTGTGAAAACTCAGAGGTCGCACTGATTTCAGACTGTGGAACACCGTCTTTTTATGATCCTGGCTATCAACTTGTACAAAAGTGCCGCAGCAAAAAAATTTCGATGATTGCGGTCCCTGGCGCTTCAAGCCTAATGGTGCTATTAAGTCTTGTTTCTCAAAAGGTCACTCAATTTTATTTTGCAGGATTTCTCCCAGCCGATACAACCCTCCGACTCCAAACCTTTAAAAAAATTCAAAATCTTCAAGAGCCTTTGGTCTTTATGGATACTCCCTATCGCCTAATGAAAGTCTTAGAAGAGCTCAACCGGCATTTTTCAGGCCGAACAATGTTGCTGGGCCTCAATCTCACACAAGAGCAAGAACGAGTCTTTGAAGGGACTCCTGATGAAATTATCATTGAATTAAAAAGACAAAGTATAGAAAAAGCTGAATTCATCGCCCTGATCTATAAAAAAATTGGAAAAGAAAACTCTCATTCCAAGACTCCTATGAAAAAGAGGAGAAAATTTTGAAGCAACACCTTCCTGTTGATGATGCTATCGAAGAGATTAAAAAACGCTTCTCTCAAAAACAAAACTTACTTATTATGGCAGCTCCTGGAGCCGGTAAAACCACGCGCATCGCCCCTCATCTCTTATCCATAACACCCCTGAAAATCTTAATGCTACAACCAAGAAGGATTGCCGCACGAGCTTCTGCAGAAAGAATTGCTGAAGAAAACTGTTGGAAATTAGGTCATGACGTTGGCTACCGTGTCCGATTTGAAGATCGCACCTCAGAACAGACACGATTAATCGTTGTCACAGAGGCTTTACTCCTCAGAGAATTGCAACAAAATCCGAATCTTAATGAGTATGGGATCATCATTTTAGATGAATTTCATGAAAGAAACCTTTACACCGACACTGGACTTGCTGCGATCAGAGAGTTGCAACAGCTTCAACGTCCTGATTTAAAAATAATAGTCATGTCCGCAACAATGGACCCAAAACCTCTTTTGAACTACTTATCTCCCGCGGATTTAATTCAAGTGCCAGGACGCACTCATCCCATTGAAATTTTTTATGATCAACGTCCACAACAACTGAATACCAATTCTGCTTTTATCGATCGGGTTGTCTCAAAAATTATTGAAACAACCCCTGATAACAATAAAAAGGATCATCAAACAAACCATACCTATCATACCCTTGTTTTTTTACCTGGTTTCAGTGAAATTCAAAGGGTGCAGAAAAATCTCATATCCCATTCACGATGGCCAGAGTTGCAACGAAAAATTTGCCCTCTTCATGGTCATCTCTCCCTCAAAGAACAACACATTGTTCTGCAAAATAATAATAAGCCAAAAATTATTTTAGCCACCAACATCGCAGAAACTAGCTTAACCATTGATGGAGTGAATACGGTTATTGACTCAGGATTATCCCGAGAACTGCAATGGGATCAACGACGCCTGTTTCCATGGCTGAAAACCTCACGCATTAGCAAAGCTTCCGCTGAGCAAAGAAAAGGGCGTGCTGGGAGACAGTATCCTGGTCGCTGCTTTCGCCTCTGGACAAAACTCGACGATCAGTCGATGCCTGAGTTTGCTCCTTCAGACATCAGCCATCAAGACTTAACGGATATCACCCTCATACTGCTTCATTTAGGAATTACAGATCCCAATAATTTTAGCTGGTTTGAAAAACCAAACCAAAACAATCTCGAACGCGGGATTCAATTGTTATTCCAGCTTGGATTAATTGAAAACCCAACGTCACCCTACCGACTCACCGCTAAAGGACAATGGATTCAAAAAGTTCCTCTCAACCCAAGATTAGCTTCTCTGGTGTATTCAGGAATGCAATCACAACAAATAACTTTAGCTCTCCAAATCGCCGTTCTGCTCAACGAACGAGATCCATGGTCAAAAGAAAATTTAGAAAGCCACCTCACTGAAGCTCAGGATTCTGATCTTATTCCGAGGCTCCAAGCTCTCAACCAAACATCAGTCCCTTCTGAATTTAAAGTTCATGAACAATCTTTAAAACAACTTTCAAAAATTTTATTTAACCACGCAAAAGAAAATAAAATTAATTTAAATAAGAAAGAAGAAACTTCGTCTTCTCTTCTTGCTTCTGAACCTATAAAAAGCTCAAAGTCCATGTTTAAACCTAGAATTGAACATGATGAGTTGGCGAAAAATATCACTCCTTTACTGCTCTCATGTTTCTCAGACCGCATTGCCAGACGCCGTCAAACAGGAGAAAGTAAAGCCCGCGTTGTTGGACAAAAAGGCGTTGAACTTTCAAATTTGAGTTTAGTTCGTCAAACAGAATTTTTCTTCTGCTTGCAGGGACACGCTCATGAAGCAAATGGAAATGCAATTGTGGATCTGGCGCACCCTCTATCCAAAAATACCATTTTGAATTTCTATGAAAGTGAGATTGAAACACGACAAGAAGAGCTTTTTTTTCCAGAAAAAGAATCCTGGATGAGTTCAGAACAAAAATATTTTCGGGATCTTCCACTCGAAGAGCCGAGTCTAAAACCCTTAAAAATGAATCAAGACACTCTTCTTAAAATCGCGCGACAATCTTTTGAATCTTGGAAACAAACAATCCCTTCTTTAATTCAATGGTCTTTACGCCTAAATCTCGCCCAGAAACTATGGCCCCATTGGTCCTGGCCAGACTTATCACAATGGGAAAAAGACACCCTTGAAATGGCCTGCCTCGGCGAAGAAAGCTTACAGAATATTAGAGAAAAGAATTGGCCAGAACTATTTTACTATGCCCTATCTCATGAACAAAAACTTCTTTTCACACAAGAACTGCCGGAAGATTTAATCACTTCTAAAGGAAAAAAACTGCCACTTCATTATGACCCTTCTGGATTAGTCAATCTAGAACTCAAGATACAAGATGCTTTTGGCTGGACAGAAACTCCTAGAATCGCACAAGGACGAATCAAGTTGCGATTAATTTTATTGGGTCCTCATGGACGCCCACTCCAAACCACGGATGATTTAGAGTCGTTCTGGAAAGGAGCTTATTTAGAAATGCGCCCAACGCTTAAGGCACGGTATCCCAAGCACGCATGGCCAGAAAACCCTTCATCTGGAAATCTCTCTCCATGACGATCATCAAAGGCCATGTGACAATTCATTTTAATCCTATTAAAAATGGCAATCACACTTAACAAACAACATCAATCCTGCTGATTTTTATTTTGTTCATAATACTCTTTAAAATGTTCATTTCGAATAGACAGGCTCTGCCCCATTCTCTCCGTGACCATTTTCCATAGTTGAATTTGATCCGGGTTTAAATGAGAGCAAAGAGTCTCATAAAATAATTGAAGCCATCGAGATAAAAAGAGGCCATCAAAACCCGCAAAGAAGTGTTTTAAAACGGGATTGTATTCAGCAAACATGTAGGGTTTACCTCCAAAACGAATCCACCAAAAGTGGGTCAAACGCTGGATGTGTTCCGGCCAATCATGGACTGATTGAAAGGGAACCTTCAACATTACGTCTCCTTGAATCCTCGTATAAAAATCATCCACAACATTATAGATGTCCCCATGAGTGAAACTAACACCATTGACTATAATTTCATCTGTTGTTTGTGGGCCCTGCTTTAACTCCAAAAAACACCTCTCTCTGTCCTAAAGATAAATACGATTGCCCCTACTCATTCTTCGCCCTTCTCCTCTTGAAGAGATCACCCTTAGCCTGGTAAAAACAATCGAATGAATTGCAAAATATTTATTAAAATGAATTTAAATGACCATGGATCAACGACTGAACCATCCCCCTTTAAAACATAATTTTGAATAAAGTAACAGACCAATTGCTAAAATGGATCTTTTTGACCCCTAATGATACCTTTTTCCCAGTATCAAGCAGATCACTCCAGCTCTAATATTAAATAATAGCCATTTCTCGATCATCAAAAATAGCATTTCCTTATCTTTTCCATGAAACCTATTGATGAATAAACCCACCTATGAAATCCTTTATAATATGAGCCAAATCAACAGTGAATTTTTAGACCGATATCAAAAGTTATGGGACTCTGATCAAACATCAAAGGTTTTTGCTCCTCTGGCCGAAGCTTACAGAAAGAGCGGAAACTTACACCAAGCCCTTCAAATATGCCGACAAGGTCTTAATCTTCATCCTCACTTTGCAGGGGGGTGGCTGCAGTTAGCAAAAATTTATGTTGATCGCGAAGAAATTCAAAAAGCTATCAATGCCTTAACCAAGGCTGTAACATTAGCACCCGAAAATATCCAAGCCCATACGCTTCTTGCTGATTTATGTCTAAACCAAAAGCAGCCTAAAGAAGCACTCAAAGCTTTTAAAATGGTATTATTACTCAACCCAAATGACTCCAAAGTGCGTAAGATCATTGAGCGCCTAGAAAGCCTAACCGCAGACGAATATAGCACTGAAACATTCCAGGTGGATTCTGCCCATAAATTTGAAGTCATTGATGGCGAAAATGTTGAAGAAATTATCGGTGAAGACGATGAGGAACTCCCACCAAACCATGAAAATGATCTATCTTCAAAAAGAGTTCCCAATAAAATGGATAAAGAAAAGGCCAGAGCGCTCACCCAAACTCTGACTCTGATTGATGCTCTTTTGGTTAGAAATGAATTTTTAAAAGCAAAGTCTTTTGTATTAAAAGCCATTAGAAAATGGGGATCAACAGAAGAACTTGAATCGCTCCTAGGAATTATTGAACAGCAACAAGAAAAATCTTTTGAAGATCAAAGTCCAGAGATCATCCAGCCGCTTCCTCCACGCCCAGAGCGCATTCGACAAAGGAAAATACAAAAACTTGAAACTCTCCTTGAGAAAATTAAAATAAGTTATTAACTGTTTCAAAAACGCACAATATACCTGCTTGAATTATTATAAATAGTATTTATTTTATTTCTGACTATGGAATTAACAAACGATCCATGGAAGCCCGTCAACCCCTTAATTAAAGACAACTAGACGGCGACGACTCTGGGTGTAATATCTCCATTATTTATGCCATCGATGAACATCTTTGGACTACGATTACCTAAAGAACCATGTAACCTTCTGTTGTTATAGAACTCTATGAACCTGATCATTGATAAATACACCTCTTCGAAGTTTCTAAAATACTGCACCTGTAAGACTTCCTTTTCTAATATCGAGTTAAAGGCCTCTATGTAAGCATTTCTGTCCGGAGACCTTGGTGGGATAAACTCGTGAGTTAGTTTCTTCTCTAAGTTTTTTAAATAAAAATAAAACCTATTACTCGACATCTGCGGACCATTATCTGACCTAATTGTTAGAGGATGATCTGAAGCAATTCTCTCGCTTTTAATGGCTTGATCAAGTGTAAACACCAAGTCGCCAGACTTACAGGTTCTTCCCACATACCAACCAGTGATTTTTTTAGAGACCACGTCTATAAACCCCAGGAAAAAGCACCAACGATTCTCTCCATGGATCCAAATATATTTTAAATCAAATTGCCATAACTCATTGGGTCCTGAGACTTCAGAGTAATTGCATCTTACTTTTTTAAATTTTCTGGATTTCTTATCAGCTCTCTTAAATAACAGTAAATTAGACTCATCACATAGTCGGTAGATCTTTTTGTGATTAATATAAACACTCTGCTCAACCGCCAAGTAGTGGCTTAGCATCCTGGCACCACCGCCATTAGCGAACTCTATCTGTGATCGGTACTCTTTTAAAATAGTAACAAGGGTCTCATCTTTAATGACTCTGCCATCTCTGTTTACAGTAAACCCTGGTGGGGGACGTCCAGGGCGCTTAACAACCTGTATTTTCCTATTAAAGTAGGCACAAGACCTTGAGAGACTTGCATACAGGCAAACTTTAGAAAAGTTAGCTTTATCTTTAAACTCTAAGACAGTGGTTCGTCGTTGTTCCAGAGTGGGTATGTTTTTTTTAACAATGAGGTCAACACTGCCACCTGAAGCTCAAGATCTTTGATCTTCTTTTGAGCTTCACGATTAGATTTAGACTGAGCGATTTTGTCTTTGTTCTTAACCTTATGAAGCCAACCGTGGACAGTACTGCTTTTTAACCCATGTCTTTTGCAGACAAGACTGATATTGCCAACTTCTTCGATCTCTTTAACCACTTGCTCTTTTAGTTCTGCAGAATGCATTTTCATAACCCCTATAGAGATTACTTTACACATCAAGTCGACGCGTAAATATTGTCCAACCTATATCAGGGGCTAGAAGGATAAGAGCTACGGGGCTGTCCTCACAAGGCGGAAACCCACATAGAGGTTGCGACCGCCGGGCCTCCAGTAGCCACGGTTACCAGAGCTCAGGTTGAACGCATCGTCGTTCCAACCGCCGCCACGCACAACGCGGTCGGAGCCTTGTGCCGGGCCTTGAGGATCCGTTCCACCAGGGAGTGAGCTTTGATACCAGTCCTGAACCCATTCCCAGACATTTCCATGCATATCGTAGAATTTCTTACCACCAATCATGAGAGGCTTCTTTTTTCCGACAGGATGAGTCTGACTTCCAGCATTTCTGCTGAACCAGGCATAAGCTCTCAGCTGAGATTTCTGGCTTCCGAAGTGATAGGTGTCGTTATACTGGCCACGCCCACGAACTATGAATTCCCATTCAGCCTCTGTCGGTAGGCGATAGACATCACCTTTCTTATGGCCAGAGATCAGCTCCATCAGTACGGGCTCGCCAACTTGGGAAAGCTCGTTAAGTCCCTTGATCCAATAATTTTGAATATCATCGAAAGAAACTTGCTCTACGGGCCTCGTATCACCTTTAAAATAGGATGGATCAGCATCGATTTTATACTTACCACCTAGTTTACTGTTGATAAGCTCTGCAATTTTTTTCCATATCACTTGAGTCGTCGGAGTTGCCATCATGTCAACGGGTTTTTTGATAGTAACATCAATCTGACTTCCCACTTCACCCATTTTAAATGAACCTGGCTCTATTCGATGAAAGATGGCTCGATGACCATCAATCACTAATTCTTTTATTTGTCTTTCTTGTTCGCGTCGTTTGCGAGCCTCTTCTTCTTTGAGTCGATCATCTTGCTTTTTTTCCGACTGCTTCTGACTTTGAAGGATTAAAATTTCTTGCTTCATTTTTTCAACAAGCTCGAGCCGAGTCATAATTTTATGTTTTTCAAGATAATCGACGAGAGCTTGTTCTTTCTTTTTATAATCCGTAGCCAAGGCCGTAAGCTCAATGGAGCTTGTGCCTTTTGACTTTGCGATATCAAGACTTAATCTCAATCCTGAAAGATCACGGACCGCCTTATTGATCTGGATTTGAATCTCTGGTGTGATGCCTTTTTGTGGCGCCGCCAAAGTCTGTCCGCCAGTTCGTTCATGAACGAATAAACTTGGGAAAAGATCCGGGTACTTCGTAATTTCTTTTTTGTACTCCTGCATGAATTCTCCCACCGTTGAATTCAAAACTTGTACATAGTCCTTAGCTTCTTCCATCATCATTTCCAGATGGAATTTCACCCTAGAGTCTACAACTCCAGAACCAATGAGTTGTTCGATTACTTGTGAGTCGCTTTTGAATGTAAGAAGACCATCTTGATTGTAAGAGGCTTCAATCTTTTGTGGTGCCCAATAACCAAGCCCTTCAAAGAAAAGTCCCAGATCTCTCATTTCAATGGTGGTGCGGAGATCTTTAAAAGCCACACCACTCATCAATTGATGGACAATAAATCTAGACTTGAATTGATCAAAAAGTTTAATCATGGTTCGGTCTGAAGCTGAACCTGCCGCGGAAACATAATAATCTGGGAACTCGCGCGGATCCATGCGGTGTGCTTTTCTGGTTTCTTCCTCTTTCTTGATACGAAGGCCTAAAAATTTCTCATGGATTTTTGCGAGCATTTCTTTCAGCGCCGGAGTTTCAAACTCCACTTGGTTCACAAGAGGTCGAAGTTCCCCAATGGCAAGCAAACCTTTCCAGTTGGGGCTGATCCCTTTTTCAAGATTGATCAGAAATTGCGTGAGCGCTTCTTCCGAAGAGATTTTATTCGAGACGTAAACCTTATTCACCGGGCGGTCCATGACCGCTTCGCCGGTAGATCTGTCTTCGTGATAAGAGTCCAAGAATTCGCTCGGCATTTTGTTCGACGTAAGAATCGCGGATCTGAGAGCCGTTTTGATCACCTGGTTTCCGGCGAAGACTTCTCGTTCGTTCAAAATCGAAAGAAGGGCCGTGATGGTTTGCGGGTTAGCCTTATCCACTTCATCGAGAATAGCGAAGACGAATTTTTGATTCGCCAAGGATGAAGAGACTTCGATTTCTTCTTTCCCTTCGTTGAGTTGTTTTTCGACCTTCGGAAAACCAATCAACACACCTTCCGGCAAAAGCTTATGGAACTGCAGAAGGAAGCGATCAAACTCTTTAGGCTTTTCCTTGCGAATGCGTTTTAAGATCGCTGTCAAAAATTTTTGGTCTTGTCCTATTTGCGAGAGCGTTGTTTGAACAAATTGATCCACTTGATCGGCGTTCAGTTTGCGAAGCTCCGCCTTCAAGATGACCTCAGCGAGGGCGGTTTTCGCACCACCGGGAGGCCCGAACACATACAGATGATTGTCAGATAAAATGCCGGTCAAGTGAGCTTCAATGGAGTGTTCAAGCTCGACGAATCTTTGCTTTAAGGCACGGACTTCATAGCCCATCCATTCATAATAGCGAGAGACACGTTGCTCAAGAGATGCCGTCAACAGTTCGCGACGAAATTGCCGCTTTTCTTTTTCACTGCGAGCTGGGAGTAACTTTGTGGCAGCAGGTACTTGCGGCTTTTGATCTCGATCGAAATGCTGGTTCAGAACATTAGCGAACTGTTCTAAGTCTTTCTTGATACTTTCAAGTTCTAAACGCGTGCGCTCCTTGACGGTGCCCTTCGCGAGAAGCTGATCAACTCCCTGATCGACGTCAAACTTAGGTTTTGCGAGATCAATTTTGTTCGCATCGACCACAGTTTTGATTTTGGGAGCAAGACCATTGATGGCTCCTTTATCCGCGGACCAATCAGAGAAATCGACGGACTTTGATTTTAAGGCCCATCCACCTTCTTGGCTCTGGGCAAACGTGAATTGAGTCCGCCCAGCTCCGTCAGATAAGAAAAGTTCTCCGGTGTACGGGCTATATTGAACGGCCATTTTGGATTCAGACCCAAAGGGCGAGGTCACTTTAATACCGTTATCAACTTCGGTCACCGCATAGGTCTTCATTTTAAGTCCTGCCGGACCCGTATAAAGAGCGCTGCGCGAAAGAAGACTTAAGTCTTTTCGCCCTGGCTGAAGTCGCATTTGATCAAACGGAATGCCATCGGCTAATTGCTTAGCAATAAAGGCCACCTTAAAAATTTGGACAAGTCTGCGCACCGAACGGTTTGAGAATTGATTGGCTGGGAAGTATTCGGTTTCAGCTTCGCCATATCTCACGGCGGCTCTTGATTGATCTGATTTTTTAGTGACGGAACGATCAAATTCACGCACAATCGAGACGATTTCCGCCATCATCTCGTCAGGGATTTTCACCTTCGTCACGAGAGATTCAAGTTCTCTTAAGGGAAGCGTGATCTTTAACTTACCCGGATTTTTCACCAAGTCGTACATCGCGACCGATTCTTTTGGGCTCAACTGTTGATTCAGCATGTGAATCTTGATTGCCATTCGATCAAGTAAAGCCTCACTCGATGAGCGGTCGTTGAGGGAACCCTGGATGAATTCACCCGTCGCTTTATTGGAAGTGAAAACACCACTGGATAAGATGCTGTCCACGACTCTCGCGCCTAAAAAGGCTTTTCGTTCGTTCAACACAGAAAGAAGCGCATTAAGAACAGCGGGATTTGATTTCTCCGCTTCGTCCGCAATCAGGAAGAGGAATTTATCGCCCACAAGCGAGGACTCGGTTTCAATTTCGTATTTCCCGTCCTTCATCATAGAAGAGAACTTCTGAAAGCCCGAAATCTTTCCTTCCGAGATCAACTTATGGAACTGAAGGACGAAGATCTTTTTGTCCTTTTCAGGAATTGAATTCAGCACGGATTGGAACATGAGACGCGATAAAAATGTTTTAGCACCGCCGGGTTCACCATTAATCCAAACGAATTCTTTCGCTAAAATTGCAGTGGTTAATGCCTCAATGACCTGATTGCGACCGTAGACGGCTTGGTTGATCTGTTTTAATGCGGTAGTGGATTCATTCCAGGCCTCATTTGTTGTGCGAGGAGCGACTTGGATTGCAGGATGTGATGATTTAAATTGGGAAGAGAAAATTTCAGAACAATTGAGAGCGGCAGATGCGACATCAAAGGAAAATAAGCATGAGATCAATAAAGTTGAAATTCCAAATCTATATATATGTGGTCGCATGCATTTCATAAATAGTCCTTTGAAAGTAAATCTGTAGTATATTCAATAAGCGTGCCATACGTGCTGACCCATTTATTAATGCGAAATCAAGATCCTAATTTTTTATGGTATGAACATTGCTCAAATCTATTCTCATGTTGAAATGGCGCTTTTTTATTACACTCTTTTTCTTTATCTGTGCGATGAGTTCGATCTCCATCGAAGTCGTCGCATCAACGCCTAAGTGCGCGGAAATATTTTCGAGTTTGTATAAAACTGAGCCTACATTTGTCGAACAATGGAGGGAGCTTTATAAAAAATCGGATCTCTCTCCACGTCCACAATTATGGCTAAAGATTAGACAGAGGCTGCAAAAAAATGTCTCTCATTTAGAGCATCCCCTTGAATCAGTAGGTCAGAACCCAGATCGTATTGGTGAAGTTTATAAGCGTATGTCTTATGAGCTTCCAGTATTAAAAGACCTAATGAATTTACTTGGATCTATGGATCAAGGACGCATCTTAAGTCATGCTGAATTTATTCGAATCAAGAGAACCGTCGTAAATCAACTGATCACTATTAGTAAAAAACCGAACTCCGATCTTCAAGTTTTTGCAGCTCTTGAGGCTCTTCGTCTGATATCCACGATAGAAACCAGAGTGGAGTTTCCGAAAACCAAAGAGGATATTCAAAAAGAAGAGCAGAAAAAGAAAGAAGAAGAAAAGGAAAAAGAGAAAAAGAAAGACCAAGAACAAGACGAAAAAGAAGAAGACCCTGAGTGGAACAAAACTCAAGATAAATATAAGCCAGAGAATAAAGACTTGGCTAATGATGGCAAGGGTAAGAAAAAAAACGTCGATCTCGTTCTCACTGACGTCAATGTCTTTAAGCGTCTATTGCGCCAAAAAATTTACGATCAGTTTAATCTGAAGGATTGGTCCTCGACTCCCGTAGGGCGAGAGTCACTTCAAGCCGAAACTCAAGTGACTAAAAAACTGATCATTAATCCTCTCGGTGAAACCAGTGTTGATGTACCAGTTCCCTACGGATACACCCTTATTCCTGGAAAATACGCGGATCACCGCATTGTGGAAGTAGGTCCGGGGGAGTTTAAGGTTCAAGTCTCTTCAAAGAATCCCGTCTCCTTGGGACTGGTAAAGATTCAAAGTGAATCCGCACTACCTGTACCACCTAGAGCTGTAAGCGCTCAAGAGCTCGGCCTCTGGCCCCAGCATTTACTTCTCTTTACTCAAAGCCTCAAAGGGCTTCCACCAATGGAGGCGGCTTCTCGGTTAGAGAAGTATCTTTCTGAAGAAGGTGGGTTTTTGTATTATTCTAAGGGAGATAAAATCAGTGAGGGAGAGCTTACGAAGATAGATCAAAAGTTTAATCAACTTTTAACGACAATGCCAAAGCCCATGGCTATGGCCCAGGTCGGAGCTTTCAACTGTGATGGGGCCGCGTGGATTGGTGGCTTATTACTAAGAGATGTTTTAAATTTACCAGTGAGGATTGCGGGAGGAAGAACTTCAGCCGGAATCAAAACGGTTAATCAAGAAAAGCTTCACGTCGTCAAATCGGCAGATCCTGCTCATGCTTGGATCGAAGTCTTTGAGGGAAAGCAGTGGGTGCCTTTTGATATGACTCCCAAAAATAACACCCCTGAGAGTCAGTCCTCTCCTACTGACGTAGAACGTGAAGAGCCTAAACCGACTCCGTCAGGTCAGAAGCAACCCCCTAAAGATAAAACTCAGCCCTCAAAAGGTGAAGGCAAAGGAGCGGAGAAAAAAGATTCTGATAAAGATGGAGTCAAAGACGGTGAAAAGGACAACAGCAAAAAAGAGGACAAAGACCCAAAAGACAAAGAGAACGAAGGTAAAGCTAGTGATGATGGAAAGAATAAAAAAGAAGGCGAGCAAGAGGGTGAAGGGGCACCCGGGTCGAAGAGAATTGATGATCTTATTAATGCTAAATCAACTCAAAGACGTAAGGGTGAGCAAAACCTGGGTCTCATCGACCGCGTCCTGAAGCGCAATGAGCTGATGCTCCTAGAGCATTTGATCCATGAGGGTCACAAAACTCCCTTTCAAAACGAATCTAACTCGGTGTTAGAGACATTAAATGAAAATTCCAATTGGGAAAATGCAGTTGAAAGATCGAGAGGAAAAATATTCATTCTTATCAATGACGCAAGATTTGCAAAATTTAGTGGATTACAAACATTCCTTTCTGATATTCGTGTTGAATTTAGTCAAAACAACTTAAGAGAAGCTAAACAAAAACTGATGATGGTGCAAAGACTCCTCTTAGCACTGAGTGAACATCGAAGCTTAACAAAAAAAGAAACCGAAGCACTCCATTCCATAGAAGGAATCATTCGAAACCTGGACCAAATCAAACACGAGAATTCAAAGGAGTACGATGCCGTTCAAGAGTTACTCCAGAGCTTACCTGGAAATATCTCAAAAAACTGGTTATCGAAGCAGTACGGTAAAGATTATGACCAACTGGGAAGTGATGCGAACATCAGGCTGGCTCAAGACATGGTAAATGGAAAACTTAAACCCCTCTTGCAAATGGGAGCGGTAAGTGACTTTGTGGATATGACTTTGAATTCCACTCCCGAGCCCCAGTGGAAGGATGAACCCACCCTAAATAGAAGCCTGGTGCCGAAACCTCGCCAAGATTTGATCATCACTAGAAGCCCGCTTGATTTTGCCAAAATGCTTTGGACCCTACGTCCGGGGGAGCACATGTTTGCTCCCACCTTACAGGGGAGACAGTTCGCTATTGGAAGTCTTGAAACTAGACGCGTGAGCAATCCTAAAAATCCTTTAGAGAGAAAAGTTTCGGTTATTTATTACGATATTTCAGGATCAATGAAGAACCGTCCCATCGAGAGTCAAGATGCCCTGGTTATGGCCTTTGTGGATAAGGCTTTGAGTGAAACCGATGCGATCGGTAGACCCACGCACGAAATTTACCTGATCCCATTCAATGATAATCTTCTCCAAGGAGTACATATTGCCTCCCGCGAAGATGCTCAAAACTTTCTATCACGTCGCATGAGTATGCGCACTGAAATCTCGGGTGGCACTAATATTCAAAAAGCGGTGGAAAATTTTTATGATATTATCAGCACAAGCTATCAAAATAAATCCACTCAAGGTCGTGAGAAGCTTTTCCAAAAAGCCAATATGGTTCTCTTTACGGACGGAGGCTCAATGATCAACATGGAGCAGTTAGAAGTGAAACGACGATCTATTCCCAAAGCAGTTCAGATCAATATGAATTTTGTTAATATCGGTGATCAAGTCAACGAAACACTCAAGACCCTGGCTCAAAACGATAAGCTTGCTTCTGGTAAACCCACCTTTAGAAAAATGGATACTCAAATGATGAAAGCGGTCGGAGAGGTGACTGCGGAATATGATCCTCAAGCTTTTGCTACCACGCAAAGAATTTCAGGCACCATGATTGCTGAAATCAATCGACTCCTAGAAAATATCAGTGTGGATCCAAGACAAAAGGGAGATCCATCCCAAATAGATCGCGCCCTTTCTCAAATACAAACAACCCAAGGCGACGTGAGCAAGCTTCCAGGCCTAGAAGAGGCCCTTAATTTGACTCAACTTGAAACTTTGATGAGCTCTTTGAAGATGGATCCACTTCTCAAGCAACGTCTGGTAGAATCGGTAATAGAATCCTATCAACAATTAACCGGACGATCTTGGAAGGATATGACTTATCCTGAAAAGGATGCTCTAGAAAATCTTCGCGCGTGGTCTCGCCGTTAAAATTAATGTACATCATCGTGGTAACCCGTCAGCTTTTAACTAAGCCTTTGTATTCATTTGGAGTATACGGATTTTTATCATCGAGTAGATCTTGGACTAGATCTTTAAAATATTTTCTCGGATTAACACCGATGAGTTTACAAGACTCAACAATCGTAAAAAATATAGCTGCAGTTTCAGCCCCTTTTTTGGAATGGGTGCCATACCAGGTTTTTCTCCCAATAACGTGACTTCGTAGAAGCCTTTCTTGTTGATTATTGTCGATGGCCACCTCAGCATCAGCAATAAAAAGAGTGAGACCATCGTAGTTATTAATAAAATAATTTATCGCTTGAGTAAATTGATGTTTTTCAGGATAAAGATTTACTTCTTTCTCAGCTTGTACTTTCATTTCCTCAAAGTGAGGTTTTATCTGCTCTCTTAATTTAAGAACTTCAGAAGGGGATTTGCCTTTGGCTTCTTTTTCTATTCGATATATTTTTTGGAACTTGGATAAGTAAAATAAAGCATGGGTAGTGTGTTTTTTATTGGCTTTAAAAAAATATCTCCTAGCATGAGCATTGCAGTACCCATTTCTAATTAATGGTTTATTCTCTCGCATTCGAACTTCATTAGAGACACGAGTAGCTTTACTGTAGCCAGAATAAGCATCACTAATTAAAATCTCGCATTTAGAATTAATTAAAACATCGCTGACCACATTTCCCGATCTCGTATCGTGACACTCAAAATAACAGGCATCACTGGTGGAAAATCCCCACAGTTGCCAAGTCTTGCTCTCATCTCCCTCCAACATCCGGTGCGGAGTTTCATCAGCATGTAATACGCGACTAGAAAAAACCTTGTCTTTAATTTTTTGATAAACTCCCATCACAAATTCTGCAAAATAATGAGTCGAATCAATAAGACTGTGGGGTGGCAAATCGATTAAGCCAGATCGGCCTGCCATCGCCGCATAACGATTCATAGGAATTAAATCACAGTATTTAGAGAGTGCAACATCGATACATGGATTACTATAATAATGAGCGAACGAATCAAGGAAAATACTGTAAAGGAAAGACGCCAAGAGAAACCCTATTAAAGGGTTACGAGTTATATGATAAATACGTAATTAAAAATGAGACCTCGAATAATTGTGAAACAATTATTGAGGATCGTCCGAATCACTTTAACTCATTTGAAGCACCCAAAGAACTTGAGGACGAAGGGCACTTACAAAAGTTAAAAAGAAAAGGAAAAAAGGTAACAAACTATTTTATATTAATATTAAAGCTGCTCACCAAGAAAGCAACTGTCAACTCAATTTCTAACTACTGCAATTTAACTCTCCTAAAATTCTTTTAAAATAAAGGGTGACGGATTTTCGCCACCCTTTTTAAGACCTAAGATGCTGTTTCTTTTTGTATTTCTAATTTCTATACCTAGCGCTTCTTTTGTCCTTATATTAATTATAGTAACTAATAAAGAATTAAATATTATTAATTTGTAAAGCTTGGATCCTCTTTCATCTCTTTGATTGCTTCAAAGCACTCTCCGAGAAGAACTTTACTCTCCGTATCGAGTTGGCCAAAAGCAAGTTCATAGCTTTTTCTTGATTTAAAGGCCGAAGCTTGAATAAGCATTTGGTTTCTTATATCGTAAAGATTCTCAGCATGGTCAAGCATGCCATCATGATCAAAGATACAAACGATTTTTTTCATGTAATTAAAAAAATCGATCTGAGTAATATTATTTTTTTTCTGTAACTGCTCAATGATGGCATTTTTATCCCTATCCAATTCATCATCTAGTTTTTTATAGTACTCACTTCTATTTTTATTATCTTGGATTGCAGCACTTTTTATGCAAACAAAATTATGATTTTTATCATTTATTCTTGAATAACCAACGCTGCAAATAATCAGTAACAGTCCATTAACTAAAATAATAATTTTATTTCTCAACTTCATATATTACTCCTCTGTTGGTTTAATGTAAGCGCCAATAACAACTCGCCTACCAGAATCAGAAACCGCAGTTTCACTATAAAAATCTCTTAAAAATCCATTCCCAGCCTTAAAGGCGATATCGCCATATCCACAATTCTTACCACCAATACCTGCCGCTGAACCACCTTTATAAAAATTCGTAAAATTATTATAATTATGCTTGATATCTTTAGTTCGATCATTGCAATGATAAATAATGACTGCCCCTTCAGGTAAAGATTTTTCATCGATGCGCCCCGTTTTGTCTTTTCTCAAATACCTTTTTGCTACACCATATTTTTCATCCAAAATATTGATAAATCCTCTTTTTTCTAACTCAGAGCCAGCATTTCCAGCAGCAAGAGAACTGTAGCTTATATCTTTGTAGTCATGAAGCCATCCCCCATGATTTTGAGCTAAATCTCCTTTAGTATGATTGCTAATGCTGCACTGATTTTTAAGTAAACTACCATTAAACCTTAAACCTCTTTTTCCTATAATTGAATAATCTCCGCTTAAAGCAGCCTTGATGAAAGAATAACATTTGCCCAGCGATCCTGTATGAAACAACCCCTTTAATTCCTGAGATGGGATATGTTGAAAGTTTTTATATTTAGCTAAAAGGTTTGTTGCCTTAGCCTCTTTTCCTGGCTTAACAACAGCTAGAAAAGCTCTGGCCATGGCTCCTTGAGAATGTTCGGAATATCTTTGAATTAATTCATCCATTCGTCCTTGTCGAACAAACTCATCGACTCTCTCTTCGGACATTCCTTGTTTATACCCTTGCGGTTCACACCTTACAGGAGCTTGAATATTCTTATCTATCTCTTTCACCTGACGAATCAAATTCTGAATGACATCGGAAGATCCAGCCACCTCATCATTACAATCGTTACAAGAGCTTCCCTCTGTTAGTGATTGATTGGAAGTCTTTATTGTTCCTAATCTAACATCTTGTGATTGTGATTGTGATTTTGCTTCTGGCTTTCTGAAAGGAATCGGTGAGGGTTTCGATGGTCGCTCAGCTGAATGTATGAAGTCTTCGACTGAATTATAATTTTTATCTAAATTGTATGGCTTATTTATTTTTTTAACGGGCTGATAATTAAACCATGGCTTCAAACACGACTCCCCTCGCTCAAGAACAGGATTGGCATATTTTGAAAGGAATTGCTCAAACTTAGGAAAGCCCGTTACGCTGATTGGTAATCCTTCTGGGCCATGCACCTCTTGAGAGCATTCACCAAGTCGTTTATTCGTTTTCAAACGAATTTGAATTTGATTTGGCTCTAAAATGCAATTTTGAAAAGAATAACGCAAAAGATTCTTGGCCTCTTTCTCAAAATCTTCGTAATCGTTTATTTCCTGATTTTTTTGGATCCTTAACTCTTTTTGAGTGTTGATGTCTATCACCACAGGTCCTTTTGGACAAAGGCTTGTCTTCCGTAAAGAACCGGATTGAGCTTTAGCCGTTGCCGGTAATCCTAAAACCCAAGGAAGGAATGAAAAGAAAATAGCAAATATAACTTTATTCATTGCTTTTAAGTAAAAGCAAAATTCAGACCTACATTTGACTTTTAGAAAAAACAGTGTTTTCTTTCAATTTACGCCTCAAAACGATACATTATAAATATATAAATTATATTTATTTATAATAGGTGGAAATAATTTCCGTATTATCCGTCAAAAATTATATTTTCAAATGACACCTGTTTAACAATTTAAGGTCTCCGTCTCATTCTGATTCAATCAAAAAGTTTGAATCCAAAGAAATATGGCACTGTTCCTGCAGTAAAGGTTATTTAGGAGGCAAAGATGAAAAAGTATCTTCTCTTTTTTTTATTAGGTCATTTAGCTCATGCTAAATCCATTAATATCAATCCTCTTCTCACGGGATTAAACTCTTCTTATTTAGGCTTAGAGGATGCCTCCCTTAGTGATCAACCATTTTCAAATAAACGCACACCGGGACGCATATTCTTTTACACTAATTACCATTGGGATAACTCTCCCTGGGTTCGTCTCACCGAAGATAAAAAAAAGAAAGCAGAGAATGTAGTGTCATCCATGCAAACACTTGATCTAGGGCTTAGTTGGCTTCTTAGTGACAACATGCAATTAGGATTTCAAACCTTTGGAGCTTTAGTGAACGTCGCCCCCCAATATGGAGCTCACAGCACTTCGCATATCGGAGATTCAAGAATTCAATTCAAATATCGCTTTCTCACAGACACCTACTGGAACATGGCCGTCATACCAGAAATCACACTACCAACAGGTGTTGGATATACAGGCCATCGATATGGCGCTAGTATTTCTAACTCCAGCTTTGCTCCGGGAGCTCGCCTCGTCAGCGAATACAGAACAAATAAAAATCAATGGACCTTTAATTTAGGCTATACATATTACGATCAAGCTGAGTTTAAATTCCCAGAACAACACTATCCTCGCATTGATGGAAGATCGCGAGTGTTTTTAGGCGCTGGATGGCTTATAAAATTATCCCAAAAATGGGCTCTTGATTCAGAGTTTTCATCTCAATTAACCCCTGGAGATAATCACTTTACGCCTCCAGGGTTATTCACGGTTGGCGGTCGCTATCAACCTTCTCAATCATTGTCATGGAACTTAGGCCTTGGAACAGGAGCCTTAGGAAATGCCGGAGGCAACGATACTGTAGTGTATCTCGGAGTCAAAATCCCTCTCATGGGTTCTTTAAAAAGAAATCAAAATAATCATGATAGTAGTGACAGTCTCTATGAAGATCCACTCCTAAAAGACGCTTACAAGAAAAATCTCATCGATAACTCAAACGATTCTTCTCGTCTCCGACGCCAAGAAATAGACCCCTATATCAATTCAAATCCCATTGATGAAGATACTGGAAAGCCATTATTCACTCAAGATGAACTGACTAAAAAAGCTCTCTTCAATGACTAAATTGGATAACAAAGGTCATCGATTGCATAGATATTTTTTAAATGTGATCGTTATTTAGGTATCTATAGATCAACAATTTGATTGATCGCATCAGGTTGATCTATAAAAGGGTTTCTATTTCCTTGAGCTTGATAAATCATTTCGTGGTGATTTCTTTCATTTTGATCTACAGGATCTTCTTGATGCCATTGTCTAAGATAAACCTCTTCATCATTATCAATAGAAATTTTATATCGAACAGAAAAGTAAAAAAGAGCTCTAGCCACATTACCTCTATGCTCCAATGGTGGTTCAAATCGGAAGCCTATAGCCGTTTTTGCTAAACGAGAAGCAGAGCACTTAACAGGAATTGTTTTTCCTGATAACTCTGCAAATTTAAAATTACCGCGCTTGGAATTCATCTCTGAATCTGAAGGGAATAAATGATGTAAATCTGACTTCTGTACTTCTTCTGGAAAATGTCTGGCAAAGCGACTTTGAGGCCAAGTGTGTTCGGTATTTAAAATATTGGAATCAGGAATTTGCTCAGGCCCCAATCCACCATTACGACCAAAATCATTATCAGTGAAGTTTTTTAAACAATAAACATCTCGGATAAAATAACCATTCTTATTTCCCTCTAGGTAGACTTGTCCATGAAGAATCTGACGAGCCCTCAAATAGCCCAAGGTCTTGTGTCCACGAGATGAATATTCATAAAAAGAATCCAGAATATCTCTTTGATTTCGATCTAGGTTATTACGATGATAATCACCGTAGTAACTATCTGAATTATTAAAAGAATCTAACTGAGAGGCTCCCCAAATTGGGTTTTCAAAAGCAAAAGTTGAAGAACAAAATACAAACGTTGACAGAAACAAGGTGAATTTAGCAAACGAAGCAACCACTCTTCCCTCCAAATTTGAAAGTTCTCCCTTATGGGATAAAACTCTTTGCCAACGCTCTCAAGATTCAAGACTTATGTCAATTATGAATAATATTTTTCTTAAATTGAATATTGCAGCGCCTACATTTTTTTCTAAATATCTGTTTTTTCTTCAAAAGTACTGAATTTATTCATCTCTCCAGCCGATAAGTAAGTAACTTTTGATTTCTTATAGAAGGGGCTTTTAATGAGCTGGGAAGCGATTCAAGATCATCTTATTCAACTCATTGGAGGCATGTCGCTCTTCCTTTTGGGTATGACGATGGTGAGTCAATCTCTTGAGAAATTGATGGCTAAAAAAATCAGCCAGATCTTACACAAACTCTCACAAAGCCAACTCATTGCTATTTTCGTTGGAGTACTCTTAACCACTCTTTTACAAAGCTCTGGCGCGGTTACTAGTATGCTTGTAGGCCTAGGCTCTGCTCGCGTGATTACTCTACAACAAGTCATGGGGGTTATTATTGGCACCGCCATTGGCTCCACTTTGACAGTCCAGCTTATTAGTTTTGATTTAAATCAACTGGGTCTACCTGTTTTCAGTATTGCATTTCTAATCTACTTTTTAACAAAACAAAATACCCTCAAAAATATCTCACAAATTCTCATGGGATTTGGATTAATTTTTTTTGGCCTTTCCATGATGAGCATTGCGGCCAATTATTTTGCCTCCCTGCCTGAATTAGCATCGATGTTCCAGCAACTGCGAAGCCACCCTATGATTTCTCTTACTCTCTCTATGGTTTTTTGCGGCCTTATCCATTCCAGCGCAGTTGTTATTGGCCTAGCGATGAGTTTGGCGATGGCAGGAGTTATCAGTACTGAGGATGCTCTCTTTTGGGTTTATGGTGCTAATATTGGAACGACTTCCACGGCTATCATGGCCGCAGCAAACAGCAACCATATCGGTAAACAAGTTGCGTGGGCCCATTTTTTTTACAAGGGGGTCAGTGTCCTCATTTTTCTCCCATTTTCAGAAATCTTTATTACACAACTGGAGCGCTTTCAAACCAGCCCCTCACGCACCATTGCCAATAGCCATTTTTTCTTTAATCTCATCTCTGCAGGAGTATTTTATCCTTTTATTAAATGGGGAGCTCTTCTAATGGAAAAACTCTTTCCCAAAAACATAGAAGATGAATTTGGAACAGAATACTTGAAATTAAACAATTATAAATCATCCTCGCTAGCCATTTCTTACGGCGAAAGAGAAATCATGCGAGCCGCCGACATTGTATTGAGTATGATTAAAGACTCTATCAAACTCTTTAGCAATTATAATATCACTCTCGTAGATAGCATCCGCGACCGTGATAATAAAGTAGACTTTCTCTACCGAGAAATTAAAATGTTTCTTCTAGAGCACGCCAACAATAGTTCAACAGAAGTCAGCCAAAGAATCATGGATATGATTATGTTTCTAAGCGATCTAGAAAGAAGCGCTGACTCTATTGATATTAATTTAATTACGTTAGCCTCCAAAAAATCAGCCCTCAAACTAGAGTTTTCTCAAGATGGATGGGATGAGCTCAAAAACATGCATGAACAAATCATGAAAGTGGCAGCAATGGCTATCAACGCTTTTCACACTAAAGAACTTTGTGATGAAGTGATTCGCTTGAAACGGGATCTCGCTAAAACAGAACTCAATCTTCGAGAAAAACACATAGGCCGCCTCAATAGAGGCATTCGAGATTCTATTAATACCAGTTCTATTCACCTCGATGTTCTGAGTGAATATCGAAGAATTGCAAGCCTTCTTGTTTCTCACGCCTATAAGGGTAGCACTCAGGTGAGTGGCGAAAAATAGCTCAAGCCCATGGGTATCACAAAAGTAATTTACTTACACCCAGCCTTCCATACCATCTCATTTTTAATTTAATGTAAAAAAATTAAAAAACTTTCTGAAGTTTAACCGATTTTTAACATTTCTTCTTCAAAAAGCATTGTAATATACGGCTCACAATATGAAAAAAACCTTCCATTTGCTGAGCATCCTTGGACGTTACTTAGTGGAAAACCGCCACTCAGATTACATTCATCCCGAAATACGTATCCAATGGGCACAGGAAATCTTACAAACATTGAATTTTAAAGTCACAACAACAGGAAATATTTTACAAAGCCAGCCGGCCATTTTTGTTTCCAATCATATTGGTTATATTGATATTCCTTTGCTGGTATCTCTGATTGATGACTGTGTTTTTCTTTCAAAAAAGGAAGTGGCTTCTTGGCCCATTCTAGGCCAGGCTTCTAAGAAGATAGGAACATTGTTTGTAGAGCGAAGTTCTAAGAACTCGAGGGTTCAAGCACGGCAAGAGATTATGCGCCAACTTTCTCAAAACAATAAGAAAGTGATCATCTTTCCCTCTGGAACAACCAGCCTGACAGGAGAATCCCATTGGAGCAAAGGGATATTTGAAGTCGCTGAACACCTGCAAATCCCCCTGCAACCGGTAAGAATTATTTATTCTCACCTTCGAACAACAGCCTATGTGGATAAAGATAGGCTCCTACCTCACCTCGTTAAACTTACTCGCCAAAAAGGATTATCGGCTTTTGTTGAGTTTCATACACCTATGAAAATTAAAAATGTCGTGAAAGATTTGGAATATTGTCGAACTTGGTGTACAGGAACCCAAAACTCAGTTGATTTATGGAGTCAAGTTGGTAATAATAATGAGAGTTGCAGCCAAGATGTAAAGGCATAAGCCTGAGGAGATTCATGAATATTGCAGCGATTGATGTTGGCTCCAATGCCATAAGGTTAGCTATAGCTAATCACACAAGCAAAGGAACCGTAAAATTTATTCATAAATACCGAGTCCCCATTCGCCTGGGAGCCGATGTCTTTCATCAAGGAAAAATCTCAAAAAATAACCTTAATCACGTGATTCGAACCTTTAAGGCCTTTCATAGAGCCTTAGTTCGACATAAAGTTCATCGTTGTGTCGCCGTGGCGACAAGTGCTCTTCGGGAAGCCTCCAATCGCGAGGCAATTATCGAAGAAATTTATCGTAAAAGTAGAATTAAAATTCAACTGATCAATGGGCTTCAAGAGGGTCAGCTGGTATTTTCTGCTGTTCGAAGTAAAATCAAAAATTTTCCCTCACGAGCTCTCCTTGTAGATATTGGGGGAGGCTCTGTAGAATTAACATCCACCCTCAAGGGAAAACCACTAGCAACCAAAAGCTTTCCGCTAGGCACTGTTCGACTTCTAGAGCAACTGAAGCAACAAAATCAAAAAGAGTCTTACTTGCCTTTTCTTTTACTGGAATCCTTTCCCGAAACTCAAAGCTTTATTTCCCTCCACCAACCGCCTAAAAATGGACATTCCCTCTACCTGATAGGAACAGGGGGCAATGTAGAATCCATGGGAAAACTAAAAGTCGAGCTTTTGAAAAAAGCCCCATCTTCCAGCCTAACCCTTGAAGAACTTAATTTAATGATTGAAATGATTTGCAAAATCCCATTGCACCAGAGGAGTGAAAAGCTCAACCTTCGTACCGATAGAGCGGATGTTATTGTACCAGCAATGCTTGTTATTAAACTACTCATGATTCAAACAAAAGCGTTAAAACTTCTCATACCGTACGTAGGTCTTAAAGATGGCCTTATCAATACCATGTTAATAAAAGAACGCCGTCCCAACAGGCCCGTGACAAAAAATCATCACAAACCCAATATCAAACTGATGATGAATGAAAACTTTGAAAGAAAATATTAACATTTTGTTAAATTAAACAGTTCTACAGTTCTCTCTTCTTTTAATTTTGTAAAATCCTTGCTACCATGACGGAATGGCCAAGCGAAAGTCCAAAAAAACCAGCCGCACATCATCTAAAACAGACATCAAAGTTGAAAGTTTAGCTAATTCTTTTGATTCCCTTAGTCGGGATATTAGCTGGTTTAATTTCAATAGCAGAGTTCTTCACGAAGCCAAAGATGAAAGAACCCCTTTACTAGAACGCCTCCGTTTCTTGAGTATTTTTTATTCTAATCTTGATGAGTTTTTTATGAAGAGAATGGGGTCTCTGAAAAGGCATGTGCTCTTGGGTGCACAACAACGCAATAAAGAAGGCCTTACATGGTATCAGTTATTCCATGAAATTAAACAAAAAGTAAATCATTTAATGACCGAAGCTCACTCCATCTTTAACGAAAAAATTCTTCCTCAATTGCATCAAAATGAAATCATGCTTGTGAAATGGGAAGAACTAACTGAGATTGAGCGTTCCACTTTGCAAGTTTATTTTCGCAAACAGGTTTTTCCTGTTCTAACACCGTTATCTGTCGATTCCGGACATCCATTCCCCTTTATTTCAAATCTCTCTACATCTCTCGGGATCATCCTCAGCTATCCTGACCAAGAAGAAAAATTATTTGCCCGAGTTAAGATTCCTGGCGCGTTACCTCAATGGATCAGAACCAATGCTGTTGAATTCCGCTTTATAAGCATACAAGAATTGATTCTTGCTCATATTAATGAGCTTTTTCCTTCTATGAAAGTTATTTCTACAATGTCCTTCAGATTGACAAGAGACTCGGAAGTGGAACGAGATGAAGAAGATGTTGAAGATTTGCTTGAAATGATTGAAGAAGAAATTAAACAAAGAAAATTTGCATCCATTGTTAGAATCGAATATCTAAAACCAGGAGATTCGTGGGTTTTAAATTACCTTCTCGAAGGGCTCAATTTATCAGATTCTGATTTTTATGAGTCGCCCACCCCTCTTGATCACCTGAATTTCAAAATTCTAACAGATCTTCCGCTTCCCCATCTTCGATATGAAACTTGGGTCCCGCGCATACCATCCTCTTTTCTTGATGAATCCGTAAGTGTTTTTAATATTCTTAAAAACCAGGATCTCCTCATTCATAGCCCCTATGAAAGTTTTTCTGCAACGATCGAACGCTTAATTAACGAAGCCGCTTCAGATCCAAAAGTCCTGGCTATCAAAATGACCCTTTACAGAACAGGAGACAACAGCCCATTTGTTAAATCTCTTATTCTCGCTGCAGAATCTGGTAAACAGGTGGTTTGCTTAGTAGAATTAAAAGCACGTTTTGAAGAAGAACGAAATATCGTATGGGCGCAGGAGCTAGAGGAAGCTGGAGTGCATGTTGTCTACGGAATTATTGGCCTAAAAACTCATGCCAAAACGGTTTTAATTGTTCGACAAGAAGGCGACGAGTTAAAATCTTATTGTCACTTAGGAACTGGAAATTATAACTCTGAAACAGCTCGATTGTACACAGACTTAGGATTTCTAACCTCTAATGATCTGATCACGTCTGACGTTATGGAGTTATTCAACTACCTCACTGGACGATCTCTTCACATTCACTATAAAAAACTGCTTGTTGCTCCGATCAACATGCTACAACGCTTTTTAGAATTAATTGAAGGTGAAAAAAATAATGCAGAACAAGGCCATCCATCACAGATTATTGTGAAATGTAATAATTTTGAAGAGCGACAAGTCTCTCAAGCTCTTTATAAAGCCTCACAAGCAGGAACACAAATAGATCTGATCATTAGAGGTTTTTGTTGTTTGCGGCCTCAAGTTCCTGGCTTGAGCGATAACATTCGTGTCATTTCAGTCATTGGCCGCTTTCTTGAACACTCAAGAATTTATTATTTTAGAAAAAAGGCTGTTGATCCCATTGATGGTGAGTTCTATATCGGGTCCGCTGATTGGATGTACCGGAACCTCCACAAGCGTGTTGAGGCCGTTGTTCCCATTGAAGATCGCCAGCTAAAAGAAAAATTGTGGGATATTCTCCGCATAATGCTTTCTGACAAGCGACAAGCCTGGGATATGAACGCCAACGGAGATTATGTACAGCGATCTAGCGAACCCTTAGGCACTCATTCCATCTTAATGAATCAAACTAAAATAAAATATGGTCATCATGTAGAGGAAGCAAAGTCCTAAAAATATTTTGATAAAATGCCTGCCACTTTTAATGCTAATTATTAAAAATGAGTTTCTCACTCTTCTAAAGAAACTCTCTCATTTTACAAAGCCATTGTAAGCCCATATTTTTTTTCAACGGATTTAGATAGCTGATCTCTCTGCAGCAAAGTCAAAAAATCCACACAATCAAACTCTTGATCATAAGCAGGTTCCCCAATGACTTTGGCACCAAGTTTTAAATAAGACTTAAGAAGAGAAGGAAGTAATGACATTACTTCCTCTTCATAAGCTTCTGTGTAACATCGATTGAAATAGTCAAGCCAGGCAGAAAAGCTTGGCATCTGATACTGAGGCAGAGGTTTAGAATTGTAGTTCATCTCAATCAAACCATTCTTATCAAGATATCGATAAATTAAAGCCGCCTCTCTGGCGCTTGAAATTTTCACACTCGAACAACCGATTAATAATTTTGATTTTGATCTATTCATATATTCGGCAATACCTTTCCAAAGCAAAGTAATCACAGCACCCCTTCGATGCTCTTTTTGAATACAAGCTCTCCCCAATTCGAGAATAGAATCTTGAGTTTGTTTAAAAATATCCAAATCAAACTCCTGAGTTGTATAAAAATTCCTGGAGTGCAACGAAGAATTAAGGCGATACGTCCCTACAATTTTCGCGGTAGAATTGTGAATGATGATGATATGATCACATTGAGCATCAAATTCATCAAAATCATATTTACAATCATAAACAGAGCGAAATTCTTTATTAAAAACTTCATCTCGCAATTGAAAACACTCAATCAATTCCTTGAAAACTGTAATTGTTTTGACTGTGTAAGAACCAACTTCAAATTGAAAATGAATTTTAGGGGAAAAGGAGAAGATCCCATTTTTTTGGAAGCGATATGTTGTTTTTATTTGATTTATAAATTGTACCATTTTTGCTCTCCCCATTAAGGTTAAGTAATATATTTAAAAATTCAAAAGCAATAGCATAAGTATTGAGGACTTCTTGTTTTGATCCAATCTCAGGATTGATTTCAACCACATCAACAGATTTAACATTTTTTTTCATGTTCAGCATAGAAGCCAGCGCTCTCAACTGATCAAGTTGGATCCCTTGAGGACTACAAACTCCCGTTGAGGCGGCAATAGAAGGATCAACCGAATCAATATCAAAACTAACATGAATAGGTTTATTTGAGAGGATTGTTTCAATTTCGAATAAGGTCTTTGTGAACTGATTCGAATGCAGCTCTTCACAATAATAAGCTTTAATCCCTAATTTACGAATGAGGTATTTTTCGTAGGGATCAAGATCCCGTAATCCCACATAAATTAATTTCTTCGGCTCTAACACTCCCCAAAACGGAAATTTTCTATTCAAAAAACTCTGATTAACCCCCATCAAATGAGACAATGGCATTCCATGAAAATAACCTGTTAAACTTGATTCTGGCGTGTTTAAATCAGCATGAGCATCAATCCAGAGAACGTAACCATCTGAGAACTGAGAAAGATAGGCTGCTACAGTTGCCAATCCTACACTGTGATCTCCACCCCAATTAATTTGAGTTTTTCCACGTGCTAAACTTTCATTGATCAAATCATAAGCTTTTTTATAAATAGTCCAATCAAGCAAAGATAAATCAGATGATTGATGAATTTTTTTCTTCTCAGATGATTGATGTAAGATTTCACAAGAAATTTTTAACCAATCTTGAGGCAACAACTCTAAAGCTCTATGAGGCGATTGAGCAAGTCCATGGTGTTGCTGGCCTTGCTCTGTCCCAATCCCCAAAAAGGAAAATAGCTCTAATGACATATTGTTTACACGATGATGGACAACAGGCCATTTGTCGTGTTAATTTTCTGTCAATTATTATTTTTTTCAATTTCTTAATAAAAAGAATTTTCAAAATGAATCACGTTAAATCCTGAAAAGATCACCAAAGTAGAAATGTCCTTAAAGATTTACAGACGTAGCCTAATGATTAGAGTAATCTCTCATACTTTTGAAAGTCGCTTTTAATGAGAATGCTTGCAAGCCATTGAGGAGATTCCAAAGGTAAATCGTGTCCTGCATTTGAATTAATAATGGGTTTCACTTTAAAAAACTCCGCCATTTTGAAAGAGCAATCAGGATTAACAAAGCGATCTTTTTCAGATACAATGACAGAAACAGGAACCTTTATTTTTTGATCTACATGAATCTGAGTGGCCAAATAAATTTGGCGCAAAAAATTACTTGCGGAGACAGGGTGTTCTTTCGAAAAGTTTGCAAACACCTGCAAATATTGATCTCTGACTCTCTTTCTACTGACAGTCAGATCCAATGTTGTCTTTTCCCTAAAAATAGGATCGTGACTGATAAGCCCTTGTAGGACCTTAAAAAGGGCTTTGAAAGACATTCGATGATATATTGGTGAAAGTTGAGATAAACTCGAATTAATGATAACCACTCGCTCGATTTCATCAGGAAAAGCTTCCGCCCACTTCAATGCAAGCATTCCACCTAACGAAATTGCGCAAATATTAATTTTTTTTTTGTCTTTTAAAAAATGAGAATTTTTGCGAAGAGATTGAATAACTTCTTGAGGACGAAGAGGCGTGATTTCTTGATATCGAGTGCCATTCCCTGGGATCTCTGCAAGTTCCCATTTGAGCCCTTGCTTTTTGAGTACTTCAGGAAAACTCCCCCAATGACCATTCCCTCGACTTAATCCTCGTAGTAAAATCCAATGTTGATTCATCTAATACCACTTCTCCAAAGCTAATCTTTTGCTTTTTTCTCTTAAAATTAAACTTTGCTTGGTCCAATGCTCATAAGACTGAAGCGATTTTAAAAAAAAATCGAAAAGCAAGTGATGCCGACGGTAAGTTCTCTTAAGTCTATGCTCTTTGATAGGATTAAACACTCCATCTCTCATCAATAATTGCAATGGGTTTTTCTTCACCCATGCCCAAGATCCCATTTCTAGAGTCAAAGGAAGGTAGACGGACGCAGCATTAATTTCTTTAAGTTTAATGAATAAAAAATCCCACATATCCCCATTAATCATATAACTTTTGGATTGTGGTTCTATTTGATAAACATGATAAGGGTGAGAAGACTCAAATAGAGATATTAAAGAGTAAAGCTCAGGTAGATGATCAAATGGTTCCTTTTTATAAGAAAAAGGAAACCAAATTCGATCTTTCATTCCAAATCCAGAATGAAAATCAAGGGAAATAACACAATTACTTTTTTTTGTTTCTTTCAAAAAAATTTCTTTTAGAGCTAAATTTTCCATTTCCATTTGATTTTCACGCCCCTGATACCAAGGTAATTTTTTAGAAAAAGCGTGCCCCCCTAAAAGAAAGGGAACTTTATCACGAGCCACAATAGGAGAGTTTCTCATTAAGTCTACTCCGTTGCCATTACTTCTCATTTGATACGAATAACCGACAGGGTTTACCAGTGGTATAACGACAAGACGAATATTTTTAAATATAAATCTTAAAGATTGATCCCAATTTAATTTATCTATTGTGGTTTTTAAAAAACTCCACGCTAACTGTGCTCCAATTTTTTCAAGACCATGAATTCCACCAGTAATAAATAAAACTGGCGCGGAAGGCTTTTGGGTTCCAATAGAATAAACGAAAATAGGGTATTTTTTCCTTTGATAGATAATCTCAATAGGAATCTCATAGCAAAGTTTCACTCCAAGGGAGTCTCCAACTTGATCTATTTTTTTTGCTAATTTTTCTAACTGCTGGATCAAATCGCTAAGCCTTTGTAAAGGTCTAGCGTTATTTTTACATTAAAATAAAGTCATGTCATTAGAATAAATGAACCACCCACTTCGAGGTGAACCCTATTGAAGGGGGTGACATTGCTATTAAAATCTCAATAAGAAGTATCTATCATTGATGCATTATTTCCTAAGAGACGATCACAATCCAATTGTGGGATCTCTTGAGCACTGTCCTTGTCAATATCAATAAGATGACTTTGGGGGTTATTGTTTTTGCAATAGTTCTCGTCCAAGCTTTCCATAATTCCTCTAACAAATGCGGCATTGGATGCCGCCAATCCGAATATTTGAGAATAAACAGCATCAATTCCATCATCAACAATAGAAAGATTATTTAAAGAAACAGAAAAAATTCCCTCTCGATGAGTTGTATCGACAGCAAGAGGAGCAAACCTTCGGGCTATGAAATTGATGCCACCCTTTTCATTCAACTCGCTTTTAGGGGCACGAATTTTTGGAACAAATGTTTGAATGGGATTTTTATCCTCCGCATGTCTTTTAATTAAAACAGGCGACATCTCTAGGATTAAATGGTTCACTCCAAGATTAATTCTAAAAAATTGATCACAAGAAAGTCCGTACAGATTTTGAAAATCACCTTTTATAAGAAGATCAAAAAAAGAGTGTTGTTTATATTCGCCGTTCTTCATTTTATTATCACAGTCATCAGTGAGGACTTGGGTGATAAGAGAGCGAATAGGATTATCTAAATTAGGGGAAAAAATAATCTTTCGATCCTCATAAGAATAAATAGCATCTACCTTATCAGAAAAATAGAGGTCCAATTTCAAATCATCATAGGCCAAAGAACCAACAGAACCATATTTTTTATCATGCCTCACTTTAATACCTTTTTCCGTAACTAAAAGGTTATTGAAATTTAACAAAACAAAATGTTTTTGATTTTGATCACCCGTTTTTTTCTCGAAAAACACATCTTTAATAATAATATTTGGCAAAGGCTTAGACATATAAAGCGGTGTTTCAAGCCTATAAGCAAAGTTCTCTGGAAGAGTAATTACAATGCCTCCCGATAATCGTAAATCAAATGGTGGTACATTTAATTCTCCAACTTTTAGAGGCTGTCTTTTATTTTTTGCTTTAATTGCCGTATAACCAATATCCAAAGTTAAACCTGCAAAATTAAAGCGCTCTTTATCCTGAAGCCATTTTGCATAAACTGGAAACCGAAGAGACTGGGATTTAGGAAGACTAAGAGGACCATTCTTCAATTTCTTTAATAGAGTTTCTTCAGATTTAGCCTGCTTAGTCAATGGACGGCTCTCTACTAATTTATCTAAATAGTTACACATTTCCACAGGAATAACCGACACACGCGCATTAAAATTTGTTTTGATATTTAACTTTACAATTTCTTTTCTAATCAATTCTAGCAACTTCACTGAAAAGTGAGCCATCGGGTTACTTGGATTCTGAGTGCCTTTCATTGGTAAAAATAATCCTAAAGTATCATTTAACAGAGGTGATTGAATCAAATCCAAATTATTCCCTATTGATGCAACCATATTTTCTTCTACAAAAGATCGTATGGTAGATCCTAATTTTTTCAAATGAGATTCTTCTACGCCGCCGTTCTGGTGAATAGTATCATCATTACTATTTCCTCTTTGAATGTTAGCATTAGCTTCAACCCACACACATGCTCCCAGATTATATTCAGCATACGATGGTGAAGTCCATCCAACTAAAACCATGGATAAAGAGAAGAGACTGAGAAAAAATAGCTTTGATTTTTTAAATTGCAACTGTTGCTTGCCCATAAATTAATAATCTCCTATTTGGATTCTCTCACGACCGTCATCTCTGATGGAGAGAGGAGGTTGTTAACATCAGCATGAATTGCCAATACCATCGATAGTAAAAATTCTTTGCGTGGAAAAGGATTTACATTCTCAACCTTATTACCGCCACCCAAAGCATATCCAGTATTTGGATTGATATCAGTATTATTTAAAGCTGCGAAGGGTAAGGCAAGTCCCCAATGATGAGTTCTGACAATTCCCAGAACTTTAGATTTCAATGTCTGATTAGTATTTGTTAAATCCTTATACAAACTTGGCCACAAGATTGTCTTATACCAATCAACCTGGCTATCGTTTCCTGATGAACCAGCAAAAGCACCATTAAGCCCATCCTCTGTACGACCTACTTTGGTGATGTCTCTCCAACTTTGATTCAAAAAATTTTGATCTGTGGACTGGTTAAAACTCAAACCCAATCCATTTTTGTAGTAATTGGTTCCTGGCTCTTGAAGTATGCCACTAATAGAATAATATGAGACATCCTTACGCAAATGTTGACCATGTTGAGCCAACCAAGTCATTCGAGACAATGTTCCTAATTCAAAACCGCCTACCCATGCATAGCGAAAGAAATATTGAACACCGACAAAAAAATCATTGAGCTTTACAACTGTATCCATGTCCACTGATTTTTCATTCATAATTTTTTGAATTTTTTCATAGAAATCTGTAGCACCAAAGTTTTTTAAAATCCTATCATTAAAAGACTTCATTCCCTCTGTATTGACTTGATACTTATCATCTCTAGCCACCTGAGCTGCATTGATAAACCCAGGAATTAAAGATGGAAGGCCTACTACAATTTTTTCCAAAAGAGGTCTTAGGTTGCCTATATCATTAAAAGCAGTTACGACCTTATCTAAGGTTTTTAATTTTTGAGTTTCATTCATCTGCGCTACAGATGAAATGGAAATATCCTGATAAATACTAAAAAGCCTTTGTAGCGATTGAAGTGCCTCCCTTTGCTCTGGTGGTAATACTTCATGGCCTACTTCATTCATGACCTTAGTAAACTCAGCGTATAATTGATAGTTTTTCTGTAGTTTAACAGTTACAAGAGCCAATAGTGCCTTATCTTTTGGGTCTAAATTTGGAGTAATAACAGGTACAGTCTCAGAATGACCCTTCGAATCTTGGATTGAGGAGCGTCCAATATAACTATTTCCTTTGGCCACAACCCGACGGTGAACTTCTTTTAAAAAATTGACATCATTTGGTGTGATAATTTCTAAATTAAGGATAAGATCCTTAACTGCATGCAATACTTTTACGTCCTTAGGTACATCCTCACGAAATACAACACTTTTATCCGCAAGAGATGACCCAAGACTTACACCTCCTAATGAAAGTGTCGCGACAACTTGAGGCGACCATCCTTGACTCTCTTTTTGAATTCGATTTTTATCTTGTTTGATTCGTTCTCTATCTTTGATAAAATTATTTGATCCCGCATCACCACCACTATTCAAAATAGTCAGCATTTCATAGGCAACAGGAGTTCCTCGGGAGTATCCAAGAAAGACAATCTGTTCGGGATACTGACCATTATTGATCGCTTTATATACATTCATGAACTTGTTCAAACGTCGCAAATAAATCATAGCTAGCCTCTCTTGAGAACCAATAGATTCGAGAGACATCGGCTCTAATCCAAGGATAGCCATTTTAAATAAAGGGTTTCCATCTTTATCATCATAACTTGAAACTTTAATCCACTGATCAATGGACACACTTCCATATTGCTCTTTTCGAAGCTCCTCTGTATTTTTTCCATTTTTCATATCAGAAATCTGAGAAGCTTTAAGATTACGAATCAAAAGCCGTTCATCATAAAGATTTTTTTTAATTTCATTACTTGCTTGATTTTTTTGTGCTTTTAAAAAATTTTCGAATTTCTTCTGAAATTGAGATTGCTCCAATTGTTGATTTAAAAGTGTTTTCTCTACCTTCGTAAGGCCTTGCCCAAAAACTTCACCAAAAGCAACTTGATTAATAAACTCACCAAAAATACCCGGTATGACTACCACTAAAGTATCTTTACCTTTCAAATTTTCTTTCATTTCTGTAAAAAACTGTCCATGATCCTCAAGAGATGGAACTGAGGTCATTTCAGCGTTGCTAAAATTTAAGTCGGAAAATGTTTTCTGCAATAAACAATAATTTTTATTTACTTTTTCGCTAAAACCGAATGAGTTTGAATTCAAAAAAGGATATGGATTGAAATCCTTACCTTTTTTAAACGATACATATGCATTTAAATTACAATTGTTGTTGATACTAGATTCATCACTTGAACTGGCAGCTTTAGGAAACTGTAAAAGATAATGACTCGATTGAAATCGTGCTTCATTATATTGCAAGCCATAGCGATTCAGTTCTTGTTTTTTCTCTTGAAGGGCTTGATTAAAAAAATAATTGAGATTTTCAGAAACGCCCCGAGATTCTTCTAATGTTTGAAGGTATGGATTCTTGCTCTCTTCCCCATACATTTTTAAATTGATCCCGGTGGTCAATACAGCAAAAGCCAAGAAGCCCTTTCCTATTACTTTAGCTTTCGCCTCAAATTGAATAGTTGATTTCAGTTTCATGAAAAACCTCTCATCTTTTCTAAATAAAAGACTTGAATCCATTAATAGCAACATTGACCCATGAAAAATAGATCAATGATGCCAATAAAGCTTCAAGCTTCTGACATCACCTTATACATTAGAATCCATCAACCATTCGTCATTGCTATTTTTATGCCAGATTCTAATGCTCTATAGTTAATTTAAAGCGGAAAGGACGTGTTAAACTCTTTGACAAAGGCCTCCTAAAAATGAAGAACTTTTGGCAAAATAAAAGATGATCAGACTTCAGAGACACTCATAAAGTGGTGTTATAGATTACTACATTAAGATTTTTGGCACTACCTAAATGAAAAAAATAAGACTTCCATATTCTAAATTTACTCAACACATAGCTCAATTTCCATTGGAAAGAGCTATGCGCAAGACAATAACGTCATCTTTTCAAGACAAAGATACTAAATGATTAAAAGCCGTGAGTTCTTCAAATAAAAAACGACATTATTTTAACTTCTTCTCTTCCATCCTAGCAACGTACCACGATCCCAATGTTACAGTTAAAAGAATAGAGAAAATCACCAATAAAGAAACCCAACTTGGAATTTTATAAATATCCATCAATATCATTTTAACACCGACGAATCCTAAAACAGCAGCTAAACCAGGCTTAAGGTATCGTAATTTAACTACCCAATCAGCCAATACAAAGTATAACGCTCGCAAACCTAGAATAGCTAAAATATTGGATGCAAAAGCAACAAAGGCATCTTGAGTGACAGCAAAAACCGCTGGAATAGAATCAACAGCAAAAACAAGATCCGTCACTTCAATGACAATCAAAGCTAAAAATAATGGGGTTGCTTTCTTCACTCCATTTTCAACCAAAAAAAAGTGATTACCATTAAATTTATTCGCTGTAGGCATTAAAGCTTTTAAGATTCGAATAGACCAGTTTTCTTTGACATCCATTTTCTCATCGGAATCTCGAAGAAGCTTAATCGCTGTAAAGAGTAAAACTCCACCAAAGACGTATAAAATCCAATGAAATAAATAAAGTAATTTAGCGCCAACAATAATAAAAAAGGCTCTTAAAACCACAGCTCCTAAAACGCCATAGAATAAGACTCGGTGTTGGTAATTTGCAGGAATTTTGAAAGAACTAAAAATAAGCAAAATAACGAATAAGTTATCAACACTCAAACTTTTTTCAACTAAATAACCCGTCAAGAACTCCACTCCAAGCTCTTTACCAAAGGCATAACCAAACCATAGGTTAAAAGCTAAAGAAATCGCCACCCACGCACCGCTCTCGATCAAAGCAGCTCGACGGCTGATTTTATCAGTTCCCTTTCCAAAGAGACTTAAATCGATAATTAATAAAATTAAAATTCCAATACAAAATGAAACCCAAAGCCAAGAGGGAGCAACAGACACTTCGGAAATAAAACCACTCATAACAACACCATCCTAAAAAGGGGCCAGAGTAAGTGTAGCCCCTTAGAACATCATAATAAAATAATTCTCAGTTAAACCAACTATAATGACTGCATTTTCTTTAATCTTTCAATTCTTTCTTCAAGTGGAGGATGGGTGGAAAATAATTTGGCCCATCCACTGGGACGACTTGAAATTTTTAATGCCTGCATTGCAGGCTGAGCTGATGGGTCTACATCTGCTATTGAACGCCTTAATCCTTCTAAAGCTTGTATCATGTTCCCACGTCCAGCAAGCTGAGCGCCTCCCGAATCCGCTCGATACTCTCTATACCGAGAAAACCACGCTACGACCATAGAACCAAGAATCATAAACACCATTTCAAGGGCAAACTGAACAAGATAATAAGACATGGGAGTCCCTTGTCTTTCTTCACTGTCTTGACCTTTTGTCATGGTTAAAGCGAATGCAATTGCTCGAGCCAAAAACATCACGAAAGCATTAATAACCCCTTGGATCAGGGTCATCGTTACCATGTCTCCATTGGCAATATGAGCAACTTCGTGTCCTAGAACCCCTTTGATTTCATCTCGGCTCATCCGACGCAAAAGACCTGTGGATACAGCAACCAAAGAACGAGATTTTGTCGGGCCTGTGGCAAAAGCATTGATTTCTGGTGAATCGTAAATCCCTACTTCCGGCATCACAGGAAGATGCGCCGCTCTGGCAAGCTCATGGACCATCTGGAGTAAATCTCGCTGCTCCACACTTCTCGTCTCTGGAGAAATCACCTGTACACCCATCATCCATTTCGCCATCACGCGAGAAAGTGCCAATGAGATGAAAGCTCCTCCCATACCCCAGATTAAACAAAAAATCATTAAAGATTGATAATCAATCCCCTGAGCCGTTATATAAGGCTTAACGCCCAAAACATTGAGTATGGTTGAAATGGTGATAATCACCAAAATATTTACGGCCAGAAAAAGACCAATTCGTTTAAACCATTTCATAAAAACCTCCTATAGTACCTTTTATATCATCATGACTTTGTAGTGTCATATCGTCAAATCTATGCCAATGAAAGATTATCTTTCATGCTACGACCAACATCATTATAACTTTGACAGAAACTTTTTTAAACACGATAAATAATATAAAATACTTCGTTTTAAACAAAGGTTAACAAAGGGAAGACAGAATGCAATGGTTAAACTATCATCATCTCTTTTACTTCCGAATGATTGCTATTGAAGGCGGCATTGCTAGAGCGGCCGAAAAACTTCATATAGGACAACCAACGCTAAGCGCTCAACTCAGACAGTTAGAAGATATGATTGGTACTCCTCTTTTTGAGCGCCGTCATCGTAAATTGATCCTTACAGAGGCCGGAAAAGCAGCCCTCGACTACTCTAATGAAATATTCCGTCTCGGCGATGAAATGCTTGAAGTGCTGAAAGATAGAACCATTGGAAATCAGGTGCATCTGCAAATCGGAGCTCTTGATAGTGTGCCCAAAACAGTTCTTCTCGCTGTCGTCATGGCTGCCTACAAGATTGCTCCCTGTGTTGTTTCTATTTTAGAAGGAAAGGGTGATGAGCTTTTAAGAGAACTATGGGCGCACCGTATAGATTTGATTGTATCTAATTACCCACCCCAAGTGATGGAAAAAACTCAGGTATTTTCAAGGTCCGTCGCCAAACTTACCGTTTCAGTTTACGGCTCTGAAAAATATAAGCCTCTTAAGAAGGGCTTCCCGCAATCTCTTCATGGAAGCCCCTTTGTATTTCCAACAGTTCACAGCAAACTACGACATGACCTCAATCACTATTTCAAAACTCATGATATTCTCACACATTCCGTAGCAGAAACTCAAGATACCAGCCTTCAAAAACTCTTAGCCGAACATGGCGTTGGATTGGCCCCTTTTTCAGATATGATTGGCTCCAAAGAACAAAATTTACATCGAATTGGAAGGCTTAAAAATGTTTTTGAGGAAATCTGGTTGATATCCACACAAAGAAAATTAGCCAATCCTATTGCTTCTAACTTGATGGCAAACTTTTCCATTGATGTATAACTACCGACACCATTCTATTTTGCGATATCAACTCGATCCAATTCATCTCCCTCACTGAGGGCAGTAACGTCCTGGAGCCAAGACCTGCTTGGGATCAAAACAAGCTTTCAATTGACTCAGTACCTTCATATTCATTTCCTTGTTTTGAAAAACAGATCTCATTGTATCAATATTCAAACGATATGGATAAAATCCCCTCATCTGCCCTTCCTTAAGCAAGGCCTCATAACATCTTTTAGCCTTCACAACCTCTTCTAAATTATTTTTATCAAATAAAATAGGTACGGTGCTATCAAAACAACGCTCGGAGATAGAAGTCAGCGTTATTAGGGGCTCCACTTTATGTTCTCGACAAATTTTCTCCACCATTTGTGTATACTCCAGAACTCTTTCTTTTTTGATCACAACTAAAGGGGCATACCACAATAGCCCGCAAGAATCTTTATGCAAAAATTGAGAAGACTGAGAGGAGTATTTCTGCGAAGACTTCCAATAAACGAGAGGAATAGCAACTTCATTAGGGCGTCCTTCAAGAATATCCTTTAGCTTACTGAGCATTTCAAAGAGCGCCCGAGTCTGATGAGACACTAAAAATTGAGGTAAGATATCAATCATTTTCTTAATTTGAGAAACCGTCTTATTCTTGATAAAGCGAATTCTTTTTGCAAAATGAAATTTCTTTTTCACCATTTTTTCTGCAGCCGCGACAATATCCTTAGATCCATATAAGGCTCCAACACCAGTCCAAGCTGAGAATCCATATTGTCGTCCATACTCGCGTACTTTTTCATCCGAAATAATGCCCATCTCAGGATCCACGTCATCTTGAGGATAAGGCATCTTCATGGAAAGAACACGACGTTGATTCATTAAATTAATACCACTGACAATAGATCCTAATTCCTGCGTAATTTCTCGAATGGCTTCCACACTTAACCGAAAGGATGCCTCATCCCCTATATCAAATGAAAAGATCGAAATGCATTCTGGAGCTCGCGCTAAAGCTATTGTCACCTCAGTAACAACAGCATAATTACTTTGAGCAAAAAGGCCCTCAACATAGGGCCCCAGCCCCCATTTAAAGTTTTGATGAAGCTCATCGCCGCCAAGGTCTTTCAAAATAGATTGATAAATTTCTCCCGTTGGTAAGACTGCTCTCAAAGAAAGAAGCGCCTCAAAATGATCTTTATGAGGAGTAATGCCATACCCTCGCTCCATAATATTTCCCAAAAGACTGGCATGAGGCCCTGCTCCAGTCGTTGGCACCAAAAATTTTCCATGACCTTCTTTTTCTAACTGATCCAAATACACCCTTAAATCCTGCTGTGTCACCCCTGGTTCAACTCTCACCCATCCCATCTTAGGATCACAATCAAGAATTTTATTCATTAACGATAAATCCATCAGTAAACAATCATTAGTTACGGGAAGTGCTGTTCCGTATCCCCAATTTTTACCCGTGCTGATAGGATAAATTTTGAAATTGTACTCATTAGCCATCCTTAGAATGGCTTGTATTTCAGATTCAAATTGAGGCTTCACTGCTGCTATAATTTTTCTTTCTGTTCCAGTGGTACAACTACCATACACTCTGCCAGCCTCTGAGATAATCCTGTCAACGGGTAAAATTACACTTAAGCGGTCTATCACTTGTTGATGATGTTTAAATTCATTTTCTAACATAAAACCTCCAGGCATTCTCAGAATACTCTGGACCTTGGGGTAGCTAAAGCCACAGAAATTGGCCATAAAAGGAGTTAAAGACTGGCTTTCTCTTATGTTTTACGTTTTAATCAAACTGAGACATCGAATATGCATGAATCTTTTCAAAAAATTGATGACCTTCTGAAACGCGGAAAAACAACAGAGGCTCGTCTGTTACTTTCAAAGTTCAAGAGAACCGATATTCCTAAAGAAAATTGGTTTCAAGTGGCTGAGTTGTATCGAAGAACTCAAAATCCGTGGGGAATCCTTTATTGGCTCACAAAACGAGTTCATCCTAATCCACCTATGAATCCAACGGCCACGAACCAAGAAAAAGCCTTGTATGCATTAGGTCTAAGTCGAATTGGCGCCTTCACTGAAGCTAAAGCTCTTTTTTCTGAAATCAATCACAAACAAGTCCCTATCGCACCTTTTTATGAAGCTTTAATGTATATTTCTCAATGGGACTATATTAAAGCCATTCTCCCCCTTAAGATTTCTTTAAAAGAATCTACCCTTTCTGATTACCAAAAAAAAGTTATCCAACTCAATTTATTCGCAGCTCTGGTATCAACAAGAAATTTTCTAGAAGCTAACAATGAATTCGAAAATTTACTTCCAAAGATCAAAGATATTCCTGTACTGCTTGGAAACCTGTATGAAATAAAAGCTCAATTACTATTCAATAATCAAGACTACGAGACTGCTGAACAATTCATTGATAAATCCTTCCAACAACTTTCCGACGAATCCAATGTTTATCATTTATTGAATAAGAAATGGAAAGCGATTCTTTTAAAAGCTAAGAATTCACCCTTGGCAGACAGTGAATTAACAGCAACAAAACAGCTTAGCATTCAAATGAAACAATGGGAAATTGGACGTGACTGTGATTTTTACAAGGCTTATTTTGATCGAGATGATCGTTTATTCTTTCAGGTTTACTGGGGAACTCGCTTTCGCTCCTACCGCAATACTCTAAAAATAAAGTACAATTGGAAAGGTGAACTTCCCAAGTACTGGGACTGGCAAGGATCAGAAACCAATTCTTCAGCATCAGAGGAATATCTTTTATCCCATTCCCATTTAAATCCAAAGCTCGATCTTTCCTCCGGTTTATATTCTCCAGTCTCATCCCATGAGCTCCAACAGCTTCCTCTCTTAAAAGGAAATTCCCTTAAAATTCTTCAATTCTTGACGACAGACTTCTACTCCCCCTTTCATTTAGGAGAGCTTCAAGAGTTTCTTTATGCTGATCAATACTTTAACATCGAAACAACACCTTTAAAACTAAGAGAAATTATCAGAAAAACTCGATTAAAGCTAAAAGAGCACGCCATTCCTCTTGATATTTTCATAAAGAACAAGCAAATCGCTTTAGGGTTTAAAGAGGATATAACCTTACGTTGCTACCGCAAACATCCTGCAAAAAAGGATTTTCCTGAATGGATTCAAATTCAAAAACTCTTCATTAATCATAGTTTTTCAGCAAAAGATATTGCTCAGAGTTTAAAAATTTCACCTCGTTCTGCTCGTCGTTTAGCGCTTAAGCTCCTAAAAGAAAAAAGGATCATCAAACAATTCTCTGGAATAAATACTCGTTATTGTATAAAAAAATAATCTAAAAAACTGCAGAAATCGGCTTTCTATCCATTGGAACTCATATCCAAATATAGGATTATAATTATCCTTCATCGACTCTTCTTATGCTTAAGTTTGCTTACCTTAAGCAGTTCTTTTCGTTAATTTGATTCTTAGACCTTAACCTATGGCACAAAGGCTGGACAGAGGGTTGATTTTCCAGGAGGATTAAAACACAACTTCGCTTATAAAGTACAAAGGATCATCAATGAAATTTAAATATATCTTTCTCATCGCTTGGTGCACTTTTTCAGTCGCCCTGGATCAGCTTACAAAGCTTTACGTTCATACCCGCTTTCAGCTAGGTGAATCTATCGCTGTAATCGAAAATTACTTTAATATTACCTATGTCAGAAACCCTGGTGCTGCTTTTGGATTTTTAGCTGAAAGCCACCCTCAATTTCGTGAAATCTTCTTCCTCTCCGTTCCTCCTATTGTGATGATCATTATTTATTTTATATTGAGAAGCGCTCCCGATAAGGATCGTTGGCAGATTTTCGCTCTTAGTAACATTTTTGGTGGAGCGATTGGAAACTACATTGATCGGATTCGATTTCGTTATGTTATCGATTTCTTAGATTTTCATTACTATAATAAATATAGTTGGCCGGCTTTCAATATCGCTGATAGCGCTATTGTTTTAGGTGTTATCATTCTCACTATTCTCATGTGGACGGAGAAGAAAAGCGCAGCAAAACCCGTCGCAGCTGGCTCCTAACTGAGATTTTTGATTCATGTATCCAGAGTTTCAATTTGAATCATGGAGCTTATCAACTTATTATCTCGTATTAAGCATTGATTTTTGTTTCATGATTTTTTATTTACGCCATCGCGCTCAACAGCGCGGGTTTCCTGTCCTTCAAACTCTAGACCTTGGAATAATTTCTTCAATCTGTGGTTTTTTAGGCGCAAGGCTTCTCCATGTTTTCTACGAAGCCCCTGCTTATTACTTCAAAAACCCTCTATCTGTCTTCTTGTTTTGGGAAGGTGGTTACGTGTTTTTTGGAGGAATTTTAGGAGGCCTTTTCGGTGGACTCCTTTGGTTAAAAATAAAACGAAAAAATCCTCTTCCTTATCTTGACCTCTTCGCACCAATCCTAGCTCTTGGCTACGCCATAGGACGTCTTGCGTGCTTTTTACAAGGGTGTTGCTATGGTCAAGAGACTCACTCAATCCTCGGGGTTCATTTTGATAGTCTTATTCATACCGGAGAAAACTCTTTACGTCTTCCAACACAACTTTTTGCTTCAATGGGAGAGCTAGTCCTTTACTTGATTTTAATTTTCATCGAAAAAAAACAAAGTCCCTCGCTTCGCGAGGGACAACTTTTTACTTACTGGATGGTAGGTCATGGAATCAATCGCATGGCAATGGAACTATTCCGAAATGATCCAAGAGGCCCTTTATTGTTCCATATGGGACTCTCATTTTGGTTGGCTCTCGGCCTATTCATAGCAGGTCTTCGATTTAACCTTTATTGGCGTCGTCCTTCGCCTCTTTAGGGTAAATGGCAAATTTATTAAACTCACCGTATTCATGAAGTTTATTATAAAGAGTTTTTATAGTGATCCCAAGCGCATTTGCTGCCTGTGTTTTGTTACCATTAAAATGAAGTAATGCTTTTAAAATATAACGCTTTTCTAGTTCATACAAAGTCAATTTAGCATCATATCCAGTAATGAGAAGGCGTTGTTGGGGGGCCCGAATTTGATCTGGAAGATCATTAGGCATAATCATATGCCCGTCACAAAGAATTTGTAAACGCTCACAAATATTTTGCAATTCACGAATATTCCCTGGCCAATCATAATCACACAATAGTTTCATTGCATCTTCATGTACTTGCCGGCCACGCCCAAGAAATGCCTGAGACCCGTGATTTAGAAAATGGCTTACAAGCAAAGGAATATCCTCGCGACGTTGCCTCAAAGAAGGTGTTTGGACAACAATGGTATTAACTCTGTAATACAAATCTTCTCTGAAAACACCTTGAGCAACATCTTTTTCAATATTACGATTGGTCGCACTGATCACTCTAACATCAACTTTGATTGAATCTTTGCCTCCAACACGATAAAGCTCACCCTCTTGTAGAAAACGAAGAAGCTTCGCTTGGATCCCAGGGGTCAACTCTCCAATTTCATCTAAAAATAAAGTTCCGCCATTAGCCATTTCGGCCAAACCAATTTTTCTATTATAAGCTCCTGTAAAAGAACCTTTTTCATGTCCAAACAACTCACTCTCAAGAAGGGTTTCTTGTAGAGCTCCACAGTTAATAGCTACAAAAGGCTTATTTCTTCTGGGGCTTCTTTCGTGAATAGCATGAGCCATTAACTCTTTACCAGTTCCAGATTCTCCTAAAACCAATATTGACGCTGTAGAACTAGCGACTTTATCAACAACCTTCATAAGTGTTGACATAATCTCTGACTGGTAAACCATAGACTTCGGTTCAATAACTCTTTGTCCTTGTACCGGATTCCAATAAGACTGATAAGGGCTTTGAGAGTTAGGTAAAACTTGAGAAGAAGCAGGGGGCACTGTACTAGACATACAAATAACCTTTCTTTATAAACAAACGGTCTTTATGAAAAAACACATTGCATCGCGTAAAAGATTTATACACGCATGTATAGAATATTTTCAAGTAAATAATTTCACTACATTACTTTTTTACAAAAACTTATACTAAATATTATGTATTTATATGATAAAAAGACAATTTTCGTCACCTTTTTAAAAGAAATGACAGCAATTAATAATTTTAGCCCTCATACAATCAAAGCTTATGAAACTGACTTTCGTCAGGTTTTCAATGAAGACGATTTTAAAGAAAAAATTAATGAATTTTCTTTATTAAAGAAAATTAAAACAGCTCAAGTGCGATGGTCTGAACTTTCTCCAGCAACAAGACAAAGAAAAGCAGCCTCAATGAAGTCTTTTCTTCGATGGCTTTATGAAAAAAAAATAATTCATTCGCCCTTACAAGAAAAAATCGAAGCGCCTTCTGTCCCTAAAAAAATACCCCATTTTTTATCTATTGATGAAGTCCTACATCTTTTTCATTTCTTAAAGAATGGTTACAACAACTCAAATCACGAAAATATTATAAAAAATAAATATTATTTAACTCTTGTTTACCTACTATATGGGGGTGGTCTACGTGTATCAGAAGCCTGTCATTTAATGTGGAAAAATATCAGGGTCAAATCTTCAGAAATTCTTGTTTTCGGTAAGGGAAAAAAAGAAAGATGGGTGATCCTTCCTCAAAAAGCAATGGAAGCGTTAATGAATCTTCCTCGAGAGGGAGATTCTATTTGGGGGCCTAAAGGACTCACAGAAAGAAAGGCCTTTGATTGGATTAGAAAGTTAGGTCAACAAGCAGGACTGAGGACACCCCTTCATCCCCATGCCCTCAGGCATAGCTATGCGACCCATCTTATTTCTGCCGGAATTAATCTCAGGGCACTCCAAGAACTCATGGGGCACGCAAGTTTAACCTCTACAGAAAAATACCTACACCTCAGCATGGATCAATTAGCGCGCACGCTTGAGTCTCATCACCCTCTCGGAGAAGCAGGGACTAAAAGTAAAAATGCCCGATGATCATAACAATACGAGCATCATCAAAACTTGAATCCATTTGATTGCCTATTAAAAATAAAAAATCCGTATGCAAAACAGGAAACCATTCGGTTCCCAGATAGAAACGCCGCTCCTGTTGCGGGGCAGAGACGGTCACAGACTTTAATAAAAACTCTTCCCATTGAATCAATGGACGTAAGCCATATTGAAATTCATGAGAGTAGCGCATTAAAAAAGCATATTCATCGGTAGGTCTCGCATACTCCATGCGTCGTTGAGCCAACTCTGCCTGAAGAAAAGATTTTTCATTTATGTTTATAACTGTGTGCAAATTAAGATGTGATTCATTTACATTTGCGCGATGAAAACGAGATAAATTCAAGCCCACCCTATGCTTTAAATTCAAAAGTTGCTCTACACCCAATGAAATTCCTGAAAACATCTCCTCTGAAACAAGAAGATAAGAGGGTAAAACCCATGATGCTTGAATAATAGTGCTCTCTGATAAACGAGTCACTTCGATATTTTGGGTCTCATGAGAATGAGACCAACCCATTTTTTCATTTACCAAAGTCGCATGATCAGGCAATCCCAATCCATGACTAATTCTAAACTTTCCAGCCCTAAAGTTCCACGCTTCAGTAGGACGCCATAAAACATAAGCATTTCTTAGATAGCCTTTAAGTTTCTCTTTTGGTCCAGCCATGGGCCTCCACCCACCCGCACTCAATCCTAAGGCCCAAATTCCTTTTTCTATGGAAGCCTCTAACTCCATTTGCATCGGAAAGAAATGCCCTTTTTGCATTTCTGGTGTATCAAGAATATACTGCATTAAGCGTGTTCGTCCCCCAACCTGCCACCAAGGGACTTCAGCTTCCAAAGACTCATTACCATTATCAATCTTTTTATAACTATAGAGCTCATGAGAAAGCGTTTTACCATAGGAAGTTAAAATCCCCCTTCCACTGGGGCTCAAATGACAAGTTACACAACTTAAATAGCCATGGCGGGCCGTCTCAGGAAAGGCCATTAGAGACTGAGAAAACATCAAAGTTCCGATTAAACTCATCAATTCCAAAAAAGAATAAAAAGACAAGCTACGCATGGACAAAAAATAACACCTCATTTTTTTTCAATTTGACGACACCAAAACATCAACCCATCACAGTCATTAATTATTGAGAGCACCACTTAAAATCCAATCTTTGATCGCTTGAATCTCCTCTGAATTAAGAGGAGTGTATGGAGAGTCTGGTGGAGGCATCTCCGGCGCTTCACCATCAATTCCTTGAACAACATGAACCAACCAACTCTCCTCAACGTTTCCTGGTGTGATGAGCTCTTCTTTACCCCAAAGAAGATTATTATAATTTCCAAGATCAATCTCACAAGAAGTGCTACTATATCCTCCCTCTTCAGGGCTCTCTATTTCTGAGCGACCTTCTCCATCAATTGAAATCGATTCGCTTTTTACGCTCTTCAAAGACAAACATTCTCTCGATTGAGGGTTATGACAATACCCGCACCGAACATTAAAAATACGATCTCGTATAGATGAAAAACGAGGCTGAATAGGCAACTCAACGGGGATTGACGTAGGATTTTTCGCAAACTCTGGAGCTCCAATATTAATCCATTCCTGGAGCAAACTTCGCGCACGAGATGAAAGAACTTTCCGCTGAGGCATCGTTTCCTTAACAAAAACCGAATCATAAATTTCTGAAAGCCTTGAAAATACCTCTGCATAAGTGACTAATGGATATTTTTTATCTGTCCTATTTTGATCTCGATGACAAGAAAGACAATACTCGTTTAAAACCTCTGATTTAATTTTTTGAAAACTCAAACCATCAATCTCTTCTTTGGTGAGTCGAATGGGACTACGCTCACCTTCTACTATTTTTTTATACTTGATATACTCACAAGAAGTAACAAACAAGCTCCCCAAAAAGCATATCAAATAAAAAGCGACTTTCTTATGAGCTTCAAACTTTACTCTCATCGCTTCACCTCAACAGAAATGTCTATTTCAATAGCAGTTCATTTATAGTTTGTAACCATAAATATGATACCCACGACCCCAAACTTAAAAATGAGGTGCGCGCAAAGCCAATCAAGTAGAAGAATAATTACCCTTAATTAGCTTTAGGGAACGAGTTCAATAAGACCTTCGAATTCCTCTTCAAAACTTTTCTTTAAATTCAAATTAGATAGAAATAACCGTGCTCTTACGGAAGAACCTCTTTATTTAAGATTTTTCCATTAAGATCCAAAATCAAAACTAATTTCGTGTTATCCAGTTGATTGCTCATTGTTAATTCGGCCACTGTATTTCCATTCACAACTTTTGGATTTAAAGCGAGTGATTGAAAGTTTTCAACAAAAGGCTTCAAAGCTTCTAATTTCGATTGATTATCAATCACATAGTGTAATCCAGATTCTGTCAATACAACAGGATTTTTACCTGGCCAATTTACGCCTGAACCACTCACTCCACCCTCATTTACAACATACTTTAGAATAACTCCCTCCGCATCCAAAAGAATAGTAATGCTCAAAGGCTGAATGTTTTCTTCCAAATCAGAGGAGACCTGATAAGCCGTTACAGCAAAGGCTGCTCCTGAAGAGTCATTTTGGAGAGACTCCACTGTCATTTTTTGAAATTGAGTTAAATAAGACTTATCAATTTTTTTTTGTAAGGCCAAACGTTCCAACCTATGACAAGCCAATTCTGCAGCTTTTGCTGGTGTGATCGCCTCAACTTTTGCGATAAAACTAAATGCAGTCATCACTATTGCTATTAAAGACAAATTCCAAAATTTAAACATCTAAGGCCTCCTCATGATAATAAAGATTCATCGTACATTTTATATTTTTTAGATCTCAATTCTTAAGAACTGTTGCCGCATGATAGCTCCTGCATCAACACCATTATCTTGGTGGGTATGACATCCTATTGAAATAAAATTAATGCAAGAAAAATTGTCAGATTATTAAATTAATATACAAATTTTAACATTTGAACCCAAGAGAATCATGAATCAATCTGACTGAAGAAAAGGACTCACTCTCCTACGCAGGATGTAATGGATCAGTGAACTCTATTGTTAATTTGGTACTATCGACTCACGATTATTCGTAAGTCGCCTAGATAACTTTTCAATGTAAAGAGTTTGAGTTGGAAGAGCAAATTCGACTTTCTCTTCAGAAAATTTTTTATAAATGTCCAAAAGCACGTTTTGTTGCACATCAAGACAAATATTATATTCAGGAGCGGAAACGAAAAATACTAATTCAAAATCCAGAGAAGACGTACCGTAACCCATGAAGTGGCATCGTTCAAATCGCAACTTAGGCTCTTTAGAAACAATCTCTCCAATCCAACGAGGGATTTGTTCAAGTTTTTCCACTGGAGTGGAATAAATGACTCCAAATTTTTGTACCACCCTTCGTTGCCACATTCTTTTAAAGTTTTGGACACGACTCTCAAGAAGGTCTTTATTTGGTAATATAAGTTCTTCACCAGAAAGGCTTCTTAAACGAGTCGATTTTATCCCTATATGTTCCACAGTTCCCTTTTCATTTCCAGTGATTATAAAATCTCCAACAACAAAAGGCTTATCTAAAACAATAGACAATGAAGCTAAAAGGTCTCCCAAAACATTCTGAGCCGCCAAAGCAACAGCTATCCCCCCCACACCCAAACCGGCCATAAGAGCGCTAATATTCACTCCTAGGTTACTTAAACCTATAAGTAAAAGGACTGTTACAAATGCAACCTTTATTGCTGTGTGGAGTAAACCTAGTGCGGCGGAAGAAGATGGATCTTGCTCAATCCGTCTCTTCAAAACCCGTTGACGCCAAATCTCAATAAACTGAAATCCCCAAATAGAGAATTGGTAAAGTGAAGCTAAAACAACAATTGTCTGAAATCCTTTTTTAACTGGACTTGTGATCGCTAAATCAGCTGAAGAAACATAAAAAATCCAAATAAAAATAACACCGCTTTTTAGGCCATTAATGAGACCTATGACAAATCCTTGATCCGCAGAAAAAGATTTGAGGGCTATTTTTCTCACACGAGAAACAATAATTTTTAAAATAATCTTAATTAAGAAGGTTATGAGTCCAGCAAACGCAATCAACTCAAACCATCTCCAAGTAGGATCTTCAGAGTAAAGCTCACGAATTTGTTCAATATATTCAAGCATTACCATCAAATATCATAAACAATAAATATTTCAAGGATTTTCACAAACAGCATTTTTCAATTAATAAAGATAAAATAAACTCAAGCTTTTTTGGGACTTTATAATCACACTACTAACGGTGACTTTCATTACTTATTTTGGGCGGTACTCCCAGTATTTATCTTTACATAAAAAATGATCTCGTTTACGCTATTTCAAGGCAATGGAGTCTGCCCTATAACCGCCAATGAGCTGATGACTCCTACTGAACAATCCTTTTCTCTTCAGTGGGAGTTTTTATGTTTAATATAATCCTTGTTGGTTTTGGCGGCTTTGCTGGGTCAATCAGTCGTTACCTTATTTATTTATTAGTTAATACTCACTTAGCTCCATCTTTTCCAATTTCTACACTTATAGTCAATAGTATTGGATGTTTTGCGATCGGCATACTAACGACCATAGCTGAAATTAGCATCACCGGACTCCATCCTCAATTGACCCTCTTTTTATCGACAGGTTTCATTGGAGGATTTACAACTTTTTCTGCATTCGGCTTCGAAACGGCTGAGCTACTCCGCTCTCAACCCACCCTTGCACTACTAAACATTATAGGAAATCTTACTATAGGTGTGGGAGCTATTATTATAGGAAGGTTCTTAGTCACGTCACTCTTAACCTAAAAAGTAAACTTTAGATCAAAGTGACCTCATTAGAAGCCAATAGATTTCCCCAATAATTCAAAATAAATTAATTTTATTTTGAATTACAAAGTGCTCCCTAACCCTGTCTGGAATATATCATTTTAATGGATAATATCTTCTATAAAGGGTGTGGCATTAAAATAAGTTTTTAATTTTTGAATTTCATCCTTTTTAGCTATTAGAGAGTCCTCGTCAACTCTTAGATAAATAAATTGTGGCTTTAGGGTGTAATGAGCTAATACAGCTAAAAAGAAGTCTAGAAAAAAAGGGTATTTTTTTATTAAAGTAAACGTCAAAGAGTAGGGAATATGTTTTGTTTGCAATAGCCTTAAATTATTGATCCATTGATCTGGATTGTCTCTAAACGTATCTGTTCCAATTGAAATGCCATCCAAGTTTTGCAAATTGCGTAACTCCTGAATATAACTGTTGAGAGGGATATAGTTGCCAGTAGCAATTCTGAATTTTTTGATAGATTTCATTTTAAGTTTTTCAAATAAGTGAGTCAACTGACCATATTCGAAAAACTCCCCCCCAGAGAGAATCACCAATTCCTCTTGAGATGATTCCATTAAGAATATAATACGTTCAACACTTAAAGATAAATTTTTCATTTCGGAACTTGAAAATGGGCAGTGAACGCAACCCGCAGAGCATTTGGTTGTAACCATAATCGTTTTTGCAAGATTATCCATGATGTCTCACTTCAACGACTAATTTTTGATTAGACACTTGATTTAAAAACTGATCAATATTTTCACGATTTTCTCTTGAAAGGTTGGCATCCCATTCATCTAATAAATACATGGTGCTCGATGAACAATCTTTAATGACAGAGAGGGTCCTCATAAGGGTTTCTCCTGTTGAAAGAATTTTGGAACTTTCTCCATCATTAATTTCGAGGTGATGATGCGAAGGAATATAAATGGATTTTTCACCAAAAATTTCTTTTATCTTGATTAAAAGACTGGATTTACCAGCACCGTTTTCTCCAGTAATAGTGATTCGGCCTGATCGATTATTTTCAATCCATTCGATCAGATTGTTCTTTTCAATGACCTCTGTATTGCTTCTAATTTTGATTTTTTCGAGATCAATGAAATGATCGATGATAGGTTTTTCTCCTGAGTGAAGCGGTAAAATCGTTTTTTCTGTTTGTGCAAGTTTTTGTTGTAATTGCTTCCACTGAGTCCAATACGTTTGTATTATTTGAAGATGCATCACAATTTGCATACAGCGTGGAAGCATCACCAGGAGGGTCGTGACTAAAGCAATGTTAGTTTTATTATTTAAAATTTGAAAAAATATAAAACCAACAACCATTCCTGTTGTGACAAATGAAGCCATGGAGATTATAAAATCATTGGATTGAGATCGTTTTATTGCAGCGTGCTCTGCCGTCTTGAAAATCCTATTCCATCTTGAAACCCATTTTTGAAAAAAAATCTGATTACCTAGAACCACGTTATCCCAGCTTGTTGAGATAAACCCATTTAAATTATTTTGTTCCGCCATTTCTATGGATGATGCCATTTTGATTTTTTTATCAAAAACATGAATAATAGCTATGCCCGCTAAACCAGCTGCTAAAAGAACAAACCCCATCGAAAAATTAATTACTAATATAATTGATATCGTATTAAAGAGAATATTAAGTGTCGTTGCTGCAGCATCAACAAAAAAATGTATTGTGTTCGTCAGAGCATCTTGTCCTTCCCGACTCATAATATCATGTCGGAGTGACTTAATTTTAGTGTTTCGCCAAATCGCAGGATTGTTATAATTATTATTAAAATAACTCATTAAATATTTTTTTAGTGTTGATTTTTGAGATCGCAGTGTAAAATTGGAAACAAAATAGTGAATTAAACTCCCCGATAGAAGAAAGGAAAGGATCAAAGCAATTATTTTAAAAAGAGAAAATTCACCATGGCTAACATCCGCAGTGATAGTGCCCATCAAATAAGTTCCCAATGCAACGATTATTTGCTGAATTAAAACAGCTAATAGTGCCAATAGAAACCACTGATCTTTTCTGATAATTTGACTTAATTTCACTTTCATTCTCCTAGAATTATTAATTGAGAAGATTAAAAAAATCTCGGTTAAAAGATTTTGGATTTTCTGCAGGAATATAAAGAGAGGTTCCAAAGTTTATTATACTCGCTTTGTCTATGAGTTCCGAAAGAACGACTGGCGTATAGCAACCTTGTTCGTTCGGCCCATTGGCAGCTTTACAAAAATAAACGATTTTATTGTGTGAATAAAATTTGAGGAAATAATCCCTCAAGAGACTCAGCTGATTATCTTTCAGCGAATCATCGAAATTGAGCCTCTTTGTTCCAACTGAGCATATATGATAAACAAAATAATTAATTGAAGTCTCTAGATGATAATTAAATAATAAGAGCCTATTTGCATCAACTAAACAACTTCCTTGCTCTAAAGGGTCGAGAGATAGATCATTAATCATAATATCAAAACTTGAGACATTCGCTATAAATTTGATCTTTATATCATTACCTATCTTTTTATTGATAGTCTGAGCAAAAGTTACTCCCAATCTTGGATGTCCAGCGATAAGTAATGCAATATTGCTCTTGGTATGAAATTTTTCTTTTATGAAATCAATAAAATTGGAATAATTTTTTTGATCTTCAGATCCACATCGGTACAATTGTGTAATATCCGTAACTTCAGGGATATCATATTTTGCTGCTAACTCGATCCAAGTTTGCTTTTCTGGCTCTATTCCATAAACGACTTCAGACTTTTGCAAAGCCTGGATTCCTTCAATTGTTAAATGAGCAGAAGGGTCAATTCCTCGGCCAATGATATAAAGTGTTTTCATAGGATCCCTAATTAAGACTAGAAAAGAGCTTCTTCCAAGAAAGAAGCTCTTTTAATTTATTGTAATAAACTGTAGTAAAATAATAACAGCTTTGTATTATTTTTTATATTTACTGTTCTTCGAACTGCTTAAGAATTTCTTCAATATTTTCAGGAAGTGCGCTAAGGCATCGAGGCACAATAAGCGTAGTTTCATTTTTTTGCTCTGTTGTTTCCATTGTATTCTCCTTTCTATTTAATTGCAGGGCTTGCATTGCCCTTACTATGGAGGTTCTTATTGCAGCATCGATGCCAAATAGAAGTGCCATTAAAATGAAATAAAAATACGATTTGTCCGAAAGTTAATAATGAAATCCAATTTTTAAGACGACCTAGTATCGCTTTAAATTCAATTTAAAGCATAAAAACCCAATTTCATGAGCTTGTACCCAATAAGATTTAAAAATTGAAGTATTGAGGCACAACCTAGCACCCAATGAAAACTATGTCGTTACGACTAAAAATCCTTCGGCACTAGGAGGGCGCAAACCATCAGATCGATCTGAAAAATACTGCAAAGCGAGATCCTCAAATGAGATGTATTGTGCTTTGGTAAATCCCGCATTTTCCGCCAACATCAGTATTTCTGGGGGTGTAAATAAACTCTTAAAGGGGGTTCCAGCTTCCTCTGCTTTTTTCATTACAAACTCCATACTTGATCGCTCCTCTGGAGCCATTAAATCCGGAGTTAACATGAAGGTCATAGCAAATGTTGAATCCTTAGCTAACCTTGCCATTTGTCGAAGAGTCACTAAGTTTGCCTCCTTCGAGAGATACATTGAAACCCCTGTTGATACAAAAATAGCGGGCTTTGCCTGATCAAAACCAGCAGCAATTAACCGATCCCACCAAGATTCTCCTACTTCAAAATTAACCGGTACAAAATGAAGCCATTGAGGAAGAGCAAACCCAAGCTCAACAAGCCGCTTCTGTTTCCATGCCTGAGGACCAGGCTGATCAACCTCAAAGATATGAAGCTGAGACGCCATTGTCGTGCGACGTTGAGCAAAAGTATCCAAACCGGCCCCAAGAATCACATATTGTGTGATCCCTTCCTTGACTTGCTCTTCAACCAAATCTTCAATAAAACGGGCGCGTGCTACAATAGAAGCACGCATACTTTTAGAAAATTGTGGATGCATGTCTTGACGATCACGCCAATGATCCTCATCAATGAGCTTCATCCCAATTTCGTCAACAAGAACATGCGGTTTTGAATCAATTTGTACATGCAATGCTCGCCAAAGAGCTACTCGAACCGCCGTATGCTCTGGAACTGCAGACTGATGATTATTAGATTTCATGCTCCACTCCAATATCACTCAAAGATGATATGAGAAATGAGTCCAAAAAAATTTAAAGAAAAGCTAAAGAGCTTTCCTGTTAGCGATAATAGATAAAGAAACCTCATTGCCATCCTGTCCACTAACTGTAACTTGGGCAAGCTCATTTTCTTTAGCTAGTATCTGTGGCTGAACTCTGATCATTGGCTCTCCATTTTTTCTAATTATACCAATAACAAACTTCATTAAAATTCCTGTCTGATTTTGAATGGAGCCCTCGGTGGCAATAACATCAATAGAAAACCACTCCATCTCTGTTTTTTGAGTAATGGTAGCAGCTTCCCCAGCCATAACAATCAATTGTGGTGATGAAACATGTTTTCCATTCACTGACAAATCCATTTTCAAGTTATAGCCATTGATTGAACCAAAAGCAAAACTACTCATGAAAGCCAAAACAATAATAGTGAGTTTCATAAAAAACCTCCTTGTTTTTATTTTACTCATACCAATAGAATCAATGACTATAGAGTTCTAGTCAATAATGAATTGGTAAGCCTGAAAAACTTTAGTGACTTCTCATTTCTCAAGAACTCTCACTTCAATTTGCTTTTCAATCTTGTAATAAATTTTAGTCTTTTTTGAAATCTCACGCACTCTCCAAGAAATCAGTCCCTTTGAGCTTCCCCCAGTTTGCCGGACACAGAGTTAGCGTGCTATAAGCCCTCAGAAGACTGGGGAAGGAGCACATGAAATGGAAAGAAGAAGCAGAAGGTCATTCACGAATGAGTTCAAGGCTCAGGCTGTGGATCTCGCAG
>CAUJGP010000032.1 GCA_963170155.1 Bdellovibrionota bacterium | reverse complement strand
TCAAACGAATAAAAGAAGTGCTGTTTACATATCTAGTCTTGGCGCGAACACCGGGGATGCAAGTCGCTGGAATCGGCCACTACCCCAAAACTGGGGCAATGGAGAGGTCTATCCAAAATCAACTTGCTTTCTTACAGAAGACTCCTTGGTTTTGTATTCAATTAAGTTAAGAGAGTTATTAGTACCAATAGAAACGACATATAATTACCATAGTTGTAATCTATATTAGGGCTTTTTGAATTTATCAACATCAATCAAAAATATTCTGATTTTTTCTCTAAAATCATTTGATTATTATGCGAATTTCACCATAGATGCACTGCTCTGCTAAAGTAAGGGGGCGTTCTATATATCCAATGGATATGGATTGAGAAATGAAAGATTAGTAAAGATGCATAGGGATTATTTTTATTTTCTCGGAAGTTATTGAAAATAATAAGACCAAAGACGCGTGGCCACATGTCCAGATGCTCATAAGTTTGTATAAATTAGTAGTGGAATAAGTTTGAACTTATTAAGATATTGAGAGCGTGTTCGAAATGGATCTCAATAGATTTAAAAAAAGAACACTCAGTCATTGTTGCAGACAAATTCGGACGACAATGGCTCAATGGAGGTTTTATACCTGATTAAGTTGGTATTAGTCAGTGAGTTTATATGAGTCTTAAACTAGGAGGGTTTATGGTTCGATGGCTTATTCACGATTCTGATTATCATCACAATATGAATCACGGGATTCATCCTAGCCTCAACAGCTTGATAGAACTTAAAAAAAGAGGAGTTGATCAAGAGATTTGGTTTGGAATCACTCATGAATCATTTAATGCCTTTTTAAATCAAGCAAAGATCTCTCTGGAAAATATAGATCCAGCGAAGCTAAAAAAAATAATTGAAGAAATGGGAAAAGCACAGCTTCCGAGTGATTTAACTCATCAAATTCAGGTGGTCTTATCGGAGCAAAAAATGCTTGAATCTGAAATGGAGTTAGAGCTTTTACTTCATGTCAATGGAGATACCTCATTTCGTTTACCGTGGGAATCTCTTTGCCATCTTTCTACTAAGGGAACTACAGGTATTTACCAAGGTATTAAGGCTTGTTGGATGGCTTTATTTCGTCCAGGAGTTCTCTCGGAAATTTTGAAGTTGGATATAGAGATGAATAAACTTCAGGTTTCTGTTCTTGTAAGGCCTGCTCAATTGGAATTAATGAGAGGAAAAGCCTTTAGCTTTTCTCCTCGATGCCCTTGGGATCGACGGCATTCAGTTGTTACTTATGAAAAGGGGAGTGACGCTTTATCATTTTTAGTCGATCGATCAACACATCGGTCAACCTATTATGGTAAGAATTATGATGGAAAAGAAACTAAGAAAAAGAATAATTCAACAATGGGGACACCGAAGCCTCATGATACACAAATTAATTTTGCTTATCATGAAGTTCAAAAGGTAGCAGAGTATTTGCAATTGTGTGAAAAACAGCTGGACAGCATGCTGCAATTGGAATGGTCGATGGGATTGGATCAAAGAATTCGTTTGAGGAGGGTGGAGTCTTTCAATCAATCCCCTTCTCTTCAACAAATGGCACCCCAATTTAACACTACTGCTCGCAATGTATGGGATCAAAGCATGATGCGATGGAATCCCAATGCTTTATTAAAACCCTTTTGGTTTTCACTGCTTCCGCGAAATTTTAGAGTTTTATCAATAAATTACATAAGAACCTTAGGTATTAAGGATCAGATTGCCCCTAGTTATGAAAAAGTATTCAGGGGTTTTTGGGGTATTTTAAGGGGGCGTCCTTATATTAATTTAGGAGCTTTTCATAGTTTTTTGGGAATCAGTGAATCTTACGATTTAGCTGAGGAGATTGAAATCAATGTTTCACTATGGTTGAAAAGATACGATCGCGAATCGCGAGACGCATGGAACTTGCAATGGTCCCAGTGGCCTACATATACGCACTTGGAGAAAAAAAAGGTCATTAAAAATATCAATCAGATGATTAAGCATTGGCCTGAAAAGTTATCGATTTGGATTAATGAGATGCATAACTTGAGAGAAGCTCTGGTTAGCGCTCAATGGAAAGAAAAAAATGTTTCCGAGATGGTGAGTGCTTTTCAAGAATGGGAGCGAAAATATATTCCTACTTTGGTCCCCGTGCTAATGGCAGAAATTCAATATAGAAATATCTTTAGTTGGTATTGCGAAGGAGCACACAAAGCTCTTCTTAATCAGTCCACAGATCCATCATGGATTCAGGTTTTTGAGTCGGGCGGTCAAGAGTTAAATAGTTCGATTGAAGGAAGTTGGTTTGAAAAGCGTAGTAAAGCTAAGATGATAAAACAATTAGAAACATTGTACAAAATGCGATCTAAATATCTCTCAATGCTTGATGATGTGCATGCTAAGCTGCGCAAATTTTTTGAAGTGATGGGACAAAAATATCAGGCTATGGGTCAGCTGGACAGAAGCGAGGATTTATTTTATTTGACCTTTGAAGAAATTCTAGCGTTTGAAGAAGGGCGAGCAGCTACAGTGGCATGGAAACAATTAGTTTCCACCCGACAAGAAGAATACAGGCAGTATAGTCACGATGTGAAGGTTCCAGAGACCTGGCTAACCACGGGTTTAGTTGGTTTAGCGGCACAGTTTCCGGGAGTTATTTCCATTAGAGAAAACAAGGGTTCTTTACCCATCACTGGCGCTGATTCCAGTCGAGGGGTTGGTATGAGCTTTAATGAATCCACCAGCAAACTTGACTTTATCGAGAATGAAGATGGAGAGCTTCAATGGGAATACAGAGACAAGGAAGTTTAAATACGAAGTCTCTACTTTGGAATGATATTTGGATCTATTAAGGAATTATTTTTTAATTTCAGAAAGGGGATTGTTACCTGTTCTCCTCAGGTTTTCAGATCCATTCTAAGGGCTAAGTTTTTCATTTTATATAAGCAATGATGGACGTTTTTTTTCAAGGATGAGATCCTGAGAAGGTTATGGTGCAGAAAAGATCAATTCATTTTTTAGTGGTTGAAGATGAGCCAGAAGTCGCAGACGTCATATGCCTTTTTTTAGGGGGGAATTTTTCAGCATCATTCACCATGGCATCAAGTGGTACTGAAGCTGTTGAAATTCTGAAACGTGGAGAGCAACAATTTCAGATGATTATTTCTGATTTTAATATGCCCAACGGTAATGGCAATTACGTTTTTGAATTTGCAAAGAATAACCTTAAACAAACACCTTTTATATTATTAACAAGTGATGCATGGGCGGATCATCGAGAGTTTCATAACATCGAGGGAGTTGGTTATGTTTCTAAGCCTTTTATTGATGACGTTTTGATAAAAGAGATTGAAAGATTATTGGATACATCTATGGCTGAGGTTAATGTGGATCATAAATTTGTAGGGATATCTCTGCCAACTCTGTCGAATATTCGAACGATTTCACATCCACTTTATGTAAAATTAAGCGAAGATAAATTTGTTAAAATTTTAAATGCCAACACTGTGATTAGTTCTGAAAACATTTTGAAGTACAAAGAAAAGGGAATTTCATATTTATACGTTGAAAAAGACTATTTTCCGGAATTCATCAAGAATTTTCGAGAAAGAGTTTTAAATCATATGTTGTTCAAAGGAGAGGCCTTTAAAGCTTGCGAATCTTTAGAGTTGTCAGCTGGAGTCCACGAGGTTGTTCTTGGAGCCATGAAGAGTTTTGGCCTTTCCAAAGACACAGAAGAGCTGGCCTTAAAGAACATTGATATGGTTAGGCAAATGTCTGAAAAGTTTAGTGAGCTGAATGCCATTTTTAAATGGGCAGAGTATTCCGAACAAGAATATTCTTTTTTGCATAGTGTGCTCATCTGCTACTTAACGACGGAAGTCGCCCGACATTTAAAATTTGATTCACCGTATAGCTCAGAGATTTTGTCATTAGCAGCGTATTTCCATGATCTTAGTCTTGAAAGTCATCAAGTTAAAAATGAGAGCCGTTTTTTAAAAGCCATACATTTGCAATCCAAGATTAATAAAGATGATCTTATAGCGGTGAAAAACCATGCGGCGGTATCGGCTGAGAGGTTGAAACAATGGTTAGTGTGCCCTCGTGAGTTGTATACGGTGGTTTGCGAGCACCATGAAAAACCTGATGGAACAGGTTTTCCAGAGGGAAAAAACAGTGAGCAAATCCATGAATTATCAGCTTGTTTTATTATTTGTGAAGATTTGGTACAAAGTTATTTGGAGTTAAAAGATCGCTCAATGGTGTTCCGTTATTTTGAGGATCAGAAACCTCTTTATTCAAAAGAACCTTTCAAACAAGTACATGAGTTTCTTCTTGCCAAACTGGGACAGACTCAAAACCCTTTGGCGAGTTAGCTATTATTGTGAAACTCAACATATGATTAGACCCTAAATACTTTTCGTAATGACTTCAATTCATGATGCCAGAGAAAAACCAAGGTCATCGTTATGCGATTTTTTGAAAATCTTGTTCTGGATTGGCTTCAACAAATTGTTTTATATAAGCAATGATTTGAGAGGTTCCTTCGGCGGAAATATTCGTGAATTTGATTCCAAAGTTGCCAATCGTGGATTGTATAAAAATGATTTCTCCCTGAAAGTGAATGGGTGTTTTTAGCTGAGGGCCAGAAAAAACCCCTTTTATTTTTTCACCGATGCTGAAGCCCTTGAGTTCTTTCATACCCAGTCCACCTTGGCTGAGGGTGGTGAGGGGTACTTTTTGTCCTCGGAGGAGGCCATCTAAAATAGTGACCATTCCATCGATAGGAATACGAGGATGTTTGCGACGATTCACTCCTAACTTATCCATGATGGATTCGATTTGATAGACTTCTTTCCACTCAGTGGCAGAGTTTTGAGAAACTAAGATGCTTTTATAGTTGGGTTTCTTTTTTAAAAACTGGATGAGTTCATCATAATTAAATGGACCCAATTGGGTATTGATTTCTTTTAAAAACCAAGTCGGTGCTTTTGATTGATAAAGCTCGTTTTCTTTTTTTTGATTGGAAACCTCTTCCCTAAATTGGTTTTCAGTCATCCAGTAAGATTTTCCTTTGGCCCAGAATCGTGCTTCATACCATTGTCCTTGAGTGAGTTCCTCAAGAACTTCAGAGGCCTTGTAAGGGCCTGAGATCTTTTCATTTGATAAAATAAACCAAGCTTTTAGCTCCATATATTTTTAACGGCATTTTATAATTAAAACATGAGAGAGATTACAGTTATATTATTGTAATGCTTCCATTTATTTATTTTGAAACGTATTGGAATCTTCTTTTGAGAATAAACACCATTATTTATTTTCAAGTGTATCATTTTGAGAATATAAAATGACGGGTCCGTGGGATTGTGTTAGCTATTTTCAATAAAAAACTGCGATCTTTTTTAGCAGTTGATGTGTATGGAGTTGCCATTGCGAGTTACTATCGTGAATTGGATTATTAATGACTTTAAGTGAAGCAACAAAGACGATGTACAACTTATTATATACTCTCTGAGAGAGGAGATATTTTCTTTTGAGTCAATCACAGCTTATTATAGGAATGGATGCCAAGAGGGCTTTTTGTAATCATCGGGGACTTGGAAATTACTCTCGACTTTTAATTGAGGGACTTCATCATTGGTTCAAAGAAGATTTGTCTCTTTATTTATTCACTCCTAAAATCGATCTCCCCGATTTAGAGAATTGGCCTCAAAATTGGCGAGAGGAAAAAAGGATTTTTCGTTGTTTTCCAAAAGGTATTTATAAATTTTTTCCTGAGGTCTGGAGGGGCTATGGACAGGTCGATCAATGGGACTCTTGTCGCCTTCATATTTACCATGGATTAAGCCATGAAATCCCTTTAGGACTTGCCAGGTTGCCTAAAGAAAAAGAGACAACAAAAATTAAAACGATTGTAACCATTCATGATCTTATTTTCATCCGACAGCCAGAGCTGTATCCATGGTTAGATAGGCTCAATTACACTCGAAAAGTAAAGTACTCTTGTGAAAGAGCGGACTCTATTGTTGCGCTATCTCAGCAAACGAAAGAGGATCTCATAGAGTTTCTGGATGTTGCTGAAGATAAGATATCGGTTATTTATCAAGCTATTCATCCTCGTTATTATAAACATGAGTTGAAACAGGTGGCAGAGGTGGCATCAAAGACACAGCGACCTTATTTGCTATTTGTAGGTGCTTTTGAAGAAAGAAAAAATATTTTGCGATTGATCAAGGCCTTTGCTAAGGCGAAATCGCGACTCGGTGATCATGAGCTTTTATTAGTCGGTCGAGGGCGATTACAAAAGGACATTCAAAATTTAATTACAACTTTGTCATTGGGACACGATGTGAGAGTGCTAACTCAGGTGTCATCAGAAGATTTGCCTTTTTTGTATCAGGGAGCTACAGCTCTGCTTTATCCTTCTCTGTTTGAAGGTTTTGGTTTGCCTATCGTAGAGGCTTTAATGAGTGAAACATTGGTTATGACCAGCCAGGGAGGTTGCTTTCCTGAGTCTGCTGGAAAAGGAGCCTTTTTTATTGATCCTTATAATGAAGAAGAGCTTTCTGAAACTCTCATTGAAATTGTGGGACTTGGTGAGAGAGACCGTTCAGAGAGAATACAGCTTGGGTTAGAACACTGCCAAAAATTTCATTGGAAACAAACATCAGAACAGCTTGTCAGGCATTATAAAACCTTATAAGTTTTGGCCGTATTGAAGCGGACGATCAGTCGTTTTGCGGGGGGAATTGATAATGAAATATATCTTGGTGGGGACGAATCGGCCTCAGTCTAACAGTCGAAAAATTGCCGAAGCCATACAAAAAATTTATGATCATCTCGATGAAAAAGTTGAAATTTTAGATTTAAAGGATTTTCCATTTCATGAACTCAAGGGTGAACTTTATGGAAAGGTTTTGCCTGAGAATGTAATGGAATGGATGCGAAAGATCAATGAATCTGAAGGATTGATTGTGGTTGTTCCAGAGTACAATGGCTCCATGCCAGGGGCTTTAAAATATTTTATCGACTTTTGGTCTTATCCAGAATCTTTTGAGCATCGGCCTATTTGTATGGTAGGCTTGGGAGGAATGTTTGGTGGTTTGCGACCGGTAGAACACCTCCAGCAAATTTTTGGATACCGAAATTCTTTTGTTTTTCCAGATCGTGTTTTCATGCAAAATGTATGGAAAATAATTAATGCTCAAGGTGAAATAACAGAGAAAATATCCATGGACCTTTTGATGGCTCAAGCCAAAGGTTTCCAAGCGTTTTGTCGAGCTTTGCATACAGAGAAACTAGACTCTTATCATCTTTCTCTTACAAGAAATAAAAAATAAATGTCCCAGCCCGCTATTAGCAATAAAGAATTGATAAACTGAAATGGCATTGGTCTATGATTGCCATTGTCAAATGAGTTTTTGTTTTTCATCATGACAGAAACTACTTTTATATCTAAACTCATTGATGAAGGAGCCTCTTTATCGGTACTCATCACCAAGATTTGAACAACAGCAGTAGTCATAGCAAACAAGGACTAGGAACTCTTGCTTTAGGAGCTCTTGGAATTGTTTTTGGAGATATTGGAACATCTCCTCTTTATGCTCTTAGAGAGTGTTTTTCTCATGAAGATGGAATTCCTCTTCTTCCGGAAAATATTTTAGGAGTTTTGTCTCTCATCCTTTGGGCACTTGTCATTGTGATTTGCCTTAAATATATGTACGTTGTCATGCGTGCTGATAACAGGGGTGAGGGAGGTATTCTATCTCTCATGGCCTTGGCGCAAAAAACTGTGAAAAAAGAAGGTTTGTTTTTTCATACCATTGTTATTCTGGGAGTCGCTGGAGCGGCTTTGCTTTATGGAGATGGCATTATCACTCCAGCTATTTCAGTTTTGAGTGCTGTTGAAGGCGTGGGTGTCTTAGCACCTGGCTTGAACTCATTGGTGGTTCCTTTGACTTGCATTGTTCTTACGTTTTTATTCAGTTTACAGGCCGCAGGCACGCACCGGATTGGAGTGGTTTTTGGACCTACGATTTTAATTTGGTTTATTATTATAGGAGCGCTTGGTATCAATTCCATTTTTTCTGAACCTGGTGTTCTAGTTGCAGCAAATCCGCTTTATGGGCTTCGATTTTTAATGAATAATAATTTTGAGGGAATAATAGTTTTAGGAAGTGTGGTTCTGGTTGTGACGGGAGGTGAGGCGCTGTATGCTGATATGGGCCACTTTGGGCGGACTCCTATTCGCATAGCCTGGTTTTTCGTGGCGCTTCCGGGATTGGTGTTGAATTATTTCGGTCAGGGGGCTTTGCTCTTAAGTAAACCAGAAGCCATTAGCAATCCTTTTTATTTATTGGCTCCTGACTGGGCTGTGGCTTTTCTTGTTGTCATCGCTACTGTGGCGACAGTGATCGCTTCTCAAGCTTTGATTTCAGGTGTTTTTTCAATCACAAGACAGGCCGTTCAGTTGGGATTTTGCCCTAGAATTCAGATTATTCACACTTCCAGTCGAGAGATCGGGCAAATTTATATTCCGGTTGTAAACTGGGCTTTATTTGTGGGAGTTATTTGGTTGGTATTGGAGTTTGGCTCCTCCAGCCGGCTTGCTTCGGCTTATGGAATTGCAGTGACAACCACTATGGTGATTACGACTTTATTGGCATGGGTGGTGGCTGTAAAATTATGGAAGTGGCCCGCATGGGCGGCAGCTCTGTTATTTCTTGGAGTATTATCCATCGACATTGCTTTTTTCTTTCCTAATATTTTGAAAGTAACCCATGGTGGCTGGGTGCCTTTGATGGTTGGTGGAATGGTATATTTGTTGATGACGACTTGGAAAAAAGGCCGTCGTATTTTAGCGGCGGCTTTAAAGGCACGCTCTATTCCCATGGAAGATTTTTTAGTTCGCATTCAAAATAACCCTCCTTTGCGTGTTCCTGGAACAGGTATTTACATGTCTTCAGAAACATGGGGAGCTCCCGTACCATTATTGCATAATCTCAAGCATAATAAAATTATTCATGAGCGGGTAATTGTTTTAACAATTTTATCTGAAGAAGTTCCCAGTATTCTCAAAGAAGAACGAGTTTCTATTCAAGAGCTAGGAGAAAATTTTTTCCGTGTTGTTGCTCGTTATGGATTTATGGAGACACCTAAGATACGACATATTTTTGAAGCTTGTCGCGCGGAGGGGATCAATCTTCATGTGGAGGAATCTACTTTTGTTTTGGGGCGCGAAACAATATTAGCTTCCAAAATACCAGGAATGGCGATCTGGCGTGAAAAACTTTTTGCGGTAATGACTAAAAATGCGCAACGACCAACGGCATTCTTCAGGATACCTCCTAATCAGGTGATCGAGATGGGAATTCAGGTAGAGATTTAAGCCGTTGAAGTGTAGATCTTTAATTTGTGATCCATCAATTATCAGGAGTGTCTTTGCCTATCGCACTCCAAATATTCATCCAGCGTTTGATGATAACCCCTTGTTCTTCAGGATCATCGCTAAATCCTGTGAGTTTACTTGCAAGTAGGTGAGCAATAGTGATTCCAATGAGGAGCAATAATATATATTCAATGAGAACTTGGCCACGATCATTGTTTAAACTTTTCTCTTTGGAATTTTTTGAAATCATTAGTTTGATGAACCTACTTTTTTGGGATTTTATTAACTTACGTGACAATTTAATCCATGGAGCCAAAAAATTTAAATAGCATCAATCATAGGATCAGATTGGATGGAGAGTGTTTCATCCTTGATGGGGCTATCTGAGTATTGACTCAGGATGATTTTGGCGAGGGATTTTTTCTCCCATTTTATAAAAATGTCAGACAGCTCATCCATGAGCTGACCAACATTATGTTCATGAACTGGTGCCAAGAGACCAAAAATGGACTCTCTTTTTTCTTCTACTTGAGCGACAGGGCGATCGGGAGGGTTCGTGAGACCAAAGGCCTTCGTGTAGCTATCTTCAGTAGGATAGATCATGATAAGTAACGTCTGATCTATTTTTTTTGCGACTTCTTTGTAGTAAGAGAGAGTATCTTTAAAACGTTCTTGAAGTGAAAAATAAATATTCAAGGCAAAGGATTCGTGAAACTGAACAAAATAAATTCTAACAGGTCCATCGAAGATAGCGGCATTAAAAGAAGGATGATAGTACTTCGAGGAAGTAAATGTTGAAAAACCTGAAGTCATGCCTAATCTCCATCACTGTCGTTATTATTAAGACTAGAAATACCTGGTATTATTAGGCAATAAATTTTTTAAGAAAATGTAAGATTTTAATTATGTTGCACAGAAATGGAACAATGTAGCGAAAAAAATTCGATGGAAAAAGGGCTCAAAATGAATGTTTTTGAGCTTATGCGATCTTCACTTTTTCTGCGTGTTCCGCCTGATAAGTGGAGTAAGGGGTTTGAATTACAGTGATATCACCATTTTCAGATTTGTAGCCGACGACTTTGTAGAGGTTAAGAGGCTCTGATTTTCCTTTGACTTCAGCAGCTCCTGCTCTTTCTAACGCAAATTCACTTTCAACAGCTTTTGCTGTTGCTTCACTAATCAAAAGATCTGTACCAAAAGCTTTTGTGGAGCTTTCAATCCTTGATGTCATGTTTACTGTGTCACCAATGACAGTGTATTCCATGCGATCATCAGAGCCAATGGTTCCTGAAATAGCAGGCCCAGAGTGGAGACCCATTCCAATCATGATGGGAGATTGTCCTTTATTCATGCGTTTGGAGTTGAGTTCAGCAAGAGCCTTACGCATTTCAAGGCAAGCTCGGACAGCATTTTTGGAGTCTCGATTTGAAGTTTTGGGAGCTCCCCACACAGCCATGATCGCATCCCCAATGAACTTATCGACAATACCATGGTTCTGTTGAATGATTCGCACCATAATTGCAAAATACTCATTGAGCATTCCCACGACCTCTTCAGGGGTGCGGCTTTCGGAGAATGAAGTAAAGCCTCGGATGTCACTGAAAAAAACAGTGACTTCTTTATTTGAACCACCCACGCCCACTTGTTTGTTGAGAAGATCTTCTGTGATAGAAGACCCATGGAATTTGGAAAAAAGCGTTTTTACTTTATCTCGTTCTTTGAGACCTTCTGTCATGTTATCGAAGGCCTTGGCCAGATCTCCAACCTCATCTTTCGAGCGGATCACTCGGCGTGCTGATACGCTGAAGTTACCTTTGGCGACAACCTTAATGAGGCTCGCCAGCTTTTCTATGGGATTTGTAATAGTCATAGAAAAAATAAAAACCCCAAGAAGCGAAATAGAAATTAAAATACCAAGAAAGAAAAAGGCTCCGTGTCTGACCTTGCGAGCAGGAAGCAAGATAACATCTTCGGGGACGATACTGATGATATAAGTATTCAAAGAAGATTTAACGTAAGTGCCGTAAAAATGTGATTTTTTCTTGGGATCATAAAAGCGTGTTTGGTTGTTAGGCTCGCTGCTGGAAAGAGCTAGGCTGACTATAGGATGATTTTTTAAATTATTTCTATTGATCGCTTGATTATCATCTTGATGCGCTAAAGTCGTTCCTTTTTCATCCACTAAAAAGAAAGTTCTGTAACCATTAGCACTGAAGGATTTTTGCAGCCGTGCGAGGCTGTAATCAGCAACGATGAGGTGAGAGATTTTACCTTGGGCATCTTTTGCCAGTGGCAAGCCAATAGTGAAAAGTGGAATTCCTTTAGGGACACTGGAATTTTGAATGATCACTTTATTCTGAAGAACACCTTGAAGAGGAAAATTTTGGGATTTTCTCAGCTGATCGATGTAAGACACATCATACTTGTAAGTTGTAAATCGGCTGGCTTCTGTGAGACGCTTCAGAAGTTTTGTTTTTTGCGTGACTGGATCAACTGAATAAAGATCCAAGGCATAGAGATCTTTATTTTGATTGAAGGCCGAAATCAGTTTATTTTCCATTTCTGGAGCTGTTTCTGTAAAAGTATTTAAAACCAAAGTTCCGAGGTTTCGCGCTTTTTCAGTGGCATTGTCGATAATATAGTTCAGTTCGTTCGCTTTTGAAAAGGCAAGACGGAGATTGATATCTTCTTCTTGATAACGAGATGTTTTTTCAAATTCATTGGTGGACCAAATTGTGATAGGAAGGGCCGCAAACAAAAGCAAGATGATCGTAATCAAATTGGTTTTAATAAAAATTGGAAATCTCATGTATGCTCCCTATAAATCCCATTCTAATAAGAAATTGAGGTAATGTCCTACGACAGAACTTGTATTCGTTTTGTAACCATTTGCCAAAGACGTGCTTTCCGTCACTTTATAGATAGTTTGATCTTTGCGATAAGCGTATCCCATTAAACCTGTGGCTTTGTTATTTAATCTCAAGCTTCCAAGAACTCCAAATTGCAGACTTGGACTTGGAACAATACTCGCTCCAGTGGGGGTTTTCCCTCCGATGGGATAATAAATCCTTCCATTGATTTGAAGGCCTAGTCTCGAGCTAAGTGGATACCAGTATTCTCCTCCTCCATGAACTCCAAAGGCATCAAGGGATTTTACAGTAAAGTCATCGGAGGATTGACCAATCACTTCGGGGAGAGATTTTAAATAGAGCCCTCCTGAAACACGCACTTCCCCTAAGGCATCAGAGGCCAAACGAAAAGTGCCATGAGCCTCGGCGCTAGGGTATTTGTAGGTTTTGCTATCAATGGTGAAACCGCTAAAATCTAAAATACCCAGAAATCCATAAGGGTTGTTTGTCGAAAAATATCCCATACCCACACGACCAGTTCCTCCAACTGCTGAAAAATTAGATTCGGCTTCCTTGTCGCCATTGACGGATTGGTATTGAATTTGAGTAAAGAAATAACTAGCGATAAAGTACCAGTCATCGGTGCGAATAATGGATTTTCTCAAGGTGGCGCGTTTTTCAGCGGCAATAGATCTGTACCCAGAGCTGACATCAAAAATAAGACTGTGGGTTTTTGAACGATTGCGTAGTTTACCATGAGCGGTGACAGAGAGCCTGTATTCTCCACCTTTCCAGCTGGTATTAAAGGGGAGCGCCGTATTGGTTGTCTCTCCCTCTTGGAACTTACTCCATTTTCTGTTTTTAACTTTGTCTCTTCGAGAAATAACATAAGTGTATTTTTCAGCATGAGGGGAGGCTTCCCAATTCAACTGTCTGACAAAAGATGTTTCAGGTGGCATGATTCTGGGTGTTTGCAGGGGCTTTCCGATGATGGTAAAGGGTACTGGTGCATTGAGAGACTCGCCTTCATGACCTTGTTTATCAAAACCGACAATAGACCATTGATATTTACGAGCGACAGGTACTTTCAGCGTGAGTTCATTTTTTGTGGTTTCAAGATTTTGCGTAAATGTTTTACTTTCATCCGAAATATGGATTTTGTAGAGGGAGGCTTCACTCTGTTCTTCCCATTTCAGATTGAGAGTATGAAGTTCAGCGCTGGGAGATTTGATTTCATCTTGGGCCAAAGGGCTAATAAGTTTAGGCGCATAAAGTTTGACTTGAAAGAACTCTGGTGGGCTCCATTCGCCAGGGACATTTCTTCTGTCTCTTGAGCGCAAGCGCATAGAGTATTTTCCTGGCTTCAGTTCGTCTTCCCAGCTGGGAGCTTCGACAGAAAAAAGATAAGGGGTTTTATTCCCATCAACTCGTCCAATGGGAGTGATTTCAATGTCGTAAGATTTTGCTTTGGGAACAGGAGTCCATTCCAAGCTGGTCGTGCGGCGTGTTCGATCGGGCCCAGGCATTTGTTCTGCTGGAGTGGCTGCTGCAGACGGTTCAGAAGTATTAATAGTGCCTGTTGCATCAGGAGATTCTTGAGAGAAAGCAGGTGTGGCAATAGCTAAGATTATGGCAGTCATTTTTAAAAAAACCAAAAGCACACGATGAGGTGTGGTTTTTCTTAGAACGATTGACGTGATGAATCTTTGCCAAGTTAGCATTTTTAATTCACCTTTATCTTTTTTAGAGTCGGTGCTTTAACTTCACTCTTATCTGGAACCAAGATAATTCGTTTTGCGGAAAGGGCTCCATCCCGTTCATATTGATCGACAGCATTGATTTCAACAAAATAAGATCCAGGCATAAGATTCGTGAGCCTGAGGTACGGTAAGGTTGAGTTGAATTGATTCACTACTTTATCATCTTTATCTTTAATGGTGACGGAATAGTTACTGGAATCATTGATGGGATGCCAGCGTAAAAAGAGTGAGCCATCAGGTTTTGCTAAAAATTCGCTGGAGTCATTTGGAAGGAGAGCGGGTGCCGCCAGCAGAGGGAGTGGTTGGACATTAAAAGCTCGAACCTCTGAGGTGCCAATAGTTTCATTTTCTCCATCAACAGCGGAAACAAAAGCTAAATAACGACCTGGTTTTGTCACTGTTTTTTCAAATCGATCTTGCCATGATTCATTAGCTTCTGCTTTGGAAAGGTCTACGCCCTCGGGAGCGATATTGACTTTCCATTTGTGAACTCTGTCTTTTCCTTCTGAATCCCACATGAGAGTGAGTTTTGGGTCTGAGTTGACGAAGTATTGCGTTTCAGGAAGGCTGGATTTCCACGCGATAGGAACTTTGATGATCCTTTTTTCATTAATATAAAACCGATATTCGGGGCTTCTGAGAGGTGTATTGTTATCCTCTGGAAAAGCGGTGAGTCTCCATGAATAGGTTCCAAGAGGTAAATTAGGGATATCTTGATCTTCTTTTGAGGCCGGTAGCTTTTTGCTAAATATAATTTGTTTTGTTCCATCATTGTGAAGTTCCACTAAAACTTCTTTATATTCTTGGGGAGCACTCCAGCGAAGTGTGATGTTTTCGCTGGATTTTCTCGTTTGTAGCACGAAGTTGGGTTCCGGAGCCACAGGGGTGGGTGGATAGCGACCAATGATTTCGGTCTTATATATAGAGCTCTCACCCAGATTTACCTGGGTGTTTGGGTCTGTCGCTCGGAGTTTCCAGTAGTAAACGCCAGGTTTCCAGACTACGTTGAGCTGATCTGGAGACTTTAGTTCTACTGAGGTGGGGATTAATTTTTTTCTATTGGAGCCACTTTCTAAAGTCACTTTTGCTTTAGATGGAAAGCCAGACCATTTGATTGTAAGAGGAGTCGGAGATAAGGCATTGGTGAAATAAGGTTTGGAACTATCTGGAGATAGGATTTTAACTCTTTCGGTATTAACTTGAATTCCGGCCTTACCGATTCCTCCCGCTTTTCCTTCTTGAATAATTTCTGTTTTCCCACCGGTTTTGATAAACTGAGCGGCTCCCTTAAGGACTTTGAGGTTCACTTTGTCTTTTGAGGATCCCGAGAGTTGTGCTGCGGATTTGGAAAGATCAACTTTTCCACCTTGCGAGGTCAGAGTTAACGTGTTTTTGCTCAGATCTGTGGAATCAGATTCATTTGCTTTATCCATCCCATTGACAAAAAGTGATCCCTCTAGAAGTTCCAAATTAATTTCTGTTTCTTGTTTTTGAATAACAATCATGGATTCTGCTTCGAGATCAATATAGCGATTGGATTGGTAGAATTGAATTCTAGCTTCAGAATCTCCGGATGTGCGGACAGAATCTCCGGAGCGTAGGCGGTCTAATTCTTCTGCTGGTTCCCAAAGGGCATTGTTAAATCCTTTTCGATGGATGTCTTTTTTGGTTGAAGTAATGTAAGCAATGACATCCGACTCAGAGTCACTGAGAGATTTTGGTTCATTTTGTATATGCCACCAATAAGTAAGAGCACAACCCAGTGCTGATACAACCGTGGCTAAAGCAATTCTTTTAATACTGGAGACCACATTTACCTCCGAAATTATTATCGGAACATTCCTATAAACAGTTAGGGAGGAACTATGTAATGAACATCTAACTTGGTAAATATGGACTTTATGCCTAAGACTATATGAGAGGAACAGCAAAGAGGGTCTAGGGTCAATGGTCCATACATTTTTAGAAAGGTGACAAATTTTGAAAAAATAATTTAAAGGTGACATTTTTGGGACCATCAATAGTAAATATTATCTCTAATTTTAAATAAATTTCATTTATTAATGATGTGATTTATATTTGGCTTTCAATAAGAACATAAAATACAAACTATGGTTCCTTAATTATGAAAATGACAATTATTGCTTCTATTCTTATAGGTCTATTGAGTTTTGGGTATACTGAAAATGTAAGTCACGCTCCTGCTCGAACTTCGATTGCAATACTTTTGGGTATTGACCGCTTGGATTACTATAATAAGGCTTTGTCAGATGCGCTCTCTGGAAAGCAAGATGCTCAATTAGTAGCAGATCTTCGAGATCTTGTCGTAGAGGATTACCTTAATCTTAATTTAAAAAATGAGGATTTAAATAATTCACAAAAATGGGCTGATTTGACTGCTCAAGTGCTGACACATAAGTTTCCCAACAGAACTTACCTTGAGGATCTCTCCTCTCGTCTTTTTTGGAATTATAATTTTTTTAAGAATAAGCTTTTGGGTCGATATAAAATTCGCGATTTTTCAAATCATTCATTGGCTTGGGGAGGTCTGGAAAATACTAAAAATCCCACCCTGCGGACAGTTCCAAAAATTAAAGGGAGTAAAGTGCTTTTGGATCATGAGCGTTATATTTCTGAAAAAACCAGTCGGGCGATTGTTTGGGATGCCATTATCCATGATCGTGAATTTGAGTTTCATATAGGGACTGAAAAATCTTTTCAAGAAAATTTAAAAAATACAGATATAGAAGTCATTCAAGAAATTATACCATTAGCTCGTAATTATAATAAAATTTATTTAGCCTATGATCATAAAATAAAAAAATATGTTTATATCATTAATCAAATTTCTGGAGAAGATCGCGTTAAGCATTTGATGGCGCAATTAAGATTAATCACAGTGAATGGGAAAACATTTTTTTCCAATAAAGATAAAGTTCGTATTCTGGGGAATACTTCGAAAATGCATCAAAAGGTAGAAGCACAACTGGTTGATTTACTCCATCGTCTTCCTCATGCGGATCAAGTGATTATAGGGCAAAAAGGTGCTTTTGAAGATGCTATTCGGTCAGCGGGTTTTATGGATGTTATTTTTACCGAAAAAAAAGATTTATCAAATAAGTTAAATTTACCAAATCACAAAGAGATTAAGTTTGATAAAATTTTGAATAAAGTTCAAACTTCCGGAGCTTTTCATTATGACGTTTTTGCTTCAGGTCCTGTGGATTGGGCCGAAGCTTATAAGCAATCAAGTGACCCCTTTTACCGCAATTATGCTCAGTTTAACTCGGAACAACAGAGTCATGAATTTTCAGATTACCTTTTTCAGGATAAAAATGGAAATATCCAACGATGGAGATTCTTTTCTGCAGTTTGGGGTGATGAAATTATCCCGATTGCAAAGGCTCTTCGTAAAACAGGCAATCATAAAAATGTTGTTTATATCGGAACAGCTGGAGCTCTCATCAATAAAGGGCTTAAAGTGGGGGATCTGGTTGCTGCTTCAAAGGTTCAAACTCATAAGGGGCATTTACTTGATTTAACCCTGGCCAAACATGTGCCTGAAACCATGAAACGATTCACCGTTGGCCAGGTGCATACGCCTTTCGAAGAGACGGATCTTTGGCTTCAAAAACAAAAAAATAATATTGATATCGTCGAGGTTGAAACAGGCTATTTGCGGGAGCATCTGGGACCGCAGGCAAGGTTACAAGCTTACTTTTTAATATCGGATATTGTGGGTTCAGATCATGAAACCTTAGCCCAAGCGGCCAGCCAATCTACGAAAAGGAAGACAAATCAACTTAAATTGATATCATCTCTTTTTCAGGAAAGAAATATTACTTCTGCCATTGCTAACTTTGAGATGCTGCCGAATGATAGCGCTTTTAAATCAACTTTCAGGAAAGTTCAGCAACTTCGTTCGTCAAGAGATCCGTTGTCCCAAAAGCAAGTTGCTCATCTTGCGGTGAAAAAGGGAGCCCAAGACAACATAGACTTGGAACAACTTTTAAAAACTCAAAAACCTTTTAATCGTGATGATTTGTCAAAGGCTTTAAACACTTTGGAAACCGTTCTTTTGGAAATTCGAAAAAGCCTTCCTTCTAAAACAAAAATGGGATTTTATTCTGAGACCTTAATGAGTGGTACTTTTAACCCTAAAATGAAAGAACAATTCAAAGTCTTTGCGGAAGGGTTTTCTCTTTTAGAATTAAATAAAAAAATAGGATTGGATCGTTGGACTCGAATCCAATCCATTGTAAATCCCATGATTGAGCTTTCATTGATTTCAGATAAAGAGGCGCGACTCCTTAATGATAGCATTGAATTTTATCAAGGCGAGAACTCTCTTGTCGAAAAATATGAACAAAAAGTAATGAAGAGTTATGGCTTTGTTTTTGAGCAAGATGCAAAGGGTCTTTATCGCATGAAAGAGATTTCAGGCCTCATTGGCCATCTAAAATGCGCAAATATTTTTAATTAGTATTATTATAGTTACGATAGAAAACAAAGGATATTTATGAGATATTTTATTTTATTGAAGAAAATTGGCTTATTCACCATTAGTTATTTTATTTTCAATTCATTATCCATTTTACAGAGTGATTTTTTTCAACATTTCCCATTTATTATTCATCAACCGTTAGCAAAGGCTACGGTTCTTGAAGATGGAAAAAATCAATCGATACTTCAGATTTTGGAAAAAGATTTAACTTTTGAAACAAATAATCAAGAGTTGGAGAGCTTAGATGGTGTCTCTGACCATATGTGGTTTAAATTTACCCTTATGCGGTTTAAATCTAATATTGTTGTTGATAAAGCTCAAGTTGAACCAGCGAAAGTGACTGTTGATTTTAAATCTGATTACGCACAAGTAACGCTCAATCTTTCTTCTGAGGCCGCAAAAAATCCGTCTGTAGCAATTCCTGAAATTGCCATGATGGCTATGATCAAATTAATGGTGTATTTCTATTTACCTGTTTCTGAGAGCCCCGCAAATATTGTTATTTCTCTTAGACATCATGTAAGGAATAACCCTTTGCTGACAATGGTTGATATTAGCAATAAGATATTCTCTTTTTCTGAGTTATTGTTCAATGCTCAGCAAGGCAGTCTCGTGGCACAGGCTCGCCTAGAAGAGTTTAAACTCAATCTCATCTCGAATATACAATTCAATGGCCCCTTGGAGGATTTGCAAAAAAGCGTAGAAATGACTCGACGTCATTTAAGCGACAATTTAAATCGATTGCTTTTGCAAGCTCAGAAGCAGCAGAGGACAAAAAATAGGGAATTGATTGAGTGGAGAAAAAAAACAGGCTTATTGGAAAAATATGAAAGCATGGATCAAAAGCTCAATGATTTGATTCTTGCAAATGATCGAAAGGGCGTCAGGGAGATGCTAGAAGCCTATCTTCCGTGGGTAGTCATGGAACCTTTTGAAACTCAAGCCTGGAAAACTTGGCTCAATGCCATTGAGAAACCCAATTGGAATGATACTATTGTAGCTTGGCGTGGATTAGATTATCAAACTGACAAAATACAACGATCAGAAGATGGTCATCGAATTGGTTTTTTTTCCACAATGCTTTCGGCCAATCAAGGGAGTTATACTCGTCGTCTCAGATCTTTGACCACCAATCGTATTGCCAATGGTGATATTCTTTATAGAGAGAGTTTGGAGAGTTTTCAGCCATTTGGGGGTGTTAAATCTTTAAAATTAGTTCCATCTAAAATCTCTGATCAATTCATTCATCATGCTGGGAATCCTCACGCCTCCTCTTTTTTGTCGTTGACTTACAACCCGTCTCTGGCACGAAATTTTAGTCGATCTTTCGAAACAACAGTGATTAATGGTAAAAAAAGAGAGAAGATCTTGGGAGGCATTGTTGCCGTTAATATTGATCGCAAGAGGGTAGTTTCGAATATTACATCTGCTTACCCAGAGGTCGAGATTCTTGTTCCCCTGATCATTTTTCCGGATGAAGTTATAAGTTTTAGAGAAGGGCGAGATTCCATAAACGAAGGACTCAACAGTATGGTTGAAGAAGTGAAGTTAAAAACCGGCAAAGATTTTTCTCAGCAATGGCAAAGTATTCTAGATCAAAATAGCGTTCCGTTGGCCGAAAAGTATCGACAAGATGGTTGGGATTTTTTTAAGTCAGTGACAGAGAAAGCCAAGATCGCTTCTACGAAGAAACGATGCCAATATTTATTCCAACAATAGAAGGCTAGAGATCATCATCACTGTTATTGTTAGTTTGTTTTTCTTTTAATAAATAAGTGTCCTGGATGGCCTTGCTTTCTGTCACTGCTGTGGACTTTTTACTTCCGCCTCTCAGTTTGCGATGAGAAATATCTGTCGATTTATTCAAGTGTTCGCTGATATCAATAGTAACATCGCCATAGCAACGTAATTGACAAGACAATCGCCGATGATCGACGAAATAACCAGAGCCAATCAGATTAATTTCAGCTTTGGAGGGAGGTAACACACAACCCTCTCCTTCAATAATCTTTACTCGGCATTCCGCACAGGAAGGAACCCCTCTGCACACCGTTCGAATGGGGATTTGGTTGGCCAGAGCGACTTCAAGGACCGACTGCTCTGGAGTTATTTCTATTTCCTTATTAATGGGTAAAAATTTAACCTTCATATTACTTTCAACTACCTTGCGTACTCAACGGCGCGTGTTTCTCGAACCACAGTGACTTTGACCACTCCTGAGTAAGGCATCTCTCTTTCAATTTTACGAGTGATATCACGAGCCAACATAACTGCTTGTTCATCCGTTACTTTCGCGGCTTCCACCATGACACGGACTTCACGTCCTGCTTGGACGGCGAAAGTCCGCCCAACGCCATCAAAGCCATTACCAATGGATTCCAAATCTTCGAGTCTTTGAATAAAATTATCCATATTAGGGCGTCGAGCTCCCGTCCTCAGTGTGGAAAGAGCGTACGCTGTTTGAACAATGGATGAGATAAGACCAGGGTTTTTGTCGTCTCCTTGGATGGCCTTAAGAGCATGTACGACGACTTCTGGTTCGTTGTGTTTTTTTGCAAAATCAGCTCCCACGGCAGAGAAGTGTCCTTCGGCGTGATGATCGACCGCTAAACCAATATTATGTAATAATCCAGCTCTGCGAGCCATTTTCACATTGGCTCCCAACTCGGCAGCAATGAGACCTGAGATATATCCAACTTCCAAAGCTTGTTGATAAGCATTTTGTAGATGCGTCGAGCGGTACTTTAAAGATCCCAGCGCTTTCAGCAATTCGGGGTGTAAATTGGCAATGCCCAGTTCAACACACGCTTTCTCACCATCCTCTTTAATCACTTTATTCATTTCCCCTCGTGCTTTATCCGCCATTTCTTCTATGCGTGCGGGGTGGACTCGCCCATCTTCGATGAGCTTTTCCAAAGTCCTACGAGCCACTTCTCGCCTCAAGGGATCAAAACAAGAAATCACGACAGACTCAGGCGTATCATCAATAATAAGATCCACGCCACAAACAGATTCAATCGTTCGGATGTTTCGACCTTCGCGACCAATAATTTTTCCTTTCATTTCGTCACCAGGCAGTGCGACCACACTGACCGTCCGCTCTGAGGTGTACTCCCCTGCATAACGAGCCATCGCTTGTGCTAAAAGTCTTTTAGCGCGCCGATCCGCTTCTTCACGAGCTTCTTCTTCTAGTTTAGTAATTGTCTTGGCAGCTTCTTGTTTAGCTTGATCTTCTAAGGCAGCCATCAGTTCTCTTTTGGCTTCTTGATCGGTCATGGAAGCAATGGCTTGGAGTTTTTGTTTCAATTCATCGATATGGCTTTGAATTTTCTTTTCCATCTCTCTCATACGATGATCGGCCGTATTTAATTTTTGTTCCTTGTCTTTTAAGGACTGAAGGCTTTTTTCGTAATCTTCAGATTGCTTTTTCTTTTGATCATCAAGATCTTTAATTTTTCGTTCCAGTTGACCTTCTTGGTTTTTGAGCTTGAGTTTTTGTTTTTGGACGTCAACCTCAACACTTTTTCTGGCACGAACTTCAAAATCTTTAGCCCTATTTTTAGAATCTTTATCAATTTTAGCAGCTTCTGATTTAGCTTTATTAATAATACGTTCTGCTTCAATGCGCGCTGAACGCTTTTTGGTTTCATCTTGGTAGCGTTTTATTAAAAAAATAATCAAGCCTCCAAAGACAAGACCAGAAACTGCGGAAATCATAACCTCAATCATTTCTGTGTTCTCCTTCGACTATTGAGTTAGAGTAATGGTGATGAATCATAACCGTTTCTTTTTCTGTAACAACCAGATCCATAGGAACATCAAATTTTTCACAAGGCAGACTTTCAGAAAAGACTTGAGCTGCAAAGGCAAGTCCAACCTTTAGCCCTTGGTAAGACTCAAGGGCTCTATCAAAATATCCCGAACCCCGGCCTAAACGAGTCCCTTGGCGATCGAAGGCGAGACCAGGAATCAAGCAAGCGTTTATATCCTGAAGAGGGATTAATTTGCTGTGAGAAGGATCAGGCTCTTCAATGCCATAGCTTCCGCGAGTCCAAACTTGAGGTTCTAGATAAAATTCGAGACTTTGATCTTTAACTCGAGGATAAGCCCAACGAATATGCGGGCTATGATGAATGGAGACAGAGGGAGAGACCTCATTGGATAGAGGGCGATAAGCAGACCAAATCCCTGTTTGCTTTTTAAGAAAAGCACCGAGATTGAGGTCAAATGCCTCTTGATGCTTTTTAATTGATAACTGAGGTTGAGTTCGAATACAGCGTAAAACTTCGCTTCGAATTTCAGCCTTTGTTTTTTTGTACTTTTCCAACTTCATCCATCCTCATCTTGATCCATCGCTGAGGAGTGAAATTAGCAATCAAGGTAATCCAGAGTATAAAAGCTTCATTTAACGAATCACAATACCTTAAAAGTTTTTGCACACAAAAGTTACTCTCAACTCCCGAGAGGTTGAATTTGAAATGAATAACTGTTTTTTTAGAAATACTTTTTAAGATTTGTCTTCCGAACTCGAAAAAAGAACTTAAGAACGGCAACCACGAAAAGAATGAAGGATTTTTTACGACTACATCGAACCCTAAACTCATTCCCGCCCCCACTTGATTTTAAAACACTCCAAAAATGGAAATAACTCACGTTAGTCTATATAATCCGTGGTTGAACCGCAATTATTTTATTCTATACGACGGAAAGCATTGAAATAACATCAACTTCTTCAAACAGCAGAAGAAAAAATCAAATCAATTACACTCTCTTTTTTTAACCTTTGATGGGTTTTTTGGGCTCTCCTCAGTGATTTTCTAAGGCTTTTGAATTTAGAATTCCCAGGGGGAATTCTAAATTGTGAACCCTTCTAATGGGCTCTTTGGATTCTCTTTTTAGATGTATGCTTCAAAACAAATCTGTCCAATTTTTAAACAAATATCTTTACTGATTGAAGGTATTTGTCGTAGCCAGTCATTAACGCTCAATAGAGCATTGGCAAAAAGGATGGCCTCCTGCGATATTACAGAGAAGTTTTGATTTGGATCTTTTTGAAGTTGCTGATAATTCAAACACATTAAAGTTTTTGCTTTTAAAGCTGACATCTGGTTCTAGAGGAGTTCCAAAGCGTTCCCAGCGTTCATCTGTTTCAATTTCTTCTGCATGACCAAACTTAAGCATTTTACTTATTTCTACGACATCCTCTTTGTCGGGGGCCAAAGTTTCTGAAAAACCTTCTCCTTCTTTGAGTTTAAAGTACTTCAATCGGTATTTTTCTTTTCCCTTAAGAGAATCAGAAGTGAGATAAAATTCCACGCGCCACTTTTCACCCATTGGATTCTTATAAAGCAATTCTCTATATTGAATGACTGATTGTTTCATTCCATAGATGCGCTCAATTTTTGTTTTCAAGTTATTGAGATTTGTTGTCTCTTGCGTTGAGATGAATCCCTTCAGGCGATCTAAGCATTCTACAATGGATTTTTCATTTTTTTCTTGTGGGATTTTACTGAAGGCTGCTGGTGAGCGAGACTTTCCCCACTCTGAGTAGCTTCTTATCCCCCAAAAAAGAGTGATGATTAATGGAATCCGAAAACAAAATTTCAGTATCTTCATGATAATAAAAATATCATTTTTTGAGTCAAAGTTGTACTAGGGTTCGAGATTCTAGACTTTTGTATTTTCAAAAACTTCAATTAGAAGAGGAAGTAACTGACAAGGTTAAAAAACTCTACTAACATCTGGATGATGCGTTCTTCATCGCGATTATGGAAATTAACCACTCTTTCCTGAAAAAATGAGATACGGGATAACAATAAAATAAGGATGATTCAGTCGAATGAAAAATAAAAATTATATTACTCCTTCGGGATTGGAGAAGCTCAAGGCTGAGTACCACCAGTTAATGCATGTTGAAAGGCCGAAAATTGTCGAAACTGTGGCTTGGGCGGCCAGTAACGGAGATCGTTCTGAAAATGCAGATTATATTTACGGTAAGCGAAGATTAAGAGAGATTGATCGTCGGGTGCGTTTTTTAACGGATCGCGTGGAGAAGGCGGAGGTCGTTGATCCTTCTCAATTGAAGAGTAAAACGATTGTTTTTGGTGCTAGCGTTACTGTGGAAGATGAAGGTGGGCTTGAGCAAACTTATCAAATTGTGGGAGAGGACGAGATTGATGTTTCTCAGGGAAAAATTTCTTGGCGCTCTCCCATGGCAACGGCACTTCTGGGGAAAAAAGAAGGTGATGAAGTTATTGTGTCAAAACCTAAGGGGCCAGAGGCTCTTGTGATCCTGCAAATTCAATATAAGTAAGAGGGGAATCATCGTCATTAATAATGAGTCCCGTTTGAAATAATCGCTATCTTAATTTTCTTTGATTTTTAAATAGTTTGAATAACAACCACCAATACCCATATTGGCTGCTGTGATGGGACTATCATCTTTTGGCAATTTTTGTCTCTGGGAGAATTTGTTTGTAAATTACGTGCTTATACTTCAAAATCGCCAACGGGTTATGTAGACTTCACACATTTCACCACATCTGTTGGTGGGAGTTGTTTAATACCCGATGGTGATGAAGGACAGTTTAAAGTTAAAAAATTGATGTCTGTTGGTTCATCTTGTGTGAAAGCCTCTTTAGTAAAATAGAAAAATTTTTAATTAAATGGAAAAATATGATATGGGTTTGCGATTTCAGTTAATTAATTCTTCTGATGTTCGGATGCCAAGAGCTTTTATTCATCAGTGGTTAGTAGAATTGTATCGCGCCCTTCGTATAAAAAAACTCCAACCTGATCGAGCTCTAAGCTTAACGGTGGTTTTTTTTAATCCACGTGAGGCCAAAAAGATCAATTTCAAATATCGCAAAAAAAATTATGCCACTGATATCTTAAGCTTCGAGGGAGATGAACATGAGTCTTTGGGAGAGTTAGTTTTATGTCCTCAAGTTTTAAAAAAACAGTCTCAAGAGCATGGTCTTCAGTTTCAACAAGAGTTGGGCTATATGTTGATTCATGGAGTTCTCCATTTATTGGGTTTTGATCATGAAAAAGATAAAAGAAAAGCGAAAGAAATGTTTCAAATTCAAGATGAGATTTTTGAAGATTTGAGTCGAAAGATGTTTCCGAAAAAGATTTAAATTATTATTAATGATTTTTGATTTCAATAAGATCAGTGCCCTCATGAATTTTTAGAAGAATGATTATTTAATTCTTAAATTCTATTAGAAGTTGTTCAATATCCAGTTCAAAACTTTTTGATAAAATAGGAAATCGACACCATGTTTTGGGGTCCAAACTGACTGAATCCAGATGAAAAGAAGGAGCGAAGCGTTCTCTCTTCCATTGATGGCGGGTCCATAGTTTTAGAAATAGGACAAGCCACTCACACAATTGGTTGTGTGAGTGTTGAGGGAATTCTTCGATCAAGACGTGCATTAAATCCCGGGGCCTCAGTCGATCAATGAGTAAATGACGCTCGATGAAATCAAGGAGTGGGTAGGGCATGAGATCTTTTTCATCTTGTTGTTGATAATGAGTGGGACGAAGTTCAGCGGTGGGAGGGATATCAAAAACAAATTTGAGTTCTGGGATCATCGAATAGCTGTGATTATTGGGTCGAATCGTTTCTCCTCGCCATCGGACCCATTGATTGAGAAAAGCTTTGTCAACTCCAGCGATAGGGCTTAATCCTCCCGCTGTATCTCCGTCCATGGTGGCATAACCCACAGCGGCTTCGGATCGGTTGGAGGTTGCTAGGAGTAAAAAGCCTTTGAGATTCGCGAGGAGCCAAATCCCTGGTGCACGAACTCGTGCCTGGATGTTTTGAAGAGCTAAGTCATCTTGTGCCCAGGTTAAAGTTTTTCCCAGAGCACTCCCAACCATTTTTTCATACTGCTCTTTAATGGCCTCCACCGACCACTCTGAAAAAGTGATATGAAGAGCCTTCGCCAGTTGAAAGGCCGCGTCTCTCGTTTCTTTTGAGCTATTCTGAGTGGATTGATAAACTCCATGAACCATTTTGGTTACAATGTTTTCTAATGCAACTTCGCCTTGAAGGGATTTAATGTAAGAAAAATTCTTTAAGAACTTCTTTAATCCCAATTCTTGGAATGCCAAACGGATGGCATCTACAGCCAAGACGGCGACTACCGAAGAGTCTGTGCCTCCGCTGATGGAAATAGCGAAGCCATAATTGCCGCTCTTTCTCACGTAATCAAAAAGCCCTAAGCTCACAGCATGCAAAAACTCTTCGTTTTTTGTCAAAGGGGGCAAGACTTCGGGAGAGCTTACTCGCTGAGGGGTGCTTTGACTTTTATTAAACAAATTTTGATTATTTATGGAGATGATTTTAAAACCTTTTGAGGATTTTTCAGCTCTTGCGGACTGATTTTGAATGGGGTTAAAACTAGAGGTCTGTAAACGCTTTGTGCGGTTAATATCCAAATCGACAACACTGACAATCATTTGTGAATCAGCAAAACTAAAACGTTTGGATTCATGAATCATCTCTCCATTGCTGGCAATGAGCAAACTGCCGTCATAAATCAAGCGTCCAGCTTCGTTTCCAAGTAAATTAGAGTAGGCATAGACGCAGGCAAAAGCTCTGGAGCCTTCCAGGACAAATCGTTTACGGATCTCATTTTTACCAAAAGAAAAATGACTTGCACTGGGATTAAAAATAATATCGACAGAATTTTTTGCTAGAGTGGACCCAGGTCTCTGGGCCACCCAAGCCTCTTCACAAATTTCATATCCAAAGCGAAGGTCCTTCCACTGAAAAGCCAAATCTCCAATAGGAATGAGAGTATTTTCGTTGGAGGGCTTAGTTTTTTTCTTGGAGTCTTTTTGGTATAATTTCTCTTTTGGTGAGAGTTCACTGGAGGGAATGACATCTGCAAAACCGATGGGCCATTCCTTGAACCACCGAGGTTCGTAATGAACACCATCCCCGGCAAGGTATTTTTTGGGTACAATACCTATGATTTCACCATCAGCTACCACCACATTTCCATTGAATAAGGCTCCTTGAAATCGCAAAGGCAAATCAAAATTTGTGATGAGTCCTTGAGTGTGAGGAAGAAGAGCCTCTAAAGCGGCTAGAGCTTGTTCCGAAGTGCTTGGAGAAAAATAAGCATCTTCGCAACCATAGCCGCTTAATGCCATTTCTGGGAGACCTAGAAATTGAACGCCTTCTTTGCGTGCTTGTTGAAGCACATGAATGATTCGATCTGAATTTCCTCTCCAATCGAGGGGTATTTGATTAAGGGCCGCGACGCCGATTTTGACTAAATACATAATCTCTTAAGATAATAGAAATTGAGGATGAAATAAAGATTAATTTCGCGGCCTCAACTCTTTAGTGGATGAGATCCCAGTTGAGGCCTTTTCCTCCATTGACTAATAAGGGAACCTTAAGAGTGACGACGTTTTCCATTTGGTGAATAAGTTGTTTCATCAGTTCATCGGCCTCTTCGTTTTTGCACTCAAAGAGCAACTCATCATGAACTTGCAAGAGCATTTTGGCTCCCTTGATTTCAGAAACGGCAATCATTGCTTTTTTGACGATATCACTGGCGGCTCCTTGAACAGGGGCGTTGATTGCTGCACGTTCACCAAACTTGCGCAGCATGGGGCTTGACGATTGAAGTTCGCGTAAGATGCGTTTTCGACCAAATAAGTTTGTGACAAAACCCTGGTTTTTCGCTTCGGCAATGGTGGATTCCATATAATCTTGAACGCGATGAAATCGGATGAAGTAACGTTTAATGATGTTTTGAGCTTCTGTGCGGCTAATACTTAAATTCTCGGCAAGGCCGTAAGCTCCTTGTCCGTAGGCAATTCCAAAGTTAATGGCTTTTGCGGCTCTTCGCATTTCAGGCGTGACGTTTTCTAGGGAAACGTCAAAGACTTCGCTGGCCGTGGCGGAATGAATATCCAATCCTCTTTGAAAAGCTTGGCAGAGTCCAGGGTCTTCGGTGAGGTGAGCTAAAATACGAAGTTCGATCTGAGAATAATCAAGAGAGAGCAGGACCTGATTTGCAGGGGCAATAAAAGCTTTTCGGATTTCTTGCCCTCGCTTGGTACGGATTGGAATATTTTGTAAATTGGGTTGCGTGGAAGAGAGGCGTCCCGTGCTTGTGAGGGCTTGATTGAAATGAGTGTGAAGGCGGTGCGTTTCAGGATTTACCAGAGCAGGGAGAGCATCAACATAGGTGGATTTGAGTTTGGTAAGTTCACGGTACTCAAGAATGAACTCAATGATTGGATGGGTGCCTTTCAATTTTTCCAAAACCTCGTTGTCGGTTGAAAAACCAGTTTTGGTTTTTTTTCCAGAGGGTAAATTCAGCTTTTCAAAAAGAATGTGGGAGAGTTGTTTGGGGGAGGCAACATTGAAGGATTCTCCGCACAAAGAAAAAATTTGTTCTTCCAGTTTGAGGATATCTGCGGAAAGCCGAGAACTTTGCGCCTCTAAGAGTTGGGTATCTAAGAGAATTCCTTCTTGTTCCATGGATAAAAGAATAGGGCTGATGGGAAATTCAATATCATGAAGAAGTTGAGAAAAACCCTGTTGTTCGATGTCGTCTTTCAGTTTGTGGAACAATTCTTCGTGGTAAGAGAACTCTTCAGAAGGGGTGCAGAAAGGGGGTAGATTTTTATGGAGAAATTCTGAGACAGCTTCTTCAAAAGATCCAATTTGATCAGTTTTGAGAAGATAGGCCGCCAACTGAGAGTCCCAGTGCATTTGTGGATTTTTAATTTCTAAGTCTCGCCAAAAGGTTTTGAGATCAAATCCAGAGTAGATGAGTTTTTTTTCTGTTAAAAGGGTGCCCCATTTTTTAAAATCTGAATGAAAAATCCATAAATAATCTTTATAGATGAGGTAGTGACTGCTTCGATTGTAAACAGCCCAGACATGGCTTCCTTGTGGAAGGTTTTCGACCAGATGATCTTCGGTGGGTGATAACTCCTGCAAAAATTTAACGTGAGGGGTCTGGGGAATATTATTGAAATGGGTCGGGGGTTGCAAATAACTTTTAAGAGGGATCCCAAGTTCATCATGAGTCGGAGCCGCTAAGGCTGTTTCTGGAGATTGTTTCGAGGAGGTTTCAGAATTCAGTTCTCGTGGCGATTCCGAAAGATCGGTGTCATTGAGTAGTTTTTTTTCAAAAGTCTTAAAATTGAGTTCTCTTAGTAAAAGAAGGAGCTCCTTTTTTTTAAAAGGAGCTGGTTTCAGTTGGTTCAAGTCATTATTGATTGGGATATCTGTCACAATAGTGGCTAATTTTTTTGAGAGCAGGGCGCTTTCTTTTCCTTTGAGAAGTTTTTCTTTGAGGCTAGCGCTTTTAATGGAATCAATCTTTTGGTAGATGCCATCGAGGTGATCGTAATCGTTGAGAAGTTTTTCTGCCGTTTTGGGTCCGATTCCTTCAATGCCAGGGATATTATCAGAAGCATCTCCAATGAGAGCAAGATAATCAATAAACTGATCTGGACGAACTCCCCATTTGGCTTTGACTCCATCTCCATCAATGAGTGTATCTTTCATGGTGTCTAATAATTCTATGCCTGGACGCACTAATTGAGCAAAGTCTTTATCACCACTGACAATTTTAACTCGGCAGTGATTGTTGCGCCCAATTTCAGTGAGAGTTCCGATAATATCATCGGCTTCGTAGCCTTGAACCTCAAAAGCGGGGATGCCAAGAGCATCCACTATTTTTTTGATATAAGGAATTTGAGGAATTAAATCAGGGGGAGTTTCTGTGCGATGAATTTTATATTCGGGATAAATATCTTTACGGAAGGATGGGGTGGGGAGATCATAGCAAAAGCCTAAATAATCAGGTTTTTCGTCTTTCAGTAATTTGATAATCATGGATGTAAAACCATAAATAGCATTGGTTGGAAGCCCTTGAGGTGAGGTCAATGGACGAACAGCGTAAAAAGCACGAAAGAACATAGAGCTGACATCAACTAAATAAAGGGTTTTCATAGTTCAAATTCTCCTTATGAAGAGCGAAAGCATGCTCTCTGCTACTGTGAAGACTTTATTGTAATTATACGGTAATACCGAAAATCCATTTCTTAATAGTCACCATGTATACTTCAAGGCTGAAGTGAATTTCAATTGTATAGAATGTAAAATTGACATTAGATCTAAAATAAGGGAATCTGCGGAAAATATGAGCCATATTGAGTGGAATTTATGAATAATATTTTTTTTAAATTTGCAAGTGATCAATCAAATACCTTTAGTAGGTCTGTTTTGAATTTTATTTGTTTATTTCTTTTAAGCTTTGCTGCATTTTCCGCGTCAGCAAAGGAGTCAAATCAGCCTAAAAAATTAGTTTTGCTGGGAGACTCTTTGACAGAAGGATTTGGAGTTTCTAAAAATTCCACGTACGGAGCTCTTATTCAAGAAAAATTAAAAAAGAATCATAAAAATTGGACAGTCATTAATTCAGGTGTCTCAGGTTCTACATCAGCGAGTCTTGCCTCCCGAATGAAATGGATATTGAAAAGCAAACCTGATCTCATTTTATTGGCGATTGGAGCTAATGATGCTCTTCGTGGGCTTAAATTGGAATCAACAAAGAAAAATATTTTAGAAGCGATAAAATCAGCGCAGGGAGAGTCTGCTAAAGTTCTTTTAGCAGGAATGTTGGCGCCTCCTAATTACGGGAAAACTTATACTCAGGAATTTGAAAGGCTTTATCGAGATATTGCTCAGCAGACTAAGGTAAAACTCATTCCTTTTTTGTTGGAGGGAGTAGCTGGCCAGAAAGAACTCAATATTGCTGATGGAATTCATCCCAATGAAAAAGGACATCAAGTGATTGCAGAGACTGTATACAAAGCTATTGAGGAATATTTATGAGCTTAAAATTAAGTGAAGTTAAAAAATCCTATTTACAAGGTTCTCAAAAGCTTGAGATTCTTCGAGGACTTCATTTAGAGGTAAAAAAGGGTGAAGTTTTAGCCATTTTAGGGCAATCAGGGAGTGGTAAATCAACCTTATTGACATTGTTAGCTGGGTTGGACACCCCGGATTCGGGCGATGTTGAAATCGCGGGGACAGCCATTTCTCGTTTGGGCCAAGCTCAGCGGACGGCTTTTCGTGGGAAAAAAATTGGGATTGTTTTTCAGCAATTTCATCTTTTAAGCCATCTTAAGGCACTTGAAAATGTAGCTTTGCCTCTTGAGATTGCAGGCGATCCAGAGGCTCTTTCAAAAGCTCAGTTCATTTTGGAACAAGTGGGGTTGTCTCACCGAGGTGAGCATTTTCCTTCTCAAATGAGCGGAGGAGAGTGTCAGAGAGTTGCGATCGCTCGAGCTCTTGTAACGCATCCAGAAATTCTTTTAGCCGATGAACCTAGCGGAAATTTGGATGTGAAAACAGGGGATGTCGTTATGAAGGTCTTTATGGATATTGTGAGGAAAAATCACACGACAACCATTCTTGTGACTCACAGTCATGAGCTTGCTAATCTTTGTGATAGGAAATTAAACTTGGTGGATGGTGTATTGAAACCTTAGAGCGTGTTTACAAAGGACCACGGTGTAAGAAGCTACAGTGTTGTTCCAGTGCGATGGTGCATATAAATTAAATTGTAGTCCCGTGAGCGGAGCGAAAACAAAGTGTTGGCAATCGTGAATGGCGTTGATTCATAGGGTGTAAGGTGGATTGTGTTTATAAGACTCATATTTTCTGACTTAAGAACAAATTTTATTTTCTTTAGCCTTCTTATTTTTAATTTTACACTGGGTTTAGCAGGCTTTGTCGCCTTGGATTCCTTTAAAGTGGGTATTCAAAATGCGATTCAATCAAACTCTAAAAATTATCTTTCTGCTGATTTATCCGTTTCAGCGAGACGCCTTTTAACGGCCTCAGAAGTTCAAATCGCTCAGCAAGTCATGAAGGATCATAATTCGGGGGTTCTGGAAGAGAGCCGTGCGATTGAAATCTTCACAATGGTGAACACTTCCGTGGGAAGTCGGTTAGTACAGCTTAAAATTGTTGATGGACAGTACCCTTTTTATGGAAATTTGACTCTAAAAATGAAGGGAGAGGTCGGACCTGGTCAAGCTAAAGAGATTAACTCAGGTCCTTTAGCTTGGGCTTATGCAGATCTCTTAACTCAGCTTAATTTGAAGTTGGGAGACTCGATAAAACTTGGGAATTTAGATTTTACATTAAGCGATGTTATTACCGAAGATTCTACTCAAGCCGTGAGACTTTCTTCTCTGGCTCCTAAGATTTATATTGGGACACAGACATTAAAGCAATTAGGTCTTATTGAGATGGGATCCACATTAACAGAGACAAGACTTTATAAAGTGAAGCCTAATTCTGATCTAGAGCAGATTAAAAGAAGTCTTTTTTCTCAATATGCAGATCCAGCGATACAAGTTCAATCACCTGAAGATGCACAAGAGGAATCAGGACGGGTAATGGGTTATCTCAATGATTATTTGGGGTTGGTTTCTCTTGTAGGTTTCTTTCTTGCGATGATTGGATCTACTTATTTATATCGCTCTTTTTTAAATTCTAGAGTTAAAGCGGTTGCGGTGATGAATTCTTTGGGACTTTCCTTTCAGCGTGCTCTGGGAATTTATATGGCCCAACTGCTGTTCGCCGCTTTTATCTCTGCAATCTTGGCCATTCTTTTGGCGGGATTAATGATACCCGTGATACAGATGGTTGTCGGTCGTTTAGCTGCAATCCAAGTTGATGCTATTTTTCAACCACAAAGCATTGGGCTGGCCTTCATGATTTCCATTCTCGGGGTTTTGTTTTCTTGTTTACCCTATTTAGTCAGCATCAGTCGCATACCCACCTGGCAACTGTTACAAGAATCATCCAGGATGAGTTTACCTTTGAAATCATGGGATGCTATTTATTTTTTACCTCTACTTTTTTTATTTTATCTTTTGAGTGTTTTTCAATCCCACTCTCTGAAAGTAGGATCTTTATTTTTTATTGGCTTGCTTTCCAGTTTTCTTGTGATTTTTGGTTTGTCGCATCTTTTTTTAGCGCTCTTTCGCAAAATGCAGTACCAAGGTTTTTCAGTTTCATTGAAACAAGCATCTCTTTTAATTTCCAGGAATACGTCGCAGTCCATTCCTGTGATCATGGCGTTAGCCATGGCGGCTCTTCTCATTAATTTAATTCCACAGCTTAAAGCTGGGCTTCTTAACGAGTTTAGTGTGAATAAAGAAGTCAAGTTACCAGGATTATTTTTATTTGATATTCAAGATGAACAGCTCAATGACCTTGAAAAATTAGTCAAATCAGAAGGGACGACTTTCACTCATGTTTCTCCTCTTGTGCGAGCAAGGATCTTAAGTGTTAATGGCGTGGATTTTGAGAAAAGCATTCATGAAGACACTTCTTTTAAGACCCGTGAAGAAGAAGTTGAAGCGCGCTTTCGCAATCGTGGGTTTAATCTCTCTTATCGTGATCAATTGTCAGCCGCTGAAAAAATCATTGCGGGTTCTTTTTACAAGGATCCTTGGGTTGAAGAAAGTGGTCAAAAACCTGAGCTTTCTGTGGAATATAGATTTGCTTCACGCTTGGGTTTCAAAATAGGTGATATTTTGAAGTTTGATGTTCAAGGGGCAGAAATTGAGGGTCAAATCACAAGTTTTAGAGCTGTGAAGTGGAATAGTTTTCAACCTAATTTTTTTGTGCTCGTACAGTCAGGGGTTTTAGAAGGAGCTCCTAAATCATGGTTAGCTTCTTTGCCGCAGATGGATTCTCAAAAGACACTTTCTCTTCAGGAAAAGATATCCAAAGCTTTTTTCAATATCTCCAGCGTTGACATCGAAAAAGTCACACATCGTATTTTAGAAATGATACATCAAATCTCATGGGCCATTCAATTTATGTCTTTGATTTCTTTGTTAGCGGGGCTTTTTGTTATTTTTTCTATTTCAAGCGAACAAAGCCAAATTCGCCAATGGGACCTTTATTTAATGACTGTGCTTGGAGCTACGCCAAAGATTGTTTTAAAACAAAGTTTTTACGAAGTTCTTTTATTATCCTTGTTCTCTTCTTTTATTGGTATCCTGCTCAGTTTTGCAATGGCTTATCTTTTATCATATTATATTTTTGATGCGCTATTTATGCCGGACTTCTTTTGGCCGATTCTTTCTTTGGTTATTGTCACTTTTTTCACAACCGCTATCTCCATGATCGCTTCTCGAACAAAATTATTGTGAAAGAATTTTAAATAGCCGATTTTTTGTTTCCTTCGTTGTTCTTAGTATAAAGAGTCAATGATGGATTTGTATTTTTGATCAATAATTTTTTTCCTGATTTTGAGCGTGTGAGTGATTTCACCACTTTCAACGCTGAAGTCATCAGTTAAGACAGCATAATTTTTGATGGATTCGTGAGAGGCCAAGGAAAGATTGATTTGAGCGACTGCTGAGTGAATAAGATCCTTGATGTAAGGATGCTCTTTAAGATCTTCCATTGTTTTAAATGAGATGTTTTGCTCTCTGGCAGTGTCAAAAATAATATTCTTATTAAGAGTGATAAGCGCAACGACATAGCTTCTTTGATCCCCGTGAACATGAACATAAGAAACGAAGGGGAGTTGCTTGAACAAACCCTCTATTTTTTGGGGAGCAACGTATTTTCCATTTGCGGTTTTGATAAGATCTTTTTTACGATCACAAATAATCAAATGGCCTGAAGGAGAAATCTCTCCAATGTCTCCTGTATGTAGCCACTGATGGGTTATTTGTTCAAGGGAGTATTCAGAGTCCTTGTAATATTCTTTTAGCACGGTTGGGCCTTGAACTAAGATTTCCCCATCGCCAGCAATTTTTATTTTTGTTTTATGCAAGGGTTTTCCAACGCTTCCAAATTCATAGTCGTAGGTTCGATTCACACAAATAGCACCAGTGGTTTCAGTCAGACCATAACCTTCTAAAATTAAAATTCCGCAGTTGTGAAAAAAGAGGATAATTTCTTTGCTGAGAGAAGCTCCGCCGCTCAGAGCGAACCTTAATTTTCCTCCAAAAAGTTCAGTTTTAATGCGTTGAAAAAACAACTTTTGTGCCAAAAGGTATTCTGATTGGAGTTTTAAAGGGATTTTTTCTTGAGTTTGTTGTTTTTCGTTCACTTGTGTGCCTACATGAAAAGCCCATTCAAAGAGTTTTTGTTCGATGAGACTCGTTTCAATTTTAGTTCTAAGAGTGGTATAAATTTTTTCGAAAATACGAGGGACGCCAATGATAATTGTGGGCTTAACCTGTTTTAATTCTGTTGTCAGTCTGTCGAGTCCTGTTGAATAAGTCATTTGATATCCGACAATCAGATTTCCCCAGTGTTCTGTTCTACCTAAAACATGAGAGTAGGGGAGGAAGGTTAGAGTGTGATCGTCTTCTGTCATTTGGAGCGCTGAAAAAGCTTCTATGATTTCAGTGATAATTTGTTCATGACAAAGGACAACACCTTTTGGAGCCCCGGTTGTTCCAGAGGTGTAAATGATGGTCACCGTGTCTTTGGGCTTTGCTTGTTGGCACAGATCTTCAAAATTGAAGTTTTGAAAATCTCCGCTTTTATTGGCACTGGCTACGAACTCATTAAAACTCACCCAAACCCCAGGCTCAGCTTGGGCCGGAGGATCGAAAACCACGATGGTTTTTAAGTGAGGGCATTGTTCTTTCACTAAGAGTTGTTTTCGTAAATTAGTTTTATTTTCAAGAAAAATCAGTTTTGTGTCACTATGGTTGATAATATAAGTTAATTCGTCAGAAGTTGTATTAGGATAGAGGGGAATGACAATGCCTCCCATGGCAATAATGGCTAAGTCACAGACGGACCATTCTTGGCGAGTATGGGAAAGAATTGCTATTTTATCACCTTTTTTTAAACCAGCTTTAATCAGAGCCTTGGCCAGTTTATGAATTTGTTCATAATACCGCTGAGCCGAATACTTTTTGATGCTCCCTGTTTTATTTATCACATTTAAGAAGGAGTTTTTTTGTTTATGTTGGAGATCTAAAATATAACCTTGAAGGGTCTCGAACGATTTAACCGAATCCCTCATTTATTTTCTTCCTTCATTTTTTGGTTTGGAAGAGGAGGGCGGAGTGTCGTTTTTGGAGGCTTTAGAAGGAACGGAGAGGATGAGATCCACTGTTTTTTTCTCGTCAGCTCCAACCATCACGCTGGTTTCCGCAGAGGTTCCTGAGAATGGATGGATGGCCTTAATAATCACAGGTTGGCCCGAAGGAACAGGATATTTTTTAATAGGAGGACTGTCTTTAATTTCAATTCCATTGATGGATATTTTTGTGTCAATACCAGCATTGATCACGGTGATATCCAGGTATCCGAATTTGATTTGAGAAAGATCGGCTGAGATTTCCTGTCCATTTTTGAAGGCTGTGACCCTGGTGGTATATTGGTGATAACCATCGGCCAACAAAGTGAGACTGAAAGGCTTATTATAAGGAACGGGAACTGTGGCGGGAGTCGTATAGCCTTGGTCATTTCCATTGACAAAAATACGAGCCCGACCCGGAGTGCTTTTAACCAAGATATTAACGGTTGCGTTGGAAGCTTGCTGAGTTTCCCCTTCTGGAATTGCATTTTCTATCGTAGGTTTTTCTTCTCTGGTGGCATCATCAAAGTTGAATTTTTGTATTTTTACTAATGTATTTTTATAAATAGAATGAACTTTTTCAGTGAGTTGGAGTTTCGATTTTTTAGGGAGTGCAAAATAAAGACCACTGCATCCCCCAACGACAATAATTAATGAAAGAAGTACTTTTGCAAACTCTGTAAAAGGAGGCATCGACGGCATTCTGTATCGAATACCAGTCCCTGTAACACCGGAGCGAGTTCCAGTATAGGAGTGAGAGGATAAGGGCCGACTTTTTGGCGTCTTGGATTTCTTAAGGCCCGTTGCATGAGTGAGTCCAGTGAGGGTTGTTTGTCCAATCAGCTCTGGCAATTTAAGCAAATTTTCTTTTTCATTTTCTTCAGAATTTTGATTTCGATTGAGTGGAGCGTCCGAGTCAACTTGGTAAGTAACATCTTTTGCTTTTTTGGCGGGAGTGTTCGATCCGTTGGGTACAATGGTTGTGGCCACGTCATGGGTCGGAGGAGACGGTGGTTTGATCGCCGATGGTTGATAACCTAAATTATTAGGTGCGGGTGGCACTTTTAAAGCAAAAGCGCTGCTGAGCTGTGTGGCTTCATTGATTTCGCTGAGTTCACCCAAAGAGCCAAAATCGAGCTTTGCGTAATTGACGATTCTTTCTTGCGCTAAAAGGTATTCATTTTCAAAAAGAAACTTCATGAAAGTGGAGAAATCACTGGGCGTGAAATCGGGATACTCTTTATTAAGAAATCGAGTGAGATCTTTTTGCAGATCCGCCGCTGATTGATAACGTTGAGTTTTATCTTTCAGCAAAGTTTTTTTGACAATTTTCTCTAGCTCAATCGGAATTGATGGATTTACTCGTCTGAGATCGGGGACATCACATTCTTTAATTCTTTTGAGGATGTTCATTTCATTATTGGCCACAAATAGACGGTCATCAGCAATGAGTTCCCAGAGGATAATCCCCAGTGAGAAAATATCACTTAATTGATCGATGATCAGCCCTTCTGCTTGTTCAGGGCTCATGTAGCTGAATTTCCCTTTCAGTGTGCCGATGCGAGTGGCCTCGCCTGTGGCTTCTGCCTTTGCAATTCCAAAATCAACGATTTTGACTTCACCATCATAACTGATCATCACGTTTTGAGGGCTCATGTCTCGGTGAATGATGTTGAGGGGTTTTCCGGTACCTTTATCGACGCAGCGGTGAGCGTAGTCTAAGCCTGCTGCCACTTCTCGAATAATATAAACAATGTAGTCTAAAGAAAGAGATAATCCTTTTTTCTTTTTTTGCTGAAGGATTTGCCTTAGGTTTTGTCCTTGCAGGTATTCCATGACCAGGTAAAGTTGGTTCTTAGAAGCTTTAAAATCAATAATGGAAACCACATTGTTGTGGCTGAGATTCACTGCAATTTTAGCTTCTTCCTTGAACATTTCAAGGAACTCCCGATTGTCCGCAAATTGCGGAAGAATGCGTTTAATCGCTAGAAATTTATTAACTCCATTAGCGCCAATGGATTTCGAAAGATACACCTCGGCCATACCTCCGGCGTTGATCTTCTCGAGAAGAATATAATTTCCAAGGCGTTCCAACTTTTCTGACACGCAAGTCCTTTCTTCTTGTTTATTCTATCGGTAGGATTGTTAAGCAAATTAAGGTTTTAAATCAATTTATGATGTGGATTGGACTAACGGGCAGTATTGGGTCAGGTAAGAGCACAGTGGCGCTGATCCTGAAAAAATTAGGTTATTATGTTGTGAATGCGGATGCCATCGCTCATGAAGGACTTAAGTCTGGTTCGGCGAGTTTTGACGCTATTCGTGACAGATTTGGACCACAGATTTTGACTTCTGATGGCGAAGTGGACCGTCGAAAATTGGGGCAGTTGGTTTTCTCGAACCCTATCCATAAATCTTGGTTAGAAGGCCTTCTCCATCCGATGGTGCAGACAAAAGTTCAGGCACTTCGCAAACAGCTCGAATTTGAAGGTCACTTGTTGGCCTTTTATGAAGTTCCCCTTTTATTTGAAAAAAAACTAGAATCGCAATTTGATAAAGTCATTGTGGTGTGGGTCTCTGATTCTGTTCAGAGGGAGCGACTCAAAAAGAGAAATGCTTGGACAGAAGAAGAAATCACCCAAAGAAACCAAGCTCAATGGCCCATTGAGGATAAGTTAAAAAGAGCAGATTACAGTATTAATAATGATGGTTCCGTAGAGGATCTCGAGGGTCAAATAGAGAGTATTCTTAAAAGATTAAAGAACTGATTTTTATTTCTCCGCCAAGCCCTCTTGAGGAAACAGGATAAAATAGAAAGAGAAGATCCAGTTGATCATGGAGCGCCAGGGAAATACCGGCTCCTCCCATGAAGTGATTGAAAGAAAGAAGAGCTCCAGCCCCCTGGTGGGTATCAAGCTCTAGCTGTACAGAATAAGACCAAGACTTTAAGTATTTCCAGACATTCCTAATGTAAATTTCCCGGCGGGCATAGAGAAAAGGATGGCTTCCGGAGCCTACTGAAAACCCAATATGGTTTCGAATGCTTCCGATGGGAGGGTGTTGGTAGTCCATTCCTAATAAATAAACAGAATTTGATTTCAAATCTTGATAAGGGCCCGTAAAAAAACCCGCTGAGAGAGAGAGGCGATGAGGCTTTAAAAAAGTAAATGCCGTTGTTTTTGATGTCGGTGCTTGTTCATCGTCAGGTTCAGAAATACTCATGGAGTCCAAGGGTGCCAGAGAAGATTCTGAAACAGAATATGGAGCCGTTGTTTCTTCTCTATTTTCAGAGGGAAAAGGAAGTTTAGGGGGTTCAATCTGAGGGGCGGCGTGAAGAGTAGGATAGAGTAAGCAGACCTGGACTGAGGTCAAAAAGAGGTAAATTAGATTCTCAACAAGGTTTGCTCGGTTCATTATATTTACTATAACTGAGGAGGAATTCGTGGCCAAGGGAGTTTTTGCATTAGCTTGGTTTATTATTACTTACAATGTTGCATATTCTGTTGCTATGGCTGGAACAGGACTGAATTACCGTATTCATCATGAATATCACAGCTTGAGAGCGCTAGGGATGGGTGACGCATTTGTGGCTGTTGCTAACGATTACAGCGGTTTATTTTACAATCCTGCAGCTTTGGCGCGAAGAGAAGATGGCCATTTGAATTTATACATCGATGTTTCAGGCTCGAAAGATATTGGCACCTTCGTGGAGTCAGTAGCTGAAGCCACGGAAAGCGAAACAGATTCTGAGTCAAAAACTATTGAAGTCTTGCAAAATGCCTATGGAAAAAACTTTGCTTTTCATGCCACGCTTCCTAGCGGCATTTGGGTCAGGCCGGGTTGGGGGGTTGCTGTTCTGCCTTTGACAATGACGGTGGATTTGGGTTTGCATTCTAATTTTGGACCTAGTTTAAATGCCAATGTGATTGCGGATACCATTATTGCCTATGGTTGGGCCAAAGACTTTTATTGGTTGGATCGAGGAAGAACTTCTGCTGGATTTACAATGAAAGCGATTAATCGGGGCCACTACAGTGAGTTGATTCATGCTCTTGATTTGAACTCTAAGATTGTTGAGGCTTCTGACCTTAATGAAGGCCTGACGGTCGATGCTGACGTAGGATTTTTATTTACTCCTGAAATTCCCACAGAGGGCTTTATTTCTTTATTAAGGTTAACCAAGCCGACTTTTGGGTTGGTCGTGAGAAATATTTTTGATTATGGTTTTAAGAACGATTTAAATTTGTATAATGATAAAAAGAATCTTGCCGATCCTGAAAAGTTGCATCGACGCATCGATATCGGCAGTCGATGGGAGTACCCCGAAGTCTTCATCTTTGGGGGCCGAGGAGTGATGGACATTCGAGACATTCTTCATCCGCAATTCAGTTTAAAAAAAGGATTTCATCTCGGATTTGAATTTGATTGGAGAATGTTTTCTTGGTGGAGAGGACAATACCGTATCGGATACAGCCAAGGTTATTTGACCGCAGGCGCTTCCGCGCTTTTCTCGTACTTCAATTTGGATTTAGCGACTTATTCGGATGATGTTGGTACTCGCAATAATCCTCGCGAAAGTCGAAAATTCGAAATTCGAATGAATATTGACATTTAACTCCTTTTCTTCTTTAGTATTTATAAAGGAGAAATGAATGAGCGTTATTCTACAACAGATATTTAATTTTTTTAAATTACTGAATTCAGAAACGGGTCATAATCAAATCGCAGCAGGTGTTGCTTTGGGTTTTGTTCTAGGTTTGTCTCCGATTCTCTCCCTTCAGTCTTTCGTTGTTTTTTTTCTGATATTCATTTTTCGCATTCAAATTGGGGCCGCATTTGTGTCCGCTTTCTTTTTTAAATTTTTAGGATTTTTTTTGGATCCGGTGGTCGATCCGATAGGCCGTTGGGTTCTAGAGCAGGAGTCGTTAAGATCTGTATTCGTCGTTCTCTATAATGCACCTCTTGTCCCTTTAACACGATTTAATAATTCCATTGTTATGGGGTCTGGGGTTTTAGCCTTTGTTCTTACACCATTTTTATTTATAGGCTCAAGAAAGATAATCTTAAAGTACCGAGAGACGATTGTGGCAAAGTTTAAAGATACTAAGATATGGAAAGCTTTTATCGCCACATCTTTTTATAAGTGGTACAGAACTTACCAGTCATTATATGGTAAATCGTAGAGAGAATAGAATAGGGTTCTCACGATAGATCATTGATGAGAGTCGAGCGATTTCAACGAAAAGGGTTTGCATCATGGAAAAGAAAAAGGGATTTATTCGCTGGGAAGCCGTTGTGCCTTTTGCTGTTATCAGTGTTCTCGTAGGGGTTTATTTTACCCTGTTTTTTGATGCTCATTTGAAGCGCGGGATAGAGTTGGCTGGTTATCAGATTTTAGGGGCTGAAGTGAATGTTGATAAGCTTCGTTCTAGTTTTTTCCGTGCTTCTTTATTTGTTGGTGGTATCCAGCTCACCAATGGCGAGAAACCGACCCACAATCTAGTGAGTATTGGTGAGGTTAATTTTTCTATGAGTTGGGATGCTCTTTTGCGAGGGAAGATTTTGATTGAACTGGCTTCGATTGAACAAATTCAATTTGATTCCAAACGGAAAACAACAGGGAGAGTGAAGCCTCCTGAGCCAGTAAGCAATGAACCGTCAATGTTAGAGCGGGAAGGGCAAAAGCTTGTTTCAGAGGCTTTGGACTCTGCGAAAGAACAGTACGGCGATAATATTTTAGGAGATATTGCCAATCTGATGTCCGGTGGAAATGCTCAAGATCAAGTAAAAAATCTTGAATCACAGATGCAGTCCAAAAAACATCTGGAAGAATTGCAGAAGCAATTTTCTGATAAGCAAAAAATGTGGAATGAAAAAGTTAAATCCCTTCCGCAACAAAAAGACCTCAATGCCTGGTCTGATCGTTTTAAAAAAATTAAAACCAAGGACTTCGCAACCCCTCAGGAACTTCAAGATTCTTTGCAACAATTTCAGACTCTTGTGCGAGAGATCGATACGACAGTAAAAGACGTTGAAAAATCCGGCCAAGAGTTAAGTACTGACTTAAAGTATTTTGAGGGACAAGTGAAGGAGTTGGAAAAATTAGTGCAAACGGATATTAAATCTTTGGAGGCTCATTTTAAAATCCCTAAGCTTGATGCTTCAGCAATGACAAAAGCGCTTTTCAAAAGATATGCAGGACCTTACGTGGCTCAATTCTATAAATATCAGAAAATGGCTCAAAAGCACATTCCACCTGGCTTATTGAAGAAAAAAGACAACCAAAAAGAAGAAGAGGATATTAGCATTCAGCCGCGCGCTCGTGAGCATGGCATTAGTTATGAGTTTGGTCGTCCTAACTCATATCCTTTCTTTTGGATGAAGAAGGCTAGAATTAGTTCTAAAGCCACTCCCGGAATCCCGAGTTTGGGGAATCTTTCTGGCGAAGCTTTGAATGTGACGTCCAATCAAGTCTTAATCGGACGACCTACTCAGATTAATTTTCAGGGGGACTTTCCTGAGCTGCAAATTGCGGGTATCGATGCTCGATTGACTTTAAATCACACCAAGCGACCCTTCAAAGAATCCTTTAGTGCTCAAGTGGCATCTTATCCAGTGGATAAAAAAATGCTGATTGACAGTAAAGATGTGGAATTGGGGTTTATGAGAGCGATCGGCTCGGTGGCGATGAAGGTCAATTATTCAGACCGTTATCTCGAGTTTTCTGTCGCTAATGCCTACAAGCAATTGGAATACATTGTTTCAGCATCGAATAAAGAAGTGGATGGTATTCTGAAGTCAGTAATGAAGAGAATTCCTCTGTGGACTATTGATGCAAGTGGTTCAGGGGAATTTCCCAATCTTCCTATCGAACTGAAATCAAATTTGGGAGGCGAGATTGCCCGCGGCTTTGAAAGAGTTTTGCGAGAGAAAGTTGAAGAGGCTAAAGCGAAGATTAAGAAGATGGTTGATGAAGTGATTGCTCGAGAAAAAGCGAAATTTGAGGAAGAAGTTCACAAGAACAAGGCTCGAATTGAAGCTGAGGTGAATAAAATTAAGGAATCTCTGGAGAAACAGAAGGCAGAGATTGATGCCAAAATCGAAGAAGCTAAAAAAGAAGAAGGAAAAAAAGTACAAAAACAGTTAGAGACAGAAATTAAAAAACATTTGAACTCTGATGATCAAAAAAAGCTTGAAGATCTCAAAAAGAAAATAAAATTTTGATATGAGAGGTGGAGGTCTTGGAAAACTTAATTTAATTTCCTACTTTGAAAGTTTTTAATGGCCTTATGGAGACTTTTGGCAATGAGTGTTTGATTTTCTTCTTTAATCAATTCTAGAGCTTCTGGGGTGTTAGTAATAAATCCCAACTCAACCAGAAGGGACGGAATCTTATTTCGATTAATAACATAAAAAGGACCTTGTTTGATGGAACGAGGGAGTGTGACGAGGGAGTCTTTCCAGGTGTCAAAAATATCGGATGCCAGAAACTGACTTTGGTAGAGGCGAATGGTACGATCCACATTTTTTACAATAGAGTCGACGCGATTGTTTTGTGATACAGTCGGTGGCTCTATAGAAGGCGAGTGGCCAATATAGAAATCCGCTCCTTTGGCCCTCTTATCTATAGAAGCATTCACATGTAAGCTTATAAATAAATCACCCTTATAGGATTCATTGAGTGCGATTCTCTTCTTAAGGGAAAGAGCTGTGTTGGCAGGTCTCGTTAAGATAATTTTAACAGAAGGATCATTTGAAAACTCAGCAGCTAATTTGAGAGCTACATTTAATGTGATGTCGGCTTCTTTGATAGTCCCTTGAACGGCTCCTTTATCTCCTCCGCCGTGTCCAGGATCCACAACCACAGTCAAAGAATAGGAACGCGATTGAGTACAAAGGAGTAAAATCAAAGAGAGAACTGATAACTTCCACATCCATTCTATTACATTATAATACACAAGAAAAGATCTAGGCCAGTTTGCAAATATGAAGGTTTTTCAAGATCAAGGGGAAGGTCAGCAAGGAGGCCCATTCTTTGTGTGTTTTTTACAGATTTTGTATTTATGCGTTATTGTGGCTGGGATGACATCATAGGTGGTTGAATCAATCGTAAAGGGCATCGTTTGGTGATTAACAGCCGAGTGCTGACAAGCATCGGAAGGTTCTATATCACCCGTCACTTTCAATGTGTTGGTTGAAAAAGAGTGAGTGTTCTCGCCATCGCAAGCATAGTAAGTGCAAGATTTATTACAAGCAGGAGTACAGTTAGAAGGAGTGCAGTTGACTAATGCGGAGAGTTTCAACGGAGCGAATAGAAATGAAATACAATAAAATAAATATAAAAAACCTGTGTTAAACATTTCTAAAAACCTTTTTCATAGAAAAGAACAAAGAGAATTATTTTATCTTTAAAGTTTATCATTGCCCTCCTGTTTATACAATGTATGAGTATTGGGGTTGTTTCAATTTTTGACTATCACTATCTCTGAGACGAATTTTGATAAGCTCTTTGAGTTAGAACAAAGGGATCATTGTGGCAAAAAAACGACTTATTTTTTTTCACTTTAAGAGGGATTTAAGATTATTTGATAATAGTGGCTTGTACCAAGCTTTGAGAAGAGCTTATGAGCTCACGCAGCAAGGTTTCCCAACGGAGGTTCTTCCCGTATTCGTGTTTGATCGCAAGATATTGGATCGATTACCGTCACGGGAGGATCGCAGAGTTAGTTTTATTTTTTATCATGTTTTGGCTCTTCAAAAGGGATTGCAAAAATGGGGAAGCGATTTGCTAATCCTTCATGGTTCAGCAACAGAGGAGTTGATTCAGTGTCGCTCTCGCTATCAGTCGGAATATGGGAAAATCGATTTTTATGGAAATTTTGATGATGATCCTTATCCACGGATGAGAGATCAAAAGATCAAAGATGAATTTACAAAAGAGGGAGGGCAGTTTTGTTTATTCAAGGATCATCATTTGTTTTCCAGATCGGAAATTCTGAACCGTTCTCAATCACCATATACGGTCTTCACTTCATATAAAAAGTCTTGGCTCGAGAAAATTTCTGATCCTTTTTATCTTCAAAGTTATCCCACAGAAAAATACAAGGATTTTTTAAAAAAAGGTTTTCTATCACAAAAATCTTTTTCTTTGGAGGAGATTGGCTTTCAGAGGATGGACTTTCCATCTCAGCGGGAGTCATCAAGTCTTTTATCTGTCTTGTCGGATTATGCTCATGATCGCGATTTTCCCAGTCGTCAAGGAACGAGTTTGCTAGGGGTTCATCTGCGTTTTGGCACCATCAGCGTGAGACAACTCGTTTCTACCGCTTTGGAAATCAGTGAGAGTTTTGTCTCAGAATTGATTTGGAGAGATTTTTTCGCTCAAATCCTTTATCATTACCCTCGGGTTGTGAAAGAGAGCTTTAAGGTTAAGTATGAGAATATTTCTTGGCGCTACAATGAAGAAGAAATCCAACGTTGGAAAGAGGGCTCTACGGGTTATCCATTGGTCGACGCTGGAATGCGGGAGTTGGTTCAAACAGGTTATATGCACAATCGAGTACGAATGGTCGTGGGTTCTTTTTTTTGCAAGCATTTATTACATCATTGGCATGTGGGGGAGCGTTGGTTTGCCAATCATCTTCTCGATTATGATTTAGCTTCCAATAATGGTAATTGGCAATGGGTCGCGGGATCAGGTTGTGATGCGGCTCCTTATTTTCGGATTTTCAATCCCATGGCACAACAAGAAAAATTTGATGCGGATTTTATTTATATAAAAAAATGGGTTCCTGAGTTTGAAACTTCACGTTATCCTCCCCCAATGGTGAATCACGAGCAAGCACGGCAACGGGCTTTGAATGAATATCGAAAAGGATTGGAACGATGAAAGTATTGATCACGGGAGCAACAGGTTTAGTGGGGCAGGCTTTAGGTTTAGAGTTGTCAAATCTCGGACATGAGATTTTTTTAGTATCGCGACGTTCAAATTTGCAGCTTTCTTTTCCTTATCAGTTGATCCAAGGAGATCTTTCTAAGGGGGTTATTCCAGAATTACGAGAGCACGAGTTTGATGTGGTATTTCATTTGATGGGAGAAAACATCGCTCAACGTTGGACTCCCAAAATAAAGGAAAGAATTTATCAGTCGAGGGTTTTAAGTACGGAAAATTTAATCGAGAGCCTGAGTTCTATTAAAAACTGGCTCACAGCTTCAGCGATAGGAATTTACGGGGACAGAGCGGGTGAAGTGTTGAATGAAGAAAGTGGATTGGCATCGGATTTTTTGGCAAAAGTTTGTCAAGATTGGGAAGCTTCTGCAGACAAGGTCTCTCAAAAGTTTCCACACGCACGGGTCGTTAAGCTCAGGTTAGGAATGATTTTGTCGAATCAAGGCGGCGCTTTGCCGAAGTTGCTTCCTCCTTTCAAGTGGGGAGCTGGTGGCGTTTTGGGTGATGGGCAAGCTTTCATGAGTTGGATTCACATAGAGGATGTCATTCAAATCATGACATTTATTTTAAATAACAAATCTTTATATGGAAGCATTAATGCCGTGGCTCCCCATCCCGTTACCAATGAGGTATTTACGCAAATTCTCTCTCAAAAACTAGGACGGCGTTCGTTTTTAAAAGTTCCGAAGTGGGCGTTGCAATCTCTTATGGGTGAAATGTCTTCTGTGCTTCTCTTCAGCCAGAATGTATCTTGTCATAAAATTCTGAAGGCTAATTTCATATTTAAGTATCCAACTCTTTCTAAGGCTTTGGATCATTTGGTTGGTATTTAGAAGTTATTTCACGCAGGTTTCCTATGAATCACTCTCTACTGTGAAGCTAAGAAAGTACTTTAATGTGAGTCACTTATTTTTCAACCTATTATGGCTTTTTGTAAAGGGAATGGTTGGCAATGTACTTAGAGACGCTACTTGGAATATGATCGCTGACTTCTTGGCCTTCCTGCAGAGATTGTCTCACCATGGTGGAGCGGATCGAGAGGTTTGCGAGTTCACAGTTTCCTAATTCAGTGATCCAATTTTTTTTCTTGAAGTATTCTAAGATGTTCTGTTCAGGGCCTCTTAAGTGAAAGCTATTGAGTGTGATACAAATTTCTTCAGTTTTATGGGGATAGACTAAGAGCTTTGTGTTGTCGTCAAGAAGGCGACTGAGTCCTTCAAGGAGACCTCCGTCAAGAGATTGGTAAAATTCAGGAGCAAAGAGTTTTTCAAGCGTAGAGGCGCTCACCACAAAATGCAGAGATTCTTTTGTAAAAGAGTGGAGAAATGCTTTGAGTTCGAAAAAGAGAGGAAAACGCGAGATCAGAGCGTAGTGCCCCAACCCATTGATCATACGAATGCGATGGCGCAAATCTTCTGTCAGACTTAAATGCGAATCTGAGGATTTTATTTCAGGGAGGCAAATTTCACAGATAACAAGAGGTTGGTTTTTATGTTCGCGACGAATTTGTTGATCCGCTTTTTGCACGATCTCCAAGTGGGTATTGGTGGGAGGCGCAAAAGTAGCTCGTTCCACAAGAAGAGGTTTTTGATAAAGATAATCTCCGCAATAAAGGAGTTCATGTTTAGGGCTAAAGAGGGAGGCGCTGCAAAGCTTCCTTTTGACGAGATCCAAATTGAAAGCGAGATCGTCAAATTGATTGAAAGCGGGGCCAGAGAAACGGATCAGATCAATACTCAATCGCCCTTCTTTGATGTCTTCAATGAGGATATTGAGAAAATCATCTGGGGTTTGGCGGTAATAAAGAGAGGCGAAAATCAGGTTAACGCCTAAAATTCCTAAAACTTCTTGTTGTTGCAAGCGATGACGATCCAACATGTGCACATGCAAAACAACGTCACTCGTAGGGGCGTGGGATTGATGCTGAAAACGAAGCCCAATCCAGCCGTGGCAAGATCGTTGGGTGTCAGAGCTTGTGGCCACTGTGCTGGCAAACGAAAAAAATTGAGTTTGAGAACCCCTGGTTTTTTCAAGTCGTTCTAGGAGCAAATCAAATTCTTTTTGCAGCATTTTATTGAGGCGTGATTCACAGACATAGCGTCCATTCGACTCTCGACCATAGATTTCGTCACTGAAAGTCATGTCATAGGCTGAGATTGTCTTGGCAATGGATTGAGAGGCTTTGCCGGCTTGGAAAAAATAGCGAGCAACTTCTTGGCCTGCGCCGATTTCAGCAAAAGTACCATAGGGAGTGGGATCTTGATTGATGTAAAGGGCTTTGCCGAGAGTGGTGCGGCGCTGATTCATGAAGGTGGCTCCATTTCTTTTGATTGAAGTTTAGGATCAACTTTGACCCATCCAGTAATAGCAAGGCTCATTGCTTTTTCAATAGGAAGATCGATAGGTTCGATTTGGCTTTTTGAAGCCAATAGAGTGAATCCTCCCATTCCGTAGCTCCAAGGACAATACACGGCAACGGTATCCGAGTATTGCAGAGACGGAGGCATATCCTTGAAATCCTCGCGGGTGATCACACCTAAAATTTTAATTCCAGGACTTAGATTCACGAGAACAACACTTTTCATGTTGGAGGCGCCGCTTTTGGCAAATAAATTCATAAGATCACGAAGAGGAGAGTAAATCGCTTTGAAAAAGGGAATGGTTTTGAGTTTGGCTTCTAAGCGTTGCACTAACTCTTCCATAACAAAATTGTTCAGCAGGAGACCAAAAACAAAAATCAATATAAAGGTAAAAATAACTCCAAGACCTGGAATGTAAAAGCCATCGGGAACAAAGAGCTGGATCACTTGTCCCACGAGTGCTTCCATCAACGAAACCATCCAAAAAAGAAGATAGAGAGTGACAGCAATCGGAATGATTGCGACTAGACCTCGAAAGAAAATTTTATTCCATGTTGCCATACAGATCCTGAAGTGAAAAAATGAACCTTAGCATAACACTGAAATTTGGGAGAATGGAATGCATCCATGGCATGGTGTATCATTAGGATCTAAAGCGCCGGAGATAGTTCCTGCGGTGATTGAGGTTCCAAAAGGATCTAAAAATAAATATGAGTTAGATAAAGAGAGCGGTTTAATCAAAGTGGATCGCGTTCTTTACAGTTCTGTACAATATCCCGCCAATTATGGGTTTATTCCGCAAACATTGTGCGAGGATAATGATCCACTGGATATTTTAGTATTAGGGCAAGAGCCAGTGTTTCCTCTGACTATTATGTATGCTTACCCTATTGGGGTAATGAAGATGGTGGATCAAGGAGAGGCTGATGATAAAATCATCGCTGTTCATGCCCATGATCCAGAATATAAGGATTATTCTTCATTGAAAGAACTCCCTCGCCATCGAATGATCGAAGTGAAACGCTTTTTTGAAGATTACAAAACTCTCGAAAAAAAACAGGTTAAAGTAAAAGATTTTTTAGGCAAAGAGAAAGCCTTTGAGGTCATTAAATCATCTATGCAGCTGTATCAAAAAAAGTTTTCCAATCCCAAATAGTTGTTATCGCCAGCGAGATTGGCAGTGTCGTAAAATCAGAAATAGATGAGGCGTCTGCCTTTGCTTTCACGGCACTGACTCAATCTCTCTCTGAGGTTGAGAAATAATACCATTGTTTAACAAGGCTCCTATTATCCATTTTATTTAGCCGCAACTAGTTATGATGTTTTTCAATTGTTTGACCATCTCCCAGGGATTCGTTTGAATGGGGAAGAAACTTTTGGAGACTCTATGGTGCACAATTTTGATCCCTTTCTCTGGCAGATTTATGGAAACTTTGGCATTCGATGGTATGGCCTCGCTTACTTGGCGGGTTTTATTTGTGCTTATTATATGATTTATAAAATGGCTTTGATTAACAAAGCTCAAATTCCTGTACGCTTGATTTCTGATTTTATCACCTATTGTGCGATTGGGATTCTTTTGGGAGGGCGGCTAGGATACGTTTTCTTTTACAGTCCTGATCTTCTTTCGCAATTTAAAAGAGAATTCCCCTTTTGGGGTGTGCTCGCGGTGAACGAAGGCGGAATGGCTTCGCATGGTGGAATGATTGGCTTGATTTTAGCTTGTATGCTCTTCGCTAAAATTCATCGTCTTAATACTTTGCATTTATTTGATTGGGTGGCCATGTGCGGACCCATAGGGATTTTTTTTGGTCGTTTGGCTAACTTTGTTAATGGCGAGCTTGTGGGGCGAGCGAGCGATCCGAATTTTCCCTTAGGGATGAAGTTTCCTTCTGATATTTTTATGTGGCCAACCCAAGAGCCAGGGAAGATGCGAGCTTTATCCAATGTCGTGGATAAGTTGGGAATGACCAGTGAAAATTGGTTGAGTCTTTTAGATAAAGGTAAAAGTGATTTCAATGCTCAGGTTACCGTTCATAATACCCTCAATCAGATTTTAGCAGCCGTTCAGGATGGAAATGCAGCAGTAACAGAAGCTTTGGCACCCCTTCTTGTCTTACGTCATCCTTCGCAACTCTATGCTGCTTTTGGAGAAGGATTACTTCTCTTTTTAATTCTTTGGCTTATTTGGTATAAACCTCGAAGACCAGGAGTGATTGGATCTTTATTCCTGGTTTTTTATTCCATAATCAGAATAGTAGGGGAACAGTTTAGAATGCCCGATGCCCACATTGGTTTGGATTCCATGGGGTTCACTCGTGGGCAAATTCTCAGTGGCGCCATGTTGCTTGTTGGTCTTATTCTTCTTATTTTTTGGAGCCGAAGGCTTGCTCAGCCGTTGGGGGGCTGGGGACGTCCCTACCGCTAGTCGTAATCTCATCATTAATTATACAAGGCTAGGCGATGAATTCTTTATTAGAGTCACATCTCTTAGCTCAATAAAATAAAAAGCAAGGTGTTGATCCCTCTTTCATCAATAAGTTTTATTTTATTGATGGGGTCTCTTTTTGAGATTGGTGTCCAATATTTATGCAATTGATAAACAAAAATTATTTTTATCAAAGGCAAGACTGGTGGACACTGTCTTTGTCTGCAATTCATACGGGCTTTCTTGGCATGTTATATGAATTAAGAAATGGATGTGCGAGGAGAATGAACATGAATGCAAATCAATACAATATCATTTCGAAGGTTTTTTTAATAGGAACTCTTTGCTTGACCCTTTTGGCTTGTAATAACAAAAAATCCAATAGCTCTGCCCCATCTCCAGTTTGTCCTGTGGGTTACATTCCAAGCCCTGCAGGTTGTGTTCCTTCAGGATCGAATATTCTTCCTCCCAATTATGTTCCTCACAATGGTTATATTCAATACTATGCCTCGAAAACAGATTTTATGACAAATTCTGATACATTAAGGCCTACAGATAACTATAGAACTTTTTTAAGGGATGCTTTAGGAGTTTGCGATCGTTGTTCTTCTACCAGTGGCGTGGGAATGGGTGAGGCTCTTGAATGTGGAGCTTGGGTGAGAGGGTTCAATATGCTGATGATTAGCCTTGCCGCAAACCAATCATCTCTTCATCAAATGAGTTTTTACACCACGCCGTTGATTTCACAAAGCTACTTTAATTTTGCATGGCAATTTCCAGATATTGGTGACTTTTTTGTCACACTTTTCACAGGAGCTCCAGCACCGTCTTGTAACTACGGGCAATTCAGTCCTTATTGGGCTCCTCAAGTTCAGTATGACGTTCATAATAGTGGGCAAGGTTTTGTACTTTATATGAATAATGGTCCAGCTTACTCTAAATGGAACTTATTTAAGTTTCGTTTGTATGTCCCTGTTGGAAAAATTGGCGATCCGACCTTTGATTTCAAGCTTTCGGTGATGGATAAAGAAAATAAAAGTTATGATCTCGCGACGGGAACTCTAACTCGTTGTCAAACCACGAACTGTGGGATGTTTTAATTCATGAAAACAAAAGCTCCCATTCGTGTTCATTTTAAATGAAGTCTTTATAAGTATTGAAACTGGGAGGTTCTGGAAAATCGTTGTTTTTTTTGTTGACCTCTATTTCACATATCAGGTCTAATTTATTCATATAAGTAAATTTAAGGAATGAAGTAAAACAATAATACACAACAAGGAGTGTTTATGAATAAAGCGCAATTAATCGAGAAGATTGCTAGTGAAGGTCATTGGAGCAAAGCAGAAACAGAAAAAATGCTCGACTTTACTATCGAGAATATCAAAAAAGCGATCAAGAAAGGTGATGATGTTAAGCTTGTTGGCTTTGGAACTTTCTTAAAAGCAAAGAGAAAAGCTCGTCTTGGACGCAATCCTCGAACAGGAAAGACTATCAAAATCCCTGCAATGTCTTATCCTAAGTTCCGTCCAGGTGCTGAGTTCAAATCAATGGTGAAGTAATTTTAAGATTTAATTCTTAACTTAAAAAAGGCCATCATTCTGATGGCCTTTTTTTATTGGCGGGGGTTATGGCCATGTCTTCAATTCAAAAAATTGCAATCATGACAAGCGGGGGAGATGCTCCTGGTATGAATGCGGCGATTCGAGCTTCAGTTCGGATGGCCATTTCTAAAAATCTTGAAGTGGTGGGAATTATCGGAGGATACTCTGGAATTTTGAATGATCAGTATCAACCCCTCCAGCTTCGCTCTGTGGCTAATATCATCCAGCGGGGAGGAACCATTTTAAAGACGGCCCGTTGTGCTGAGTTCTTTAAACCCGAGTTTCGAAAAATAGCGGCAGATAAACTTCGTGCTCAAGGTATTGATGGAATCATTTGCATTGGAGGGGATGGTTCTTTTCGAGGCGCTCATTTGCTTCATCAAGAACATTCGATTAAAGCCATAGGGGTTCCTGGAACTATTGATAATGATATTTTTGGCACGGATTACACCATTGGCTTTGATACCGCTGTCAATACCGCCTTAGATGCTATTGATCGAATCCGTGATACAGCAGCAAGTCACGACCGCTTGTTTATTGTTGAAGTGATGGGGCGTAATTCTGGTTTTATCGCCGCAGAAGTGGGTCTTGCTGGTGGAGCCGAAGTGATTTTTGCACCTGAGTATTTGTTTCCTATTGATCAGGCAGTGAACCAAATTAAATCAGCGATGTCTAAAGGCAAAATGAGCAGTATTATCATTACAGCAGAAGGACAAAAGTCAGGAAGAGCCTACGACTTGGCAGAAGCGATTCGAAAAAAATCAGGATTTGATGCACGAGTCTGCATTTTGGGACATGTGCAGCGCGGGGGATCTCCCACTGCTGCGGATCGTGTATTGGCAAGCCGCTTAGGAGCAGGGGCTGTAGAGGCGCTCTGGAGTGGTGAAACCAACTGTATGATAGGGATGAATGGTAGTAAGTTGGTGAAAGTTCCTTTTGAATTTATTTACAACAATAAGAAAGAGAACCCTCGAGAGCTTATTGATTTGGCACAAATTCTATCTTTGTAACGCTAATAATCAGACTCAGAAATTGACGCGTGGAAGTCTCCTTGCTATCGAAGAGTGCGAATGCATGTTCTTTGCATTTGTGCTTCAGCGGTTTTATCTGGTTGTTTTTTATAAGCTTGGACCGTTTGTAGTGAGTTCGAAAAAAGTTTATACAATGATTAGTAGTCATTATTATAATTTGTCAGGGAGGGGTGAGATGCGGTTTTTACCTGTAATGCTTCTGAGTTTTGTGAGTGTGTTCACTCTTCAATGCACAAAAAAAACATCGAACGAAATTTTAATTGGTGAATATGGATCTTTAACGGGGAGCGAAGCCACCTTTGGGATTTCTACGAATAAGGGGATTCGCCTCGCTTTTGATGAGATCAATGCGGCGGGTGGTCTTCATGGAAAGCAAATTAAGTTAATCACCTTGGATGATCAGGGGAAGGCTGAAGAAGCCGCTCAGGCTGTAACAAGATTAATTACTCAAGATAAGGTTTTGGCAGTGATTGGTGAGGTTGCAAGCACTCGGTCTCTTGCGGCGGCCCCTATAGCTCAACAATACAAGGTTCCAATGATTTCTCCTAGCTCTACAAATCCAAAAGTCACTGAGGTTGGTGATCAAATTTTTCGAGTTTGTTTTATTGATCCTTTTCAAGGAACAGTCATGGCTAAATTTGCTATGGAAAACCTGAAGGTTAAGAAAGTAGCTATTTTAAGGGATGTTAAATCTGATTATTCTATGGGTTTGGCTGATTACTTTACCGCCAAAGTGAAAGAACTTGGTGGTGAGGTTGTTTCTGATGTTAGTTATTCCAGCGGAGAGATGAATTTTAAGGCTCAGCTCACAAAAATTAAGGGAACTGCTCCTGAAGCTATTTTTATCCCTGGATACTATACAGAAGTGGGATTGATCGCTAAGCAAGCCAAAGAATTGTCTATAAATGTTCCTCTTCTTGGCGGTGATGGTTGGGATAGTTCTAAGCTTTCAGAAATTGGTGGCAGTGCTATTAATGGACATTACTTTTCTAATCACTATACTACAGAATCGCAAGAGCCTCATGTTGTTGAGTTCATTAATAAGTTTAAACTAAAGTATAATGAAACCCCTGATGGATTAGCCGCTTTAGGTTATGATGCTGCTAAAATTTTAGCAGAGGCTATCAAGGTGAGTGGAGAAGTCACAAGTGCCCAGGTTCGAGATTCTTTATCCAAAATCAAAGACTTTGCAGGAGTTACAGGCAAGATTACTATTGATCAAAATAGAAATGCTGTTAAGAGTGCGGTTGTGGTGAAGGTGGATGGTCGAGTGAATCGCTACGTTACAACAATTGCTCCTTAATCATTAAAAGAAACCAGAGAAATAAATCTCTTTATAACACAAGAGAGTAGGCAGCCAGCAGGTGAACGAATTTATTCAGCATATTATTAATGGTATCAGTATGGGGGCTATTTATGCTCTGATTGCCCTTGGCTACACGATGGTTTATGGAATTTTACAATTTATTAATTTTGCCCATGCCGATATTTACATGGTGGGAGCCTTTGCCTCTTATTACTTAGCCCGATTTTTTCAACTTGGGGAACATCCTCATTGGAGTTGGTTTTTTATTGCTTTGGGGCTTTCAACTTTGGTTTGTGCTCTTTTAGGCTTTGCCATTGAAAAGATCGCCTATCGCCCTTTGAGAAAATCACCTAAATTAAATATATTGATCACCGCTATTGGTGTGAGCCTTTTTTTAGAATATGCGGGCCAGCTTCTTTTTGGTGTAGATCCTAAGCTCTTTCCACCCTTGTTAACAGAATCGGTTTTGTTTTCAATTGGCGGAATTAACGTTATGTCATTGGACGTTATTATTTTAGGGATCAGTATATTGGCGATGTTTGTTTTACACAGAGTGGTTTATCACTCCAAATTAGGCAAAGCGATGCGAGCTGTCAGTCAAAATTCAACTGTTGCGGCTATGTTAGGTATTTCCATTGATCGTGTAATTAGTTTTACTTTTATCTTAGGAAGTTCTCTGGCCGGGATTGCGGCGGTATTGGTAGGAATGCGTTATCCTAAGATTGAGCCAATGATGGGAATGCTCATGGGAACCAAAGCCTTTGTTGCGGCGGTTTTAGGAGGAATTGGAAGCTTACCTGGGGCGGTGCTGGGTGGATTGATTATGGGGCTTTCTGAAGAAATGGTGGTTGGGTACTTGCAAAGTACTTATCGAGATGCTCTATCCTTTGGCATTCTTATTGTTATTTTAATCTTTAAGCCTACAGGTTTATTGGGGACTAAAAGGATAGAAAAGGTATGATGAAATCAGCGCCTTTAATCTCTTTTGTTATTTTGGCTCTCATGGGCTTGATGTTGGATCAGTTTTTAAATCCTTATTTGCAGCGAACCATGGCTCTTGTTTTGGTGAATATTATTCTGGCAATGAGTCTGAATTTAGTAAATGGGTACACGGGGCAGTTTTCACTGGGGCATGCTGGTTTCATGGCTATTGGAGCTTATACTTCAGCGTATTTAAGCACTCACTGGGTAGCGCCTGCGGCGATAGTTCCTCATCTTCTCTTTTTTATATTTTATAGTCTTGTCAGTGGATGTTTTGCGGCCATTGCAGGATGGCTGGTTGGCCAACCTTCTTTGCGATTGAAGGGGGATTATCTTGCTATTGTAACTCTTGGGTTTGGTGAAATCATTCGTGTGATTATTTTGAACAGTAGTGCTTTGGGAGGAGCTCGTGGTTATTTTGGTATTCCAGGCCCTAGTCCCATCAGTTTTGGTGGCTTGGCTCTCAATGCCTTCTATTCTTTTTATTTAGTCGCTATTTTATGGGTGCTGACTTGTTTTTTTGTTATTTATCGCACGATTTCTTCAACTCACGGAAGAGCTTTTATGAGCATACGTGAAGATGAAATTGCAGCGGATTCATTGGGAATTCACACGACTCGAGTCAAAGTGAAATCTTTTGTCCTTTCAAGTTTTTTTGCGGGGGTTGCGGGATCTTTGTTTTCTCATTGTATGAATTTTATTGCTCCTAGCACTTTCAGTATGTTGATGAGTATTAATGTGGTGATCATGGTTGTTTTAGGAGGGATGGGTTCTATGACAGGCCCTATTTTAGCAGCTGTTATTATCTCAGTTCTTCCAGAAGCATTGAGACCTTTACAAGAGTTAACGGGGCAAGATTATCGAATGGTGATTTACTCTCTTATTTTGATCGTATTGATGTTGGTGCGACCTCAAGGGTTATTAGGACATAAAGAGATTTGGAACTTCTGGAGAAAAACCCGTGTCGAATAACAAGCTTCTTGAAATCAAAGAAATTTCGATTCAGTTTGGTGGGCTTAAAGCCGTTGATCGTTTCTCTATGGATTTAGAATCAGGAGAGTTGGCGGGTTTGATTGGTCCCAATGGAGCTGGTAAAACCACGGTTTTCAATTTGCTAACGGGAGTTTACTCTCCGCAAACAGGTTCTATTGATCTTGAGGGACAACCGATTCACCGAAAGAAAACATTTGAAATCTCAAGATTGGGTATTGCTCGTACTTTTCAAAATATTCGATTGTTTAAAGACCTTTCTGTTTTGGATAATATTTTACTTGGGCAACATCATCGAACTCAGTACGGAATATGGCAAGTTGTTCTTCAAACTCCAGGTTTTCAGAGAGAAGAGGCACAAAAAAAAGAGGAGGCTTTGGAGCTCCTTAAGATTTTTAATTTGGAAAAAAAGCAGTCTGCTCCAGCGGGAGCTCTTCCTTATGGCGAACAAAGAAAACTTGAGATTTTAAGGGCCTTAGCGACGAAACCAAAATTATTGCTTTTAGATGAACCCGCCGCTGGTATGAATCATTCTGAGACAACGGGGTTGATGGAGATCATTTCAATGATCAGGGAGCGTTTCAATTTAACGATTTTGCTCATAGAACATGATATGAAGTTTGTAATGAAAATTTGTGAGAAAATCCATGTTTTGGATCATGGAGTGAAGATTGCTGAAGGTATTCCTTCTTACATCCAGAATCACGCCGAAGTGATTAAGGCGTATCTGGGAACCGATGAGGAGCTGCATTGATGAATCCTGTTTTAGAACTCGAAGATCTTCATGTTCACTATGGCTCTATTCATGCCTTAAAGGGAGTGAGTCTTAAGGTTTTCGCAGGAGAAATCGTATCATTAATTGGTGCAAATGGGGCAGGAAAGACAACGACATTGCGAGCACTTTCAGGAATTGTTCCCTGTCGAGGGCGTATCAGCATGAACTCTAAAGAAATTCAAACTCTTCCTTCCCATCAGCGAGTTCGGCTGGGATTGGCTCAATCGCCTGAAGGACGGGGCGTGTTTCCTTTGATGACCGTTGAAGAAAATTTGGATATGGGTGCCTTTATTTATTCTGATAAAGAGCAAATTAATCAGGACCGTGATTTTTGCTTTACTTTATTTCCTCGGCTGAAAGAGCGACGTTCCCAATTAGCAGGGACTCTTTCAGGGGGAGAGCAGCAGATGGTGGCGATTTCAAGAGCTCTCATGGCGCGACCTCAGGTTTTGCTTTTAGACGAACCTTCTTTAGGGCTTGCTCCCTTGATCGTCGCTCAAATTTTTGAAATTGTAAAACATCTTAATGAGCTCAAAAAAATGAGTATTTTACTCGTGGAACAAAATGCTCGAATGGCATTAAAATTTAGTCACCGGGCTTATGTGATGGAGACGGGCAAGATCACATTAAGCGGTAATGCTGCAGATCTGCTTTCTGATGATTCTATACGCCGGAGTTATTTAGGTCACTAAGAGCGTATCTGATAAAATGAGATTTTTTCAAATACGCTCTCAACATCAATTAAAGATTGATGTCATTTTACAAGTAATAAATATTTTTAAAAGTATTCAATGAATTGATAGGTCATTTCTCTGACATCATTGAGAACAGAAGGAATTTGATCCACTCTAGGCGCTTTGGATCGTGCAATTTCAATCCCATAAGCCAATGTTCTGAATTTCCAATAGTAAAAGTCAGCACTGGACCCTTGAGCTACATAGATCACTTTAGAGATTTGACCGTAGGTGTAGGCATTCGCGGCGGTCATTCTACGACTGAGATCCGAGAAGATTGCCTCATCTTGTGGTGGAGGTGAGGTTTTAGTGTATGCCCAAGGATACATAACCATTTCTCCAAAAGCATGAAAATCAATGGAACCGACAAATTGACGTTGATGGAAAAATTCAATCATATTGGCGATGCATTTTACTGGAATTTTATTTTCATTTCCTGGCCAAGGATAATCACGGTTAGGGTCTACATTGCCGGCATAACGTCTTCGAGAATTAAAGCCATCAGGGTTAACGACTGGAACAAAATAAAGTTCATGATTATTAACAAGAGCTGCAAGACGTTGATTTTGATCGTAGCCAGCAAGAATCTCTTCTATGAATCTTAATAAAACTTCGGTAGTGATGATTTCATCGCCGTGAGTGGCTGCTGTAAATAATAATTCAGGCTCCTCTTCATCAATCTGTACATTATCAGAGATTTTAAGGCCATATTGAACAAGACCACTGTTTGTGGTTCCAATGGTTTCTAATTTCACGATATGAGGGTATCTTTGTGCAAGCTCCATTAAAGTGTTGTTCACAGTTGCAAAATCACGGTACCCATTGGAAAAATCAAAGAGAGAAAAGAGCTTTTGTTGGGCATCTCCATCGATATCCATTGAGACAGGAATCGCTGTAGGAGCTAGAGTTTTAAATTCTGCAATAGCAGGCTCTAGAACATAAATCTCAAATTGGTTTTCATTTCTAGAAACGATTTCAAACTTTTGAGCAATGGCTTCCATTTGTTCTGGGTTGTTTGATTCCAGGATCCAACTGGATATTTTAGCAATGGGTGGTTCATGAGCCACCATACCTGTGATCGGTACTAAACATAAAAATAACAGTATTAACGATTTGAATTTTTTCATAATCTCCCCCTCTTTTCAAGGTCATAGTGTTATACATATCATAATTCAGTTAAGGCAACCCCACCTTCTCACAAGCCGCGACCATAATCTTTTTTTTGAATAGAAGCAATTCTTAAAAAGGAGGGAGTAACATCAATTTGTTTGATAACGTTTAATTATTATTATTCAGTGATTTCACAAATATTTAAGATTCTTTATAGCTTTTTGAAAGCCTTTTTTTATTGATTCTGAAGTTTATTGAAAGAATCAAATAACTCTTTTTCGAGATCTTGCGTTTCCTCGTACAAGAGTGCATCGAGCTGTTCAAAATCCAAACTCAAGATGTAGGTTGAGCAGTTGATATAAAAATTTTCGATCGTATGATGGGGAACCCATTCGTTCCAATATTCTTTGAAGAGCGCTGGATTCATAGAATGAGATGCTTTTTCTTCTTCGGTGCCACTGTTGCAATTCACATATTCTAATTGCCCTTCAATTAAATCTGGTGATAATCCCATGGACACGAGGGCGTCTTGGGAAAGAATCATTTCACAGAGATGAAGATACTCACCAATGAGTTCCCAGAGTTTAAGTCCTTGAGGGCCTCGGTCACTCACGCAGAAGTAAGATGTACACACAGCTCCTCGGTGTTGCCAGAGGCCGCAACTCTTATTGATTCTGTTGAAATAAGGACATAAAAACTCCTCTTTATTGCCAAAATCATGTTCAGCGCGATTATTGAATGCAATTTGATAACGAAGAGGAGCGAATATCCCTAGAGGAAGTGCATACTCTTGTCGTTGGATTTTAGATTTGAGTTGAGCTTTGATGAATTCAGGAGTTTGCGAGCTTTGAAGAAGGGCTCCTACAGCATAATTGGGTAAAAAAGGATGAAAGGTGCAGCACTTTAAGTCACTACTGTAAAAAGGGAGTGTTCCTCGATTTGGTTTCGAGCAGAGACAGTCATTGCAGGTGGCTTTTGTTTCTGTCAAAGAGACAGACCCAAATTTTTGCTGTAGATAATTTTTAAGAAAAGGCGAAGCCGTTTGATGAAGTTCCATAAGAATAAGTACCTATTTTTTTCATTTCCATTGTCAAAGTAAAAATCAATACGATCATTGCTAATGAAGACTCTGTTTTTTCAAAGGGTCGTTGAAAACGACGAAGGTTATTTTCAAGGTTTTAAGGAGACAGAGAAACTTTATTCCGCCCTGTCTTTTTAGATTGATAGAGGGCTTTATCCGCTCTTTCAAAAAGAACATCCCAGTTTTTTTCATGAGGCAGCTTTTCGGCAACCCCAAGGGAAATAGTGACAGGGATTTGAGCGTTGTCGTAAGTAAATTGGTGGCTTTGCACTGTCGTTCGAATTCTTTCGGCGACATCCATGGCTTGGCGAGAGTTGCTGCCCAGAAGTAAGATAACAAACTCTTCTCCTCCAAAACGTGCGAAATAATCTTGGGATCGAACTAATTTAGTTCCAACAACGTGTCCGAGTTCTTTAAGAACATAATCGCCACCAGGGTGCCCAAAGGAATCATTGATTTTTTTAAAGAAATCAATGTCAAAGACGATCAGAGAGAGTGGTTCTCCAAGTGTTTCGGCCCTTTTCATGATTTCAGGGGCTCTTTGCAGAAGTTCTCCCTTGGTGTAAGCTCCAGTGAGTGGGTCTTTAGAGACGCGCTCTTGTACTTCTTGCGTTGACATGGCTTCTAAGCTTCCACGCTCTAAGTATTTAAAGACGACGTTCCCTGTTTTAATTTGATCGTTGGTTTTCAAACGATGAGGTGAAAGGGGGGGAAGGGTCATTCCATTAACGATTGTTTTGTTGGTGGAGCCCATGTCCACGACGGAAACATCCACTCCCATCAGCATAAATCGGCAGTGATTGCGACTCAGGCTTCTGTCGTCAATAAAGATAGCGCATTCAATGGATCTTCCCACAATGGTTTCAGCCTGTGTGAGATGCCATTGTTTACCGGGATAGCCGGGAGGGCCAACTAGTACCACTAAGCTAGGAGGTGTGTTTTCAGCGCTAAGAACGCGTCCTTGAAATGTATCAGAAGAAAGGACCGTTTTTTCGGTCTCATATTCATTATTATCAACACTGTCATCGGACTGATTGTGGCTCATCTGATTATGCTAACACCTTCAAAAATAAGAGACAACTTTTCCATTTCATGACCTGACTTTTAACTTGGTTAAAAAAAATTAAGGTGTTCCCACATCTTCTTCAATTCTGAAAAAACCTTTCCATTCTTTAAGGCGTCCATGGGGGCGGCCACCATCTTCTGGATACTCTAACAGCACATAAGTCAGTTTCGTAATTTTTCCCAGAGATTCAATATCGAGTGAGGTGACTTCAGTCCAGGTTCCTGTATTGAAATATTCTTTCCCATTAGCCCATTGTTTGTACCAATAAACATGAGTATGTCCGAAGATTGTTGTGTGAACGCGAGTATCTTCTAAAATATTTTTTGCGGAGTCCTCCAAGCTACCAAAAACAGCATTTTCCAGGGCAACTTTTATCAAGGTGCGGATGGACCATCGTTGGCGTGAGGTTTTCGTAAAAATTTCTTTCATAAAATATGAAAAAAGCCGCCATAAAGTGAGTACGCCAAATTTTGTTTCATTGATAAGCATCCAGCGAATCATTTTAGGAAAGGGTCTTATTTTATCAATGTAAGGAAACTTTTCTTTTACCTTTAAAACAAAATCGACAAAGAAGTGAGAACCGAAGGGAAGATTCAAAATGGGCTCTGGGATATCTTTTTTTAAAAAAAATCTTTTAGGGTCGAGGCGGTTCGCTGGTTCATGCATGTGCCCATGTTCAATGTGAACACCATCAAAAAAATAAACAATATTTTTATAACGGATAGGAGTGCCGATCACTTCATCTAAAAAGGCTCGAGTCCCAGGCCAAAGCATGGATTGATCATGATTGCCAGCGATGTAAGTAATTGTGTGTTTGGGGTTAATGGCGAAATCTCTCATGGCTTTAAAGACATTGGGATGACCGTTGATAATGGATTTGAGAACTTCAATGGCGATATCCTCGGTGATGACCTTTAAAAAATGACCTTTATAATCCACTTGGAGAAAATTAAGAAAATCGCCATTAATGATAATTTCCACTTCATAATTTTTATATTGGCCAGAGGAATAGTAGTTAATAAATTCGACGAGTTTTTCGCCATACTGGAATTCCTCAAGGGAGTTAATCCCCCCACTGGGAAGAAACTTACCTTTCCCTAAATGAAGGTCACTGATCACTAATTTGATTTTTTTGACGGGGCGATCAGGTGGCTTAGGGGCCGTAGGATTATTTTGAGTTTCTGAACCATTGAGCACAATTTACTCCGCCTTCTTGATCTGGCCTCCGATAGGATCGTTGACTTCAAGATTTGTTAAAGCGAGACGAAGAGCTCTCACTGTTCGTCGAAATTGTTCTTGGTTGGCTTCCAATGCTTGATTCATTTGTGCTGTTTTCCTGCGGTAATTTCCAAGTTCATGATTTAACTGATCAACCTGGCGCTTTAAATCTAAGATAATATCGTCTTTAGATCCCACCAAGGAGATTTTTTCTAATCGGATGAGTTCTAGGCGATTTTCCAGTTCTCGTTCCTTGCTTCTTGATTTGCGAATGTCCGCCGTTAGTCTAGCATCCAAATGTTCGGCTTTATCTTTTAATTCTTTAATCGTTTGATCTCTATGCTCAATATGGTTTTTTAAGGTTTCTCGCTCCTCTGAAAATCTTTCCTCGTTGAAGTGTAGTTTTTTTTCAATTTCTTGTTTAGAAAGAGTGGCTTCTTCCGCTCGCTTTTGAAAAAGCTCACTTGCAGTTGCGAGGCGTTCATTTTCAATACGTAATTTTTCTAAATTGTTTTCTAATTCTTCAATCTTTTTTTGAGCAATTTTGAGATGTTCCCCTTCAAACAATTTATATTGAAGTAAATTGTAAGGGGTTTGTTTTGTTAGAAGTTCATTAGTAGCAGTAGGATGGTAAGCTTGATGAGCCAAAGGGTTTTTATTGGCTTGAAAGTCCAGAGCGATTGTCTTGAGGTCGGCATTGTCAGCTCTTGGTTGGAGATCTATATCCTCTTGTGGTGGAGAGTTGTTAGGGATATTCGATTCGTTTTGAGGGTTTATGGATAAAGCTTCTTTTCCCTCTTCTTTTGGTTGCTCAGAAGTCAATATCTGCTTGTGGTCTGAGGTTGTTTCAGAAGGTTCTTTTGCTGGTTCAGCAAGAAAAGGAGGAGGGGGAGCGCCCTTCTTTGCTTGGTCCCAAAGCATTTGAGCGGAGTGATCTCCAATAATTATGGACTCTATTTCTGCATTTATTGATTTTTCATAGGGATTTAATAAGCTGTCATCGCTCTTAAATTTAGTAACAGCGTTAAGAATGGATGCTTCCACCTTTTTTTGAATTTTGTTTTTTCTTTTATTTGAGCTCATTTTTATAAGTTCTTATCGGTATTTATCGCGAAAACTTAAGACAGATAAGGCTTTGGTCTGGGATGGGCAAGGCAGAATTGAATTTACGCTTATTATTGGTTTGGGAATAACAGACTAACGAAAGGTCATCTTATAACGTAGAGCGGGCGAAATTAGAGGTCGAAATTAATTGTGCAAAAGGAGGAGACTTTGCTCTCCTCCTTTTGCATTCTTTATGGATTTTAGTCTTTAGGGTTGTTGCATGAGGCCCAAGACGTTGAGCTTGCCGCCTGCTGAAGTCTTATTTTGCAACGCTGGAGTTTGAGTTACGCTTTGAAGGATCGCAGCTTTAACTTCTTGCCAAGACTTCTCTGGATGATGAGCCCAGTAAAGAGCGGCAGCACCAGCCACGTGGGGAGCCGCCATGGAAGTTCCATCCCAATGAGCTACGATTCCCAAGAAATCAATAACAGTGTCAGAATATTTGCCTTCAACCGTAGTGGAAAAAACTTTAACACCAGGAGCTGCTACATCGACGCTATTTTTACCCCAATTGGAAAAACTACCCAATTGTCCATTGCTGTTAATGGCGGCCACACTAATAATGCTTTCGTAAGGATAGCTGGCAGGATAGGCAGGGTTAGGATCAGAATCATTGTTATAACCAACACCTTGGTGACCATTGCCTGCAGCAGCGATAAAAAGTGTTCCCTTGCTTTCTGCATACTGAATCATTTCTCGAAGAGCTTGGTTTGACTCTTGGTCGGCAGGATCTTCTCCCTCAGAACCCCAAGAATTAGAGGTGATTAGAGCTCCATTGTCTACAGCATACTTAATAGCTTTGAGAACATCAGAGGTTGTTCCAACTCCTTTTTCGCTAATAAACCGCAGAGCCATGATTTTAGCGTTAGGAGCAACACCAACAATACCTTTTCCGTTGTTAGCCGCAGCGGCTACGTTTCCAGCACAATGAGTTCCATGGCCCGGATTGCCACCACCTTTTAAGAGTTCAAGAGGGGCTACGGCAAGATCATAAGGCTTGTTATCATTAGACACAAAATCCCAACCTACTACGTCATCGATATATCCATTTTGGTCATCGTCAATGCCATTTGTTTCTTTGTTGCGGCCTTCTGCATCCAAACCTGTTTCACCGGGATTTCTCCACATATTGGGAAGTAAATCTTCGTGAGTATAGTCAACTCCAGTATCAAGAACGGCAACAACCATGGGTTTTGCTTCGAGAAGTTTTGTGTTTGCAAGTTCCCATGCTTCTTTAACATGGTTATCAATCATACCCCATTGCTTGTTAAAGAGCGGGTCTTCACCTTGGCTCTGCTCAGGAGCTGCAGGGATGGCAGGGTTATCCGCAATGTGAGTTGTTTGTGGAGCTTGTGAAAGGTGAGATGAAATTGCTTTTAAGACAGCTTGGTCTTGAGTTTGATAGTTCTCAAGGAGTTTAATTCTATAATTGGGTTGAACGTAAACAACGGCAGGATTGTTGGTGGTGAGAGTATGAACATTTAGGTTTCCCTGTGTATCAGTGATTTTTACCCAATCTCCCACTAAGATCTCTGCTTTGCCTGCAGTTCGTGCAAGCGAAGAAAAAGTTGAAAAGTGATTCACGGCTCCTGGAGCCAGTTTCACTAAGTATTCTTTAGAAGTGTCAGGCGCTTTGGCAACAGCATGATGGGCTGTTAAGCAAGTTAAGGCTAGAGCAATCGAGCCTAGGATTTGTTTGGTCATAAAATTCCCCCCTGTGAATGCTGATAGAGAGAGCTTTTTAGACTCATATTTTGTTCGCTTTTGTCAAAAAGTCCTCATTGACGTCATGCCTATTGGTCTTTTGAAAAAACAGACTCAACATGGGATTAAAATAGCTCCACCCTCCATTGGCATCATTGTTATTTGTATTGATGAAACAAGATTCCCACTCCGTAGGTTCACCAATTGCTGAGGATTGTGGGTGCAATAATTCTGAGATTCAAATAAAAAAAGAGTTTGATTGATATTAATACATTTTATAACACTCTGTTTCTGAAGCCGGGGAATACGATGACAAGATTCTAATCCATTGTTACTTTTCATGGGTTATTCAATACTAAACATGTTTACTCGAGGAGTTTATGCCAGAAGCTCAATCAGGGACTCTCGTCCAAAATCAATCCCAAAATCCGACGAATAGGGTTTTGGGGGACCAATCGGCAGAAGATCTTTCACGATCGTTTGCATTAACAACACGATTGGAAGACCTTGTGGCGTGGGGAAGAAAAAATGCGTTATGGCCTCTTCCTTACGGAACGGCCTGCTGTGGAATTGAGTTAATGTCTGTCATGGGACCTCGCTACGACTTAGCTCGGTTTGGGGCTGAAGTGGTTCGGTTTTCTCCACGCCAGGCTGACCTCCTTTTGGTGGCAGGAACGATCACTGAAAAAATGGCTCCTGTTCTTGTTCGCATTTATCAACAGATGTTAGAGCCCAAATATGTTCTTGCGATGGGAGCGTGTGCGAGTTCAGGAGGATTTTATCGGGCTTATCATGTTCTTCAAGGATGTGATAAAGTGATTCCTGTCGATGTTTATGTACCTGGCTGTCCTCCAACTCCTGAGGCCGTATTAGATGGAATTATGACTCTTCAGAGAATGATTGGAACACATCAACCACGTCCGTGGAGAGACCAATGGAAGGCGCCCGCAGGAATGGTGACAACATGAACGAATCAATCACAAATAAAATAGAATCCATTAAAATGGATATTGCTCCTTTTTCAAAGGCTGATTTTTATGAAGCGTTTGGAGATTGCGTATTGATAGCGGGACGAGAAGAAATTATCCCCATTTTATCGATTTTAAAAAGAAGGGGCTACTTTGATTTCCTCATGGATATTTGCGGTGTTGATTATCCGGCCCGTGAAAAACGATTTGACGTTGTTTATCACTTATTTTCATCTAAAGATAACACCCGACTTCGGATTAAAGTTCCTTTAGCGGAAGGCGATGAGATTGAGACAGCAATCCACTTGTGGAAAGGTGCTGATTGGTTTGAGCGTGAAGCCTATGATATGTTTGGAATTATTTTTCGTGGTCATCCCAACCTAAGAAGGCTTTTAACCCATCATCAGTTCAGGGGGCATCCTCTACGTAAAGACTATGATGCTGATTTACAGCAACACAGTACAGAGGTGTTGCCCATTCGTTTTGATAATACCAATGATGAGGATGGGGCTGTTTTGAATAGCAAATATGTTCCCATTAATATTGGCCCTTCTCACCCAGCGATGCATGGAACTTTACGAGTGATGGCAGAGTTGGATGGTGAAACCATTGTTCGAGCGGGAGTGGATATTGGTTATCTTCACCGTTGTTTTGAAAAAATGGCTGAAACTCATCCTTATAATCAAGTAATTCCTTATACAGATCGTCTTAACTACTGTTCCGCTCCCATGAATAATGTGGGTTACTGCAAAGCAGTCGAAAGGTTATTGGGTGTAGAGGTTCCTCCTCGTGCTCAAGCCATGCGTGTGGTTCTGTGCGAATTATCGCGAATCATTGATCATATTATCGCTGTTGGTACTGGTGGTGTGGATCTTGGTGCTTTAACTAGTTTTTTCCACCTTTTTACCTACCGTGAGCAAGTTTACACTCTTTTTGAGCGATTGTGCGGAGCTCGTTTGACAGTTTCTCTCACTCGAGTGGGAGGAATGGCTCAGGATGCTCCTGCGGGTTGGTTTAAAGAGGTTCTTGCTTTTTGCAAGCGAATGACTGCTGAAATCAATGAGATTGATAAGCTGATGATTGGGAATAAGATTTTCCGACAACGAACGGAAGGGGTTTGTCCGGTTTCTAAAGAGGAGGCCATTGAATGGGGTTACACGGGTCCTCTTTTAAGAGCTTCTGGGGTGGGACTTGATCTGCGTAAAGCGCAGCCTTACTACGGCTATGATCAGTTGGATTTTGATATTCCTATTGGAGCCAATGGAGATATTTTTGATCGTTATCTCGTGCGCATTGAAGAAATGAGGCAATCGATACGGATTATTGAGCAAGTTGCGAAAAACGTTCCTGAAGGTGATTATACTATCCGAGATAAGCATATCGTGCTTCCTGAAAAAAGTGATGTTTATGGTAACATTGAAGGTCTTATGAATCATTTCATGCTTATTATGAAGGGCATTCGACCTCCAGTGGGAGAAGTTTATGATGCTACAGAAGCAGCGAATGGCGAACTGGGTTTTTACCTCATTTCCGATGGATCTGCGAATCCTTATCGATTAAAAGTCCGTCCTCCTTGTTTTGCTATCTATCAATCTTTTCCTAGTATTGTAAAAGGAAGTTTGATTGCCGATGCCATTGCGACTGTCGCCAGTATGAATGTTATTGCTGGAGAATTAGATCGTTAAGTTCTGGATGAAGAGATTTAAAAAGAGGAAAGCATGTTTCAATTATCAGAAGAAGGTTTACAAAAAGTTCAAACGGAACTGAAACGTTATGAAAGTCGACAATCAGCTGTCATCCCCGCGCTCTATATTGCACAGAAAGAAAACGGGGGCCACGTGACGAGTGAAGTGATCGATCACTTATCTCAAGTCATGGATATCCCGGTGTCTCGTATTAATGAGGTGTTCAAGTTCTATACGATGTTCAACCAGAAAAACGTTGGAAAGTATCACGTTCAAATTTGTAATAATATTTCCTGCGTTCTTAATGGGAGTCGAGAGTTGACCCAGCATATTCTAGAGTCGTTTCATTGCAAATTGAATGATATGACTCTGGATGGAAAATTAACGGTCTCAAGCGTGGAGTGCTTGGGGGCTTGTGGGATGGCTCCGATGATGCAAATCAATGAAGATTATCATGAGAATTTAACTCCAGAAAAAGCAGTGGAAATTTTGAAAGGTTTGAAGTGATGAAAGAAGTTCAGCTCCTAACAGAGCATTATTCAAAACCAGAGTATAGAACTCTTAAAGGATATCAGCAGTGGGGTGGTTACGAAACTTTGAAAAAAGCTTTGAAGATGCCGCCACAGCAAATTATTGATGAGGTTAAAAACTCAGGGCTTCGTGGTCGTGGTGGTGCAGGATTCCCCACGGGAATGAAATGGGGATTTCTTCCTAAAAATGGAGAGCCACGCTTTTTATTGTGTAACGGAGATGAAGGTGAGCCTGGAACTTTTAAAGATAGAATTATTTTTGAACAGGCTCCTCATCAGCTCATTGAGGGTATGATTATCTCAGGATTCGCCATTGGATCAAAAAAAGGGTATATTTACATTCGTGGGGAATATAAGAAACCTGCTGCGATAATTGAAGCGGCTTTGGGAGAAGCTTACGAAGTTGGTTTATTGGGTAAAAATATTTTAGGCACTGGTATTGATTTTGATTTAGACGTTTATTGGGGAGCGGGCGCTTATATCTGCGGGGAAGAAACCGGGATGATTTCGTCTCTCGAGGGTGATAAAGGCCAGCCCAAATTAAAGCCACCGTTTCCTGCGGTTCAAGGTTACCTCAAAAAACCAACGATTGTAAATAATGTAGAAACTCTGGCTGCCGTAGTGCCGATTATTCGTGATGGGGCAACGGCTTATCGTCAATTTGGTACAGAGAAATCGCCAGGAACTAAACTGTTTTCATTGAGTGGAAATGTGAATAAACCGGGTAATTATGAAGTCTCTTTGGGAACGCCACTCAAGGATCTGATCTATGATTTTGGTGGAGGCATCAAAGGAGATCGTCAATTGAAAGCCGTCATTCCTGGGGGGTCTTCAGCTCCCGTGCTGACCGCGGATGAAGTGTTGAAAGCTAATCTTGATTACGAGAGTTTAGCTGGTCTTGGCACGATGTTAGGGTCGGGTGCGGTTATTGTTATTGATGATTCTCAATGTATGGTTGATTTATTAGGAGTGCTGACTCATTTTTATTCTCATGAGAGCTGTGGGCAATGTACCCCCTGTCGAGAAGGAACGGGGTGGCTGAATAAAATTGTCCATTCCATACTGGAGGGGCGAGGACGTTTGCAGGATATTGAGCTATTGGAAAAGGTAGCTCATCAGATGAAGGGTAAAACCATTTGTGCTTTATCAGATGCCGCAGCTTTGCCAGTCATTAGTTTCATCACTAAGTTTCGTGATGAGTTTGAGTTCTATGTCCGTGAAGGTCGTTCGAAAGTAAAAGGAATATCTCATGCCAAAATGCACCATTAATGGAAAAGAAATCGAAGTTAAAGAAGGCACGTCCATTATCCAAGCGATGACGGAGAATGGTCAGCGAATTGCTCACTATTGTTGGCATCCAGGGCTTAGTGTGGCGGGAGTGTGTCGTCTTTGCATGGTAGAAATTGAAGGAAATCCTCGGGTTCAGATTGCCTGCAATACCATGGTGACTGAGGGTATGAAAATCAACAATACTTCAGAAAAAGTGAAAGAAGCAGTGAAGTGGGGATTGGATTTTCATTTGATTAATCACCCTCTGGATTGTCCCATCTGTGATCAAGCTGGAGAGTGTGGACTCCAAGATCAATACATGGAGTATGGTATTTATGACTCTGAGATGGCGGAGAGAAAAGTAAAAAAACATAAGGTCGTCAGCTTAGGAGACCGAATCGTTTTAGATTCTGAACGTTGTATTCTTTGTTCACGGTGCGTGCGCTTTACAGATGAAGTGACGGGAACAAAGGAACTCGGTATTTTTAATCGTGGTGATCGCAGTGAAATTGGAACATTTGAAGATCGTCCTTTGAATAATAAGTATTCCATTAATACGGTGGATATTTGTCCTGTGGGAGCATTAACGTCGAAGGATTTTAGATTCAAGCAAAGAGTTTGGTATCTTAAAGATGGTGATACTATTTGTACAGGGTGTTCTACGGGTTGTAACACAAAAGTATATTTCAATCGAGAGGGTATTTTTCGCATTAAACCTCGCTTCAACAAAGAAGTGAATGGTTATTGGATGTGTGATGAAGGTCGTGATTTATATAAAGTTTTTAATCGCGAAAATAGGCAAATCAAAGCCCTCAAGAAATTGGGTCACAGCTTTGAAGAAATGCTTCCTGGAGCTGCGGCTAAAGATATTTTTAAAAATTTAAGCACCTCATTGCAAGGCGCTTCTTTGGTGGTTACAGGCCAGTTATCCAATGAAGATTTGCAAAAGGCTTTCTCTTTCTTTACGGGCGCATTAAATTCTAAACAAATTTACCATTGGAAGAATAATCCTGAAAGTTGGTCTGACTTTGATGGGCTTCTTTTGAGAGGAGATAAAAATCCTAACACTAAGGGTGTTGAAAAGTGTTTTGAAGAGTTTCAGATTCAAACTCGGTTTGAAGATTTAGAAGCGGCTTTGGAGCAATCTCAGATTTCAACCCTTGTTGTGATGGTCCCGGAAAATATATTTGCTTATCCTGATCTTTCTGCAAAACTAAAACACTTTGGCAAAGCAAAAAACTTGATTTTGTTGTCGTCTTCGCTTGTATCGCTCGAGGATGTGCGAGGAGGGGCTCATTGTTGGGTTGTTCCTATGAAAACCACCATTGAAAAATCCGGGTCCTTTATCAATCACAATGGTTTAACTCAATTCTTCAAGAAGGTGACTACTTTAGTGTCAGAAGCTTTAACTGTCGATCAGGCATTAACACTGATGGGGGGTGGGGAAGTGACGGTCGAAATGCCTCATTCTTCTTCAGAGACTCGATTTTTAGTGGACTATAATCACCGCTCAGATCAAGTAAAGGCAGAGGCTTATAAGAAAAATGAATTTTCATTTAAAAGAGGGACATTATGAGTGTTGTTCAAAAAACAGGACCTAGCTCAAAGTGGTACTTGCCTGGGATTGTTGTCGGACTTGGAATTACAATAAGGCATTTATTCCAAAATCTTATGAATCCTAAAAAGATGCCAACGATTAACTACCCAGAGGAAAAGTACGAGTATGGACCGCGCTTTAAAGGAAATCACGTTCTTACAGTAAAAAAAGATGGTTCTCTTCGTTGTACGGCTTGTATGCTTTGTGCGACAAATTGCCCAGCTCAGTGTATTACTATTGTGGCTTCTGAGCACAATGATCCTACAGTTGAAAAATTTCCCATTAATTATGAAATTGATATGCTTCGGTGTGTTTTTTGTGGGTTTTGTGAAGAAGCATGCCCTGTGGATGCAATTCGTATGGGGCCAGAGTGGCAGACTCCAGGTCTTAATGGATCTCAATTTAATTACGACATAGAAAGATTGGCTTATCGCTCTAATTTAAAGGGTGGGGTCCTCTCTATCGTTGATGACGACGAGCGCCATAAGTCTGGAATCTAAAATCAATGAGCGTTTTTAAGCAAGATCTATTTTCTGATCTCATAGATCAGCATTAGAACCCTTTATTGGCATTGCTCATGAGTTGATATTGTCAAGTTAGCAAAAGATGAGGTTTCTTCGCGGCTTCTCAACTCGGATGGAGAACTGCTAAGCGGAGATAGGCTCCTTCTTGGTGTCGTATTTCGTTGATTTTGAATATCCACACCGATGATCGCCAATGAGGGAAACTCATGGAGAAAAGAGAGGCTCGAGATGGAATTAATAAAAGCAAAAACAATTTTTGAGCCTTTTAAAATTAAGATGGTAGAGCCTCTCCATCAACTCACGTTAAAAGAGCGCCAGGTGGCTCTTCAAAGAGCTAAGTATAATTTATTTTCCCTTCCTGCCGAATCTGTTACTTTTGATTTACTCACAGACAGTGGAACGAGTGCAATGTCTGCCAACCAATGGTCGGCGATGATGAAAGCTGATGAGTCTTATGCTGGAGCCCAAAGCTACTATCACTTTGAGCGGACGATTCAGAGGTTAACGGGTCTTAAACATGTCATTCCAACACACCAAGGACGGAGTGCTGAGTATCTCTTGATGAAAGCGGCTTTAAAGCCCGGACAATTTGTTCTTGGTAACACTCACTTTGATACAACCAGAGCTAATATTGAATCCGCAGGAGCAAAGGCCATTGATCTCCCATGCAAAGAAAATGAGGATTCTTCTAGTTTAGATCCCTTTAAAGGCAATATTGACTTGGTGGCTCTCGAACATTTTCTTCAATCTCACCCTCAAGAAGTGGCCTTTGTTGTTATGACAGTGACGAATAACTCTGTGGGAGGCCAGCCTGTCTCTCTACAAAATATGAAGGCGGCAGCTCATCTTTGCCGTACTTATAAGGTTCCTCTTTTTATTGATTGTGCTCGTTTTGCAGAGAATTGCTATTTTATTAAACTTCGTGAAGGAGGACAAACTCATCGTACTATTCGCGATATTGCTCAGGAGCTTTTTTCTTACGGAACGGGGGCCATGATGAGCGCTAAAAAAGACGCCTTTGGAAACATTGGTGGTTTTTTAGCGGTTCAAGACGATGGATTGGCTGAAGAGATCCGTCGTTTAATGGTCATTACAGAGGGGTTTCCCACTTATGGGGGGCTCGCAGGACGTGATCTTGAAGCTCTTGCGGTGGGGCTCGAAGAGGTTTTGGATGAAAGTTATTTAGCTTATCGAATCCGGTCTGTGGAGTATTTTGGTCGAGCTTTGGAAGAAATGGGCTACATCACGGTACGCCCTTGGGGAGGTCATGCTGTTTATATTGATGCTGCTAAAACATTACCCCATCTTCCTGTGCTTCAATATCCTGGACAGTCTTTGTCAGTAGCTCTTTATGAACACATTGGAGTTCGGTCAGTTGAAGTAGGAACTGTGATGCTTGGTCAAAGAGACCCTATTACAGGAAAAGAGCTTCCAGCCCCCAAGGAGCTCGTTAGATTGGCGATGCCACGAAGAGTGTATACGCAAAGTCATGTGGATTATATCTTAGAAATGGCTGGGTATTTAAAATCTGATTTGAGAGATGTGCCTGGATATCAGATTACCAAACAACCTCGGTTTTTACGTCACTTTACATGTGAATTTGAACCTATAAAGTTGAAAAAACCAAGTCAGTAATTTCAACCTTTCATTGGTATTATTCATAAAAGTTAACAGGTTTATTATGGGGTCAATAAGGTTAGAGATTCAAAGAATGAAAGTCTTGAGAAAATTCCCTTTTCATTAAGAATGAGTAAATTTTTATTAAATGAATTTAAAGTAATAGACAAATTTATTTTGGAATTTTTAGACTGTTCGCTATGACGAAAAATGTATTTCTTTCCGGTGTTGCTATCAAAGATGAAAAAGAGTGCCCAACTTTAGAGCATGACTTTTCTATTGTGGATGAGTTTTTTAAAAGAAGTCAAACTTCAAGTTATGGACATCTTATTGAATCTAAGGGAGGTAGCTTTTTCCCCCTGCACTTATTTAATATTATGGGTTCAGAAGAGTTGATTAATTCTATTGTGGACCCATTGGATTTTCGTTTTTTCAATAAAAGTTTTTTTATAATTTCTGACAACTTGTTCAATTGGGTTCCTCTTTTATTATCTAAGGGAGCTTTTGATGTCATGGTCAGTCCTTTGCGAGGAACTGAATTGATAGGTAAACTTCATTATTATTTCAGTGAATCCTATCAAACCAATTTATTAAAGAATAGTACTCACTTTCAGTTTGATTTGACTAAAAAGGAACAAAAATTATTTGATTTTCTCATCGATCATCCTAAGGGAGTGACGCGTGAACAGCTGATGACGATTTGTTGGAAGAATATCTCAGTTCACCCCAAAACTCTTGATGTCCACCTTTTTAATTTAAGACAAAAAATTGAGTCAGTGGGAGGCGTTATTAATTTTCGCCATGGAAGATGGCTATTATATTTTAACTTGGATAAATAACAGTCTTCAGCTGCATTCTCAGGTGAACCCTATTTAAAGAAGTTCTCGAATTCTCCGTGAAATCTTACTTTGTTTTAATTGAGTGATACAGAATATTTTCTAAGCCAGACTATTTAGTTGGAAGGGGTTAGAATTCTTTGCGTGTGGAGATAACCCTTCATGTTGCCTTGAAGATCATAAATTAAACAAATTACTTTTGATTGAAGGTAGTGAGAGATCGTTCTATTGGGATGTCTCTGAGAGACCCAGTGAGGAGGAACTGTATTCACAATTAAGACTTCGTTTGACTTACTTTCCTTGAGTATAGAAAGAAGGCGCATGTATTCATCAACGTGTTCGGAATCTCTATGGTACAATTTATCCCAAGGAATAGAAAACAGTTCATCTAAAGAAAAGGTGCAATGTTTAAAAAATTCATAGGATCTGAAAACCTGCTTGTTTTCATTATCATAAATTTCAATGACGTCTCCATCTATGATGTAATCAAATAAATTGAGAGGATACTTTAATTTATTAGCAGCTAAGTAAGCCCATAGTTGGTTTTTATTAAAATGTTTCTCATTTTTATTTGTTTCAAAGCTTGCTTGAATATTATCAATAATTTTCTGAACAGAATCAAAAATTTCAAGAATTTCCCCATCATTGAGTTCTAGAAAAAGATAAGGTTTTTGATCGTTAAAGGGGAAACAATGAATATTTAATTTATCGAGTAGTAAAAAAGAGAGAGCGCGAAACAGGTCATCTCCAATTTTTTGGAACGAATTGTGTGAAAGATGATCTCTTGAAATAAAGTGGCTCATGCTATCCTCGGTATTATTGAAGGTTTGCTTTTAGGAACTCCAAAAGCAATTGACCTCATTTTTAGAGCCTCATCCATTCGTGGTATTCCTTTTTATTGATAGAAAAGCTCTTATTATTTCCTGTCGCAAAAGCTTCACAATAGTAGATGAGACGGAGAATTATACCATAAAAATAGGGTTTAGATACGGTTTATTTTTTTCATGTTTTAGTGACAATTTTTGGCATTAAGGAAGTAAGACAATCCTCTTACCCTAATGGGGGTTAAATTGAAAATGGATGCAAAAAAAGCTCATTAAAAGCAGTGTTAGAGTAAATTTTCACTCCATTCTTTTGTAGAAGACGAGGCTCTTTGGTCTGTTTCGACTAAGATTTTATTGTGCCAGATAATGTCAATTTGATGCTTTAAAGTGGTTGGTTCTTTTAATGCCTGAGAGAGGGTAATGAGGTTTTGTGTTTCCACGCCATAATGCAAGCCGGCTGGGTTGAGCACTTCTCCACCGAACTGTTGTTCGAGTTTATCAATATAAAAGTCTTTGCGACATGAAGAAATGCTGGCCTCCACACATGTGAGTAGTTGTAAACGATGTGCCAGGGCAACAAGATATTGAGCTGCCGAGAAACCCATTTCTTTCTTTCTGTAATTTTCAGATACGGTTAAATATTCAATAGAAATCACCTTAGATAAGTTTCTTTTTTTTAACTCAGGTATAAATTGGTTGGAGTAATTGCTTCTAAAGTAATGATGCTCACAATCCGCAATAGAGTTTATATTGAATAAAGTATGTAAAGTAGTACCAATAATGTCATCCGAATCGTTTAGAAGGGCAGCTATATAAGACTGTCTTCTAAATTCACTTTGTTTAATTTCAACTTTGTTTGAGAGGCTATTGAAAACTTTAATCCAATTGAAATACCAAAATGAATAAATTTTATTATGCATATTGAGGTAATAGTCATTTTTTAAATAAACTCCTGGCAAGATAACGTACTTAAAGTTCATGTGTATGGCATCCTTCTAAATAATTTATAAATATGATTACTGATCATTATGGCTTATCAAAGGACTTAAAAAATCAATTGGCCTTATGTCGGTAAAGAATTTTTAACTTAAATAAAAAGAGTATTATTGATACCGTTTTTAACAATCATGTAGCGAGGAGAGATTGATGATGAATAAACAATTACAGTTGGAACAAATTAATGAAAAAATTAAGGATGGAATTTCTGAAATCAGTGATATGTATGATCTGATCCCTTGGGAAAAAAGAGAGGTTTACGCTCAGTGGTTAGCTCAGACTTACTTTTACACAAGGCATGCGACTCGTATTATATCTTGGGCAGCAGCAAAGACTCCGCATACTCATGAGTGGGTCCATTTAAAACTGATTAAATTGATTGAAGAAGAAAAAAACCATGAGGAGCTTGCACATCATGATTTAAGGAATTTAAATTTTTCTTTAGATGAGTTTTCTGAATTTTCTAGTACGACCGCATATTACTCAACACTTTATCACTTGATTGAACATCAGAATCCTCTGTGTATTTTTGGTTATTTTTCCATTTTAGAAGGGCTGGCTTTAACGGCAGGGGTTAAGTTGTATCAGTATGTCGAGAAACAATATGGAAAAAACACCACAAGCTTTTTGAAAGTTCATTGCGTTGCTGATGTTAAACATTTTGAAGAAGATATTTCTATATTAGCTAAATTTAATGAAAAAGAGTTAGATGTTATTGAGAGAAGTGTTGATTTGAGCATTAGTCTTTATAAAACAATGATAAAGGAGTTGACAGAAAAAGACGGAGCGGTTCAGGTTTCATTCATGCCTAATGAGGCTATTGTTCGCCCCCTTCATCCTTAAATATTTTACTGCACTTCCACTTCTATTGAAGTGGAAGTTGAGCTTCCCCCAGTTTGCCGGACACAGAGTTAGCGTGCTATAAGCCCTCAGAAGACTGGGGAAGGAGCACATGAAATGGAAAGAAGAAGCAGAAGGTCATTCACGAATGAGTTCAAGGCTCAGGCTGTGGATCTCGCAG
>CAUJGP010000031.1 GCA_963170155.1 Bdellovibrionota bacterium | reverse complement strand
TCTGTCTCGGGTGAGCCATATTCACTGATCCTTTGAATGATGTTATATTTATTTTTTTGCACGGCATAAACATCATTTATTTATAGTATTTTTGCAAGCACTAAGAGTGAAAGATGGGGCGCATCACCGAACTGACTCTATCTAGATCAATAGCCTGTAAATACTTTTCGTGATTAGTTCAGTTTATTAAATTTCTTTTGAGAACGATAATCCGTCTGGAATAGTATAATAAACTTATTTATCTATAAACAGGAAAAGAGAGTTCTAAAGATGGTTTAAAATGAGCTTTTAATAAAGGGATGAATTAAATATGCAAAGACAACAAACTGATGAAATCAGAGATAAATTGAATCAATTGGCGTGGCTTATGGATAACTCTATTCGAATTCCAGGAACTCAGATACGTTTTGGTATAGATGGGTTAATTGGGTTAATTCCGGGGATAGGTGATATTTTAGGAGCTATTATTTCCAGCCATATTATCTCTCAAGCCGCAAGAATAGGGGTTTCCAAATCCATTCTTCTAAAAATGGCTTTTAATGTTGGATTAGATGCTCTCTTGGGAACTATTCCGGTCGTAGGAGATCTTTCAGACTTTATTTGGAAAGCGAATCAAAAAAATATCAAATTACTCAATGATTACGTTTTAGATCCTCAAAAAGCAACAGCTCACAGTCGTTTTTTTGTAGGGATCCTGGGCTTCTTTATCATCGCTGCGATCTTGATGATTGGCATCTTTAGTTTTTTGATCATGCGCTGGCTTTGGTATTCTGTCTCAGCGATCACATAGCTATTTATGTTCGTACAGGAGTGGCTTTAACCACTACAGGCACACTCCTGTAGCATCTGTACATTTGAACTCTTTCAGCCTCATTGAAGTAAGAAAATTTAAAGACGAATTCCTTCAGCCTTGACGGCTTCACGTACAGATTCTCGCGAGGATACCCTCTCCATAAAGGCAGTGACCCCTTGCATATTCGAAATATCAATACCCATGGGACGAGCCCAACGGCTCACATTGTAAAGGTAGGCATCCGCCACGGTAAATTGATCACCCATCAAGAATTGATGTTGAGAAAGAGGCTCATTCACATATTTAAAACGATTGAGCAATTGAGCAACTGATTTTTCTGGTACTGCTTCTTTCATTTTTACAGCTCCAAAAAGTGGAGAAAAAGCCTTGTGAATTTCCGTAGAGATAAAATTAAGCCACTCTATCACACGATAGCGCTCCATTGTACCAGCCTTTGGGATCAAATTTTTTTCAGGAACTTGATCCGCGATCCATTGAAGAATGGCAACACCTTCCGTAAGGCGTTCACCATTATCAAACTCCAAAACAGGAATGTAACCTTTAGAATTAATAGCTTTGAAATCTTGATCGCTATCATAGGTTTTTGTGCTGAGATCGACTTTAACAAGATTAAATTTAAATCCTGCTTCACGCAAAATGATTTGTGAAGCTAATCCACAGGCTCCTGGAGAAAAATATAGTTTCATAAAACACTCCTTATTCCTTGTAATAAAATATCTGGTTAATTTTGCTCGAATGCGTCCTCATAGTCCAACTAGCAATTTTAATCGTCAAGATCGATCATAAAAATACTTGATGCATACTTCAAGTATTTTTTAAAGTCTAAAATTACCCTCTATAACTTGAAGTTTTCACCATAATAGAATTTGTTTTTCACTCTCAAATCTCATCTTAAAACACTTCTTTCTTTGAGCTTGTTAACCCTAAAAACCGCGGATAATCTGTATTTTGCATCTCCATAAGAAAAAAAATTATGTCAGTGATGAAACATATTTTTCTACAAAAACTAAAGGGATTAAATTTATTGGTATTTAAAAAAAAGAATCTTTTCAAGGCTACTGTTTATCGTCACTGGTTGCGCGCGCTTCCAAAAGAAATAATTTACGTTCTTTTAGTTTCAGCATCCACCAGCCTTTTGTATGCTAATGAAAATCAAAGTCTCTCCAACCCTAATTGGTGCATTAGAAATTTTGATAAAACAAATGAAATCATCGATGAATTAAAAAAAGAAGCCATCTGCTTAAGTGATCAAAGCTCTCAAGTATGTCAAAGTTTATTTTTTCCAAGCAGAGCAACAAATTCTGCATCGTATGTGACTTCCACTGAATCACAAGAAACGCAAAATACTTGTTTATTCCCTAGCAACCTCCGCTCAGCCTCCACACTCAACGCTCTTCGACTTTTAAAACCTGTGGATGAAGCTTCCAACATCTTAGGGCGGCAGTATGTGAATTCATTAGAAGATTTTATTCATCATACACAACTCCACAAAAAAAGAGTCTTGGTGTTAATTGAAGAAGCTTATCGCATTGCACCTCATCTCGAAAAAGAAATTTCTAAAAAAAATCTCATCCAATTAATGGTTATTCACGATGATGAAAAACTATTGCCTTATTCGCTCAGAGACAATCGGAAGCCTTACTACCATGATCTTTACAAAGGGTACGGCACTCCAATTGATAGAACAACAATTATCGACCCAATGAACGAAGAGGGAGCTAAGTACTTTAAGAGAATGCAAGAAAAACTAGGTCTTTCTATCAAACCCAATATGACATTAACAGAAAAAAAATCCATTCAAAAATCCATTAAAGCGGCTATGGACATGCAAAAACTCGTCGATGAAATTGATAGAATGCTTGATAAGGTAGCTCCTGAAGAATTAGCCCACCCTCCTTATCCGTTAAATCCCTCCCAAACAAAAAAATATGGTAAGATCGCGCGACACCTTATTGATAACTACCCTACTCTCACCAAAGATCTTCAATTTACACCACTCTCCGATTTACAAAGATTTAAATTACACACAAGAATTAAAATGCAAGAAATCGGAGCTTACTTACTCGGTCAGGGAAATGCATCTGTTGCCAAAAATGCCACTTTAGATCTTGCCAAAGGAGCACTCCATGTTCGTAATGGCCTTAAAACTGTCACTGATATTCTAAATACAAAAGCAGTAAAAACAGGAATGCTTGCCATTGATGGAGCTCTTTTACTAACAACGCCCAGCGAATTAGGTTGTGCAGACCTAGGGATTACCCCTTATCAAAAAAATTCTAATGGCCATTGCTATCCCGTTCCAGGATTAAGCAGTGAAATGATGCGATTTCTTTTGGATCCAAACTTATCTCAGCAAATGCAACGACTCACCAACGATCGAAACTGCCAAATGTTACTCGAAACCAAAAAACTACAAGAGCGTAATCCTGCTCTTGATAATGACATCACCTGCAATGATAGTTTTGTTCGCATAACCTTCAATAACAGAAAAAGTTCTTTCGACATTCAACGACAAAAAAATGGTCCGATAAGAGGCCTCAAACTTAATAGCTTCAAAAAAAATAAAGTCGATCCCAGTATTCATGTTCTTTATGATGATCAAATGGAAGAAAAACGAGTTTGCTTTAACGACATGTTTCAAAAAGCAACCTGCTACTCTCCTCACAACCTAAATCAAATGCCTTATAAAAATAATTTAATCTACAAAGGTTTTTTGAAAAAAAAGCAGGAATTTTCTTTCCATATCTTTAAGGCAATGCAGTTCTGTGAAAATAAATATAATATTGCATCTTCTCCAGAGTGAATGAGTAGGCTTTTAACTGCCAGCCAGCTATTGACATTAAAAATAACTTTCTTCATAGAGGATAAAGAAACGATAAGGCTATGATCAGATTCTTCGAATCCACGCAACAATTTGCAGTCGTCTTAAAATTTATCGATAGTCATGAAGATAATCAATGCGATCTGAAATCCAAGGTTCATGGACTTCTGAAAGATCAAATCCACGACTCAAAGGAGCGCTAACCGATTGGAGTGGGGTTACAGAAGGGGTAAAGTCTGAATATAAAATCCCAATCTCTTGAAATTCTTTAATCGCCCGTGAAACAAAAGGTTCAATTAAAACTTTTCGTCGAATGAGCTCATCAAAGCTATGAGCTAACTCATCGTTTGTAAATCCGTAATTTTCAATCATATCTTTGGCCACATTAACGGTTCGTTGTAAATCAAGGCGTCCATCCTGGTATAAATCCATGGCTGTTTGAAAACTGTTATAAGTAGGAATCGTACGGCGTCCAAATTTAAGATAATAATCGGGATCTGTGTCAGAAGCCAAATTGATATAAATTTTTTCAACCGGATCATTCTCTGGAATACTGCTTTGAAGCTGGAGAATGGTATCAACTTGCTCTCCCGTCACCCAAAATTGTGCAAGGATCTGGCGTAGCTCATGGGGGCCAATCCGGCGAGCGCAAATATCGCTGTAAAGATTATAAATAACCGCATCCGATTCACTGTCATCACCCCACAGTACCTGACGCACATCTTGCTTGAGCATAGCACGCAACTGCAACAGAGCCTGAACTTTATATCCCACTTGTTTAGTTAATCGCCACCACCGCTTAGGATGGAGATTCTGCAAATTATCTTTATAAAAACAACCAAAAGGAAATATTCCATCAATCGAAAGCTTTTCACTGATTCGACTTTCCATTTGCGGAGGTGACGCAGTAATAAAGTAAAGTGGAAAATGACGATGAGCTTTTTGCACTTGCCATTGATCAACCAAATTACGGATCAAAGTGTTTGTTCCTGGAATATTCTTCTTTGACATGGCCCTTTCAAGAGCCACTTTAACAAGCTCAACAAAGCCCCCCCAGGATGTATCCAGATAAGTCTTATCCAAATCCCATACGAAAATTTCGTTCGTGCTCTTCTCCACGCCTTCAGCAATGTAACGGAAAAAAACAACATCTGACCAGACTGTTCCATACTCTTTCCAATGGGCCATAACACCTTCTCTCACGAACAAGTGTATCAAGCTCCTTCAAAAATATCCAGTAGACTTTATGAGCTCCCTCATGTATGGAATCGACATGCATAACTTCAAGACTCTTATTTCCTGCCAACGGAATCTTGACTTTCATCCAGAAGTTCCTTGGTCTGATCTTCTCCCTCTTTATTGTTTTGAGGACGAACTCCTTTGTGGATTTCACGCAAAAGATAAAACCCATCATGAAACTCATGAAGCTACAGTCATAGAATTTAAAAACCACAATCTTCCACAATGCCTAAAGGTATTGCATCCTTATTTAAGTTTTCCCGAAATCTCCAGACTCACTGAACGGATCTCTCTCCGCTTTCCGAATCACACTCATCCAGAATCCAAAGAATGGGTTCAACAATTGTGGCGTCTCTACGGCTATCAACCTCGTGAAGATCTTCTTATACTCGCTACAAAGATAACGGCCTTGCCTTTTGCTGTTCAACAATGGTTGACTCAAAAAAAATTAGCGCCTCAAGACCTCGCACCTCTTCGTGCCGTTAATGATCTCAATATTTTGAATGATTATTGGGAAATCCTTCTCTCTCTCAATCCTTCTAAATCAGAAGGCACCAAGGGAATCGAACTTTTAGTCGAACTGATTCTCATGGGACACTCCAAAGAAACTCTCAACACCCATACGACAACAACGCAGAGTTGGCTTTCTTTTCTTCAGTCGCTTCGTTATCCACTCTCGACGCAACAAGACCTGCATGCGGAATCAAAAATCCGAACGCTGCACTGGCCAGCCAAGAGCGAAGCCCGTTGGGTGCGACGCGGAGATCGCAGCGGCGTGGAATTGAAATTATTTTTTTCCAATCCTGAAGAATTAAAAATCAATCTGGTTCGCCTAGAAAAAATTTCACGTGACGTTGATGGCAATAATACCTTGGCGGAATTATGGTCGAAAAATTAATTTCATCTATTGATTCTGTTTATATTCACCAACAAGCCAAGGATGCCGCTGTAACATCGAGGATTCTTTCTCTTTTTCCCTCTTCTAAAATTCAATGGGTGGAAGAAGATTCGTCACTAACTCATCATGAAGGAAGTTTATCGGCTCATACTTACTCCCAAAGCAAAAGAAAACTTTACATCACGCCTTTTAAGGGCCAATTCTTCAAACGGTGTCCGGGGGCGTCTCAACGAAAAGCCCTTACTTGTTGCAATTACCATGTCCTCAATCTCGGACTCCAATGCAATATGAATTGCAGTTATTGTTATTTGCAAAGTTACCTCAAGACTCCGGTTATGACGATTTACTCCAATATTGATGACGCCATCAAAGAGCTTCAAGACATGAGTCTTGATCATGGTCAAAAAAATCTCCGCGTGGGCACCGGAGAGGTTATCGACAGCTTAAGCCTTGATCCTCTCACTCTTTATTCTCGTCCTTTGATTGATTTTTTTTCTCGACAAAAACATTGGAGCTTAGAATTCAAAACAAAATCCTGTCATGTTGATCAATTCCTTGATTGCGATCACCGCGGAAACGTGATTGTCAGCTGGTCCATTAATCCTCAAGAGGTTATTGAACATGAAGAACATGGCACGGCCTCCCTTGAAGAAAGATTGAATGCTGCAGAAAAATCTGTTCGCAAAGGGTTTCCTATCGCATTTCATTTAGACCCCATGATTTACCATGAAAACTGGAAAACCAATTATGAAAAGCTGATTCAAACCTTATCCCTTCGCTTTCGTAATGCCAATGTCCAAGGAATTTCTGTGGGAACGCTTCGCTTTCAACCAGAGCAAAGACATATCATGCGAGAGCGCTTTGGAATGCAAAGCTGGGTTACGCAAGCAGAGGTCTTTCCATCTGAAAGCGGTAAATTGCGCTATGACTCTCATCTTCGCACAACGATGTTCAAATTCGCCATTGATAAGTTTAAAGAGCATTCTCCATGGCCCGTCAGTATTTGCATGGAAACACCTGAAACCTGGATTGCCACCTACGAAAAGTACCCTACTCAAATTCAAGAGCTAAAACCTTTATTCCAACCTTATCGTTTATAAGGATTCAGTGAAATTCTCTCTTTTTGTTAAGCTACGGAAATAAAAAATCTACACTCAATAAAGCACAACCTTATATCGCAATATCGTGCAAAAATACTTTTTTGATCTCCTTATTTAAGGGATCTGAGGCTCTGTCAGGCTTGAAACAAACCGAGGTATCCATGGAGGAGAAATATCCTCCAAGCCGAGGTTCTCAATTCTACCATGTCCACCCCAGCACTTAAGAACACCAGAAGTCGTGATCCCACAAGTAGAGCGGTATGGAATCTCTACTCCTACGGATACTTGGGAGTAAGGTGTTCCTGGATCAATCACTAATGGAGTGGATATGAAATTGCTATCCATCACGCCATTTCCCACCTGGCCCGAGGAATTACTTCCCCAACACTTGAGAACTCCAGCCGTTGTAATACCACAAGTATTATAGTAATACCCAGCTGAAATCTTTGAATAGGTTTCCGCGCTGTCAATGGGCGTCGGTGAAAGACGCTGAAGGCTTGTTCCATCTCCGAGAGCGCGATAAATATTTTGTCCCCAACATTTTAAAAGTCCTGTTGTCGTAATACCGCAGGTGTGGGTTCCTCCTGTGCTAATTTCTGCATAAGCCACGCCAGGGTCAATCAAAGTAGGCGTATTACGATCTCCTGCTGTTCCATCTCCCACCAACGAACCCCAGCATTTCAATGTATCTTCAGACGTAATCCCACAAGTAGTATTACCTCCTAATGCTATTTTTTTGTAAATAACACCAGGATCAACAATAGCGGGAAGAGATCGTTTAGTTGAAATTTGACCATCGCCCAATTGACCTCGATCATTCCTCCCCCAACACTTCAAAATTCCTGCAGAAGTAAGACCACAGGTGTGATAATTGCCCACAGCAACCTGTGAATAAGTGACTCCATAATCAATCAAAGCAGGTGATACTTTTGCTTGATTAGTGCCATCACCAAGCTCTCCATAGTTATTAGGCCCCCAACACTGAAGAGCACCATTCACCTGAATGCTGCAAGAATGTCTCCACGCACGAATCATCTCTTTGCGTGTTTGACCGTCTAAATGAGGTAACACTGTTGGTATAGAACGACGGAGAGCAGAGCCTAATCCCAAAAACCCATTTGAAGAAAAACCCCAACACTTTGTCTCTCCCACTGTCGTAAATCCACAGGTCCCTGATACTGATGTATATTGTGTATGAGAATCCACAACTGTAGGGAGAGTTCGTACAAAAGCAAAATCATCGCCCAACGCTCCATTCGAATTGCTTCCCCAACACTTCAACGCACCACTAACAGCAACGATGGCACAAATAAAACCACTTCCTACACTCACCTGTTCAAAAGTATTATCGGCATCTACGACAATCGGTCTGTTATGGTATGTTTCATAAGTTTCATAAGATGGCAGTATCCTTAATTGTCCATACTGCCCATCGCCCCAACACTTCAGAATGTTATCCTCTGTAAGACCACAAGTCGTAGTCGTATTTGATGACATCGAAATTTGTTTATAAGAAACCCCAGGATCCACTATTGTGGGGGTTAACACATTTGCCGTAATGTCTCCCAACCCCAACTTGCCAGAGGCACGGCTTCCCCAACATTTCAAAACATGAGTCTCAGTAATACCACAAGTATAGTAACTAGCAGCAGAAATTTGTTTGTAAGTCTGTGTGGAATCAATAATAGTAGGTGTGGGTTGGGTAGTTGTTGTGCCGTCGCCCAGTTGTCCAGAAATATTACCCCCCCAACACTTGAGAATTCCAGCCATCGTAATTGCGCATGTGTGATCTCGACCTGTTGAAACATATTTGTATGAAGTCTGTTCATCAATAAGTATAGGGCTTCGTCTTTCAGTCGTTGTACCGTCGCCCAATTTATAACTGCCGTTACTCCCCCAACACTTGAGCTTATGGTCAGTGGTAATTCCACAACTGGAGTTACCCTCACCTGTGGAAACTTGTAAATAACTTGTATTTGAATCAATAATTTTGGGAGATGCGATAGAAGCATTTGTCCCATCCCCAGCAGAACCAAAGCTATTAAGCCCCCAACATTTAAGAACTCCAGTCGTCGTAATCGCACAAGTATGAGAATTTCCGCTCGAAGAAACTGAAGCATAAGAAGTGCCTGAATCCACTAATACGGGGCTTGGGCGATATTCATTGCCCCCACCCCCCGTACCATCCCCTACCGTTGAATAATAATTACGTCCCCAACAGTAAAGAGTATTATTAGAAAGAATAGCACACATGTGCGAAAATGCATTATCAGAAAGCTTTATCACTCTTTGGTAAGAACCACTATCGGCATCACGAATGACATTTGATTGATAAGCCAGCTCTCCCGGTACAACTCCTGGTCTTGAGCTTCGAGTGATGAAGATATTAAATGATTTTTCAGGATTGGTGGCAGCATTCCGCAAAAGATGATAGTTCACGCTCGCAGAGATTTGCCCCGCTGGAATCAAAACACTCCCTGGAGTAAGGTCATGATCACTGGCATTCGCTGTTCCAGATACAGAATAATTCAAAGTCACATCATAAGGCTTTGCTTGATCAAGAACAAATCGAACATTTTGGGTTGAAGAACTATCCACTAAAACCTGTCCTAAATTAGAAATATTGGCTTGAACCACAGTGTCTTTAATCCAAGAGTATGAACTGCTGATAGTGGGAGATTGATAAGCAATGCCACTTTGCCCTCCCCTGACACAAAGGGTGAGCATCGTACCATCGGCAAAAGATGAGAGATCGGCAGCAATCGGTGTTCCCAGAATGATATCGCCCGCGCTATAACCACTTGAATGAGAACAATTGATTGCACTACTTTGTCCTACTTTATATTTGTAATGAGTTGCACTGATACTACCGACAACTACATTCAAAGTTTCAGTAGAATCGATTTCCATCGGAAGACTCGAGAGTATCGCAGTTAAATTAGGATCTAAACTATCAATAAATAAACCAGACTGAGATATCCAAGAAGCACTGACAGCAATAGTGCTGACGTTCCCCAATAAATCTACGGAACGAAGTTCATAATAATAAGATTCCCCTGGTATTAAAGACAACGCCGTCAGCGCACTTCCACTCACAAAAGAACTCCAGCCAACAACTTCTGAGTCATCAATCAGTTTTAAGAGGCGAACCTCATCATGGCTCCAGCCACTGCCAGCATCAACCCCTGAAGAGAAATGGAGTGTTGGAGTTTCTGTCAATGTGTTAGGAACAGAGCCCATAAATGTAATAATGGGGGGTAGAGGAGGACCCGTTTTATCAGATGAATCTGATGAGGGATCATTAACTAAAGATGGATCATTCAATAACTGATCCGTTGATGACGAGGTCACAGTAATGTCGAACTGGCAACCTGAGACGATTAAACCAACGAGAGGGATAACCACGAATTTAAAAGATTTTATTTTTTTAATAAACGTACTCATACAACAGAGTATATCACTAAAACCCCCTTCATTATAAATTAAAATTATTTATGTTCAAAAATGAGATCTGTCTAAACAGAATGCTAAAGCATCATCTTAATAAAATCTTATAAATAAACTCTCTTATTACTACCCTTAATGAATTTATTCTCTCTTTTTATTATAATTAAAAAATTCAATAAAAATGCCTCCTATGGAGAGAGAGAGAGAGAGTTCAGCCCTAATCATCATCGCAAATAGATTTTGGCGATCAATCAGCGAAGACATAGGCTTTATCGTTGCTATCATATATTTTTTTAGAGCATTGCCTTTCTCTTATTTCGCAGAAGTTTTTGACAGCCATTACAAAAAATCAAAGTTCCCCTTAAGATCTGTGGAACTTTTTAACAAAAAATAACTTTTTAATTTTTTATTTTTCTTTTTATGTCTTATTTTCGTCTGATGACTAGACCTTTGAACAGTTGCTCACTAAACTAACATTATAGAACGGCCCGTTAATGAAAAATCCCCACTGCTAAACTGCTGTGATTGAGAATTGTTTTAATAAAAAATATAACAAACAAATAGATTATTCAAGGAAGTGATCTAAAAAAGGAGCAAGGTCTATGGGCAAGCAATCCGTTACAAGAGGTTTAATGACACTGATGCTGCTAGGTTTGCAATTCAGTATCACGGGCTGTCTCTTAACTAATGACGAAAAGGAAGCGTTGTACACAGTCGTTGGAAATTCTCCATCGAATACCAACACTCCTTCGCCAGGCTCTCCTTTACCACTTGAAAGCAAAATGTGTTACACGCAAGAATTCAGACAACCTGACGCTGAAATTGTAAGAAAAATTGATATCCTTCTTGTCACTGATACATCCGCTTCATTGAATGAAGAAAGAGGAGTCATCGCCTCAGAAATTGGTGCCTTCGTCAATGAAATTCCTAGTTCTGTAGACTACCAGGTGGCTATTCTTCCTGCCCATGGTAGTCGCGGAAGCCATGCTGGTAAATTATATAAATATCGAAATGAACCTTACGTTCTCAAATCGAGAGAAATGTCGGTCAATGCGATCAGCAGCTCCTTAATCAATAGCCTTACCCACATGGCCAATGACTATTACTCAGACGGAGGAGAAGAAGGACTCTACTCTCTTTCTCGCAGCTTGGACAATGGAATGAAAACTGCTATGCAAGCCCACGGGTTCATGCGAGACGATGCAGCTTTAGCCGTTATTTTTATCGCAGATGAAAATGATATCTGCTACCGCTATCCTAGTCATATTCAAAGGGTTCCAGATCCCGACAGACTCGAAGCTCCCGCATTTAATCGCGATTGTGCGAATATCACACCTGAATCTGTTTATGAAAAGCTTAAAACTCACATGAATGGACGCCCTCTACTCATCAGCGGTATTCTCTACACCACACCAGGTCTTCCTACCTACAGAGGAGAAGATGAAGTCGGTTATGGCTACCTTGACCTCATTCGTTTGAACAATGGGTTAGCCATTGATCTTAGTGGCCGCCGCTATCATGAAGGCCTGAGAGAAGTCGGTTCCCTTGCGACCAAACGGTTGCACCTTCTCTCAGAATTCAATTTAGAACACACTGATAACATTGACCCAGAAAGTTTAGAAGTCACGATTGACGGTGCCTTGGTTGAAGCGTCTATTACTGATGGTAAAATTAAACTCGGAGGCGAATTAGGAACTGAAAATTCCGTTATTAAAGCTCTTTACTGTGAACGCCCTCCATCCACACATAATCCAACACCAGAAAATCCTCCTTCAAACCCGGACCCTAACAATCCTAATCCTCCTACCAATCCTCCAACGAACCCTAACCCTAACCCTAACCCCAATCTTCCTCCAGGCGTCATTGATGATGATAACGATGGGATTGATGATATTACAGGCGAACCCATATTCTAAAATAAAAGAGAAAAAAGGGCGGAAGCGATCGATATGATTGCTTCCGCCCTTTTTTGTATTTGCCGCAAAAAATCTTTGTTAATGCTCTTGACCATCAAAAGCTAAGTCCATAGTCTCAAAGGAATGACACCCGTTGAATTTTCTTTACTTTGCTTTACAGGACTCCTTGCCGGCATTGCTTCTGGTCTTTTTGGTATAGGAGGTGGAATCATTATTGTTCCTCTTCTCGCCTTCTTTTTTCAATTAGAACAAAAAATCGCTAGTGCCACTTCATTAGTTTCTATGTTACTTCCCGTCGGCCTTTTAGGCGTCTGGGAGTATTACAAGGCAGGAGTTGTAACTCAAAGTCATATTAAAATGGGTCTTCTCGTTAGCATTGGAATTTTTTTTGGTGCGTTGATTGGCTCAAAACTTTCTATCGTACTTCCCACGAAAATTCTTACGCGAGCTTTTGCTTTACTATTGATCTATGTTGCTATCAGACTCTGGCTACAAAGCAATAAAAGTACCTGACACTATTATAATTTCATGTTAGCCAAAATTATGAGAACTTTTCAATCACCCGATTTTTATCAAATTGATACTCTTTTAAATTCAGAAGAAAAACTGGTTCGTCAAACTGTCAGAGATTTCGTTTCAACGGAAGTTATGCCTCTGATTGCTGACTGTTTTATGAAAGATGAATTCCCTAAAAGCTGGATTCCTACCCTAGCAAACCTGGGAGTTTTTGGGGCTACAATTCAAGGCTACGAATGTGCTGGACTGAACTACACAAGCTATGGCCTCATCATGCAAGAGCTTGAACGAGGCGATAGTGGGTTAAGGAGCTTTGTCAGTGTTCAAGGCGCTCTTTGCATGTACCCTATTGCACAATTTGGGACGGAAGAACAAAAGAAAAAATATTTACCTTCTATGGCTAAAGGCCAATTGATTGGTTGTTTTGGGCTCACAGAACCTGATTTTGGCTCCAACCCCAATGGAATGCTCACCAGAGCGGATAAAGATGGCGACCACTATATTCTGAATGGAACAAAAATGTGGATCACCAATGGTGGTATTTCGGATCTTGCTATAGTTTGGGCCAAATGTCCTCAAGAAGACAATAAAGTTCTTGGGTTTATTGTTGATCGAGAAACTCCTGGTTTTAACATTAAAGACATTCATAAAAAATTTAGCCTTAGAGCTTCTGTCACTTCAGAGTTATTATTTGATTCTTGCCGAGTGCCAGCCAAACAAAAACTACAAATCAGGGGATTGAAAGGTCCTTTCTCTTGTTTGAACCAAGCACGCTACGGAATTGCTTGGGGCTCCACCGGGGCAGCAATGGCTTGTTATGATGAAGCTCTTAATTATGCGAAAACTCGAATCCAATTTGATAAACCCATTGCTTCCTTTCAACTTGTACAAGCTAAATTGGTAGAAATGTTCACGGATATAACAAAAGACCAACTTTTAAGCTTGCAATTGGGTCGATTAAAAGATCAAGGATTGGATTTTCCTCAACAAGTTTCCATGGCGAAGATGAATAATGTTTCCAACGCCCTTAAAATAGCTCGAATGACTCGAGATATTCTTGGAGCTTCAGGCATCACTCACGAATACCAGTGTGGACGCCACATGATGAACTTAGAAAGTGTGAATACTTACGAAGGCACAGAAGATATTCATCGCCTGATCCTCGGCGAATTTATCACGGGAATTCCGGCCTATCGTTAAATCCAGAGCTGGATAGAGACTACGAAACAAAGCACCTTACCCTTGATTTCAATCAATAGAAAAAGAAAGGAAATTGCAATGCAAAAAAAATTATCTGAAATAATAAAACCTGGAGTCGTCACTGGTGATAATCTTCAAAAAATCTTTTCTTTTTGCAAAGATCATCATTGTGCTCTGCCTGCTGTTAATGTCATCAGCTCTGACTCTATCAACTCGGTCATGGAGGCCGCGGCTAAGGCTCGCTCTCCCGTTATTATTCAATTTTCAAATGGTGGAGCTCAGTTTTTCGCCGGAAAAGGATTAAAACTAAACGGTCAAGAAGCTTCTGTTTTAGGTGCTGTCAGTGGCGCTCAGCATATTCATCAGTTGGCGAAGTACTATGGGATTCCTGTCATCATTCATACCGATCATGCTGCTAAAAACCTTCTTCCCTGGGTTGATGGTATGTTAGAACACGGGGAGAAACACTTTGAACAAACTGGGACCCCGCTTTTTAGCTCTCATATGCTGGATCTCTCCGAAGAATCCCTGGAAGAAAACATAGATATTTGCGCTCAATATTTAAAAAGAATGTCAAAATTAGGCATGACACTCGAAATTGAATTAGGTTGCACGGGAGGAGAAGAAGACGGGGTTGATAACTCCGGAAAAGATCACTCTGCTCTCTACACACAACCTGAAGATGTTGGGTACGCTTATAAAGTTTTAAGCCAAATCAGCCCTCAGTTTACAATCGCCGCGTCCTTTGGAAATGTTCATGGTGTCTATTCTCCTGGAAACGTAAAGCTCACTCCTAAAATCCTGGATAATTCCCAAAAATATGTTTCTGATAAATTCAATCTTCCTAAAAATTCAATTAATTTTGTTTTCCACGGAGGATCTGGGTCTAGCCCTGCGGAAATCACCGAGTCCATTCGCTATGGCGTGGTTAAAATGAACATTGACACTGACACTCAATGGGCTACATGGAATGGAATTCGCCAATATTATTTGAAAAATCAATCCTATTTACAAGGGCAAATTGGAAATCCAGAAGGAGAATCCAAACCTAATAAAAAATATTATGACCCTCGGGCGTGGGTGCGCGTAGCCCAAACATCTATGATTGAACGATTAGAACAGGCTTTTAAAGAGTTGAACTCCACTCACATTTACTGATGCTGATCAAAGGTCAAAAAGAAGATGAGTGGTATTTTTAACTGTTCAATTTTGTTTTGTTAATCGCTCAAACCAACGTCACCGGCCCTGATCATCTCATTCTTTCAAAAAATGGGATTATCAGGGTTACCGCCATGAATTAAATTCCCTACATCAAGAAAGTGATTCAAACTTACAGTGATATTAGAAGTTGAAACCCAATTGCAAAGATCCATTTCCAGCTGTGACGTAAGAAATATAAAAATCAAAACTGCTTCCTAAAATAAAAAACCCAGCCCCAGCAAACCCACTGCTTAAAGAAGCATTAGCACCAGACGAGTTTCCTGTCTGCGCGGCAACCCCCGCGTAGGTTCCTCCCTGAACGTAAGGCCTGAACCGGCCTGATCCAAATAAATATTTCAAATTGAGATCCCCTGCCACTGATAAATTGACATCATTAGAATTTGAAGATGAGTTCGAAAATTCTTTTTCAGTCGAATTAATGTAACCCAATCCAAATTCAAAAGCCCACTGATTCCAAAGATGCATAAAGTTTAAACCTATCGTTGCATTAGGAGGATTATGATAACCAACACCCCAAGACCAACCTCGAGCAAACGCAAAAGAATTTGGTAAAGAGGTAAAAACCACTAAAAGACTGAAAATAACCAATACTTGTTTTGCTTTGATTTTTGTTAAAATTATCATTCTAATCTCCTCTATGAATCTTACTTTTTTAATGTTGTCTTCTCAATTTTCGATCTTTTTGATCTTCTTTATTCACTTATATCTTTAATCAATTTCCAATGGAGTTGTTGGCTCTCTGGCTTGAGAGCGCCAATAAATTCGCCTTCCTGAAGAGCCTTTCCTACTTCAAAAGCAGGTGTTTGAAATTTTCCAACAAAAACAGACTGAAATCCCTCATGTTGGATTTTAGCAACCTTTAACCCATTTTCAAGCTCAAAACTCCCTAACCATTTTCCTGCCCAAGGATTCTCTAATCTAGACCCTGCCGACAATGATAAATCAGAAGCGTCTCTTGGTAAAGAGGCAGAATCCAAAACGGAATGATGATTTTTATCTGCATGAAGCTCTGGTTTCAAATTTTGATTTTGAATATTGGAATCATTTTTTTTAGAAAATAAAATTGATTTGTCTTTGGATTCAAAGCGAGCATCCCACAATTCTTTTTGACCCAATGGAATAGGGCCCTTGGGGCGATTTTGCGGGACTTTAATGCCTAATTGCTCTCCATATCTTGAAACCAATTGATCATAAATGACTTTACCAAGACCGATACCTCCTTGATCGCCCCAGGCCTCCACATATTGATGGTCTAATTGCTCTCGGTAATACTTTTCTGCAAAACTAGTGGGGATAATGGAGCTTTCACTCACTGTTGATCTCATTTGCTTGACCATTTCACGCAAAAATTGCTTTTCATAAAGTGCTGCAACATTTTTCAATTGGGATTCAGGATTTACAACGCCTTGAGGAGAAGAAATACTCACTTTATTTTGTTTACTTTTAACGTCCACGATATTTCCTCATCGATCGAAATGAATCTTACAATGAACTGTGTTATTAATTTTCTGCTCACACAAAAGAGTCGTAACCGCTAAAAAATTCGAACAAATGAATGATCCAAAAAAAGAAAAAAGTGGGGAGGTTAAGGTTTAAATCTCGTGCATCCTGCACTGACTCTCTAGCTTCAGCCTATTATCACCAATCCTTGATGTGCTGACCTTATGCCTTTGTTTCCTGCAAAGAAACTTTTTGCTCTAACCTTCCATGGTTTGTGATTCTTACTCACCCTCCCCGAACCTTAAACACATCCATGTGTTCAAGGTAAAAGTAACATTACATTTTAAGTGTAAAGAATAATGTCAAAATCCTGTACAACTTTTTATAAAATTTGTAGTTCCCCGTGCAAAGCTCCAGCTGATTTTATGGACTGAAGTATAGTTATCAGGTCTTTAGGAGAGATTCCAAGTTTGTTTAAACCCTGGACCAACTCCCCCACATTGGCAACACCGCCCACAATTGCTATTTTTTCTTCTCTCATCGATTTATCTTTTTTTCCGTCTCCGCTTCCAGGAACCTTAATAGAAATAGAACCATGACTTAAAATAACCTTTGAAATCCTCACTTTATCTCCGATTACAACGGTTCCTGTCTTTTCATTGATAACAACCTTGGCTTGCATGTCAGGATTGACCTCAATAGTCTCGATCGTTGCTAAAAAATCAACGCCCCGGCCTTCAAAAGCCGGAGGAACAATAATGTCAATCGTTGCTGGATCTTTTGCAGAAGCATACAAACCACCAAGTTCTTTATTAATAGTGATCACAGCTCGAGCCGCCGTTGTGAAATCTGGATTATGCAAAGTCAAACGAAACATTTTTTTTGCGTTAAAATCACCGCTAATATCTTTTTCAATCATAGCTCCATTAGGGATACGCCCGACAGTCGTATGAGCGTCCTTTTCGCCACCAATAAAAACAGGCCCTTGAGCAACACCATAAACTTCCTCATTGGCAGCTCGCAAAGGCGTCATCACTAAAGTTCCACCAACAAGACTTGTTGAGCTCCCTATCGAGTTCACCATGACATCAATGGTATTGCCTGCCTTGCCAAAGGCCGGCAAAGTAGCCGTAACAACAACTGCTGCAATATTCTTACTCTCAAGATCCTGGTTGTCTAACTTCATCCCCAATTTATCTAGCATTCGAACAAAGCTTTTTTTAGTGAATTCATCTTTCGTATCGCCAGTTCCCTTGAGTCCAATCACCAAGCCATATCCGATGAGCTGATTTTCTCTCACTCCGCGAATGTTAGCAATATCTTTAAGACGTGATGCATAAACATAATCTATTGATAGATAAAAACTTATAAATGCAAAAAAGAATAGGATTGTTCTTTTCACTGCAAACTCCTTCTTAAACTGACAATATCCAATTGAGGATCTAACAACTTATCTGAGCCCATACCCTCGTCCGTGAAATCCTCCGGCCTTACTAACCCCGTGATAATCACTTTGAATTCTTTTTTTCCAATCATAAATGATTGCTGTCCTTTAACGCGGTAATTTCCATCGACCATCCGCTCTGTCACTCGCGTTGGAATGGACTCTACTTGAATAGGAGCATCCCCTTCCGTCGAAGACGCTTCAGAGTTAACTTTGTTAGCCTGAGACCCTAAAGCAGAATTCGCTCCCACAGGAGATGGCGTCAATGAAGCTCCTGTTTTTGCAGAGGAATTCTCACTCGTTGCTGGAATCGCCGCTGGCGATCGCCCACCCTCGTTTTGATTTTCCGCTAAAGGAGAACTGCCAGAGGGTGATTCTGGAGAACGACTAGGAACAATTTCCAAACGCGCCAATAGTTTTTTTATCACCTGAATTTTTGTCTCCATTTGAGTTTTGGCGTGTCCTTCTAACTTCAAATTGAGTAAATCACCCTCTCTTCGTAGTTTATTTTGAGCAAACAAATAAGATGATGGTCCCTCCGTATTCCACAATGAGCCCGCACGGCTGTCCAAATCACTTTCATCTTCCAATGTTCTCCGCGTACTCCTCTTATAACGCCGATCATTAAACACGCCAATGTTAGGATTTTCAGAAAAGCGAATCGTCTCATCCAATGAAGAAGCTCCTGCGTCCGAAGCAAGCGATTGAGAATCTAAATCTTTTTTATTTTCTGATTTTAAGCCTAAAAAGGCACAGCCCGCACAAAAACTAAGGGTTAATAAACTGATTACAAGAGCGACGGAAGGATAATTTAGAGTTCTGACTTGATTGATTGGCAAGCCGCAGTGGCCATAAAACTTTACTCCCATTATTGCACCTCCACGACACCTTTTTTGAGAACTATTCCAGAAATTATTTTTTGTGTTTCCGTATTTTTTAATTTGATTAATTCGCCTTGAATTCCATTCTGCTCAGCAACAGCCGTTGCAGAAACAATAAAATTGGGGCCACGAAATTGAACCTGAATCAATTGACCTTTTTCGACTTGAAATTCTTGTTTGAGAAACTTTAATTCCACAGGAGCACCTTGAGGGATTGGTTTGATAATGGTTCGCCCTGCCAACTCCTCCAAAGAAGATGCATAGCCCGGCGAATGAGTGACATCTTTTTCTTGGACTTCAAAATCACTCATCGTTAGTTTTTCCATAAAATTGATGTTCCTCTTAGCGACAGGAATCTTTTGAAAAATGCGGAACTCACCGCTCACGCCAAAGTTTTTATCATCCACCATCAGTAAAAATCGAAAACCGTTTTTAGATTCCAAACGAAATGAGCCCCACTTAACCCTACGAATAGGAGCACAATCCAATTTAGGGAGGCTAACTTGTGTGAGAGTTATTTTTTTATCCAAAATATTTTTTTGAATTTCTGACTCTAACCAAGGTTGAAAAAGATCCGAGTTTAATTGTGAGATAAGGCTGATTCGCAAATTCGCTGGAATTTTTAATTCAACCTTTTCCAGACATGTTCCTTTCACTTTTTTCAAGGCTTTCACTAATTTTTCTCTTGGAATAGAAAAAATCTGAGGACGCAAGCCCGCATCAGAAGCGCTTTCTGTTGCTCCCATTAAACTATGAACCTCTAAACTTTCATTGGCATCCAAACAATCGGCTTCGGCTGGAGTCAATGCGGGTAAAAGATTCACCCATGGGATCTGCTGTCCGCAAACTTTTACGTCCTTATCCACAAAAGAGATTGAGCGCACTTCTTTAGACCAAGCCATCATAGTATGAAAAAGAAAAAGAAAAATCATAAGTACTTACCTTAAGCTATTGACAGATTGAAGCATCTGATCCGCTGATTGGATCACCTTGGAATTGGTCTCGTAAGCCCTTTGCGCCGTGATCATATTCACCATTTCATCCACAATATTGACATTGCTTCCTTCTAATTGCCCTTGAGCAAGATAGCCTGAACCATTCAACCCAGGCCTTACCGTAGTAGGAACACCACTCGCGCCCGTTTGAGTGAACAAATTTTTACCGATTGATTTCAACCCTGAAGGATTAATAAAAGTGACAATATCAATTTGGCCAATCTGTTGAGGAACACTTTGCTGATTCAAAGTCACACTTACTTCTCCCGACGATGAAATCTCCACAGCTTGCGCATTGGGTGGAATGGTTATTTCAGGCTGCAGAGTGTTGCCATTTTTATCCACCATTCTTCCAGTGGGATCTTTTTTAAATGCGCCATCCCGGGTATAAGCCACCTGACCATCTTCTGTCATAATTTGAAAAAAACCACTTCCTTCGATCTGTAAATCTAAAGGATTCTTTGTTACCAAAGCAGATCCTTGATCAAAATCTTTTTGAATTGCCGCCGTTCTTACTCCTAGGCCCGTTTGAACTCCCGTAGGAGAGACCGATGTTAGTCCTGTCGCAGCTCCCGGTTCTTTCACTGTATGATACATAAGATCCTCAAATTCAGCTCGTGATTTTTTAAAGCCTGAAGTGTTCACATTCGCTAGATTATTGGCAATGACATCCAAATTATTTTGCTGTGCTTGCATTCCTGTTGCTGCTGTATTCAGACTTTTTAGCATTTTTCACTCTCCATGTTAAAGAAACCGCCCTTTAAAATTGATTCAAATTCATTTTATTTAGGAACTACGTTCACTAGCTTATCTGCCATTGAATCATAAGCCTGAATCGCTTTTTGAGTGCTATCGAATAAACGAGTGGCACTGATCATATCCGTCATTTCTTGAATAATATTCACATTACTTGTTTCAATAAACCCTTGTTTGAGGCTTGGCCTTTCCACGCTCGTAAACTGTTGATTATGATTAGGTTTAAGGCCATAAACAGAAGATCCTTCTTTGGTCAGAACATTTCTATCGGCAAATTCAACCAAAGAAATCTGTCCTAAACTCTCTCCATCAATACTGACCTCACCAAACTCTGAAATTGCCAGTGATCCACTCGCCACTCCCTCCAATAACTTTATGGTTCTTTGTTCGGGAGGAATACCTGCGTCCGCTTTTCTTAAGACAGGCCATCCTTCTTTTGTAACGAGCTGCCCTTGCCCATCGAGGCTAAAGGAACCATTGCGAGTAAATCGAACCCCTTTTGGCGTCGCCACTTCAAAAAAACCAGAACCATCAATGGCCAAATCAAGTTTGTTCCCAGTTTGCTTTAAACCACCTTGTGAAAAATCAGAATAAGTTCCCAGCGTGTCGACGTAACTTTTATCCGTGCCTTGCATATCATAAAAACTCTCAATCGATGCTGGGACCTTTGGAACTTGTATCACATCAGGTGGTTTTTCATTAGCGGTCAGGTACTCGCGAAAAACCTGAGAGTCTTTTTTAAAGCCAGGCGTATTCACATTACTTAAATTGTTCGCCGTCGTCTCTAGTCTCAAGTTTTGCGCCATAGAACCACTCACGGCTGTGTACAACCCTTTAATACTCATGCCTCAATCCTTTAATAAGAGTTAGCAAAACTGCTTCCACACTCTTTATCTGCTCCATAGACTCAAGTTCTATCCATTCTCTGCCGTTTGCTTTTGCAAATTCTGCTCTCCCCCCTCATCACTGATTGGGATTACCGTAGAAATGCACGATCATCTTCAACAGGCTCAAAGTGCACAATCTTGATCTGACCAAAACAAATAGCATTGTATGCCACATATAAATAAAGCAACTTTAATGCCACAATTCAAAGTTGCTGACATGCAATGCTTTGATTGATTCATACGTAAAGTGTGACGGTACTGGTTGAAAGAAACCCATTGTATTGATCAGCTCCATGAAATAAAAAAATCGAAAGCACAAGATCTTGATCCAGCCTCTTGGCCCTTGCAACGTCAATTTTCAATCTCACCCATGTCAAAAAGGTGGCCGCTCTCCCTTCTAAAGTCTGGTGGCCCTTAGTCTACGATTTATCAAAATAAAACAATTCCCTCGACCCCTCTATGCTTATCACTAATACTTGTTTTATGAAGTTCACTGCTTTTTTATTGTTTTTTAGCTCTCTCTCTCTGGCAGCTCCGATTCCTAAGTCTCTCACTATTGAAAAACCAATACTTTCAGAAGCCCTTCACACAACTCCTCCCTCTCCTATTTTTGATATCCCCGTTACTTATAATCCCCAGGTAGCTCGCTGGATTAAGTATTACCAAACCAATGGACAAAGAACTTTCAAGAAATGGTTAGAACGATCCTACAAATTTTTTCCAATGATCCAACGAGAACTCGAACGAAATAAACTTCCCAAAGATTTAGCCTACATGGTGATGATAGAAAGTGGCTTCGCCCCTCATGCCACCAGTTCAGCAGAAGCTGTGGGTCCTTGGCAGTTCATCGAATCAACAGGGAATCGCTATGGTTTAAGAACCCTATGGTGGCTTGATGAACGACGAGATTTTAAGAAAAGCACTCGAGCGGCAATTCGTTACGTGAGTGATTTATACAATGAGTTCGACTCTTGGTACCTCGTGGCTGCTAGTTATAATATGGGAGAAAATGGCCTTCGAAGACTGATTCAAAAACATCGTACCAAGGACTATTGGAAGCTTATTGAACTCAAAGCGCTCCCCTCTGAAACAGCCGAATATGTTCCTAAGTTATTAGCGGCCATGCTTGTAGCTAAAGCCCCCACCCTCTATGGTTTCCGCTCCATCCAAGCCCTTGAACCTTTACAGTACCAAGTCATCAATGTTCCTGGCGGTACAAAGCTAGATGATCTTGCGGATTTTCTCAATGTAACACGACAATCCTTGAGAGATCTCAATACAGAGTTAAAAGTAGGTTTTATTCCCAAAGAAGCCTTGAATCACCCCATCCATGTTCCTTATGGTTCTCTTACTTTAGCAAAACAATTCATTGCACAATCAGCAAAAAATGTGGCAATGGACTAAATAATGAAAACAATTGTTAAAAAATATGGTGGAGCCACTCTCACAACTCCCGAAAAAATAAAGCAAGTGGCTCAAAGTCTTTATAAAAGTCATCAGCGGGGTGATAAACTTATTGTAAGCGTCAGTGCAATGGGGCAAACAACGAATGATCTTATTCATCTCGCTCAACAAGTCAGTTCTAAGCCAAAACGCCGAGAGCTTGATATGCTTCTATCTACAGGGGAACGCATCAGCATGGCGCTCCTCAGTCTTGCACTGAACGATCTTAACTGTCCCGCAATTAGCTTTACAGGATCTCAAGCTGGAGTATTAACAAATGATTCTCACTCCAATGCCCTCATTACCGACATTCAATGCCCTCGAGTGAGAGAAGCCATTAAACAAAATCAAGTGGTTATTGTTGCTGGTTTTCAGGGAGTTTCTCCTAAAACCAAAGAAGTCACAACCCTTGGACGCGGAGGTACCGACACCACTGCCGTGGCTCTTGCCGCTGCACTTCAAGCCAATCACTGTGAAATTCTTAAAGAAGTCCCAGGAGTATTCACGACAGACCCTAAACTATATTCACAAGCAAAGCCTTTGCATCAACTCACTTATCAACAGTTATTAGAAATGACATTTTGGGGAGCTAAGGTTTTGCACTATCGCTCTGTGGAATTGGCTTACCAACGAAGTGTTCCACTTTATATTGGACCTGCTCATGATGTTCAATTGGGAACCTGGATCACCCATTATCACGATCAGCCCGAGGAGACCTTTATGTTTGAAAGCACTCAAATTCTTTCCCTGAATTCTCATTCTGATGTTTTAAAATTAGAGCTCACAGGCTCCTCTCTTTCTGAGGACCTTGAAAAATTAAAACAAGAGTTGAATGCCAAAGAAATCCCCTTTCCTCAGCTTTTAACGACAGAGACCAATCCTTCTACCTCAAAAATATCTCATCTCTATCTCACTGGTCCTCAAGAGGTGCTGCAATCCATTAGAAGAGACCTTCAAGAATTCTCTGTTATCGGTGAACACTATTGCACAGTCACAGCCACCTGCACGGGAGCCTCAACTCCAGAAACAGCTCATCAAATTTTGCAGAGCCTGGTCGATATCAATATTCAACCCCTCCGTCTTTGGCTTTCTGGGATGAGCTGCACTCTTTTACTGCTTGAAAATCAAAGAGAATTCGCCCTTCAAAAACTCCATCAACTGATTAAATAAAGAAAATCTCCTAAGATATTCTTCCTATTTTGCGAAACTAGCGAATTAAACCATTGACTAGTCTAGTCTATTAAGGTTGATTGAACTGCTGTTTGGAGGCATGAATTCGATGGTTACTTTTCTTACAATACTGCACATTATTATAACAATTTCTCTAATCGCTTTGGTTCTTGTTCAAGATTCTAAAGGTGGTGGCATGGGTGTTTTTGGTGGTGGTGGAAACTCCAGTTCTGTTTTAGGAGCCGCAGGTGCAACAAGCTTAGCCGCTAAACTGACAAAATGGTTTGCCATTGCCTTTGCAATAACCTGTATTGGTCTGTCCATGATAACCGGACGATCTACAAAATCTGTAGTTGATGGAATGCCTGTCCAAGCTCCAACTCAAATGAGTCCAGAAACGGCTCCTCCCGCTGAATCTATGGCACCAGGAGCAGAAACTACTCAACCTCCCCAAGAGCAACCCACCAAATAAGTCCATTAGACCAAAGAAAAATCTTTTGAGTTCATAATTCGTCAGCTTCTCAAGAGCGACATATTCATTAAAGGTTGGTTCTTTAGTGTTATTTTTTTAATTTCTCTGAAAGCAAGACTTCCGATGAGGAGTCTCCTTCTAAAGAATAGGGTTCGTGACAGCCCTATAAAATCTGATTCATAATCTAAATATGAAGTACTTTTTGCTTAGTAGTTTTTTAATGCTTGGATTGGCGCTTTATTGGCCTCAGTATTTAGGGCTCTTAAAGGCAAGACAAGCTGATATCTTAGCGACAGTACGTTCAAGTAAAGGGAGTGGCGAATGGATTTCTAAAAAATCTCTTTCCGAGAATAAAACACCAAAAAAACTTCAACCCCTCAGAATCAATGAATCACTAGCCACTGGAACTGATGGTGAAATGATCGTGAGATTTAAGCGTGGAGCTGAAATTCGCCTGCAACCTAGCACTTTTGTGACTTTTATCCGTAAAGCGAATGCAACACTTATAACTCTTCGAAAAGGTGAAATTGAAGTCCTTAGAGAGGGAGAACCTAATTCTGTTTTGATTTCACAAGGAGGACAAGATAAATCCCTTCAGGGATATGTGGGACTAAATCGCGAAGATACTATTTGGATTGATCCTCAATCTCTTGATACCATAAAATCTGTCATGCCTGTTCCAAATCAACATCCTGTAATAACTGGCTTTGAAGGAGATGTAACCGCTCCGGCTTCTTCATTACCACCAGCGCCTGCATCTTCAACTCCTCTTCGTTTATCTCAAGATCCCCTTGCATCCTTGTCTGAAAAACAAGTTAAAAGTTTTAAGGTTCAAATTCGATCCATGATCTCCGATCGCGTCTCGCGACAAAAGAATCATCTGTTCCGTTGTTACTCTTCCTTGATTCAAAAAAAGAATGACAATACAGAAATCTCACAAGGAAAAATCAGCATCCATTTCACAGTGAATAATTATGGAAAAGTTGAAGATCTCATGATTCTTGATTCAGAAATTAAAGACCAAAAATTTCACAATTGCGTGACCCAAGTAATTAAAAGAACGGATTTTCAACCTTTTCAGGGGCCCAAGGTCTCTACACTTCTTCCTCTTCGTTTTGATAAAAATTTAGAATGAAATTTGAACTTAAAAGCTTTCCCTCACTCAGGAGCTAAGAGCAATTTTCCATTAGCCGCATCAACGCCTTTGAATTTATAGATTTGATCCCCAGCATTCACCGGCTTAAATCCTGAGACAAGATCCTGAACCGAACCATTAATTTCTAATTCAAAGAAAACACTCTGACCCGTAATCAAACGTTCTTTTACTTGGCGAATTGATCGATTTGTCGCCTTTAATGAGTTTTTAAACAATTCATATTTACCTAACCCCAAAGGACCTTGAACTTCAAGCTGCACTAAAGTGGATGATAAAGCCCCCTTTTGCCAAGCTTCTTGCAATTGAAGGCTCAAATCTTTTAAAGCCTGAGTTACAAATCCTAGTTGTTTTCGTAAATTCGCAAGCTCTACCGTTTCATTTTTCGCTAATTTGCTCTGACGGTTCAACTGAGCAAGAATGCGACCTGAGCTCACCTGTGTTAACATCAAGCGCAGCTCAATGACTGCTGTGTCTGTAGATCTCTCAGCCTTTTTGATTGAAAGATCGCCAACAAGCGTAATGGGAATATTCCACCTTTTAGCTAAAGACTGTATTTGATCTGGAGCTAATGACTCCTGCTGAAAAGCGCTTGGAATCATCAACTGCATCTGAGAAGCCATTGGCTTTTGCACAAAAAAACCAGAGCTGAAAAATGAATTTTGAATCTGTTTTTCAAGATAATCATTCATCGCCTGCATGCGCGAGCTGTTCTTGGACCGCCACCACCGAAAACTATCTCCTGAAATCTGATCCTCAATAACGACAAAAGGTATCATCATTGGAGATGTCTCATTATCATAAAGCAAACCTTGCTCCTGCAACATCAACTCAAGAACCTTGGAGTTCACTTGCAATGTCACCGCCAGTTTATGTCCTTCCGTTAATTTTATTAAATCCCCAGTCTTTATCACTGGAATATAACGACTGGACTGCTTTAAAATTTTATCATTGATAATTGATTTGTTTTTCTTGAATCGCGCCTCCCCAATAATGGACTGAACAGCTTCTTCTGAAATTTTAGTAGTCGCCTCTTCAATCAATTTTTTACGAGCAAGACTTGGACTTTCAGCTTTTGAAACTCCTTCATATGTTTTTTCTTCCACTCCCGCCGGTAGCATCACACTCTTGTTTTGATTCCAGGAGGCACTGGGAAGAGCATCCGGAGACCGTAAATCCTCATCTTGAGAAGACAAAGACGACGGTCTTCGCACAGTACTCTCTTCGTCGTCCTCTGAAAAAGTATCTAACAATCGGGCATCTTCTTCCTGAGAAAACTCATTTAAAGCAATAAGATTTGTTTTTTCTTTCGCTCCAACACCAAGACTTAAAGCCAGCACATGACAGAATACGATAACTCCAGAACCCGAAAAAAAATAGTTTTGAATAAAATTGCGCATTCTCACCGTCCTTTGAGTTCAATAAAATCGGTTCGCCCAAACTGTTGGCGCAGCCCTTCTATGAACTCATTATCCAGTTTAACCTTTAAAGAGTCACCTGTATTTAAGGTAATCGTTTTATTCATTTCCGGTAAATCAATCTGAAACAGGACTTCGGTCGAGCCTGGATTTTCCATCAATATCTTATGGAGATGGAGCATATCTTCCTCAGACCAATCCTTTAAGCGAAGAATCATTGTGCGAATCTGTACAAGCATCTCTTCCAACGTCGTCACTGTGTCCACAATAATTTTAGGAACCTGATGATCGACTTCCAAGAAGCCACCCACTAACAGAGGTCTTTCTCCCTTAAAAAGAGGCTCTGTTTTAGAAAAAACATCCGGAAAAATAACGAGCTCCACATTGCCCGTCAAATCTTCCAAACGACCAAAGGCCATACGGGTTCCTTTTTTAGTAATTAAATCACGAAACTCGCTAATGATTCCAACCAGCATCACTCGGGGTTTACCCTGGTCTTTTTGCCGCACATTTTCTTGTAAGGATGGTGGTAATTTTTCTCCTCGTTGAGTCCAATAACCCAAAAGTTCAGAGATATCGCAGGTTTTCCAAACAGAGCTTAATGATGATGTTCCCTGAAGCGGATGATCAGATAAGTAAAAACCTAAAACTTCTTTTTCAAGGGCCAAACGGCCCAGGCGACCCCATGGTTTCACCGGATCTAAAGCAACAGTATGATCTTGGTCCTCTTCATCCATGATTTCAAATAAACTTAATTGACCAAATTCGGATTCACGTTTTTTTCTTTCTACATGTTCCATAAATTTTGTGTACTGAGTGAAGAGCTGCGCTCGGTGAGGGCCAAAGTGATCCAGTGCCCCCGCTTTAACCAGACACTCAATCACTTTTTTATTAATTCTTCTCAAGTCCACGGATTCAAAAAAATCCTCAAGAGTTTCAAATTTTCTATTGGATTTGAGAGCCCGAGTTTCCAAAATAGACTCCACCGCAGCTTGGCCGACACCTTTAATCGCTCCCAAACCAAAATAAATTTTATTTTCATGAACAGCGAACTGATAATTAGAGTAATTCACATGAGGAGGAACCACTTCGATACCGTGACGTTGGGCATCCTTTGAATATTTCACGACCTTATCAGTATCACCCATTTCCGTCGAAAGAAGAGCCGCAAAAAACTCTGCCGGATAATAGTTTTTCAACCAAGCGGTATGAGCCGCCACCACACAATAGGCCGCCGCATGAGATTTGTTAAAACCATAGTCAGCAAATTTATACATTAAATCAAAGAGTTCATCTGATTTTTTCTCGTCATGGCCCCGATCCTTTGCCCCTCGCAGAAAGCGCTCTCTTTGCTTGTCCATCTCCTCTTTGATTTTTTTCCCCATAGCTCGACGAAGCATATCAGCTTCTCCGAGACTGTATCCCGCAATAATGGAGGCAATGGCCATCACTTGTTCTTGATAAACAATAATTCCATAAGTCTCTTCCAAAACCTCTCGAAGTTCTTGAAAGAGATATTCGACAGGAGCTTCTCCATTTTTTCTCTTAGCAAATTCAGGAATCATGGCCATCGGCCCAGGTCGATAAAGAGCGTTGATCGCTGTTATATCTCCAAAACTCGTCGGACGAATTTGCCGAATGGCATCACTAATCCCCTCACCTTCAAACTGGAAAATACCAGCCGTGTCGCCTTTGGACATAATGGAGTAAATTCCTGAATCACTCAGAGGAATATCCTGAGGTCGGATTTTTTTACCATGATTTTGTTCAATCATTGTTAATGCATTATGGATGTGTGTGAGGGTCTTTAAACCTAGAAAATCAAATTTAATAAGACCAATTTTTTCAGCATGCTTCATATCATACTGAACAACGTTTTCTCCATCAGCACCTCGATAAAGCGGGGCGTGGGCAACAAGCTTCCCATCGGCAATGATCACCCCTGCGGCATGGATTCCCGCATGACGAGCTAAGCCTTCTATGCGTTGGGCAAGATCCATCATCGTTGCAACCTGTGGGTTCATCTCCATCATTTCGCGCAATCGAGGCTCTAGCTCAAGCGCTTCTTTCAAAGTAATCCCTAATTTATCCGGCATTAACTTCGCAACAACATCAACCTCAGAGAATGTCATCCCTAATACACGTCCGACATCTCGAAGAGCCGCACGCGCTTGTAGTTTTCCATAAGTGATGATTTGACTCACGCTCTCAAAACTGTATTTTTGAATCACATATTGAATCACTTCTCCCCGACGATCCTGACAAAAATCAATGTCAAAATCAGGCATAGAAATCCGCTCTGGATTCAAAAATCTTTCAAAAAGCAGTTTATGCATGAGGGGATCCAAATCTGTGATCCGCAAACAAAAGGCAACAAGACTTCCAGCTCCAGAGCCCCTACCCGGCCCCACAGGAATTTCTTGAGATTTTGCCCAATTGATAAAATCCTGTACAATTAAAAAATACCCATTGAAGCCCATGCGATCAATAATTTGCAGTTCATAATCCAAACGGGCGTGATAAGCGGGAATCTCTTTCTCTGGAATAGGCTCTCTTCTCGCCTCGGCTTCTTTGGCTCTCAGATCCAGTCCTTCATAAGACAAACGCCGAATTTCCTCACTCAGAGAAACACCTCCCAACGTGGGAAAGCTTGGCAAATGATAAATAGGTTTTCCTTGTGCATCTTTGAGTTTAAAACTCACCTTGCAACGATCTGCGATTTCCAGAGTGCGATCACACAATTCCATCTGATCTTGATAAAGACTTCGCATTTCTTCAGAGCTTTTTAAATAAAACTGATCACTGCCCAGACGCTGGCGAGTATCATCTTGAATGGTTCTGTTGGTGCCAATACACACCATCACTTCCTGAGCCATTTGATCCTCTTTCACCAAGTAGTGAACATCATTGGCCGCCACCAATGGGACTCCTGTGATCTTAGAAGCCTCTGTCAGAAAAGGATTGATCTGCAACCACTCCCTTAAACCTGTTCTATTAGTTTCTAAATAAAGGCGATCAGAAAAAATTTCTTTTAATTTACGGATTTTTTCGAGAGCCACTTCACCGCTCTCATGCAAAAACGCTTGAGGAATCTCTCCCATCAAGCCACCAGTAAGACAGAGAATATCAGAACTGTATTCAGCAAGCACTTCATAGTCGATTCGAGGTTTATAATAAAAACCTTGCTGATATCCAACCGTACTAATCTGACAAAGATTACGATAACCATTTTCATTTTGCGCCAATAAAACGAGACGCCGCAGAGGAAACTTTGCACCTTCCCGGTCCTGTGATTTTTGATGACGACTGCCTGGAGCCAAATAAACTTCACAACCCAAGAGCGGATTCAATCCAGCATCCTTCGCAGCAAAATAAAACTCAATAGCTCCAAACATATTCCCATGATCAGTCAGTGCTACCGCTGGCATCTGAAAGTGCGCCGCTTTCTTAACGAGAGACTTTACTTTAATGCTAGCCTCAAGGAGCGAATATTCACTATGAACATGCAAGTGAACAAACGACATTCTTATTCCCACTCAATCGTTGCTGGAGGTTTACTGGTCACATCATAAACCACACGATTGATTCCTTTGACCTGATTTGTGATACGACTTGAAATGTCTCGAAGATCTTCAAAAGCAAAAGGATACCAATCGGCTGTCATTCCATCCTGAGAGGTGACAGCTCTCAACGCAAGGACCTTATCATAAGTACGAGCATCTCCTTGCACTCCCACAGAGTTGACGGGCAAAAGCACACAAAAAGCCTGCCAGATTTTCTCATAAAGTTTTTTCTCATGGAGATACTGAATGTAGATGTCATCGGCCTCTTGAAGAAGTGCGAGATTTTCACGGTTAACCTCACCAATGATCCGAATGGCTAAACCTGGCCCGGGAAAAGGATGTCTCCAAAGCAAATGCTGTGGAATTCCCAACTGTGCTCCTAACTTTCTTACCTCATCTTTAAAAAGCTCTCGCACCGGTTCAACTAACTGAAGATTCATTTTCTCAGGAAGTCCGCCCACATTGTGATGGGACTTAATTGTTACAGACCCACCAATCGACGAGACACTTTCAATCACATCAGGGTAAAGCGTTCCTTGAGCTAAAAATTGAATAGGTGGTAGTTTTAAAGTCTTAAGACTCTTTTCAAAAACTTCAATAAAAAGACGGCCAATGATTTTACGTTTTTGTTCTGGGTCATAGACCCCTTTCAAGGCTTTCATAAAATCATCCACAGCGTTGACACCATGAACGTCCAAACCCAAGTGGTGATAGTTTTTCAAGACAGTTTCGTATTCATTTTTCCTCAAAAGCCCATTATCAACAAACACACAGTGAACACGCTCCTTGCCCAGAGCTTGAGTCAGCAGAGTGGCGACCACGGTGGAATCCACCCCTCCACTCAGTGCACACAGCACTTGCCCTTGAGGTCCGACCTTTTCTCTCACTTCTTTTTGTAAATGCTCTAACATCTGAGGAGCATTCCAATCCGCCCTCGCTTGACAAACTCTCTCAGCAAAACTTTTCAGGATCTGTATTCCGTGTTCGGTATGGCTGACTTCAGGATGAAACTGCACCGCCCACACACGCTCACTTTCCATCGCAGCAATGTGACCTGTGGCCGATAGTGCAGCGACTTTAAATCCTGGAGGCACCTCTTTCACGATATCTCCGTGAGACATCCAACACTGTTGTTGATGCAAATCCATGCCCTGAACAACAAGGCCCCACTGACTCTTCCAATTCACGGTCATTAAACCATATTCTCGATGGCTGGATTTTTCCACCACTCCACCTAAATCGTATGCTAATAATTGCATTCCATAACAAACCCCTAGCACGGGAGCAATCTCTACCAATTCCCGCACGGATCGCCTTGGTGAGGACTCTTCATAAACACTATTGGGTCCTCCGCTTAACACAATTCCATAAGGATTTTTATTTCGGATTTCTTCAACAGAAGTTTTATAAGAAAGAATTTCGCTATAAAAACCCAACTCACGAAAACGCCTGGCAATGAGTTGAGTGAATTGCGATCCAAAATCAATAATCAAAAAACCTTTCCTCATACTCAAAGCTCCTCTCCTGGATTTTCAAGATCCCATTACAGTCATAAATTTGTCATGTTACCAACATGAAATCAAACGAGAACGAAGACTTAACGGCGGTTCCTGTGCCCACAGGCTCAAAATATAACCACCTCCACCAGAACCTGTAGGCTTCACTGCCAAGGCTCCTAAATCCATCATCTGCTGCATTTCACGTGCTACCGCTCCTTCTGTTAACCCCCAAGTTTCAAAACAAGATCGAGCTTTTTGAATTGCTAAAGACATCTCGGCTAAAGCTTTTGCTTCATCCTGTGGAGAAACAAGTAACAACTGCTTCATGATATCGACAGCCATGCCCATTTCTTCATCCATTTTTTGTCCAAGAGTGGGATGATTTTGCAGAAACTCTTTCACCTTTAAAATACAATGATGCGTGAGTCCCTTCTGACCAGAAGGACTTAAGTACAAAAAAGGTTTCCACTGAATAAATAGCGATTCTGATGGCGCAAAACGCGAATACCACAAAGGCTGGGCTGATAGCACCACAGCAATATCAACACCACTACTTTCACCATGAAATAAATTTTCAAGCTCACGGCTAAATGATTCTAATTGAGGACGATCAATCCAGCCCCGATCCGCAAACCAAAGCCCAACGGCTGAACAAAGCGCTGCTGAAGCCCCCAAACCATTCCCAAGAGGAATGTGGCTTTCTAAAATCACAGATCCTTTTAACAAATTACGTGAGCGTCCCAGCAACTCCAACGCTCGATCCACCAAGCCATAAAAAAGCATTTGATAATCATTACCAGAAGGTCCTTGAAAGCGCGCAACGAAATCATCAGTGGTGTCATCATAAATTAATTTTATTTGCATTGAGGGCAATGGAAAAACCAAAGCACGGCTTCCGCGAAGCACGGAATGCTCTCCTGCAAGAATCCACTTTCCAGTTGTAGTATAAGCTTTTACCATGAAGAGCCTGGAGAAATCACAAAGAAGTCCATTGCCTCAAGTTTTTGGATGTGCTCGCGCTGTAAACCCTCCTGCTCTTTACGGTACAATAAATGGATATTCGGCCCAGCATCCATGGTAACAAGGGGTCCATCTCCTCGTTTTTCCCAGTCCTCCTGAAAAAAACGAAGCGCTAAGAGACTTTTCGGCGTGATGTAATGAAAAGGTGGGGAACTTGTTTCAAATAAAACATGCATATCCCAAAATTCGCTCCAAACACATTCATACATCAAGCTCCAAGATTGGTTCTGCTTTAACAGCTTTTGCAGTTTCTCACTTCTGTCTGTCGCTCGTTTCCGCCTTCCTTCAAATAAAGCGCTGGTTATAATTCTTCGGTGAGCGTCACTGGAAGAAATTTTCTTTTTACCATGGTCAACCACGACAGCAGTATGAAGCAACTCTGTCCATAAGGGAGTTTCAAGCGGTTGAACGACATCTCCTGACCACAAAACCCATGGCTCAAAAAAAGAGCGACCACTGCTACCCGATCCTTCTCGACTCAATTGAGCTAACTCTTCCTGGCTCCATTCTTTATCCAACACATCCAACTCAGAAAATAATCGATGCGCGGCCATCGTTAAGGCCGCAAAACTGGAAGCCGAAGAAGCCAAACCACAATCAGAAGGAAAATTATTCCCCGATTCAATCACAACGCCCTGTTGAAACCGAGGAGCCATTCTTTGGCGACAGCGGTCCCAATGCGCAATAAATTTATTCTTTCCTGATTCACTCAATTCAAGAGGATAAGAAGCCTTCTCATCAGGTTTCCATACAACATCCTTAGCCTGAGTGACTGCAATAGAAACTTTTGTTTTCAAATGAGGCAACGTATAGGAAATAGAAGGGTTTGAAGCAACATTCCTCTGATGATCTTCTTTTCCCATATACTTAATCAGAGCAATGTTCGATGGCGCTTCAACGGCAACTTTCAAATTTAAGCTCACAACTCCTCCCATCGATAAGTAAAGCCTTCTGTTCTTTGATCGAGGTTACCAACAAACTGCAATCCCAAAGACTCTCCGCCAAGAATCACATCATCGGCACAATCTTTTTTTGCCACTACCGCAATGACATCAGCACCCATCGCTCCACAACCTTTAGCCGCCAAAACCCCATTCAATTTCTGAACTTTGCTCAGCCAATCCATCGTTTCTGGAGCTACCCAGCCTCTTTTATCAAGTTCTTTGTGGTAATCTTGGATGGATTGAGTGAATAAATCCCTATCACAATGGTGAAAGCTCTCTATAGCCTTATTATAAACCATCACCAAATCATCCACACTCTGACCAGGATCCTCCAGATGAGATTGATTCGAACTTTCTTCAGATAAATAATGTTTATTTTTTATTTTGATCTTTTTTAAATGCTCATGAGTGGCTTGTTTTTTTCCAGTTCTAAAAAAATAAACCTGGATATCCGCAAAAGGCCATGCTTGTTTTTGTATTCGACCCGATTGAATATTAAGTTCAATCAATCCTCCTTGAAATTGACTCAATAAATCAGCTCCGCTGGGAGAAGGCCCTTGCTCCGGCTGAACAAGCTCCAAATACTTGCGATGAATTTTTTTTAAATCGAATTCCACTTGAGAATGAGTTCGAATGGCCTCATAACCTTCCTTCAAACCCTGCAAAAGTCCTATCTGAGCTGTTGAAGCCCCAAATCCCCCAGCTCCTTGATGAGGGTCCAAAAAATCTAAATCCCATTCTTTAAAAAATTCCTGATTTTGCTGATGATACTTTGAAGCCGGACTCTCTGTAGGAATTCCTCCGAGCCTTCCAATGCCTTCTTTTACCACTAATTTAAAACGCGGCTCAAGAATGGCAAGAAAAGCCGTGCCTTCTTGGAGAACCTGGTACTCACCCAATAAAAAAACTTTGGATCCAAGAGATAACTCAAACATGGTGAGTCTCATGATCTGGTTTAGAGGAACGCTGAAGTCTCAACTCTCGCAAAACCTCAATGGCATTACTCAAAGAGATTCTTTTTCTCAATGCTAAAATTTCTTCTAAGCGTTTCTGCACATAAGGTATTTCTTTTTCTTCAGCTCCGGCTCCCAAAGTTAAATTTTTAATATGTAATTTCATGTGACCTTCAATTATACCCACTGTTGTTAGAGCCTTTAGGGCCCCTAAGTTTTGAACCAACCCCACCGCAGCAATAATGCGAGAAAGCTCATTGGCAGACTCAACCTGCAAAATCTTCATGGCCATTTTCGCAGTGGGATGGAGAGTGGTCACTCCTCCTACCGTGCCGACAATGAGGGGCGCTTCAAATCGACCCACTAAACGGCTGCCCTCCCGAAACCAACGAGTCAATGAAGAGTAGGCTCCCTTACGAGCAGCATAAGCATGCACTCCAGCCTCAACAGCTCGCCAATCGTTTCCGGTCGCAATGAGAATCGGATCAATGCCATTCAGCACACCCTTATTGTTTGTGGCGGCCCGATAGGGATCGATTTCAGCAAACAGAGACGCCTCTTCTATTTTTGCGGCCAACTCCGGGTCCACTTTTTCCAATACCACTTCTGCCTTTGTGATTTTACTGGTGACAAGGTTAGAGAGAATACACATCGTTACTTTCTCTCCGGTCAAACTCTCTATGGGCTCTTTTAAAAACTCACAAACTTGATTAATAACATTCGCACCCATAGCATCACAGGAATTGACCATTACATGTACAATTCCCATTTTTAAACCATCAGGGCGGTCTAAAACACGGACGTTGATATCCGTCACCCCGCCCCCTCTTTTGACTAAACCAAACGCAACTTCTCGATTTGCCATTTCTATCAAGCGAAGTTTGTGCTCTAATATGACTTTTGAAAACAAATCATATTTATGTAAAACCGCAATCTGAATTTGACCGATAATTTCATGGCCATCCACTCGAGTTTGGATAAAACCCGATTCGCGAATCCATTTTGCAGTTTTACTAGCCGCCGCCACAATGGAGGTTTCTTCCACGGCCATAGGAATCAAAATATCTTTTCCATCAATGCGAAAATGAGTCGCAACCCCCAAAGGAAGCTGAAAATACCCAATCACATTTTCTATAAATTTCTCTCCAAGAGAAAGGTCTTTAAGACCCCCATGCTCTAGGTATTCCACTTCTTCTCGACTCAACACACCTGTACTCAATAGCTTTTGATAACGCTCTTGTCTGGTGAGTTTTGAAAATCCTTGAAAGGGTTCATTCATACCTTCTCCCATAACCAAACCTTTCGCTGCTTCATCTCACTGATCTTTTTTATACCTAAACAAAACAAACTGATTTTCAATTCATATTCTAATAAATCTATTAATTCCATAACCGCCTCTGGACCTACCAGAGCCGCCTCCAAAAAAGGCCGAGCTAACCCAACTCTCTGTGCCCCTAAAGCCAAGCTCTTTGCTGCCTGTAAACCATTTCGGACTCCTCCTGAAGCCCATACTTCTATATTTGAAACGTTTTGCGAGGAGGAATGAATATTTTCAAAAAGCCGCGCCTCTTGAGCCCATAAATATAAAGCTTTTGGCGTTGAAAGTCCCCAATCCTTGAAAGTAACAGCGGCTTGAGCTTTGAGGCTTTTCTGGGGAGAACGCAATCCTTCAACTCGCCCCCAATGAGTTCCTCCTCGACCGCTCACATCTACAGCTGAAATACCAATATTGCTTAAGCGTTGAATCGTAGTTGTTGATATTCCTGAACCAACCTCTTTGATAACAATAGGGACTTCCATTTTTTTCACGATGGATTCAAGGGCCTTGAATCCTCCCTTGAAGTGAGGGGTTCCTTCCATCTGAAGGCATTCTTGAAGGGGATTGGTATGCACAAATAAGGCCTTAGCCTCCGTATGCTCTACTAATTTTTGAATTTTTTCTAAAGGTGCTTGTATTAACTGTGATAATCCAATGTTGGAGGCCAATAATACCTTGGGATATTTTTTCCGGAGCTGATACCACTCTTGGCTGGCCTGCAAATCATCAATTTCTCTTCTCTGGGACCCTACCCCCAACAACCATTCTTTAGCCTCACAGGCTTCTGCCAAAATAGAATTGATTTTAAAAGATTCAGAATGGCCACCTGTCATAGAACTTACAAAAAAAGGAGTTTTCCATTCTCGCCCTAAAGAATTCACTCCTAATTCAACTTCTTCAAAATTAATCTCAGGAAGGGCCTCTGGAATTAAAAAAATGCGCTCCCAATCCTCATGAACCAACGACTGAGAATCTTCGCTAAGGGCATAACGAATATGATCTTGTTTTCTTATTTCAAAACTGTCTTCTTTCAAAGTTTGCATTTAGAACTAGCTTCCCTCATAGAGATTTTTAATCTTATAACTCAAGATTTCAGCTTCTTACTTCTTTAGAATCAGTTCACCTCAAGTAAAATAAACCCGCTTTGCCTCTATGATAAAATAACTTTTTAAATTGCTTCTCAGATCTTCAATTTCCCGAAACTTACTTGAGGGAACCTCAGGAATCAAAGTCTAAATCAGATTAAAATAAAAAAGGGCTTCAGATGAAGCCCTTTTGTGAATAATAAAAACTCTGCAATAATTAAGCGATCGCTTGCTTTACAATAGCAGCAAAACCAGCCGCATCTGAAATAGCCAAGTCTGCTAGAATTTTGCGGTCAATCGCAAAACCTTTTTTCGCCATAGCTCCAATAAGAACAGAATAAGTTGTCCCATTCAAACGAGCTGCTGCATTGATTCTTTGAGTCCATAAACGACGAAAGGTTCGTTTTTTTGCTTTACGATCTCGATAAGCATAACTCAGAGCGCGATCCACTTTTTCCACAGCATGAGTGTAACAGCGGCTATTCGCTGAATAAAACCCTGATGCTCTTTTTAAAACTTTTTTATGACGACGACGATTGGTAAATCCACCTTTAACACGAGCCATATTCTACCTCTTCCCTCTAAAATACCAAGCAGCGCTGGATTTGTAACATATTAGCATCATGAACATAAGCAGTTTGACCTAAATGTCTCTTGGTTTTTGATTTCATGTGGGAATTTAAGTGTCGAAGGCGAGTTTGCTTTCGTTTCACCTTTCCACTCTTCAATAATTGGAGGCGTTTTTTTGCTCCAGAATGAGTCTTCATTGATAGCTCCTAGACTAAAAGGGCGGAAACACGCTATGTATCTCTCTTGATTTGGCCACTTAAACAGTCGAAAAGCCAAGCTAATATTCTCACTTCTAAAAAGCAAGTTTTTTCTCCTCTCTTGAAGTATGTTTGAAAAGCACCCCGATTCAAAAGCCTTCCCTTCACCAACTTTGTATCAACTCCGACTTTTTGAAAAAAGAACTCCTTTAGGATCAAAAGGGCCTCACCTTTGGTGATTTATGGGCTTGTGATATTTACAAAAATAGACCTTGAAACTCTCTTTGAAAAGAGTGGCTAAGCAAATACAAATCATTAAATTAATAAGCAATTACGATATCTTATCTTATCTAATTAAATCAATAAAAATAAGGATTCTTAACGAAACATATTCACAAATAAGCTGAATGATGGAGAAGAACTCCATTTCTTTTTATGAAAAAACTTCCCTTCATTTATCTTTGGTGGAGGCGCTGATCAGAATGACTCCAAAAAGCTCCAACCCTTTTTCTTAAATAAAGAGCTGCAGTAAGATAAACGATTGTCCCCAGAAAATCATTGAACATAAAGGGGATTCCATTCCAATAGCTTAAAATCAAACCTGACAAATTCTTCTGGTAAATATCCAAAACGAGCCAGGAACCCAAATTAGAGAAAAGAAAAAATACAAAGCTAGACCCCACACCCCACTTTAAAAGATCAAATCCACCTGAAAGATTTTTCTTTTTTGATCTCCACGATAAAACACTCACCAGAAAAACAGGGATGTACGTCAATGCCATGGCAGGATAAAACCCTATCACTAAATCAGAAATAAAAAGCGCTAAAACTGGTACAATTAAACTCAAACGACTGTGACTCAGCCATAACGGAGCTAAAATTGCTGTCGCCCCCAGTGCTGTAAAATTAGGCCAATGAGGAATGATTCTTGAAAAGATTAAAAGACCAATAACTCCCAAAACCTCTTTGATTTTGAGAGACTGAAGCGCCTCTTTAATTGGCATGATACTGATTCGAACCATAAAAATCCACCTTGGATTTCATCGTACTCTTCTTTTTCACTCCAACCAACCAATTTTTCACAAGAGTGTCTCTGATCAAAGCCCATAGTAATAAAAAAGCCCGATCTCTCGGGCTTTTTTATTAAATGAGAAATTTCTCAATAACTTTTTAGTTTACATCTTTGAAGTCAGCATCAATCACATCATCACTACCACTCTTAGCACCAGAGTTAGCGCCTGCGTGAGCTGAATTAGCATCCTCCTGCGGAGGAGCTTCTCCTGAAGATTGATCTGCGGCTCCAGCTTTTTTATAAAGCTCAGAAGAAAGCTTCTGACTTGCTGTCATAAGTTCATCATGAGCCGTTTTAAGAGCTGCCAAGCCAGACTTAGATTCAATAGCCTTTTTAGCTTTAGAAATAGCATCCTCAGCAGCTTTGACATCTCCAGCGGGAAGATTAGCCGAATTTTCTTTCACCAACTTTTCGGTTTGATAAATTAAATTATCTAAAGAGTTCACTTGAGTTGCCATTTCTTGACGCTCTTTATCTTCTGTCGCATGCTCTTCAGCCTCACGAACAGCTCGTTTGATATCGTCCTCACTCAAGCCAGATTGCGCTGTAATTTTAATAGTCTGCTGTTTACCAGTTCCTTTATCCATGGCAGACACATTCAAAATTCCATTGGCATCAATATCAAAAATCACTTCAACCTGAGGAACCCCTCGTGGCGCTGGTGGAATTCCTGCTAACTCAAAGCGCCCTAAAGTTTTATTATCAGTCGCCATTTTTCTTTCACCCTGAAGCACATGAATTTCTACACCCGGCTGATTATCAGCAGCGGTAGAAAACACTTGAGTCTTCTTCGTTGGAATAGCTGTGTTTCTCTCAATAAGAGGTGTCATCACGCCACCCAAAGTCTCAATTCCAAGAGACAGTGGTGTTACATCCAATAAAAGGACTTCTTTCACATCACCAGAAAGAACCCCTCCCTGAATAGCAGCGCCAATGGCCACAACTTCATCTGGATTCACAGTACGATTAGGTTCCTTACCAAAGAAATCTTTTACGGCTTTTTGAATCGCAGGAACACGGGTTGATCCTCCCACAAGCACGATTTCATCAATTTGTGATGCTTTTAATCCTGCATCCTCCAAAGCCTTACGACAGGACTCTACGGAACGCTTTACTAAATCCTCTGTCATTTGTTCAAATTTAGATCGCGTCAACTTCATCTGTAAATGTTTTGGACCGGATTGATCAGCTGTAATGAACGGAAGATTAATATCTGATTCTTGAGCTGTTGAAAGTTCAATTTTAGCCTTCTCTGCGGCCTCTTTCAAACGTTGCAAAGCCATTTTATCATTTTTTAAATCAATACCACTTTCTTTCTTAAACTCGGCAATGAGCCATTCTAAAATACGGTGGTCAAAGTTATCGCCACCAAGGTGAGTATCACCATTGGTTGATTGTACTTCAACGACGCCATCACCCACTTCAAGAACGGAGATGTCAAAAGTTCCTCCTCCGAAATCATAAATAACAATTTTTTCATCTTTCTTTTTATCAAGTCCATAAGCAAGTGCAGCTGCTGTTGGTTCATTGATAATTCTTTTCACATCCAACCCAGCCACTCGACCTGCATCTTTTGTTGCTTGTCTCTGGGAATCGTTGAAATAAGCAGGGACCGTGATCACAGCTTCTTTCACTTCTTCCCCTAAATAATCTTCAGCTACTTTCTTTAATTTAGCTAAAACAGCAGCTCCAATTTCCTCTGGAGATACTTTTTTTCCTTGAACGTCAAAAGCGCAATCGTTGCCTTTTGCCACGACATTGTAAGGAACCAGTTTCACTTCTTCTTGAATCTCTTCAAAACGACGACCGATGAATCTCTTCGCCGAATAAATTGTATTTTCTGGATTCGTCACAGCCTGGCGCTTTGCAATCTGACCTACCAATCGCTGTCCATCTTTTGTAAAAGCAACAACAGAAGGGGTTGTTCGAGCTCCTTCTTCATTGACCAATACTTTGGCCTCTCCACCTTCCATAATAGACACCACTGAATTGGTTGTCCCTAAATCAATACCAATAATTTTACCCATAATTCACTCCCTACTTTTTCTTTGAGGCGGATGGAGTTAACTTCTACACCGTGAAGCTCTCAAATCCCCTTTTACGTGTAATGTGTTATTCTAAACCAAGCCGTCAAGGTGTCTTCTCAATTTGAATCACTTTTTTCTGCCAAAAAACCCTCCATTTGAAGAAGACGTTTTTTCATCCCTTAATTCTGCAATTTTTCGAAGCATTTTTTCTTCTTCGGAATCCAACTTTTTAGGGATTTCAATATTAATCTGGTAATAAATATCGCCACGCCGTCCTCCTCGCAATGTAGGAATTCCATGGCCCGATAATTTAATAAGATCTCCCACCTGAGTTCCCTTTGGAATGGAGACCGTTTCTTTACCCATCACTGTTGGAACTTCTGTCTCTCCTCCCAGAATGGCTTTTAGATAAGAAATCCTGAATTCGGTAATAAGGTCAGTGTCTCGGCGCTCAAAGTGATGATCATGATCTTTAACTTGAATTTCCACATAAAGATCTCCAGCAGGCCCTCCTTTATGGCCTCCCTCTCCTTCTCCTGAAACTCTCAGGCGAGTTCCTGAATCGACTCCAGCAGGAATTGTAACCCGAATTTTTCGATGCCGAGGAGTTCGTCCTCGACCACGACAAGTCTTACATTTGTGCTTAATGACTTTACCTTGGCCCTGGCAGCTTGGGCAGGTGGTTGCCATTTGAAAAAAACCTTGAGCCCGAATGACTTGTCCTTGCCCACCACAAGTGGAACAAGTATCAATAGAACTTCCTTTTTCAGCTCCAGAGCCATGGCATTCCTTACAAGATTCATCACAATCATATTCAATCTCTCGCTCAATCCCTTGAACTACATCCTCTAAGCTAATTTCCATTACATATCTTAAATCAGCTCCTTTTCTGGGCTGGTTCGGATCTCGACGTCTCCGAGCGCCTCCTCCCATTCCAAAAAAGTCTCCAAAAATATCTCCAAATTGAGCAAAAATATCTTCCACATCATGAAAATTATGACCACCACCGCCACCAGAAAAAGCCTGATGACCAAAGCGATCATACTTGGCGCGCTTTTCGGTATCGCTTAACACTTCATAAGCCGCCGCAGCTTCCTTAAATTTCTCCTCAGCCTCTTTATTCCCTGGATTCTTATCTGGATGAAACTGCATTGCAATTTTACGGTAAGATTTCTTTATGACGTCTTGATCAGCATCTCTGGACACACCTAAAATTTCGTAAAAATCACGCTGATGGGACATTCCCCACACTCCTTCAATCTAAGAATGATTTATTTTGATCAGTGTCCCTGACTCTACAGTTCTGTGACACAGCCTTTTTTATATGGATCGCAAAATTAAGATAAAACCAAGACACTAGCGTCCAGGCGATCAGGATCATTATGAGGTCGCTGGGAATTTTGTCAACAGAAGTCACGACTATTTAGCTTTGTCATCACCTCAGAAACTGACTTTAGAGAAGCTTGCTTTTATTCTAAGCTCTCACTGCTCTTTGATTAGCTTATTTGCGTTCTTCAAATGATCCTTCATTCTTTCTAAAAGATCTTCCGGTAAACCACTTTTCTCATAATCTTTAATCAGTTGCTCCGCCATTTCGTGACGACCCGATTCTGAATAGAGTCGGGCGGCATAAGAAGCCAACCAATCAGGGGCTCCGTTTTTTTGAGCTCTCGTAAAATACTCTGCCGCCTTCACCTTATTCCCTTCCTCAAAAAGATAAAGATAACCGCCCCTGTACAAAATGGGCCAATCGTTAGGAAAGTATTGCAATCCTTTATCTAACAAAAGAATAGCTCCGTTAGAATCTCCAACGGTCATACTTAAAAGAAGAGGAACTGTTGCATAAATAATTCTGAAGTGAGGTGATAAATCCGTAATTTTATCGACCATGTTGTAAACCCAGGAGTTTGAGCAAACTTCGTCTTTTGATAATGGACGCTCGCAATGATCGAGATCCTGAATCGTGCGCAACCAAAGTAAATCCGCAATTAAATCTTTATACCCGAAAGTGAAATGCTCTAAATAGGGAGCTGGACTAATAAAATGGACTGAAGAGCTAGGGCTCTTGTAAGAAGCAAGATAAATTCTCGTCACAATTATGATGAGAATGAAAATAAACAAGTAGAAAATATTTAAAAACACTTTCATAAAGTAGCTCATGATGAATTTGATTTTATCGTAGTCTGCTTCGACTTTGCAATGAAGGAATCTTCAATTGTTTCAGATTGCGTTAACCCTCTAAATCACTTGTTAAACAGACCTTAGAAAGCATAAAATAAAATTATGCCTGAAACCCCTTTTGTCATCAATTTTAATTTAGTCTTACAAAACTTCGGCGATGATCTGGAGCTCTTAATAAGCACTGTAGAGCTTTCTCTGAAACTCATCCCACAGCACGTTGAAAAAATCCATCTTGCCATAAAAGAGAAAAATGCCAAAAATCTGGAGATCTCTGCTCATACCCTTAAAGGCTCCTTAGGGATTTACCAATATGCTCCTCTAACAAACCTTGCCTTTGAACTAGAAAAAATGGGACGTAATTTATCTTTCGACCTAGCTCCTGAGACATTGAAAACTTTAGAACAGCAATTAATATGCTTTTATGAAAATCTGGAATCTTTCTCTCACACCAAAGCTGTTTCATCATAAAAAGATAAGCTCACCACTCATTTGGGCAAGAATCACTGTTTTCGACCCACTAAAGTTGACGCGAAACGATCACACCAGACCTAAATAGATGTTTGATAAATAAATGAGACTTTCTTTGTTTTTTAGTAGAGTTCCGTGTAAGTAGCACCACTGTATGAGTAGCAAGGCATATTGTCTCGGTGAGTAAATACAAGAGTTCCGCCTAATTTATTAGGGTACAAACTACTTGTTCCATTCGGATTATAAATGACCGCTTTTGCTAATTGCATAACCACAATATTTCCATACTGAAGATTCTGTGCCTGCATATAAAGCGCTGTGGGTCCATAACCTGATTGACCAGACGTTACCACTCCGCCCTGCCACTGGCCTGCACTCAAAGAAATAACTTGGTACTGCCCTATAGGAATTGAACAAATTAAAGGGTCTACTCTATTCACCGTTAATAAACCACGAACAACCACTGGTCCTGAATACATCATTGGAATCCTCGGATCTGAGAAAGGATAACCTAAATTAGGATCACCATAAAAATCCAACCCTAAAGACACAGCTCCCGAAGCATTTTGAGAATCCGTTCCTGCAAAAATCGTCCATGCTGCATTCATGTTACAAGAAGGACAAAGAGCCCCTCCATAATTACCCCCATAGTAACCACCGGGAGGGAGAAGGGGTACCGTATTCGAATTCTTTTTTTTATTTTCACAAGCTCCCACAAGAACAACAGCGACAACTAACATGAGAGATTTTAACAATCTAAAGGTCTCTTTTTTATAGGTTATTGTATTTTCGTGTCGATTCATAAAACTCTCCTAAAATCTCTTAATTTACTATTCATTAAATGCTTTCAATTTATTCATATTAGAAAAAGTCCCCAACTTTTGATATCCGTTGGTGGGATACAAATTTGATTTATTCATGACTGAATTACTTCGACAATCATAAGGTCCAATACTTCTAAACCAACAAGGTAGAACCACAGACCAGGCTCCGCCTTGGTCATAAGCAGCCCAGCTCGCGGTAAAGTTCTTAAACCAAACCTCTCCACCAATCTGACTTGATCCACCACCGTCACCAAGATCCAAAGTACGGTTGACGACTAAAACGATGGCTCCAACTTTGTCTTCAAAAAAACCAGAAAAAACGGTTTGATTTTGGCTTTTGAACCAATAGTTATACTTATAAAAATCAACACCATCATAACTACTCGTACCGGATCTTAAAGTGGCTTCGTAGGTACTTGCATTATGTTGATAACGGATTTTTACTTCTCCATAATAAGTGTTTTTGTCACTTGCTTTTACCAAATTCACATTAATTAAAGCTTGCTGAGGTTCTACAGGGTGAGCGCTCACCCATTGATTAAATAACTCATAGCTGGCGGGCTTAAAGAGAGCTGATCCTCCAGAACTCCAGATACCATCAGCTGGATCGATAACGGAAGAGTGACCAGGAGTTCCAGGAATAATCCCATCAATCACTTCGTCCGAAGGCGGAAGAGAATCTGTTGTTTGGGGCTCACTTTTATATTTGGAGCCACAGCCACTTAATATCAAAGCAGCAGCCGCAAAAATAAATAATGTATGTTTATAAAAAAGCCTCATACCTATCCTCATTCATTTATAATGTATGTTATTGATACATTATTATATTCACATCATTAAAAGCGAAAATCGTAACTCCTCACCTTTGTTCCATGCTAAAAATGTACCAAAACACCTAAATGAAACTAACCATTCGAAATAACTATAAATTATTTATTTTTAGAGATTTTGAGAAAAAAGATTATTCTGTGTCTAAGACTCCCTCAAGGCGTGTTTCTTTTAGACACCACGACAGTTCTTAAGTTTTTCTCTCAATGAGACGACTTAATTTCTTTGGATTAAAAACGAGTTCCAACCTCTAAACCAAGAGAGGCCACACCACCTCTAGGATAAGGCGGAGAAAAAGACGCCTGAGCTAATAAATCAAAAAAAACTCCTGAATCAAAGTCCCAGCGAACACCTGCTCGCGCGGCTTCCAATAAATAAGCGGCACTCACGATGTTTTTGGAAGCATGGAGTACTTTGATTTCTGTTTGCGGAACCAAAGCTCCCAAGCCAAGAGCCAAATACCATGAAAAGTGAACATTCGTGGCGTTATCAGCGGAAAAGATTGGGAGATTGACGGGAAAAACACGTTTTACAAAAGCCCTGTACTCGTAAAAATTGTTTTTCACACTCAGGGCTCCCGCACTAGCCTCTCTGAACTTATGATTAAAATCCAATCGCAAGCTATAAGGGGAGAGTCTGTCACCAATATCAATTGCAAAACCTGATTCCGCATATCCCACAGAGGATTCATCGGAAGTTTCTAAAAAGCGACCTCCCGCCATATAAACACCAAGATCTGTTTTAAACTTCTGTTTATAAGATTGAAAGAATCCCTTTTTATTTGCCTGGGAATCTGAATGTTCAAGAAAACCTGTCTTCGATTCGGTTTGTACCCACTGTTGTGAGGAAGTAAGCTTATTTGCGTGCGCCTCTAAGCTTCTCCCTGTCATGAATAAGAAACTCAATAGACCAGCAATCTGAAATAAATATTTTTTAATTATAGCTGAATTCATTTCTTTTCCATTTTTTAATGTTCAGATCCCCAACTCCATCGCACATTTCTTTTTAAAATTTTTAAGAGAAGCATTTTCACCTAAAATATTAGCCCATGATGAGCAGTTTTCTTTGGAAAGATCCGATGATCCCTCTCCAAACAAAAGGAGATCCATTGTTTCTTCCCAAGGAAAGATCTCATTAATTTGCGAATGATCGATATACACTTCTTTCATTTTCGGCAAAAGTTGAGATAAAGTGGTTATAATGTGCTTGGCCCACAATTCCTGCACCTCTCTGTCGTAAAGAGCCCCTTGCTCTGCTAGACGCTGATAAAACAATCGCGCTAGATTCGTTCCCAGGCGATAACCCATCACATTTCGAATTTTTTTCTCTATTTCAAACAAGCCCTTTGAATTATTTTTCATTTTTTCATGTACAGAAATCAACTTATTCCGATTAATCAGCGTGCGTGTGGCTTGTTGAAAAATTTTGTTTTTTGGAAAACTGAGGCATCTGTTATCATGATCTGCCAACAAGCGAGTCTCTGGAAAGGACGAACGTGATGATATTCGACCTTCTGCTTCAAATCCCCAACCATCCAAACGTCCCCACAAATCAGAAGGCATCTTAGCCAATCGACTCATATTAAAAGAATTTGAAATAAAGCAAGGGTTATGGCTATAAAACCAAGCCCAAACATCAGCAAGTCCTTCATTCAGAGCCATTAAAAAAATTTTATTAAGGTGAAAATGAAGAAAGGCATCTGGGTTATTGATGAGCTTTTCATGAAAAGACGAAGTTGTCTTCACTTGCAAACGATCCCCACGTTGATGGTCATCAAAGAGAGCCGTAGAATTTATGGCTCCACGAGAACCTTGAGAGTGAGTGAAAAGCTCTTGAAACTCCTCCTCGTACGTAGCACTGTGGTGATGACTATAATCCTCGAATAAATCAATATTTTTAGACAGACCATAATCATAGAGAGGTCTTTGAAGCAAGCGACCAAAAATAGAGTGAAAATGCTCATGAGCCAGCACCGCACCGTTAACCGTCAGAGGAAGCAAGGAATCAACATACGGAAGAACATAAAAGGAGTCTGTTAATAAATTGTAAAAAGCGTTATTACTCTCTAAACTCCCATCTTCTTTTTGGCTTTTCAGCTTTACATAAACATTCCGCGTTTTGTTGGCTTCAACAATTCCCAGTTTTTGATCTAACTTTTGCAATCGCTCAAAATTGACATAAAGAGAGGCTATTTCAATGGAAAACGGAGTCATAGGAATCACCGCTCCAGATGAATCCAGAGAATAGCTCACTTCAACCTCAGTGGCTGTAGCTCGATCATTGCTGATGGGTATAAAGTGACTCCGAATATTCGCTGCTGACCCACGAAGAGGAGACCACTGAGTTACAGTATCAACCATGACTTTCTGAACTTGATATTCACCGTTAGAATCAGGCCAAGGAACCCATACTTGATCGCTCACCTGTTGATGCTCTGTCTTTAAAGAACACGAGGCGATACAAGCAATGAATAAAAATAATAAAAAAGATGAACTCAACAAACTCTTTTGTTCCTTTTCAAGCCTTTTGTTGCAACTGATCATCGTGTTTTTATTCAAATGGAACTCCTGATTTAAGTCCTCGCTCTTTTCACTTGGGATTTTTATTTTGATTTTACTTTGTTTTTACTTTAGCTTGAGCCCTCAACTTCACTCATGATTTCATTGGCATCTTTGCTTTCCAAGATGGGGGAGTATACTAAAGTTTTCTCGTTTTCACCAGTGATTCTGATGAAAACAGCTTTGAAAAGCATCATAGAAAATGTAAATTGAGAGGCTCTAAAAATATGCAAGCTGTGGAAATTCTTGTTAAAAACTTAAATTCACACCAGAAACAAGCCGTGGAAACATTACAAGGCCCTCTCTTGATACTGGCTGGCGCGGGGTCGGGTAAAACCAGAGTCCTCACTCACCGCATGGCTAAAATCATTGCTGAAGGTTATGCTGCCCCTGAAGAAATTCTTGCCGTTACATTTACCAATAAAGCCGCTGCAGAAATGGAACATCGGATTTATCAAATTTTATCTCAACTCGATGTAACCCTTGTTGAACCTCTCTGGGTTACAACATTCCACAGCTTTTGTTCACGATTTTTGCGGAAAAACATCGCATTACTTAATTATGGAACTCATTTTAATATTTACGATAGCCAAGACCAACTGCAACTTATCAAACGCGTACTCGTACAAAAAAATATTAATGATGACGTTTTTCCTGCTAAAAACTTTCAATCACGCATTAATGCCGCAAAGATGCTGGCCCTAAACCCAGAGCAAGCCTCTTCCCACGCCAAATCCTCTTTTGATGAACAAACTATAAGTGTTTATAAAGAGTATGAAGCTCAAATGAAAAAGGCCAATTCGCTAGATTTTGGAGATCTCCTTTTAAAAACCTATGACTTGTTTCGAATGTATCCTGATCTGCTGACTGCTTATCAAAATAAATTCAAGTACATTATGGTTGATGAGTATCAGGACACAAATCATATTCAGTATTTACTCATCAAAATTCTCTCGCAAGAACATCGCAACTTATGTGTCGTCGGAGATGAAGATCAATCTATTTATAGTTGGCGTGGAGCTGATATTTCAAATATCCTCAACTTTGAAAAAGATTTTCCTGAAACTAAAGTTATAAAATTAGAAGAGAACTACCGTTCTACTCAAAATATTGTTGCCGCCGCCAGCCACCTGATCCAAAACAATCTCGAAAGAAAAGGCAAAACACTTTACACAAATAATCCCTCAGGGAGCCCTGTCTTTATCCGAGAAGTCATGAATGAATACGACGAAGCTCGATTTGTAGTAAAAACCCTCATGAACTATGTAGATAGTGGTCAGCATCAATGGTCCGAATGTGCTGTATTTTATAGAACTAATGCTCAAACAAGGGTCTTGGAAGAACAATTTCGCATGAATTCTATTCCCTATCGAATCATTGGGGGAATGAAATTCTACGAGCGAATGGAAATCAAAGATCTTTTATGTTATATGCGCATGACCCTCAACACCAACGATGATTTGGCTTTCAAGCGCATAATCAATACTCCTACACGAGGCATTGGTAAAACTACGATCCAACGCCTCGAAGACATTGCGCAATTTCGTCAGTTGACTTTGTGGGAAGCCCTTCTCCATGCCGTGGATCAAAGAGAATTTGCCGCTGGCATCACACAAAAGTTAAGACGATTCATCGAGCTTATTGAGAACCTCAAAAAAGCATCAGCGACCTTGCCTCTGGGGGAATTTTACGCTTTCACTGTCGAGAAAACAGAATATATAGAAAGACTCAGATCCGATGGTTCTCCTGAAGCTCTCTCGAGAATTGAGAATATTGAAGCCCTCAGCAATGCCATTGCTGAATTTGAAAAAGAGCGGGGACAAGAAGCCTCTTTGGTCCATTTTTTAGAAGAGATGTCTCTGGTAAGTGATACTGATGAAATGAAAGAAAACAGCAATGCTGTCACTCTCATGACACTTCATATTTCAAAAGGCTTGGAGTTTCCTGTGGTCTTCATTGTAGGCTTAGAAGAAGGGCTTTTCCCCAGCGCTAAATCTGCTTTTGATTCCGACCCAACCTCTGTTGAAGAAGAACGTCGGTTAGCTTATGTGGGCATGACACGTGCTCGAGAAAATCTCCATCTCACTCACGCTCTTGCACGTCGAGTTTGGGGACAAGAGAAATCTAATTCTCCGAGTCGGTTTTTAAAAGAACTCCCCTCTCATTTGATCCAATGGAAAAAAGAGCTTTCAAAGAAGCCAAGCTTCCTGACCTCCAAATCTTTGTTTAACAATCTCTCTTCTTCCTCGCACACTCAGGCTGAATCAAACTCCTGGGATGATGTTCAAAGATTTCCAGATGAAGATTCGTTCAATACAGTAACATCGCCAGAATCTCTTTTTTATACCAAAGGGAAAAAAGTCCTTCATCCTAATTTCGGTGTGGGACAAATCTACGAAGTCGAAGGACATGGAGAAAATTTGAAAGTCAGTGTGGTTTTTCCAGATCACACGGTTAAAAAATTTGTTGCCAAATATGCCAAGCTTCAGCCTCTATCATAGACTCCCTACAATGCACTTTTGTTTGCCAGCATTTCATTCCCACATTCCTCGCTGGAGCTGCCACTTGCAGTGGGTAAAACCCACTCTGCTTGGAGATCTATGGCCTTCATCAGAAAAATGAATGGCATTGAAGTTTTTCCTCTTTGAGATTAAAATAGTAAAAATAAAAAAATAGGAGCTCGATTTATTCCCCATATTAATTTTTTTAAAAAAAATAGACCTTCGTTCGAGGTTGAAAGCGGAGCTAACTTACGGCAGAGTTTACTGGATCATCATGTTCCTGTAGCATCCTCCTGCGCTGGTGATGCCGTCTGCTCCAAATGTTGGATCAAAATTATTGAAGGTCAAAAAAACCTATCTCCGGCTAATGATGAAGAGCTTCACTTAAGAAAATCCAACGAAAAACAAATTTCTCCCCAAGAACGCTTAAGCTGCACCACTTTAATTCAAGGTGATATTACCATTGATACGCCCTATTGGTAAGATCCAGATCAACAGTAAAATTATTTCTTCATTCTTTTGAAATGTGAATTGATCCTTGTGATAAAGAGTTCATTCCCGTTACGGCCACAGAAAATCACTTATTAACTTTACGGCTAATAAGAAAAATTCCATCACGAATAGGCAGGAGTGTTTTATGAAGGTCCGTACGTTTTTGAATCATTTCGTTGAAACGCTTCACAGCTAAAGAACTCGAATCATCTTGCAATTCTACGTCTGATTTAAGAACTTTCCCACTCCATAAAACATTATCAACGACAATCACTCCATGAGGACTCAATTTTTGCTCTGCTAAATGAAAATATTTAATATAATTTTCTTTATCAGCATCAATAAAAACAAGATCGAAAGTTCCTGCTAACTTTGGAAGAACATCCAGCGCCGGCCCCAGATGAGAATGAATTTTTTTAGAATGGCCTGACTCCAACCAAAAGCGCTCCGTATAATCCTTCTTATGAAGATCAATGGTATGAATCTCGCCGTCTTCTTCTAAATTCTCTGCCATTGCTAAAGCAGAATAGCCTGTAAAAGTACCTAGCTCCAACACTCTTTTAGCTCTCAAGCTACGTAACAAAAGACCAAGAAAAGAAGCTTCAAGTGGACCAATTAACATCTGACTCATTTCTTCATTTTTTCGAGTGTGAACCTCAAGAGCCTCACAAACGGAACTGGGACGCGTCGACATTTCAATGGAATAAGACTCAATTTTAGGATCGATAAAGCTCATCTTATAGGTCTCCTTTGCTAATTTAGAGGCGGTTAACAACCGCACTATATATGAACTAAGCTACAAAACTTTTGTACTTCTAGCTAATAAAACAGAGATTTGGGACTATTTATTTTAATATTAAAAATATCAATGAAAGGATCATCCATTTTTCGATTATTTCTTTGAGATCAAAACCATAGATTACAAAAGCTTCAAGTTTTAATCGTAGGAAAAATTGAAAACCAAGAGAAGCTCAATTTACTCAGCTTCTTCAAGGTAAGTGTAACCAGACAAACCTTCTTCGTAGTGCTTCATTAAAAGCTTTGCTTCTTGCTTAGTCAGCGTCCCTTTTAAAATACTCTGCTCTGTTGCTTGCCGGACTTGTTCGATAAGATTGCTTCGAGAGTATTGAACATAGCTCAAAACCTCCGTCACCGTATCGCCAGGAACATATTGATCGATTGTATAACCTGCATCAGTAAGAGAGACATGCACAGCATCCGTATCACCAAATAAGTTATGAAGATCTCCTAAAATTTCTTGGTAAGCACCCGTCATAAAAACACCCACATAATAATTTGATTTTCCATTGAGCGAATGCATACTTAAAGTTTTGCGATACCCACCAGATTCGGTATCGATAAACTTTTCAATCTTTCCATCTGAATCACAAGTCAAATCTGCCAAAGTCGCTGAACGCTCTGGTTTTTCATTCAAGTAATGAAGGGGCATCACTGGGAATAGCTGCCCCACAGCCCAAGAATCAGGAACGGATTGAAATACAGAAAAATTACAAAAATAAGTATCACAAATTTCCTGCTCTAAATCTTTATAGATATCCTCAAATTCATGAGGGTTGGTTTTTGCTATGGCAATCATTTTAGTGGCGATAGCCCAGGACATGGCTTCCGCTTCAGCGCGGTGTTTTAAACTTAAAACACCGTAAACAAAAAGTTGTAAGGCTTCTTGCTTAATTTGCACTAAATCGTTAAAACACTCGTTTAAATTTTCACTATTCACCTTTTCATAAATGTATTGTAAATCCTGTAAGAGCTGAGGATCATCTTTTTTGATGGGACGAGGTAAATCATAACGATGCAAGTCGTTTACGCCTGTAACATTAAAAACCAAAACAGAATGATGGGCCACCAAGAAACGACCTGATTCCGTAACAATCGTGGGATGAGGAATTTTATTCTCATCACAGAGAGACTGTAAAACTGAAACAATATCGTTGGCATACTCTTGCTCACTATAGTTCATAGAGCTGTCACTACTGCCCGTACCATCGTAATCCACTCCGAGCCCGCCACCCACATCAATATATTTAAGACCTGTTGCACCCGTACGATAAAGCTCGGTGTAGAATCTACCACCTTCTTTTAAAGAAGACTTGATCGCCTGAATGGAGGGAATTTGTGAACCAATATGAAAATGCATAAGCTCCAAACAATCTAAAAGACCTTCTTTTTGAAGCAGCTCAACGCCTTCGACAATTTCGATCGATGTAAGCCCAAATTTTGAACGGGCTCCCGAAGAATCAACCCATTTACCAGCTCCCTGAGTATTTAATTTAGATCGAAAACCAATTTTTGGTCGGGTCTGTAACTTTTTAGCGGCTGTGATAATCATCTTTAATTCATCAAAACGATCCACTACAATGATCGTGTTCCGCCCCAACTTTTGCGATAACATGGCAGTCTCTATGTACTCAGCATCTTTAAACCCATTACAAATAATTAATGCATCTGGAGCCGTCGCCATCGCCAAAACAACTAATAACTCAGGCTTGCTTCCACACTCAAGACCAAGACCATAGTTGCGACCATAGCGTACCAATTCTTCTACCAGTTGATGTTGTTGATTCACCTTAATGGGATAAACGCCTCTATATAGGCCATTGTAGCCATGGTCTTGCATTGCTTTCAAAAAACACTGATTGATGAGCTCAATGCGCGCTCGAATAATATCTGTGAACCGAATCATGATGGGAACTCGAATCCCTCGATCCTTTAAATCTTCTGTTAATTCAAAAAGATCGATTTGTCGTTGAGAGTTTTGAAGTGGATAAATAGCCACATTGCCTTTTTCATTAATACGGAAATAACCTTGTCCCCACTGGTTGATTCCATACAACTCGGCGCTATTTTCTGTCGTCCACTCTTTTCCCATTTTGGTTCACCCCCCTATGATTCAAATTAGAACACATTGGAGTGCACTAATTTAAAATTCTTGTAAAGATAAAAGATGAATTTTTTAAATAATTTAAGAATGCCTCTTTCTGTGTTCTTTTTAAAAACAAATTCACTTTTTGAGTCAATCCCAGACTAACCTCCCCAAGACGTTTTTGTGCTCTCTTTTTTGTCTATTTTCTGAGAGAATAAATTTATGCTCCAATCAGCTGAAATTAAAAGCCATAGACGGATATTGATAGTCGATGATGATTCTGAATTGGTTGATCTCATTCAACTCGAATTGGACATCTACGGTTATCAAGTACGCTCAGCTTATTCCGCCTCGGAAGCCTTTGAAATCATGACATCTTGGCTACCAAGCTTAATCATTCTGGATGTTAATATGCCAAATTTGAACGGCATTGAAGCTTTGAAAAAATTTAGATCCCATCGCGAATATTTTTCAATTATTTTAATCTCCGGAAACCATAACGCGGATGAAATTATTGCTGGCCTTGATGCAGGGGCAGATGATTATATCACAAAACCCTTTGAGCCCAAGGAGCTCCTCGCTAGAATTAGGGCGCAATTTCGAATTAAAGACCTCAATGATCGTTTGATGAGAGCCAATGCAAGACTTAAAGAGCTGGTCGACACTGATGATCTAACAGGCTTACTCAACATGAGATCTCTTTACTCTCGACTTGAATATGAACTCGCTCGAGGCAAACGATACAATCGAACTGTTTGTGTGGTCATGATGGATATGGATGATTTTAAAAGCGTTAACGATGGTCATGATCATCTTTTTGGTAGCTTTGTTCTCACAGAAGTGGGCAAACTGATCAAAGCTTCCATTCGTGGGCTGGATATTGCAGCCCGCTACGGAGGAGATGAATTTCTCATCGTGCTTACAGAAATTGATCGTGACGTCGCTTACTCTTTTTGCGAACGTCTTCGTCAAAAAATAGAGTCTTATCGATTTCAAAGTGGTCCCGATGAAATTCACCTGACCACAAGTATCGGGTTTGCGATTACAGACCCTAATTCCCCTAACATTGATGCAAAACAACTGGTCAGAGTGGCTGATTGGGCACTCTACGAGGCTAAAAAATCAGGGCGCAATAATGTCTGCTACTATGATCTCTCGAAACACCCTGAATTCATGCGACAACCTGTTAAAAAAGCAGAATAATCTCCCTCAAAAAAATACAGCTTTTTAAAAACTTATTTGTCAGTCTCTAGGTGTGCTGTTAGAAGAGCTTCCATGGCAAAAACTTCTTTTTTTCGCAATCAAAATGCTGAGCGATCCTTAAAATGGGCTTCTTGGCTCTCTGTTTTAGTGAGTCTATTTGTATTAGCTTTCAAAAGCCTGGCTTATCTTCAAACTCATTCTCAAGCTATTTTCTCAGATGCACTCGAAAGCACCGTCAATGTGGTCGCCAGTCTGGTAGCGGTGTGGATTATTCATGAAAGTTCAGTTCCAGCTGATGATCAACATCCTTATGGACATGGAAAGCTCGAGTATTTTTCCGCTGCTTTTGAAGGAGGCTTGATTTGTTTTGCAGCGATCATGATCATTGTAAAATCCATTCAAGCCATGATCTTGAAACAGCCTATAGAAAATTTTGAATCTGGATTCTTACTCTCCACTTTAGCTAGTTTGATGAACTTATCCCTGGGTCTTTATCTTAGGTTTATTGGCAAAAAATATCATTCCGCAGCGATGAGCTCCAGCGGAACTCATGTGTTATCAGATCTTTGGACCACCGCTGGCTCTTTTATTGGCCTCGGTTTTGTTTGGCTCACAGGCTTTCTCTGGGTGGATGCAACTGTTGCCATATTGATGGCCTTTTACTTGCTCTATGCGGGTTACAAGGTGGTTCGGCTTGCTTTCGGTGGTCTTCTTGATGAATACGATGAAAGCTCTTTAAAACTATTGGCTGATGCTATTGAAAAAAATAGAGTTCCTGGCATTATCGATATCCACCAGACTCGGATGATTCGAGCAGGCCGCTTTCATCACATTGATGCTCACTTAGTCGTTCCAGAGTTTTGGAAAATTGGAGAAGCCAATCCCAATATTAATGAGTTTGAAAATAATGTGGTTGCCAGCTATCCCCTTGAAGGCGAAATCGCCTTTCACCTAGACCCTTGCTTCAAGCTCTATTGCAGTCAATGCGACCTTGAACATTGTCCTGTACGCATGCACAAGTTTACAAAAAGAGAAATCGTTACCGCTCACACTCTCGTCAGAAAGTCACTGATCCCCGATCTTACACCTAACAGTGGAATTAAATCTTATGTCTGAAAATCGTCCTCGACTCAGTCTTACTAGAACAATCCCCAAGCCCACTTACTATATCTCAGCGATCGACCATGAATATGGCAAGTATGCATTTAACGAGGAGCGAGCAGCTCTTTTTAAGGGGCTCTGGCGTAGCGATGTTTTTAAGGTTAACCCCTTAACTCCTATTGATTTAGAGTTTGGAACCGGAAACGGTTATCATTTTTCTCATCACGCACTTTCGAATCCCCATCGTTGTCTTGTTGGATTCGAATTAAAATATAAACCTTTAATTCAAAGCATTCGCAGAGCTCTCCATGGCGGGGCTCAAAATGCCAGAATTCTGCGTTATCACGCTCACAATGCCGATTTAGCCTTTGCGCCTAATGAAATAAATAATGTTTATATTCACTTTCCGGACCCTTGGGAGAGGCCAAAGAAATTCAAAAACCGTATTGTCTGCGAAACTTTTTTGAAAAGGCTATTCGAACTTCAACAATGGGACTCGTTCGTTGAATTTAAAACGGACTCTCGTAGTTATTTTCTATGGGCCTTGGATGAAATCGCAAAGACACCTTACAAAATCGTTTATCAAACGCTCGACCTCCATCAGTCGCCTTATAAAGAAAATAATTTCGTTACTGCCTTTGAAAAAATATTCTTGAAAAAAGGAATCCCCATTAATGTTTGTCGATTGGTAAAAACAAAAACATGTAAAACATAAAGAATCGACTTTGACAGATTGGTGTGCTCTTGAGCTTCGGTAATAAAGTCAAAGAATCTGATATCTCTTTATGAAAAACTTTACATTTGGGCCTCTTTGTCTCGAAAATTAAAGAAAAAGGGGTTATTTGTCACATAAAAATAAAAGGAGCCTAGTGACTCAATCTGTCGTGGAGTTCTCGGTTGCTCCCATTAGGCAGGGCGTGTAGCTCTTAAATGAAGCCGGAGAAATAGATCTCAGAGGCTTGCCAAATACAGGGGAGGAAATCATGAAAACAGTTTTTAGTATGGCGTTATCTTTAGTTGGTGCAATGTTGATCTCTCAGTCGGTTTATGCTGGAGCTGAAGGGAGGCTGGAAAAAGAAATCCAAGTGGGATTTAATGACGCTTATATACCAAGTGGTTTTGATAGCAACAGTGAGACCTATGTTGTAGCGAGTGGTATTTTCCCTAACAGCTGCTACAGGTGGAAAGAAGCCACAGTGAAACACGCGAGTGATGTGGCGCATGAAATTCGTGCTTCTGCATCCGTAAGTCAAGGAATGTGCTTAATGGTCTTGGTGCCCTTTACCAAAGAAATTCGCCTTGGCAAGTTGTCTGTGGGAACTCACTCTGTTAAACTTATGAATGGTGATGGCACTTATATTGAAAAGCAACTAACCATCGAAGAGTAATCACTGAATCGTTATTTGTTAAATTAAGACTATTCTACAAAAATAGTTTTTAACTCTAAAACAAGTTTGAAGGGAACTCTGGGGAGGGCTCCCTTCATGTAAAAAGAACTGTGGGTTCTTGTAAAGATAAGTAGGTGCCGATTCAGAAAATCGTTTGGGAGAGTTAAGAAGGGTTGCTGATTCCCAAATGAGTAGAAAAATAGAGGGGATTAATGAAAAGGTTTCTTTTTGCCTTAAGTGTGCTTTGCCTTTCTGCTTGTCATAAAAAAGCATCTCTCAACCATTATAGATGGTCCTCCAAAGAATCTCAGTCCAAAGCCCAGCCCAAAGCACTGTTGCAATCAGGTGTTTTCGCTACTCCAAACTCGACAATTTTACTTTACGATGAAATTGTCGAACACTATAAGCAACGTGTGGGAGGAGCTATTGTTGACACTTCCTATCTTCAAAAAATATCTTCAAAACAAGGATCTCTTCAATTTCTTAAAGCGCAGTTTGAATCAGATTCTTTCGATAAAATTCAGTCACAAGCTGAAAAACTTCATGATGTGAGATTTGCAGCTCTTGAGGTCATGAAGCGAAAACACCTAGCCCTAAAAAATGCAAATCACATTTTTGAACCAGAGGTGTATCTTAATGGTGATGCCTCTCATCCAAAGTTTTTTTTTCAATTCGAATATATCCCACAAAATGGAAATGGCATTTACTCTATGAGGGTAAGTCCCTCTTATGCGATTGAATCCATCAAGCGCGTGGAAAAATGCTTTCAAGAAAGTCGCTCATTCGTCTTTCCAACAGGTCCTCGCTTCAGTGAATTGATTGAAACTTTCTTAACACCTTTAATGGGTGACGGCTTTCTTTCCAATCCTAGAGTCAATGTGAGCAGCATCAATGGCAGCAAAGTCAGTGCAGAAAATGGAGAGTTTGTTTTTTCTCCCGATGATCCTCGCTTTGACCACGTCCAAGCATTTTTCTTTGCTCAAAAAACATTGAGCTATGCAGAATCGCAATGGGGCTTTATTCTTCCCTTTCCATTAAAAATTGAACTGAATGCTGGTTACCCTGAAAAGTCGGACCTGATGTATTATCATAGACGGCTGATTCGATTGGGTGATGGGAATATCAGTTATAAAAACATTCCCAGGGATCCTTCTATTGTGACCCATGAGATTATCCACGCCATTATAGACGCCATCAGTGGAATGGGATCAGAGGGTGAAACGGCAGCGCTCAATGAAGGCTTTGCTGATTATCTCACAGCCTCGCTGTGGGGAATTCCAGAGCTGGGTCACACAGCCTTTCTTAAAAGACCCTTTACACGCACTGTAGAAATCCCGACTCTTTACACCGAAAAAAATGGAGGGACTTACCACGACAGTGGGATTCTTAGCGGTACATTCTGGGAGTTAGAAAAACAACTAGGTACTTCAAAAACCCAGCAGTTAGCTCTAAAAACAATTGCGAGATTAGGATCCCAACCACACTTTATCGATATTTACCATTCTGTCGTTGACGCCGCCCAATCAGCCAATTTTTCAGATAATGAAATACTTCTCATTAAAAAGATCTTTATTAAAAGAGCTTGGCCTGTAGAATAAGCCTTTCAAATCCATTGTTCTCATCAAAGGAGCATGATAGCTTCAAGTCCTTCCCGGAGGCCTTTGATGGATTTTAGAAAATTGAGTGTCTTCAACTTCTCCCATATTATGATAAGTGTTCTTACTGCTTTTTTTCTCTTACCAACCCAATATACCAAAGCTCACCAATCCTCCCCTTCAGGTGGTTCAGAATCTCTCTTATGGGGAAAGTGGAAATATATTGGTTTTATTTATAAAGGACATTTTCAAAAACGACCTAATCCTAATTTGATACTGACCTTTGAGTTTTTAAAAGACGGCAATGATATCCTTCGATGGTCCTACCTCAATGAAAAGGGCTTCTGCGAAAGAAAAGGCGAGTATTCTTATAACGGGACTCATCTGACCGATAAAATTATATGGGTTAATCCCGAGAACGCTATTGGATGTCAAAAAGATCCCGACATGATCAAAGATAGAATTCAAATCACACCCGTTCGTAGATTGAAGGATCGACTTCACCTTGAAATCCCCCTTTCTGATGAAGCTTTTATCTATGTCTTAACTCTTGTTGAGTAAAAGCCTATCCAAGGATTCCATTGCTTCATTGGTTCAATCAAAAATCACTCCCATGTGGAAGAACCATGTCTCTCTTCAATTTTGGACTTTATAAATCTTGACTACACACCTTTTTCAAAGACACCCTTTTATAAAGACCATATGAAGACAGAGATCGAGTAAGATCTAGAGAAGGACTTAAAATGAAACCCAAAGGGATGAAAATCAATTTTTCTTTTATATTCATGGTTTCTTGTTTCCTGATCATTTTTTCGGCTTGTGAAAAATCAAAACTGAGATCGGCTCAGCAAGCTCCCGCCCAGCCGACTCAAGATGATGGCTCCAAAGACGGAAAAACGAAACCAAGCCTAACTTGTGAAAACAGATGGAAAGAGGTGCTTTCGATGTCCCCCAAAGACTTAGAGACCATCTATCAAGAGTCTCAAACAATGGATATTCAAAATGAAACAACTGTTTTATCTCAATCCATTACTGAAAAACAAATTAAAGAAAATACAGGAGCTCATCTTCAATGGAAAAAAACCGTGAAAATGCTCGCTCCCGAAGAGGGGGAAAGTATTTCCCACCATACGATGAAAAAAGAAACCTTTATAAATCTCTGCTCAAAAGGATATCAGTTTATTTATACTGACCGGCCCTCAGGTATAGAACCAAAGAACAAACAAAAAGGTGTTATCGCGCTGAATGGTGAAGATTACGAGGTTGATCATGAGCTTTATGATTTATCCCAAAACCAAAATCCTCTAGCAAAAGACTACTTAGAGCTTTGGATTGGCTCTAAAGCTCCTTATAAAGGGATCCTTTTTCAATCGCAACGGATTTACTGGAGAATCGTTTCCGGAAAAACTGCCGAAATTAAAACCTCGAAAGAACTCTTATCATTTTCAATGAGCCTCTAACAATCAAGAAACAATAAAAGAGCAAGCCTTACATGAAAGCCTCGTTTTATATTAAAAACGAGGTCTTGCTACAGAACCTTGCTGCTGTCCATAAAGACCTGGCTGCATTGGAGCAAATGAGGAGGCACCACCTGGTATTGTTGTTGTTCCCCAGCCTGCTGTGGGGTAAGGCGAGGTCCCACTGTTGTAAAGGTGGTTGGTGTAGCCTGTGTAATAAGAGGGGTAGGAGGAAGCATAGGGGTTACCAGCAATACCTGGCGTTGCTGGTGAAGGTGTCCCTGGAATCCATGTCTGCTGCTGTGGCGTTCTTCCCCAAGTATTGACATTGTTTGGCCAATAGATAGAAGTTCCGTTGTTGTAGGACGCACCTGCAGGACTGTAGAGCGATGATTGTTGTCCTGGAACAAAATTTCTCCCATAATTCCCGTTGTTGGCTGAAGGGTTGTTAACAGGGTACTGTTGTGACGACCCCGTGATTGGAGCAACTCCATGAGGTCCAAGATGCCCTTGTTGTCCGGCGACAGGGGGGCCATTGGGATTAGAGACTCCTCCTCGCCCATTGTAATTTCCTGAGGTACCACCTCGAATTCCAGATATCGGAGGCGATTGTTGTCCGGGGGCGACAAATCCGCCAGATCTTAGAGATCTATTCGTAGTAGAACTGTAATCCCAAGTTGGGTTACTGCTCCACAACCTACTATTAACATTATTGTAGGGCTGGTAATAAAGCGTCTTGAATTCGCTCATTGCATTGGAGCGAGAAAACCCGTTCTCTTTAATCATATTGGAATAAACTGTTTGCATATCAGAAAGATCTGCATTTAATAAACCTGTCATAGAAGTTCGTTCTTTTTGAAATTCATTCAATAATAATGCCGCGTTCACATAATCACCCATAGCAGCCAAAGAGTTTGCTTCACTTAAAATCTTAGCTGTATTTTTTGCTCGTTCATCCAAAGCAAATCGTTTAATCTCAGATAAAGTTTCGCGTGCTTCTCTATAACGACTACCACCCAATTTTTCGATTAAGCGCTCAATATCCCTATCAGCCTTTCTCATTTGCGATTTCTCTTCACGAGAAGCTTCCGGACCTGATCCTTCTTTCATCTGAGTTAAAAAAGTTTCATAAACATGATCTTTTATAAGATCTGTCATCTCATCTCCCGTAGGACGCTCATCTTTGTCAGATAAGGTCGCCAAACGCATCATCTCTTTAACAGCGCAAGAAGTATAATGTTCACTTTTTTTATTTTTATACCCTTTTTTGGAACAAATTTTTTCAATGGCATCCTCGTCGTCGTAATCATCATCACGACGATCTCTTTTTTGTGGCTTCTTTGAAGATCCTTTTGTAACGATGTCTTTTTTATCTTTTCCTTGATTCTTATAGATCGCCTCTATTTCTTTACCAATGTGATGTAACATGGCCTGTCGGTTCACAGCGCCAGCAGTCGAATAATGTCCGGTAATAGCGTTATAAGTGCAGTTATCACAACTTGTTGCCTCCGTCTGTGTTTCACGAGCTGTAAATTCACAGGATTGATTATCTTTATTGCTACTACAGTCAGCCTCAACACTATAAGACTTACCTTCTGGGCCAAGGACAATTCCTATAAATTTATCATTATCTTTATCGACATCACCCTTACGCTCAGGGGTCTTTTTTTCTTGTTGCGGCGGTGGTAATTTTTCTTTGTTCTTAGAATCACTTTTTGGACCAGGATGAGGGCGCTCTTGTGCTGAAAGATGGGCAACCGATTCTCCAACGATCATCCCTTCACTTTCTCCTCTTAAACTTTCATGACCAGAAATAGTAGAAAAGCCATTATTCGTTGCCTGTTCACTCCATGGTAAGGAGCTAGCAACAAGTAGCAAGAGTAATCCTCCCATTAAAATTTTTTCGCTTTTTGTTTTCCACCGTCTCATAAATCCTCCGAGAACTTTTCATGAAAGCTCTGTGTTGGACTCCCTTCATAAGCTCTTTTGCTCTAAAAGAGTCACCTTCAACTTCTTTCTATCGAAAATCGTGCCAAAAGAAGGAAAACGGTAAGTAGCTGAAATATAAATATATTTTAATTATGTTCAAAACTTTGACAGAAGTAGAACTTTTTTCGTGGATTGGATTCATCTATCCACTTAACAACGAAAGATATAATACCAGAGTTTTATGAGTTCAAAAATAAAGACGAGGTTGGCCACGCCCATAAATAAGAGCGTGGGGTGGGGTGTGGGTGTGGTGAAGAAGAGGTCGTGGGATTCAGTCTAGCAAAAGCTCATGAGCGATATTGTTTAACTGGTTATAAATCTGCATCAATAGGCTTACGGCCGGTAAAGCCATCCTTGTAAGCATGCCAAAATTTAATGTCTAGCTCTGGGTACTTCCAGCAGTAAAATCCACTTCCAGTATTAAAATCAACAAGCCATAAACCTTTTGGTTCAAGCCCTAGCTTGATCATTTTCCCTTCCCATCGCTGAATCAAAGACTGAACCTGACCTTCTAATTCAAGGACTAGCTCCTGGTTGGCAGCACTTTGAGCCATTGTAATTCGACTCGATAAATCCTGAAATTGCTGGTCAACCTCAGAAGTAATTCGATATACCAGTTGCAACATTTGCCTAGCTGATTCGAGATCGAACGTCACTTGTCTATTAAACTCAAATACATTCCCCACTATAACCCCTCGAAACAATGTGAAAAAACGAGGTAACAGACTATTTTTGTCAAAGCTAGTTCTTTTTTTCAAACGTGATTTTTTTATACTCTTAACAAAATATTATCCTCTGGTTATTTTAAAAAAATTACATGTTCATTCTAAGTATGGCTTTTTCTCCGCACTCCAAAGCCAAAGCTCCTGAAATCCATAAATCTCGCTTTTCTAGAGAGCTTCCAAAGAGCATAATTTAAAAGGATTTTGAGGTCGACTAAGCGCTGCTCTTTCGAATTTGAGAAAGTTGAAAAAAGACAAATAAAAGAATCGCTAAGATCATTAAAATAATAAGAATGATCCGCAATATTTTATAAATATCCCAGGGCGCATCGGATGCTGCATCTTGTTGTTTATCGGTTGCTTTCGTGTTTACGGTGAATTTTTTCACTTTTTTCTCAGATCCATCGACTGTACTGGCAATACTTCGAGTCACCTCTCCTGCTTTTTTCTTATTTAAAACAATTGTCTCCAGTTCCCCACGAATGGGCTTCACCATAGGTCTTCTCAACCGTCTTCCCCGATAACTAGAATCACTCGGATCAAAGCTCAATGGTCCTGCGACCTCACTGTCTTCAGATTGAAGACGAGTTGTACTTCGAGCTTCTGCCCCAGAATTTCGACCCAATTGGAGGGTCTCTCCTCTCGATCGAATGGTCGTGGCTCCTCGTCCACTTCTACTACTTTCTCCACCACCCGAACTCCCTGATGAGGATGACGTTGAATCCTGAGTCTGCTCTGACTTTTGAGTGTCTTGTGATTTGCTTTGTGAATTATTTCCCCTACTTTGAGAGGAAGAGTTATTCGTGGCAACACTTCCTTGATAGCGTGATTCACAACCATCTTCTGAAATAATTTCAGAAGGAAGTTGCCCATATTCAAAGGAACAAGCAATTGTATTTGTAAAAACACCGGTTCCATACCTTTGTAGGGGTTCAAAGAAAGTTTTGGAAAGACCATAAAAGAGTGTTACAACGATCACTAACAACAAAACATACTCAACCAAGGCCTGTCCCCTCTGAGCGTCATGACAACGACGATCCCTCTGTGAATCCTGACTTCTACAGAGTTGAAGACTTATCACTTGTTTACAAAATAAACGTAAAATTTCGATTTCACAAAGAGGTTTTAAATATGATTTAATAATCCTAAGATCCATCATTCATTTTAGAGTTTAGCATATAATGGGGGTAAAATGTTATTTTCAACTAAGTTTAGTTTTGAAAATAGTGAAAATTGGACGTCAGCCACCTTAACAACTATCGACAATAGAACATTTAGTATGAGTTCATTTAAAAAATTATATTTCTATTTCTTAAACCCTTTTTTAGGCAGCCCGATGATCATGCTTCTTGTTTTTTGTATCACATTAAAATCCCTAGCAAATACTGAAACAAACGAAGTTGAAGTTCTTAAGATAGAGTTGGAATCCAATCCTGAAAATCTCAAAGCGAGACACACTTTAGCTCAAAAATACTTTGATAATAAAAAATATGAACAAACCGTTGATGTATTGAAAACCAAAGCAGAAAAGCTTCCACAAGAAAGCCTGGCGTTGCTCGCAAAAACTTATCATAAGCTTGATGATCAAACAAATGAGTTAAAATTTCTAGAACAACTCACTTCTAATTATCCCAAATACCCTCAAGGCTTTGTCATGTTGGGCCAGTTTTATTTTAAAAAGTCCCTCGAAAAAAGTGATCCTCGCCTATCGGCCAATACTCTAGCGGCTTATAAAAATGCCATCGAGATTAACTCCAACCATAGACCAGCCTATGATGGGCTTCTTGCTGCCTATGAAAAATACCATAATTTTTATGAACTAAGAATTCTTCTAGGAGATATGCTCAAACGATTTGGAAAATCAAATGAAATACTTGCTAACCTTTGCCGAAGAAATACTATCGATGGTTATTTCGTGAATGCACGAAAACTCTGTACGGAAGCGATCAATATGGATGGTGATAACCCCGAAAATTATATTTACTTGTCACTCGTTGAAAATAATGAAGGACAAACTTTAAAAGCAGAAGCTCTACTCAAGAAAATAACAACTGAATTTCCGCGATCTGAAATTGCGGCCTCCAATTACGCTGATTTTTTGATTCAGCAAAAAAATCTTCCCAAGGCTGCAACGCTTTTTCTTCAAGCCACTCAAGGCGATTCTAACTCTTTTCGAGCTCACATTGGACTCGCGCTTGTTAACTTTGAACTCAAACACTATGAATCAGCGCTTAACGCCTATAAGAATGCCTGTAAAGTGAATCCCCATCAAACACTCAAGCACCTTAAAAGAGCGACAGATCTCCTACGCCATAGGAAAGAAAACTCACTGGAAACTAAATATTCTCAAATAACATCCAAATGTCTCCCCTCAAAAGAGCTTTCTCGCTCTCCCGCATCACTTTCAGCACTCAAAGAAGAGTTTAGGTCAGCCTTTGCCCTGTATTCTAAAAATAAAAACATCAAATTAGGATTATAAAGGAAGCTCATATGTACACTTTAATTACAGGGGCCAGCAGTGGTATAGGATATGAACTAGCGAAAGTATGTGCTCAACACGGACATAATCTTATTTTAACGGCGCGCTCTGAAGAAGCTCTTCATCACCTCGCTCATGAAATACGAAATCAAAACAAAGTGCACGTAGAGGTTATTCCTCAAGATCTCGGCATCGTCGGTTCTGCAAAACAGCTTTATCAACATATCAACGAACAAGGATGGGAAGTTCAAATTCTCATCAATAATGCAGGCTTTGGTGATCATGGATTCTTCACGCACTCTTCACTGGAAAAGCAAACACACATGATCCAACTCAATATTACCTCTTTAACGGAATTAACCCACTTTTTTCTATCTTCGATGATTCAAAGAAGAAATGGAAAAATATTAAATGTGGCAAGCACCGCGGCTTTTCAACCAGGACCCTTCATGTCTGTTTATTACGCGACAAAAGCCTATGTCTTAAACTTTTCTGAAGCGCTTTCTGAAGAATTACAAGGCTCTGGAGTGTCTGTCACAACTCTCTGCCCAGGCCCTACCCTCTCTGGCTTTCAAAAAGCAGCCAATTTTTCTAATCTTGCCATTCTCAAAATGATGAAACAACCCACATCAAAAGAAGTCGCAGAATATGGTTATGATTCCATGATGAAAGAAAGTGTTGTGGCAATTCATGGTTTTAAGAATCAGATGCTCGTGCAGATCGCGCGATTCATTCCCCGCTTTGTAACTCGTAAGATTGTGAAAGCTTTACAAAAAAGACGGTGACAATCTTGGTCTTTTAAATGAATTAATTCTCATCTTTGACCCGATGAAATCTTTCTCGATGATTCTAAAGAGTCATAAAGTGCAATCTCAAGAAAAGTTTTACATTAAATAAATAAAAGTTAGTTTTTTTAGTGGAAGACTTACAAACACTATTGTTAGAAATCAAATATAATGTTAGGCCCTAATCCGGATTTATTTATAAATTTCGTTTAAGATTAAAGGAAAATTCCGGTGAAAAGTTTTAAAAAATCAATTTCCATTTTTTTGGCCATTCATCTCTCAATTATTTCTTTAGTTTTTTCATCTCCTATCTCTCCGATGACCAAAGCCTCCACCGCAAAAAATGAGACGGCATCAATGAAGACTGCGATGAACCCCTCCCCTGCAACTCCTCATAGTGATCGAAAAGAACCTGTCTGTATGAACTATAAAGCCCTTAGCTCCAAAAACAGACAGCTTATCTCTGATACGCGTTATGCTTTAGAATCTATCTCTCTCGAACTTAAAGAAACAGAATTTAATACCAAGTTAAACCTTGTTTTAAGCAAATATTCGCCATCATTTAAAACGGAACCCCTCCCCAGTCATCTCCATGGCCTCATAGCTGAACTCTATCTGAGAAAACTTATTTTTAAAACCATCGGAATTCAAAATCTATCGTACAAAAAATTTACTGTTTTTGCTGATTTAATACTTTATCACCGGGCCATGGATCATTTAGGCTTTGTCAATGATTTGGAATTTACTTTAGCCAAAAGAAATTTAGAAGTTGAAATCGTTAAATACTTTCAAGAACGCCAACAACCCATTTTGAATCTTTTTAAAGAAGAATCCCCTTTGATTTTTTCAAGTTTATCCAAAAAAACAAAACCTAATATGAACTCTGATTTAGTAGAAAAAGCCAATCAATATATTCAAACTGAAACGACAAAGGCTCAAATGCTCGGCTCTATTGAAATTATTTGGGCCCAGCTTCTGAACCGTAATCAAGAAAATCGCATGGAAACCATGGCTAATAATGCTTTAATTGATTTTACCGTCAATACAGCAACAGCCTCAGCGGGATTAGCTGCTATGGTAAGGGTTGCACTGACTTCAGCGATGACAACGGCCGCAGCGACAAGCGCTTCTCATCTTATTAATACCACAAATGCCTTATGGGCGATTTCTTTGCAAGCTGCTATTGGGTGTGGTGTGGGGCTCACTGCTAAATTCACTTTAGAATCCGTTAATACATCTTACCTTAATATGAGTCGTGCCCTCTACTCTTCACTACTCAATAAAACAAGTTTTGCCTGCGAATTGGGTGAAGCAATGAAAACAAAAGAAACCTCTTCAACAAAAAAAGTGGTCATTCCTCATGCTCCTGAATCGGCGACTAAAATAGATTATTTGTTGGCCTGCGCCTCTGGAGCCACTCTGAGGCTGTTTCCGACAACCCTTGGTGTTGCAATTGATGGCGTGGTGTTAGCCTCTTTGGCAATGATCTCCTATAGTTTAGCAGAAGAAGCATACACCATATTGAAAGAAGTCCCTCACCTTTCTCAATTAAAGTCAAAGGCACAAAAAAACACGAACAATCCAGAGGAATCAGCGGCTTTACAGAGAAAAATAGAAGAGTCTGAAGCTAAAATAGCTTTATATCTTTTAGCCATGGGAGAAAATTCTATCTTAGCTGTTCGTAATGGTTTTTTTCTTTATCTACACAGAAATAATATTGCTCAGGCCACTTCTAACGCAAAAAACTTTTTACATCTCCAATCAAACAAACTCGCGCAATCACAAACCCCCGGAGCAAAAACCCTCAAAATGATTATGGATAGTAAGTTCTAAATCTTATACGGAATGAATAAGAGTCTTTGAAAAAAATCCAATCAAAGATGAAGAGTCCATTTAATTTGATCGAATTTGATCACTAGATTTCAATTCTTTAGTATTAATGGGTTGCCAAAAATTAGGCCTTGCTTTTAATATAATAATTCCATGATTTTCTACAAGCGTATTGGCTAATCTCAAACTCTCCAAGCCTGGCGGGGATTCTAACAGCCACATGGGGGAGTCCCAACCCTGAGAATATTGCTTTTTAATTTTAAGACCAAGACGATCACAGAGTTGTTGTACCTCTGCTTCTGTCACGCCTTTTTTGAAATTAACAATGATCCCTCCCGGTAAAGCTTTAATAAAGCCACCTTCCTTAAAAAGAGGAGACCCCTTCTTTAAGAACTGACTGCCATCTGCTAAATAATTTGAAAAAGATTTGGCACTCAACTCCATCAATTGTGCTCCACCAGTAAGTTTTTTTATTTTCTGGGGTTTCAAGGAACGGATCATATCCTCATTATTTGAAGAATGATCATCAAAAGAAACTATTTGATTCGGAATAATTTGTAGCTTCACTTGTGTTCCTTCATGATACCAGTGGTAATCCGAGGAAGAGCTTTGAGATCGTGCTTCTAAAGGGCTCAAAATAACCCAACAAGCAATCCAGATTAATTGAGTAAGACAGAATCGAGCTGCAATAAGCTTAATGTCCATAAATCTTTAACCTCCAACCCACTACACTTCCTGTTTTTCCATTAGATCGTGCATCACGAATTTTTAAAGCCCAAATTCCTTGTGCAGATTCACCTAAAAAATTACTCACACCAAATTCATAAGTGTAGTTAGAGGCCGAAGAACAAGACGTATATTGATCACCATCAATACAATTATGCGCTGTCGTTATTTTACTAATTACTGGATTTCCGCCTCCAGAGATCCCTGATTTTTCAAGATTGATCTCGAGATCACCAGGATCTGAGTGAGTCAATCTTACCTCTAAGATAACATGTTCAATATAATTAATGGAAGAATGAAAGAGACTGATCCCATCTTGAGGAACTGAATTATTAATGACAAAATTTTTCATATTTAAGTATCCACCACCAGAATCATCCAACGATCCAGAAAACTCTGGACCTAAAAATCCAGAGCCCAGGACACTCGCTATCCACGGAGAATTGCCCACAGGCACCCAGGTTTTTAACAACTCTAATGCTTGAAAAGCATTGATAATTCCAAAGCCAATATCATCATTAAATTTGATTCGTGTCCCTTGCCATTGAATATTCGAGGGTTTGCTTGCCGATTCAGCGATGATCATTTTAACATCGCGCCAACCCAAAGATTTATTGAGTTGCTTCGCTCTTGTGAGAAGCAACCCTACCACTCCAGAAACAAAGGGCGTTGCGGCCGAAGTTCCTGTAAAATTTTGAGTGTATTCTGGATTAGGTAGATCTTTTAAAGGACTATTACTGTTATCAGAACAATTGAAACCTTGATAATCTGTTGTGACTACTTTTTCTCCCGGAGCGCAAACCCACAAATTAGCACCCGGCTCAGAAAAAAAACTCACCGAGCCACTCATTCCAATGGAGCAAATACTCATAACCCCATGATGAGAAGCATAACCGTCATAGTTGCTGCGATCTGAATTCTGCCTGCCATTTCCTGCAGCCCAAACATACACCGTACCAAGTCCACCTCGACCACTATTAATTCCCAAATTGATCCCTTGTTTAAATAAATCTTGATTATATAATTGATTCAATTCCACAACATTGTCTGGAGGGCCATAGCTATTTGAAATAACGTCAGTTTCTGCAAATTTATAGGTGATGGCATCATAAATATCAGTATCAATACCTGTTGTAGTACGAGCCGATATCTTAGCCCTTGGTGAAACACCGATAATCCCTTTCCCGTTTAATTCTCGGGCACCAATCACTCCCGCAACACATGAACCATGACTAGAACCTCCTGAAAAAGTTGTATCCGTTCCCCGTGCTGGCGATAAAAAATTAAAACTTTTGGTTAACTCCTTGTTATCAGTAATATCAGGATGATTTAAATATATGGAACTGGGATCAACAATTGCAATTTGAGCTTCTTGCCCTAAATTTTTTTGGTACCAAACCTCAGGAACACCGAAGGTCACTGTTGAAGAAACGGTCTTACCTCCTAGATACCATTGGTACTCATAATACGGGTCAGGATCTCCTGTTCCTAATGACGCATCACCTCCAGATGCGTCAGTGGGGAGCGATCTAAATTTTTTATAACTGCAACCCTGCCCCTCCACGAGGACAATTAAAAACAGAAGAAAAAGAATTCCATATCTTCGAGATTGAAAAGTCAAAAAGAACCTCCATTGATGGCAAAAATCTCTAAGAGTTTGCATCTAAAAAGCTCTTCGCAACTTTAAACTTTTTAGATCCATTTATCTTCTGTGGTTACAATACTTATTTTTACATAACTTCAATAACAGTGCTACGAAAGCAAAAAAACCAGACTCTCCTCGCCTCAAAATGAGATCATTTCTTCATCTTAATATTCTCTTACTACAAGTAACAATTTCTCAAAGAACACCTTCCATTTTATTCTTTATTCATAGTCTTTCTGAGTCTTAAAGTTGAAAAAACGAGAGACGACTCAGATTGAGAAAAATAGAGTCCTTATCTCTTTGGTCGAGATTTGAATTCAAATAAAAAAATAAAATTTATTTTTACTTTCTCAACATCAACGTATTTATCGGAGTTCTTCACCTTGATACAGTGGATAAGAGCGTATTGTCGCGAAAAAATTGAGGAGAGAATCAATGATTTGATCTATTTCAATCAATTGATTACATGGTTTCACAACAGAGCATTCCCGATTCCAACAAGGGCTACAGGCAAAAACGCTCTCGATCTTAACGCCCCGATCATACAAATCTATTTCATGCGCGCACGTAGGACCAAACCAAGCAATAACATATTTTTTCAAAGCAATTGCCATGTGCATCCCTAGGCTATCGGCCGTGATCACCGTATCTGTAGCCTCAATACTCGCTAATCCATCTCTCAATCCTGCAAGCGCTGGGCTCACGACTATGGGTTTCCCCAAACACTGTCGAGCTATCCCTAAGTTTCTTTCATGATCTTCTTTTCCACCACCAAGAAGAACTATTTGAAATTGAAAATTATTTTGAGTGAAACGAGCGAATATTATCCTTATCAAATCACCCCAAGCCACTGTACTCATTGTTTTATGAGGGATAACACCACTGGTTCCCGTATTAAGGCCAATGATGATTTTCTTACCGTTTTCAGACCACTGTTTTCGCCTCTTTTCAGAAAGAATCATCTCTTCAGGACTAAGGTTAACAATATATTCATCCCTCTGATAAGGAAGCTCCAACATCTCTGCCACTAATTGAATTTCTGTTTTTTTATTTTCAAAAAATTTCTTTTGATTATTTAAACCTATTTCCCATAATTCTTGCCCTGAAAAATTTAAGGGAAGAATCGCTCCATTCACAGCGCTATTAGTAAAACCAAAACATTGGCTTGGTTGAGTCATTTTTATAAGACCACCCATTTCTGGTGACTTATCAATAAAGAATCCGACATCAAACTTTAAACCTGACAGCACTAAAAGATCTCTTGTCGTTAACCCTAATATTCTATCGATCAAAGAATTATTGACTAAAAGCGGCTTAGAATAATCTTCAGTAAGCCAGGTTATCAAACTTTTGGGATATTTTCTCTTAATGGATGCTAGTAATGAAGTGCTTCTTAAAACCGATCCCATGGCCCCTAAATGAACAATCAATATGGAAGTATCCGGTCTTTCAAAATGCTGGCAGTCAGTATCACAATCATAACTTTTTAAGCACGGTTTATAACCATTAAAGTGACGACACTGTGTACGACTCATTTTTTTATTTTAAGGACCTCCTCAGTGGATGTCTAGGGGCTCTCTCTTGAACTCGACTTTGATTTTTTCAATTCCTTCTCAATTAAAAATTTGATGAATAATTCATTTGCAAACAGCTCTCTTTATACATACTTTAGTCCGAATCATCGACTATGATGAGATTTTTTGAAATGAAAATTCCTTTTTGCCAAAGAATGGGATGGTTTAAATATGAAATTAAATTTTTTTACAACTCTTATCATGAGTTTCAGTAGTTTTCTATTTTTCAATTTTGCTCATTCATCTCCGGCAAATACAACCAAAGAACTCCAAGAGGCCTGTCACGAAAACAAAGGAATCTTGATTTTAGCCCATGGGAACTCCAATCATGACCATGGAGATCCCGCATCCAATCCACATCGCCACCGCCCCCCACACTCTGATTTAAACAACGACATGCTAAACCTCACAACTTCATTTAATGAATGGGACAACACTATTTTAGAGATGGTGGGGGAAGCTTCTCCTCAAATTCCATACCCTCTAGAAGTAGCCTTTGGCATGTGGGATCAAAAAAGCTTTCAGGAAGGCGTAAACATTCTTGCTAGTGAATCTATTTGCGAACTCGTTATTGTTCCTCTTTTCGTCAGTGATCACAGCGAAGTTATTCGTGCTCAAAAATACCAATTTCATATCTCAGAAGAAAACCCTCTTCCTTTTGATCCAGGACGAGTGAAAATCCCCTCAACAATTCAAAATGTTGTTTTTAAAACAGCATTAAATGATCACCCTTATCTTAGCGAAATCATCTCCAACCGAGCTCAGGCCATCAGTCAAAAACCAGAACAAGAAAATTTAATTCTTGTTGCTCATGGCCCCAATGGAGATGAGGATGATGCTTTATGGATCCAGGATCTATCAACTCATGCAAGTAAAATTAAGGGATCTTTTCACAAAATCGATGTCCTTACGTTAAGAGATGATGCTCCTGATGAAATTCGAAATAGAAAAACGAAGGAACTTCAAGATCTTGTTAAAAAGGCATTAGAAGATAATCGAAAAGCTTTGATTGTGCCTGTCTTACTAGCTCCTGGTGGAATTGAAAAGGGTCTTAAAGAACGACTTCAAGGGCTTGAGTATACGATATCTCATAAAATGCTCGCCCCTGATTCTCTTCTTATTGATTGGATTGTTCAAGAAAGCCTGTCGATAGGTTTGGCTCAATAGCCAGCCCATACCACTCAATTGAAATACACGCTATTAATTTGCTCAAATCTCACATCTGTTTAAAAAACGGTTGTTTGATTTGAGCTGTGAGTATTTCATCTTTATTTAGCGCAACATTGTAAAAGTTCAATTTATGATAGCGACTCAATAAAATACCGATTTGGAAGCATAATTTATTGCGACTAATTAGAGTCAGTTCGGAGATTTAATTTGAAAATCAGTTCATTTTCTTGAGCTGTCCACAGGATTTATTTATTTTTACCGAGTATCTGTGGATAACTTCCTGGTTGATCTAGCTTAGTGCTACTATTTTTGTTTAACATC
>CAUJGP010000030.1 GCA_963170155.1 Bdellovibrionota bacterium | reverse complement strand
TCGATGGAATGAGGTCATTGATTTGAGATTTAGAAAAGGCCATTTGAGATACTGTCAGTAACATAATTATTGTTAATATTGATTTTTTCATAAGGTTCTCCATATAAATTGGTTACGAATTAATTTTTAGTATTGAGCAAACTTTTCACAACTCTGTGCTGTACGGTGGCGGTCTTTATGCAATCCATTCCATGCATTATCGAAGCAAGAGTTGAATGTGGGATTGGTATAATTAATCCTCTGGTATTGTTGGATGCAATAATTCTGGGTATCGCTTTTTGTTTTGTTTAAGCCATTCCAATTGAATTTGAAGCATGCTTTAAAGCTTTCATTTTCAAAGGGATTTTTAGATGTGGTTTTTTCTTGAGACGTAGTTACACTTTTTTCTGAATTGATGAAATTTTTTATTTTTAATTTGATATATTCATTAAATTCTGCGTCGATTACTTGTTCCAGAGGTTCTCCGCTATAACCAAGGTCTTTTCCTTGAGAAAGGAGGTAGATTTTTAGCTCACGATTAAACATATAGTTTTGATCTGAATTTGCAACTTCGTAGTCAAAAATTAATAAAAGATTTTTTACTTTTGGATCTTGTAGATAGAGCGGAACAGCGCGAACGGCATTAATATCATTTTTAATTTTTTCTATATCTTGCTTTAAAAGCCCTACAGAGCTTTTTTTGGTGACTTGTTGAAAGGCTTGAATATAAACAAGGTTTGTTCTTTTTAGAAGATTTAAAAGATCTAAAAAGTATCCAGCTTTATGTGTTTCAATTGATTTTATGATTTCATTTTGTGTTGAAATGGAAAATGCATTTAGATTTTTACCCATACGATCATATTCAGGGACTAAGGTTCCAGCAGGAACTGCGATAATTTCTTTTCTATTAGATTTTGGATCTAGGCCAGTTTTGATTCTAGCTTCATCAAGACTTTGTTTGGCTAATGTCATGGCGGCTTGATATTGTCCTTGGATCATCAACGTATTTAATTTTGTAAAATTATCAGAGACGGTGTTGACAAGGTTTTGCAAGAGCTCTTTACTTTCTGGAGCAGAGGCCATTGATGTTTGCTTCATCTGTTCTGTTTGCTCATTATTTTCTTTTGAGGACCGAGAGAAGAAGCCCGCGTGGGATGGTGAATGGCTCATGGCAGTTATTAGAGCTAGGATGGCCGCAAAGGATCGATTTGTTTTTTTCATAAAATTCTCCATATCTATATAAATTGGTTACGAGTTAATTTTTTAACGATAATGGAAAATACCTTTATTTTTGTTTTTTTTAAAAGAACAAGCAGTAACAAATAAAAGTGTGAAAATTCTACAGGGAGAGAGTTTTGTTATTGATCCATATGTTTTTCAAAATATCTCAAAATTTGTTTGTTTCGTCATTTTTTGACTAAAGCCATTAATGTTTTGTTTTTTCTAGGATATTTTCAATATCTCTCGTTAAAAGTGTCAAAATTGTTTTCAATTGGAAAGGTTAATGACGTTGGCATGCGTTTGCATACATAGGATAAAAAGAATTTTTATTGAGATCGTTTTCAACCATGCTTTTTGAAGAGGGAGAGTCCTATGAACGGTATGAATATGAATAAGGTAATATCAAAAATGATTATCGGTAGCGGATCACTGTTTTTTTTACAATTCGGTATTGATGCTTCTGCCGTAGAAGGTCAAATCAATTATAAGATGTCATCCCAGGGAACTCGAGAAGAGTGTGTTGCTTTAAATCGAATGCCGTATGCTCTCTATACGGAGAGTGATTTAAAGAAGGAGGCAGCACTGTGTGATATTGATTTTTATTCACAGCAAGTCGCTCTTTGCCCGAAGGTTAAAAGTACGAGTCCGGGAACGTATGTTTATTCTCTTGAGGGGTTAAACATCAATCGAAGTGAGGCGATGAAAAGTTGCAAAACTGTGGATGACAAGGCGAAAAGACTCGCAACTTATAAACAAACCATGAATCAAGGAAATACCAGCGCGACCCATTCCATCTCCTCATTGCTGTACTATCATCTTTCCCGTTACTTTCAGACACATTTTTATGTTCCAGTTTCTGTTTATAGAACCATGGATAAAATTGAGCATTTGGAGCTTGTCACGAAGAAGGCCCGAGGGACCGGAATGAATGCCGCGGGTTGGGATTGGTTGAAAAAAGCAGAAGAAAATCCAGCCGTCTATAATGAAAGAAAATTATTATTTACCGAAGATTATTCTCAGATCTATGGTGTTTTACTTCGAGCTCGAGGGGAACGTTATGGAAGTTATTTTTATGGAACTCGAGAATCAGGGTGGAAAAGACAGTATGAGGATCTTAAGAAAGCCCCACCCATCGTGGCTTTAATGGCTGATGTGGGTCTTGAGGAGGCTATTCAAAAGGGAACGGAAGCTATTGCGAGAAGTTCTTTGATTCGCAAAGAAATAGGAAGCACCCCGAGCCGTCAGCAAATGGTCAGTTGGATGCAAGATTGGTCCGAGATCGCTGTTTTGGATTATATTTATTCTCAACAAGATCGAATTGGGAATACGGATTATGTTTGGGCTTGGGCGTATGTGAAAGAGGGGGAAGTTCAATTCAAGAGCGTTGATAAAGGATATAGAGAATTGTCTCGAGAAAAAATGACGTCTCTTCAAGCGCAACCTTTGAAATCGTTGAAGCCGCCAGAATCTATCGCAGCCTTTAACCCCACTTTGATTCAAAGAACTATTCTGGGAGATAATGATGCCGGAGGGTTGGGACGTTATGGGAACCCCACTAAAAAGTTTCAGATTTTAGAAGGGATTAAGCATATCAATGCCGAATTTTATTTAAAATTGCAAAGATTGGCTGACGATTTCAGAAGAAAAGATGAGCTTTATCATTATTTCCATCAGTCTTTTGATCTGCAACCTAAAGATTTCCAAGCTCTCGTAACAAATTTGAAGGATGCAGCAGCAATTTTGGAATCCAGTTGTCGCAATGGACAACTCCGTTTTGATTTAGATACAAAAGAATTCATGGCTCAGGGATTTTCTGAAGAAAAAAGAGTGAACTGCAGGGGAGAATATCCATCAATACAATAGCACCTCTTGTGTTTCTTTCGCCCAATGAAGCTCATCTTTTTGATTAAGAATTTCGAAATCACTAATTGTGCTAGAGGGATCATCAACCCATTCGCGTAGAATGGGGCTACCATTGATTAAATCAATGGCTAAGCGTTCTTTTTCGTATTCATAATCAAAGTTTCTCCAGAGATCATAGTCTTTGTGTTCCGTGCGTAAGGCTTTAAAAAAAAGAGCGATAAGACGGTAGGGCTTAAAATGAGAATGTTGGTAAGAAGGATGATCAACATGGATTTGAAACCCTTTACAAAGCTTTTTTTGATGCTTATGGAAAGTGGGTTCAAAGTAACAAGGTCTTAATAAAGCTCCTTTTAGCCATTGAGGAGCTAACGTCTGCATTCGTTTGATAATCTTATCAATATCAAGATCTGGAGCTCCTAGCAGTTCGAGGGGACGGGTGGTCCCGCGACCCTCTGAGAGATGAGTCCCCTCAAGCATGACGGTGCCAGGAAAGGTTTTTGCCATCCATGGATTGGCAGCGTTAGGTGAGGGATTGACCCATGAAAGCTCTGAAGGCCATCCATAAAAAGGGGTACGATCAGGATGATAATTTTTCATGGAAATAATTTTGAGATCCAAATGGTTTAGTTTTAAAAAATGTTTGAACCAGAGGGCACATTCTCCAAGGGTGAGTCCGTGGCGCATAGGGAATGGGCCTGCACCCACAAAGGATTCCCATCCTTCACGCAAAAATAGGCCTTCGATGGGTCGTCCTGCGGGATTGGGGCGATCCAAAATCCAGAGGGATTTTTTTTCTTGATCGCATGCCTCCATCATGTAGCGCAGGGTGGTCAGAAAGGTGTAGATTCGCGTTCCCACATCTTGGAGATCAAACAAACAAATTTCAAAGTCTTTGATGCTTTGTAAGGTGGGACGGCGATCCGTACCATAAAGACTATAGACGGGAATTTTGAACTCCGGATCTAGGTAGTCATCACTTTCAATCATATTGTCCTGTTTTTCTCCCCTCATCCCGTGTTGGGGGCCATAAGCAGAAACCAAATTAAGTCGCAACTCCATTAATGCATTCAATGAATGTTGAAGCTGGCTTGTGACTGAAGCAGGATGAGCCACAAGAGATAATTTTTTATTTTGAAGTTCAGCTTGAAGAGCTTTTTCTGTTAAAATGCGGTCAATGCCTAATTGAAACATTTTATGTTACCTCATAAGTTTAGAAATTCATTCCTTCTGTTGTCTCTTTCATTGATACAGTCCTTACTCACTTTTTTTGAAAGAAACAGGGTAGGAGATCGGAATTACAAATCCTTTTTTTGAATGAAAATCGGGTTTCTCTTTGGGATGTTGAAGTGAATAGTAAGAAATAGAACCTGACTTCCATTTGATGACGCTGGTAATGGCCATATGAAGTGTTTCTTGGCCAGCAATCAGTTGTGGATGATAAGACTCTAAGGAGCATTCTAGAGTATAGCTGTAATGGTCCATGTGAGTTTTGCTTTGAGGGATGAATCCAGCGTTTATCTTAGGTTCTGGGAGAAGCGATGATTCTTTCAGGTTTTTGCGGTAGTCTTCTAATTCGTAAAAATTCCATTCACCCATGGGGGAAGCATTGAATTCCCAATAAGTGGTTCCAGAGTGGGGTTTGAGAAACCATTCGAAACAAGTGTTTTTCCACAGCTCATGGGATTTTTTTTGTTTCGTAAAGGGTTGATCCAATAAATCAATTTCATGGAGTTCTCCCGAGAGTTTAAAAGAAAGGGTAAAATAAGGTTTTTGATTTTTTGAAAAAAAACGAACTTCGGTTTCGATATTTAAATCTAAAGGTGGAGGAGAAAAAGGTTTAAGTTTTTGAATCATAAGATCATTCTTTCATAATCCGTAGTCTTCAGACAACTGATTATTGTGATGATTTACGAGGAGGAAGAGGGGTTGTTTTTAGAGCGAAGAGTGATAAAGTTTCCAAAAAGACAGAATAGAAGACCTATCACGAGATAGCTTGTGAGTTGTAGGTTTTCGAGCAACATGGATAGAATGACAGCGATGACAGGGGATAAAATACTGGTATAGCCGGCTCTTTCCGCTCCGATGCGTCCCACTAGAGTGAAATATGCCCCAAATGCAATTACTGTTCCGAAAATCGAGAGATACAATAAGGAAAGCCAATAAGTGGGTGGAAAATGAAACGTAAATTCTCTATTCTGAACGAGAGCGAGAAAAAGAGTGACAAGGGTTCCGTAAAACATGCCCCAGAACGTAGCAGCAGAGACAGGCACCTTATTTAAATGGTTTTTATAAGCAAGAATATTTCCGGAAGATGCGAAAAAAGTGGCTATGAGTCCAAAAGCGAGGCCCATGATGTTTGAAGAGCGGTTTTTGAAATGGCTGAGTTCATTGCTGAAAATAAAAATGACTCCAATAATTCCCAAAAAAGCACCGAGATAAACCATGGGTTGTATTTTCTTTTTATAAAAAACCTTCATGCCAATGATATTATAGGCGACAAGCAAGGTGAACGTGGTTGCTACGAGGGCTGATGGGGCGTGCTGCTCGGCCCAATAAGTGAAAATGTAATTAATTGAAAAATTGCAGGTTCCTTGAAACAGAAAAACCCAATGGTAACGAATGGGATAACGAAGTCTTTGCTGCATAAAGTAGGTAAATAAAAACATCAGAGTTGTGGAAATGACAAATCGATATAACACGCTCACGACAGGATCTGGTCCAATCAACTGGTATTTGATGACAATCCAAGTGGAACCCCAAATTCCAGCACAAGTAAAAAAAAGAAAAAGATTGGACGAAAAAAGATGGCCAAAGGACTGGGAAATATTTTTAGGAAATGTTGGGGATGCCATAGATAAGTTCTATTCTTCAAATGAATTGCTTTGAGAGTCAATGATAATTGTTTTTTTAACTTCAAGCTCGACCAGAGATTTATTTTTGATCTCTTTTAAAGATCAATTTGGAGTATCCATGGGTTTTTTAGCTTTGATTTAACCCATTGTTTTGTTTCAGGAAGGTATTTTGAATCGTTTTGAGTGACATTTTTTGACTTTAGCGACAAGAAAATAACACTTTTGTTTTAAATAAAATTAGTTTAATTTGATACATCTTTAAAAGATCTAGGTTTCGCTTTTTCATTAAAAGGCGTTTTTGGAGGTTTCCATGAGCACAAAAAAAACTCAGCTTTTATCGGCGTGTCTATTATCTATCACTCCGTGGCTCACTTATGCGGCTCACACTCACGCAGGACCTGCCGCTTATGCGCATGGCCTTCACTATGATGTGAAAGAAAAAACCGTGAGGATAAATCATCTTTGTAACAGTCATTTTTCAAATGCAACCTTAAGCATTAAAGCAACTAAAGACGGGCGAGAAGAGCGAGTGGCCGAAAACTTTCGAGCGGATAGCAGTGGATGTTTAAATTTAGAATTGAAAAATATTGTTTGTGATCACCTTCGAATTTATGCCACGGATAGCGGCAGAAGTGGCCAGGAGTTCGCAAAAGAAAAATGCACATCTGTTCTCCTTAAAAAACAGGTTGTTGATTTGGATAAGGTGAGGCGGGAGGCCGAAAATAAAGGGCGTTTTTATGCCAACCAAGTTGCTGCTCGATATGATGGTGGGCTTGCTAATTATGCTTACAATTATGCGATGGGGCTTCGACAAGCTGAGAGTCAATGGGGAGGACGCCCACAGCAGCTCCCATCTTATGAAGAGGGTTCTTCTATTGGGCGTCGAGAAGGAGCTCTCATTGGTGATGCTCAGGGGCGAAATGATGGCACAAGCACGGGCGTGAATATGGGGACGACTCAAGTCACTCAACAGTATCGCAATATTCTTAGAGAAAATCAGAATGGAATGAGCCCTCAGTGGAAAGCGTCTATGGATGCAACTGTACCTGCTTATAACATTGGTTCTTATTCTGCAGGAAAAAACACTGAGTTCAAAGATTTTTTAATAGGAGAAATTAATCAATCCCCTCTTCAAAGCTATGGATCTTTAAAGCAGCTGGTCTTCGAAAGAAATCTTAATTTGGATCATTACGTTGGCGATGTTTTTTGGAAAACTCTTTTTGCTTTTAGTGATTTTGAAAGTAAATCTGAATACAAAGAACAGGCTGCTTACTATCATAAATTGACGGATGCAGAATACGAAAATGCAGCGAGCGCAAGACAAACTTATGTGGATATTTTTACTCGAGTTTACAGTGATGTTATTAAAGAAAAGATTGCAAAAGAAATACAAGAGAGCAACTCCCGCGCGAGAAGTGCAGGGTATCAGGCTGCACAAGTGGCATTATCGAATGTCGCTTATAATAAAGGATACAATGAGGGATATGCTCAATCAGCTCAAAGTGCAGCTCAAAAAGCATTTGCAACAGCTTACACCGTTGCTTATGACAAAGCTTTTAAAGAAAGAGTCAGATATCTCGATAACAATTCTGTCATTGAAGGTATTGAAGCAAAATTTTTAGACAGCGAGAATAAAGAAGAGTTTGTGATTGGTCAGCCTGTAAGCCTTCACATTTTAAGTTTAACAAATATTGGTCGAAAAGGTGGTTCTTTAGAAGTTGTTTTGAAAGGCTCTCTTGAGGCGAAAGAGAAAGTGGAAGTCAAAGGTTTGTCTCAGGTAAAAAACATTGTTTTTAAAGATATCGGTAAGATTGATCCTTCTTCTCAGCTTGGAAAGCAAATCATTTCTATTTGTATCAGCGGTGTTTGTTTTGATCAAAGCTTGGAGTTGAAGTGGTCTAATCAAATTAAGGGCCTGACAAAACAAGGTGTTGATTCTCAGGCCTCCGAAGACTTGGCTCAGTTTATTAGAGGAGTCCTTGTGAATGAATGGAAAGAAATTTATAAAAGTAATCCCGGCCAATATAAATCTAATTATGATTTATTAAAGAACGAAGCGACGGCGACTATTGTGGTACCCACGTCTAAGTTGGGAGAATTTGAAAAAACAGTTAAAGCGTATATCAAAAGTGCGGGTAAAACCGTTGATATCAGCAGCTTTACACAGAAAATTATTAGGATTGGTGAGGATTATTTAGCAATGAAAAATGCCATGTTATCTCCTGATGTGGCCGGGCGATTGTGGAGTATGGGAATGTCTCCCGCGAAGGTGAAACAAAACGATGGGCAGTTGCAAGAAAAAATGATTAATAAAATGAGCCCTGAGGAAATTGATATTGTTAAAAAAGATTTTATGACTCAACAAGAGGAGCTGGCTCGATGGGTTCGCTCTGACCGAGTCATGCAAAAACAAATGGAAGGTTGTTGGTCAAAGACTCGACGCCAAGAGGTGTCGTGTGTTGGTTTCGTATCTGAAGAGGAATCCAGGGTGGATAATTACAGGCAGTGGGGATTGGGAAATAGATTTGTACAGAGAGAAATCATTAATGTTTTGAAATCTCACTGAGCAGGTTGAGAAGGAACGGATCAAACCTGATTTATATCATTTTAGTTTTTAATGAATTGGAGATAGTGTTTGAGTTCGTTAATGCTCTCCAAAATATCATCAAGGGCACGATGTTTTTCTGATTTTTCAAATTTAACATTGAATTTTTGGAAAAACATCAACTTCCAGCTGCTGACATCCATCATGCGATAGTGCAATTTTTTTTCAAGGCTAGGCCAGTATTTCGTAATGAAGAGTCGATCCTGGGCAATTGAATTGCCACAGATAACGGCTCGTCGATCTTCTTCTTGAATCCAATGCCGATCAATGAGGCGTAATAAATCTTCTTCGACAAGATGAGAGGCTTTACCAAAGGGCACCTTAGCGGTTAAGCCAGAGTCTCCGTGATGTTTTTTATTCCAATCATCCATATTATTAAGGTAAGTCGAGGATTGCTGTACAACTTGCTCATACTTTTCTATGGGATGAAGATTAAGGTCTGTAACAATAGCGGCACATTCAATAATAACTTCTTTATTAACATCGAGACCGGTCATTTCTAGATCAAGCCAGAGAAGACGATTGATTTTTTTTTCTTTTTTAGATGGATTGGACATAATCAGGTATTTTCGCTTTCTATTAAATTTGATTATGACGCAATTATTGGGTTTGTCAACAGAGAGCGAAGCCACCATCTCAGGAGTTTCCCCCGCAAAAGGAAGACTTATCCTTTGGACAAGAACTGCGGGGGATGCTCATTTTTTCTCGCGATAAAATTATATCTGCAGAGAGTCTTTAAATATCTTTTAAGCAAATGACATTTTCAAGTCCCTGATCCCAACACTGACTTTGGCTGTGGAACAGAATGCGGGGATTGTATTTTTCTAAGGATGAAGAATCCGTATTTTCAGATTGATATTGCATCAGAGCTTTATTGATGCTTTCAACCGAACTCATCATGAGTGTCATTGCTTCGGATTGTTCGTACTCTGTTAAGGGAACTGTTAAATCAGCACCACGAGCCAGAGTGGTTGATTTTTTTTTCTTGGGTGCTGTGGGCTTTGGCACTTGTGTTCTCGGAGCTAAAATAGCGACGACGCTTTGAGCTTGAAACAATTGTCCAGAACGAACAGCCGAAAAATAATAAAATATTCTTCCTAACAGATAAGATCGTTGGCCATTAAAGAGATGCCGTGCTGTGTACTGCGCGGTATTAGGATAGTGCTTGGCTTGCAATGAGAGACTGTAAGGAATTTTTTCTCCAAACATGCCGATATCACCCAATGGAATAATTTGTGGCTTTAACTTTGGATCAATATCAGTCATTTGCTCTAATTTGACCTCTGTGGCGCGGAAGGCTCTGAACACCAAAGGACTGTTCTCAGGAACAACAAGATCGGTGAGTGTTTTCTGAGGGAGGCCGACAGTGTAACGAACGTGCCAGGCGGATCCCACTTTGATCACTTCATCGCTGGATGTGGCTTCTAAATATTTAGGAATGACCCAAATGGCATTAGCATCATTTAGATCATGAAATAAGGTGTTTCCGGTTGCTCCTAGATAGGCTCGATCCAGATTGACTTGAGCCATTGCGAGATGGCTCATCATAAAAAAAACAAAAAAAATCATTTTCATAGTTTAGTTTCCTTTACAGTAGTTAGTTTTAAGACAATCAAGCTTTTGCGGATTCAGCTGATATTCTTTTTGAACTTCATGAAGGTCTAAAACGGATTCCGTCATAATTCCCGACTGAGACAGCTGTGCTAACTTTCTTTTGGTCTTATCCGAAAGAGAGCAAAGAGACTCCTCCTCTGGAATGGTGCAAATTTTAATGTCAGAGTTGTGAGTTACAGCCTCTTTGTTTTCGGTCACAGAAGTTTTTTCATGACCGGGATCCTTACGTAATCCTTTGGCTGGGTTTTGACATCCGGATAAAATTAAAATCAAAATGCTGATGTATTTATATGTCTTCATTTTCTGTTTCGTCCTTTCTTTGACATTGAGTGGTTGGTTGAGCGTTTTCATGGATCTCTAAAGTAACTTCGCAAGTGAATGGGTTATTCTCTGTGGTGTCATCCAAAAGAGTTTCCGTTTCACTCTTTATTTGATGAGCAAGATTTTGACGAAGCTGGTATCTTGACTCACCGAAGGTGCTCACCGCTTGGAAGTATTTCACTTTTATAATCTCTTGAAGCAGAGGGCGTGGATCGCGGAACCCTTTAGCCTCCACATCGAGTTCTGTAACCATGTTTTCGATGATCGTATTTAAACTGTTTGCTTTGATGCGTTTTCTCTCCAATGAAAGAAGCTTATTTTTGAGTGTCCTTGCATTCTTGATGGATAAATAAAAACTGGTTTCAGAGGAGTTTAAATCCACTTTGACTTTAAACTGTCCAAGACTTGTATTTCGATAAGCGTCCATGAAAGATTCCAGTTTTCTTTTCTCTAAGAGAAAACTGGAAAGAACATAAGGCGCTTCTGAAAGACGCAATGTTTTGGTAAAGATGGATTTTTCTGAGGATTTCTCTATAATTTCAGATTTGAGATCCAGGCTTTCGTTAATACCATTGACGATTTTATAACTAAGATCGCTGAGGGCGTTAGAAGGCCCCGCATTTCGCAGTTGATCAAGCTCCTGGGCGTTTAACTCGTTGTAAATTCTGAGGATACAACGGTATTTTTGATTCCCTTGAGGATGGCATTCCATATCATTATGAAAAGCGGAGGGAAGGTAGTAACTAAACTCAGCTTGATTTTTAAAATATGTAAGCCTTCCTAGGGATTCTATCTGATCCACCTTCAGAGGTGGGTTCGCAAATCCATAAGATGGAATCATCACCGTGAAACACGTTAAAAAATAAATAAATTTTTCTAGTTTATGTATCATTTTTATTTTCCTTTTATGAGTTGGTTTTTTGGTCATTTTTTCGATTTGAATCTTAAGTTGGTTACTGGAGACCGAGTCGAACACCAATTGTGGATGTTTTTCTTTGAACGGTTTGTGATTCTAAAACCAAATGGAAGCGATTGTATTCTTCTTGTTTGCGGTAATCAGCTCTGAGAGACCAAGGTCGTCCTCTGCCGGCCATTTCACCATCTTGAATTTTGAGAGCGGGAGTAAAAATCATCGTGATGACTTTTTGAAGAAGATCATCAAAGGCAGCTTTTACTTGATCATCGAGGGGTGTTTGGGGAGCGTGGGAATCCTCGTATTTATGAATGCTGATATATCCTTCTCGTCTTAATTTTTCCAGAAAAACTTTAATATCGGCTTCCCACCAAAATCCTTCAGCGCGAGCATGACTTTGAAAGCGCGTATAAATTCGATTGAGATCCAATTGAACATTGAGCTTGTAAGCCGTATAGGTGCCACTGAATTCATACTCATAAATGCAAGCTAAGCCTTTTCCTTGGAAATAATTGGACAATAAAGGAATAAGGTCTTTGTTTCGGGTTCTCAATCCGAAAGGAAGAATTTCCATGTAGTTTCCCATTTGTTTTGGAGCCATCCATTTGACGTCTTTTTCGTCAAACAGATCCAGGGCACAAGCTGAAATTCGATTGGATTCATAAAAAATAGGTTTTAAGTTTGAGCGTGGAACGCTGAGATTTTGTGCTAATTTTGACAAGGTTGCTTCATCGACGGATGCTTGTCCACGAAACATAAACACCAGTTCATCTTGGCTTTGATAAAGCTCCGACATGGGATGTCCATTTTCGATGATGGGTTCAATGGACGTGGGGACGTACCAATATAAACCTCCCACTAGGTGATCTGGAAACACTTGGAGTTTGAGTTCTCCCGTTTTCGTGGCCCGATCAATGAGGGGATAGGTAAATCCTTGGTTTGCGATCAGTAGAGACATTAATAGTATTACTTTTTTTACAGTCATAAAAGACCCTCCTTATGCGTGGATCCCTTATGCAAGTGTGGTGCTGAGTTCAAAAAGATTTTAAGGAGATTGAATGTCCGGAGAGTCCCATATTCGGACATTGACGTGAGAACCTGGAGTGAGCTTCAATAAGCAGTCTTTATCCAGCCTTTTCATCGGAAGAATGTTGCGAAAGGCGGATTCGATCATAGTTCGCAAAACGTAACATTGTTGGTGTTTTTAAAAGATGTAACATCATTTTGGAGTCTTCAGGAGAGGCTTTGGTTTTGATCTTTTCTAATAAAGTTCTTTGTTGAATGCCACTATTGATAGCATGAAGAACGGTTTGTTCTAAAGTTTCGAAATCGAGGGGCTTATCTAGAATCTCAAAAGCACCCAGTCTTAATCCAGCGAAAACAAGTTCGGTGGTTACGTTTCCAGAAATCAAGATGAAAGGAATGTTTTTTCCTTCTCTTCTGATTTTAGCGAGTAATTCAATGCCTGTGGCATCAATAAGGTTGTAGTCGGAAATAATGGCGTCCACTTCACTTTTAGCAAGAACTTTTTCGGCCTCTTTGACGGAACCGACAGAGCGAATCGTATAGTTATGGTCTCTAAAAAGATCATCAAGGCTCTCAAGAAACTCTTGATTATCGTCAATGAGTAAAAGATTTATTAACTCGTTCATAGAGGCCTCCAAAGATGACCTCCACCTCATCGGTGATTATACCAGACTGATAAGTCCAGACTTTAAATCTGCATTTTGATTTGTTGGAAAAACTGAAGGCAGGCGGTTTCTAGTAAATCAATCACCAGTTCAAAGTCTTGTGGGCCACCGGTGTAGGGATCAGGAACAATTTGATATCCCGATTCGGGAGCAAAACTCATGATCGGGATCACTTTAGCGTGGTATTTTTGTTGGGAATCGAGTTTTTGGACTTGTTGCAGGTTGTTGTGATCCATACATAAAATATAATCAAAAAGATGAAAGTGAAGATCAGGATTAAATTGCTGGGCCAGGCTTTCAAACTGCAAACCTCTTTTTTCGCCATGCCGACGTGTGCGTGGGTCTGGTCTTTCTCCAATATGATAATTGCCAGTGCCTGCGCTCTCAATATGAAAATAATCAGTCAGATTATTTTCTAGGGCGATTTTTTTTAGTACCGCTTCGCCTGTGGGAGAGCGGCAAATGTTTCCCAGGCAAACAAAGAGAATATGAAATTTCTTTTTTGAAGGTGTATTGGGAGAGTGTAAAGACATAGGCTTAAATTGATTTTCCTCCATCGATCACTAAGTTGTGGCCCACCATAAAACTGGATTTATCAGAAGCAAGCCAAAGAATGGCTTCAGCCACTTCTTGGGGACGAGCCAGTCTTTTGGCTGGTTGGGAGTTGGCGAGAGCCTCCAAGCTGTTTGCAAAAAGACGTGATAGCATAGGCGTATCTACAGTTCCAGGAGAGACAATATTGATACGGATGCCATGACTAATTTGTTCAAGAGCTACGGCTTGGCTCATCCCAATCACAGCGTGTTTACTAGCTACGTAAAGACTTGATTCCGGAAAGGCGCGAATGCCTGCAATCGAAGAGATATTGATAATATTTCCAGATTTTTGATGACTTCGCATCCAGCGGATTTGTTCTTGCATGGAAATCCAAAGACCTTTGACATTGGTATTCATAAGAAGATCATAGTCTTCAGCGGTCAGCTGAGTGATATCTCCAACAGCTCCTTCGATGCCGGCGTTGTTGATCGCCACATCCAGATGAGGGAGGTTGGAAATAAGCTGGCGTAGAGACTTTGTATCGTTGAGATCCAAACTGTGAATGGAGGTTATAGTGCCATATTCAGAAGCGGCTTGAGCGGCAATGGCCTCAAGTTTTTCTTTTCTGCGACCCACTAAAATCAAGCGAGCGCCTTCTTTGGCAAACAGAAGAGCCGTGGCAGCACCAATACCGCTTCCGGCTCCTGAGATAAAAATGGTTTTATTTGCAAACTCTTTTGTTTTCATTATTAACGATAAATCCTTTTCAGCTCTTTCACGTGTCGTTCTTTCAAGTGTCCGCGACGAGAACACATTAAATCTTCAATATCGATTTGGTAACCAACGATGGCTTGTAGATCCACATCATAGAACTCAATGTAACAATCTGGAAAACCTAAAACATGTCCGAACTCATGCCGAATCGTCCACTGCACATCATATTCTGTAATGGGCGCATTGGCATCCATGTAAATTCTGTTGTCACCTAAGCGAGGAACATGAGGTGTGATCCCTGGCTCCCAGATCACTTTTACTCCATATTGATTTTGAGGCACGAAATCAATATGAAGAGAGAAGGGTAAAAACTTCCATTCCGTTTCAATGTTAGAAGTTAAAAAGTGTTTCATGGATTCATTCGCAGGATCTACGAATGGAACATGGAAGTGATTTTGATCGGCCCAGCGAGTGCGGTTAAAGGTTCCATGAGAGGGAATATCCATCATGCTATTAATGACGGCCTGGCTGGAGGATTTGTGATCATTAAAAAAATCCAAGGCTTTATTGCTGGTAATAACGCGTTCAATTCGTTTTATACAGTTCGCGCGATTTCTGAATTTATTAGTACACATTTGGATAAGCCATTGTTTCGCCTGGACTTGCTCGTCTTGAGAGAGGGCTTCCCAATGATTCAGTTTGTCTGGGAATCCGGGAGAATTGGAGAGAAAGTAATAACCTCGAATATCATCAAAGCTATTATACTTTAATTGATCGATATAGGGCTCCATGGTTTTCCAGCGAGCGGCAATTTGATAGGTTCTATCAACTTTAAGCCCCCAGACCAAATAGTCTTCTTCTGAAACAGGCAATGTCGATGGAAGTGGGTCACGACTGAAAAGAATCGCTTTGAGTTCTACTGGCATATCCGCTTGCAGTTGTTGATAGGTTTCTCGAATAATTTGGGGGTTATAAATCTTAGGTTGATCGATGGGATAACCTAATTGTGTTTCTGCAGCAGTGAGAGAAATGGGAACAGAACGATGTTGATTGAGCACTTGCAGCCAATCGAGGTTTCTTTTTCCGGTTGCAAAAATATCATCAAAGAGGGAGCGATCATGATGCAAAATAGAGGGAAGATTGTATGTTTGCTGTTCTAAGAGGATGCGGTATTCCGCTCCTGTTAATTCAAGGTCTAAATGAGGAACTGGTGTTGTTGCTAGAGCCAAAGAAGGGACTGCTATACTGTGAGCAAAAAAAATAAAGGCAAGAAGCAAGAAGGCAAGATGTGATTTGAGTTGTTTTGAGTTTGCAGTCATAAGAAAAGTTCTCCTTTATGTTTTATCGAGTTGTATTAAAAATCAGTTTATTGGAATTTTCTATGGACTTTTGAGTTGAGGGATTCGTTTTTTCGGCCTTTCAGTCCATTGATTTTATTGCTTGTATCTTCAACAGTTTATTTTTGCAAATTAGAATTATGGATTAGGAATTCTAATTCTGTGCATTAGGTTTGATTTTGCTTATTCTTGAGAATGCTTTTCCTTCTTGAGTAGAAAAGTGCAAACGATGTCTCGGGTATAAAATGTAAAGGATGTGTCAGGGTGAACAGTGATTTGAATGAGTTTAAACCGTTTATTAAAAGAAGTCGTGTTGGTTACAACTGAGATCAATAAGGCGTGACGGGATGAATAATAGAATCTTGAGGTTCTTTGAAAGATTTTAAATGCTCATTGTGTAGAGTGACAGAGGCTAACGATGAGGATGGTGTTGATGCTGAAGTTGTTGTTGGTGCTGACATTGAAGGAAGTGGAGAGGATAAAAGTGGGCAAGGTGGATAATCAATTGTAAAGTGGATTCCTCGAGATTCTTTTCGGCTAAGAGCACAGCGAACTGTTAGATCTGCAACAATGGCAATATTCCTCAGTTCGAGAATGTCGGAGCTTAACTGTAGGCCAGAATAATATTCTTTTACTTCACTCAGAATATTTTTTAATCGGTGGTGCGCTCGTTCAAGGCGTTTGGTGGATCTTTGGATACCAACGTAGTTCCACATGAGGCGGCGAATTTCATCCCACATATGTGAAATAACCACAAGTTCATCAGCATTTGTTTCGCTAGGTTGAATCCAATCCGGGACAATCAGATCTTCAAGTTGGCAATGGTTTGGCAAAGGAGGTTTTTTGGAATCTTGGTTATTTTTGATAGACATGAAGGCATTATAAGATGTGGTCATGCATTCCAACAGAGAGTTGCTGGCAAGGCGATTAGCTCCTTGAAAACCAGTGCAAGCTGTTTCACCCAGAGCCCACAACCCGCGGATATCGGTTTGACCGTTTTCATCCGTAAGAACTCCACCGCAGAGATAATGAGCGGCAGGAACAACGGGAATCGGTGTTTGGCTCATATCCCATCCATATTCTAAGCACTTTTGGAAGATCAGAGGAAAGCGAGTTTGCAGGTATTCTCTCGATTGAGAGCGCATATCCAGATAAACACATTCAGCTCCTGTTTTTTTAATTTCAGCATCAATACCCCTGGCCACAATATCTCGGGGAGCGAGACTTCCCAGAGGATGCTGGAGTTTCATGAAAGCTTCGCCTTTATTATTGATAAGCTCAGCTCCTTCTCCACGAAGAGCTTCGGTGAGAAGAAAATTTCGAGCTTCGGGATGGTACAGACACGTCGGGTGAAATTGCATGAATTCCATATTGGCAATACGGGCTCCAGCACGGTAGGCCATTGCAATCCCATCCCCTGTGGCGCCACTCCAATTCGAAGTATATAAATAAGCTTTACCGGCCCCTCCCGTTGCCAGAAATGTATGGGGGCTTAAAAAACTGACCACTTTTTGAGTGTCGGTGGAGAGAGTGTAAGCTCCCAGGCAGTAGGGTGAACCCATTTGATAGGGCCATATTTTTTTATTGAGGACCAGATCGATTGCAAAATGATGTTCAAAAATTTTAATGTTAGGATGCTGAAGGGCGAGCTTTAAAAGTTGGCGATGGATGGCTAGGCCTGTTTGATCTTCGTGATGAAAAATTCTGCGGAAACGGTGCCCCCCTTCACGGGTGATATCTTTATCAAAGGGGACTCCCCAGCGAATCAGATCCTGAATGCGGTCGGGAGCTTGTTGAACATAGTTTTTAACAACGTCTCTGCGGCAAAGCCCTGCTCCGGCCACAAGAGTGTCATTGATGTGATCTTCAAAAGAGTCTTCAGAACTAGAAACAGAGGCAATACCCCCTTGTGCGAGCATAGTATTTGTTTGGGAGAGCTTGTTCTTGCAGAGCAAGTGAACAGTTCCTAGCTCGGCCGCTCGAAGAGCAAAGGATAATCCTGCTAAACCAGAGCCAATGACCAAAAAGTCAGATCGATAGTGTTCCATCATAGAAATCACCCTACTCTTGGCTGAGGTGAAGATCAAGTTCTCGAAGAGTCCTCTTGGGTGATACCGGCGGGTTCCATACTAAAAAAGAGTTTCGCAGCAGCGACTCAATAAAACTCCTCAAATAAAGGGGCTTGATTTCTTGTTTGAAAAAGCTGGCAATGTACTTGATTCTTAGCCTTTCGTCAGGAACAATATTGATAGGGCCCCTCTTTATAGGGGAGGGCCGTTAAGTAAAGGTTACCTCACAGAGCACTGATGCTTTGCATAACTAGCAAGAGGGATTCAAGGATGAAAAAAAAGATTGTGGGAGTCTTTGCACTCGCTATTTTGTTCATTGGCTTACTAGCCATCGCTGTTTTTATTCAAAGGGAAAAGTCTTTAGAATTGCATTTCTTAACAGAAAGCTCTCGAAGTCAGCTAGACCTTATGGGAGATTTACTTCAAAATGACTTGGAAAAAATGAAAGGTCAGATCGCTCAAGTCGCGACTTTGATGGAGTCAGGGCAAGCTGAAGAAGCTCAAAAAAACTTGGGAGTTTTTTTAGGAGTGGCGGCTTTAAATATCGAAACGACGGAATTTCTTTGGAAAATCCAGACCCCTCGTCGAGCGGAATCAGCCTCAGGTGATGAGTGGGCGTCTCCTTGGATTCAAAAGCTCAGGGAGTTCAAAAAAGATGACAGTGAATTGAAGTTTTTTGTTATGCAATCGCCGCAGGGAGATGTGAGGTCTGCAATCAGCATTCAGGCTAATGTGCGGGATCGTCGCTCCGGCCAGGTGAATAAAGTTCGTTTAATTGGGCTCCGAGCTCAGGCTTTATTCCAAGATTACATCGATAAACTTAAGGTGCAAGGAGTTCATACTTTTTTAACAACCCAGACAGGGCTCACCTTGGCTCATTCAGTTTCTGAGTATGTCGGTAACTCCATGCAGGGAGATCGGACTTATGAACAAATAAGAACACAGAAAAATATCTTTGGAACAGTCGTGACACAAGATGTCCGTGGTCATGATATTTTCTCGTTCTATGTGAAGCTGCCTGTAGGTCAACTCACTTTGGTCAGCCAATGGAGAAAAGAATTGTGGTTGGCGACGGATTGGACTTTTTATGGCCAAGTTTTATTTTTTCTCATGGCTTTTTGTCTTTTAATGGGAGCTCTAGCTCAGTACTTTCTCCAGCTTTACAAAAAAGAATTACTTCATCAGGGTGTGATAAAAGAAATGGTGAATCAAGAGCCTTTGGCGACAGGGGTAGACGATGATGCTCTTATTTTCAAAGATCCCTCTGAGGAGCTGTCCAAAGAAGACGATGAATTCGTTTCTATTCCTCCAAACCAAGTTGCCGCGACGACATCGTCTCGATCTTCTTCAATCGCCATTCCTGCTACGGGTGGGGGAGTTTCTCCTTCGTTAGCATCCATGCCATTGCCGGCGGCAATGGCAACACCTCCCTTCGCATCAACGGAGACAGCGATGCCCTCGCTATCTCCTGCTTCTGTTCGCGAGACGTTGCCGCTTCCGTCAAGACCACCTTTGTTGTTTACAACGTCTTTGGTTAAACCGGAGATTCGTGAACCTCAGGTTTCAATGACTATTTTAGATAAAGTTGTTGGAGCCTTGAGAGCGCCTTTGCTTTCTGTTTTGGGTCATGTGCAAATGGCTCGCTTGAATCCTTTAGGTGGAGCTCTTCAATCCATTGAGACAGAAGTGCGAAGCGCAAAAGATATGCTGGATCGAGTGGGGCAGTTCAGTGGTCAAAGTCATGTGCCTTCCGTGACGGTTCCTTTGCATGAGATTGTCGAATCGTCTCTACGGAGTGTTGAAGGTGCTGTTTTAAGAAATCACATTAAAATCATTCGTGAAATTCCGGCCGACTTAGCTTTGAAGTGCGATGTGGACGACTTTAAAACAGCACTGATTGCGCTATTCACCAATGCGATAGAAGCAATGGAAAACAGTTTAAGAAAAAATCTCTTTATTCGAGCCAATAGAGTGAATCATACAATGACCTTGGAGATTGAAGATTCCGGAGAGGGGATGGCCTCTGAAAATTTAAATAAAATTCTGGATCCGTTTTTCACCACGCGTTCTACTTTTGATCATACAGGGTTAGGGCTTTCGGCCGTGAGTGGAATTCTGCGACAGCATTTAGGTCAACTGCAAGTGAAGTCAAAATTAGGTCATGGAACGACTGTTATGATTCAATTGCCTTTAAGCCAAGAAATTGTACAACCGCTTGCCCATTGCTTGATTCCAAAAACGATAAAAACAGAAGCGCCCACATCAATGGCTTCTTCAATGGCACCTTCTACGGTTTCGTCTTTCAAAGAAAAATCTTTGTCGGACGAAATGCCTATGGCCGAAAATGAAGTTTTTAAATCTCTCAATCTCTTTGATGAAGAGGACTCTAATGGAGATTTTCAGTTCGGCCGATTGGAGTTTACTGAAGAAGCGGAATCTGTTTCTAAAGACAATAGCGCTCTGAGTCCGGGAGAGCTGGCCGCGCAAGAGGTGATGCAGGAGATTTTAAAATCTTCGGCCACAGCAAATACACCTGTGGTTACTGATACGCCGACACCCTCAAAGCCCTCTTCGAAGAAGCTTAAGAAAAAAGAAGAAACTCTTTCTAAGTTTAAAGTTCAAATTCCAAGACCTGAGGAGAAATTATAGTGGATCTTACCGAATACCGCTCTCAGTTTGATCTTCACCTGCTAGTTCCTTTTTCTGAAGAGTACCAGCAAATCAAAGTGCATTTGCGGGAAAAAGGCCACAGTGTGTTCCATTCCCTCAAGAAAGAGCAGTTCTTGATTGATTTTAAACAAAGTCCGAGTCATTTGGTCATTGTTGATGTGACGGTGGCTGAGGAACCTTTGGATGATTTTTTAGCGGAGTGTTTGGAATTAGCCTGCCAAACTCATTTTATTTTACTAGGGCCTTCTTCAGTTCGTAATAAGTATTGGAGTTATCGCGATTACGGAGTTTTGGACTATGTTTCTCTTGAAGACCAATTGGTCGGGTTGGTGGAGTGGTCCGTTGAGAATGCTTTGGAGCGCGTCGTATTGAAATTGGCGAATAAAAAATTAGTTGAGGATCAGGAAGACCTCAAGAGTCGGATCGATCAATTGAAAACTCAACTTCAAGAAACTTCTGTTTTGGCGCAAGGATTCATTGAAGCGCCTGAAGCCTCTCAAGAAGAGAATCCTTTATCGGTTCCGTTTGCTTCTGATCCTTCTCACCAATTTGATTCTGGCGAGGATACCGAGGATTCCCATACTGAAAATAACAAACAACAAGAAAGCTATGGGTCTTCTTTCTCTCAAGAGGAAGATATTTCTAATCTTCTCACTCTTTATGAAAATACCAGGAATCGCGAGGATCTCTTACAGGTGTTTTTTCATTCCCTTGAGGAGTATTGTCTGGAAGGGGCTAAGGTTCTTTATTTTAAATATTTAGAACCCGTTCAATTGTTAGTGGCCACTCATGGATGCGGCATTCCTGTGGATGAGATCAAAGGTGCTGGAATCCGATTGCAACCTGAAGAAGTCTTGGAGGCTAGAACGCTTTTGCTTTCGCCTCGTGGTTTTGGCAGCTTGAATAAGTTGCTCTTGGATATTTTTCGTGTGGAAGAATGCTATGTGAAGGCTCTTTTTGTTCGAGAGGACATTGACGGGCTTTTTGTTTTCTTTGGAGAATCCCTGGAGATGTTTAACTCCATCAAATTGAACAATCGGTTTTCTTTCTTCAAGGTTTGTTTTGAACGATTTAGTTTTTTAAGACGACAAATGGAATTGGAGCTCGAAGAAGTATTGAACAATATCCGAAGTTATGATGAGTTTTATGAAATTCTTTCAGAGCGACTCGAGCAGCTTCAACGCCAGCAAATGGGACTCGCTATGTTACGTCTCAGCGTTGATCGCCTTCAATATTTGGAAGAGCAATATGGGCCCACCGCAGTGACGGGAGTGATTCGTACTCTTGCCGTGACCATCAAAAAATTTTCAAGAACTATGGATGGGTTTTATCGAACCGCACATAATGAATTTACTCTTTTGGCAGGCCATCTTAAACCTCAGGACGCTACTGTTTTAGCGGAGAGAATTCGCCTCGCGGTGGAAGGATTGGACATTCCTCCCATCAAGGGCGCAGTAACCGTCAGCCTGGGAGTGAGCACTTATCCTCAATTGGCCACGAATGCTGAAACATTAATGAAAAGTTCTTTACAAGCGCTCAGTGCGGCGATGACTCAAGGAGGAAACCGAGTGGGTATCGCTCGGGTGGTCCATCGACCAAAGATCACTAAATTTTCTCCACTTGATATCGACGGTAAAGGGTAGCGTGTGTCACGTCCAACGTTTGCTGAAATCGATCTTTCGGCTCTGGAAAATAACTGGAATCTTTTTCGAGAAATCCAAACCGTCGATAAAATCGTTCCTGTTATTAAAGCCAATGCTTACGGGCATGATGACCGCCTGGTCGCCCATCACTTACAGGAGTTAGGGGCCCAGCATTGTGCTGTGGCTATGGTGGAAGAGGCACAGAGAGTTCGAGAGGCGGGGTTTGAAGGCTCCATTTTAATTTTGGGTCCCTTTTCAAGAAGTGAAATCCCATTTTTGAAAAAATGGCGTTGCACGCCGGTGGTAGGGGAAAAACAAAATTTAATTGATTTAGAGGCAGAATCTTTTGTTGATCCCATTCATATCAAATGGGACACCGGAATGAATCGATTAGGTCTTCAAGCGGAGGAGAGTCACTGGTTAAAAGTTTTCATGGAAACTCATCCTCAAGTTGATGTTCAGGCTTTTTGTACTCATTTTTTAAAAGCATTGGATTATTCGGATTCTTCCGGGCACAGTGCCCATCAACTGGAGTTATTTAAAAAAATAGAAGCTCAGTTTCCTCAGGTCAAAAAGAAGCATCTTTTAAATTCAGATAGCTTTTTTC
>CAUJGP010000029.1 GCA_963170155.1 Bdellovibrionota bacterium | reverse complement strand
AATGGGCATGGGTGGAATGTTTGGAATGCCCGGAATGGGCATGGGTGGAATGTTTGGAATGCCCGGAATGGGCATGGGTGGAATGTTTGGAATGCCCGGAATGGGCATGGGTGGAATGTTTGGAATACCCGGAATGGGCATGGGTGGAATGTTTGGAATGCCCGGAATGGGCATGGGTGGAATGCCCGGAATGGGCATGAACGGAATGATGGGCATGGATGGTGGATTAGGCGGTTTCCAGATGCAGCAGCAAATGATGCAAATGCAAATGCAGCAGGCTCAAATCTATATGGAGCAACAGCGTCGTATGCAAGAAAATATGATGGCAAAGCAAAGAGTTGTTTCAGGAATTCAGCAAGAAATTTACTCTGCTATTTATCGATTGAATCAAGCGCAAATGGGAATTGGCTTAGGAGTTGATTTAACGATGCCGGCCCCTCCAACAGGAGTGGGTTATTATCCTCCAAGTGGTGTGCCTGGTGGTTATTATCCTTCAGGAGTTCCAGGAGGCTATGGATATCAACCACTCGGTGTTCCAGCTTCTCCTTATGGTTCACCTTATGCTCCAGGAAGTACGATTCCAGTACCTGGAGCACCAGGAGTTCCAGGTGGTTATTATCCTCAGGGGCCAGGAACTCCAGTGATTCCTCAGCGCGGACCTGGTGTGAATGTTCGATAGGCTTGTTGTCTCACGTCCATTAGTAAATTAAAAATTGATTTTATTTAATAAATGGAATCGATAATTCAAGAATTTGAAAGAAGTGACGTCATTGGAAAAAATAATTCAAATCCCAAGATGTTATGACTCCCATGTCCACTGGTTAGGAACAGGTGAGAGAAAAAATTTAATTGATTTATCCACAATAAATTCTTTTAAAGAATTCATTCAACAAGCACCGCTCTGGAATCACCTTAATCGTGGATCATGGATTGTGGGTTTTGGTTGGGATTCCAGTCGTTGGGGCGATGATTTCAAACCCCATTATAAAATTCTTGATCAATTTTTTCCTGATCACCCTGTTTCGTTTATCCGAGCCGATGGGCACTCTTCTTGGGTGAATTCAAAGGCCATGGAGGAAGCGGGGCTTAAGCGCGATGAAATCTTTCCTGATCCCCCAGGAGGGCGCATCGAAAGAAATGAGCAGGGGAAGATGACGGGAGTCTTCGTAGATAGTGCAAAAGATTGCATTGATCAGTTTATTCCCCAGTCTTCAAAAGCAGAAATGCTAAGTAATTTAAGGTTAGGAAGGGATGTTTTCCTTAAAGCAGGCTTTACACATATTCGTGATGTGGGAGGCGCTCTAACACATTGGGAGCTTGCGGGGGAGATGGCTCGCGCGAATGAATTGGATTTATATGTTGAAATGTTTTTCAATCTAGAAAACGGAGATCAACTCGCTGAAAGGCTAAAAGAAATTCAGCAAAGCCGACTCCAGTCAGTTCCTCGCTTAAAAGTCGGAGGGTTGAAGTTTTATTATGATGGCGCTCTAGGTTCGGAAGGGGCTTATTTAAGTCAGAATTATCCAGAAAAAGAACACCGCGGGTTGAGATTATACGAGTTGTCCCATATTGAAGAAATTTTACATCGATGCTGGGAGAAGAATATTCCGGTAGCAATTCATACCTTGGGAGATGAAGCGGTTCATCAAGTGGTTTTAGTAGCTCATCGCCTCAAAGAAAGAGGTATTGAAGGGCTATTGAACCTCGAGCATTGTGAGTTGGTTCGGGACGAAACTATCATTTTTATGAGAGCTTTAAATGTGCATTGCCATTTACAACCTTCTCATTTTTTATCGGATCGTCGATGGTTGAAACAAAAACTAGGTTCTCTGTATCAATATTGTTTTCCTTGGAAAAAGCTTTTGGATGCAGGAATCTCGGTGTCTTTTGGGAGCGATTCTCCGATTGAGGCCCCCTCCCTCGAGAAAACCCAGGAAGCTTTGACAGCTGCGCAAAAGGAAGGGATTGAACTTCCTCCACTTAATGATCCTCTTTTATTACACAGTCATCCCGATGAAAACTGGGGAAATGAATGCGTGACGACTTTCACTATGCAAAAAGGGTGAGTCTTTCATTGCGTAAAAATCAAAATAAGTCTAAGACTGAATGATAAGGAGGACTTGAGTGGAAATTCGAGATCCCGTGCATGGCTCTATTTCGGTCACTGATGACGAAGTCATCATATTAGATACACCAGAATTTCAACGTCTTAGAAGTATCAAACAGTTGGGTGTGTCAGAGTTTAGCTTTCCTGCCGCGACTCACAATCGCTATCTTCACTCGATTGGTGTTTGTCATTTGGCAGGAAGGGCGTTTAATCATATTTTTGACCATACAAGTTTTACTTCCATCGAAGTTCGCGAGCGATTGAAGCAATGCTTTCGTCTTGCAGCCCTTCTTCATGATATCGGACATGGTCCCTTAAGCCATGTTACAGAAGCTGTGATGCCTTCCTTGAAAGACCTCAATGTCCAGGCTTATCAGCATCGGCTTAAATCGATGTATCAATTGGGAGTTGTGAGTTCATTGGATCGCCAAGCCAATCATGAGGACTATACGATTAAATACATTACCGACTCCCCTTTAACGGAAGTGATTAAAAGTACATTTTCGGATATTTCTCCTATCCATATTATTTGTTTAATTGATAAAACCATTGCTTGCCCGGATGATTTTTTCATCGATAACGGGCTTGATTACCGGCCTATTTTGAGTCAGTTAGTGAGTTCAGAGCTGGATGTGGATCGCCTTGATTATCTCGAACGAGATGCTTACTTTTGTGGTACTAATTATGGCAACATTGATTTAGAGTGGATTTTGGCTAATTTACGAAGCCATATTGTTGATAATAAAGTTTATTTGGCTTTGAGCCGTCGAGCGATATACACATTTGATGATTTTTTATTATCGCGTCACCACATGAACCTGATGGTTTATTTTCATCATAAAAGCATTATCTACGAAGAAATGTTGATCCGTTATTTAGAATCTGCGGATTGTGAGTTTCGATTACCTGCGGACATTGTTCAATACACTTTCTATAATGACTACAAATTATTTGAACACTTGACTCAAGTGAAGAATCCTTGGGCTGTTCGGATTGCACAACGCCGTCCTTATCGCAATTTGATTGAGTTTCACAATGTGACCGATAACCAACGTCCTCAGCGCATCAAAAAGCACTTAGAAGATGCGGGTGTCGACGCCATTTGCGTGAGTTCTCACTTGAGATTGAGCAAATATCATACCTCATCGGCTGAAGATCGAGCCTTACCTATTTATGTGGTGGACCCTTACGATAAATTTGAGCAACCTGTGCCCATTGAGCAAAGCACTAAAATATTTCATTCTTATGAGGGCGAACGAGTCATTGATCGAGTGTATGTTCCTCCTGAAAAATTTGAGATAGCTCGAAGGCAAATAGAGGCTGAAAAGTTATAATTACTATTATTTTTCTTCAGATGCCGTTTTTAAAAGAAGTCATATTTAATAAAATTTTGATATCATATTAGCTAGAGAGTTTGATTTTGGAATCGAACTCTCTAATTGTTGATAAAATGAAATGGATGCTTTCTTGGTACCAATTTGCTTCACCCTCTAATTCTGCCATGAGAATATGAATACCCCAGTAAAGCCGAAAAACGCCGATGAATTCAGCTGGAATATTAATGCTCTCCCCATCCAAATGGTATTTTGAGAGGGCTGATAATTCTTTTTGAAGGAATGATTTATCAAATTTGAAAACGCGACTTTCTCTCCACGGAGAGTAAATAACATTATAATAAAGGTTCATGAGGGTTTCAGCACGAGGATCTTGGGGGTTTTCAAAAATATTCAATTGATAGCAGGATTTTTGAAATTCTTCTAAATTCAGATTCATTGCGGCCCAGGTTTGCCTTTGCCAAATCTTAATGAATTCAATATTCCATGAGACAAAAAAGCCAAAATCCAAAAGGGCAAGACGAGGATGGTCCGTATAGGCATCAACGAAGATAAAATTATCAGGGTGAGGATCAGCGTTGAATAATTGTAGGTAGTTAATGCTTTCAGCGGCATAGGTCCATAGGGATTTCGCGATACTCTGACGAGCTTGGTACGTTGAATCTTTTAAGAAAGTTTCGTAATTGATCCCCTGAATGAATTCGGTGGTTAAAACAGATTTGGTGCTGAGAGATAAAAACACTTTAGGAACGACAAGATCCAATCGGTGTCTAAAGTGGAGCCTGATTTTTTCTTGTGTCTGAGCTTCTGCAATAAAATTTGTTTCTCGTTTTAACAGAGTTTGTAATTCTGTTTCGATTTGTAATGCATTTTGAATGGGAGACAAGTATTTTGCCAAAAAAGCCAAAACTTTGATAAGCTTCAGATCTGTTGAAATAATTTTTTCAACATTCGGATATTTAACTTTGATAACAACGTGTTCACCTGAATGGAGTTGTGCGCGATGGATTTGGCCAATACTCGAAGAGGCAATGGGAAGTTTTGAAAATTCAGAAAAATATTGAGAAAGTGGAGAGCCCAATTCATTTTCGACACATTTTTTGATGATATCAAAATGTAAAATTTCAGCTTTAGTCCTTAAGGGAATTAAAATTTCTCGCGCTAATGTGGGAAAAACCCCTGGGAGCATACTTATAATCTGCCCGACTTTTAACAGAGGACCTTTGAGCGGCCCTAAAAAGGATCTGACGACGTGGGCGATTCGCAACTTGATCCGCTCTTGAAGATCAGGGCTTAAGCGTTTGATCTTCAGAAATAAAATATAAGGAAAAACATTAACTCCAAATTTTATTAATTGATAGGAGCGAAAGGAGAGAGAATCCTTGATCTCGTTGAGCACAGGTTCTTCCAGAAAACTGGTTTCACGAGCTTCAATTAAAGATCCCAGTAAGATTTCAATGGACTGATAATTGGGACTGCGGTGGTTCACGGCATGAAGATCGATCATTTTTGACAGTTTTTTGATTAAAGAATCATATTTGGCAAGTATAGCGTTTCTTTTTACTTTTAAATTTTCCGTCAAATCACCAGATTGCGCGGTAAAACGATCACTTAAGACAATAGCCCCTAAGATAGGAAGTTCAATGCGTCCATTTATTATTTGAATATGTTTTTTTAACTGATTCTGCAGATCGATAGGATCGGTTTTTTCCAGGGTTCCTGGTATTAAAGTGATTAAGGCAGACAGATATTTTTGCTCATCTCCGATCAAGAGGGCATGCTCAACAAAATCTAATTTTTTAATTTCAACTTCAATAGGAAGAGAGGCAATTCTTTTTCCTGTGGATGTTTTAACAAAATCAGATTGCCGGCCTTTGAGGTAGAGGTAACCTTCTTCATCGAGAGTGCCAATATCGCCAGTCACAAACCAGCCGTCTACCAGCGGAGCATTTTGATGGAGCCCAAAATTACGGACAAGGACTTCATTTTTGTCAGAAATTTTTAGTCCTTCAGGGATCAAGGGGCGTCCCACGGAACCAAACTTAGAATGGGTAAGGTTGGAAACACAGACCGGTAAAATATTTTCACTCATACCATAAGCTTCAAAAATGGGAAGACCACAAGCATGATAAAAATAGAGAAGTTCTTTGCGCAGAGGAGCCGAGCCGGAGATGGCGTAGAGAAGCTGGCCTCCAAAAATATTTCGAATTTTACGAAAGATGAAAAAATCAAAGATTTTTTGTAGGGGAGCCAATAAGTAACGCCTCTTTAATTTATTTCTTTTTAAATCATGATAAATTTCACTTAAAGTGAGGATAAGGGGTGGAATCCCACCCTGAGCTTGGATATTCTCATAAATTTTTTCGTAAAAACGCGGAACGCTGATAAAACAATGAGGTTTGATCCAGGCAAGTTCCTCAATAATACGAGAAGGATTGGCCACAAAGTAGGTTGCGCAGCCCCGACTCATTCCCGATAAATTGGTAATTCTTTGGAACAGGTTGGATAAGGGCAGCCAAGAGACAAGTTTGTGTTTCTCATGAAAATCGGAGTAGGCCATCGTTAGTTGGTTCACGGCTTCAAAAAGCTGCCCTTGAGTATAAGTGTATTTTTTAGGATTCCCTGTTGTACCACTGGTATAGATGTGCGTTGCGATGAGCTCCCCCAAAGGTGTTTGAAGTGGGGGATTGAAATCCAAAAAACTATGATTGGAAAGTTTAGATTCAATGTCATAGAACCAACGCGTTCCATCGAGTACTTTGACTTTTTCAGCGAGGGTTTTTGAGTTTTGAATTAAATCTGAAAAACTCGAAGAAGGAGCATGAGCCATCGCTGTGGTGGACTCTTCAAAAATGAAGTTCAATTCTGAATTTTCTATAATATAGAGGTTGCGGGCTGAGGAACCGTGTAGATCGAGTCCAATACATTGAGCTCCATTCCAGAGCAAAGCCCAGTGAAGGATTTCCCAATAGGGTTTATTAGCAAGAGCGATTCCAACGCGCGCGCCTTCTCTTATGTTTTCATTCCATAGTGTTTCTGCCGTGAGCTCTACCAATTGTAAAACATAAGACCAGGTCCAAAAAACTTCTTTATTCTGATCATCACGGTACACTAGCGCTACACAATTTGATTTTTGTTGTGCATGGGCTCTGAGAACATCTCTGATATTGCTACTTAAACTTGAATGAGAAGAAATAGTTTTAGTACTGAGTGGCACCGAAGTAGTCCCTAATGAGAGGCGGCAGGTAAGCAGACGGCTTTTGGAACTCAAAATTCAACGAAGAAAAAAATTCTTGGGTTTTGTAATTTTCAAATTGTTGAATTTGTAGTGAATACTCCGTAATCATGGGCAAGAGTTCAAGACGTTTTTTCCAAGGGCTTTCTTTGGGAATCACTTGACTCAAAAAATGCGCTCCGGAAAGCAATGAAAGAGGCAGTGGGATTCCTTTTGGGATGAGGGCCATTTTTGATTTTTTATTTTGATTTGCAACTGAACTCGACCAAGCTTGTTGAGCTAAATCCTGTATTTGGGAGACTTTCATGCTATTTTGGGGACCGGATGAGAGATGAAAAATTCTTCCCGTAGAGGCTTTGTTTTGACTAGATAACCAAAGAGCTTGAGCCACTTCATCACAGGGGATCGTATCGAGGATGGCGTTGAAGCCTGTAGGATAAACTCCTTTTGTCATGGAGCCAGCTAATATTTTGAGAAGAAAATAAAAAATTTGACGTCTTATGACGGCACCTGTTTGAGAATGACCGACAATCATACTGGGGCGATGGATTGTGATTGCAAATCCTTCATCCATTTTTTTATAAAGAATTTGTTCTCCCGTAAATTTAGCCTGTTCATAAGAGTTAAAAAAATCAACAGGCTCTGTCATCCTATTTTCATGAAGAGGATTTTTTTGTTTTCCTCCCACACCCACTGTGCTGACGTATTCCACTTTGATATTTCTATTTGAACTTTGCGCCATCAATGTGAAAATATTATCAATTGCAAGCAGTACTTTACTTGTCGCTAAAGCTGGTGCCATAAGAAAATCCAAGTCAGCGGCGCAATGAAAAACATGGGTTGTTTCATTGGCGACGTTACCAAAGTCCTTCTTGATCATTCCAAAGAAAGGTTTCTCTATGTCTCCGGGCAAAAATTGGACTTTATCAAAGTTCAATGAGCCATAGTGAGTTGTTAAAAATTGTTTTACTTTTTCTGAGCGTTGAAGAAGGTGTTGGGAATCTTGAGCGCGAATAAGACAAGTGACATTAACATTGTTTTTGATGAAGACAGGTAATAATGAACTTCCAAGAACTCCCGTTGCTCCCGTGAGTAAAATTTGTGTTTTATTTTTTTCCATAGGTTTTATTTTAAACCGTCTGCAATACTATGAATAAATAATTTTTGGTCATCAAAAAATTCTCGCTCTTAGTCTAGACATATGCGTTAAGATTTATTCAAAGAGGATGGGACGACTCTGCGTTACCGACGGTATCTGTCACGGGTTTTTGATGACAAAGCGACTTTTAAAAAGTTAGCGTCATTGCCCAGAGGAGGATATTATGAAATACAAGTTTATTATTCTTAGCATTTTTCTATCACAAACTATTTTGGCACAAGTTGATTCAGGTCAAGATCTTTCAGATCTTCGCAAACAGGCTTTGGAAGGAAAGGCCGATTGCCGTGGAAGTGTTTATGCCAATGATACGTATGCTTATTACACTAATTTAAATACTCTGAATGTCTTGGACCTAGCAACGGGGAAAGAACTCACTCAGGTCCATGCATCAGCCCCCATTACCGCTATTAAAAGCGACGGAGAGCAACTCTTTGTTTTGACGGAAGCTCAGCTGGAAATTTGGGATCTTGCAGGAAGAGCACTCATTGCTGCAGTACCGACTCATCCTGATATTTCTGCTCCCTATAGCTTTTATGCACAACCTCGTGGTTTAGCCATCACAAAGGATAAAATTTATATTGCTCATGGGATTCATGGCGTTGTTGTTATGAATCGTGAGAATTATCAAATAAAGACCGTTATTCAGACTCGATCAACGGTTCGCGATGTCGCCATTTTTAATAATGCCGCTGTTCTCGTGCTCGATAACAACACCCCTGATGGATTTCATGGATTTGCTTTAGTGGATCTTGCTTCTCAGCAAGTAAAAAAATATACCAGTGTGGTGAATGTTTTTCCTGAAAGCGTGACGATTCTTGGAGACACTCTGCTTGTGGGTTATTTTAGTACAGTTTGGAAGTACAATACCAAAGACGTTTTAACTCAAAACAATCCTGGCGTTCTTAAGAGAGTTTTTAATTTTCCTGCAGGGCCAGGCTCCATTGTTGGTAAAGCCCACTATGATGATAAGTTCATGTATGCTTGTTATGAAACTATGGATTCCAGCGGACAAAGCCCTCAAAAAAGTGTCGTTGTTTTTGATCGAAAAACAATAGACTTATAACTTCGAGTCCAGGCCACGAAGGAGAATTTAATTTCTCCTTCGTGCTTGTTTTTCAGATACGAGGTTTGCAATCATTAAAAATGAATAATTTTTGAATGGATTGGTTTTAATGACAAAATTGTGGAGCTTTAATGGTGTATGATGGGACGCAATAATCCAACCAAACTCCACTGTCATAAGTTGAAAAAGCATAAAACCAAACCAAATGGTCACTTTGTTTTTTAAAGAAAAATGCGCTGGGTAGGACATTGGGAATTTCGCCATTCACAGAATAACACCAACCATAAGCGCGCATTTTGGTTTCAGAGATAATCTCCATGCTATCAAGATCAGTGGGCGTGTTTAAAATGGAGTTCATTCCATTTTCAGTGCCAACATAAGGAATTTCATTAAAATCAAAAAGATCAATAGAAATTTTTCCTACGCTTTCAGACAGATCTGTTTTGAAGCTCCCTTTGTGTTGTGGGCTTGATGAGCATGGGCCAACGACGGCAAAAGTAATGGCAAATGATGTTGAAGAAGACATTCCAGTGATATAAGCGCTCAAAAGTATTAATAAACTGATTAAAGAAACTTTCATGAATTTGGTTTTCTCCAGAGTCCAAAAGTGAGAGATATTTTCAAAAAACTCATAGTGTTATCATTGTGACGCAAAAAATTAAATCAGTTTTGCAGTCCACTTTTGAAATTCAGTCAAATTTTCAGTCAGTTTCTTGTGATTCGTGGAATCTAACAGGATTCCCTCTTTTGAAAAGGCTTCGTGAGCCTTGGATAGCGCAAAAGATTGAGGGTAAACATACGCTCCTAAAGCATCTAAAGGGACACGCGTGGCGCTTAAAGCTCTGATCGTACCAAAGCCACCGGTTGTCGCTCCCGCTAGGAAGATAGGTTTGGATTTCAGAGGCATTGGTCGGAGGCGAGAGAGCCAATCAATCGTATTTTTTAGGGGAGAAGCGATAGAAGAATTGTACTCGGGGCTGCAAATAACAAGGGCATCGGCTTTGGCAACCAATTGACCTAAACTCTCGACGCCTTCTGGTATTCCTGTCGCTTCAATATCACCATCATAAACGGGAATCATAAGTTTCTTTAGATCTGCGACATGAGTCGTTACTTTATTTTGTTGTGTGGAATCTTCAGCGAGGATTTTTTGTGCTACTACTAGCAACTTTTTATTGAAAGATTCTGCTCTTAAGCTTCCAGAAAAGAGAAGGTAGTTCATTGGTTCTTCCTTGGTGATTAGGATTAAAGGTTTGATCCAAAAAATTGGACGCTCCAGCAAGACAGGGAGAATTACATCAGCATGAATTTAAGGGTATTGATTTTGTGAATGATAGTATTTGTGGCATATTGTCATCCAACTTAGACTAGAGTGTATACTGGTCATCTGAAAACTTGGACCCATTTTGAAGAACCTATCGCGATTTCCGTGCCACCATTTTCCGGAAGAAAATGGTGCCCCGCGAGGGACTTGAACCCCCACGCTTGCGCACTAGATCCTAAGTCTAGCGTGTCTGCCAATTTCACCAGCGGGGCAGAAACCGTAGGGTTCTTCAAAATAATACTATTGTTTCAATTGAATGAAGCAATATTTAATTTACAAACGTATAGCGGAAAAAAATCTTTTATACAAGAAGCTACTTAGCTTCATTAATAAGTTTTTTGTAATCGGGAGCACGCATAAGGTTCGCAAGTTCTTTTTCGGTATCCATTTCAATGCGAACAAGCCAGCCTTCATTCATGGGATCATCATTGAGAATGGAAGGGTTATCCATTAAAACATTATTCACTTCAATGACAGTCCCTGAGACGGGAGAATAAAGATCACTGGCCGCCTTTACGCTTTCAATAACTCCAAAGGATTCATTTTGAGTGACCTTTGCACCTTCCTCAGGAAGTTCAACGTAAACCACCTCACCGAGTGAGTCTTGAGCGAATTCAGTGATACCGACTGTTACGATATTCTCATCGACTTGCGCCCATTCATGATCTTTCGTGTAGTATAAATCTTCAGGAACTATAAAACCCATAACGACTCCTTCAGGTTGGACGAACAAAGGGTGTTGGAACAACCACTGCTTTGGTCTTTCGCCCACGAATGTCAACGTAGATCTCAGATCCTATTTGAGCATACTGTGGCCACACATAACCCAAACCAATGGGATCTTGAGTGGATGGCGATAGAGTACCACTGGTTACCTTGCCCATTTCTTGGTTGTCAAAAGAAAACAAAGTATAGCCTTGTCGTGGTATTCCTTTTTCTAAAAGTTTGAATCCGACGAGAGAAAAGGGAAGCCCTGCTTCTTTTTGTTTAAGCATCTCTGACTTTCCAATGAAGTCTTTTTGTGAGGGTTTGATGACCCAGCCTAAACCAGCGGCATAGGGGTTTATATTTTCATCGATCTCATGACCGTAGAGGCTGTATTTCATTTCCAGTCGCAGTGTATCTCGGGCACCAAGTCCGATAGGTAAAACCCCAAACTCTTGGCCTTGATCTAACAGAGCCTTCCAAAGGGAAACAGCGGCTTCCTTGGGAACAAAAATTTCGGCTCCTTTTTCGCCGGTGTATCCGGTGGTTGCCACCATGAGTTCTGTTTGATTCCAAAGAATAAAAGTCCATTTAAAAGGAGGAATGGAAGAGATCTTAAAATCAAGGAGCTGTTCCAAAAGAGCCAAGGCTTTGGGGCCTTGAATCGCTATTTGCCCCCAAAGATCGCTTTCGTCAGTGAGAATCGCATTTTTATTGTTGTCTTTCATCCATGCAAAATCCTTGTCTTTGTTGGAGGCATTGACACAGACAAGGTAGTTTTGATGAGGCTCTACGCAATAAATAATGATATCATCGACAAGACCTCCATTATTATTGGGGAGAAGAGAGTATTGAGCCTCGCCCTTTTGAAGTTTAGTGACGTCATTTGTGGTCAGCCACTGAAGAGTTTCAAGAGAATGGGGACCTTGAACGCGAATTTCTCCCATGTGAGAAACATCAAAAAGCCCCACATGGTTTCGCACATTCAAATGTTCTTCTTTCAGGCCTATGTATTGGACTGGCATTTCATAACCAGCAAAGGGAACCATTTTTGCTCCAAGACGGAGGTGTTCTTGGTAGAGAGGCGTCTTTTTTAATTCTGACATCAGCTTAATCCTTTTCAAATTCAGATGGAATGAGTTGCTATCACTGATTCGCTAGCAGGATTATAAAACGACAAAATAGGGATGAGATCAAGGGATTGGTATAAAAAACGAAGGGCTATTGTGCTTGATTTTCTTGCTGTTTGATTGAAGTTCTCAACAGGGAACGAGTTTGTTGAGACGGGTTTTGTGCACCCAGTAAGTTCTTCAGTTGGTCGTGGAGAGAGGAGTCATTAATCAGGGCTCCCAGGCTGCCTTCCCCTCGTTCTAATTTGTTCATAATTCTTTCCGCTTTATCAACAATTCGAGCTATTTTTGACGAGGAATCAGTGGCATCAGGGCCCCGCAAATCCCGTAGAAGTTTATGAGATTCGGTGAGGGATTGAGATAGCTGAAGAAGAACCTTTTCCGTTTGAGCTGGAATCTTCGCCAACTTGTTATCCAACACCAAGCTTTGAGTAATCTTTTGAAGGTTTTCTAGGATTTCAAAAAGGACTGCGGCTCGATCCCCTTTTTCGCTGAGGACAGAAATAAGATCTGTTTGAGGAGCCGCGGGGATGAGGCTATTTTCCGCCAGAGGTTTGTTTTCCACAGGACCGGGAGTGATGAACAAATATTTATCTCCTAAGGCCCCTTGAGTTCGAATTTCAATCTGACTGCCTTCGGTAATTTTAGAGGAAAACTCTTGATCGATCGTGAAGGTCACTTCGACAGCGTTTTGATGAGAAATAAAATTGAGGTCTTGGATGTTTCCAACTTTGATTCCCGAAAGAGAAATGACACTGCCTGTGGTTAAGCCTTGGATTTGCGAAAAATGGGCTTTAAAGGGAGTCGTGGATTTGAAGATCTCGTTTCCACCAATGAAAAAAATAGATAAACAAATAATGACGAGTCCTATAGCGACAAAAATACCGACTCTTTTTTGGTGTTCCCAGGTTGTTTTCATTAAAAAGTTTCTCCATGAATAAAATGGTGCATGAGGGCTTGTGGTGACTGATGGAACTCCTGAGGGCTCATTTCTTCTACGATTTCCCCTTGCATGAGAAGGGCCAATCGATCGCACACATCTAACGCTACAGGCATATCGTGAGTCACGAGAATAGAAGTGACGCCCGTTTGCTTCAGATTCAGAATCAATTCTTTGATTTTTTTAGTGTTAAAGGGGTCAAGACCCGCTGTGGGTTCGTCGTACAGAAGAATGCTGGGGTTCATGATCATGGCGCGAGCAAGCCCGATTCGTTTTTGCATGCCTCCGCTCAGTTGAGAGGGCATGAGCTCTGTGCTGTTCGCCAGTCCAAATTGTTTTAAAGTGGAGTGGATTTTTTGTTCTATTTCGGGAGCGGAAAGGGTGGTGTGTTCCTTTAAGGCGTAGGCTAAGTTGTCAAAGACGTTAAGAGAATCAAAGAGCGCTCCTCCCTGGAAAACGTACGAGACGTTTTGACGAAGCTGAATGAGTTCTTTTTCAGAAAGAGCATTGATGTTTTGATCGTTGACCGTGATGGTGCCCGAGTCGGGAGATTCAAGTCCGATGATACTGCGAAGTAAAACACTTTTCCCCGTGCCAGAGCCGCCGATCAGCCCCAGGCATTCTCCTTTTTTGACATGAAAATTAATGTTCTTGTGAACTTGTTTATTTCCAAAGCTTTTTGAAAAGTGGCTGACATTAATCATTTTTTAACCCCACTTTTGTATAATCCAAAAAAGTTTAGAGAGGAAGAAGTCTCCAATGAGGATGAGAATGGACGACGTGACGACAGCGCGAGTGGTGGAAAGACCGACGCCTGTGGCTCCCGTTGTGACATTTAGGCCATAGTAGCACGAAGGAAGACTGATGAAGAGGGAGAAAAACACAGCTTTGAAGAAACCGGTGAAATAATCAGACATTCTTAATGTTGAAAGAGTGTTTAATAAATAATAATTGGGATCGAGCCCTAATTCGATAGAACCAATAAGTAAGCCTCCCGCCATTCCAATGATATTCGCGAAAGCCACTAAGATGGGAACGGCGACAAGACAAGCTAAGACTCTGGGGAGAACAATTTTACGAGTGGGAGAGGTGCCCAGAGCTCGAATAGCATCAACTTGTTGAGTGACGACCATAGACCCTATTTCAGAGGCAAAACCAGCACCCACGCGAGCCGCCATCATGAGGCTTGTGAAGACAGGGCCGATTTCGCGAATGATGGTCGCGGCCATAAGTTTTGGGACATAAAGCTTGCCGCCAAATTTTTCCAGGCCTAATCCAAATTGCAAGGACATCACCATACCGATGGAGAGGGCTGTGAGAAAAACCAATGGGATGGACTTGATGCCCACCTGATAAAGTTGCTCCACGAACAGATCAAAATAAAAAGGACCTGATCTCAAATCGCGAGCGATTTGTAAGGTAAGAAGAGTCACTCCTCCTAAAAAAATCCAAAGAGTTCCTGTCATGGGGCTTTAAATTCCTTTTTAAATTGTTCAAAATAATTTTGTTCGCTTTCGAAATGCTGTGCCAAGCCTGAGTAGGTGAGCTGGTAAAAACACTGATTTTTATTAAATTGCAAAGACTCCATGGAAACCGCAATGCCATCAATGGTTCCTCGGAGTTGTCCTTTTAAAGCTTGTCGGCCATTAAAAAAAAATAATTCTTGTTGGCTGGAGTCAAGGCGGTCGAATCCCTTGGAGATTTCAAGAAAAGCATAGCTTAGTGATTGATCCGAATTTTTTGAACAATTTGAAATAACAGCGATCATATTGCCCGTGGTGGTGCTTTGCCAGGCCATGTCTGCATTCATATTTTTGGCGAGAACAAAAGGGACGGGTGGGTCTATGTAAAAAATATCGCTCGCTTTTTGCGGGTGTGAATCACCAATTTTAAAATGAATGCAACCAGAGAGGGTGAGAATAAAAAAGAAACTGAAGAAAAAGGTGTGAAGAGTAGAAAAAAAATTAAAAATCCATGGGTGCTTCATTAGGATCTCTTCGGAAAGACGGTGTTTTTTTGGAGTCCACATGTGAAATAAATCATCTTTTGTCGAGCTGGCATCAAAGCTGCTTATTCAAAAGAATGGTGGGAGTTCAATGAATAAAATAGCGGATGCTCAACGATAAAGGGCGCAAAAACAGATGGAAATTCAGAGTCTTAAGTTTATAATGAAGTTTTGTTTAGACTTCGGTCCCAGTCATGCGCTTGACAGAGGGGAAGGAAGAGCCCCATCTCTTTTGACGTTTTTATTGTTGGGTCTCTGGGCTCTTCTGGGTTTCAGTGTTGAAGCGGAAGCCATTAACCATGCGATGGATCTTCGAGTGGTCGATGGGAATTTTCATATGGAATTTTCTGGGCTCCAAGAGTGGGATTATGATTTGGAGAGAAAAGACCAGGAAGGTGCCTCTATCATTGAGTTGCGAATTCCCAGCCTTAAGTCTGATGCTGAAAAAACCTTAAAGAAGATTCCTCAGAACGAGGCGGTGGAATCGATCCGTTTGGAAAGAGTTCCAGGAGGGTCTAAAGATATTCTATTCATTCAACTGAAATCACATTACGTTGAAAGTTTTGATTATCTGACTGAAAAGCCTTCAAGATTGGTTGTTGATTTTTACGTGAACACAAAAAAACAAAAAAAATCATTGAGCGCGAAAGAAAATAAACAGGTCGAAGAAGGTGGATTATCCAAAGATCGAGGTGCCACCCCTGATCCTGGTGATTCTAAAAAGGGAGATGAACGTCGTCAGTCCAGTAAAACCAAGGTGAGTAAGGCGTTGCCCAAAAAAACGTCGCAAAGAAAGCCAGCGATGGATGAATTCTCGGTGACAAATGAATTATTGCCAGTGTTGGAGTCAGAAACTCCTCTCAATGCAAAAACAATTTCGACGACGGGTATTTTTGATGGTGGTGATCCTTATTTTGAGCGTTTTTCTGTGAAGGATTATGAAATCAAGGAAGAATCCATTGTTCGCAGTCAAGAAAACCTTTATACGCCTTTTCCAATGCTTGCCGTGGAAGGTGTGCATTTTGAATCCATCAAATCAAAGCCACCTCAATATGAAATCACTCCCAAAAATACAGATGAAAATAAAATGGCGCGTTTGATTTTAACCCTTTTGGAAAAAAACCGATTGGCGGTTGGCTTGAAGACCGCCAATTGGTTTTTGAGCAAATATAAAAAATCGGAATATGAAGAAATCATTCGATTTGCATTGGGAGATTTGTATTTCAAACTATGGGAAAAAGATAAAAGTCGGGCGAGTTATGAAAGTTCCATGCAAGCCTACAAAGAGGCTTTGACCCAATACCCAGATTCCATTTTGGCTCGAAGGACTCAGTTTTTCATCGGTTATGTCTCCTTTTTCAATAAAGATTATTTTGGTTCATTACGCATTTTTCAAGGTTATGTGAAAGACTCTCCACCTTCCGATTTAAGAGATAAGGCCTCGTTGGCCGTCGCACGGTCTTTGATGTGGTTGAACCAGTTCGAAGAAGCGCTTAAGACTTACGAGCAAATTGAGAAAGAAGGTTTTGCTGAAGCGAATCGAGTTGAGGCCAGTTACCTTAAAGGGGATGTTTTTTACGCCAATAAACAATATGAATTGGCAGCGGCAGCGTATCGTGAAGCGGTGATGAAGTATCCTCAATTCATGAACTCTTATGCCAATGCTTTTTATAATTTGGGTGAGAGTTTATTTTGGCAAAAGTTATACAAAGCAGCTCTTGAATCCTATCGAGAGTTTTTATCGAAGTTTTCGGGGCATTCTTATGCTCCTTACGCCATGACTCGAGCAGGTGAAACAATGGAAATCTTGGGAGCAGACCCTAAGAAAGTGATGGGAGCTTTTCTTGAGGCTTCTTTCCGCTATGGAGGAACTGAAGGCGGAATCGTGGCGCGCATGCGGCTTTTGAGCCATCGGATGAAACAAATGAAAGCAAGAGAGGCTGAACAAGCAATTGCGGAGATCAAGTCTTATGCAGAAAGTGTTCAGCTCCCGCAGATTGATCTTTTCGCGACGATTATGATTGCTGAGGGATTGAGTCAGAGATCTGAGTTTGAGCGATCCATTAAAACACTCCTGAAATGGTATCAGTCGAATTCCTCCACTCGCGATGCCACGCTCATTCGTAAAAGAGTCGTTAGGCACGTGAACGAAAAAATGAGGGGTGACGTGGAAAGCGGAAATTTTCTTGAAGCTCTTAAGCTGCATAGCAAATATGGAGAGTTATGGCTCAAGGGTTCAGGCCGCATTGATACCACTTATAATTTGGGGAGAGCCTTTGAGCAAGCTGGAGCTTATAAAGAGGCGGATTTTTTATTTCGTGAAACAGCCAATCAGTTAGCAGCAACCATGAACTCCAAGCAAGCCTTAGAACACTCGGCATTGGAGTACTTGCCCACAGTGGATGAAGCTTTTTTACGATTAGCGAAAGTGAAAATGGAATTGGGAGAGAACAGTCAGTCTTATGAATACATCAAATCCATTAAGGATCCCAATAAATTAGGTGAAGCTCAACAAATCGAAAGAATGGAAATCGCCATGAAGCTCCTCAAAGAAAAAGGAGATGTCGAGACTTCTAAAATTTATGCCAGAGATTTGATTGATAACTGGAAAGGACAACCTTTACGAATTGCACCAGTTCGTTTGAAGTTGGCTGAGTTGGAATTAGAATCGAAGAACTACGAAAAAGCAGAAGGCCTCCTCAAAGATAATTTAGCAGATCTTGAAGATGGGAGAAAAATACCCTCTGAAGACCACTTTCAAAGTCAGAAGTTACTGAGTGATGTTTACGAACAATCCAATAAGAAAAAAGAGAATGAAGCCGTTCTTTCGAAAATGATGGATTTGTACGGTGAAAAGAAAGTGGTGAACCCCTATCGTTATCGCTTAGGAAAAATTTATTTTGATGAGGGGCAAACTCAGAAAGCCTCCACGACTTGGAAAGTTTTAGAACAGAAGAATGATAGTTTTTGGTGGGGGATCGCCCAAAATCATTTAAAAGAAAGAGATTGGAAAGACACCTACCAAAAATACATTGAACGCATTCCTGCAATGTCTAAAACCAACGAGAAAGGAAGTGAATGATGTCAGATCTTTTTGATAAAACCACAAGGGGGTTGGCGACCTCGATCAATATGCGTCAGCTCAGACAAAATATCATTTCATCGAATGTAGCCAATGCGGAAACTCCTCATTATCACGCTAAGAAATTAGATTTTGAAGACGCTTTGGGAAGAGCTTTGGATGTGGAGAATCTTAGGGGTGTTTCTGTAACTCATAATGATCATTTTCCAATCAGCGGCTCAGGACCAGCGAAAGTTCGACCCGATATTTATGAAAATCCTGAGGGAGCGATCAATAACGATGGCAACACGGTTGATTTAGAAAGGGAGATGACGGCTCTGACGGAAAACAACATTCTCTATAAAAGCGCTTTACAGCTCATTAATAAAAAAATGGCTGCGTTGAAATACGCCGCGACAGAGGGAGGCCGATAATGGCTGATTTTCTTTCGGGAATGCGCGTGTCTGCCAGTGGCATGGCGGCTCAACGAACGCGGATGAACACCATTTCAAGCAATATCGCGAATATTAATACGATACAAACTCCGGAAGGAGGACCTTACCGCAGAAAAGATGTTATTTTTGAAGCCATACCGGATGCTCGTAGTTTTGGTGAAATTATTATGTCAAGCGATCCTAGAAGTGATGTCCAGCGCGTGCAGGTGACCGACGTTGTTTCGGATCAAAAAGCACCATTGTTAAAATACGAGCCAAACAGTCCTTACGCCAATGAAGATGGGTATGTCGCGTATCCCAATATTAACCATATGGAAGAAATGGCTAATATGATTATGGCAACCCGTTTGTACGAGGCGAATGTTTCCGCTATGCAGGCGAGCAAAGAAATGGCCAATAGCGCTCTCGAATTGGGACGATAGTAGAAAACTAGTATGATTTTAAGAATGGAATACTCTAAATATTTATTATTTGTTACACTGAAATTGATTTAATGGATTTTTGTCGCAAATTGAGGAGAACAGACCATGGATGGTTTTAATGTTTCTAGCAGCCAACGATTTTTAAACACCGGAAATATTGAATCTAAAAGTATGAGTTTAGACACGAGTTCAGTTAGCTCTGATGTTGGTGGTTTGAGCGCGCCCTCTAAAAAATCTTTTGGAGACACTCTTAAAGACGCTATTCAAGAGGTCAACCAATTACAGAAAACTTCTGATAAAAAAATGCAAGATTTAGCAACGGGAAAAACAGATAATATTCCAGATGTGATGATTGCAGCTGAAAAAGCAGACATCGCTTTGAAATTATTGGTGCAGGTGAGAAGTAAGATTATTGATGCATATCATGAAGTGATGAAAATGCAGGTTTAGGTTTTAGTTGTAAAAGTAGAGGTTGTTTTGGGCAGAGTTTGTATTTATTGGAGGGTTGAGTGCAGAAGTTGTTCGCCAGCTTAATAGCACAGTTCAAAGAATTTTATAAAACCTTAAGTCCTACGAAAAGGGTTTCTTTGATTGGGGTGGTGGTTGTAGGCCTTTTAACCGGGCTTATTGTATTAAACATGGTTTCAGGACAGGAGTTTGTCCCTTTATTTAGTAATGTGCCATCGGATCAGGTGGCTTTGGTTGTTGGGAAGTTGAGAGAAAAAGGTGTTCCCTTTCGCATTCAAGATGAAACCAACACCATCACGGTGCCAGAGCAATTATTGCATTCCACGCAAATGGCATTAATGGCCGAAATTGGTTCTACGAAATTAGGGAACGTGGGATTGGAAATTTTTGAAAAGCAGGATCTGACAACGAATACTTATACACAAAAAGTAAATTATCAAAGGGCTCTTCAGGGAGAATTGATGAGGGCCATTAATAGTTTATCTGCCGTTAAACAATCTAAAGTGATTTTAGCAATCCCTGCTAAGAAAAATTTTCTGGAAGAATCCAAGCCCCCCACCGCTTCTGTGGTGGTTCAACTCAATCCTGGTAAAACATTGAGTACAGAACAAATCCGGGGAATTCGTTATTTAATCGCAAGCTCTGTGGAAGGGTTGGATGCGGATCGTGTGACGGTGGTTGACGATCGAGGTAAAATGCTGTCTCGAATGGGAGACCAAGCGGGAGCCTCTGAAGAATTGATGGAATTAAAGGGAAAAATGGAAGAGGATATGGAATCCCGAATTGACACCATTTTATCGAAGGTGGTGGGGCAAGCTCGAGTGATTGCCAAAGTGGATGTGGCATTGAATAACAAACAAATTTCCAGCATTGAAGAGTTGGTGGATGCGGATAAGACGGCCGTGCGTTCAATCACCAGTGAAGAAGAGTCTCTGGATGGAAGCCGAACAAATCCGGCAGGCCCTCCAGGAACGCGATCGAATTTGCCCGGCACTGAAAACAATGCCAACCCTCAAGCCGGATTTAATCAAAATGTTAAAAAAGAATTAAAAACAACAAACTATGAAGTGCCGAAAACAATACGAAATATCAAAGAGGGCGGGGGAAGCATAGATCGCGTTTCTGTTGCTGTTCTTGTGGATGGGACTTTTCAAACCGCTAAAAAGGAAGATGGCACCGAGGAAAGCAAATGGGTGCCTCGCACACCTGAAGAGCTCCAAAAATACGAATCTCTGGTGAAGAGTGCGATTGGTTTTAATGCTGGACGCGGTGATTCGGTTAAGATTGAAAATATTCAATTTGCTCAAGAGGATTTCAGCGAATCCGAAAGGCTCTTGACGAATCTTGAAATGAAAAGAACCATTCAGGGGATTTTCAAGTGGTCAATGATGGCTTTTGCCTTAGCACTTTTTTTCATGATTATTGTGCGTCCTTTTATGCAATGGGTGACTGATAGTTTTCAAGATTCTGTGGAGGAAATGTTGCCAAGAACGATTGAGGAATTAGAAGAGTTGCAGTCTGTGGACAGTACTTTACCAGGCATGAGTTCGGCACTGCCCATGCTGGAAGAATCGGTGGATCCTGATAAGGCCGAGAGTGAGTTGCTCAAAGATCGCATTCTGGACATTATGTCGAAGGATGAAGAAAAAGCTTCTAATGCTTTATCCCTTTGGTTGGTCAGAAAGGATGAAAAAGTATGAGTCGTATTTCAAAATTAGAAAATCTTCAGTATGAAAAATTGAAGGGTTTTGAAAAAGCAGCTATTTTGATTAATTATCTAGGACGGTCCGCTGCGGGTGCTCTTTTCAAAAAAATGGATGATGCGGATATTCGAAAATTAATTAATATGATGTCTAAGTACCGTGTAGTTCCTGTCCATGTAACCAAAAAAATTCTAGAAGAGTATTACGAGATGATTAGTGAATCTGAAGAGTATATTTTTTCTGAACAATTAACTAATAAAGATAATATAGTTGATGCTGTGGGTGAGGAAAGAGCCCGCGGAATTCTAGGGGGTTTGAATTCCAATGTGACTCAAGCTCGCACCTTAGAGAGCCTTGAGATGGTGGATGCAAAATCGCTAGCGAATTTTTTGATGAGTGAACATCCGCAAACCGTTGCCGTTATTCTTTCTCATTTGGAGGCTGAAAAAAAATCCGAGGTTTTAAGGCGATTGCCGGAAAACCTTCAAGCGGAAGTGGTGTTAAGAATGGCCAACTTAGAGCACGTTTCCCCCGAGTTGATCGCAGAAGTGGATCGAGTGCTTCGCGTGGAGTTGGCATCTATGAGTACGGTGGAACAAGCAACATTGGGTGGCGTACAACCTGTGGCTGAAATGTTGAACGTGATGGATAAAAATACAGAAGCATCCATCATGTCGCGCTTGGAAGAAAAAGACCCTATTTTGGCTGAAGAAATAAGAAAATTGATGTTCGTCTTTGATGACATCGTCAAAATTGATGATCGTGGAATCCAAACCTTACTTAAGGAAGTTCCTAACGATAAGCTGTTGTTGGCCCTTAAGACAGCCAGTGAGGATATCAGAAATAAAATCTTCAAAAACATCAGCGCCAGAGCTGCAGAAGCCTTGAAGGATGACTTGGCCAGCATGGGGCCTGCGCGTTTGAGTGATGTGGAAGGAGCGCAACAAGAAATTGTCAATGTGGCGCGAAGACTTGAGGCTGAAGGTCGAATCATTATTTCTCGCGGTGGCTCGGATGATGCTCTCGTGTAGTGGAGTGAACCAAAAATGGGGTTAAAAAGTATTATTAAATCAGAGTACGTGTTTCAGGAAGTGCTGAAGTTTGAACCCCAGCGTTTGAATGCGATCAGTGCTGAAAGCATGGATGAGTTGGTGAGTGCCAGTCGCTTGCATAATGATTTTAAAATCGCAGATGTGGTGAAAAATTTCACGGGATTGGCTCAAATTGAAAGTGAGCAGATTGAAAATGAGATCGAACGCAGAGCTCTGGAAGAATTGAAATCAGTCCAAGAACAAGCGTATTCAGAGGCTTTTGAATTGGGGGCCAGTGAAGGGCGTCGACAGGCTTTTCTCAGTCATTCCGATGAAATTGAAAAAAGATTAAATGATTTAGATCACTTGGTTTCATCGATTCGGGATTTGAAGGTGAATTTTCTGAATAGCAATGAAAATCAGATCATAAAGATGGCTTTTTATTTAGCTTCTAAGATAGCGCTATTTGAAATTAAACAAAACTCGAGAGATGCGGTGCTAGCGGTGCTTAGGGACTGCATCAATCTCACTCACCAAGAGGAATCCATTAAGGTGGGCGTTGCTCCAGAACAATTGGAGTTTCTCGAGGCTCTTCAAAAAGAAAAAAAACGAGAGTTTGAGTTTTTAAAGAACGTCGAATTTTTACCTCAAGAAGGAGTCACTCTGGGAGGATGTATTATTACGACAAACTACTCTGAAATTGATGCGAGAATTGAAGAGCGCATTGAAAAGCTTTGGAAAGAAATTCAAAGTTCGACACCGCCTTTAAAAGACCGTCTTGAAAACTCTTAGAGTGTGCTTAAAGTTATTCATCACTCCTTTAGAGGTCCTCTGAATGAATCAAAATGGAGATTCCATGGATCAGCAATGGCAAATTGATTTAGAAAAATACTATGACTTGTTGAACACGCAACGCTTCACTCGAGACAGTGGAAAAGTGTTGGAGGTTCAAGGTTTGATCATCAAGGCGAGTTTACCAGGAGCCAGTGTTGGAAGCATCGTCGAAGTTCAGGCTCAAGGATCTGAACACAAGTTTTGGGCGGAAGTCGTTGGTTTCAAAGATAAAAATGTATTGATGATGCCTTTGGGACCGATGAATGGAGTGAGTTTTGGTTCACGAGTCACCTTGGCGAAACAAATTGCAACAGTTCGAGTAGGAAATAATATTTTAGGGAGGGTCATCAATGGTTTGGGGCAACCCATTGATGGTTTAGGTCCGATGGAGCAACCCAGAGAATTACCTTTGTACAAAGAGGTGCGGAACCCATTGGCGCGAAGACCTATTCGGGAAGCTTTGGATCTTGGTGTGCGATCCGTCAATACTGCGCTCACGGTCGGACGAGGGCAGCGAGTAGGGATCTTGGCTGGATCAGGCGTGGGAAAATCAGTGTTATTGGGCATGATGGCGCGCTACACAGAGGCAGATGTGAATGTGATTGCTCTGATCGGAGAACGAGGCCGGGAGTTACGCGAATTCATTGAAGATGATTTGGGAGAAGAAGGTTTGAAAAAATCGGTGATTGTGGTTGCGACCAGTGATCAAGGGCCCTTGATTCGAATGAGAGGAGCTTATGTCGCGATGGCCATTGCGGAATATTTTTGTGCTCAATCAAAAAATGTTCTTTTGATGATGGACTCTGTCACACGTTTCGCGATGGCACAGCGAGAAATTGGCCTGAGCATTGGAGAGCCTCCCGCTACGAAAGGTTACACTCCGAGCGTTTTTTCAACACTTCCCAAATTATTGGAACGGGCAGGTTCTTTTGAGAACGAAGGAAGCATTACCGGACTTTACACTGTTCTCGTTGAAGGCGATGACATGGATGATCCCATTGGGGATGCGGTTCGTTCAATCGTTGATGGTCACTTTATTCTTTCTCGGCGATTAGCCCATCAAGGACACTTTCCAGCGGTTGATATTTTACAAAGTGCCAGTCGTGTGATGAGAAGTGTAACGGATTCAGCTCATCAAAGTCTCGCTCGGGATCTGAGAGAGATCTTAGCGACTTACAAAGAAGCTGAAGATCTCATCAACATTGGTGCCTATAAACAAGGAACCAATGCTCGAATTGACAGAGCCATTAGGCTTCATCCATCAATTATTTCTTTTCTTCGGCAACAAGTTGAGGAAAAAACCGATTTTATGAGTGCTCTCCAAGAACTTCAAAATATTTTGCGTGATTGATGTATGTCATTTCAATTTCGTCTTGAAAAAGTCTTACAGCACAGAAAAACCTTGGAAGATCTTGCAAAAAAAAATTATTTGGAAGCAAAAACTGTTCTGGATGAAGCGGAAGCTTTATTAGAAAGTTTTCATCAATCCATTCGCCAAGCGCAAAGCGAAAGACATAAACTTGTGGTCTCAGGTCAAAACCCCGGAGAAAGGCTGAGTCAAATTAGTGATTATATCAAAGGTACTGAGTTGAAGATTGAGCGTCAAAAATCAATGATCCTAAAACAACTAGCAATAGTCGAGAAACAGCATCGAGCTTTGCAAGAGGCGGCGATCGAGTATAAAATGGTAGAAAAGCTGAAGGAACGTCAACTTTTTAATTATCGGGAACTTGAAAAAAAACTTGAGCAAAAAGAACAAACAGAAATCTCGAATTCGAGATTCGAAATGAGGCGAAGAAAAGATGAGCAATAGTTATAAGGATTTTTTTGAAAAAGCTCAGAAAAAAACAGGTGTGATTCAAAAAAAACCGTCATCGGTGCGGTCGCCTCGGTCTTTAAAATCGAAGCAAACCGTTTCGGTAACTTCAAATTCAGCCTCATTGAAGTCTAAAAACAATAAAATCATGATTGGATTTGTTTTCATTGGTTTTGTGATAACTTTGCTGGGCAGTTTTTATATCGATGAAACCATTCAAATGTTAAAGTCTGTAGAAATTTCTTTTTTCAGCCAGGCTGGGGCGCAACAAAATACAAAAACGGGGGTGACGTCTTCTGGTGATCAATCAACAAAATCTGTAGGAGACGCCGGGGATAAGAACGAGCGTTCTGAGACTTCTCAGAAAATAGAGACGGATAATGGTGAAATAGAGTTAAATCATTTGGCCCGTTTGAGAGAAAGAAAACAGGAGTTGGATAAAAGAGAAGCCGATTTGGTGAAGTTGGAAGAAGAACTGAGTCAACAGCGCAAAGACTTGGAGTTAAAACTCAAAGAGTTGGAAAATATCCGAAGGAATATCAGTTCTACTTTGGAAGAAAAAGTGCAGAATGATGATCAAAAAATACAGGATTTGGTTTTATTTTATTCCAACATGAAACCACCGCAAGCGGCTAAAATTTTAGAAACGATTGATGAGTCTCTAGCGGTAAGGATTATCGAAAAAATGAAAAAGAAAAACGCTGCGGATATTATGAACCTCTTGAATCCTGAAAAGGCTCAAGCGCTTTCTGAAAAATACGCGGGTTATAGAAAGTAGGTGAATACCAATCAGTGAAGCCAACTCAAAATTGCAAAAATTGAGTGGGTGAGCTGAGTGTGATTCTGAACATAGGTTTCTCAAAACACATGGAGGTGTTGATGCCGATTCCTTTGAATAGTTTATCTCCTCCCAATTTCAATTTGGGGGCAGGTCGCGACGTCGGTCCTAAAAACCGTGAAGGCGGTGATTTTGATTTGAGATCTTTGGTTGCAGATCAAAGAAAATCCGCGTCTGCCGCACGAGTTGCCGGGAACGATTTAAAAAAAGAAGAAATATCGAGAGAAAATTTGCCAATGAATTCTCGCAAATCGATGTCGCGTAAGAATTCCTTGCAGAACAATGAGAAGGAAGAACTCGGTTCTCAATCAGGAGTTCGAGACAGCAAACCAGAATCTCGGAAGGTTCAGAAAAATAAAGATACCAGGAACAGTGCCGTTCAAAAGCTTATGGACTCATTAGAGAGTGAGCTAGGGATTTCAGCAGAGCGATTCTCTGCTGCTTTGGCGCAGTTACCTTCGGCAGTCAAATCTATGTCTATAGAGGATTCTGCACCTTATATTATGGAAGAGTTGGGCATTCCGCGTGGTGAGGCGTCTGCAATGGCAGAAAAAGCTTATCTCGAACTTCTTCATCAATCTCAATCAATGGGTCAAGAGCAAGATCCTTCCCTCGAGGGTTCCGCGCGTTTTTTTGCCAAGGGAGAAGCCATGAAGAATGGTGAATCCCCGGTGATTCCATCCTCGATGAGTGAACTTATGGAGGCGCAACCGCCTTCTGCTTCTGCTCTTACAGCAAAGATGACACAACGGCAGAATCTCAATGCAACAATTGATGCTCTCAATCGAAAATTTTTTGATATTCAGCAAAAGCAAGCGGATTTATCTCTTCAAGCTAAACAAGCGGAATTGGCTTTGATGAATGGCAACAATGATCAGAGCGCATCTCACTTAATGGAATCTCCTCAACCGAACGCTTTGTCTTTGTTTGATGAAATGCCGGTTTCAAAAAATTTTGAAGCTGAAAGTGAAGTTCAATCTCTGGTGAAGCCGCCCTTTGGTCCTCGAAGCGACGAGGTTTTTCGCGATGAGAATATTGTGGAGGGAGAGACTGGTTTCATTGAGAGTGACTCTGCGCCTTATTCTTCTAAAGCGTTATCAGCATTTAGTTTAAAGACGCCCTCTGAAGAAGCTTTAGCCTCAAAGATTTTGGAAAATCAAAACCTTACAAAAAATCCAAATGCAGAACGATCAGCTCAATCTGACGAGGCACGATTTTCTTCATTGAATGATTTAGAAAAAATCTTGTCGTCGAATCAGGATCTTGTGTCTTTTGAAATGGAAGATCCAGGTCTCAAGGGATCTTTACGGGCAGAAAATCAGCGAATATGGACCGTTGAAGAATTACCTTTTCTTACTCAAGGAGAGGGAGCTATGCAAAGCATATCGGCTTCTTCATTGAAAGACGATGGAGCTCATTTCAATGAACCAGGAAACTCTTTCTTAACGGAGTTTGAACAAGCCTCTCATTCCAATTCGCAAGACAGCCTTGACGATTTACTCAATGAATTTAGCCTTTCGCCGGAACAAAACCGAATGGGAGTCAATAATTCATTGCAGGGGAATAAAGTGAATGCGGCCGGAGCCAATGATGGATTGCTGTCGTCTCAACTCAGAGCGAACAACATTGAACGTCTTAGCACAGCAGCAGAATCACTAGCCGCACGAGGGGGCGGCGAGGTGAAAGTTGTTTTAGCTCCAGAAGGATTGGGTTCTATTCAGTTAAAAGTGAGTGTGATCGAAGGACGAGTTCAAGTTGAAATGAAAGCGGAGAATCAAAATTCTCAGAAAGCTCTTGAATCAGGTCTTGCAGATCTCAGAAATTCTTTAGCTTCTCACAATCTCACGGTAGATTCAGTCAAAGTGGATGTGGGGCAGGATTATTCTCAAAGGGATCGTGAGCAGAGTCAGGCGTTTTCTCAGTCTCAACCTGATTTAGGAAGAGATCAGGCTCGGCAGTTCATGAATCAGTTCCGAGAACAAAATGCGTTCCAGAGACAATCTTTGTTTGAAGCTCCAGGTTTTAAAAGTTATCGCAACAGAAGTGAAGAATCATTAGGTCCAATTTCTCAAGAGGTTCGGCCGAGAAGTTCTCTCAATGTCAACAAAGGGAGAGATTTGAATCTGGTGGTTTAAATGGGGTTTGGGCAATGGTGGGTGACACCATGGTTTTTACGTCACTCCCTTTTGCTTGTTCTTTTCAAAGGAGTTTACAGGTATGGACATTAAAGGATTTACAAAAACCTACGCAGAGAGAAAAGAAACTAATTTTATTACAAAAGAGAGTGAAATAAAAAACCATAGCGCCACTGATATGAAAAAATTGGGTCAAGAGAATGTCGGTGATGTGCTCAATCAGATCGCCGATCCTCAATGGGTGGATCCAGCAAAAAAACTGAGAACCGTAGGGTCAAAAGAGTTGGATAAAGACGCTTTTATGAAGCTCATGCTCACTCAAATGAAACATCAAGATCCAACGAATCCGATGCAAGCGCATGAGATGGCCTCTCAGCTGGCGGCTTTCACTTCTGTGGAGCAATTGCAAAACTTGAATTCAACGATGGATAGTTTAAAAAAAGCTCAAGCTCCCATGCAGCAATTCGAAGCCCTTAACTTCATTGGAAAATCAGTTGCAGGAGATCGTTCGGAACTGACGCGCGTGAAGGGAGATACGAATCATAGTTTTCAATACAAATTGATGAAAGAAGCTGAAGATGTAAAATTGAGAGTAAAAAATCCCCAAGGAGAGGTCGTGCGCGAGTTCTCATTAAAAAATCTTAAAGCGGGAGCAAACTCCATTGATTGGAACGGTCAGGATGAGAGGGGAATTGAACAACCTCCGGGAACTTACAGTCTTAGCATTGAAGCAACAGATTCCATGGGAAAAAAGATTGGTGTGGAAACAAAGTTTGACGGTTTGATCACGGGTGTGAACTACACTTCTGAGGGGCCGTTACTGCTTGTGGGACAACAAAGCGTGAAATTGAGTGATGTAAGGAAGATCGTGGATCCTCGCCTTCAGAGTGATGACCAGAAAATTGAAAAAAATAAAAACCAGGACTTGAAATCAGAGCCAAAAACAACGGAAACTAAAATTAATCGAAGTGTTGAGCAGAATTCAGGTGGCGTTAATGTTGCTAGCAATCTGGATCAGATCGCCATGGCGCGAGGGATGTTGAATCAGGTTGAAAAACAAACAGGAAAGGAACTGGCTCCATAAAGAGAGAAGTGTTGAGGGATGGAAATGAATGTCGTCAATAAAATAAAACCCTTAGAAACCGGTGATCTGAATCCGGTTGGTGGACCTCGGAAGAATGATTCTTTGGTTCAAGGACCGAGTTTTCAAGACACTTTGACGAATCTTTCAAAAACAGGTGCTACTAGTGCATCCTCCCCAGGTTCTTTAGCGGGTTTAAAGTTTTCGAATCACGCTGTTGAGAGAATGAGGAGTCGTGGGGTGACTTTTTCACCTGAGCAAATGGAAAAATTAGAGTCAGCGGTTAAAAAGGCGGCTGATAAGGGAGGACGAGATTCATTGATTTTGATGAATGATAAAGCGGTTATTGTGAGCGTTAAAAACAATACTGTTATTACGGTTGTGGATAAAGCATCACTTAAAGAAAATGTATTTACAAATATAGATTCAACAATTGTTATTTAAAATTTAATTTGAGAGCTGGACCCGCAAGGGGAGCTCTCCATCACCAGAGACGGATTGATTGAAGTCTCTGACAACATGGAGGTTGTATGGGTATTTTATCGTCGTTGTATACGGGTGTTTCCGGTATGACAGCTCAAGGCGAGGCTTTGGGAGTGATTGGTGACAACATTGCCAATTCCAACACAACAGGGTTCAAGGCCAGTCGTGCTGAATTCCAAGATATTATTTCTAAAAACTTAAAGGGTATTTTGGGTGGTAACCAGATTGGTCGCGGTGTTAAAATTGGTGCTGTCAACCCGATCTTGTCTCAAGGTAACGTGGACCCTACAGAAAAAGCCACGGATTTATCAATCTCTGGAGATGGTTATTTTGTCTTGAGAGGGACAGACGGGGAGTCTTTCACTCGTGATGGATCTTTCCATTTCGATAAAGACGGTTACTTGGTGACCAATGATAATCAACGCGTTCAAGGCTTTGAAGCTGATGAAAAAGGAAGAGTGATCAATAAAGTCGGACATATCCGCTTTCCACGAGTGTTGACGCCAGCAAAGGCCACGACTTCAATTCGGATGGAATTGAACTTGGATTCTCGTTCAGACGTAAACAAAAAATTTAATGATAAAGATCCCTTTGCGAGTTCTCATTATTCGACAGGGGTTGAAATGTATGATTCCCAAGGGAACAAACATTTGATGACGACGTTTTTCAATAAAGTGGATGATGGCAAATGGGAATATGTCGGTATGGTGGATGGTAAGGAAGTCACCGGAGGCGAAGAGGGAGCATTGAAAGAAGTTTGCCGAGGTCGATTGACTTTTAACGTTGACGGGAAGCTTGAGACAGAAGAAATGACAGAGAGCGCTTTTAATTTCAAAAATGGTGCCTTACAAAATCAAAAAGTTGTTATTGATTTTGGTGATTCTATTAAAACAGATACAGGTAAGGGAATTGAAGGAACCAAGCAGTATGGTCGGGAGTCGGATCTTCTCAGTTGGGGTCAAGACGGAGCTAGCGCTGGGACCATCACGAACATGTCTTTTAACGATCAAGGGGTGTTGACAGCTCTTTATTCCAACGGTGAAGCTCGCGATTTAGCTCAAATTTGTTTAGCTAAATTTGAAAACCCTGAAGGGTTATTCAAGGTGGGTAACAACCGATTGAAAGAATCCCGTGAGGGAGGAACTCCTTCTATTGGGGTTGCTGGTCAGGCCGGGCGTGGAAAACTTTTTGCAAAAAGTTTGGAAAGGTCAACGGTGGATTTAGGAACAGAGTTTGTTAACTTGATTCAAGCTCAGAGAGGTTTCCAATCCAATGCGAAAACCATTACTACGACAGATCAGTTGTTGGAAGAAGTAATCAATCTGAAAAGGTAATTTTTGAAAAGTGGTTTTTGAAAAATTCTTTTTAACAACCACTAAATGCAAACGCCAAAACATTTGATAACAAATCCGGTTCCCCCTCTGCCGTCCCGAGTGATTCCAATCAGGTAGGAGGGGCGTCCGATGGGGGCTTGACTGGGTACTTGGTATTCATTGGGCTCCAAATCTAAAGTTCTTTGAGATTTCATTTTTCCATCAGTAATAAACCAAGTGGTAATCAACTCCTCTGTTTCTGAAATCAATTCCCCGCTGTTGTTCATGCGCGTGTAGATCTCTTTGGGCGATCCCGTGAAACTCAAATGAGTGCTTCGGGTGGAATCAAGAGGAAGTGTGTTGGGAGCAGAGACACCATCCATTAATAAATCATTGATGATGGGGTTAGCATTCTTACTGGTTTTACTGGGATGAGAAACAGTAATTCTTTTAATGGCTCTGACTTCTTCTCCTCGGGAATTCTTTAAAACATATTCAAAAATGTAGGCGACCCCATTGTGCTGTTGTGCGGGACTTCTCAAATCTAAAAGCGTTGCTTGATCAGGAATGTTGAACATAACAGAATCTGCCTGACCGGTGAAAATATGATTGGAATTGAGAGTGGTAATGGGGCCGTTGCCCAGAACGACGGTCGAAGCTTGTCCTTCACACGTGGGCTCCGCTCCATAGGAAATGCCCAGGTCCAGGCAAGCTAAGGCAGAATAATTGAGAGTGGATGTTTCATGGATGTCGCTGACGATGGGAATGATTGTAACATTCGCTGAAGGATTCACTTCAGGTGTTTGAGCGACGAGAGCCAATACTCTCAACCGATCCAACGCATTGTATTTGGGTAAATTGTTTTCAGTACAATGGATAAGGGCAAGGCACGTAAAGATGACGAAGTAGAGAATTGATTTCATAGATGATACCTCACTCTCATTAAAACTCTCCTTTAAGGCCGATAGAAGGTAAGATGGGTAAGCCGCTCACGGAGCCTTGTTCTTTATAATCATAGGAGTATTGAATAGATTCAGTGTTTTTTTGATTAAGGACGTTTTGGATATCAATGTACAAAGACCAAATATCCTCATTTGAAATCCATTTTTTATCAAATCGTAAATCAAGTTGAGAGAAGGGGCGGTATCTCTGAGAATAAAAACCCCCTCGAATGGGCATATAAACATCGCTGTCTGAATCCAAAACTCCATTCACGACAGGCGTGTACGGGCTTCCGGTGGTGTACCGAAGGCGAGCGGCAACCACCCAGT
>CAUJGP010000028.1 GCA_963170155.1 Bdellovibrionota bacterium | reverse complement strand
TCTGTCTCGGGTGAGCCATATTCACTGATCCTTTGAATGATGTTATATTTATTTTTTTGCACGGCATAAACATCATTTATTTATAGTATTTTTGCAAGCACTAAGAGTGAAAGATGGGGCGCATCACCGAACTGACTCTATGTAGTTCTATCTGTTCCGCTAATCTTATGTATTCATTAAGACGGCTTGTCTTAATCTTGAACCGCATTTGGACAAAAGAGAAAAAAGCCCCTTTTATCCGTTTATCACTGACGGTCTTACCTGAATCCCCTAGGTGTCGGCGGCCACTGATTTCTGAGTAGCATTGCCTCGTAATAGCTGACCTCAAATTCTGTCAGGTATTTTATTTCTTGGAGTTCATTGGTGGAAACTTCTTTTAAGAAAAGCCCCTCCAACTTTTTGAACATTGGCCGAAGACGTTTCATTTATTCGCCCTCGCTTAATGCCTGAATTATTTTTGGGTCTTTGATTTCTTTTGGTCCTGTATAGAAAGCCTGACCTTGATAAGTAGAACTCTTCACTACCAGTAAGTGCTAACCTTTTGAGAGTGGTTGGTCAAATTTAATTTTTCCCGGGTCTCGTAAAAATCCCTCTTTCCCATATTCACCTACTACTTTTTTGCGTTGTTAAAAAAGGATTGGTAAACAACTTTTCCTGTCTCTGGGTTCACAGATTTTTTAGAGAGAATCACATCAACTAGCATAAACATTTTCATTTTGGCCTTCTTCGGCATTTAGTTTGTGAGCTCTAGAAATTAAATGGATTTTTTTGAGACATACCAAAAGATGGCCCCGAGCCTACGGCTCTCGCACCTGGTAGAACAGGTGCGAACACAGGCTAGAAAAAACCCTACGGGTTCCCTTCATGGTCGTCCCTGGGTTTTGTTGGGCTTGGCTGGGGTCAATTCCCCTTCATTTTTAAGCCATTCCATTTGTTCCTGAAAAATGCTGGTGAGGTCTTCAGATGTTTTGTTTTCATTGATTCCATACCTAATAAAGTCGCTATGGCAAAAAAGAGTGAAATACGTTTTACAAAAAATGAAAAGTCGGCTTCGTATTCAAACTATGAAGACCAATCCGAAAAGGGTATCAATATCTATAAAAGTCTTGATGATGAGGAAGATGACTTTTTCAAAAAATCATCATGAAGAAAGGGGCTAAGAAATAGCCCCATTTTTAAAGTTTATATTTTTCTACAGCTTCACGGGCTGTAATGATAGGGATTCCAGAAATTTCTTTAAGTGAAAGCAAGTCGCCTTTATCTCCCGTGATAATACCGTCGGCTTTACCCTCAACGGCTAATGATAAAAATTTATCATCATTAGGGTCAGGGCTTGCTGTGATTTCATTAAGAATTTCTACTCGCTCGCCCTCATTGATAAAAAGGGCTGTTAAATGACTGATGGTTTCGTCAGTGATTTTTTTATATTTTCTTATGTGTGGATATTCCAAAACCCGCAAATACTCACTCACAACTTCGTCAGATACCAGAAGCAAAATTTTTTTCTTATGGATAGCATCTAAAATTTTTGAGGGATTGGTTCCTGTACTAATCAATCCACTCACCACAATATTGGTATCCACCACAAGACGGGGTGAATTAAGCACGGGCTTTCTTCCTTACGGCTTTAATTGCTTTTGAGATGTCGGCTTCAAGTTCATCAATATCCACATTTTTGTTGGCTTCACGGATTTCAGCAACAGTTTTCCAAGGGTCAATGTTCTTTAGGGCTCGTCTAATCATTAAAGACTGAGCAACTATCCCACTGATTGAAGTTCCTTTTTCAAAGGCTTCTTTCGCCACGTCCTCATGTGCCTCAGGGGACAAACGAACATGAACTTGACCTTTAAATGCTCTACGGGTTCCCATAGATCCCTCCTAATTAATATACCAATATACCAATATACCTTGGTCATTTCAATAAAAAATAATCATGAGAAGTTCTGCTAAGTTAGAGTAAAAACAAACTCCCTTACAGATGTCTGTAAGGGAGTTTCAAAGGGGGGAGCAATTAAGCAAGCATCTCCGCCAGTTGTTCCTGGGTTAGTCCCATTTCCTCTATTCGATGCTGAATGACGACGGCAATTTGCCGCAGTTGGGCTTCAATGGCCTTTCTATATTTCTCTGGGATTTTATTAATTCCAAACGAATCGGATATGACCGAATTTTAGTTTTATCGGGAAATATTCATAGTTCTGCGGTGGTGGGAACTCTGTGGGATAAAAATTTTAGGCCGATGACCTATGAATTGAAAACGATGGCCACGGATTTGGCTGAAAAACCACCCTTTGGCATTCCCATTCTCAACATTTTAGTTCGTTATGAAAAAGTAAATTCATGGAACTGCCAAGGAGCCGAGGCCGAGAATTGTTCAGCGAGATACGGAACAAAGAATCCCACCGATTATTCCACAGCCTTGAATTGGGAAAGTTATTTTATGCTGGAGGACTCTTTAACTGACGGTCATAGAGGTTCCATTTTTATCCGCTCAACCGATGTCTCATTCCCTTATATTTTTGGAAAATGATGAACACTTCTGTTCTCAAGCCTAAAAAGATAAATGTTATTGGAACCAGTGGAGCTGGTAAATCTACCTTTAGTAAAAAGTTGGCTCAAGCTCTTAATTATCCATACATAGAAATGGATAAAGTTTTTTGGGAGTCGAACTGGAAATGGCCTACCGATGAAAAATTATTCCTCAATGAAAATAATCAATAAAAATAAACTTGAACATAAACAACTCATCAACTCCAAGAGTGGCGAGTTGTATTCCTTTTCTCATGTGGTTTCCGATTTCTTTGGTTCAACACAGGTTTTTCTCACTCACGACATTATTGCTCCAAAAAAACGAGCATCATCAGCTCATCGTCATTCTTACATTGAAGAGATTGTTTTTGTTTCTAAAGGCCCGCTCTCCGTCATGTGGGGCGAACAAAAAAGAACGGCTCAAGAGGGTTCATTTATCTTTTTTGACCCGAAAGAAACGGAACTCCATTATTTACTGAATGAAACAAATGATGAAGTTGAAACCATTACCTTTTCCCTCAAGAGACAGGATGATGCGGTTATTTATGATAATAGCAAAACATGGCAACCGCCGACTCTTGAAACATCAAGACTTATTCTGCGACCGATTGAGCTTAATGATGCCGAGAGTATTTTTTCTTATGCGAAAAATCCAAATGTTTGCAAATACACTCTTTGGGAGACCCACCAGTCCATTGAAGACAGCTTGAGTTGTATCAAGGACTATATTTTTGATTATTATTCCAAGGGAGTTCCCGAACCTCTGGGCATTGCCTTGAAAGAAAATCCCCAGAAAATTATTGGAACCGTTGGATGCTTTTGGACCTCCAAATCTGCAAGAGCGATGGAACTGGCCTATGCCATTGCGGAGGAACACTGGGGAAAAGGATTAGTGGCCGAAGCCTCTCAAGCGGTGATGGACTATTGCTTTAAAGAGTTTTCTCTCAAGCGAATCCAGGCTCGTTGTAAAGTTGAAAACAAAGCAAGTAGCCGAGTGATGGAAAAAATCGGAATGGCTCATGAGGGGACTCTTAAATCAGCAACTTTCCATCGGGATAAGTTTTGGGATATGCACTACTATGCGAAAGTGATTGAGTAGTGAAACGAGATGAAATCAATGCCCAGCTGAAGGCCAGTAAATCTAACACGATAAAGCTTTATCGTGGAATGGTATCGGATGTTTTCAATCTCCATCGCCGGAGCTATTTTAACGAACAGAAAAAATTTCTGCATTGGATTCTGGCTCTGCGGTCATCGGGGAAAATGCAATATCCTGACTTTTTGGATGAACAGGTCCAAGCCTTTGAAAAACTCTTGCGAACAGAAAGACAATACTTTACCGATGACCGAGAGATTGCTCGTAGCTATGCCAAGAAAAACAAAGGGGTTTTGATTGAGCTGGTTGTTCCTATTCACGAAGTGGTCAAACATTTCCGAATTGAGTTCCAGAACTACGGAAAGCGAAAAAAGAAATTTGAGCTGGTTTATGTTGTTGATGGGGCTTTGTTGAAAACAAAATCTTCACAATGGAAGCTCAAAGTGAGGAGCCTTAAATGAGTCAGCCCGGACTCCTCCACGATGTAGAGTTTTATGTGAGCGACCTCAAGAAGTTCGCCTATTTCTGGGGATGGCTTTTGGAGTCCTTTGGCTATGAACTTTATCAAGATTGGGACGGTGGTAAGAGTTGGAAGCTGGGCGACACTTACATCGTTTTTATTCAAGTGGAGGAACGGTTTAAAGATGTTCCTTATCATCGTTGCTGAGTGGGATTGAATCATATGGCATTCCACGGAAAACCCTAGTAACACATTGATAAAATCACCGAGCAACTAAAACTCCGAGGGGTAAAAATCCTCTATCCTGAAAAGCATCCCAAGGCTGGCGGGAATTATGCGGTTTATTTTGAAGACCCTGACTGAATAAAAGTGGAAGTTGTAGCACTAAAGGAGCCGAAAAAATGATTGTTTTCCTATCTCTTTTATTTTTCATCCCATCGTGTGCAGATTCATCCTATACATCCAACCAGCTTTCACAACTTTGGCAAAATGAAAGCATCTATTTTATGCCACAAAATAAGGATGACCTCATTTTGTGGAATGGAGTCATTTATGACTACTCAACAAGGAAATGCACCGAGGTTCACCAAGCCGACGACGGAACAATAAAATCTAAAGAAGTTAAATGTGATTCAGCTTTTCTAAAGAAAGCGGAAGAGCCTTATTTAAAAAGAGCTGATTTTTCTTTGTATACGAAGAAACTGCTAGGAGCATTGGACAAAGAGGACAAACCGCTTTTGAATAAACTCATTTCTAAAACCATCATGCTAAGTTTTGGAGTAGATGGACTACAAGACCGCCGAGAAGTTATTTTTAACTCTTGGAAAAGTGCTGATTACAAACGGCTGGCGAAACTAATTAGGGCTGGAACTCTTGGCGATGATACTCACAAAACTTTTCCGCCAAAGCCAGATAATGACGGCACTGGATTCCGTGGTGAGTTGAAGAAAACCGACGGCGGATGGTTGCTGGTGATTTATTTAGCTGGCGACTGAACTACTCAGAAAATTATTAAAATCTCTGCGATTTCCAATGCCCCTCACGAAAAAATTTTGAGGATAGATTTTTAATCAAAAAATCCCGTCCAATTCAACAGCTTGGAATAGTGGAGTGAAGTACTTCACCAATTAAAACCTAAGATGGAATAGCTTGGCCAAAAGGGTAATTCGCTGAAATAGTTGAAGACTGAAGTAGGTCTTATGTATAAGATAGTAAAATGAAAATAATCTTGAGCTTACACGCATTACTTTTGTTTAGTTCGTTGGCTTTGGCCAACAAGGTTTGTCATTTAAAACCTCCAGGTGAATGTGAAAAGTGCTGTCGCCTCTCAAATGAAGCCAGCTTTGGGGCTTCGGTAAAATCTGCTTGTGCTAGGCTAGGTTCTGCCGATAAGTCTAACGTTAAAGAAGTAATTCAAGCAGAGATAAACACATACTCTCTGACTGAAAAAAAATTGAATATAAAAGACAGTGTCCTTTTTAGAGAGTATTTGATGGCGACTTGTTATCCTGGAAATGAAAATCAAAATAGTTATCCCGTCAAAATGGCTTATTCAGATTGTGCAAAAGGCTGTCCGCCTCCTTCCAAAGCAAAAGGTAGTAATAAAGGTAAGGATAAATGAGTTGTAAAGGGGTTTTGGAAGTTGGGAATTTCGTTGTCACAGCCGCAAGCCTTTTAATTGCAGGTGTTGCGTTGAATGTTTCGTTTGAGGCAAATCGAATTTCTGTGGCAAACCAAAAAAAAATTGAAAGACTAGAGTGCTACGACAAGGTAAATGAGAAAGTTAATAGTTTGATCTCTCCGTATGGAGAAGCAATTGACTACGCTACGAGGATTCACAATTATATTCCAAACAAATTCGATGTCTCAACATTGCATTCGGATTTTCAATCAAAGGCCGCTGAAATTTTGAGCTTAAAAAAGTCCATTCAAAACACTGTTCATAAGTTTGGGTTTAAGTGTAGCGACAAGGCGACAACCGTTTTTCAAGATATAGAAAATCTTTCGATATTAAGGGTGGCAAAAGACTATTATGAAGACTTCGGAGGATTTAATTCGAATCAACAAGACAAACATAATCAGAATTTCAATTGGCTAATAAATTCTGATGTTGCTGATGAATGCTGTCTGAATTGATCCGGAGTGCGGTTAAATTAATGTACAGTTCTTCGATAGGCCAATTTACAAGACCAAGATTTCCAACTTGAATATGTCCGTCCAACTATCGGAGAGTTGAAGTGTATTTTAAGAATATGATGACGATTTTTAATCACTTATCCCAATAAGGTACTCTACAGATACCTTGAAACTGTCAGCGATGCTTTTGAGTGTTGCTAGCTGCGGTTTGTTTTCTCCAGCCTTGAATTTCCTGGCTTGTTCGCCAGACACACCAAGAAACTCTCCCAATTGATCGTTGGTTAGGAGATTCCTTTCGGTTGCTAGTTTCGTTATCCTTTGAGCAAAAATTTTCTTTTGACGATTGCGAACGCTTTCTTTGATCGACATTTCTACTTGCTCTCGTTTGGAGGTAAGGTCTCGATCAAAAGGGGTTAGAGGTTTTTGGTCACGCTTTTCAAAGAAGCGGTTGATATGAAATAAAAGAGTCTCATCAGTTCTCTCCTCAAGCCACCTTTGGAATTTCTCAAATAGAAGTTCATCGCTGAAAGCAAGATCGGCAGCTACAGATAAATGGTTTTCAACTTCTTTTGATAAAGATTGTTTAGCGAAATGGTTAAGAACAAGCTTGATGGTATTTCTTACAGAATCAATATGACTGATTCGTGCGTCGAGTATTCCCATTTTTACCTTTCCTTTTTCATGGATATATTTTCCATGATTTTAAAAGTCCTCTTCTATAATCATCCCAACGGTCAGCTCCAACGGTAGCCATGTGTTTGTACCACTCTGAAGTTCCATTTGATGAACCCTTGGAGAGTTCCTGCTTAGTTCGGCAAGTAAGAGCCACAATCTTTTGCACTCCGTTTTCAGTCTGGGCGCCAAAGCAAATTCTTAGTATACATCCTGGCCAATCGTTCTTTACATAGAACACTCCGAACTTACTTCCAATTTCTGGCGGTGGGTTTCTAATACAATTTGGCCACTTTTGCTGAAGTAATTGCGTTTGATTATAAACGTCTACAGCTTCGGCATCGGAAAACACGTTGTCTTTTCGTTCGTGAAACTCCTCGTAGTATTTCTCTATAAGCCAAACTTCAGCCGTCACACCCTCTCCTCTTATCGACAATACTCAATAAAGCTTTAAAAATCAATATAAAACAACTAAAAACAATTAAATTTTTCTCATTTTGAGGCTGATTTGGTCTTTCGTGTTGGCTTCTTAATAAATACGCCTAGGCTACGATTGGATAGCTTTTGGATAAGGTCTTCTGTCTTAATCGAACCTAAAATCGACGAGCCAATGGACTCACCCCTTGCTCCATGAATAGCTTAAGCCCTGTCACATCGAAAGATTTCAATAACTTACAATATTTTTCGGTGTTTTTAGGGTTGGTAGTGTAGGTGCCATGCTTAAAGAACTCATTCGTTTTTCCGATTTAAACAATGGAGAAAACGATGGCAACGAAATCTAAATCCAAAAGTAAAAACAAATCGGCTCCTGTAGTTGTGAATCCCAATGCGAATCCGTCGAACAAAATTCTGCGGAGCAAAAGATTTTTTTATGTGAGTGAAAAATCCAAAGACTCTGGCAAATGGCGAGTAATGTTTGAATCATGGAAAGACGGGAAGAAAAAACAAACAAACACAAATCTCTAAAGCGATGCTTGCCGAATTGGGTTTGACTCAAACGATGGCCGTGGCTCAAGCCCGAGCCGAAAATCCCGTCCAATTCAACAACTTGGAATAGCGGAGTAAAAGACTCACCAATTAAGATTCACTGTCTCCACCTGATAAAATTAAGGTCATGGTTCTTTTTGTAGAATAATGATTTAAATAATCTCAATCAACTTTTAGAAATCTAAGATTGCAGTTTAAAGCAGTAATATTCTTAGACTGTCAAAGGAGTTTCCCACTGAATAAATGTTAGACAAGTACTGTTTTATTTTGATCCTAAAAACAGTTTATGACCATTTCCTGATCGAACGATGGAGGAATGGAGTTTGCTTTAATATTAATTCATGGAAAACGTGAAGAAAAAGAATATACAGTCCTTCTTAGTTGAAATCTCACAAAAGTATGGCGCTAAACCCGCTTTATGGGGTCGTTCGGTTTCGGCTCAAGGAGATTTTTGGAGATCCCTATCTTTTCAGGATATTTGTGAGCAATCAGAAAAAGTGGCTCGCAAGCTCCTGTCTTTGGGACTGCAAAAAAATGATAAAGTTCTTATCCTCTCAAAATCCGCTCCTGAATTTTCTGTGGCTTTTTTTTCCACTCCTTTGGCTGGCGGAATCATTGTTCCCTTAGACATCCGACTGAGTTTAAACGATCAAAAGTTTATTGCTGATTTTTCTGAAGCCAAATTTCTTTTCTGTCTACGCGAAGATTATACGATGTTAGCTGAAAAATTATCCGAGACCACCGAGCGTGCGCTACAAGTTCTCATTATCGAGGACCTCATGGCAGAAAATACTTTGAGCGAAGAAGCTTTTCTTCTTCAACCCCTGTCTGCCGACGAGATTTTCTTGATGTCTTTCACGTCGGGAACTACGAGTCATCCGAAGGCTGTGATGCTGACCTTTGACAACATTTTCTATCAAATTGAAATAGTAACTCACCTTATGTGTGCGAAATCAGAAACGCGTATGCTTTCAATGCTCCCTTTGCATCACATGTTTGAACTTATGGCGGGTTTTTTGGTTCCACTTTATCATGGTGGCAGTGTCTATTATGGCAACTCTTTGATTCCTCAGCAGATCATTTCTTTCTTCCGACAACATAAAATCACCAATATTTTAGTTGTGCCACTCATTCTTCGCGCTTTAAAGAAAGGCATTGAAGGAGAAGTTCGTTCTTCCGTGCTGAAAAGAGTTTGGTTCTATTCTTCTTTGCAGTTAGCAAAATGGATTCCGTCCCAGAGATTTAGGTCCTTCCTCTTTCAACCACTGCACAAAAAATTGGGAGGCGAGCTTAGACAAATTGTTTCAGGAGCTTCGGCTTTAGATCTTCATGTGGGAGACTTCTTCGATAGGATCGGCATTTCTGTTTTTGAAGGTTACGGCATGACAGAAACCGCCCCCGTGATTTCATGCAGCAGTCCTGGACATAAAAAGCCGGGGAGTGTTGGCAAACCTCTTCCTGGCCTTGAAGTGAAGCTGCATCCGGTCTCTCAGGAAATCCTGGTTCGTGGCCGTAACGTTATGAAAGGCTATTATAAAAATTCTGAAGCTACTCTGGCTTGTCTTTCCGCGGACGGTTGGTTCAACACAGGAGACGTTGGTCAATTTGACGAAGAGGGTTTTCTTAGTATTCGAGGGCGCAATAAAGATATCATTGTTTTGGGTAGCGGTAAAAAAGTTGCTCCTGAAGAGATCGAAGAATATCTCCGGGGTATCCCTGATATTCAAGAAGTCTGCGTTATCGGTATGAAATCAAGCCAGGGAGCGACCAAAGGAACTGAAGTTATCACTGCGGTGATCGTCAATGGCAAAGACGTCAGCCAAGAGGAGATGCAAAAGAAGCTGCAAATAGCCTCATTGCAAATGAGCTATTATAAACGACCCACTCGTTTTGTTTTCCTCAATGAACCATTGCCAAAAACAACGACTTTAAAAATTAAAAAAAATCTCGTTCGAGAACTACTTATCGCACAAAGGATTACTGTATGAACAAAACTCTTGTTGCCCTAATTTTGGTTAACTTTGCCTATATCGGCATTCTTCCTCGCATCTTTTTCAAAAAAGATGGTCGTTACAACCTCATGTGGTGGATGACAGCAGGGCCTTTGTTTTTAAATGCGGCTCTTTTGTTAGCGCACTTAGCGGATTTATTTCAGTTCGAAGCTTACTGGTCATCAGCTTTGTTTGCTTACGAGTTGATGATTCTCATTTTATCAATTTTTTCTATCGGTATGATTTCTTACACTATGGGAACTCATCGTATTCCATTGGCTCTGTGGCACCAAAACAACGATGCACCAATGAATATTGTAACATGGGGTGCTTATAAATATATTCGTCACCCTTTCTATACATCTTTCATTACTGCACAAATCGCTTCCGTTCTTTTGCTTCCCCACTGGAGCACAATCATTGGTTTAGTCTGGTGTGTATTGGTTTTGAATCGCACGGCCGCTCGCGAAGAAAAAAATCTGTCTGCTTCCACTTTCGGTGCAGAATATCAGACTTACATTAAATCCACAGGACGCTTTTTCCCTAAGATTGGAGTTTAGATCATGAAATCTGTCTATGTTCACGATCTAGCTTACTTCCTGGGTGATCAAAATGTATCAATCAAACAGTCGTTCCAGGACGGTCGTCTTCTGACAGAGGCTCAACAATTTATTGATGCGGGATTTGCTTTTCACCGCATGAGTTCTGCGAATCAAACGGCCTATGATTTGGCTGTGGGGGCCGTTTCTCAGATCAAACATACATTGCAAGATGTGAGTTCGATTATTTATGCCACTTGTCTTCCTCTCAATGGCAATATTGGATCCTTCTCAAAATTTAAAGAAAGTCGCGATGTAAAGTTCTTAATGGATTATCCAGCGAGTCACTTACAAGCTGATTTTGGTATGGAAAATGCCGCTGTATTAGGCCTGAATCAACAGGCTTGCACCAGCATGTTGGGCTCTTTGCGTCTAGCCCGTGCTCTTATTCTGTCAGAACCAGATCAAAAGAAAATTCTTTGTGTCACTGCGGATCGTTTTCCAGAAGGCGCTCTTTACGAACAAGCTTATAACGTGATCTCTGATGGAGCGGCCACCTGTATTGTGAGTACGGAAGAAAAAGGCTATCGCTTGATTGCCAGCCACGCCATCACGAACGGAGCCTTGGCACAAGCGAACGATGATGAAACTGTGGGAAGCTACTTTAGTTATACACATCGTCTTTTGTCTGAGCTTTTTGAAAAATCTGACATTGGCATCGAAGATATCGATTGGATTGTTCCTCAGAATACCAACACCAATGCCTGGGTGATTCTTTCTCGTCTTTTAGGGACAGAATTCGAAAAAGTTTATTTTAAATCCATTAAAGAAGTCGGTCACATCATCAGCTCTGACAACATTGTCAATCTTGTCCAAATTGAAAGGGACGGTATGGTGAAATCGGGTCAAAAGCTTTTACTCTTCATGGCGGGATTTGGTTTGAATTGGCAGGCCGTCATTTTGGAGAAGGTGTAGTATGAGTCAAGATATTTCCAAAGTTGCAAAAATACTCACAGCTCAATCCATCAAAGGATTTTACAATCCCTTCACACACATCAAATTTCCTGAAACCTTGGATCGTCGCAATTGGTTCACCAGCCCAGAGCTTATTTCGATTTATGGTTCTTCCGAATGGGAAGCCCTTTCGGAAGAACAACGCCAGACATTGAGTTTTTTTGAAACGGTGAACTTCTTTAGTTTAAATGTTCACGGAGAAAAATCTTTGCTCGAAGGTCTGTCGCGTCGTCTTTATGATAACAATGATGCCGATGTGACAGATTATATTCATCATTTTATCGACGAAGAAAATAAGCATATGTACTTTTTTGGTACTTTCTGCGAAAAGTATGCGGGCAAGATCTATCCGGATCGCAAACTCATTTTTCCCCGTGAATACGCTGAGGGAGAAGAGGAGTTCCTGTTCTTTATTAAAGTTTTCGTATTCGAAGAGATCGTTGATTATTACAATGTCACGGCAGCTCGCGATGAGCGTGTGATGGCTTTATCCCGCGAAATCAACGCCAATCACCATGAAGATGAGGCTCGTCATTTAGCATTTGGTCGCGTGATTCTTAATAACTTGTTTAAAACTTATTCTCCTCAATGGTCTACAGAAACTTTAGCGGGCGTTCGCGAATACATTAAAAATTATTATATGACCACATGGAGGGAATACTACAATCCCGACATCTATATCGATATGGGTTTGGCTCATCCTTATGATTTAGTCTCTCGCACTTTCGAGAGTACAAAAGCTAAAGAACATCGTGCTACAGCATCTCGTGCGAGTTTAAATTATTTAAAAAAATGTAGAATTATTGAGGAGAACTTTGAATTATGAAAACCGAACAAGAAATCAAAGAAGTCCTGCGCCAATGGGTTTTAACGAAATCAAAAAAAGTGACGGACTCTGAATTGAAGTTTGACACTCATCTTTTGGAAACCCGGATCTTGAGCTCACTCCACGTGATGGAGCTCATCTTAGAAGTAGAAAAAATGAAGGGGACGCGTTTTAATCTGAAAAATATCAAACCAGGTGTTTTCAATTCTATTGACACCATCTATTCCTCTTTTTTTGGGAGTCCGGCGTGAGTGAAATCAAATTCTTGGAGATTCCAGGCTATCGATGGATTCCTAATGGGCAATCCAACTTCAGCGGCGCTGTTCTAGATCTTTTTAAAGCTCTAGACGGTATGTTCTTAAGAATTGCCGATCAAGCTCAGGCCCGCGAGTTTTACTTTCCTCCCTTTATTCAAGCCCATGAACTGAATAAGTTGGACTATTTCAAATCTTTCCCCCACTTGATCAGCTTTCCTGTAGCCTTGGATCAGCACAAGGCTGGTAATTTAGAAAAATTTATTGATGGACCTCGCTGTGATGATTCTGGCCAGGTTCACCTCGTGGAGATCGACAAGGTCTGCGACTGCTTAACACCAGCGGCTTGCTATCACTTCTATATTCACCTTCAAGGTCAGGATCTTCAAGAGCCCATACATTTAACAACACGGGCCCATTGCTTCCGTCGCGAGCTCTTCTATAAGCCGTTGCAAAGACAATGGTCCTTCAACATGCGCGAAATCGTTTGTCTCGGTCCTTATGACTATGTTCGCGAGTTCGTAAAAAAATTCCGGGATATCGTAACCGAAAAATTACATAAATTAAATTTAGGTATCGAATGGGATGTGGCGACGGATCCGTTCTTCAATCCTGAATCCAATCCAAAATTCATCATGCAGCAATTGGACCCCGTGAAGCACGAGATGATTTTCAATAAGGAATTATCTATTGGCTCCACTAATTTCCATAAAGATTACTTCGGTGAGAATTTTGGCATTAAATATCAAGGAGAAATTGCTCATAGTGCCTGCATTGCTTTTGGTCTTGAACGTTGGATTTTTGCCATCATCTCTCGTTACGGAACGAACCCCGCTCATTGGCCTTTGACGGAGATTCAAAATGTCTAAGATTGTTTTAACCGGTGCCACCGGCTATATCGGCCATAAACTTTTACTTCACCTGCTTCAAGAGTGTAGCGAGGATATTCTTGTTCCGGTGCGCGCTTCTTCCCGCGAAGAATTAGAAAGACGCTACCAAAAACTAATGGTTCCAGTCGCTCCCCATTTTCGTTCTCGCGTGATTCCTCTTAACACAGATCTCGAAGGCTTAAATCAAGCTTTGGATTCTTACCGAGAAGATATTACCACTATCATTCACAATGCTGCAAAAACGGCCTTCAACATTGATGAGATCACGGCTAATTCTGTGAATCGAGATGCCTCTCTTCGTTTTTTGGAATTTGCCTCTGAGTTGCCTCATTTGATAAATTTCACTTATGTTAGCACTCTTTACGCTTCTGGCATGAACGCTGGCCCAATTCATGAAGATTTCATTTCACTTCCATCATTTGCCAATCACTATGAACGCTCCAAGTGGGAAGTGGAAGAAGCTTTGCGGACTCGATTTTTTCATATTCCATGGAGAATCGCTCGCGTGGCCACAGTGATTTCAGATGATGTTTCTGGAACCGTCGTTCAACATAATGCCATTCACAATACATTAAAGTTATTTTATTATGGCTTGATTTCGCTTCTGCCTGGAAAAGCAGAAACTCCCATTCACCTCGTGGATGGTGAGTTCACCGCAGCGTCTTTGACGGCTGTTGTAAACAAAGGCTTACCTCACAAAATCTATCATGTCTGCTATGATCAGACCGCAAGTATTTCTTTGGGACGCTTTATTGACGTCGCCTTTGAAGAATTCAATAAGGATGAGACGTTCAAGGCACGTCGCTTGCTCAAGCCCCTTTTCACTGACGAGAAGTCCTTCGACACATTGGTCATGAATATGAAGGGCTTTGGTGGCAGTGTTTTAAATCAGGGATTAGCTAGTATTTCTCCTTTCGGTCGCCAACTCTTTATTGCAAAAGAAGTTCATAACGAGGCCCTTCAAGGCTTACTTGTGAATTATCAAACTCCTCCGATGGAGGAAATAGTGCGTAAGACGTGTCAGTATCTAGCTCAAACTAGATTCGCAAAATCTTCAGGAGGGCATTCATGAAACTTGAGGCATTAACAGAAAATCAGAGATGGCTCCTAAGCTTCTACCGTACTAGTGAGATTTCCGGTGCTCTTTTCTTTGGGCGTCTGGCAAAATCTTTGCCCCCTGGGCCCATTCAAACAGATTTGACAAAGCACTTTGCTGATGAAAGCCAGCACTCCTGGTATTGGACTCGTTGTTTGCAAAATCTTGGCGTAGAACCTATCAAGCTCGAGACCGCTTACCAGGATCAGTATATATCCGCGGCAGGAATGCCCGCGAATATCATGGAGGTTTTGGGCATCACCCTGGTTTTTGAGAAGCGGGTCATCGGCCAATATGCTCTTCATCGTCAAGCTAAAGACTTGCATCCAGAAATTAAAAGCACTTTAGATCTCATTGTAGAAGATGAAAAGTGGCACATTGAATGGGTGACTCAAGCCCTCAAAAACATGGAAGCAGAGTACGGCAAAGATCACATAGATAAAACTTTGAAGAACTTCTCTGATGCTGACAAAGAAGTCTACCAAAAAACTGTAAAAGAGCACGAAGAGCGTATCAGTGGAATCCTAAAATTTTAAAAATAGTGAGGTTGTAAGATGTTGGACGCAAATAAAGTTAAAAATCGCATCAGCCAAGTTTTAGCGATTCCCTCTGAGAAAGTCACCGATGAGGCTATTCTTCAGGAGCTGGTGATGGACTCTTTCATTCTGATTGATATGGTGATTGATCTTCAGAACACTTTCAATGTAAGACTGAATCAAGAGGATCTTATTCCTGTAAAAACTGTGGGTGATTTAATAAATGTTTTAAATAGCAAAGGCTAAGTTTCTTCAAGTATAAATATTTTTACCGGGTAGAATGTTCTTTGGTAGTTCAACTTGAGTTCAATACAGCAAAAACATACATGTTCCTTTTTATATTGAACGCGAATAATTTCCGTGGGTGTTCAGAGTAGGAAAAATCTCCTATCCTTATCGGTTAGGAGTGGAATCTTTAAAGCCAACACTACAAGCATAACCAGGAATTGCATCGTAATAATCTAGGCTCCAGGTGGAAAGATCTCCAGAACCTTCAGGTAGCTTTTTAATTGTCCAAGTATGCTCATCAATAACAATATCATGAACATTCTTAAAAACGCCGCCAGCCATGGTCTTGATAAGAGCTTCTTTACCGGACCAGAAGCGCATGAAAATTTCGATCTTGCGCTTGGGATTTTGTTCTTGGTGAATGAGCCTTGTCTCTGGAGGAGAAAAAAACCGTTCCGCGATTCGCTCCAAATGTCGAGGGCTGCGTTCCTTTTCGACATCAACTCCCACCAATCCCTGTTCTGAAATTGCAATGGCAAAAATATCTTGAGTGTGGGAGAGGTTAAAATCCAACGACAGAGAATCATCTACCAAAACAGGTTTGCCTTCGCCAATTTTTTTTAAATGAATTTCCGCAGGAGCCACTTTCAATCGAGAGGACAATAAGCTCTTCAGGGCATATCGGGATTGAAGATACTCATTTTGCCTTCTCGAGTTGGTGATTTGTTGAAAAAAAGTAGATTCATCTAAAGACAAAAAAGAGCTGGGATCCTGAGTGAATGAAGGTATGAGTTGATAAACATAAAGATGATATTTTTTTTGAAAATTTTCACTTTTAAAGATCAACATTCTTCGCCCAGCACTTTCCCTTTGAAATGATTAAACCGGAATCGCACAATTAATATAGAGTTCTAGATGAATCTACCAATTTTTATTTATTTGCGGGTAATCTGTTACACCAGTTCAGCTTCTCTTTTGTTCCACCATTATAATTATACGCTAAATTGTTTTTAAGAAGAGTTTGAGCAAGATCTTGACCGTCAATCTTTACCTCGGCCAAAATGCGAAAATACTTGTCTCGATCAATGTTAGTTAAGTCTATTCTCTTGGCTCTCTTTAAAAGATTTTCTACAAGTTGTTTTGCGGTCCGAGCGCTTTCTTTCTCGCAGGGTAGTTTACCTTTGATTTCTGGGCTATCAATTCCCTTAACCCGGACACTTATTTTTTTTCCAATGAGTGCAGGGACATTTTTAATATTTACGGTGATAGTGTCAGAGTCATAGTTTTTCACATATTCAACACAACGAAAATTATGATCGTCATGCTCACAATTTTGAGCATGAGAGTTGAAGCCTGTCGTTAGTAAGAATATCAAAAAAACACTCACTGATTCCCCTCTTCTTAAATGGTACGATAACTGTGAATAAAAGCAATGTTATCCGCATGGAATTCTTTTATTTTTCAGATAGCGTCGGATAGATCTCTTGAAGAGGGCTGATAATTATATTGATAAAATAGGCAAAAGAGAATAGAAGGGACCATGTATTTACCAACACCTTTTTTACAAAAAGAAGAATTAAAAGTTAAAAAACTCATTGATCAAAATAGTTTTGCCACGATTATTTCTTATCCAAAAAACGAGAGACCTTTTATCAATCATCTCCCGGTTATCTTTAGTTCTTGTCCTGGAGAAGACAAGGTTCTTATTGGTCACATGGCTAGGAAAAACCCGCAGTGGATGCACTTTAAGGATCATCCAGAGAGTACGGTCTTGATTCATGGTGCTCATACTTATGTGACGCCTCAGTGGTATAAATCAAGCCGAGACGTGCCCACGTGGAATTATGCCGTCGTTCATTTGCATGGTAAAATGGAATTAGTGGAACCCTTTACGGAGCAAATGGAAATTTTGAAGCAACTCTCAAATTTTTTTGAAAACCCTAGCTCACACCCCTGGGAATTTGAATTACCTGAGGATTTATTAGACGAAGCGGCGCTAACCTCTGCTATTATTTCGTTTAAGTTTCACATTGAAGAAACTGAAGCAAAGTTCAAGCTTTCTCAGAATCGTACCGCAGAAGATCGCCAAGGTGTCATTGATGGTCTTTTAGAAAGAACAGATGATATGAGCCAACTGGTTAGAGAGATGATGATGGAAAATCAATAGAAATTGATTCCATGGTCAACGAAGTTTTGTTTTTTTAGTTGAAAATATTTTTCAGGAGATTTTATGAAGTTATATTTAGTGCATTGTGGCTTTTATGATGCTGAAGTCTGTGATGGGCTTTACGAAAGTCATGTGAATTTTTTTGTATCAGCAGAATCTTTTGAAGATGCAAGAGCAAGGGCGAAGTTGCTGCCCGATTTTCAGAATAAGCGAATGCATGTGGATGGTTTGCAAGAAATCCATGCTGTTGATGGGTTTCGAGTTCATCTAGAATATGATGCGAGCTTAGGGAATAAAACTGAAATCATAAATTTTAAACATCGTGATTTAGCTCCAAAGCCCCAAAAGAAAACAGAAGACTAAGATGGAAGAGTTTCTTTTTGTAAAAGCTCATGGACCTCATGAGCTTGAACGGTTTTACCCGGTGATGAAAGAGCTTCGGCAAGAAAATGATTTCATAATGATTGAAGCTTTGTGAGGGAGATTATCAAGTGAGCCAAGCCATTTTTCCGCATCCTGAAGAGGCTAATGAAGATGGAATTCTTGCAATGGGAGGCGATCTCTCCGTTGAAATGTTGTGTGCGGCCTACAGTCAGGGGGTTTTTCCGTGGCCTCACGAAGGATATCCATTATTGTGGTTTTGTCCTTGGGAGCGAGGCATCTTGGAGTTTAAAGATCTACACATAGCTCGAAGCCTTAAAAAGTACGCTCAAAAGCAAAAACAGTGGCGTTTCACCATCAATCAAAATTTCTCCACGGTTATCCAAGAGTGTGCAAAGGTTCCACGGCCAGGTCAGGATGGAACGTGGATCAATGAAGAAATGATTTTAAGTTATGAAAAATTTCATCAAGCAGGTTTTGCCCATAGCTTAGAGGTTTGGGAAGACAACGCGATCGTGGGAGGTGTTTATGGTGTATTGGTGCAAAATGTTTTTAGCGCTGAAAGCATGTTCTTTAAAAAAACGAATGCTTCCAAATGGGCTCTTTGGCAATTGATCAATTATTTACAAAACTTAGGTTTGACGTGGATCGATGTTCAAATGCTGACGCCAATCTCGAAAAGTTTTGGAGCCAAGTTAATTTCACAAAAAGAGTTTTTAATAAAACTTCATGAAAGTCAGAAAAGAGGTCTTACTCATGGAATTTCCATCTCCCCTTCTTCAAGGTAAACTTTTAAAACGATATAAGAGATTTTTTGCTGATGTTGAACTCGATGGAAGTGTTGTGGTTGCTCATGTTCCCAATACCGGTAGTATGAAAGGCTGTAGCACTCCTGGGAGTGAATGCCTTCTCACTCCAACATCGGATCCTGCTCGTAAACTTCGTTTTACCCTTGAAGCTGTTAAGACGGATCAGTGTTGGGTGGGGGTTAACACTTCGTGGCCCAATAAGCTGGGGCGAGAATTATTCGAAAACAAAATGTTACCTCATTGGAAACGATATGATTCTTGTCAGCCTGAGATTAAAATCAACGAGCATACTCGAATTGATTTAGCTCTTTGGTCTTCCCAAGAAACAGAAATCAAAAAATGGAAACAAGATGATCTCAAAGATAAAAAACCTGTTCATTTTGTCGAAATCAAGAATGTGACTTTAAAAAACGAAAAAAAAGCGCAGTTTCCGGATGCCGTGACAGAACGGGGGCAGAAGCATATTGTAGAATTAATGGAGCTACTGCATCGAGGTTTTACTGCTGAGCTTCTCTTTGTTATACAAAGAACGGACACTGTTTTTTTTGAACCTGCGGAAGAGATCGATCCGCTTTACGCACAACTGTTAAAAGAGGCAGCTCAAAAAGGGTTGAAAGTAACGGCCGTTGTTTTTGAGGTTTCTCAAGAAGGCATTCACTTCCAAAAGCCTCTTGAGGTTCGACTCTGATTTAGAGATCCGGTGAAAATTGTTTTAATAACGCTGAAGGGTTTTTTAAAAAATCCCTTTGAAAAATACAAAATGCTTTTAAAGATCCCCGAAAAAATATTCTAATCGAACCTCAAGACTTTTAACTTCTGAAAAATAATCTTCTTTGGGATAAGAGTACATCGGGATCAAATCAATGAAAATTTTTTGCGAAGGCGTTCCATGACGAAAATTAATGCTGTAGACTGTATTCCAATGCTCCAGCTTATTTTTATTATTCCCAAAAATAAGCTGAAAGTTATAAGAGACAAAATTATATTTGTTGATTGTGTGGATGAGGCTAGGGCCATGGCTTGTTTGCAATAATTTTTCAGTGATGTACCAGCTGAGATCATTATTGAATCGGAATAAAAGAGCTTCATTAATGGCCCTATCAGATGTAAAAGTTGTTTTTTGCGACCACTGGTCATCTGTATCCCAACCCGCACTGAGTGAAAAATGATGAAATAAAATATGGCCAGTATAGTTTTTTCGCGCTCTTAATTTACCGGAATAGTAAATGGCGGGACGACTGGCTAATTTGCTTTCAAAATTATAATGCCAATCATTTTCAGAGGATGATTTTTCCTTTTCTTTTTGAACATTCGAGGAAGCTTTATTGTCTGAAGGAGACGAGGTAACGAATTCATCTCGAATAGCTTTTTCTAATTGCTTTGCTTTTTGTTCTAAATGGATCAATTTTAAATTGAGGTTGACTCCTAATTCTGCAATGGGTTTTTTATGTTCAAAAAAGATATAAGAAGGAACTATCCGAAGTGTACTTCCATTTTTTTCATCCAAACTTCTCTCTGATCCAAAAAAAGAATCAATTCTGTTTGCCAATCGGACAACGGCCTGTGAAACAGTTTCTCCCAATTTTTCAGGATAAAGAATTTCAGCGATGTCTTCTTGAGGAGGGGGTGGTGGAGGTGGTGGTGGTGGCATAGGGGGAATGTTTTTTTTCTTTTTAGCTTTGCGCTTTTGATTTTTTAGAGGTGATTTTTTAGAGGTGTTGTTCTTTTTAATAGAAGAAGACTGCGGGATTGAACTTGGCTCTGCCGCGGTTACTCCAGTATCAAGAAAAAAAAAGATGAAAAGAACTATGAAAAATTTCATAAATCACACTGGCTGGGTTTCTTTAGGAGGTTCTATCGGTAGAGTCACCATGAATTCAGTTCCAGTGTCTATCTTAGAGGTGACTTTAATAGAACCACCGTGTGCATTGATAATTCCGTAGGAAATGGCCAATCCCAAACCTGTCCCTTGGCCCACGCTTTTTGTAGTAAAAAAAGGATCAAATATTTTTTGTAAAATATCAGGAGGCATGCCTGGGCCTGTATCTTGAATAGAAATACTAATGGCAGGTTCCGTCACCTCTGAAGATCGATCAGCCTTTTTTGTGCTGATCCAAACAGTTCCTTGATTTTTAATGGCTTGAAAGGCATTGGAGAGAATATTCATGAAAACTTGATTGATTTGAGTTTGGTGACAAGTCACTAATGGAATATCCCCGTAGTCTTTTTTAATTTCAATACGGTTTTTGAATTCACTGCTTAGCAAATTAAGAGTGGTATCGAGCGACTGATGAATATCGATGGCTTTATAGGATTTTTCTTCGAGGCGGGAGAAATTCCTGAGGCCGATGACAATATCCTTGGTTCTTCGAGCACCATCTTCACAGCTGGTAATGAGTTTAGGAAGATCTTTTTTGATGTAATCAAGATCAAATTCTTCTTTGAGGGCGGAGAGTTGTGAGGGGTTTTTCTCAGCGAGATCAATCAATTTAAGTAATTTATTAGAATAATCGCTTAAATAAGACATATTTGAATAAATAAAACCAATGGGATTATTCAATTCATGGGCGACTCCAGCGACCAGTTGACCAAGGCTGGCCATTTTGGCTGATTGAACCAGTTGGCTCTGGGTTTCTTTGAGATGGCTATTGGCAGACTCCAGTTCTTTGATTTTATTTTTGAGTTCATTTTGTGCCGAGAGAATTCTTCGGCTTAAATCGTTGAACGAAGTTGTCAATTGCCCAATTTCGTTGTCGCTTTTAATGGGCAATTCAATGATATTTTCCCCCAGATGGATATCTTGAATCGCTTCGATGAGTTCTGAAAGGGGACGCAAGACCAAGTTTGAAGCTGCAAAAACAAACAGCGCTAGGACGCCGAACATAATCATCACGACAGTGTAGTAAGCGGTCCGGAGATTTTGTACGGCACTGTTGGATTCTTTCTTGGATACCGCCAGTGCCATTTGAAATTGCGTGTCTCCCCAGGGGATCTTGGTGAAAATGAAACCATAGGGTTCGCTTCGTAGAGAGAGCGTGAGAGATTTTAACTTTGGTATATTGAGGTATTCCGAGAAAAAATCGGTTTTATAAAGGAGAAAATCAGGATGAGATCCCACAATGATGCGGCCACTGGGTTCAAGTAAAATAGCTTGAATTTGCATTCGCTCACTGATTTTTTTCAGGAATGTGGAATCCAAAGTTAATGTTTGCTTGAAGTAACCGGTAATATTTTGGTTGGAATATAAGGGAGAGATCAAAGATAGATTGAGAATTTGTGGAGAAGAATGATCAGGGAGATAAAGAATTTGTTTTTGATTTAATTGAGCTCTGATTTTTTCATGGAGAAGGATCTTTTTGATCGCTCCTCCAGAAGAAGATTCCGTGATTTCAGATGGAATTTTTTTGGTCTCAGCCACAAGTTGTCCTGATTGAGAATAAACAGCCATTCCTGAAGCCGTTGATTCCTGCAGCCAATTTCGAATGAGTTCATAGACAGCAGAATAATTCTTATTGCCCAATAGTCCTCGAAGCTGGGTGTCTTTAATATACTTGGTTTGGCGTGAGGCTAGGGCCTTTTGGTATTCTGTCAAAATGACTTGAATCTCAGAGGAATTTCCTCTGAGCCGCAAAACTAATTCATTATCAATGGTTTGTTGAAATTTTTGTTGTGAATAAAATGTCAAAAAAATGATGGGAACAATGGCAAAAGATAAAAACCAGAGTGCTAAGATCGATTTTAAGGATCTTTTTGGATGTGTTTTAATGACTTGATTCATTCTTCCGTTGAATCTTTAGAAGGGGCTTTGGGTTTTTTAGGTTCTTGTTTTGTCAACCAAAGCTCCATTCCGAAGATCATGCTCCCTTTTTCATTTTCTGACGGGGGAGCGATCCAGGTCAACTGTCCTTGAGACTTCAGTTCGGTTAACAGGGCTTCTGTTTGGTTCTTTGGCATACTAATTCGAAAAAAAGGTGAAATACTTCCATGAGGCGACTGTCTACGCGCCTGGTGTTCAATGCTTGCCCCCAACTGAGGAAGAAATTTAGCCAATTTATTGGCCGTAAATTCTGGATTCACTGTTCTGAGTTCTGCGGTGGAAAGATATTTTTGTATTAAAGCTTCTGGGTTGATTTGAGAGGCCATAGTAGTGGATTTATAAGTTTTATCTTTTGGAATTTCAGTGAGAAAAAATGTTCGATTTGACTTCTCTCTAATGTAGGTGACTAACTTTGGCCAAGGAACGCTGTAGGATAGAACAAGGACAATGAAGCTGAGGCCTATGACTTCCATAACCCAGGGGAGGCCTTGATTCCAAGTCCGTGGATGAAAATACCATTTCAACTTGGATTTGAAATTTAAAGGTTTTTTTAATTGGTCTAGGAGCTCTGGAGATAAACTTGTTTTTTGTAAATGATGACAGTAAGTCATTCCATAAATGATGTCATCAAGGGCTTTGGTGAGGGTGGGTGAATTTTGGAGAGCCTCCTTGACGGCTTGTTCTCTTTTAGGGTCTAGTTTTTTCGTAGCGTAATCATAAAGTAATTGTTCGGCCATAAAGGAGCTGAGATCTCTTTTTTTAGGGTTTTTAGGCTCAAAGTCAGCGTCTTTTTTCATTAAAGAGTCCTTCTGATCGTCATGAGGTTACCATTTCTTTTTTACTCCCTTTACGAGAATTGTAGAGAGCTAATATTAGGTCGATTCAGTTGGCCGAGTAAGCTAAGCCCATTACCCACACGATAACGAATGGTTCCTTCACTTTGGTTCAAGGCACTGGCCAATAAGGACTCCGAAACGCCAAGCACATGCACCCAAGTGACGGCAATCAACTCTTGCTCGGGAGCTTGCTTTTGAAACTCTTTCCATGGGCTCAAGTCAATGTGCTCTGGCCAATGAAGCGACTTCGTGTTGATGATTTGTATTCTTTCTTTTTGAAAATGAGTCTTAATTTGACGCCATTCTTGTAAGCATAACTGAATAAGAGCTTTCATTTCTTCAGAGGGACTAAGAGACTCTCGCGGGATAAATTTTATCTGTTTAGGTGTTGGTGGGTTAAATTTTTGATTAAAGAGCTTCAGTGTTTTTGCCGCTGCTTCCGTTGCAATTTTATCATCAAGGGTTATTAAAAAATAAAAAAGAGCGCTTACTTTAATAGACTCGTCAGACATGGCATTGCCCTTTCTGTAGTCTCTACGAATTCAATTGAAAACCCACTGCTGGCAGCCACAAAACTTTTTCAGCGTCATGATGCCAATTCATTAATGATAAGAGCAGTTTTTATTTTATTCTACTGTTAATGTGCGAAGAAGGTCTAATTCGTCGAGAACTTTTCCGGAGCCGATGACAACACAAGTCAGTGGGTCTTCCGCAATGGAGACAGGAAGGCCAGTGCGCTCTCGAAGTAAAACATCCAGGTTAGCAAGCAAAGCGCCCCCGCCGGTAAGAACAATACCATTGTCTACAATATCAGACGCTAATTCTGGTGGTGTTTTCTCGAGAGCGGTTCGAACAGCGTCAACCACTTCAGAAAGAGGGTCCATAAGGGCATCATTAACTTGAGAGCTTGTGATTTCAATTGTTTTTGGTGCACCGGCAACAAGATCCCGACCTTTAATTTCCATCATGCGCTCTTCTTCAAAGGGGTAGGCATTTCCAATTTGGATCTTGATATTTTCTGCCGTTCGTTCTCCGATGAGAAGATTAAACTGGCGACGCACGTAGTTTACAATGGCTTCATCAAATTTATCACCAGCAACTTTAATCGATTTACAATAAACAATTCCACCGAGAGAAATGACGGCAACACCTGTTGTGCCTCCTCCCATATCTACTACCATGTTGCCACTAGGCTCTGTGATAGGAAGTCCAGCGCCAATCGCTGCGGCCATAGGTTCTTCAATAAGGTAAACTTCTCGAGCCCCTGCTGATTGTGCTGATTCTTTAACGGCTCTTTTTTCAACTTGTGTGATGCCATAGGGAACACAGATGATAATGCGTGGACGAATAAAGCTTTTACGGCCACCCATGGATTTTTGAATGAAGTATTTTAACATGGATTGTGTCACTTCAAAATCGGCAATGACACCGTCTTTAATGGGTCTAATGGCTACGATACTTCCAGGTGTTCGTCCCAACATTTCTTTTGCTTCTTTTCCAACAGCAAGAACTCGATTTTGTAGACCTCGATGATGTTTTTGAACGGCGACGACAGAAGGTTCGTTGAGGATAATTCCACGCCCTTTTGCGTAAACTAGGGTGTTGGCCGTGCCGAGATCGATTGCGATATCATTTGCAAAATAATCTGAAAATTTATCAAACATTCCCATTGATTGCTTTCCTATTTAGTGACTAAAGAAGTTTTTAAGGGATGACTTTAGGGTGCTTGAAATCAAGAGTCAATTTAAAGAGGTGCTTATTTTGAGCGCAGATTGCTCATGTCAAGCCATGACAGAACGGTGGGTGTGGAAGAAGGCGAAGATTATATTTTAGGATTTCCACTGCAATTCTTTTTGAATGTAATTTTTTACATTCAATTTTTGATCTTCTCGTTCTTGATCAGACCAACCCAATTCACTTTGAGCCAGTAGGCCAAGAACATCTAGCCATTCGAGTCCGTGATGAGGTTCCGAGAGAAAAAGAGGATAACGTCGAGTATAAAAATCCACGAGACTCAAGCACATGGTATGATGAATGGAATGAAGAAGTTCAATCTCCATGCGTGAGTAACCCTGTTGATAACTTTTCTGAAGCAAACCTTCCGTTTCCATTCCGTGCCGGTACGCTAATTTATTAATTTCTTCCAATGAGAGATGATAGATTCGACTCCAATAGTCACAAAAATTGAGAGCTCTTTGATAATTTTCAGGGGAGCAAAAAGCATTTAAAGGCACTTCTGTTTTGTTGATGGCAAAAGAAACCTGATTTTCCTTTGAAAAATGTTTTAAAACTTCTTCCATAGCGTGTTCTGAAATGAGGCGATAAGTGGTGTATTTGCCACCCATAACAAATGTAACGCCATGTTCTGTTGAGAGAATTTTATGCTCACGACTGGTTTTGCTTTCTGCTTTTGCTCCATCATCAACAAGAGGTCTCACGCCAGCGTAGGTCGCGATAATATCGTCTTCTGTGAGATGAGCTCCCGGAAAATACTCATTGGCAACTTTCAGTAAATAATCCACATCTTGCTGGTTGGCGACAACGGTGTCGGGCGTTTCTTTGTAATCCGTATCCGTTGTTCCAATGATAACCATTTCGTGACGTGGAATTCCAAAAATGATGCGGTTTTCTTTATCTACAGCCATAACAACAGCCTCTTCTAAAGGAAGACGATCTTTAGCGATGGTGAGATGAATACCTTTGGTAGGTCGAAGAGATTTTTTCCAGTTTTTATCAAGAAGCGGTCCAACGTCATCAGTCCAAGGACCGACACAACTGACAACATGAGAGCCATAAATAGAAAAAGGAGAATGGTCAGGTTGATGATCTGAGAGAGGAGATGTTTCTTGAGCTTGGACGCCGATGAGGTGACCCGTTGAATCCCACAGAGCTCCTACTGCTTTTAAATAATTAACAGCAACAGCTCCTTTCTCATGAGCCGAGCGAATGGTTTCAATAGTTAAACGATCATCGTCCATGTAGGCATCGGAGTAAACATAGCTTCCAACGAGGCCTTCTTTCTTAAGCCATGGCATACGCTCAAGGGTGAGAGTGGGGTCTAATTTTTCATGAAGAGAACTTTGAAACAAAGATAAAATGTCATAGAGCCACATACCGAGCCCCATTTTGAAAAAACCAACGCGAGAATTTTCATAAAGGGGTAAAAGAAACCTTAAAGGATGTACTAGATGTGGCGCAAGTTCATATAATTTTTCCCTTTCGCTCAATGCTTCGAAGACAAGATGGAATTCTAAATTTTCGAGATAACGAATGCCACCATGAATCAGTTTACTAGAGCGAGAACTGGTCCCAGACGCAAAGTCGGCTTTCTCAACCAATGCTACTTGCATTCCGCGGGAGGCCGCATCGCGGGCAATTCCAGCCCCCAAGATCCCCCCTCCAATGACAATTAAATCAAATTTATTTTTTTTGAGTTTTAAAAGATTTTCATTGCGAGTGATCTGTGAAAAGGACTTCATAAAGAAGCCTTTGTTGTAAGAACTTGCATCACTCCAGGAGACCATGGCGTGGCTTTAAAAGAATGAATGGAGTTCAGCACAGAGGCATCAGATGGAAAGTACACTTTTTGAAAATGCTTTTCACGAGCGAGTTTGTAAGCGAATTCACAGAGTTGGTCTCTCGAGGATAAATTGACAAAGCTAATATGTTCAATCCACAGGCTTTGCGTTTGCCCATCTAAAAATAAAAGAGGTTGTGCGAGAAAATAACCGAGCAGTGTTCCTTCAGAAGAGGCGGAGTGGGAGACTTCAGGGTCACGCAGAAGAAAGCTCCAGCCCAATTTTAAATAATGCTCAAGTGATTCTTTTTTCCAGCGGCTATTCCAACGCGCCAGACTTTGCTCGATTTCTGAAGCATGAGTATCCTGAAGCTTGTTATTTTCATAAGAAAAAATTTCTTCAAGATTATCAAGTGTAGCATTGATAAAATGACCCAGCATGTTTTGTACCCCAAAGCTGTATTAAATAAATTCATATTGTAAAAGTAAATCTTATCTTTAAAATAGGAAAGAAGTCCATCAAGAAAACCAGCGAAAAGGTGTTTGTTTTATGATGTTAGAGGAATTGAAATTTAAAGACTTTAGTTTTGAATTATTGCAAACAATTGAAAGTGAAATCCAAATACATATTCAGAAAAATATTCCACCCTTTTATGCGGCCTTTGATGCTGATGGGACGCTTTGGGGTCGAGATGCAGGAGAATCTTTTTTTAAATATCAAATTGAATCTTCTTGTTTGAAAGATTTGCCCAAGGATCCATGGGGTTATTATCAAACCTGGAAAGAAAAAGATCCACAGGGAGCTTACTTATGGTTGGCTCAGATCAATCAAGGGCAAACACTCAGTCAAGTTCGTGCGTGGGCTCGAGATTGTCTAAAGAAACAAAAAAGTTGGCCTATATTTCCGGCCCAAATGAAACTCATTCAATGGTTACGTTCCAAAGGTTTTAGAGTGTTTGTTGTAACAGCATCCATCAAGTGGGCCGTAGAGCCTTTTGCAGAACTGCTTGGATTTCATTATGATGATGTCGTTGGTGTGGAAACTAAAGTGTGTGATGGTGTGGTCACAGATGAATTGTCGGGTGTGGTCACTTGGAAGGAAGGCAAATCCCAAGCCCTTTTAGAAAAAACACAAGGGATCGCCCCTGTGCTGTGTGTGGGAAATACAATGGGAGATGTCTCGTTGATCACTTGCTCTCAGCGGGTGAAGTTAGCTGTGAGCTGTTCTCGAGAAGAGGATGAAATTTTTGAGACAGAATTGGCTTTACAAAAAATGGCGCGAGAGAATCAATGGTTAAGCCATTCGTTTATTTAAAAAGGCTTTTGTGACCTTTTTACCTGAGCCAAAGAGAGAATCCATATCCTAGATTGGCACCGTAAGGATACCCAGAATAATAATAACTCGGAGAACCGTAGGGGTTGCTATAGGTGTACATATCATGAGGGTGCATTCCATTGTAATAGGGATAAGAATTATAGTATGAACCCCAATAACCATTCTGCATATTATACCCATTTGGAAAACCATTTGTGTTTATGGCCATGGCCGGTACGCATTGATTGTTGTACATTCCATGGTTCGCGGGACAGCCAGCTATGGGAAGACAATTGTAAGCGGTATAAACTTGACCAGCGGCACAAGCTCCCGCGCCATAGGGATAGGCTTGAGCTGGAACGCCGAGGGTTCCTGGCTGTTGATAACAGTTGGCGACACCAGGCGTACAGTTAGGATAGTAAGGGTTTGTGGTGATAGGAACAGGTGTTGTGGTTGATGACCCTTTTTTATCTTGTGCACACCCTAATCCAAAGAGTGAAATGAGTGTGATAGCTCCAATGACTTGGCTTATTCTGTTCTTAATTAAACTCATTTTAAACGTCCTTTGAAGTAAGTAAAGATGGTAATCCCATGCACTGTCTTTGCCTTTGATTGCCATGCTATTTCGGTGCCAAAAATTATGGAGTCTGTATTTAAACTAAACTAGTTTATAAACAAAATTTTACCATAAAAGTGACCAAATACGCCTTTTGTTAGTGAAAGAAATACAATGAGAGGGGCTTGCCAATTTTAAAAGACTCTTGAAAAAGAGGGGTCGTCAGCTGTTGACTGTATCAGTGCGCCTGAATGATGTTTTTAATCAGATTTTCTTTGCATATAAATTAAAAGCTCTCGGCCTAAGCGGGGCTTGATGGACTGCCGGAATCTTTGCCAGATTAAAGGTTGAAAATGGCTTTGCAGGCGACGATTGAGTTCCCATTCACTACCACCAAAGGGCGGCCCCATTCTCTTGGGCATTGTGAAGAAAAGACCCAGAAGAGTTCCATTACTATGAAGAAGCCTGCGCCATTGTCGAACTAATTCGTTCCTTCGTGTGGGATCAATCGCACAATAGCAAGTATGTTCAAAGATAAGATCGTACTGATTGTACATAGTGTGAGGCAATTGGAAGATATCGCCTTCTATGAAATGAAGCTGAGCTAAATGGCCATAAGATGTTTTTGCGCGTTTAATGGCTTCGGGACTGATATCCACTAATGTGACATGATGGCCTTGCTGAGCAAAATGTGCAGCATCATGGCCATGTCCTCCCCCTAATACAAGAATTCGAGAAGAGGGGAGTTTGAGTTTTGGCAACAACACTTTAAGACCCATGGCAGAGTCACCTAAATCCCACCCCGCTTCTTGATTCTGATATTTTTGTGTCCAATAGGATTCTTGGTTGGGGGAGGAATCTGTGATCCAGAAGGGTTCTGGGAGATATGTGGAATTATCATAGGAAAAAGAATCATCGTCAAAGTGATCGAGTTGATCAAAAAATTGATCCTGGGCTTTTGAATCCATGACAAAAGGAATGCCACTAGTGGTTAATCCATGAAAGCGATCCCATTCATCAAGGATCAGAGAAGAGAGTTCAAAATTCCAACTGAGGTCGTAGGCATTGGTCAGGTTATTAGAATGTTTTGAAAGATGGATTTGTTTTGCAATAAGAGGTGCGTCATAGGCTTCTACAAGAATGGTTTGGTCATGAAGGCGGGTGGTTATTTGAAAGGCATCGCCGATCTGAAGAAAGTTAAAAAAAGATTGAATCGACTCAGGCTCTTGAAGGGGATGCTGATTTTGATCAAACACCATCCCTTTTGCATCGATGGAGTAAAAATTAAGACTTTCACTCATTAGGTGTTGAATCAGTCGATGGAGATGCTTCTATGGGTGTTGGATTTATTTGCGATGCATCGGGTGGTAAAGATGACTCAGCAGGAGTGGTGTCGTCATGGGGAGTAATCACAATGCCATTTTTAAAGGTCAAATTGCCGGTTTGAGTTTGAACACTTTCCATGACCCAGAGATCTTCAGAAAGATGAGGCCTGTTCTTGCGTTTTAACACAGCGTCTCCGCTGATTTGTTGTTCAATCCATTCACCGGAATCCGTATCTTGTTCGCTGTATTTGTAAGAAAAATAGGCTTTGAGTGCTTGATCAGAAAGAGGCTCTGTTGAAACACTTAAGACCTCTATATTTTCAGCTTGGGGTTTGGCCTCTAGGATACTTTGTTTAATGACATCGACCAATTTTAATTGAATAGAAGCATGAGTTTCAAAGTTGATGGGGTTTTCTTCTTGGATGAGTTTCCATGAGACAATGAGTGCCATAGCAAAGATTAATGTACTAATATATTTCATACTTTGACCCCTCTCAAAATTACAATGACGATAACTTCATTATGGATTAGCCTCACGGCTTCCCGGTTTTGTGCTCTTTGATGAATGGCAATATCAAAACTACCTGAAGCTTTTTGATAAGTGGAGTTAAAAATGCAAGAATACTTTAAAAATCAGCTACAAAACACTTTGGGACTATGGCGTAAAAAAGGGCAAAAATTAGTAGAAGATGTTGTTACGGGTGTGGCTCGAGAGGTTAAAAGTGAATTTCGAACCAAATTATCTGAGAACGGCATTACTGAGCATTGGACGGCCCTTGTCAATTTTGTTGAAGACGCTTTGCCAGAAGTGGCACCTGCTGTTGCTACCTTAATCTCTCATCGGGTGGAACCTCTTTCTCGCTGGCTTCATCTCAAGGTCAAAGAGTGGAAGCCTTATAAGCTCGAAGCGACGGTGTCTCCTTTAAAGCATTTACAGAATCACATGAATTGGGAAACGTCGTCTTTATTGGCGATGGCTGAGTTAGTAGGTCGTTGGATTTTAGAGAAGCATGCTCCTTTAGGAGATTTCAAAATTCGTGTAAAAAAGGCAGAGGTGATTTCTCATCATGCAGGATTGGGAGATTGCACAGTGCGATGCGAGTTAGACCCGACAGAATTTGAAACTTCTATTGCAAAGCTAATGAAAGACGGAAGTGTCGATTATTTTTTACCGGTTATGATTTTATTGGAAGGGGATGTCTTATTGAGTCAGGTGCATTTTCATTTTGAACTTCAATGGACTCCACTTTTAAAGTGATTTTTTAATTAAAGGAAATAGATATGGAAGTACTGCAAACGCTGATCAATCCACAAAGCTCTGAATTTTTAGAGAATAAAAAGAAAATGATGGGTTTCGTCTCAGAGTGGCGAACTCGACTTGAAGAGATTCAGTGGGGTGGTGGTCAAGATGCAATTCATAAGCACAAAAGCCGAGGAAAGTTAACGGCTCGCGAGCGGATAGAAGCTTTAGTGGATCCCGGTAGCGCTTTTTTGGAGTTTTCCTCTTTGGCAGCTTGGGGAATGTACGATCAACAAGCCCCGGGTGCGGGAATTATCACAGGAATTGGGAGGATCCACGAGCAGGAGTGTGTGATCGTAGCGAATGATGCAACTGTCAAGGGAGGAACTTATTTTCCTATGACCGTGAAAAAGCATTTAAGAGCCCAAGAAATAGCTTTGGAAAATGGACTTCCGTGTCTTTATTTGGTTGATAGTGGAGGTGCCTTTTTGCCACTTCAAGCGGAAGTCTTTCCAGATCGTGAACATTTTGGTCGTATTTTTTATAATCAAGCAAGAATGTCAGCATTGGGAATTCCGCAAATCAGTGTTGTTATGGGAAGTTGTACGGCGGGCGGAGCTTATGTTCCTGCGATGAGCGATGAAAATATTATTGTAAAAGACAATGGGACTATTTTTTTAGGTGGGCCGCCCTTAGTAAGGGCTGCCACAGGGGAAGTAGTCACTTCCCAAGAGTTGGGTGGCGCTGAAGTTCATTGTGAAATTAGCGGGGTGACAGATCATTATGCGGAAGACGATGAACATGCTCTTGAAATCGCACGGACTATTGTTTCGCATCTTAATTTAAAAAAACAAGTTCATCATTTGAAAATGCAAGCGGTGGAAGACCCTGTATATTCTTTAGAAGAGATTTATGGCGTGATTCCTGCGGATTCCAGAAAACCTTTTGACGTGCGAGAGATCATCGCTCGGATTGTGGATGGCAGTAAACTTCACGAGTTTAAAGCCAACTTTGGAAAAACTCTGGTCACAGGCTTTGCTCACATTTGGGGGTTCCCTGTTGGGATTATTGCTAATAATGGAGTTTTATTTAGTGAAAGCGCTTTGAAAGCGGCGCATTTTATCGAGCTCTGTGAACAGAGAAAAATTCCGTTGGTCTTTTTACAAAATATCACCGGCTTTATGGTGGGTAAGAAATATGAAAACGAAGGGATTGCTAAACATGGCGCCAAGATGGTGATGGCTGTTTCGAATGCTCATGTGCCTAAATTCACGGTAATTATTGGAGGAAGTTATGGTGCCGGGAATTACGGGATGTGTGGACGAGCTTTTCAACCGCGACAGTTGTGGATGTGGCCGCAAGCAAGGATTTCCGTCATGGGAGGGGAGCAGGCTGCGAATGTGTTGTTAACCGTAAAAATAGATCAGCTGAGTGCTCAAGGAAAATCATTGAGTTCCAAAGAACAAGAAGAGTTCAAACGACCGACATTAGAGAAATATGAGAATGAGAGCTCACCATATTATTCCACGGCTCGCTTGTGGGATGATGGAATTATTGATCCGGTGGATACAAGGAGAGTATTAGCTCTAGGGATTTCTGCGAGTTTGAATCAGTCTTGGGGCGATAGAAAGCAAGGCGTTTTCAGAATGTGAGTCTGGTGGATGGTGTTGGGGCAATGCAACCTTGTTTTGGATTTTTCAATAGTTTCCAAGAGTGGGCTTAATAAGGATAAGTCCTGATTGATAAGGATGAATGCAACACTGATGAAATACTGACGGGACATGTGGAGAGACACGATGAAGTGGATAAAAATTTCAAATACAAATAATGTTTATGAGGTCATCCTCAATCGGCCTGAATTACGTAATGCCTTCAATCCTGAGATGATTGAGGAAATAACAACAGTATTCAAGGAAATCCCCGCTACAACACGGGTTGTGATTCTGCGAGGGGCCGGAAAAGTATTTTGCGCTGGTGCTGATTTAGAGTGGATGAAGTCCATGGTAAGTTACACGTTTGAAGAAAACAAGAAAGATGCCATAAAGTTATATGACATGTTCCAAGCTGTTCAAAATTGTCGAGCGCCCATTTTGACAGTGGTTCAAGGTGCTGCCATGGGTGGAGCTTTAGGCTTAATGGCTGTTTCGGATATGGTTATTGCTCTGGACTCCAGTCAATTTTGCTTTAGTGAAGTACGATTGGGTTTAGCGCCTGCCGTGATTAGCAGCTTTGTTTTGCAAAAATCCAGCCTTGGATTGATAGCTCCTTGGATGATCTCGGGCAAAGTATTTAGTGCTGATGAAGCTCTTCGATGGGGTTTAGTTCATCAAGTGGTTACAACAGTTGAAGAACTTGAAGTTGGTTTAGCTTCTTGGGTGAATGCTCTTTTAGAGGCGGCTCCAGAAGCTGTTCAAGCCACTAAAACTCTTGTGAACCAGGTCTTGTCACTCAGTGAAGAGCAAGCAAAAGAATTTACAGCGTCTTTAATTGCAGCTCGAAGAGTGAGTCTTGAGGGGCAAGAAGGATTAAAATCGTTTCTTGAAAAAAGAACGCCGCTTTGGAAAACTTCATGGGAGAAAAAGGAATGCTGAAAACTCCAACTCATGCTCATAAGCAAAATCAAAATTCAGACCAACCCCAATCTCAGTTGCAAAAAATAAAATCGATCAAGAGATTGGCAATTGCAAATCGAGGAGAGGTTGCCGTTCGTATCATTCATGCGTGTCAAGAAATGGGAATTGAAACGGTTCTTCTTCATTCAGAGGCTGATGTGCACACGCGAGCTTATCGAATGTCAGATTTGAAGGTGCAAGTTGGTCCGTCGCCCACAGCAGAAAGTTATTTGTCTATTGAGAGAATGATTCAAGGAGCGCTATCCGTTCAAGCCGATGCTCTTCATCCAGGTTTTGGCTTTTTATCAGAAAATGCTGATTTTGCAGAGGCTTGTGAAAAGGCAGGAATTATTTTTGTAGGGCCCTCCCCTCAATCGATTAGAACTTTGGGAGATAAGGTTCTCAGCAAGGAAATCGCGACGCGATTGAAAATTCCATTGGTTCCTTGCTACGAGGGAGAACTTCAAGACATTAAAGTTTTAGTGCGAGAAGCGGAAAAGATTGGATTTCCTGTGATTGTTAAAGCTGCCGCGGGAGGTGGTGGTCGAGGGATGAAAGTGATTCATCAACCTAAGGAAGCCGTCTCACTCATTGAATCCGCTCAAAGAGAAGCTATGGCGGCTTTTGGCTCATCAAAAGTTTTTCTTGAAAAATATTTGGATAATGCGAAACACATTGAATTTCAGATTTTTGCGAATGCTTCCGGTCAGGTGCAACACCTCAATGAGCGAGAGTGTTCTGTTCAACGTCGTCATCAAAAAATTATTGAAGAGGCTCCGTCGCCATCGCTCACTCCGGCCTTGCGAGAGGCTATGGGAGACGCTTCTGTGCGCTTGGTCGCACAGGTGGGTTATCGCGGAGCTGGGACGGTTGAGTTTTTACTTCAATCAGGTCAATTTTATTTTATGGAAATGAATACTCGATTGCAAGTTGAGCATCCCGTTACTGAAATGGTGATGGGTGTGGATTTAGTCAAAGCTCAAATTTTGACAGCACAAGGGTTACCGGCATTGGAATCTGCTGTGAATCGTTCTCCAAGAGGTCATAGTATTGAATGTCGTTTGTATGCAGAAAACCCTTATCAGGGAGGAGTTCCATCCACAGGGCGACTGGGAATGATTCATTGGCCAGAGGCTTTTGGTCGTCGCTTTGAATATGGTTTTGAAGAGGGAGATGAAGTGACTCCTTATTATGATTCTATGATCGCTAAATTAATTGTATGGGATGAAACACGTTCATCCGCGATCCATAAAATGTTGAAGGTCCTAGATGAGAGCGTGATTTTTGGAGTGCACACGAACATTCCTTTGCTCCGACAAATTCTTTCTCATCCAGAGTTTATCGACGGAAGCATGACCACAAGATTTTTTGAGAAAAACTTTTCTCAATCTTTGGAAGCTCCGGTCATTACTCCGGAGATTCAAATTTTCATTGATTCTGTGCGAAAACGACATCCGATAGGATCACAAGGAATGGGTTCCACCTCATTATCTTCTGCTTCAGAAAATTCGAGCGCTTTGTCTATCAGCCCGTGGGAAGGACCTTGGAGAGTATTATGAGTCGGAAAATTGTTTTACCAATCAAGAATAGTTCTGAGAAATCTATGGAAGGGTACGCACAAATTCTTCATGGCAAACTGTGGGTTCACTACCAAGGACAAACTTTTGTTTCGGACTTGCAAAAAGGAAAAGACAGAAAGCGGTCTCATGAGGGGAAAGCAACTCATCATCATATTAGTGCTCCTATGCCAGGAAAAGTGACTAAAATTGATGTCCAGGTGGGTCAAGATCTTGAATCAGGGACTGCTGTTGTTGTGATGGAAGCCATGAAAATGGAATACACTTTAAAATGTGAAGCCCAAGTTTCTGTGGAAGAGATCCTTGTTCAAGTAGGAGATCAAGTTCTTGTAGGGCAATTACTTGTAAAATTGAAGCCAACACTTGTTGATGGCTGACAAAAGAGGATAAAAGGATAAAAAACGAGGCTCTTTTTACTCTATTGTTTTTAAGTCCTCATGGATTTCTTATCAATCTCAGTTTTTGAAAAAAAAGATGACCTCCTTGCGAAGTTCTGAAAAGCTGTAAATATCGAGAGTGCGTTAAAGGATAAGAGAGTGAGTCAAAAAGTACAGATCCCAAAGAAAAAAGATTTATTAACACCGTTGGTTTCACCAGGAAACGTGCGCATTGTGGAAGTGGGTTTACGAGATGGTTTGCAAAATGAATCCCATTCCCCTGATGTGAAGGTGCGAAGGGAGCTTTTACATCAACTTGTGAAGGCTGGCGCTCAGTCATTAGAAGTGGGTGCTTTTGTGAGCCCGAAGTGGGTTCCTGCGATGGCTTGTTCTGAGGAGTTGGTAGAGGCTGTCCTTGTGGATCAAAAAAATAAAATCATTTCTGAAAATGTACAGCTTTCAGTTTTAGTTCCCAATGAGAAAGGCATGGAAACAGCTCTTAGATTAGGAGTTCAGGAGATTGCGGTTTTTGCGGCTTGCTCCGAAAGTTTTTCACAGAAAAATATTAATTGCTCCATTGAAGAAAGTTTTCAAAGATTCGATGTCGTTGCAAAGTTAGCGACAGCTCATCAGATTAAAATTCGAGGTTACTTGAGTACTTGTTTTGGATGTCCCTTTGAAGGGGCTGTGGATCGTTCCTTGGTGATTGAGAATGTACAGAGAATGCTGGATCTCGGTGTTTATGAAGTTTCTTTGGGCGATACGATTGGAGTTGCCAGTGCCGGAGATGTTGAGAGGCTTCTCCACCCTTTGTTGGCTTTAGTTCCGCCGGCTCGCTTGGCTGGCCATTTTCATGATACCAGGGGACAGGCATTAGTGAATATATTAAAAGCTTACAATATGGGGATTACGAGTTTTGATGCGAGTATTGGAGGTTTAGGGGGTTGCCCTTATGCCCCGGGAGCGACGGGAAATGTCGCCACAGAAGATGTCGTCTATTTGTTCAATAGCATGGGCGTGAATACGGGATTGAATCTTGAGCGTTTGGTTCAAACCAATCAATGGTTATCTCAGCACATGGGACGAAAACTATCATCTCGTGTTAGCTTGGCAAATTTATCCAAATCCACGATTAAAATGAAAGGGGAGATGTCTTGATCAATCTCTCCTATTTTAAAAAAATAAAACCCTCAGGTCAGTGGATGATGAGTTTTTTGATTTTATTGTTGATCGTGGACCTAACTTTATTGGCTTTCATCACTCGAAAACCTTTGTGTTTTGAGTCTACATTTGTGGATAAAATTCAATGGATGAATCAAGAAAAATCAACAACAACTTTTTATAATTGTAATTCTAAAAATAAAATTCCAGCGGAACCGATTTTTATTGAAAAACACGAGGACCTTCAAAAAAGGTTAAGTCAGTTAGAAGGTCTCTTGAAAGCCAATTTTAAACCCATTCTTCCCATTGCTGTGACTATTCAAAGCGGTGGTTCTTCTGTTCTGCAATTTTCATCTGATTCAGTGGTGATAGGTGAAGATCTTTTTTTCAATAAAAAATGGATTTTTGAAAGAGCTTATTTGAAATCGTGGTTACAGCAATTTCAAAAAGGGCAAGGATTGGGGTTTCTTCGCTTAGATGTCATGAGTGATTTTTTAATGTGGAATTTAGGAGTGAGGGATCAGCATGATGAAAGCTGGCAATCGATCTTGAAGCAATGGCCTTTAATGGCTTCAACCTGGTCTGGGTATTGCTCTTCTTCTATTAAGGATGAGGCTTATACTTCGTTATGCCTTGAACCTTCTTTTACCCGCAAGGCTGAGTTTTTCATGCCGTTGAGCTTGAATTATTGGCTTTCATTCAAATTGTGGCAAGCATTTCAAGCTCTCCCCATGGGAGATCAAATAGGTTTCTTTAATTCAATTCCAAAATTTATTGAGATGCTGTCCTTAACAGAAGACACACCTTTGAATGAATTGACTCTGACAGAGATGGAGAGCTTCGTCAGAGAAGAAGCGAGTCTTTGGAGATCAATTCTAGAAAAAACAGGTTATTCCAGTTTTGGGGCTACTTTTCAAATGAAGCTTGCGAGCGAATTGGATATGGCAAGCAGTAATTTGAGCAAAGTTGATTTATTTATTAAAAAAGATAACGATTGGTCGCCTTTGGAGCTGCAAAATTTTTCTCATTTAGCTTTTCAGGAAATGAAATACCGAGTTCTCACTGAGACCCCAGAAGGACTTTGGAGCTTTCCTTGGATGGCGCCTATCAATGGAAAAGCTTTACCTTCTATTCGTGCTTTGAATTTTGTTTTTCTCACCTGCGAATGGCCCAACGTGAAAGCTTTACTCGATTTTCAGGAACATGCAGATAAAGTGATTGTGATCCAAAGCTGCCCGGATGAGCCTATCTCTGTCATTTATTCAGGACTGTTGCATCGAGGTTTACAATTTTTTTCACTGGATAATAAGGACGTTAATTTTGTTTATGTGAATATTGAAGCTCTACGCTTTCTCATTAAGAGAGACGAGAAATTGCGTGATAAAAAACTAGGTGCTTTTTTACAAACCAATGGTCGCCAAAACTATTTGGCAGAGCTAGCGAATTGGTCGAGTGCTCTTTGGAATCAAAAATACCGCGCCTATGAAGTTCATGCGACCGTTGATGCCATTGAATGGTTCAAACTTCCTGAAAATACTTGGCCTGATTTTGTCGATTGATGCCACGAGTGACATTTCAAGGTTATGGTGGCGGTAATATGCGGGCCTCTATTTTTGATTTACGTCCATGCCAGGCGGCATACGAGGCAATGAGACCTGATAAGATAAAGCCTTTGTATCCAACTTTAATGAAAACCCAAGCTCCGACTCCAGAACCTAAAATAAATGATAGGATAGATCCAATACGAAGATAATTAGCTCTGGCTTCTTTATCAAAAAGATTTTTCTTCAGGTCAAAGGTGAGCGTTCGAGCAAGTCCTAATCCAAGATCTGTGGTGAGTCCTGTCAAGTGAGTGGTTCTGACAGACCTTCCGGAAGACGATGTGATGGCTCCATTTTGAAGGCCACTGGCCAGGCAGAGAAGCACTAAGAGAAGATAATTTTGTTTGAGTCCTACAACGGCGGCGCTGAATCCTCCAAAGAACTGTAGTTCGCCACCTCCTGCTGCAAGAAAGAGGCAAGCGGCGCTGAGTCCCATGACCCAATCAAAATGAGGATCTTTGCCTTTATGGATGGGTCGATCAATGAGTAAGCCCGCAATAAAAGCCCCTATCAAAAAGAAAAGAGGCACGGAAAGAATCCCTATCGCGGCTTTGATTTGGTTATTCGTGATATCCACTCCAAAGAGCGTGGCAAAACCCGTGACATGAGTTACAAATTTTCCTGTTGCAAGAAAGCCACCCGCATTGATGCAGCCACCGCTAAAGCTCAATGTGAACCAATGAAAGACAACCCAATTGTCGAGCGTTTGATCAAAGTGATGGCGAAACATAGTTTTATTTTTCCAGTTCTGATAGCACAAAGGCTTCTAAACGATCTAGGTCATTCTCAGAATAGGTCAAATGGTTCATCCATTGGCCACTTGGGTAACTCACGCAGGCAATTCCTTTTTCGCATTGACCGAGACAACCTGAGGCGTTGATTCGAAAGAGCGCTTTTTTGTCAGGGTACTTCTCATCCATCCTTTTTTTAAGTTCAGTTCTCAAAGTGGCGCTGAGTTTTGGGCCACAGGAACTCCCTTTTTCTTTAGAATTTGTACATATAAACAAATGACATTTATATTTACGCTCATTCATGTTTTTGATTCCCTTAACAAAGCGAGCTCAGAGGTATATTGTTCTATTTTTGCAGCGTGGATGGTTTCTGCTGAATGCAATGTTCCCTTTCCCACTCCAGGGCAAAAACTGGCCACATCTTTGCTCCAGGTTTTGGCGTTGAGAACTTCAGGCCAAAAAGGCCAAGTGCGGCATTGAGTCGGGCGTGCTGCATAAATTGTACAGCGCTTGTTCTTAAGAAAGAGACAATCAGGATTGCCAAGGTCTTCTCGAAGGTGAAAAAAACCACGACTTTTTTGACAGTATTTTTTGGTGAATTGAAGGGTTGAGAGTTTCAAATGCTGGGCCATTCTTTGGCGATCTTTCAAAGTTAGGAAGACAAAACCATATTCACCGTGGGATGTGCAGCATTTGCCTGAACCTTGACATTCAAATTGGATACCGTTTTTATAAAAATCAGAATGTTTCATTCTATAAAATTCTCCTCAGTGGAGTTTTGGGGTGTTTCGCATTTATTGATGTTGCAAAGAATTTATTTCAGAAGTTACCTGAAAGCTCTTTTGTGTTTCCAAGTGGATTTTACTGATTAAAATCTTTTTAGAAAGAAAAGTCAAAGAGTTATGACTTCTGTCATGAAGGTGTGCCGATGGTTTTGATAAACAAGGTTATTTTTAATGGCCGGAGAGTTTTTTGAGGCTTGTACTCCAAGCTGTGAAAACTCCGAGAGCTTCTAGTCTTTCTTTGGCAAGGTTAGAACCGGTTCTTAAATAAGTTTCATAAAGACGAAGAATTCCTTGGTCTGTTTTAACGAAGGCATCCTGGCTGATCACAATGAACACTTCAACGAATTCAATAAAACGATCTGATATTTCTGAAAAAACGCTTTTTTGGGCCACTTCTTGATGGCTGGCTAAAGTTTTGTAAGCAGAGACTCCCATGGAGTGATAATAATCCACATCCACTAAACTTTTATTGAGAGATTCTGAAAAAAATCCTGAAATATATAAAGTTCTATCACCTAATTTTTTAAGAAGATCTTTTTGTATGACTGGCTCTGCTGATTGTGCCGTTAACCATAACTCAGCTAAGGTTTGTGGATTTTTTTTGCCAAATTCATTGTATTCAGGTTCATGCAGGTTTCTGGCATCGACATAATAAGTGAGCATTTGTGCAAGATAGTTCGTAACTCCAGCACTGACATTGAGACCTCGAGTTTGAATTCCAGATTTTACAAGAGAATTGAAAAAATCGGAACCAGACTGTATTATCATTGTATCATTTGTAGACATGATTTCCTGCCTTAGGGACTCCCCACACCCTTCCCTATCGGTTATTTTAACATGAACTCAAGATAAAAATCCTAAAAAATACTTTTATTTGTTTATAAATAAATCTTATATAAAAGTATTTTCTGTCTATTTATATTGATGGGTGCCGCGATTAAATGAGTTTATGGAGTTTTTTTATCGAGAATCGTTAAAATTTTTTCCAATCCAACCCCGCGAGAGCCCTTAATTGAGATTAAAGGTTTAAAATTGAGCAGGGGTTGAATTTTTTGTATGAGCTCTTCATTGATTTCAGAAAAAATGAAAAGTGGCTTTTCTTTTTTATTTTGTTGTTGAGAGACTTTTTCAAAGCCGGCCTTAAATGAAGAGCCATGGTGCCCAATAAAAAAGACGGAGTGAAATGGCACAGTTGCAACTAAAGCGCCGAGTTCTTCATGAAGCTTTGGAGCTTCTTGACCCAGCTCTCTCATTTCACCGAAAATGCCGATCAAGGGCCTCTCGTGATCGATAAGTTTTAAATTATCAATCAAAGCTTTTTGACTATCAGGGTTGGCATTATAACCATCAAATAAGAACTCAGTTCCTGAAGAGTGAAGTATTCTTTGATTGCGACCCCAAATGGTTTGACAATGAGGAAGGGCTTCCCAAATTTGATGAGGCTGCAGCCCCACGGCAAGAGCCGCGCAAGCTGCAAACATTAAATTATCAATATTTTGTTGCCCAAATACGGAAATTCGAGCTGTCCCTGGGATTTTTTGAATAATACCAGAAATAGTAAGGCCCTCTAAATTCATTTTATCTATTTTAAAGTGAACATCGCAGAGATTTCTTTTGGCGCTAAAAGTGAGGGCGGATACGCTCTCTTCGGGAGAGAGGCGGTCAAAGAGCGCTTTGGTCCATTCATTATCCATATTGAAAATGCGTTTTTTAATCGAGTTTGGTTCATTGATTTTATAAATTTCAGCTTTTGCCTCTGCAACCGCTTGGATTGATCCCAAGCCTTCCAAATGAGCCCGACCAATCATTGTAACGCCGACGATATCGGGCTGTGCTAAATTAACGAGAGCCGTAATTTCCCCTTGATGGTTCATGCCCATTTCGCAAATGGCAATCTCATGTTCGTTCTGTAATCCTAGAAGGGTTAAGGGGAGTCCCCAGTGATTGTTAAAGCTGCCTTGATTGAAATGGATTTTTTTATAGCGAGAAATTATTTGCGCTATGAATTCTTTTGTTGTCGTTTTTCCATTGCTGCCAGTGACCGCAATAATTGTTTTACCCCATTGTTGTCGTCGCCATTGTCCCAAACTTTGTAAGGCTGATAACGTGTTTTCGACTTGTATGATGCTGACCTGGTTTTTGAGAGGAGCCCATTCACCCTTCCAACGATCAATGAGCAGTCCTTGTGCGCCTGCCTCAACGGCTTGTGTTAAATAATCGTGAGCATCGTAGTTGCCCCCTTGAAGAGCAATAAATAATTTTTGATTGAGCGACGCTCTTGTATCCGTTCCTACAGCAGTAAATTGATCATATTTATGAGAAATTAAATGACCTTTGGTGGAGTTCAGGATGTCTTCAAGGCTGATGAAATTGTTCATATTAGGATCTTTCTGGCGGTTTCGAAATCGGAAAAATAAAATTTTTCTTTTCCGATGATCTGATAATCTTCGTGACCTTTTCCAGCAATAAGCACGATATCATCTTTTTTGGCTTCATTGATGGCTAAAGTAATGGCTTGCTGGCGGTCAGGTTCGACCACACAAGATGTTGCCGTGTTATTTTTAAAACCGACTTTGATGTCATTGATAATATTTAAAGGATCTTCTGTTCGAGGGTTATCAGATGTGATGAAGACGAGATCAGAGTACTTTTCAGCAATACCAGCCATCAGTGGGCGTTTTCCTTTGTCGCGATCACCACCACACCCAAAAACACATAAAATTCTGCTATTATTCAGATGAAATTGTTTTTTGATATTTTGAATAGATTGGAGAACATTTTCAAGAGCATCGGGACTGTGGGCATAATCAATAAAAATGGATTTTTGACTATTGTTTGGGACTCGTTGCAGTCGTCCAGGAATGCCTTTAAAATTCAATAAAGCAGATTCTAGATGCTGTAGAGAAATGCCTCCAGCGAGGCCTGCCGCTGTCGCACTGATTACATTATAGATGTTGTGTACTCCAATGAGTGGGCTACTCATTATCGTTGATCCGAAGGGAGTGTGAATACGGAAAGAAGTCCTCTCAAACGTCATTTCGTTAAGGATAAAATAAAAATCATTTGTATTTTTGTGAGTTGTATCAGCTCCATAGGTCCATTTTATCAAGCGAGGAGGGGTTTTCATTTTTAAGCCCCAGGGATCGTCTTGGTTAATGATGGCAAAAACATCTTTTTTTGTTGAATGAGCGAGAATTTCTGTAAAGAATCTTTGTTTTGTTTCGAAGTAATCTTGCATCGTGGAATGATAATCAAGATGATCTCGTGTGAGATTCGTAAAGATACCAACATCAAAAGCAATGCCTTCGATTCTTTTTTGATCTAGAGCATGGCTACTCACTTCGAGGGCCAAGGTCTGGGCTTGAAGTTGCACAAAGTCGTTAATTCGCCTTTGAATTTCAATGGAATGGGGTGTTGTGTTTTCCGTTTGCCATACTTGAGCACTCAAATGATGATTGATCGTTCCAATGACTCCCGTGAGTCTTTGAGCTGAATTAAAGAAGTGTTCAACAAGGTAAGTAACAGAGGTTTTTCCATTAGTCCCCGTGACACCGACACAGAATAATTGATGAGAAGGTTGCTTATAAAAAAACGCTCCCACTTGAGGAGCCATGGCCCGAGTGTTTTTAGTTGTTATGATAAGCCCTTGGTAATGGGCTGGAATGGCGTCGGTATTTTCCACGAGGAGGGCTTGAGCACCATTTTTAATTGCTGATGAGAGATACTGGTGACCATCTTTTGAGAGACCTTTTTCTGCAATAAAAAGATAGCCTTCTTTAACTTCTTCCGAGTTGGAAGTAATTCCTTTTAGGATAAGAGGAGTTTTTGGCTCTTGGACAACGCAGAGAATATCTTTGAATTGTGAAATCAATTGACTTGCGTTCATTACTTTTAATTTAACGAGAATAAAAAAAAAGGGCAAGTCTTCTGGACTGGCCCATTCGTTAGTCTTTATATTGAGAGTGTGTTGAAGAGAAGCCTAGACTTAAGGTGCGCCCCTTCATTTCTCCCTTACAGTTTAGTGGTTGCTAGAAGATCCAGAAGTATTATTGTTTCCAGCTCCTGGCGTAAGACCTACAGCAGATGTTGGTAGACTTGGTGTTTCTTCGTTTGCAGCACCTGTGGGTAAAACGGCCGTAGCTTTTTCAACAGCAGCTTTAACTGTATTATCGGAAGCAACTCTGGCAGCTGCAGATGCTACGCGGTTCTCCAACGTTTGCTTAAGATCATCTGTACCACTGCGGTTTTCAAAAATAGGAACTTGGGTTTGTTGCTGGTGCATGTAATCTTGAGGAAATGCACCCAATTTAGCAAGATAATTAGAGATACTGCCGTTGCCATGTTGAATGATATCTCGGAGCGTAAATAAGGGAGCGTATTGAGCGGCTTTCTTTTCTGATTCAAAAATAATCTGAGTGAGGGTTGCTGCAGTGATATCATTTTTGGATTTATTATCGATAACCATAACTTCTTCATTGGTTCGAATCATTTTTGCAATATCATCAAGTGTAACATAACAACTTTGTTGCGTGTCATATAATTTACGATTTTGATAACGCTTGATGATCTTAACCTTTGAACTCGGCTTGTTGATGATAACGTTATGATTTGTATCTGGTTGGTTAATCAAAGTGCCTCCCATCTTTTTGGCAGAAGGTTACCCTTCTTTTTTTAACCATTTTTAACTTGGGCCACCCGAAAAAAACTCCCCATGGAGACCCATTCTTCCGTTGCCGTCGGAAACTACCGTTGCCGCCACAGCTTGTCAAGAATGGGTCTCCATCTTTATTAATGCTGTGCAATGATTTTACTATGAGGCTTATTATAAAAATCTGCCATCATCACTAAAGTTTAGGTCTAGAATTCCGATAGAATATCAGTCGAAAAGCTTTCCTCTTTCAGTAAACATTTCAGAGAAATGTAATGGAGGCTTTTCAATTTAAAATAATTGATAAATATCAAATACTTATAGCTTTAGAAAGGTTTTGTTTTTGGAGCGGAAGAAAGAAGAAACCAACTATAACTCTTTAGAGGCACTTTCTATTTGTGCTAGTCTTTTGATCACATTTGGACTCATTGGTTGGGGTTTCAACATCACCTTGCCATTTGCTCCTGAAGAAAGAGCCAAGTGGCAATCGAAAGTCATTGGTTACTCCCTATGGCAGATTCAAATTAACAAAGAGACACGTCAAAACTCAGTATTGGCTGCAGTTGCTTATGGGAGAGATCGTAGCATTGCTTCAGTTCCGGTAAATGATGAGATTAAAGGAAGCATTGGTCGAGACCCTTGGGGGCAGGCCTATCAATATGCCATTAAAAATGAAAAGCAACTCTTATATATCTGGTCAAAGGGACCAGATCTCAAAGATGATAGTAGAAACGAACAAATAGGCTTCCAGGGAGATGACATAGGCTACATTATTGACTTAAAAATGAAGCATTAAAGTCTGGGTTTCATCCTACAGTTTCAAAAAAATTCAAGCTTTCATGAGACTCAACCGATCAAGTTCTTATGATCAAGTTGAGTTCTACATTTGATAAAAAGAAGTCCCTGAAAGCATCAGGGTTTTTATTTGTCTCTATGCTCATTGTTTTTATGATTGGTTGCGCTAGCTCTAATAAAGACAATCAGGCTATTTATCATGAGTCTTCATTAAATGATTTGAATAGAGCACCAGAACGATTTTCCCCCCCTGGTCATGAGAATGAGTTAGTGGACTCATTAAAATTTCCTGTGAATATTCGTACTAAAGCTGATTATTACTTCACCATGGGAGAGACTTACTCATTAGAAGGAAACTCTCGAAAAGCCATGGAGTCTTATAAGACGGTATTGGTTTATGATCCAGAATCAACCACTGTGTATTTGAAATTAGCAGTGGAATCTATCAAAAGCGGTTTAGTGTCAGAAGCGATCAATTATTGTGAAACAGCAATTAAACTGGATGAAAAACGGGTTGATGCCCATTTGTTGCTGGCAGGCTTATATTCATCCATTAAAGCTTATGATGGTGCCATTAAGGAGTATGAGAAAGTTTTAACGTTAGAGCCCACCAACGAGGAAGCTCCGCTTTATTTAGGAGCTGTTTATGCAGAAAAAAAACAATATGCAAAAGCATTGACCTATTTTTCGAAGCTTGCCAATGACGAGGACTACGCAAATAGATACTTGGTTGAATATTATTCGGGTCGTGTTTATCAGGAAATGAAAAAAAATGCGGAAGCTGAAGCCGCTTACAAGCGTTCATTATTGAGGAAATCTGATTTCTATGATGCTGCGGTAGCGTTAGGGATTTTGTACGAAAGTTTAGGGAAGCAAGAGTTAGCAACTCATGTCTACGTCAAGTTTCAGAGAGAAAATGGGCCTCATTCTAATATTGCAGGTGCTTTATCACAAATGTATTTGAGCAAACAAGAGTACGATAAAGCTTTGGAACAACTCTTGATCCTTGAAGAATTTGGAGAAGACCTAATTACAGTAAAAGTAAAAATCGCGCTCATTTATGTGGAGCAAAAAAAATACGAGCAGGCTGTTGCTAAGTTTCAAGAGACACTCAATTTAGCACCGGAATCAGACAAGGTGAGATTTTATTTGGCAGCGCTTCATGAAGAGATGAAAGAAGATGATAAAGCTTTAAAATATTTTCAAGAAATTCCAGTTGATAGCAATTTTTATAGTGAAAGCGCTATTCACGCGGCTGCCATTTTAAGAAAGCAAGATCGCTTGAGTGCGGCAAAAGATGTATTGGATAAAGCCATTGCAGCAAAACCAGAAAATCCACAAATGTTTGTCCTTTATGGGGCGATTATGGATACCCTGAGTCAGTATAAAGAGGCTTTAGTTACTGTGAATCAGGGATTAGAAAGATTTCCCGATCATCCTAACATTTTATTTTACTATGGCACTCTTAACGATAAGTTAGGGCAAAAAGAAGAAACCATCAAAGTGATGCAAAAGATTATTGAACTTGATGGCAAGCATACGCAGGCCATCAATTATTTGGCGTACACTTATGCCGAAGAATCCATCCACTTGACGCAGGCAGAAGATTTAGCACGACGAGCTCATAAACTTTCTCCTGAGGATCCTTTTATTATGGATACTTTGGGATGGGTTCTCTACAAACAAGGACGTGTGAAGGAAGCCATTCCGTGGCTTGAAACAGCTCTGGGCTCACAGCCTAATGAAGCCGTGATTGCGGAACACTTAGGAGATGCTTACGCTCAATTTAGCCTTCATGAGAAGGCAAAGGAAATGTACAGACGGGCCTTGAAATCAGAAATAGATAAAGAAAAATTAAGAAAAATTGAAGAGAAGTTAACATTGCTGGAATCAGCCACAAAAGAGCCCAGATTGCCGGCGGCTGTTTTAGGCCCTATTCCTCCCAAGGATTGAGCGAGAGTTGTTAATGCCAATGACTTTCATTTCACCGTAGCAAGGACGCACCATTTTTAGTTGCAAACAAAGAAACAATCCGAGACATTGTTGAAATGAGAAAACAACAAATTATTTTATTTTTTATAAGCATGAGTGTTCTTATTTCTTGTCAATCTTTTTATAAGAGTGAACCACCGGTGGAGATTGATATACAAAAAGTTGTTGGTGGGCAGTGGGAAGCCAAGGCGATGATCAAGAATCGAGTCTCTGGCGAAGCTCATGTTGTGAATTTGGATGTTTTAGCTAAAAAACCTCAAAATATGAGAATGGAAGTGACGACGAGCTTAGGAGCGGCCTTGGCCTCAATCGCCATGAAAGAAAATAATATTGAATGTCTTCTTCCTAAGCAAAAAAAGTTTTTCTACGGATCGGTTTCAGAAAAATCTATTTATGCGGCTTTAAAAATAAAGGTAGATCCGAGAATTTTATCGGCTGCTTTTTTTGAAACTTCCTATCCTGAGTGGGATTGTCAAGCTGATGACGGTTTCCTCAGTTTTTGTAAAACTCCCGAAGGAGTTGAACTAGAGTGGGAACGCGAGGAAGAGCAAAGTAAAAGAATCGTCATCCTTGGCCAAGATTTCGAAGTGCAAATTCAAATTAAAAAATTCATTGAGAGATCAGACTTCCCAGAGACTGTTTGGAAAGTCAAAGTACCGTCTGGATTCAAACAAATTAAATTGTAAAATAAATTTACCTTATCTTGGTATCACTGAGTCATGTTATCTAAATGGCTTTGTTGCGTTCCATTTCTAATTTAAGCAAATGTTCGGATACGGTGTTTAGCTTGAGCGCGATTTCATTGATTTCATCTTCAGGACGCAAATAGGTGCGGTGGGTGTAATCACCTTGCAAAATGCAATCTAAATGGCGAACCAATGGTTTTACAGGACCGACGAAGCGATGCAAAAATACAATAACAAGAAAAAATGACAAAAACCCCATGATGCAAAGGGTAGCCAACGAAACTGTTGAGATGAAGTAAGTATATTCCGCTAAGAGAAACTGCAGACGACTGCTATCGGTAGAACTTAAAAGTTGCGTGAATTTGTAATAAGAGAACGCATTGATGGCTAGAATAGAAAAACTGACAATAAGAAAATGCATTCCAGCGTACTTCAATTGTTTTTTAGGGAATATCAAAAAGCGTAAAATGGATCGACCGGAGTTGGATTCAGATTCTTGTTTTGACATGGTTTATCCTTCAGTAAAATATTTTTTTCATTGAGTGAGAGTGTGCGTAAAAAGAGTTTGGACTTAAAATACTTTAAACCTAAGTCCAGCAAAGCAGTAAAGCAGATTAATTCTTTTGAAACACATTCTTAGATTAAGCTGAATGGAAATTGATAATAAAGAAAAGGGTTTTCTGGATCTTGAGAGGTGAAATCGGACGATAGTCTGGTTTAAGGTCTAGGTCCTAGGTTTCACTCAAATCTCCATTTCCCTTGGCTCTAATAAATGGGCATACTTAAAAAGAGTTTTGCTCCCGCTATGGAAAATGACTTTGGGTGCAGGTAAGGAGAGTTATTCATGGCCAATCGTTTTGATTTCAATACTATCGTTTCCAGTTGGCAAAAAGAAAACCCGTTAGCCAAATCGAATTGGGTAGGCACTTTTGATCAGTATCTTGAGCTTGTAAAAGCGAATCCTAGGGTCACTCGCAACTCCTTTCAAAGAATGTACGACATGGTTATTGAGGCGGGGACTGAGGAGTACATTGATTTTAAAAAACAAGTGATTCGGTATAAATTTTTTGATGATGCAAAAAATAATGGAAAAGATGCTGTCTTTGGTTTGGATATTCCGCTCATGAAATTAGTGAATGTGTTGAAAGCAGCGGCTCTGGGCTATGGGACAGAGAAGCGGGTTATTTTATTGCATGGACCTGTGGGAAGCGCAAAATCAACCATTTGCCGTTTAATTAAAAAAGGGGTTGAAGCTTATTCCAAAACAGACACTGGTGCACTTTATACATTTGAATGGCATGATGACAACGGTGAGCTGGATGGCCTTTTAGGTAAGGGAGTTAAGGTTTTTCCAAGTCCCATGCACGAAGAGCCCTTGTTGCTGATTCCAGAAGAGTTGAGAACTCAAATTGTTGAGGCTTTAAACAAAGGGCAGGAAGGCTCTTTCCGTGTGAGTATCGAGGGTGAGCTTTGTCCTCCCAGTCGCTATATTTTTAATTCGTTGATAGATCGTTTTCAAGGTGACCTTAAAAAAGTTCTTTCTTATGTGAGAGTGAGACGTTTGTTTTTAAGTGAAACGGATCGGGTGGGGATTGGAACATTTCAGCCTAAGGATGAAAAAAATCAAGACTCTACAGAATTAACGGGTGATATTAATTATCGTAAAATTGCTGAATATGGTTCTGATTCAGATCCACGAGCCTTTAATTTCGATGGTGAGTTCAATGTGGCTAACCGAGGAATCATAGAGTTCGTCGAAGTTCTCAAGCTTGATGTTGCTTTTCTTTACGATCTTTTGGGCGCTTCGCAAGAGCATCGCATTAAACCTAAAAAGTTTGCTCAAACACATATTGATGAAGTGATCATCGGTCATACGAATGAACCTGAATACCGTCGATTGCAAGATAATGAGTTTATGGAAGCTCTTCGTGATCGTACGGTTAAAATTGATATCCCTTATATTACACGATGGAAAGACGAGATTAATATTTATAAAAAAGATTTTAACTCTCAAAAAATGCGTGGCATTAGCATTGCTCCTCATACCATTGAAATGGCGGCTATGTGGGCGATTATGACAAGGCTTGAAAAACCCAAAAAGGCTAACCTGACTAGGCTTCAAAAGTTAAAATTGTACAATGGAAAAACGTTACCCAGCTATACTGAGGATAATGTGAAGGAGCTTCGAAAAGAAGCCGTGCGAGAAGGGTTGGATGGTATTTCTCCTCGTTATATTCAAGATAAGTTATCGAATGCCATTGTTGCCGCTCAACAAAACAACAAAGGTTCTGTTAACCCCTTTATGGTCATGAATGAGCTTGAGTCTGGGCTGAGGCACCATTCTCTTTTGTCTAATGAAGAGTTAAAAAATGAGTATAGAGAGTTATTGAGCGTGGTGAAGCAGGAATACGAAGAAATTATCAAGGCCGAAGTACAGAGAGCCATTAGCGCTGATGAGTCCGCGTTGGCTCGTCTTTGCGGAAATTACATTGATAATGTAAAGGCTTACACTCAGAAAGAAAAAGTACGCAATCAATTTACGGGGCAAGATGAAGAGCCCAATGAGCCGTTAATGCGTTCCATTGAAGAGAAGATTGATATTCCAGAATCCCGAAAAGATGATTTCAGGCGAGAGATCATGAATTATATCGGGGCCCTCGCTATTGAAGGTAAAAAGTTTGATTATAAAATGAACGAGCGTTTACACAAAGCGCTTGAATTAAAACTTTTTGAAGATCAGAAGGACAGTATCAAGCTGACATCATTGGTGTCTTCCGTCACAGACAAGAGCACTCAAGAAAAGATCGATATCGTAAAAACGCGATTAATCAAGGATTTCGGCTACGATGAAATTTCGGCTACGGATGTTTTGCATTATGTGGCTAGTATTTTCGCTCGTGGAGATGTGAAGAATAAATAGCATGGCCATCAAGGAAGATCACAATCGCTTTCGCGACATCATTAAAGGAAGGGTTAAAGAGGACTTAAAAAAATACGTCAGTCATGGTGAAATGATTGGGAAGCGTGAAAAAGAGTTCGTAAAAATCCCACTTCCTCATATCGATATCCCAACTTTTCGGTATGGCCCCAAACAAAGAGGAGGGGTTGGCCAAGGTGACGGTAAATCAGGAGATGGGGTTGGTGAGCCTGGAGATGGCAGTGGACAAGGCCAAGCAGGAAGTGAACCTGGCGAGCATTTGTTGGAAGTGGAATTATCCATCGAGGAGCTGGCTGACATTCTAGGCGAGAAATTGGAACTACCTCGCATTCTTCCCAAGGGAAATAAAAATATCGATAGCGTGAAAACTAAATACACCGGATTGGCTCCTGTGGGACCCGAGTCTTTACGGCATTTTAAATCCTCTTATAAAAATGCTTTGAAACGTTATGTCTCTTCGGGATTATATAATCCCGAAGACCCAGTCATTATTCCTATTCGCAGGGATTTAGAATACCGGACTTATAAAAAGGTTGTTAAACCACAAACAAAAGCTGTTGTTATTTACATGATGGATGTTTCGGGTTCTATGGGAGAAGAGCAGAAAGAAATCGTGAGGATTGAAAGTTTTTGGATCAATGCTTGGTTGAAAAAACATTACAAGGGGCTTGAGACTCGATTTATCATTCATGATGCAGCGGCAAAAGAAGTGGATGAAGAAACTTTTTTTCGCACGAGTGAATCAGGTGGAACTTTGATCAGTTCAGCTTACAAATTATGCCAGAATATCATTGAAATGGATTATCCAATTCATGAATGGAATGTGTATCCATTTCATTTTAGCGATGGGGACAATTGGAGCAGTGAAGACACTCGCTATTGCTTAAAATTGCTCACGGAGTTTTTTCTTCCTAATTCTAACGTTTTTTGTTACGGACAAGTGGAAAGTAAATATGGGAGTGGTCAGTTTTTAAAAGATTTGCAAAAAGAATTTCCAGACGATGAACGGATTATTTTAAGTCAAATTGAAAGTCGGGATAAGATCTTGGATTCCATTCGAGATTTCCTGGGGAAAGGGAAATAAATTTGGCTAATTTAACACCGGAGCTTGAAAAGGCCAGATTACGAATCGCGAAAGTCGCTGCCAATTGTGGCCTTGATTATTTTGAAACGATTTTCGAAATCATTACTTATGATCAAATCAATCAATTTGCCGCTTATGGGGGATTTCCGGTCAGATACCCTCATTGGAAATTCGGCATGGAGTACGAACACCTTTCCAAAAGTTACGAATATGGCCTTTCAAAGATATACGAAATGGTGATTAACACGGATCCTTGCTATGCCTATCTGATGGAAGGCAATTTATTGATGGATCAGAAATTAGTGATGGCTCATGTTTACGGCCACTGTGATTTCTTTAAGAATAATATTTGGTTTTCTAAAACCAATCGTAAGATGATGGACCAAATGGCGAATCACGCCACTCGCATCCGAAGGTATATTGATCGATATGGCCAAGATCGGGTGGAGAATTTTATCGATGTATGCCTGAGCTTGGAAAATTTAATTGATCGTCATAGTCCTTATGTCGAGAGACCCACTTCGCGATCCAAAGAAGAATCAAATTCCAAACCTGAAAATGAATCTCATTTACTGAAAGTCACCAGGCCTTACATGCGTGACTATATCAATCCACCGGAATTTGTTCGGGATCAGCAAAAGAAACGCCATGAGGAGTTGGAAAGAAGCCAGAGAAAATTTCCAGTGGAATCTGAGCGTGATGTTTTGAAATTTCTTTTGCAATACGCACCTCTTGAGGATTGGGAACAGGATGTTTTGTCCATTATTCGTGATGAAGCTTATTATTTTGCGCCACAAGGTATGACTAAGGTCATGAATGAAGGATGGGCGAGTTATTGGCACTCAAGAATAATGACAGAGCATATCCTCAATGATTCTGAAATTATCGATTTCGCGGATCATCACAGTGGAACCGTGGCTATGCAACCCAATGGTTTTAATCCTTATAAAATCGGTATCGAACTCATGCGAAATATCGAAGATCGATGGAACAAAGGTCAATTTGGTCGTGAATGGGAAGAGTGTGACGACATCAAAGAAAAGAAACATTGGGACCGTAAACTGGGTTTAGGTCGGCAGAAGATCTTTGAAGTTCGAAAAATTTATAATGACGTGACTTTTTTAGATGAATTCATGACCGAAGACTTTTGCGTGCAAAATAAATTTTTCGTGTATCGATTTAATGAAAAAACCCAGAGGTTTGAAATTGACACCAGAGATTTCAAAGCGATTAAGGCAAAATTGCTTTTTCAGCTGACTAACTTTGGCCAGCCGATCATCCGTGTTCAAAACGCTAATTTTGAAAACCGGGGAGAATTGCTCTTGGAGCATTTGTATGAGGGTATTGATTTACAGCCTGATTATATGTCACAAACTCTTCGTAATGTTTACAAGATCTGGGGACGACCCGTGTGTCTTGTAACCGTCATGGATAATGAAGCTCAAATTTTTCGTTTTGATGGTCAGGAATTTGTCCATAAAAATATTGCTAGCCCTCTTCCCCAAGGCAGTCCCGCTTGAATGAGTGACAATGTTTTAATGAACAAAGGCCCATCTACAAATTTTTTTATATGCTGTTGGATTTTGGTTTGAAAGCCGATTACCGTTTGAGATCAATTTGAAACCGAAGCTTATCAAAGGGTTGTTTTTATCAGATAACTCAATACAAATAATAATTTTTATTTATCCTTTTCGCGTTTTATCCATTGTTCCACTATAAGTGGATGTAAAATTTTACCAAGATCATTTTTAGGAAGACTCACCGGCCCCCAATAATCAGACAGCTTTTCAAATGGAAGCACTTGAGCATTGAACTGAGCAAAAAGAGAGGCAAGGTTCTTAGGAGTTGTATTGCCCACGAGAATAAGTTTATAGCCCAGTCTGGGATCCGGAGCGGCAGAAAGAGTGCATTCAAAATTCACATTCAGTTGATGACAGAGTTTTTGAAGTTTATTTCTCAGGTGAGCAAGGTTTACGAGTTCTCCTCGAATTTTGATGAGTTCATCAACGCGAGCGAGAAGAGTGAGATATTCCCCTTCTATTTTCGCACAATCTTGAGTTTTAAACCAGGCATCAGCATCCGTGGCAGAGTGCCAAGTTGAAGGATTTCCCTCAGAGATGAAGTAATAACCCTCACAGATGCTGGGACCTTGGATGGCGAGTTGGGCTGAGGAATCAACGCGTGCTTGAATATGATTAAGAAGCTTCAAGGGAGGAGAGAGAGTGGGTGTGGCCTTATCAGGAGAAAATGTTGTAGGCGACGATATTTTTTGAACATTGAGGCTTTCTAAAGGAACTGTGGCAATTTGTGAGGCTGCTTCTGTCATTCCAAAACTTGGAAGGAGTGGCCATCCTAAGGCTAACCCTTGTTGGTAAAGAGTTTCAGAAAGATGGGATCCCCCTACAAAGACAGCTCTCAATGAGGTTGGTGAGGGAAGATTTTGCGAAATTAAGTCATAAACTTGAGTGGGGACAAGGGAAGTCAATGTCGCTTTTGTATCTTCAATAGTTTTCGTAAAGGAGAGAGGGTTCCATTTATAGTGAGTTTCCCACAAATTAAAGCAGGGGATGGCGGCCAATGAGGATCGATATAAAATGCTTAGTCCGCCCACATGAAAAAGGGGTAAGACATTGAGCCAAGAGTCTTGGTGAGTGACTTGAAGATGTTGGTTAACGGAAGTCGCTGACGCTAAAAAAGCTTGATGGGTTAATCCGATGAGTTTGTAGTTATTTTGATGAGAGGAGTTGGTGCCGGAACTTAAAATCCAAACTAAATTTTGTTTCATTTTTCGAGCGTGTGTTGTTGTTAAAGAATGAAGTTCTTCACGGAGCCCAGAGGGTAATGAGGGATTCAGGTGGAGATAAGGTTGGTGGGTTTGAATTAAAGAGTTCCAAGTGTTTGCCATGAGAGATCCTGTAAAAGGTGAGAAAAACCAATACCAATAGAAGCTTCCCCTCGCCAATAAGAAGTGTTCAGGTCCTCTAAAGTGAGACCTGGCCAGAACTTTTTAAGTTGAGGGTTAGAAAAAGAAAAATTAAGTCCGCAGGTTTGCATTTGTTGTGGAAAAATGTCTTGAAAAGATTCTGCGGTCCAAAGAGCATGGAGTAATCCAACGGGGTGATCTAAGTAACTCGTGATGAAAAAAGGATGGGGGTTATTTTTTAAAAAAATTTTCCATTCCTCCATGTCGTGGATCGCTGGCTTGAGAACAAAGGTGGTCTTTTTAGAAGGAGTAGGGGAGGGATTCAGATCCATGGTGGTTTTCCAGCGATTGATTTCAAAATCAATCGCCAGAGGGATGCCTTCATCTTCTAGCTTTTTCCATGATTGTTGAGAATAAGGACACGGATCTTCAATTAAATCTATTTTATTTTTTGCTTCTGTTGATAGTTGGTTCCATAGATTCAAAACTTCTTTAAAATTGAAAATGCTATTGGCATCAAGTCGCCAAAGCACATTGGGATAGAGACGAGATGTTTCATTAATAAGGCTCAATGTTTGAGATATCGTGTCCGTTGTAAGTTTCATCTTCAGTCGCAAGGGGATGGCCAGGATGTTCTCTGGAGTTTCAAGATTGGAAAAAGAAGGAGAGAGAGAGGCATTGGATGCATTATAAAATTGAGCCTGGGCTGTGAGCAAATAGTCTTCTAAATCCTGGCTCGTTCGCAATGTTTTTAAAATAAGGTGATGATTTTTAATATTTTTGAGAAAGTGGATGGACTTCGTTTGGGTTTGCTTGGATTGGAGGTCACGCTTCGCATAATTTAATGAAAGTTGAGTTTGTAAAGTTGGATTATTTTGCTGAAGCTTTTGAAGTTGTTGATCAAGATCTAAGTCTCCTAGCGTTGTCCATGGGTGTAGATCAGAATAACCTGTTAAATGGCTTTCATCTTCAAGGGCGAGAAGAGCGCCCCTCCCTGAATGGATTCTTGGAAAATCAGGGTTAGCAGGGAGTTGGTAAAAATGCACCTTAAGAGTCATGTCCTTTTCCCTTTACTGAGCTATAAATAAAAAATAATAAAAATCTTTTCATGTTTCTGAGATTTTCTTGCGTGAGAGAGGCTTATTTCATACCATGGTGTTTTCTTTTTTGGTAGAGAGAAATTATTGACGACTTTATTGTAAGCTTACAAACAAGGGGACATTAAAATATGTTTTTAAAATTTAAATTTCGTTCATTACTGATGTTTTTATCTCTTGTTTTTGTTTCTTTTATCTTGCAAGCAAAATCGAAAGTGCTCCTTGTTTCAGATGTGGACGATACTATTAAATTATCTCATGTTCGAGATAAAATAGATAATGTTTCGAATGCCTTTATCAATTATAAAAGTTTTACGGGAATGTCTGATTTGTACCATGCCATTGCAAGCCACTCAGGTACAAATATTTTTTATGTCTCAAATGCGCCATCATTTGTTATGAAGTCCAAACATTCCAGATTTTTAAGGCAATTTAATTTTCCACATTATCAAAATTTAAAAACTCGAGATAACATTAAAGATCCCCAATTTAAAACAAAGACCATTCTGGATCTTGTCGCCCAAGAGTCTCCGGACGTTCTTATTTTAATAGGTGACAATGGAGAACAGGATCCATGGACATTCAACAATGTGCGCATGGCTTTGAAAGATTCAACTATTCAGGTTTTAACCTTCGTTCACTGGGTTTATTCCAATGGAGGGGAAGGTGGCGCTGTGGAGCCTCTTTCTCCTGAAGATGTAGCTTTTGTAACTCCGGTTGAAATAGCCTTGCATCTGCAGCAAGAGCGTATTCTTTCACAAGAAGCGTTTTCTGAATTTTCTCGTTTTTTAATTCCTCAGATTTTATCGGAGCAGAATAAGTGGTCTAAAAAACAAATGTTTCCAGTTTGGAAAAATTGCAGTGAATACCAATGGAATTCGCCATCGGTTGAGGATCCCTTGGGGGATATCGAGGCCTTGAAGAGTTTTATTTCAGAACGCTGTCTTAAAAATGGATTGATTCCCCTGGCCTCTTATTAAAGAGGACAACTAAAAGGACTCATCCTGTCCTATTGGTGAGAGTAATCGATGGCCTTGATTCTCATGAATTGTAACCTTGATGGAAGTGTTGATTGCTTTTGCCTGTTGAGCGATTAATAAATATTTTTCATCGAGCGATCCGACATGCCAGTCTATTGGCAGCGTAAGGGATTTCATCAGTGGCCATAGATTTGGCTGTCGCGCTAAAGACCAATGGTCAAGGGCTTGCGCAAGAGCGGATCGTGAAAAATCATGTTCATGACGTTGTGTTTTTGACAGAGTTTGTCTTTCAGTGACTGTCTCCCGAAAAACGGGTTGTTGGTTCCATTCTTTCATCAACGAGTCCCAGTCTTGCATGAGGAATTTGTGAGACCATATTAAATCTTGTTTTAATCGAAGGGGGCGGTCACCGTCGTTTTCAATACCGGGATTGGATGATAGAATAACGGCTCGCTGGAATAAAGAAGGAGCTTGAGTAAGAGCTGAAAGAGCCAGCCGTCCTCCCATTGAATAACCCCATAACTCTATTTGGATTCCCTGACGAGTGTAGCTTTCAACTTCGCTGATAAAGGCTTCAGTCCATTGTTGAAAAGACAGAGAGCTGTTCAGCGTAGGGTGAGTCCATAGATTGATCGCTTGAAACTGTACTTGTGAGTCGTTGATTTTATTTTTCCATGAGGCCCAATCCGTTGGTAGGCTTAAGAATCCATGAAGGGCAATAATCAAAGAGTTTTCCAAAGTTTATCCAATTCTGAATATAAAGAAGCACTTTCTTCTTCTGAGGGAATGAGTTCTAGAATCTGAGGCGGCGTTGATAGATGGGAGGGGATCAGTGAATTTGGGTCGTGGCCTGTGCAATGGTACGTGAGATTCCACATTTGCGCCCAGGATTGAAAGTTAAGGTTGTGGCGATTGAGAAAAGCCTCTCTTCCAAACATAGGCTTGAAGATCTGTCCTCCCGAGTTATTCATAACAGCCAGAGTCCAGTTTTGGGATCTTTGTTGGGATAAAATCCAAGGGGCATTGAGATCATAAAGCGTTGTTAAATCACCTAAAAGCGCCCATGAATGAGTGTGTTCGGATCGCCAACCAAAAAAGGTAGAGAGCTGACCATCAATGCCATTCGCACCTCGATTTCCGCTCACAGATTCAGAAACAAAGGGCTGAGCCACCATATCCCATTCGCGAAGGGGAAGGCTGTTCCCTAAGTAAAGAGGTTGTTCTCTCACGAGGGAAGAAAGCTGTTTCACAAGGCTCAGTTGTGAGCGTGGATGATGCTTTAACAGAGAGGAGATTTGCTGTTCTAAGTCAGCATCTTGCTCCCAAAGCGAAGAGGTTAAACCTATGAAGTTAGGTTGATTCAATCGGGGGCGATAAAAATCGCAAACATTTTTTAACTCATGTAAAAATAGTTGTTCAGAGAAGCGAGCTAAACCCGAAAAAGGATTATTGGATAAGCTGAGAACAGGTTGTGATATCAATTTATCTTCTAAATCCCTCCACAGTCGAGTGGTTGGAACAGCTCCAACGCGGATAACACCATCGAAATAGTGTCGATGGATTAACGCTAGTAAAAAAGGGTAACCGGATTTTATGCGTTTGGCTTCCAAAAAAGGGTGGCCTCGTAATCCCGAAAGGGATTCAACCCACCAAACCCCGGGAAAATCTTTGAGCTGATCAAGGACGAAACATTTTTCAGTATCACTTAACCCGGAGATAATAAATAAAGGATATTTACATTGAGAAAAAAAAGAGGCATTTTTTTGATGAATTGCTGGATTTTTCTCATCGCCAGATGGAGGTATTGAGTTGTTTTTATATAAACTCTTGATCTCTTGATTTTTACTCTCGGCAGAAAGAATTTTTTTATCATAGCCAGGGCTTTGATTCAGTATGAACTCGAGTTTTTGTAATGACCATTGAGGAATATTTTCATCGAGCAGAGGCTCATCGAGGCAAATATTCAGATGAAGAGGGGTTTGTTGATCCCACAAAAGCGATTTTAAGGGCTCCAATGAGTCCGAGAGATCAAGATTTGTTGGTGTATAGTGGGAAAAGATACCAATTTGCTCAATGGATTGAGGGGCTCCTGTTCCTCGGTAAGGAGTGGGTCGATCTGCAGTGATCAGGATCAACGGTGTTTTTGTATAATAAGCTTCGATAACCGCGGGTAGAAGCTCTGCCACAGCGGTTCCACTGGTGGTGATAATCGCAACGGGTCTTTGCTGTCTCCGAGCGCATCCAAGAGCAAAAAAACCGGCCGCTCGTTCATCAAAAAAATGATAAAGTTGAATAGAAAGTTGTGACAGAAGAGCATTATTTTCATCTAAAAGACTAATGAACGGGCTATTTCGAGCTCCAGCACAGAGGCAAAAATCTCGAATACCCATGGAAAGAACTTTATCAATCACGTTGGAAGCTTTGAGGATATTGGAGAGAGGGGGCTGTATTTGTAGCCCTGCGTTTGGTTGCTCTTTGTGGGATGAACCTTTGATTGGATCCGTTGTTGATGATTGTGAAGAGGGCTGCTTTAGAGCCATGGGGTTCATTGTGAAATTAGGATCCATTTGAAAGCTCACTTCAATTGCTCACAGTGGGGTTGCGCAAAGCAGGTGAGAGAGATGATTGTTGTACCCATGAAGTATTATGATCAGAAGGTGTTTCCGCCTTAGGTTCAACGAAGGTATTTTGTATTTTATTTTTGAGTCCTAAAAGAGCTTTTACAGATTCTCGTTTTGCTTCAAGTTCTTGCCATTCGCTGTCAGAGCGACTCTGCACTACGATTCCACAGCCCGCTCTGAGATAAGAGCCCTCAGCATCCCATTCTAGATTCCTGATACCCACGATGCAAAAATACCCATTGGGTGTTTGAATTCCAAGGGGGGCGCCAAAATGATTTAATTTTTGATGTCCTTTGAGGTTTTTGAGCCAATGCCAGTGAGTGCTTTTTGATTTCAACCCCAGAGCTGAAGATGGATGCAGTTGTTCCATTAAATGGTGATCAAAAACGTCTGAGTCAGGATTTTGTGGAAGTTCAGCTCGAATTTCCGTCTGAAGATGGAAGAGGTGAGGGAGTTCAAGAACCCGTGGGTTGTCAATGTGTATTTGATTTGTAAAGACACTCAATTTTTCTTTGAGATCTTCAACAACGAGTTGATGCTCTTCAAGTTCTTTCTCGTCTTCCAGGAATTGAGTGGTTTCCAGCTGTGAAAAAAGGAAGGGCCTTATGTTGTTTTCGGCAAAAAATTTTTTCTTGTCCAGAGTTCCCGCAAGCGCCATGGTTTGAATGAGACGTTCTTTTCTATGAAATAGAAACTCAGGGCTGGCTCCAATAACGCCAGAAGAGTTATTCCAGTGCATATAGATGTAAAGATGAGACGGACAAGATTTGAGTAAATTGAGGAGCAGATAAGATTGATCCTGGAGGGATGGGATCCACTGGCTTTTTTCCGTCGTCATAATCACGGCTTTGTCTAGAAGACCTTGTTGAATGTGTTCTTGAATTTTATTGAAATCGTCATCAAAGAGGGATCGATCTTGGAGCTCCCATTCGGGAGTTGGTTGCTGATTTATTTTTTTTCCAGAATAAAGAGCACCTTGGAGTAGTGACAGTAGGTCCGCTCTTTCAATTTGTAGACAGTGCTTGAAGTTTTTTAAATGTTCTTTTGAAGACTCGAAAAATGTAGGAGTGAAAAGTTGAAAAAAAGTTAAAGACTCAATTTCTTTTAGGCGGTAGAAAGTGGCAATTTCTGGATTCAAAGAAGCATCAGTGAGTAATAGAAAACGATGATCAATGTCTTGAACTAAGGCTCCGGGATTAGAAAAAATTTTTTGAATAAAAAAGTTCAACGGCATGGCTCCTTATACCTTGCCAAAAACCCAATTTCAAAATGGTATTTAAAAATATTCTATGTTAGGACATTTCATTGATGGATACGGAATTTGAAAAACAAAAAGGATCGCAGAAAAGTGTTGATTCTACTCTCTTCAAGAAGGGCTCTGCAACTGTGGATAAGGCTATGAATTCAGACGCTTTTAAGCCTAAAAAAGGGGTCCCTGTAAAGATAGGCTCTCTTGTGTTGGGGGACCCTTCTCAATTTACAGTGATTGCTGGTCCCTGTTCTATTGAATCACAGGAGCAGTTTTTAGAAACATCGGAGTTTGTTAAATTATGTGGCGCGGCAATCTTGCGGGGTGGAATTTGGAAACTGAGAACCAGTGCTGATTCTTTTCAGGGACTTGGGGCCAGTGCCTTTGGATTTATTAAAGACATTTGCCGTCAAGTTCAGTTGCCACTGTGTTCGGAGATTACAGATTTTCGACAGATCGAACTCATTGATGATGTTGTTGATGTTTATCAGGTTGGCTCTCGCAATATGCATAATTATGAGCTATTGAAAGAGCTAGGAAAAACTCAAAAACCAATCGTTTTAAAAAGAGGCTTTGCTGCTTTGGTGGATGAATGGATTAAGGCCGCTGATTACATTGTTCGTGGTGGGAATGATCGTGTGATTTTGTGCGAAAGAGGGATTCGAACGTTTGAAACTTCGACACGGAATACTCTTGATTTAAACTCTGTGGTTTATTTAAAAAAACATACCAATTTTCCAGTGCTTGTTGACCCATCTCATGCGGTTGGTATTAGAGATTTTGTTCCAGCACTTTCTTTAGCGGCAGCAGCGGCGGGAGCCGATGGGATTATTGTAGAGGTTCATCCGCGACCTAATGAAGCCTTATCAGATGGACCCCAAGCACTCACGTTTGATGATTTTAATCAGCTAATGAATCAGATGGGAGCACTTCTTAAAAGTCTTAATAAACAATGTGTGAGGCCTTTATGAATACGACTGCTAAAAATCCTAAACTTGTAAAATCAATGTTTGCCAGCGTGGCTCATAAATATGATCGAGCTAATTCTGTTCTTTCCATGGGAATTCATCATCTTTGGCGCTCTCAATTAGTAAAGTTAGCACAGATTCAACAAGGACAGAAAGTTTTAGACTGTGCTACGGGTACGGGGGATTTAGCACTTGCTTTCAAAAAACAGGTGGGTCCTGCAGGCGAAGTGACGGGAACGGATTTTTGTGAGGAAATGCTTTCTTACGCTCCCCAAAAAGCACAACGAAAAAATTTGAAGATTCATTTTGAATTAGCGGACGTCATGGACTTACCGTATGAGGATTCAAGCTTTGATTGCGCAAGTATTTCTTTTGGTATTCGCAATGTAGCCGACCCCAAAAAAGCTCTTTCGGAGATGGCCAGAGTTGTAAAGGCCGGGGGACGAGTTCTGGTTCTTGAATTTGGTCAGGTGCGTTTTCCTATCGTGGGTGCGCTTTATCATTTCTATTCTGAACGGATTCTTCCTAAAATAGGAGGATGGGTCACAGGGGATGAGCAGGCCTACCAGTATTTACAAAAATCGTCGGCGCAATTTCCTTGTCGTGAATCATTTGTAGCTCTCATGAAAGAGTCTGCTGCTTTTCATACTGTGAAATACAAGTCCCTTTCTTTTGGTATTGCTTATATTTACGTGGGAGAAGTTCAAAAATAATTGATGAAACATCTAACCCCATCGCATTTGGATTCTAATCTCGAAAAAATTTCCGGTATCGTTGAACGAATCACTTTTCATAATGAGCAAAATGGTTGGACAGTCATAAAGATATCCCCTTTTCACGAACCTAATCGGCTTGTGACCGTGGTTGTACATCAAGCAAAAATTTTTGCGGGTGCAAGCATGGAGTTTGTAGGTCATTGGACTCATCATCCTCAGCACGGAGAACAGTTTAAGGCCACTCAGGCCATTGAAAAAAAACCAGCGACAACGGCAGCTTTAGAAAAGTATTTAGGCTCTGGATTGATTAAGGGCGTGGGGCCGGTAACAGCCAGTCGTATTGTTAAGCACTTCAGAGAGAAGACCCTGGAAGTTTTTGAAGAAAATATTGAGGCTTTAATGAGGGTCCCTGGTATTGCCGAAAAAAAACTAGGAGATATTAAAACATCCTGGGCTGAGCATAAATCCATTCGGGATGTGATGATTTTTTTGCAGGGCTATGGCATTAGTACGCTTTTTGCTGTCAAAATCTATAAAACTTACGGAGACAAGGCGATCGAGACAGTGTCTCAGAATCCCTACCATTTGGCGCGAGATATTTATGGTATTGGTTTTTTCTCAGCCGACAAAATTGCATTGAGTATGGGATTTATTCCCAATGGTATTCCTCGCATTGAAGCCGGGATTAAACATGTTTTAGCGAGCTCCAGGGAAGAAGGACACTGTTACTTAACTCTGGATCAAATCCAGAAAAACACCAAAGAATTGTTGGGCATTGATGAGCCCGAAAAAGTGCTAGAAACTTTACGCGATCTTTTAGGCACAAATGAAATTAAAAAAAGGGTGTGGAGCTCTTCTCATGATCATTCTGTCATTGATTGTTTTTATTCGAAAACTTTGTATTTTGATGAGGCTTTCGTGGCTCAGAAGATTCAACAGTGGCTCACGGTCTCTATTCCGATTGATTTAGAGAGAGTGAAAGGCTGGATTGATCGGTATTGTGAAAAAGAAAAAATCTCTCTCAGCGAAGAACAAGCGCAAAGTGTTGCGGGAATCTCTCGCTGTTCTTTTTCTATTCTGACTGGGGGGCCAGGGTGTGGTAAAACCACATCTACAAAAGTTTTGGTCAAGCTTTTAATGGCAATGCATAAACGGATTATCTTAGCAGCTCCCACAGGACGAGCCGCTCAACGGATGTCTGAAGTTATTGGTTTAGAAGCTAAAACAATTCATCGATTGTTAGAGTGGACACCGAATATGAATGGCTTCAAGAGGGGAGAAGAGTTTCCCCTAGACGCCGATTTCATCATCATTGATGAATGTTCAATGCTTGACATCAGTTTGACGGCATCATTGCTTCGGGCTATTTCAAAAACAACACAAGTTTTATTTATTGGAGACCCGGATCAGCTTCCATCCGTGGGAGCTGGAAACGTTCTTTTTGATTTGATTGAATCAGGAGTGGTTCCCAAATTTCAACTCACGAAGGTATTCCGGCAAGCCGAGGCTTCTTCTATCATTCGCTTTGCTCACAAGATCAATCAAGGAGAGGTGCCACAGATCCTATCTCCCATTGCTGATTCGTCTATTTTAAAAAATGGGATGGATTGCATTTTTGTTGATGCGGATGAAGCTACGCAAGAACAAGCTCGTTTTATTGCCCGAGTGAAAGGGACCTTAAAGACAAATGTGGATTCACTTTTACAAGTGGGCTCTCAGATTAAAGGGCGATTGCATACGGAGAATGGTGCTGTCCGTGTAGAAGATTGTTTTCAGCCTGCATTTAATAAAGAAGATTTGCAAAGAGAAACCATCTTGCAGATCCCTGAAAAATTCATGCATGTTCCTATTCCAGAATTGATGGCCGCCCAAGGTCCTGTTGATGAGCTTCGTGTCGTCTTAAAGAAAATTCATCCTTGGTCCACGCTTCATTTGGGAATGACCGCCTTGGAAACCCTATTGAGGCTGTATCTAAAGACCATTCCTGAGTTGTTGGGCAGACAGTGTGAAATACAAATTTTAACGCCACAGGTGCGTGGGACGTTGGGGTCTGTGAATCTAAACCAGCAGATTCAAAAGGCGGTGAATCCTCCTTCTGAGCAAAAAAAACAAATTTTGATAGGGGAAAGAATTTACCGAATTGGTGACCGAGTTATTCAAACGCGCAACAATTACGATTTAGGAGTATTTAATGGAGACATCGGCTTTATTCAGGATATGAATTTAGACGAATTGACTTGTAAAATATATTTTTCAGGACATCGGCAAACTTTTGAATACAAAAGGGAGAATCTCACTGATCTCCAGTTAGCCTATAGCATTACCATTCATAAAAGCCAGGGATCAGAGTTTGAAGCAGTCATCATACCTGTAGCCACGCAGCATTTTAAGATGCTTTTTAGGAATTTAATTTATACCGGATTAACCCGGGGTAAGAAACTGGTGGTTTTTGTTGGAAGCCGCAAGGCATTGGCTCTGGCAGTGCAAACAGTGGATCAAAAAATCCGTCAGACGGGACTTCAATCGTTGCTTTCAGGCTAGAAGGTTATTTGCTGCATTATGCTTTATAAACAGTACCTGGGGCAAAGGTTTCAATTTATATTAGCGAACTATTATGGAACCCTATCATATCCAGCTGTTAAAGGCTAAATACGAGACCAAGAAAAAAGAAAATCCTCGCTATACTTTACGTATGATGGCACGGTTGTTTGCTATTGATCCGGGTTCCCTATCTCAAATTTTAAAACAAAAAAGACAAATTCCTAAAAGTGAATGGCTTAACTTCAGTCAAAAGTTGAAATTAAATGAAGCCGAAAAGAAAAAATTTCTTGAGAGTTTGTGGATTGAGGCTCATTTAAAACAATCTGTGATGGAAGCTTTGGAAAGTTATTCGGAGGTTTTAGATGATGCCATTTATTCTGAAATCATTGAGGAATGGGAGTTTGCTGCCGCTCTTTGTTTGTTGAATATTATAGAAGGCCGCCATTTTCATGTGGAAACGTTAACATTGAATCTTGGGCTCACAACAGAGAGAGCCTCTGAAATTTACCAAAAGCTGTTTCAGTACGGTTTGCTAGAGAAAAAAGATGGGGTGGTTTACGCAAAAACTCCTCATTTCAGCACCAGTGAAGATACGATTTCTCAAGCCTTAAGAACGGCTCACAAAAAGGAACTTTCACTTGTTTGCGAGAAAATGGAATCGATATCGATTGATGAAAGAGAGATCACTTCTGTGACTTTTGCTGGAAACAAAGAGGATATTTTGCTTATGAAGGAGTGGATTCGCTTGCGTCGTGATGAGTTCCAAGTGAAATTTGAGAATAAAGAACCAGATGAAGTGTATTTATTTTGTTTACAATTGGTCCCTTTATTAAAAAAGGAAAAGTGATAAATGGTAAGATTTTCTTTGTTTTTGATAACAGTTTTAATGTCCTGTTATGCTTACGCCCACAATACGGGGTTTGTTAAAGGCAATGGTGGGAATGTTTTGTATTGCCCTACTGTGAACCAAACCATAACTTTGGATTCTTATGAACAAAGTGCTCGTTTTGATTTGCGCCAGGATGTTTCATTATTGAATTCGGAAAATTTTTATGAAGTTGTCTTGCGGAAAGCCGATAAAATTTCATTCAATTTTTCACAGTCTCTTAAGAAAAGCATAGAAAAGGTGTTGGCCAATATGCTGATATTAGAAAATATTGATTTGGGAGCTATTAACGACAGCTATCCTTTTTTTATTCCCATTCACTGTGAGATGAAATTGGCAGCGCTTCAAAGGAATGGCAAAATTTTGATTTCTTCATTTTATTGGAACCAATTAAAGCAGGATCAAAAGTTGTTTCTCATCATGCACGAAGCTCTTTATTTTCAAATATTAGAGAAACATTCTGTGATAGATGATTCCGAACCAATCCGCATTTTGAACGCTTTGTTGCTCAGTGAGGAAATGGTTATGTGGAAGCAAAAAGAACTTTTTCAATTTTTAAAGCAGCATCATTTGTTAAAGTATTTATGAGGCAACTTTGCCACATTAAAACGTCTATATAGAGTCAGTTCGGTGATGCGCCCCATCTTTCACTCTTAGTGCTTGCAAAAATACTATAAATAAATGATGTTTATGCCGTGCAAAAAAATAAATATAACATCATTCAAAGGATCAGTGAATATGGCTCACCCGAGA
>CAUJGP010000027.1 GCA_963170155.1 Bdellovibrionota bacterium | reverse complement strand
CGAAGCCAGGTACTCTATCCAACTGAGCTACGGCCGCAATAAAAAAGAATGATTCGTGCAAAAGGCAAATAAACTAAAAAAAAGAAATAAGGGCAAGTTTTTTCTTATTATTAAAGCCTCTAACCAACGTTGCCTGTATTTAAAGCCCTATTTAACAGGAAAACAACTCCCTTTTCTGGATGAATACCCCTTAAAATCTCTCATGAACACCCATCAAAGTGGTCTTACTTTTCGAGTTGCTTTTAAAACAGAAGTCCATTCAAGAGCAAGAGCATCCATCGCTGCACCTGCAAATTCCTCTGAATCCACTCCCAAGTCTTCTAAAGAACAGGTCTTAACAGGAGTCCCTTGATTAGAAACATTCACCGCAAAATGCACCATTGTAGAAACAGCACTTTGAGAAGCTACACTGATTGATAATTTCCGATCTCCCCAATAAAGGTCGTCACCATCTCTGACTAATATTTGATCACCAAAATTGGGAGAAAGCTCCATCAGTAAATCCTTTACAATGGATGCGAAAACTCTCTGAAGTAAAACACCTGTGGCAAGCTCGCGGTCAAAGACCTCAACAATAAAGTGAACCATTTTGCTGCCGGCAATGGAACTACCCGCTATAAAATCTTCTCCATCTACCATAAATTCAAAGCTCACTTCACAAGACCCTTTCCATGAAACAATAGAGTCTCCTAAAATCCCATACTTCAAATAAGCGAATAATGGTTTTAATTGAGTTCCATCATAATGGATTGATTCATTCAGCCATTTTGTAGTCATAAAGGTATTCATCAACCAGCACTCCCACCTTAAAATTCATATAAAGTGCAAATATTTTTTTCACTCCAAGTTGAAGTTATCTTAAAAACAAGGCTGAAGATAGCCTTTTTCGCCTTTTTAAGAAGAGACGACCTCTTCTTCTCTCGTTTATAAACCGATAGAAAAAGACAACTGGAAAGCTGGAAAAACAAACAGCAACGTAAAAACAAAAGGAGTTTAATTTATGACGATGAATTATGACGTTTCCAACCTTTACCAATTTCTCACACAAACTCCCGAAGCTGGATTGAGGAAAATGCTCATTGATGGAAAACCCATGACGGAAATGCATTTTAATATCATGATGAAAGTGGTTAAACACGGTGATGAAAAAGAATTCGAGAAATTTTGCGAAACAGGTACTTTTCCACCCGTACGATTGTCTTCTAAAGAACAAGCCTTAAAAGAAAATTTTTGGAATGATTGCTTGAAAACCTTTGGTGCGCGAGGTCTCTTGCAACCCGCAACACCAAAAGTTGCTGCTTAAAAAAGCTTAATTCGTCTCCTCTCTTTTTGCCCCATTTGACTATTAAAATACAGAGATAAAAAATCTTTTGAATCATCGGGGCAAAATTGATAAAAATAAAACAACTCATTTTTCTCTGGAGAAAATTTCTGGCGAAATGAGTTGTTAACCTTATAAAGAGGAGAGAATTCTTTCATGGCCAAAATTTATACCCGCCAAGGGGATCAAGGAATGACCTCTCTCTTTGGAGGAACAAAGTTACCTAAATCCCATCCCCGTTTTCACGCCTACGGAACTATCGATGAGTTGAATGTTTGTATAGGATTGCTGTTGTCACAACTAACATCTTCTCAAGCGGACTCTCTCAAGCCCATTCTCACTCGAATTCAACATGAGTTATTTATTGCAGGCGGTTTGTTAGCCTGTGATGATTCAACATGGTTGCAAAAGATTCCCCAGCTCTCCGAAGATATGATTACTCAATTGGAGAAAGAGATCGACCTTTGGAATGAAGACCTCCCTCCTCTTAAAAACTTTATTCTCCCCAGTGGAATCCCAACAGCCCTCAGTGCCCATGCAGCTCGCACGGTATGCCGCCGCGCCGAACGCTGGACCCTTGCGGTCATAGAAACAACGCATCTCGACTTTCACAAAGAGTACCAAGTTGTCCTAAAATACCTCAACCGCTTCAGTGACCATTTATTCACGCTAAGCCGTTGGCTGAACCACCAAAGTGGCTTTACAGAGACCCCATGGGTTCCTAAAGCCCAGTCTTCTCCTTCCACATAGATACTGTTCCCGTCGAGAAGTCGAGTCCTGTCAGTCTTTGCTTAAATGTTTAAAACTCTCCTGATAGACTTTGAAAAGTGAAGTTATCAATTAAAAAAGGACAATTAGCTCAATTCAACCTTAACAAATGGTACCCACTGGTTATTTCGACCTTTGTTGGATACTGTTTGGCGGATTTATTGATTCTATCACTTCGCCCTTCCATGCTCCCTACCAAAGCACCACCCAGCAAACAAGCTACCCCTATGATAGCGCAGCTCCCGCCTCGCAGTGGCTTTAGTGGTATTACTTCAAAAAATATTTTTAATTGGGATGGAACCATTCCTGAGGCGCTCACTCCGAAAGGAGGCCCAAGGCAAGACGAAGAGCAAACGCCTATTCTAACTCAGCTTCCCATTAATTTAATTGGAACCATTGTTCACTCAAACCCTTTAAAGTCTGTAGCCAGCATTGATAATAAAAGCAAGAACCAAACAGTTTCAGTACGGGTGAAAGCTGAAGTGGATAATCTCATTGAAATTCTGAAAATTGAGCGCAATAAAGTCATTTTCAGAAATCTCAACAATAACCAACTTGAATTTATTGAGATTCAAGCAAAATCTAAATTATCTTTTCAACAAGGATCAATGACCTCTCAACCCCTTAAGGCTGAAGGAGAGGTTGTTAAAACTGTAGCTCCTAACAAATTCTCCCTCAAACGTAGTGATGTTCTTAAGTACACCAATAATCTAGCCTCCCTTCTCCAACAAGCTCGCTCAGCTCCTCACAAAAATCCTCGCACGGGAGAAATTGATGGATTTACAATTCTTGATTTTCAAGCTGGAAGCATTTTTGAACAATTAGGCATTAATCGAATGGATGTGATTAAAGCTGTAAATGGAGAACCTGTGGATAGCCCTGCAAAAGCCATGGAGCTTTACAACGCTTTAAAAAGCTCGGACAAGGTGAGTATTTCCATTGAGCGAGGCGGGAGAAACGAAGACTTAGAATACAACTTAACGGAGTGATGACACATCCATTGGATAAAAGAAACAATGAATACTCTTTACCATGAAGGTAATAAGGTGACGTATGAAAAAAACAGGGATGATTTTAGTATCAATTGCATCGGCAGCCAGCTTATCTGCCACCAGTGCTTTAGCTCAGTTTGATGATAATGATTTTGCACCGCCTCCACCTCTTCCTGGCTCTCCCAGTGGAGGTGGATTCGACAACCCAGGGAATCGCCCGCTAGATACAGGCAATAGCAGCTCAGCCACCGATGGAGATTCAAGTAGTATTCTTTCAAAATCAAAAAAAGAAAAAATCGCTCAAGCCAGTATTGACGAAATTAATAATAAAAATTTTCCGGAGCTCATTGATAGCTTTGACTATAACAATGCAGAGTTAACCGATGTGATTAAGGCCATTGGTGAACTCACTGGTAAAAACTTCATCTACGACTCGACAGTCCGAGGAAAAATTACCATCGTGGCCCCTACAAAAATCACTGTTGCTGAAGCTTATAAAGCTTTTTTATCCGCTCTGGCGTTTAATGGATTCACTGTCGTGCCGGGAGATGGATTTTATAAAATTAAACAATCTCGAGCGGCTCAAAAAGATAATATAGAAACTTACTCTGGCAGTTACTATCCAATATCTGATCAAATGATCACTCGAATTATACACCTAAAACATATTTCTGCGGAAATGGTGAATCGAGAATTAAGAGCGATGTATTCTAAAGAAGGTGATATCCAAACATTCAGCTCCACGAACTCGTTGATCATTTCCGATTACGGTTCCAATGTAGATCGCATCACAAAAATTTTAAATCAACTGGATGTTCCGGGCTTTGAAGAGAAACTCTTTGTTCAAAGAGTTAAAAATGCCAAAGCCAAAGATATGGCTGAACTGATTAATAAAATTGTTAATAAAGATACAGGGACTCAAAATAGAGGCGCAGGAGGCGGAGGCAGTTTCTCTGCGGGAGTGCCTCGCTTTGGAGGAAATACGGCAAGAGGAGGGGCGCAGAGCCAATCCGGAACTTCTTATTTTATGGTGATTCCCGATGAAAGAACCAATTCTCTTATTATTGTGGGAAACCAACCCGGCATTGAGCGTGTCAAAAAACTCGTTGCACAGCTGGATTTTCGGATCAAAGCCGATGAAAATGGAGGAGTGTATGTTTACTATGTTAGAAATGGAGAAGCTGAAAAAATCGCACAAACACTGACTGGAATCGCTAAAGATACCAAAACTCCTAGTTCTGGCTCTACTGGCGGAGGCCTTGGGGGACCAATGGGGAGTTTTTCTCCACCGCCCGTCCCACCAACAAGCATTTTTGGTGGGGATATCAAAGTTACTGCCGATAAAGAAACTAACAGCCTGATTGTCACTGCCAGTCGGCAAGACTATGAAGTCGTTTTAGGTTTACTTTCCAAAATCGATATTGCTCGCAACCAAGTTTATATTGAAGCCATCATCCTAGAAATGGTTGTTAAAGACGACGCCAACTGGGGCCTTGGATATTATCAATTTAATAAAGAAAGTGGAGGTCTGGGACGCGTAGGATTCAACGGTGGTATTAATATGATGGATATCTTAAACCCTGTGGCCGGTACAGGCGCTATCTTGAGCTTCGGAAGCAAAGACACTTTTGAAATACGTAACCCCGTCTCTGGCCAACCTGTCAAAATCGCATCTCTTGTGGGTTTTCTCAATTTTCTCAAATCGAACAACCAAACAAATATTCTATCCACTCCTCAAATCATGGCTCTGGATAATGAAGAATCCACTATCGAAGTCGGTCGAGAAGTCGCCGTTGGATTTACTCAGCAAAATTCTATGCAAGGGACCCAACAAACGATGCCTCAATATAAAGACGCTACGACAAAATTAAAAATAAAACCCTTTATCTCTCCGGCCAGTGATGATGTTCGGTTGAAAATCGAACAAACCATCAATGAAGCTGAAGCCGGAGATCTTAAAGACACAATGAGTATTGCTAAACGTAATATTATCACCAATATTGTGGTTCCTAATGGAGACACAGCTGTCTTGGGAGGATTGATGAAAGACAGTGAAACTGTTCAAATCATGAAAGTTCCCATTTTGGGAGATATCCCAATTTTGGGTTGGCTCTTTAAATCAAGATCCGTTAAAAAAGTAAAAAATAACTTATTAGTTTTTCTCACTCCTAAAATTATACGAAATGCAAAAGACAACAAAGATATTGTTGATAAAAAACTCGATGAGCGACTCAGTTTTATCAAGCAAAATGGCGGTCGTGATCCTTATGGTAAAAAAATCGACCAACTTCCTCGACAAGCTAAAATCCCTGGAGGAAAAGCCAATGGAGCTGGCAATCTCTCTCCTGAATCCATGGAGAGTGAACCGCCCATTGACGAAGGACTCGAAGATCTTCATGAAGAGCCCAAATTGAATTTGACTCCTGAAGAACTCGATGGCCGTGTGGTGGAATAAACAATGGCTCTTGACATAGCAACCGTACTCCAAAAAACAACGACCCTCAAAGAAGAACAGGTTCGCTACCTTTTGGGAGTGCCTGCCTTAGAATATAATGGAAGCGTGGGACAGGCTCTTGAACAAAAAGAGTTTACAAACGCTGATGATATCGTGCATGAGCTCTGTCAGCAAATGGGTTTAGAGTTCATCAAGGACATTCCCATTAATGATATCTCTCCAGATTTAGTTAATAATATCCCTATTAACTATTCGAAACATCACTCTTGTCTCCCCTATAAGGATGAAGGAGAGGTCATGAGAATCCTGACCTCCAATCCTTTAAATACAAAAGCGTTGGATGATTTACGGGTGATTTTCAAGAAGAAAGTTAAATTTCTAGTCACAACTCACGCCCGCATGTCTGATGCGATCAATAAGGTGTATGAAAAAAATACGTCGAATATGGCGGGCCTTGATGCGATTGGCAATGAAGACGCCGTAGACTTTGAGGATCAAGTAATTGATCTCCTTGACTCTGGCGAGGATGACGCCCCCGTCATCAAATTGGTTAATTCTCTTTTATTTAGAGCGGTCAAAGAAAAAGCTTCTGATATTCACATCGAACCTTATGAAAAAGATATGCTGGTCCGTTACCGCATTGATGGTATCCTCGTTGATATTTTTAAACCTCCTAAAAAACTGCAAAACTCTATCACCTCTCGTGTCAAAGTCATGGCTAATCTCAATATCGCTGAAAAACGGCTCCCTCAAGATGGGCGAATTCCGCTTAAAATTGGAGGAAAAGATATTGATGTTCGGGTCAATACGATGCCGACCGCCTTTGGAGAACGAGTGGTGATGCGTCTCGCAGATCGTTCAAATACTGTGTTAGAATTAGAACAACTTGGATTTTCAGAGGACAGTCTCGCTAAGTTTGATGACATTCTTAATAGAACTTATGGAATCTTATTAGTCACGGGTCCTACAGGATCTGGTAAATCCACCACTCTGTATGCCGCTCTCACAAAAATCAATAAACCCGATATTAATATTGTCACCATCGAAGATCCTGTAGAACAGAGGATTCACGGAATTGGTCAAATCCCCGTGAATGCTAAAATTGGTCTTACCTTTGGATCAGGTCTCAGAGCCATTCTTCGTCAAGACCCAGATGTCATCATGGTCGGGGAGATTCGGGACTTGGAAACCGCTGAAATTTCCATTAATGCTTCGCTCACGGGTCACTTAGTGCTTTCTACTCTCCACACCAATGATTCCGCCGGGGCCTTTCCACGAATGATTGATATGGGATGCGAACCTTTTCTGATTGCGACATCTCTTCAAGGCGTCATCGCGCAACGTCTCGTGCGTATTCTGTGCCCTCATTGCCGCGTTCCCTACACGCCTACCGAACTCGAAATCCAAAGCTTAGGAGTGCCTCGCTCCACTGTTCTGAATTCCAATATCTGCAAAAAAGGAGGATGCAATCAATGCAATGGCAAAGGTTATATTGGAAGAACCATTATCGCCGAATTCATGATGGTTTCTGAAGGGGTCCGATCCCTTATCATGCAAAGAAAAGATGGAGCCACTATTCGTAAAAAAGCCATTGAAGAGGGAATGCAAACCTTTCGCGAACATGGGGTCCAAAAGGTCTTAAGCGGCATTACGACTCTAGAAGAATTATTTAGTAACACGCAAATGGATTTATAACGACGGACAGGATTAATTATGCCAGTGTTTGAATACAAAGGGCTCGATCGGGCTGGTAGAAATAAAAAAGGCATCATCGATGCCGAAAATATCCGTACAGCTCGTTTAAAGTTGAAAAAAGAAGGCATCTTTGTCACTGACATTAAAAATAAACAAAAATCCCATCAATCCTCAGGGGGAGCCCGAAAAATCTCAAGTGGGACAGTCCCCATCCGCGACCTCTCCATGATGGTGCGACAATTAGCGACTTTGCTTAAAGCCAAAATCCCTTTAGTGGATTCGCTTTCAGCCGTTGCCGATCAAGTTGATCATCCTCTCTTGCGTGAATCACTTTCTGAATCCAAAAATTTGGTGAACGAGGGATCTACCTTTTGCAAAACATTAGAGCGTTATCCTAAAATTTATAATAAAATTTTTATATCCATGGTGGATGCAGGAGAAGCATCAGGAACCCTGGACACCATTTTAGTACGACTCGCTGAATTCACTGAAGCTCAAGACCAACTGACCAGCAAAGTGAGATCCGCTCTGATGTATCCTATTATTATGATGGTGATTACTGTCATATTACTCATGGGTCTTTTTATTTTCGTTATTCCTCAAATGGTCACTGTTTTTGAATCGGCGCCTGAGCTGCAGTTACCCTGGATTTCTACGGTCATTATCGATCTCAGCGGATTTATGGTAAACTATTGGTATTTAATTATTGGATTCTTCATCGGCCTGTATTTTATTTTTCTGAACTGGAAGAACTCTCCATCTGGATCACGCCAGTGGGACGCCATCTCGCTTAAGTTTCCCATGTTTGGCCCCATGGTCCGAATGGTTGCGGTATCCCGCTTTACACGAACATTAGCGACCTTACTGACGGGTGGCGTTCCGATGCTTCAAGCTCTTGATATTGTCAAAAATGTCGTTAACAACGCCATTCTGGCAGACGCTATTGAAGAAGCTCGCAATAACATCACTGAGGGAGAAAACATCGCAACACCCCTTAAACGATCAGGACAGTTTCCTCCCATTGTCATTCACATGGTAAATATTGGTGAAAAAACAGGGGATCTCGAAAACATGCTCATTCAGGTTTCTGACGCCTACGATTTTCAAGTTAAAAATAAAGTTGATGGCTTAACGAATATTATGGGTCCTGTGGTTATTGTTGTCATGGGGATTGTGATTGCAATTATTGTCTTTGCTATCATGGTTCCCATGTTTGAAATGCAAAATATCGGCGGATAATCAATCCATCGTCTATAAAATAAAAAACCCTGAGTTTTAATCTCAGGGTTCTTTATTTAATGACTTTATCCTTTTAAAATAAGCCTTATCGGATTAAGGCTTATCGGATTTCATTCCTTTTAATTGGTCTCCAAAAACATCGCCTAGGCTTGTTTTAGAAGTACTTGTAGCCTTCTTAACATAATCCTCAACATCAGCTTTTTGGTCGCGCAATTTAACGAGCTTAGAGCTTAAACCAATTTTACGAGCATCTTTATCAATGCTGATCACTTCGGCTTTAATAGTATCTCCAACCTTAATAAATTCATCAGGGTGATTGATACGATCTGTGGTTAATTCAGAAATATGAATCAATCCTTCAATGTCGCTCTCAAGCTCTACAAACACTCCGAAATCAGCGGTTTTAACCACCTTAACTTCGTGCTGAGTTCCCACTGAATATTTTGTTTCAATATTTGACCAAGGATCTGCTTCAAGCTGTTTTACACCCAAAGAGAATCTTTCATTTTCAATATCAACACCTAAAACAACCGCACGAACCTTTTGTCCTTTTGCAAACATTTCAGAAGGATGATTGATTCTCTTAGTCCAAGAGAAGTCAGAAATATGTACCAATCCATCAATACCCTCTTCAATACCCACAAACACACCAAAATCAGTGACAGACTTCACTTCTCCTTCAATGATTGTTCCTGGAGGATAAGTTTCTTTCATTTCAACCCATGGATTTGGTTGCAATTGTTTCATACCAAGACTGATACGACGATTATCAGCATCAATCTCTAAAACCTGAACATCAACAACGTCGCCAACATTCACAATTTGTGATGGGTGCTTCAAACGTTTCGTCCAGCTCATTTCAGAAACGTGAATTAAACCTTCAACACCTTCCCCAAGTTCAACAAAAGCACCATAGTCTGTAAGCGAAACGATCTTTCCTTGAACTTTAGAGCTAATTGGGAACCGATCACGAATGCTATCCCATGGATCCGGTTGAAGTTGTTTCATTCCTAAAGAAACGCGCTCTCGCTCGTTATCATACTTAAGAACCTTAACCGTGATTTCATCTCCCACGTTTAAAACTTCGGATGGATGTTTAATGCGCCCCCAACTCATATCTGTAATATGAAGAAGACCATCCATGCCTCCTAAATCAATAAAGGCACCATAATCCGTAATATTTTTGACAAGCCCAGTAACGATTGAGCCTTCTTTCATTGTATCAAGCGTCTGATTGCGAAGACTTTCTCGCTCTTGCTCTAAAAGAGCCCGTCGCGATAAAACGATATTGCCACGTTTTTTATTAAACTTAATGACTTTAAATTTATATTTTTTGCCAATATAAACATCCATATTTCTCACAGGACGAAGATCAATTTGGCTTCCAGGCAAGAACGCTTTCACACCAATATCGACACTGAGACCACCTTTGACTTTTGCAACAACAGTCCCTTCAATCACTTCTTCGTTTTCAGCGGCTTTAGAAATATCAGACCAAGCACGAAGCATATCTGCCTTATCTTTAGAAAGCACAATCATGCCATTCTCGTTCTCAATCCGATCAATGAGAACTTCAATTTTTTCACCTGGTTTTACGTCGCGAACACCATCAAGCATTCTAAATTCAGAAATAGGGATAAGTCCTTCAGATTTGTAATTAATATCCACTAGAACATAATCACTTTGCACTTCGACTACAACTCCCGATACGACATCTCCGACCTTAAAGTCGTTCTCTTTAATGGAGTCTTCAAAAAGAGATTCGAAGTTTTGCCCTTTAAATGGGGCCTCATCACCAGGATTAGCTGGTACTTGCTGATCCGCCTCATCGAGCAGAGCGAGTACGTTGAGCCGTTCCCTTTCGGACTTGCTTAATTGTTTTGACATAGAAAAAATGTTCCTCCTAGTGGAGGCAGGATCAACCCCGCCACCGTTTTTATAAAAATTGAATCCTCATTGAATAAGGATTCGTTTACTCTTTAAATGAGCATTATCAGCTTTTAGAGGGCTTAAAATAGCTTGTCAAATTTAAACCCTTTGAAATCCAGAAAAAACCAAAAAAAAGCCTATTCTTTCATCGATTCACGAATTCGTTTTTCAATCATGGCGACCGCTTGGGCCAGTGTCAAGTGAGTGGTATCGACCACCCATGCATGTTCAGGAACTTGCAATGGAGCTGACTTACGAGTGGAGTCCTGATGATCACGAATCCGCTGAGAGACCGTTGTTTCTTCCACGGACATTCCTAAATCCTGAGCTCGTCTTGTCGCTCGTTGAACCTGGTCTGCTGTCAAATAAACCTTCAAAAGTGCTTGAGGAAACACCACAGACCCACAATCTCGTCCTTCAGCGACCAAACCATGAGAGTTCTTCTCGCAATCTCGTTGGTTTTTTAAAAGGCTTGTTCGCACCTTTGGCAAGGCACTCACACGACTAGCCCACAACCCCACTTGATCCTTCGCAACCTCATCGGTCACTTTTTGGTCCCGATAGATAACCTCTGTTCGCTCAGGCTGCATCGCTATAGACCATATTGGAGATTGAGACAACTTGACAAGGGCCTCTTCATCTTCCAAAGGGACACCTTCTTCATTAGCGACATACGCTAACCCTCGATAAAAGGCACCCGTTGACAGCCACTTCCATCCCATACGACTCGCTAACTCACGACTGACGGAACTTTTTCCAGAGGCCGCAGGTCCATCAATAGTAACTACATAACCCATATCAAACGCCCCCTATGATTTCTCTAAAGACTCGTTCAGAGGCTTTTTTTTTAGAGGAGGAACTTTAATAAGGGCCTCCTGGAGGGCTTTCAAGATCAAAGCATTTTCTTCTTTTAATCCGACTGTCCACCTTAAATGCCTTGGTAAACCATAATTCTCGACAGGCCGTAATACTAAACCTTGGCGCAACAAGTGATTATAAACTTGAGCGGCATCTCTTTGCGTATCAAATAAAACAAAATTGGCCTGAGATTCTAAATAATCTAAGCCCAAGTCATTTAATCCCTTATAAATTTGATCTAAACCTTCCCATACCACGTCCTGAGAGGCGCGAAGATACTCAGTGTCATCAATGGCTGCTGTTGCTGCCACCTGAGCAAGCTCGTTGGTATTAAAGGGGTTTCTCACACGATGATAAAAATCAATGACTTCTGGATGAGCCAACATCACTCCTAAACGCAACCCCGCCAAACCATATACTTTACTGAAGGTTCGCATCACAACCACAGAAGGGTACTGATCGAGCCACTCTTGCCCAGAAGCATAGTCAGAGGCTCGAACAAACTCGTTATAAGCTTCATCAAAAACAATTAAAAGATCCGGGCGAGTCCCCACCTTCTTTAAAAAAGCATCGACCTCTTTTCGCTGGATATAAGTTCCCGTGGGATTATTGGGATTTGGTAAAAAAACCAAACGAATCTGAGGATCCTGTAAAACGAGGTCCGCTAAAGCTACTAAATCCATTTTATAATTTGGTAGCAAAGGAACAGTCATTGTCTTTACACGAGCGGCTTGGGCACAAATAGGATAAGCCAAGAAGGCCTTTTCTGCTGTGGCGATTTTTTCTCCTGGCTCGCAAAAAATACGAATCAAGAGATCAATGATTTCATTGGAACCATTCCCTAAAGCTATATAATTTTTATTGACACCCCACACTTTGGAAATCTTTTGAGAGAGTTCAAATCCTCCTGGATCAGGGTAGCGGTGCAGGTCAGAAAGATGGCACCGCAAAGCTTCCAGAGCCTTTAATGAAGGTCCCAAAGGATTTTCATTGCTAGCCAGTTTAATCACCCGCGATAATCCAAATTCCCTTTGGGTTTCCGCAATAGGCTTCCCCGGCTTATAAGGAATTAGATTTTTGATTTCTTGTGAAACACGCATGAATATTTCCCCGGTCTTTATTTATGCAACAACATTAAAAGTTCTTTGCATTCGCAGTGCTGACAAATAGGTCTCTTTCTCTGTTGAGAAATAAAACGATAAAATGAGAAGGAGATCAAGAACTGAAGTGAAGATTATCTCCCAAAGAAGAAACTTTGTGCAACAAGTTACAAAATAATAAAGAATTTCAAAAAATGAAATTTTCCGAGAGACTAAGTGTGTATGCTTTTAGAGAATAATACCGTTCTCCCTTCGCCATGGATCGTTCCGTGAAAAAAACAAATCGATTGAAGTCACGAATTTCTCCCAAGAAACACCCTAAACCCTCTTTTATCCGTTTCATGGGAGTTTCACTCGGAGGCGGAAAATCCGATCGCACCGTTTTAACAATTCTTGACTACTACAAATCCCACAAAAAGTTGGTTATTAGTCGCGTTCTAGACCGATTAAGTTCTGAAGGAGAAGTTTCTGCTGATCTTAAGCTCTACGAAACACTCCACGAATATCGACACCACTTAAAGCAAATTGCCTTTGACGTCCCATTAAGCCTCCCAAAATGCTTTCGTTGCGAACTGACATGCCCTGGTTACGAAGCTTGTGATGAAGAAGAAATTCTTTGGCTCTGGAAACAACACCGACAAAATAAAAGAAAAAATAAAAATCACCGCCTTTTTACACCTTATACCCGACGATGTGCCGAAGAGCTATGGGCCAAAGAGCTCGAGGGAGCCTGGAGTTTAAATGATGCTTTAGGTTCCAATCACGCTCCCCTTTTGGCGCGAGGGCGTTTTCTCGCTCGTCGCCTCAAGCCGCACTGGAAATCCAAACTGATTGAAGTTATTCCTCGCCTGAGTCTGATTCGCTGGTCTCATCAACAAAAACTAATGAAGTCCATGGTTTTTGAAACACGAAAAACTTTTCAAGGCATGACCGCCCGCGAGTATGTCCTTAAAAATTTAGTCAAAGAACTTGATTTGTTTATTTATGATCAAGATAAAACCTTTTTCATTGATTCTCTCGTTGCCTTTGACAGCCTTTGGGCAGCATTAACAGCCTTTTGGGTTTTTCAGAAAAAATCAGAAGCTCGTCCTAAATCTTTTCCTAAAAATGAAGGATGGATTGAGGTTCCACGATTCTAATCTCTCGATGCTACCAAATTGGAAAAAGGCTTCGCTGCCCATCTCCCTCATCTTCAAACACGCCCTTAGGGAATCAAACGAACACCTTTGATGGTTTGCAAGGCTGCTCGTACACGAGAAATATGCTCATGGCTGGTGGTTTCAATTAAAAAATCAATACGCGCCTCTCGAAGCTGCAAATCCCTCTCAACACGATCATGATGTACTTGCAAAATATTCGCTTTCTCTTGCGCAATCAAAGCCGTCATTTGACTAAGCACGCCTGGAAGATCTGCGACAATAACAGAAATTTCTGTTAATCGTCCTTTGCGAATCAAACCCAAATCAATGATTTTTCCAATAAGATTGAGATCAATATTACCACCGCTTAAAATAAAACAACTTTTCTTGCCTAAGGAGATTTTACCTGCCATTGCAGCTGCCAAAGAAGCAGCACCACTCCCCTCTACCACAGCCTTCGCTCTTTCAATCAAAAAAAAGATGGCTTCAGCAATCTCTTCATCATTCACAGTGACTAAATCATCCACCCATTTTTTAAGAAAAGTATCATACATCACTTGGCTGGCTCTCTTGACAGCAATACCATCCGCAATGGTGGACTTAACTGGTGACTCCAGGGAAACTTCTAATGATTGATCATGAAATAATCTCTTCATATTAGGGGCTAAATATGATTGAACACCATAAATCTTGAGCGATGGCTTCAAGCTTTTCATGGCAATTGCAATCCCACTAATCAGGCCACCTCCTCCGACAGGTACAACAACTGAGTCTAAATCGGGTAGTTTTTCAAAAAGCTCTAAACCGATTGTTCCTTGACCTGCAATGATTTGTTCATCTTCGTAAGGATGAACAAAAATTCGCTGTTCTTCTGCTTCAATCATTTTTGCTTTTTCATAGGCATCATCATAAATAGAACCATACAAAACGACGTCTGCTCCATATCCCCGCGTGGCATCTATTTTAATCAGAGGAGCAGTTTCAGGCATAACAATTTTTGAAGAGACTCCCATGAGCTTTGCACTATAGGCTACACCTTGGGCATGATTTCCAGCAGAACTCGCAACCACTCCACGGTTGCGCTCTTCTTTACTCAGGGAAGAAATTTTACTAAGAGCGCCGCGAATTTTGAAACTCCCGGTCAGCTGCTCGTTTTCCATTTTAAAATACACCTCAGAGCCCAACAATTGACTTGCACTAAAGCTTTTATCAACGGCTGTCTCTTTAATGATTCCCTTCAATCTCTCTCGTGACTTTTGGATATCATCGATTTTCACCTGCATAATATGGCTAGCCTCCCTCCCAATAGAGTCCGATGCCAATCAAGGGAACATAAGATGTCTTCGATTCGCCTAATCGACAACTCAATCCCTCTCTATCACCAAAACCGATTATTTGTCTTTCGTCAAAGTAATAAAAAGGAGCTAGATGTTTCCCGCACTGCCCGCAGGCTCCTCCACTTCGACTCGTCTTCTCTATCGTCGCCCCACAAACATGACACCGCCGCAGAAAACTCCCACTTTGGTTCATGATTATTCTCCATTAAATATCAGTTTTCAAAGACTGAATTGAAATGCTTCAATTCAGTCTTTTGCCTGTTTTATAGATCTTTTTAGCCTTAGGGCTAGTGTAACAGAACTTTAATCTTTTGTGGGAGTTCATTTATAAATAAATTTTATCTATTTATTTTAAGAGTTTAGACTTAGCTAATAGCGTTATCAAGATGTGCCCACTTGGTATTATTAGACAAGAAGTTTCCCAGAAAATTGGATGCTATTCATTAAGCCTATTTATAGAAACGAACTTTTTTGTTATCGCTCCTATTGGAGTCGTTCTTAAAAAACTGCAGAGCCCTTTCGATAGACATTTATGTTTCTACTGTAAGAAGCTGAGAGGCCCACAGGGGCCACCAAAGCCGAAATGAGGAGACTTAAAATCAAATTTTCTGGGAAGTACCTGATCCTTCTTTAGAATGTCTCGAAGTGATAACTGTTTTAATATTTCCTCGGACACTAAAATCACCAATGACTTCTATTTCCCAAGGATCCAACAAGCTCACAAGATCTTCTAAAATCAAATTCGTTACATCTTCATGAAAAATCTTATCATTTCTGAACTTATTAATATAAAGCTTCAAAGATTTAAGCTCTACACACCATTGATCTGGAACATAGCGAATATAAATAGTTGCAAAATCAGGAAATCCGCTTCGGGGGCACAAACAAGTAAATTCTGGACATGTAAACTCAATCTCATAACGTCGCACTAAAGTGCGATTAGCAAAGCGCTCCAACTCAGCCTCTTCTACTTGAATTTCTCCGTAGAGTTTTGCTTCTGAGTTCCTGGGCTCTTTGAGTTTTAAATGTGTCTTTCCCTCTACAGTAATTCCCTTCTTTTGTAATTCTAAAGATTTTATCGAATTGGACTTTTTTTTGTTCTTGCTTGCCATGCGGCGACCCTTTCCACCCACAAATACTCCAGCCAGATACTCTTCATTAAATCGTTAATCCGCTGAGCCCTTAATTTTGTAATAAATATTGCAAAGGGCATCCATACTCTAAAATTCCTATACAACCAAGGATTATGTTTCAGAATGAATTTTTGCCTTTAAAATATGAGGAGAAGAATCCATGGTTTTAAAGGCATAATAAGCCTTTAAAATATCAATTTGCTCTTCGGAAAGTCCCCTCATCAATGATTCCTTCAGTTTCTGTTGGTGAATTTGATGGATATGATAGAGGCTAATCGCTCCCGCCACGGAAATATTGAAACTTTGAACGAAGCCACTCATAGGAATAATCATCCGTTCGTCAGCTCGTTCTAAAAGTTCCTGTGAAACTCCTTCTTTCTCATTTCCTAAAACCAACGCCGTTGGGCGGGTCCAATCGATGTCGCCCAACGGTTTAGAAGACTGAAGCGTTGTTACACAGATCTGATAACCTTCTTTTTTCAGCTGGTCCCAGCAATCCAAAGAACTCTTCCATCGCCGCTGCCGCAGCCATTTCTCAGCACCAGAACTCACACGATTCGCATTTTTAAAGCGCTCACCACCTTCAATCACTTCTACACAAGGATAACCAAAGGCTTCTTGAGAGCGCATGACCGCCGAAGCATTGCCACGATCATAGATATTCTCTAGTACGACGGTAAGATTAAAATTACGATGGGTGGCGACAGTTGTAATTTTATTTCGACGCTCTTTTGTCAATAGAGGCCAAATATGCTCAAGCACTTGGTGGTAAGAGACCTTAAAATTTTTTTCAACTTCAATTTCAGCGGGATAGGGAAAAAACGCACTCATTTTTAACTTCATTTTTTGGTGTGATTAAAACTAATTTCTTTTTATGAAAAACAAACAAATCCTTCTCACCGTACGATGAAGCTTGAATCTTTGGTTAAATCCCTCGAAATATTCTTTTGGTGAGCTTCAATTGTTCCCCCGCCAATCTCTAAAAGTTTAGAGTCTCTCCACAAGCGCTCCACCACATACTCTCCCACATAGCCATACCCTCCTAAAACCTGCATAGCTCGATCGGCAACATTTTTTGCCATAGTGGTTGCAACTAATTTAGCACCATCAGAATCAATTCGGCCGCCCTCTTTCTCTAAACTCATCCGACGAGCGACATCATAGACATAGGACTTAGAAGCTTTAAATTCAGCGTAGCTGGTGGCAATGTAATTTTGAATTTGACCAAAAAAATTAAGGGATTTTCCAAAAGCCTCTCGCTCACAAGCGTAGCGATTCATGATCTCAATAGAGCGACGGGCAATCCCCAGGCTCATCGCTGCCAAAGTCAATCTTTCCAACTCGAGGTTCCGCATCATATGAGTTACACTTTCACCCTCTTCTCCCACAAGATGAGTCACTGGAACTAGACAGTTTTCAAAGACCAACTCCGCTGTATTTGAAGCTCTCATACCACATTTATCTCGAATTTTCTGACCCACCTGATATCCAGGCATTCCTTTTTCTACAATAAATGTAGAAATAAGGGGGCGTCCCTGACGCTCTCCTGTTTTAGCATACACCCAAACAAAATCAGCAGGAGTTCCCTCTTCATCTAATGTTCCATTGGTGATCCACATTTTACGACCATTGAGCCTATAATGAGACCCTTCCCGTACTGCGGTTGTTGCCATCCCTAAAACATCTGTTCCTATCGCTGGCTCTGACATTGCCATGGCACCAACAAGTTGACCTGAGCAAAGCCCAGGCAACCATTTCTTCTTTTGCTCTTCAGAGCCATTCACCGCCAAATTGTTCACACTCAACATAGAATGAGCTAAATACGCCAAACAAAATCCAGGATCAGAACTTGAGAGTTCTTCGTGAGCAATAACCGCAGCTAAAGCATCCATCTCAGAACCACCATAAGCTTCTGGTACAGTAATTCCCAATAGACCCAAATCTCCCAACTTCCGAAACAAAGTAAGATTGAAGATTTCTTTACGATCACACTCAAGGGCTTGAGGTTCTACTTCTTTTTTTACGAATTCAGCGACGGTTTCCCGTAACATTTGATGAGTTTCAGTCGGTTGGAACAAATCCCATTCTTTATAATCAGCCATAGTAAAGCTCCTTAGAAAGAAGGACCTTCATGCGAAGAAAGACTCGAGTCAAAGAATGAACGCTCGCGTTAATCATTTTCTCAAGGAAAGCCATAAGATAGCCTTAGCAACAATGACGATTTCCCCTCACCCTCTTTCTATGGAAAAATTTTATCTATGATTGATTTTAACTCAGTGAAAGAGTCCTTATTAAAAAAACCCACTTGGCATCTTCTCTTGAAAGCCATTAAACACATCCAAGACCGAGATGTACTCACCATTGTCTACGCTCTCTCTTTTGTCACTTTACTCTCTTTCGTACCTTTTATCCTTCTGACGCTGGGAATATTTAAAACAACCGGATTTCTTCAATTTCTCTATCCTAAAATGGAAGTGCTTCTTATCAAAAATTTCTCAGGTATTGTGAGTGCTGAAATCAGTAAATATCTTCATTCTCTCCTCAAAAGATCCTACAGCGGATCTTGGGGTTTTTTTAATATTGCTTTTCTCATTTTTACGACGACTCGCCTGGCGGCTTTTTTGGAAAAAGCGATGAATCGTATCTGGGATGTGAGAAGCCCTAAGGGCCTCTTAAAAAGATTTATCACCCATTGGATTGTTATCACCATGGTTCCGATTGCCTTAGCTCTCAATATTATAACTCGAACGATGATTTCCCAGTGGATTTCCAATCCTTTTTTCTTTTTATCCTTATCTTTCGCATTTTTAACATTAACTTTATTTGCGCTTTATAAATGGCTTCCCAACCACTCCGTTCATAGCTCTCTTGCCATCTTTTGCGGCCTCTTCGCGTCAGTCTCCCTTGTTGGGGTTCATCGTTTTTTCAATTTCGCTACGACCAAAATATTCAATTACTCCAAGCTCTATGGGAGTCTCGCGGCGCTTCCTCTTTTTATGATTTGGATTTCAATCATTTGGCTTGTTATACTTTTGGGTGCCTCCATTTGTGCCGGCTTTCAAAAAGCGCTTGAACAGAGCCAGGATAACTGATTTACTCATAAACTATTTGAACTTGAATCCGGGTCTTTGAAACCCACTCTCAATGTTAATAAAAAATTAGCATTCTCAGCAAAAAACGACTCTTGGAGGTTATTCCGTGAAAAATAATAAAGATTTATTTGGAGATGATGTGACATCAACAGCTCATGATGAGTTTGCCTCTCTCTTAGCGACCCATGATCCTCAATCGCAACGAGCTCTAAAAGTCGGTGATAAGATCACAGGAGAAATTCTCTCGATTGGCAAAGAAGAGTGTTTTCTCTCCACAGGAACAACCAATGACGGCCTCTTACTAACAAGTGAACTTAAAGACGCCGACGGCAAAATCAACAACAAAGTCGGCGATCAAATTGAAGTCTACGTTAATCAAATTAAAGGAAGTGAAATCCGCCTTTCTAAAAAATCGAGTCACGCCGATGCCGAAAATCTTGAAGATGCCTTTGATTGCATGATTCCTGTCGAAGGGCGAGTCTCAGAGGTTTGCAATGGCGGCTTTCGGGTGAGTCTCATGGGAAAAACAGCATTTTGCCCCATCAGCCAAATGGACTCTAAACCCATTACACAAGCTGAAGATTATGTCGGTAAAAAATTTGAATTTTTGATCACCCAATTTGAAAAAAGAGGGCGAAATATTGTCGTTTCACGAAGAAAAGTTCTGGACCAGCAAAAAGACGAAGCCTCGGCAGCCTTTACTGAAGATCATAAAATAGGAGATCTCATGAAAGGAGTTGTAACTCGCGTAGAAAAATATGGTGCCTTTGTTGAACTGTCTCCTGGGTTAGAAGGGCTTGTGCATATTTCAGAGATCAGTTGGTCTAGGGTTAATGATCCCAATGACGTAGTAAAGGTGGGAGATTCTCTTTCGGTAAAAATTCTTAAAATTGAAGATCAAGGTGGACAATTAAAAATTTCTCTCTCCTCCAAACAAGCCACCGATGCCCCTTGGACAACAGCCCATCAGCAACTCAAAGCCGGAGATATTTTAGAAGGAACAGTCACTCAATGCTTGAAGTTTGGAGCTTTTGTACAAGTCCTTCCTGGTATTGAAGGCCTGATTCCCCTGAGTGAAATGAGTTATACCAAGCGTGTTCTTCGCTCTGACGAATTAATCAAACCAGGAGAACGAGTACGTGTTCTTTTAAAAGAAATAAATCCAGAGGATCGAAAGCTTTTATTAAGTTTAAAAGATGCCAATGGTGATCCTTGGGCTCTTGTAATGCAAAAATACCCCGTTGGTAAAATTATTCAAGGATCAATTGAAAAGAAAGAACCTTTTGGTCTCTTTATTGCTCTTGAGCCTGGCATTACCGCACTTCTTCCCAAAAGCTCTTACAAAGATCTCACTGAGAATCCTTATGAACATGCAAAGATGGGCGATTTTGTTTCAGTGCAAGTCGCTGAAATTCTCTTTGAAGATCGTAAAATGCGCCTCACACCTCCCAAGGACGGTGATGATGGGTCTTGGCAAGAGTTTTCTGAAAAATCAACTCAAGTTTTTGGTTCCTCTTTGGCAGATCAATTAAAATCGTTCCAAGCTAAAAAGTAAACTGTTACCAAATAATGCATTAACTTGCTTTACGAATTTAGCGTAGCTTGACGGTCACTACTTAAAAGGAGTCCTCTCATTTGTCTACAAACAATATTTACTTAGATTATAGTGCCAGTACTCCCGTTGACCCTAGAGTCATAGAAAAAATGCTTCCTTTTTTGAGGGAACACATCGCCAACCCCTCCAGCCAACATCGAGCAGGATGGAACGCCATGCACGCCATTGACCAAGCTCGAAAGCAAGTGATGGCTCTATTAAATGCATCCCTGCCTAAAGAAATTATTTTTACTAGTGGTGCGAGTGAGTCCAATAGTTTAGCCATCCTCGGCTTTATCTTGGCTCTCCGAAAAATAAATCCAAATCAAACATTTCATGCTATTACCTCCCAAGTGGAACACAAATCCGTCCTAGAAACCTTTGAGCAACTCAAAGAATTCAATGTCGACGTCGATTTTATCCCTGTAAATTCTTTTGGCCAAGTCGATGTCAAAACCGTTGAAAAGCATTTGCGACCCAATACTGTATTAATGAGCTTCATGTGGGCCAATAATGAATTAGGAAGCTTGAATCCTATGGCTGCTCTTTCTGAATTAGCCATCAAAAACAAAATTTGTTTGCATACGGACGCCACTCAAGCCTGTGGAAAAATCCCCATCGATTTGCAAAATATCCCTATCGACTTCCTCTCGCTCTCTGCTCATAAAATGTATGGCCCCAAAGGGGTGGGGGCTCTGTATCGGCGCTTTGATCAACATCACTCCAAAATGAATCTTTCTCCTCTTATTCGCGGAGGGGGACAAGAATACAACGTGCGTGCAGGAACTCTCAATACCCCGGGAATCATTGGTCTCGGTGAAGCAGCTAAAATTGCCCAGGATGAATTCATCCCTAAAGATTCTCTTCTCTTGCAAGAACAAACTAACAATTTAAAATACCAACTCGAAAAACTATTTCCCACACTCAAGCTCAATGGACATCCAACGGAGAGAATTCCCGGTCATCTGCATCTCAGTTTTCCTGGCATTCGATGGGATCAATGGCTACCGCGGATGAGTGAACTTTGCGTCAGCACCACCAGCGCTTGCAGTTCGGATTCAGGTCAAGGCAGCCACGTGCTACGAGCTCTAGGCTTTTCCGACAATGAAATTCATTCAAGCTTGCGTATATCTCTCGGCAAATTCACCACAGATGAAGACCTTCGAAAAGCACTTTTGCTCTTTGAAAAGATAACTCGTCCTCAACACCCACAAGCAAAACCATAATAATTTATCCCTTCTCATCTTTAAAACGTTCAGCACAAGATCGAACAGAGAAAGGCAAATCCACGCCATACACCTTGTAAAATCCATGACACCATAAAATCAAAGAACAATTTGTTATTATTTTTTATCAATTATATTAATTAATATTTATTTATAAACATAAACTGTTGATTTTTCATTCAATTGTCAATTCGATACACAAGTGAATAAAAATTTGCGTTATCGATAAGGGTCTAGTAACCTATGATTGTTGAGGTCGCTTATTGATAAAACGGAAGTTGTCAAGTCAAGTGATAAGGAGGAAAAGAGTATGAACAAGTCTAGGAAACAAAAAGCTTGTGAATCTCGTGTTCCGAAGTAGCGTTATTGAACTAAAGTTCTTATAACGGCTTTTTTTCGGGACGTTTAATAACTTTAATCAAGGAGGCCTTATAGAAAGTTTTCTGATCTAGGAATGATGTAGAAATTAATTCATATCATATCCTTCCTTTGTCTCAGGGCAAACCATCGGAAACGATGGGACGCAAAACTAAAGGGGCTACCTCTCGGGATGAGAAATGCCAGCCAGTGTGCCAAAGGTAAGATACCTATGGTAGGTAAGTATTGAAAAGGAAGGAGATCCCCATGGAACGGTTTTTTTATTCCCCTTAAGTCTGCTCTTGTTAATCACGAAGATGACAGAGCAGGCTTTCTTTTTTAAACATCCAAATATTGAAGCCCTACTTTACTGACTCCAATGTCGAAGTCTTCTCTCCAACGAACAACAGCTTTAATCGGATTTTGAAGATTTACTAACTTAACCCAACATTCTGTATCTATTTCCAATAATTGATCTTTCAAAATAATAAGCGCGCAACCTCTATAAGATTCATTGTACATCAATCCTGTGAGTGTTGCAGAAAAGTGATTGAAATTATAAACTGTATCGATAAGCACATAAGATTCAGGGTCCGGTTCAAATCTTACACTTAATCTCTTCGCAGGCTGTGACATAACCACCCTCCAAATAAAATCAACCCTATCGCTTCCTAATAAAAACTCTACAGACACCGCGATGAAAAAACAAAGGGATTAGATTGTTGGCGTAAAGAAGTACTGATTTTATTGTGACAAAAAATTATTTATAATCAAGAAGAAATTTTTTAACAGTCTTTGCTAAATCCAAATGAAAAGAAGGCAGTGTGGCGATTTCTTCTTCTTGTGCCTGAAGGATAGCCTCGACATCATTGAACTTTTGTAGAAGTATTTTTTTTCTTTTTTCTCCTAGACCAGGAACCTGATCCAAAATAGAAACTAAACTTTGTTTATGTCTTAATTTGCGGTGAAAGGTGATAGCAAAACGATGAGCCTCGTCACGAAGTTGAGTCAAAATCCGGAAAGCTTCTGAATTTCTGTTAAAAACAACTGGATTCTGACGATCTGGTAAATAAAACCGTTCTTCGCTGCTCTGAATGTCTTCACTTTCAAAATCACTCTTGGTTTTTGACTTTGCCAAAGAAGCCAGAGGAAGATCCTCATGGCCCACTTCTTTCAATGCTTGAAGAGCCTTATTAAGTTGTCCCTTTCCTCCATCCACAAGAATCAAATGGGGCCTATCCCATTCCAGGTGCTTGAATCTCCTCATTAAAACTTCTTTCATAGCGGCAAAGTCATTAGCACCTTGAATAGATTTTATTTTATAAAGACGATATTGATCTTTAACAGGCATTCCTCCTTCAAAGACCACTTGACTCGCCACGATTTCTTTACCATGGAAATTTGAAATATCGTAACACTCTATTCGATGGGGCCAAAGAGGTAAATTGAATCGATTTTTAATCTCATCTAGCCCCATTTTTTTAGACTCCACTCGATCCGATTGTTTTTCCAAAGAAGCCTGGGCATTTTTTTCTGTGAGCTCCAACAGCTCTTTTTCTTTCTCATCGCTCGTCGCCAATGAAATTTTGACGTCTTCCCCTCCGCGTCTTTCTGTTAACACGTTTTGCATGAGTTTCACCATTTCAACACCAATATCATGGGAGATTAATACTTCATCTGGAATCATGTTATCCCAGTAATATTGATTGATAACCGAGACAAACCACTCTCGAGGATCTTCTTGAGGATCGGCAGAATCAAAACCAGCAAGAAACTGAGAGCGAGTTCCCAAGACCCTTCCCTGCCTAACGTATAAAAATTGAATCACTGTTCCTCGCGCATCTCCACAAAAAGTGACAATATCAAGATTTTTTCGAGCTTGCAGGTCAACAACAGATTGTTTCTCTAAAATCATATTCAGGGATCGAAGAGTATCTCTCCATCGGGCTGCCTGCTCGTATTTTTCTTCATCAGCCAATTTTAACATTTTTTTCTGCAACTCATCGATCAACTCGCCACTTTGTCCCCGCAAAAACGTTAAAGCCTTGCGAACATCCAATAAATAATCACTGGAATTGATTTTTTTCACGCAAGGAGCCGAACATCGCCCCATTTGATAGTTGATGCACGGACGGTCGCGACTTGCTAAAATATGATCTGTACAATCCCTCAACTGAAAAGATTGATTTAAAAAATTCATTGTTTCAAAAACGCTTCCACCTCGAGTGTATGGCCCAAAGTAAAGCGAGCCATCCGATTTCACAGAGCGACTGAGATAAAGTCTGGGGAATTCATCTTTCATAGAAATACGAATGTAAGGATAACTTTTATCATCTTTAAGACGAATATTGTATTTAGGCCGGTATTTTTTAATAAGAGAAGCTTCCAGTAAAAAAGCTTCAACCTCTGTTTGCGTTAAGATATAATCAATAAGAACAATATGTGTGACGAGTAAACGAGTTTTCGGAGATAACTCCTTAGAGTCTCCAAAATAGCTCCTCACTCTTTGCTTTAAATTCTTGGCTTTTCCAACATAAATGACCTTATCAGAGCTATTTTTCATCAAATAAACCCCTGAGTGATCAGGGAATTGACGAATCTTCTCCTTGAGTTCAATCAATTTAGGTAACAATTTAAGATCATTTCCCATCTCAAAACTCAGTCCCCTCGCGTACAGATAATTCTAGAAGCTCTAAACGCCGCACTTCATCTCGAATCTTAGCGGCTTCTTCAAACTCCAATTTAGCCGCCATTTTTTTCATAGTTGCTTTTAATTCTTCAATCTTTTTTCTTATCTCAGGGGGTTTGGCCATATAAGCTTTTCTACTCTCAGCCACTTGACTTTGTTTATGACTCACTAAAACTTCCCCTAACCCCTCACTGATTTTTCTTCGAATGGTCGCAGGAGTAATTCCATGGTCTTTATTGTATTGAGCTTGAATTTTTCTTCGACGTTCTGTCTCTCCCATAGCCTTCATCATAGAATCCGTCATTTTATCCGCATAGAGAATGACTCTCCCATTCGCATTTCGAGCCGCTCGGCCAATGGTCTGAATCAAAGAACGTTCTGAACGCAAAAAACCTTCTTTGTCCGCATCTGTAATACCTACGAGGCTTACTTCTGGTAAATCCAGACCTTCTCTCAATAAGTTGATTCCAACTAACACATCAAAAACACCTAATCGCAAATCACGCAGAATTTCGGTTCTTTGAAGAGTGTCGATCTCGCTGTGAAGATATTTAATTTTTATGTTTAAGGATTCATAATATTCACTTAAGGCTTCCGCACTTTTTTTAGTTAAAGTGGTGATCAAAACCCTTTCTTTTCTTTTCACGCAAGCTCTGATCTCTTTCAGCAAATCATCAACTTGTGACTGAACAGGATGGACCTCCACAATGGGATCAAGCAAACCTGTGGGTCGCAAGATTTGCTCAACAATCAATCCTTGTGACTTCTCTAATTCGTAAGACCCTGGAGTGGCTGAAACATAAACCACTTTGTCCATGAGTTTTTCAAACTCTTGAAAATTCAAAGGACGATTATCAAGTGCGGAGGGCAAACGAAATCCAAACTCCACTAAAGTGGTTTTGCGTGCTCGATCTCCACGGTACATACCACCGATTTGAGGTACCGTTACATGGCTTTCATCAATGATTGTCAAAAAATCAGAAGGAAAATACTCAAGAAGAGTGGGGGGCGGTTCCCCTGGCCCTCTTCCCGTCATATGCCGAGAGTAATTTTCAATGCCCTGACAAAATCCAATGGACTCAATCATTTCGATATCATAGTAAGTACGCTGCTCAATTCTTTTAGCTTCCTGAAATTTTAATTGCTGTTCAAACTCAGGAATTCGCACTCGCAATTCCTCTTGAATGGATTTAATGGCCTTTTTTAAAACCTCATCTCCCGTAACGTAGTGGCTCGCTGGAAAAATAGACATTTGATCGAGTTCCTCTAAAACTTCTCCCGTCAAACTATCAAACCAAGAAATTTTATCGACATAATCACCAAAAAACTCCACCCTCAGGGCTCGTATTTCTTCATAGCTAGGAAAGACTTCAACCACATCACCACGAACCTTTACCGTTCCTCTATGGAAATCAACGTTATTTCTCTGATACTGGATACGAATCAATTCCTTTAAAAAGACATCTCTCTTGAGTTTTTGAGAGACCTCAACCCGAACAATCATTCCTAAATAAGCCTCTGGGCTTCCCAAACCATAAATACAAGAGACACTTGCAACAATAATCACATCTTTGCGTTCAAATAACGAGCGAGTCGCAGAATGTCGCATACGATCGATGTGTTCATTAATGGCTGAATCTTTTTCAATAAAAGTATCCGTCGAAGGAACATAGGCTTCTGGCTGATAATAATCGTAGTAGCTCACAAAATATTCTACAGCATTGTCTGGGAAGAGCTCTTTGAGTTCCTCATACAATTGAGCAGCGAGTGTCTTATTGGGTGCCATCACCAACGTTGGTTTTTGCAGCTGTGCAATGACATGAGCCATGGTGAAGGTTTTTCCACTTCCCGTCACCCCGAGCAAAACCTGGTGCTTAATCTCTGAATGAAGTCCTTCCACTAATTTACGGATAGCCGCAGGTTGATCGCCAGCGGGTTTAAACTCCGTTTTCAATTTAAATAATTTTTGTTTTTTCTTACTTTTTTCTACTTTTGGACTTCCCAAAACGACCCCTGCGGAGTATCCGCCACTTGAATCCCTAAACTAGCCAGCTGCACCCGCAACTCGTCAGCCTTCTTGAAATCCTTAGCCTCTCTGATCTTCTGTCTTTCAAAAACCAAACGATCAATCTCTCCTCGTTGGAGATTTTTCTTTTTGAGCAGTCGATCATCCAGTTCCATCAAAAACTGATGGGGATTTTGTTGAAAAAGAGAAAAGATACTTCCCAAGCGCTGCATAAAAGCCAAGTAGGATTGTATGGCTCCTTTCAATTTGGGACTCAACTTCATTCCACGGCGAAATTGTTGGTTAAATTCACGCACTACTTCAAACATTTGAGCAAAGGCCTCCGGCGTACCAAAATCATCATTAAGAGCACTCTCAATTTTCTCCCAATGATTCTTTATCCGTGAATCGACATCCTCATGAGTAGCGGATTCACCTTCGCTTTCTTTTATCAAGTGACTGGCCAGTGCCAAAAATGAATAAACACGAGCTAAAGCCTTGATCGCCAAATCCGCCGTTGTTTCCGAAAACTCACTTAAACTGCGATAATGAACACTCAATACCATATATTTAAAGATTTCAGCATTATATTCTTCTAAAAACTCGCGGGCTTTCCAAACATTTCCCAAGGATTTCGACATCTTTTGTCCACTAAACGTAAACATATTGTTATGAATCCAATAACGCGAAAGAATATGTCCTGTGCAACCTTCGCTCTGTGCAATTTCATTCTCATGATGAGGAAAAATCAAATCAGACCCTCCGCCATGGATGTCAATTTCATCTCCAAGAATTTTACGCACCATTGCCGAACATTCAATGTGCCACCCTGGACGCCCTGGCCCCCAAGGGCTAGGCCAGGAAGGCTCTTCTTCTTTTGAAGGTTTCCAAAGTGCGAAATCAAGAGGATTGCGTTTACGTTGATCTATATCCACTCGAGCACCAGCAATCAATTCTTCTGGGTTTCGTCCACTCAGCTTTCCATATCCATTGAAAGCATTAATACTGTACAAAACCTCACCATCGACCACATAGGCTATTTTTTTTTCAATCAAAACCTGAATCATAGAAATAATTTCATCAATATGGTTCGTCACTCGAGGATTATGGTCATGCCTCTTAAGCCCTAAAGCAAAAAAATCTTTTTCAAACTCCTGGATATACTTTTCTGAAACACTCTCGCAGCTGACCTTTTCATCTCGCGCTCTACGAATAATTTTATCATCAACATCCGTATAATTATAAACAAAAGTTACTTTATAACCGAGATACTCCAACCAATGACGAACAAAATTATAAAAAATAGCTCCTCGAAAATTACCCACATGAACCAAGTCATACACTGTGGGACCACAACAGTACATTTTCACTTGTCCTGCAATGAGTGGCTGAAAAACCTCTTTTTTCTTCGATAAACTATTATACACAATGAGTGATTGCATTCAGATCTCCCAATCCCATTAATATCGATTTAAAACTTGTTGAGCCCGATGAATTAAAGATTTTAAATTGAGTAATGGGACTAATATTTTTAATTCAGCTCCTTGAGGTTTTCCAATCACAGCAACACGAAGAGGCATAAAAAGATGTTTTCCTTTAACTCCAGATTCATTTTTTACTAACTCTTGAAGAGCGACGAATTCTTCTTCGGTCATGTAATCTTGAGCTCGAGCCTCCAAGTTTTTTAACCATGATTTCAATACAACAGGGCTGGATTCCCAAGCCAAGGCCTCCTGAGCTTCTTCAGAAATAAAAAAATGCTTATCGCAGATAGGTCTAAACAACTCTTCCGCATCTTTTAAAACTTCCATGGATGTTTTAAAAACTTTCAAAGCCCTGATTCGCCACTCCATCTCAGTAGGTAATTCTAAATTTGCTTTTGCTAAAAAAGGCTCCACTCGTTGCCACAGCTCTTGCTCTGGAAGCGCTCTTAAATAAACTGAATTCATCCATTTTAATTTTTTAACATCAAAAACAGCCCCAGCAGGATTGAGGCGATCTAATGTGAATTGTTGAATCAACTCCTCCATCGATAAAATCTCTTGACCTTGAGGAGAGCTCCATCCCAATAAAGCCAAAAAATTATTCAGAGCTTCGGGTAAGTATCCCATTTCTCTAAATTCAGCACAAGAAACAGCTCCCTGGCGCTTACTCAATTTTTGTCGTTCTTCATTCAAAATAAGAGACATATGTCCAAAAGCAGGTGGATTCCAGCCACAGGCTTCATAAATCATCAACTGACGTAAAGTATTAGGTAAATGCTCTTCCGCCCTCAAAACATGGGATATTTCCATTAAAGCATCATCAATCACACAACAAAAATTGTAGACAGGCATTCCGTCCGAACGGAGAAGAACAAAATCACCCACCATGTCTGAAGGAAATCGAACCTCTCCACGAATCAAGTCTGGAACCACATAATCTTTTTTCAAAGACCGGGTTTTAAATCGAACGACGCCCTTAATGTCTTTTTCTTTCATATAGGATTGAGCTTGCTCTAATGACCAAGTCTCATAGGGGCTTTGGACTTGTGGAGGTCGTCCATCTTGGATTGCTTTTGCTCGCTGTGCTTCTATCTCTTCGTCACTCAAAAAACAATAATACGCTTTTCCTTCTTGGAGTAATTTCTGAGCGTACTGGGAGTAAATAGCCAATCGACGGCTTTGATAATAAGGTCCATGCTGACCTCTATCTTGCAAGTTTTCAGAATCAGGTCCTTCATTCCACTCCAACCCCAACCATTTCAAATCATGGAGAATAATTTTCAAGGATTCTTCCGTTGAGCGGGCTTGATCCGTATCTTCAATACGAATAATGAATTGTCCCCCTTGATGATGAGCAAAAAGATAATTGAATAAAGCAGTCCGTGCTCCCCCCACATGTAAGTACCCGGTAGGGCTAGGGGCAAAGCGAACTCTAATCTTATTATTTTGAACGGACATGATACCTCCATGCAGAAACAGATCTCTCATCTATTTTGCATGGAAGCTTACGAAAAATCACTATAATATTAAATACCAAAAATAGCTTTGACTTCGTCTTTAGATAATTCTTCTTGTGTTGTTGCCAAAGACAATTCTTTCATCAGCAAACCACGAGCGGTATCTAGCATTTTTCTTTCACCAAAACTAAGTTCTTTATCGACTTTAAGAAGAAACAGATCTCTCAACACAGCCGCAATTTCAAAAACGGACCCTGTTTTGATTTTTTCCATATATTCGCGATAACGGCGATTCCACGTTTGGTTATCAATCTTCACTTCTGTCATTTTTAAAATGTCTAAAACTTGAGCCGCTTCTAAAGAAGAGATAATGGGGCGCAAACCAACTGATTTAACATTATCCAGTGGAACCATGATCTTCATTCCACTATCAATGATCTGAATGGTATAAAAAGTTTTTTTCTGTCCTAAAATTTCTTTTGTATCGATTGAAATGACTTTACCTACACCATGGCCAGGATAAACTGCATTATCTCCAACCTTAAAAGCATCCATATTGGGCCCTCCAATTAAATTTCCAAGAGATGAGCACGGACTCTTCTAGCATACATGACACAATTTATCAATTTATGACTTCACAAATCGTCAAATATTTAAACATGAAATTGGGATGATAAAAGGCCAAAATAGAAGCTCTTCACTGCCCTTGCAAGGTATTGAAATAGCTTGTTATTTAAAAAAACAAACAAAAGAAATGTTTTCTTTTGTTCTCTCAAAAATGTCACTTCACCTGAGTGTTGAAGATTGTACAATGAAGCTACCTAATAATTACACGATCAATGAAAAAGCCGTCTACCATTAAAAAAGGGTGTATGTTTTTCACATACACCCTTTTCTTTATTAAAATGCACAAAAGGTCCTCATCAATATCGCAAATAAAATTTGTGACGACGATCCTGTATTAATTTTTCCTATCTTTACAATAGAAATCCCTCTCTTGATTTCTCAATCACTGAGCAGAAATTAATAGTGCAAAAGGTTGTTTGCCCTCTTTTCCTACAGGAATCCTTTGACCACTTACCTCAACTTTATAAGTTCCAGATTGAGCATTCGAAATTTCAATCATTTCGTGATTATTAACCGTATCTGTTAAAGTCAAAACTTCACCACTTGGCGTGGTAACAATAAGATCCAAATCATTAACCAAGGCTTTAGCTGCACTGGCTGTTCCTGGAGCATCTGTATAAACCAAAGTAAACCAAGCCTTATTTTGAGGGCTCTGAAGATCTATCTGGTAAACAAGAGACTGCCCTTGAGCAACACCTGCTTTTTCATCAATGATCTGCATAGGAATATTAACGACGCGATCCACATCCACTCTTCCATAACCCTCATCTGAGTTAGGTCTTTGAGTCAAAAGTTCTTGTCCACTCGCCGCACCAACAAGACCAAATTGACCAGGAAAAAGATCAACAGCGGTGTGCATGAGAAGACCCTTTACCAAAGCTGCAGAAGGGGCTTCAAAACCCAAGCTTTTTAGTTTTTGACGAGCAATCAGTGCCGCACCTGCAGTCAGAGGTGTCGCCATAGAGGTTCCTCCTGCATAAGTGTAGTATTTATTATAAGCACCCCATAGCTCATTCGCTCCTGGCACTTGTGATTTAATGCTTAAAATATTAGTTCCAGGGGCCACCACATCTGGCTTAGTTCGTCCATCTGAAGTTGGGCCTCGAGAAGAAAACATGGCAAGACCATTGGGGTTGTTAGACATAAAATCACTGCTAATTGGTTCAGCGGGCCATGATGTTGGAGCCGACTTCAACTCACCAATAGGAAGTTGAATTCCGCCATGATCAGTAAGATTTTCTGATGCTCCGACTGTCAGACAGTTTTTTGCCGTTCCAGGTGAAGACATAGAATGAGAATCAATTCTTCCGTCTTTGTTCTCATCAATACCACTATTCCCAGCAGCAAAGATAGGAAGCATATCGGGGTGATTCCATACATACTCATCAACTTGCACTGCAAAATTATCATACGCTCCAAAATTTCGAGGGGATCCCCAAGAATTTGAATGAACACGAGCTCCATCCGAATAAGAAGTTTCAAAAAGAGTATTCAACTCTGTAGGAACAGTTAAATTATCCAAGAGAGGACTCCACATTCCTTGAGCAATCAATTGCCCCTCAATCGCTCCTCCCCGAATCTTACCACTAGAATGAACTCCGCGACCTACAATAGAACCCGCAACATGAGTTCCATGCCCCATAGGATCATTCCAGCTCTTAGAAAACATTCCGTGAATATAACCTTTGCTGACAGCGCCTTTAAAATCCTCATGGAGAGTATTTAAATCTCCAGTGTCCACACCCGTGTCTGCCATTGCCGCAATTTCACCAGCTCCAGTAAAACCAGCATTATAAGCAGCATTGAAGTTCATGATCCGTGTTCCGTCTTCAAAACCATTGAGATCAGTGTAGTCTCCGGGAGATGTTGGTTGCTTTACATCTTCATCCATAAGATCAAAACGATCCCATGTTTTCATAGGAATATACGGCTGAAGATGCTCAACGCCCTGAAGGCCCGCGACGAGAAATAAGTTTTTTTGAGAAATATTAGCAAGGATAGAATTTCCTTGATGCTTTAAGATTGTGATGCCTGAAGAAGCCATTCCTTGCATTCCTTCGAGAATCTTCACTGCATCTTTATCTGTAAAAGCTTTAATAAGAACATTTTCAATGGTGTCAGCGGTAAAGACACTGAATGCACCAAAATCAGGGCTGACTTTCATTTTAGGAGTATAAACCAAAACAGCATTCACAGTAGAAAGTTTTCGAATAGCCTGAATCTGCGTGTGATTTCCCCTCACAATAAATGCATCGTCGGGTAAATATTTAAAAATTTGGATTCCATGATAAGCTAAAGAAGCCTTATCAGACTCTGTAGGAATATTTTTAAACTGTACCACATAATCGGTGACAGTACTTGCTATTGCTGAAAATTTCATCGCTTCTACTTTAGAGTTTATCACCCCAGAGCGTAAAAAGAGCCGATCTCCTGCAAACCCCGCATTTGCAGCAAAAAATAAAAGACCAATACTAAAAAGAACCCCTCGATAACTGGATGACTCTAAGCTGATGATGCCACCTTTTTGAATCATTCTCCCCTCCTATTAAATTTTGGAAAATCCTGTTGCCTGTGCAAAACAAAAAAACATGACTTGACCTTTCAATCAAAGAAAATATTTCACGCTATGGAACAGCCGTGGTGATTTTTTCCAGCTGAACACCGAAAGATCATTTTTTTAATCAATCGCTTTGCACGAAAATAACTCATCTTCATATCAAGCCTCAGGCTTCTTGTGCTTTAAAAGAAAAATTTTATTTAATAATTTCAGCAAGATAAGGATTACTTCTAAGAACTCAACAAAATAAAAAAGCTATGGCTCTCTTTTCATCAATAGAGCCATAAAACTGATGATTTCTTTCGTGATAGCTTCCTAAGTGATAGAATGTATTAGAATATTTTATAGTCAGTTGCGTTATTTTAAGAATATTTTAAATAGATCACACTTTGATTTTCTAATTTTTCCTTTGAAAAAAAACGAATGGGCTCTGCAAATAAACTTTCATTAGAAGCCCAATATTCATACTCACTACCAAGATAGATTCGATTTTGAACATGCATCTTATACCAAGTATTATTTTCGTCCTGTGGAGTTTTTGAAATCAGCCACCGGCGGGGTAAAAATAATGAAACTCTCTCTGAAGCGGGAGCTTTCTCTTTTAAATTTAACTTTTGAGCCGAAGACAAAAACTCTGCGCAAAATTCAGTCGGAGGTTTTTGATAAAGCTCTTCTGGGCTTCCCAAAGAATCAATTTTCCCACCATTCAACAGAACAATACGATCGGAAAGTGCCAAAGCCTCCTTTTGATCATGAGTGACCAATAAAGTTGTCAGATTGATGGCTTTTTGTAAACGACGAATCTCTGCTCCTAACTCCTCACGAAGAAGTGCATCTAAATTACTTAAAGGTTCATCCAAGAGGAGAACATCTGGATGAGTTACTAATGCTCGCGCTAAAGCCACGCGTTGCTGCTGTCCTCCTGATAATTGATTTGAAAATCGTCCTGTAAAATTTTCTAATTGAACCAATTCAAGAACTTCTTGAGCTTTCACCACCATTTGTTTTTGGGATAGCCGATTTTTTTTTGCCTGAACCCGCAAAGGGTACAAAACATTTTCCAGGACAGTCATATGAGGCCATACAGCATAGGATTGAAAAACCATCCCTAATCTGCGCTTCTCAGGAGGGCAAAAAGTTTGAGTTCCTGACATCATTTGTCCATCAATCAAAAGAGTACCACTGTCCGAATCGGGCTTTTCTAAACCAGCAATACAGCGTAAAGCCGTGGTCTTACCTGAACCTGAAGGCCCCAGCAGAGAAATAAATTCACCTCGATCCACCCTAAGATTCAGCCCTGATAAAATGCACTGCCCCTCGTAGGATTTTCTCAAATTATTAATCTCTAAAAATGCCATATAAGCTTATTCCCTTAGTTCAAATCAAATGTCATGTTTACAAATAAAAGATACCATATCTTACTACGAATGAAACTCGCTTGTTAAAAACTTAACACATGTTGAACAATCTGACAGTATTTCTAAATTCAAAGTTTTTTTCTTCATTGGCCTCCCATTACTTTGATCTGCATCGTTGGATCACCCTCTCTTTTTGGCATCTTCTTTGAAAAGAATTTTAAGTACCCTTCAAAGAGTAAAAAAGCCAATGGCTCAAAGTAAAGACAAAAAAGAGGAGACTTTAAGATTGAATCAAAGAAATAAATGCCCCTCAAGTAAAGAGAACAACACAAAACTCTTAACTTCTTTATCTATGAGTAAGCTATTCGTTCAATCGATTATCATGGCAAGTTGTATTCTGCCCAGTCATTTCGCGTTCTCTCAAAACCGTTGCCAAGATATTTTTTCTTTCAATAACAACCAGCAAAACCCTTCAAGCCAAGACAAACAAAAACAACCCCCACCCTTAGCTCTGCAACAATTAGAAAAGAGCCGTAATCTCTCTCAATTATTTCGCTCCAATGCCTCCCAGTTTTGGTCGTGGGTGGCCTGGATACAACATCCTATGAAAGCTCAAAAGGATCTTCGCCTCACCAGTAAAAGAAGAAATCACATGTTCCAAACAAATAAATCTTCTTTTTCACGTGAGATAATTCGTTTTGAAGGACAAATCATGGGTGATGCTCATTTAGGAAATATCCATAAAGTCCCTGATATCAAATCCAAAGAAATGAAAACAAAAAATATTGACTTAGACGATGGCGGCATTGGTCCTTATTTTTATGATTTTTTTCACTTCGTGCTTTCCCTTAAAGTGATCAACAATAAAGACATTAAAATAAAAAATTTAATACAAGCCTATCTGTCGGGATTATCGGGACGCCCTATGAAAACCCCCCAGTCCATCGAGGATAAAACCAATCTTGCCATGAAAGATTATGAAATATTAAGACGTAATTACGTTGAGAGAAAAACAAGCAATGGAAAAATTCTATTGAAAGACAATGAAATCATCGCTTTTGACCCTCAATTGATCAAAATTGATAAATCAGAGATTGAATCTACGATCCAGTCTCATTTTGGAAGTGATGTTAAAATTTTAGATCTTGTTATTATTGTGAAAGATCGTGGAGGAGGAATGACCCATCAAACCAGCGAAGTGCCTGAATCCTCCAATCATGAAACAGAAGCTTTAACCTCACGGAGATTTTGGATGCTTCTTGAAATAAAAGGACACCAACATATTTATGAAATAAAAGAAAAACAAGAATCAGGCCTAGTGAACTATAAAAAGCAAGGAGATCTTTTTGAATCCTTTCATCTCAGTCGAGAGTTTTTTGATTATACAGAAAAAGAATTGTTTTTAACATCGTTGGGTCAATCTTATTTTTATATTCGCGAAAAAAAACTGACTTTATTCGATGTACCTTACAAACAAAAAACAGAAGCTGAAAAACAGTTTTTAATTGATCTGGGAAATTGGGGAGCATACCACTTGGGACAATGGCATGCTCAGAATAAAAATGGAGCAGAATACTATAATTTTATTCAAAAAAACGAAGTTGATTTCAAAGAGCTTCTTAAACATCTGAAAGATGAGTACTTATTTATTCTTGAAACCAGCTTTGATCAAAAATAAGCAACTGAGTATTAAAGCGTTTTTAAAAACTCGATAATGTCTTTCTTATCCGATGAAGTCCACTTTTCTTTACCATTAGCGTCCAATAGCATTTTTGTATGACCTGTATTTCTCAACCCTGGCTTTCGCGTATCCATTTTGGCCTCTTGATCCCACAGCCATTTTTTAGGTATTTTATTTCCCACTGGATATCCAACGCACTCCTGATCATAATCAGTATCTTTATTGATGGCAGGCCCCATAACAAAAACTTTTGGCCGTTGCTCTTCCACTGATAAAAGAGCACACAAATTAGGAATGGAACCATTGTGAAAGTAAGGATATCGCGCCCAAATTCCCACGAGCGGTGGTGGAACATATCCCACCTGTGGTTCAATGACAGTTCCCATCCACTTTGAAATGGCCAACTTGTTGAAAGTCTCCGCAAAATAAGTAGTGGCTTCATAACGTTGTGGATCCGTACCGATTTCTTTAACGGGAGTCGTCTCATGATAAATAATTTTTGTAGTTTTCAACAATTCCAATTGCGAAAGTTGTCCCCTTTTCTTCGAAGACCATGCTTTTTCATAAATACCATGGCATTGAGAGCATGATTGATTAAAAAGTTTTTCTCCCCTCTGTGCACGTTCAAGATTAATGTCGTCAGCAGAAAAGAAATCTGTAAATCGAGGGGCCTCAGTCGCAAAAACCGCCGTAGTCAACTCTTCGATCACTTTTTCACTGTTTTTCATCCAATCCTCTAGTTCTTTTAAATCAGTTCCCCGTCCAATTTCGTTCCAAAGGAAGTTTGTTAATATTGGATTACCACTCACCACGGACCCATCGGCCAACCACCGCGTTTTATACTTCAAATTCCACCATGGCATGGGCTTAGAATCGGCCACAAAATCTTGAAGCTCATTATAACGTGGATTATTTTCATAAAATGGATTTTTAGTCGCGTAATCATCGCTGTTACGGCGAGCTAAACTGAGTGTCACATGAGCCAGAGACGTATCCAAACCGAGAACCCGTGGAACCACACCATCAACAGAGGCGATATTACGTTTTGTTCGCGAGAACTGACGCACATCTTCTTCTGTCGCATTGACGGCCTTTCTATAGAAAGACTCAGAGAGATGAGGAAAAACCACTTTTCCCAATTCAAAAAATTTATTGGCTCGCGGACGTTTATTTGTCAATCCCATCACCGTCGTTCCAAACAAGCTCGTGGCATGACATGCAAAACAACTAAAAGTAAGACCATGCCCATCTTTTGTTTCAACAAGTCCTGCACCAGCATAAAATTGATCAGGTTTGCCATTAGGATAAGGCATTTTATAAATACCTTCAGCCTCAGGACCATTGTATTTACTAAGACCTAACCACTCGTAAAATCCAGCCTCTGCTTTTATTTTATCAAATGGAAGATCCCAATAAAATAAGAAAAGTTGTTTCAGAGGATTTTCCATTGGTAATTGAGAAAACATTTGAGTGGATCGATAGGGAAGTAAAAGGCCTGTGACTTTTACTGGGTACCTCATAGCATGCACATATCCCAAAGCCTTTTGATCCTCTAAATCCTTCTCATCCCAATGGTAAATATTCGCCCGATGATCACCAAGATTGATTCTTGTGTCCTTAGACCAATCAGGGGTTGTTTTTGCTAAAACCTCATAAGAATTTATTAAAAAAATAAAAAATAAAATTTTCATTCAATAGCCCTTCAAAGACAGAATGCCTTTAATCTGTATCACTGATCGGCATCCAGGGGCTTAATGATAATAGCTTGAGATAAAATAAATGAATATAATGTCGCAGCAGCAATAAATTGGATTTATTTTTGAATGATAAATTCAGTTTTGGAAGGGGCTCTGATCTTCTTTACCTTTGGCCGATCCTGTAAATCTCCCAACCTTCAGGTGTTTGTTTTTCAAAAAGTATTTCCAACTCGGGAACGACAGCCAATCCGGCGAAGCCAGGAATGTCTCTCTCTATCCGCGGCCTTAGTCTTAACCAAAATCGACGAAAAAAATAAACTTCATCAGATTGAGAATCCGACAGTATTGTGCTTTCGGAGGTTTCACGTTGAAGAGCGGCATCCACAGTCAAAATTTCTTCTTCAATGTAATGGGATAACGTCTGTTGAGTTTGTAATGCAGCAATGGTTTTATCCATCACGAGAATACTCAAAGAAAAAACAATTCCCGATATCATAACCCACCCGCAAAGATTTTTTTCTTTTTTTTGTTTCATAACTCAATTCCTTTTATTTTTTGTAGATAGTTTGTATTAATACAAACTTTCATTTTTAGAATGAATAAAAATGATCCTAAAAATTCTCATTAAACATCGAAATCTGTGCCGTGGCAGACCCAACAAGCGTCACCAAATCCAAGCCACCTGAAATCGAAGCATCAAAGGCCGTCCTCAGTTCATAAATTTTCCAATTTTTTGTTTTAACCTCTGCGGCCCTTTTGGCAAAAAAAGCTCCGATTTTCGCCGCTTTTTTCAAACCTTTTCGAAATTTCTTTCTTTCCAGCCTATAAACAGCTTCCTCAAAGCCTTCTTGATTTTCATCGGAAGAATCAATCGCTCTCTTTTTTGTAGAGTAAACCTCCATGGGAAGCCCTAAATTTGATGCTAAGATCAAATGCTCTGGAGCCGGATGCCGCTCAATAATCAAAAGAGGAGGAACTTCTTCCTCTTTTAAACTCAAAATCTGTTTGCGAATGGGGTAAAGATGAGGTCGCTCTACATTTCGATTGAAATAAATCTGTCCGACAACCCCTGCGGAACCCTTCACAATACCAATATTGCCCTTCACCGAAATACCGATTCCCATTCTCATTTGATGGGCTTTAAAACCAAATTGCGAATGATTTTCAAACACTTCGTGCAAATCATAAGCGGTTGCAACAATAAATTCTTTTAAGCTGCTTCTCAAAGCTTTTTCTTTTTCAGATAAAATCAAAGAGGCTCTCTTTGAAGTCGATTTCACTTTTTTTAAACGATGCCATTCAAAGCGAAACCGCACTTCACCGCCAACCATCCCAACAGGTTCTACTCTTCCGGCAGCATCCACCGTAAAATCAAGGCGGAAGCGTGAAACCCACCAAGGGAGTGAGCCATTAAAACTTGGGATACCAACCGCAATAGTCTGGAATTCTCTGGCTGTTTGCAAAAGATTTTTCCTCAAAACAGGAGTATCCTTAATTTTTCCTGTTCGTATGGCAGCTTGAATCGCGGGCTCTAATTGTTGAACCATCTCTTTTGAAGTGCTCAACTCATTCACTATCACAATGGGTTCTGAATTCTCTTCTTCGGTGTGCACCGCACTCGCACCCCCTATTTTAGGACCTTGCTTTCTCCAATAGGCCCGCACTGTTGAAGTTCCTTTCAAGACAAGAGCTCCAATGAAGCCACTTCCGGTCAGCGAAAGATCCGTCATAAAATATTCTGCTCTCCATGGAACCCAATCTTTAGGTTTCATTTCATTCGAAGCCATTTTCGTCATCAAAAAAGATTCTTCTGAATGATAAAATCCATTTTCACCCAAATCCTCCTGGGCTTGCGTATCGCCCTCTTCAAGCGCTTCAGAATCCACAGCTAAAAGTTGAGTAATGCTTTGATTTAATTCTGGATAACCCTCAAAGCTCTCTTCTTCCTGACCTTTATCCTCATATTCGACAAGGTCTTTTGAAGAATCTTCTTCACTATGATACCAAGAGGAAGGGATCGTCTGGAGCAATACTTTATTTTTATTTTCCGTACACGCAGCCATTAGAAAAGTAGCGATTAAAAAAACTGTAAATTTTAATTTACTCATTTAAAACTCCATTACTAAATAAGAAATGAATAATCAGTGATACTGAAATCTCCCCGGTCTTTTTTAGAAAGTCCCTTCAAAAAAGTAAAAATTACCTTAAGGAACTGAGGGTTCTTTAGCATTAGAAAAACCCACGCGAAAGCGAGGCAAAACTCCTAACTTAGCTTCTCCTATACCCACTTCTAAATTAACTCCAAGCCCAACAACCACAGAACGCAACATCCATCCTTTTAAGGATTCTGATTTTCTCTGCAGCACGGGGAGAGTGCTGATTTGAACACCCGCAATGGCCTTTTTTAAATTATCCTTATAATTTTTTACCGGAACATCCATGATCATCTCTTTACCCTCTTTGTCTAATCCAACCATTAAAATGCTTCCGGCCACAGAAGCTGATCCCCAAAGACCTAAGATAAAAAATAAAAATAACATTCGTTGTTTTATACCTGACACATTCCCCTCCACATCTGTTTACAATAGGCCGCTTTAAAAAAAGAATTCACGTAAAGATTATGTTAAGATTGCAGGCCTTGAGAATCTGCGGTTAATGCCTCAATTTGAGATAGGCTTCATTTTTGCACAGTAATAAGGAAAGAGCTTACACCAAAATGTCTTGGAGCCCGTTTCTAAAGATTCATCATGCTCTTAAATGTATAAAAATGAGAAACGACTCATAAGAACGCAACAAATAAATTTCGTGTTCTAAAAGGATTAAGGGAGGTTATTTTATGAAAAATTACAAAACTCTATTCTCTTTAAAACTATTTTCCTCAAATGAAAATGGTTTTTTACATTTAAAAACCCTAGGATTGATGATGATCCCCCTCTGCCTCATAGGCTGCGGATCATTTTACCAAGACAATCTCTATGGAAATGGCCACTACGTCTCAGAAGAACAGCGAGAAGCAAGTCGACCCTCTCAACCTGATACAATGGACTATGAGGCTTACCAAACAAACTTTGTGTCGATTTCCGTCAACCGTGTGTCCTACAAATTAACACAAACTCTCAGCCAAATTTCAGTAGAAGGAAGCTGTTTTAATCCTGGTTTTCAGTACCATAGCATTTATTTTAAGGCTATCGATGCATCAGGTTCACCTATAGCGTCAGATGGGCTCGCTTACAGTACCAATATTTACTACTATCCTGGCACAACTCAATTACAACCCTCTAACATCTATTGCTCCAACAATGGTCGATGGGCCACGGTCATCAATATTCCAACAGCTATTTTTTACAAGCTGACTCAAGGATATCTCGATGTTTCCATGGTGGTGTGGTACAAAGGAACAGAATATCATAATGATTCTACGGGAATTTCTTCAGTCATGATAAACCCTCCCCCTGTGGAAGAGCTTTTTGTTAATGAAAGTTATGTTCAGTTATGATCTTCGCAACGTTCAAAAAGCAATGTTTTAAGAATAGATGTTTGCTCTTCAATAAAATCCAATGAGCCGATGGGAGGCTCCAACTCTCGGAAGCTTTTGGTTGGTAGTGATTGAACAGCAACTTTCTTAAATTGCACCATCGTCCATTTTTCAAAATTCGTACTTAAAAATAATTTTCCTCTAGGGGCCAGAAGGTCAAAAATCATTGAAACCATTTTTGATAAATCTTTTTCAATATTAAAAATTTTCTTCTGAGAACGACCAAAAGAGGGAGGATCACAAATAATAAGATCAAATTTCCGGTTTCTTTTAGCTGTTCTTTTGAGAAAGTCCATGCTGTCGGCACTCCAAAATTCATACTTAGAAGCATCCAAGCCATTGAGTTGAAAATTGTGCTTTCCCCAATCTAAGAATACAGAGCTGACATCAACGCTCACAACTTCACTGGCTCCGCCCACAGCCGCATTTAAACTAAAGCCACAAGTATAACTAAATAAATTAAGAACTCTTAGACCCTGGCTTTGCTGTTGAACCCATAAACGATTTTCTCTTTGATCCAGAAATAATCCTGGGGATAACCCTTGGTCCGCTCGCAGCTCATATGTAATGTTATTTTCACAAATCACCCATCTCGCACAAGGGTTATTCTTTGGCTTAAGCTGGGAGTGATTCGGTTGCTCCCCACGATTTTTCATTTCGCGAATCCAACTTGGTTTGGATTGATAATTCTGAAAAAAAGAATCCACTAAAGATTCGGAACCCATACTTAAAGACTCATGATGGTAGTCATAAATCCAAAGCTGATCACCGAAGCGGTCAATCCTCAAAGAAGGAGATTCAGCATGCACTAAACGATAAGTCTCCCCTTGCAAATATTTCCACCGCAAAAGTTGTTCTCGCAAATCCACAGCTCCTAAAAGAGCGCAGAGCTGTGGATCCAACAACCACTCCAAATATTCAAAAAAAGGAGGAGGCTCCGCCTGCCAACAATGATTGTTTTCTTGATCCTCTATTTTGTAAGCATGGAGGCATAAACGAAAAAAAGGAGCTCCTCCATAAAGTTTATCGCCCAAAATTGATAACCCTAAAGACTGGGCATGCAAGCGAATTTGATGGGTCTTTCCTGTAAAAGGTTGAGCTTGCCATAATTGGTAAGAACCAAAAGATTTTAAGAATGTAAATTTTGTTTCACTGTTTGGTTTTGAGTGAGTTTCAGAAACCCACTGCCCCCTTTTTTTACTGATGAGCGAAGACACCACCACTTCTTTCAGGTTCTCTGTAGAAGAAGCCTGCTTTTTTGTAATCAACAAATAAGTTTTAGAAATTCTTTTACTTTGAAATAATAAAGTCCCTTGAGCCGCCGCCTCAGACGTTTTGGCCACGAGTAAAATCCCAGACGTCCCCACATCCAACCGGTGAAAAAGAAAGAGTGGATAACCCAGCTTTTTTTCTAACCATTCAACAAACCCCCGATCATGAGGCTCAGAAGAAGATCTGTGGGTTTTAAGACCTGAGGGTTTGTAGGTGGGAAGAATATCCATAACAGTCATAATAAAAAGATCACCATCACGCGATCTCTTCTCTTACCTCATCAAAATTTCTAACCAAGGTTTTTTATCTTTTGGAATTAAATCCGGAGACATGAACAGTCCATTTCTTAATCCCCCCTCAGGAGACAAAGAATCAATCCAAAACTCTTTTTGTGACAGAATATTTTTAAAAAGCTGAAAAGCCTTGGCGTTATTCCCTTTCATCACCTTCACCACTTCTTCCACGGTCACATGAGGAATGCTATCGTCCCAACCATCATAATCTGTCACAAAACAACAAGGTAAATAAGGAAGTCCTGCTTCTCTCGCTAAGGCATATTCCGGAAAATGGCTCATCCCAATGATATCAGCTCCCTGCTGACGATAACTCAGACTTTCAGCTTTAGTGGAAAAATAAGGCCCTTCAATACAAACATAGGTCTTAGAAAAATGGACCTTAAAATCCAAAGGACTCTTTTGTAGCATTTCTTTAAGTTGAGATTCCATAAAAGAGCAAATGGGATGGGCTAAAGAGATATGCCCAATCAAACCATTCCCTAAAAAAGTGTGTGATCGAAGTCCCTTTGTACGATCGATGTACTGATGAGGAACAACCAAGTCCCCTGGCGCTAATTCTTTAGCTAAAGAACCCACTGCACTAAAGGAAACCACCCCTTTCGCTCCATGCTTTTTTAAAGCGAAAATATTGGCACGATAGTTGATTTCTGAAGGTAAAAACTCGTGGTGTTCCCCATGGCGCGATAAAAACAAAAACTCTTTACCATCGACTTTCACTCTCTTAAAGCCACTTGACGCTTCACCAAAAGGCGTGCTTGTCTCCAAGAGTTCTAAGACTTCGAACCCTTCAAATTTCTCGAAACCAGACCCACCGATGACTGCATACATGACTTAACTCTCCCTTGTGCAAAATCGTCTTTATTAAAAACCCCAAAATTTAAAATCCAGCCAGTCACCAAATGAGCGGGGGTGACATCAAAAGAGGGATTATAAACCGAACTTCCTTCAGCTGCCCATTGTATCTTTCCAAAAAAACCTTGAGCTCCTAAAACCTCTTCTGGAGCTCTTTGTTCAATCGGGATTTTATCCCCTGAGGAACACTCCCAATCCAGAGTGGTATAAGGACCCGCCACATAAAAAGGAACGTTGTGGTAGTGGGCGAGAACTGAAAGACTATAAGTCCCAATTTTATTAGCAAAATCCCCATTACTCGCGATGCGATCACAACCCACAATAATTTTTTGAACCTTTTTTGCCGCCATTAAAAAGCCAGCCATACTATCTGTTATCAAGGTATAAGGGATTCCTAACTTCTTTAATTCCCAAGTGGTTAAACGACCTCCCTGGAGTAAAGGACGCGTCTCATCCACATAAACATGAATTATTTTTCCTTGTTCTTTGGCTTTTCTGAAAATGCCTAAAGCCGTTCCAATACCCACCGTCGCCAACCCCCCTGTATTACAGTGAGTTAAGATGGAATCTCCTGATTGAAGAAGGTCAGCCCCTTGCTCAGCGATCTTTTCGCACAGGTGTTCATCCTCGCGAAATAATTCTTGAGCCAGTAAAACCAATTGCTCTGAGGAGGCTTTTTCTGCCAAGGCCTTCTTCATCCGATTCATACAGTTCATCAAATTTACAGCGGTAGGCCGAGCCGCTTCCAGGGCTTGAGCCTCACGGTTTAATTGTTCGTGAGAAGCTCCTTGCGCAGCAGAAGTTGCTAAACTGAGAGCTGCCACAACCCCAATAAGAGGAGCGCCACGCACCTTCAATTGCTGAATAGCCTCAATGGTTTGATTCACGGAAGACAGTAAAATCCACTCCTCTTTCAAAGGGAGTAAGCTCTGATCCAAAATCCATAATGCTACTTTTGGAGAAGACGCCTGTAAAGTGGAAGAAGAAGGTTGATATTCAAATCGAAGGGCTAATGATTCTAAATAATTCATAGTTATAATAATTTCTCCCCCAAGGAGCGACGCATTTCTCGAAGAGCCGCAACCTCTTCTCCAGGTAAACTTGTAAGTCCACCAAGCTGTTGGGCCTTCCAAAGAATCTCAGCGGAATGTTCTATACGCTCCATCCCTCTCCAAGCTTCGTCAAGGCTCTCACCCCAAGAAAGAGCCCCATGTCTTGATAAAATAAGAGCTCGATGCTGTGGTAAAAAAGGAATCAGATGACTACCCATGGCTGGAGTCCCAGGTCGTGCATAAGGAACAAAAGGAATATCCCCGCACGCTAAAATCACCTCACTCAAACACTCCGCAGGAAGTTTTGTTAATTCTGGCTGAGCCACAGACCAAGCAATCGCTGTCGTAGGATGAGCGTGAACCACAGCGCGAGCCAAAGGACAATGCTTGTAAACTTCTAAATGCATCATCCTTTCAGAAGAAGCCTTTCCATATAAAACTTGATGGTCCAACGTTATTAACGCTAAATCCTCAGCCTTGATAAAAGCTTTAGAAACTCCAGAGGGAGTGATCAACACCATGTGTTCATTGATTCGAACAGAAATATTTCCATCCGCTGCTGCTAACATATTCCGCGCATACAACCGTCGGGCGACTTCCACAATTTGATCGCCAATAATCTTATGTTCAACAAGAACCGAACTTAAATCATTCATTTCAATTAAATACTCAACCTATCTCTATTATCGATAATCAATCTATATCAAAATCAAATATCCAAAAAACTATTAAAGTAACTTTTGAATATCCTTTACCAAATCCAAGGGCTTATCGTTTGGAGCGTACCGTTGAATGGGCTTTCCCGTTTTATCAATTAAAAATTTGGTAAAATTCCACTTAATAGCTTTAGTTCCAAGAACCCCTGGTAACGATTCTTTTAAAGCCATATAAAGAGGAGATGCAGATTCCCCATTCACATCAACTTTTGCGAATAAAGGAAAACTAACATCATAGGTGAGAGAACAAAACTGCTTGATTTCTTCCTCATTCCCTGGCTCCTGAGCCCCGAACTGATTACAAGGAAAGGCTAAGATTTCAAACCCTTTATCTTTTAGCTCTCTATAAATTTGCTCTAATTCCGTGTATTGGGGAGTGAACCCGCATTTTGAAGCCACGTTGACAATGAGAAGTACTTTTCCTTCAAATTTCTTAAGTGAAACTAAATGTCCTTGGATATCCTTAACCTCAAAATCATAAATATTCTGATCCATATCTTCACCACCTTTCAAAGATTAAGATTGATTCCTAACGCTTCCTAATGCCAATTAAAGATTGGTATTTCTTCATAATCCTTCTTCCCTGCCGAAGCAACGAAGAAGATCAAAGCCTTATCAAGCACGCTCCAAGCACACATCACAACGGAGACAATCCTCATGATGAGCAGAACCAAAATACTCATAAATTAATTTTAACCGACACTGCTCTACCTGCTTAGCCCATCGGAGCATGGCCAATAGTTTTTCATTTTGGGATTTAAAATGACGCTCGTGTTGGGACTGTGAAAAAAATTCTTCATTCCATATGTCGAGAGCCACGTAATGAGTTCCCTTAAGAATGAGGCTTCCGGCCCTCTCCAACTGATTCAAAGCTGTTTCCACCCGAAAATCCCGTGAATTGTAGAAGTTCATCTCTCGTCGTAAAAAATCATTCCCCCCAGCACGGTATTCGTCCCATCGATCCCTCACGAGTTGATAAACTTTGCGCACAAAAGAAGGTTCTGGGCATGACCATTTAATAAAATCCATAGAAATCGACACATCTTCCTCATCCAATAGCAAATGGCCTTCTGCGGAAGCTCCATCTCTTCCTGCTCGTCCCACCTCTTGATAGTAAGCTTCAAGGGAGGTTGAAAGTTCCCCATGAATCACGGCTCGAATATTGGATTTATCCACCCCTAAGCCAAAGGCCGGTGTGGCAAACAAAGTCATATCATCAGATTGGTAAAAGGATTGTTGAGATCGATTCCGCTCCGCAGGCCTCATCTGTCCGTGATATTTTTCAAGAGGAAATTCTTCAGTAAACTCTCCCCTTTTCTGAATCGCGGCAAAAGCCTTCTCGAGAGTTCCAATTAAACTCCAATAAATAATAATGGGACCCTCTATTTTTTTTCGTAATTCACAAATGACATCTATCTTTGCTTCTAAACTAAACAAATCATGAACCTGAAGAGATAATTCAGGCCTCTCCATTCCTCCTAAAAAAGACTGCACATCGGTTAACTGGAGTTGTTTGATAATATCTTCCTGAACACGTGGAGTCGCCGTTGCGGTCAAAGCCACGGTAGGAGGTCGGCCTATTTGCTCTCGAATTTCACCTAACTTTGAATAATCAGGGCGAAAATCATGACCCCAAAGACTAATGCAATGGGCTTCATCCACTGCCAACAGACGAACACGCACTTGAGAAAGAGCCTTTAAAAAAGACTCTTTGCGAAATCTTTCCGGAGTGACATATAATAAACTCAAAGCCCCTTCAGCCAATTCGTTTAAAACTTTTTCTCGGGCTTCAGAACCCATAGCAGAATGAATGGCCCGCGCTTGCAGTCCTTTTTTACGGGCGGATTGAACCTGATCTTCCATCAGAGCAATCAATGGGGAGAGGACTAAAACAAGTCCCATTTTGTTCTTGTTTTTTGTTGTGTCGGTTACTCCGGTGGCAAAAACGCTTTCTTCCTTCTTCTGAATCTCTTGATGCTCCTGAAAATATGCTGCAGGAAGTTGATAACAAAGACTTTTTCCAAATCCTGTCGGCATGATAACAAGAGCATCCTTCCCCTTCAGAATTTGCTGAATTACTTTTTCTTGATCGCCTTTAAATTCATCAAAATCAAAATACTTTTTTAAAATGCTCTGAAGTGACATGCCCCCCCTGAATTTGGACTTTAAATTCCTTGTTGTACTTTTTTTTTCTTCATGTTAACCGATTTGTTTCGTACTATTTTTTGTAAATATATGCTTTATAAAAAATTTTTTAATATTAATCTTAATTTATTATAATTATAGTAACTGATACAAGAAAGGAATCTATCCTGATGGCTAATTTGAAATGGGATATCAACAATGTCCGGAATATCGGGATCTCAGCTCACATTGACTCTGGAAAAACCACTCTTTCAGAGCGTATTCTCTTTTATGGCGGTCGAATTCATGCCATTCACGAAGTGAAGGGAAAAGACGGTGTGGGTGCCACCATGGATTCCATGGATCTCGAAAGAGAAAAAGGTATTACGATTCAATCAGCAGCGACTCAAGTGCAGTGGGATAACAATATTGTTAACCTCATTGATACTCCGGGGCACGTGGACTTTACAATTGAGGTGGAACGGTCTCTACGAGTTCTGGATGGCGCTATTCTGGTTCTCTGCGGTGTTGCCGGCGTGCAGTCTCAATCAATTACCGTCGATCGACAAATGAAGAGATACAGCGTTCCTCGCCTTGCTTTTATTAATAAACTGGATCGCCAAGGAGCTAATCCTTTCCGCGTTAAAGATGCTCTTATCGATAAATTAAAACTCAATGCTGTTATGGCTCAAATTCCTATTGGCCTTGAAGACACTCATAAAGGCTGCGTTGATTTAATTACCATGAAAGCTTACTACTTTGATGGCGAAAGTGGTGAAAACATCAGAGAAGAAGAAATTCCTGCTGAACTCCTCGAACAGGCCAAAGAATATCGTGGATACTTGATTGAAAAGTGTGCCGATGTCGATGAGGTTGTTGGTGAAAAGTTTTTAATGGATGAAATGCCTACGAATGAGGAGATTCATGCTGCTATCCGTAAAGGTGTTTTAAGTCTTAAGTTATGTCCTGTTTTTTGTGGCTCTGCCTTCAAAAATAAGGGTGTTCAACTTTTACTCAACGCTGTTATTCGTTATTTGCCTACTCCTGCTGAAAAGCATGAAACAGCTCTTGATTTAGATAAAAACGAAGAGCGTATTGAGCTTTTACCAGAAGATAATAAGCCACTTGTTGCTTTGGCTTTCAAACTTCAAGAGACGCCTTTTGGCCAATTGACCTATATGCGTATTTATCAAGGGAAAATGAGTAAAGGCGATTTTATCACTAATACAACAAATCATAAGTCAGTCAAAGTACCACGTCTCGTGAGAATGCATTCTGATAAAATGGAAGATATCGACACCTCCTATGCTGGTGATATCGTTGCTGTATTTGGAATCGATTGTGCTTCTGGCGATACTTTCACAATGAATGATTACAACGTAGCAATGCAATCTATGCATGTGCCTGACGCTGTTATTTCGCTGGCGGTATCACCGAAAGACAAGGGTTCTGCCAACAACTTTTCAAAAGCCCTTCAAAAGTTCCGCAAAGAAGATCCCACATTCCGAGTCCACCGAGACGAAGAGTCAGCGGAGACGATTATTTCTGGTATGGGCGAGCTTCACCTTGAAGTGTATATTGAGCGAATGAAGCGAGAATTTAACTGTGAAGTCATTGCAGGAGCTCCTCAAGTGGCTTATCGCGAAACAATCGGTCAAGAAGCCGTCTACGATTACACTCATAAAAAGCAAACAGGTGGTTCAGGGCAGTTTGCAAAAGTGATTGGAAAGATTGAACCTCTTCCATCCGATGCAACATCGACTTTTGCTTTTGAAAATAGAGTTGTGGGGGGGCGTATTCCCCGTGAATTCATTCCCGCTGTTGAAGAAGGATTCAAAGAACAGTGCGTGAAAGGGCCTTTGATTGGGTTTCCGATTGTTGGCATTCAAGTGTATCTAGATGATGGTTCTTACCATGATGTCGATTCATCATACATGGCCTTTAAGATCTGCGCGATGGCTGCAATGAGACAAGCTTATGAAAGAGCAAAACCTTCTGTCCTTGAGCCACTGATGAAACTTGAAACTTCAGTACCTGAAGAATACCAAGGACCTGCGACTGGGCAGATTAACCAACGCCGTGGAATTATTCTTGGAACAGATTCAAACGAAGGCTACTCGATCATTACAGCGGAAGTGCCGCTTAGCGAAATGTTTGGGTACTCCACAGACCTTCGCTCAGCCACAAAAGGTAAAGGAGAATTTTCTATGGAATTCTCGCGCTATGCTGTAGCGCCAAGAAACGTCCAAGAAGAACTTGCTAAAAAATACCAAGAAAAGCGTGCAAAAGAAAACGCTTAGTCTATCTGTGGAATTTTACTTTGGGGTGGACGATACTAAAAAATAGGCTCGATCACCTTAGAGTCTCTTCAAAAAATAAAGTTTTTGATAATTTTTAAAGCACCAAGATTCAAGTCTTGGTGCTTTTTTGCTTTAACAAGCTTCTAAGATTCTGTTAGCATTACATGCATGGTTTCATTTCTGGTCTTAGTTGCGTTGGTCATGATCATTTCATTTTTGTGTTCTCTTCTTGAAGCTACACTGCTCTCAATACAACCCACCTATTTAGCTCTAAAGATCAAGGACGGCCGGCGCTATGCTCAACTCTTACAAAACCACAAAATGCAAATTCATCGTTCTATTGGTGCATTACTCACTCTAAATACACTCGCCACCACGATGGGGTCTTCTCTGATTGGTTATCGCGCTCATGAAATGTGGGGAGATGCCTACATCACTATGGTTTCTGTTATTTTAACTCTTACCATTCTCATTTTTTCAGAAATTATTCCTAAAACCATCGGGGTACGCAATTGGAAAGCATTTGCCCCTATTGCGGCCTATGCTCTTTCTGGGTTGATCTTTATTCTCTACCCTATCGTACGTGCCACTGAGTGGATTACGGATCGCCTCGGTGGCTCTGACGCGCACAAAGTAACGCGAGAAGAAGTCATCATGCATGCCGAGCTCGGTGCTCAAGAAGGCTCTTTACAAAATAAAGAAAGTTTAGTTATTAAAAACTTGTTAATGCTGGATAAACTCTTTATCGCTGATATCATGACTCCCCGGAGTGTTATGTTTGCTTTGGAAAGCAAATTGACGGTCCTAGAGGTCAGCGAAAAATTCCGTCCTATTCACTACTCGCGAATCCCCGTCTACCATGAACAACTCGATCAAATTATAGGGATGACCCATCGTTATAAAATTTTAGAAGCTCTCACTCATGATCGAGATGCCACTAAAATTGCAGAGCTCATGACTCCAATCCAAACCATTTCAGAAAAACTTACCGTCGCTCAGGCTTTGGATTTCTTTATCAAACAGAAAGAGCATGTGGCCTTAGTCAATGATGAATACGGCGTTATCACAGGCCTTATTTCTCTTGAAGATGCCGTAGAAACTCTCCTTGGAGTTGAAATCGTAGATGAGTTTGATTCTGTTCCAGATCTAAGACAATTTGCTCTTGAGCAATGGCAAATGAGAAGAGGACAAGGTCGCAAATTTAGATAGCAAAAGCTCGACTGCCCCAGTCTTTGGCGTAGAGCCGTGATTTCGCGTGATAAAGTGTGATGGTGCGGTCGAGGTGAATCTCGTAACCTGTGGAAGTCTCTTGTTTTAGATTTCGCGGGCTTAGCGCCCAGAACCCCGAAAAGGGGATTTAAAATTGGGGTGACTGCCGCCTGAGGCGTAAGTCACTGTTTTCACTAAAGGTAGAAGTCTGCTTGTTATCATCTGTCATCAACTTTTGAAATACCCAGAAATCTCGCTCTGACAACCAGGGTAAACACATCTTAAGGTTTCAATTTATCCATTAGATACAAAAGAATAATCCAAATTAGCCTCCAAATCCAAAGCCGTTTGTTTTTTGGGAGAGGTGAATTCTTTGGTTAGAGTTAAGTTTAACCCATATTGGCTCTTTTCACTTTCTAGGATTGTGTTGATCACCAAAATTCGAAATGCTTTTTCTTGATCAATGGTTAGTCCCGTAAATTCAGTACCTTTATTTTCCCATGATCGTAAGGTAGATGCTGGAACATGAATTTTATTAGAAACATCATCGAAAGACATTCTTAAAAATGTTCGTAAAAACTTTAACTGATAACCATTAATTCTTTGCTTGCTGTTGAGTAGAGCCTTGGCCGTACTCAACTTAACTTCATTCATATTAATATCTGGATATTCTTCTCCATGGACTGATTTAAGAACAACATTTTTAAGAAGAACATCAAATCCAAATCCTTTGAAGGTATAAGTTTCTAAAATCTTGCTCATATCAGTCCTCTTTCCTGTTCTTATCAATGGCAGTTACGATAATGGCACTAGGGTCATCAAATATAATAATAATTCTCAAATCCTTATCACCCTCATCATTTTTTCCTCGCAAAGCGTACTTCCATTCTTTTTTATCTTCAGTAAGAGAGTCCTTTTTCTTCTCCAATCTTGCTCTTGAAATGGCTTCTTCGATATCACTCATCTGAATGTTTCGTTTTTCCATTTGTTGCTGAGCATGGGGAGAGGGAATCAACCTACCTATTAAAGTAGCCTGTCTTACTTCCTCAAGTACGTTAGGCCTCTTTTTTATCGCCATAGCACCTCTCATAATATAGCATATTGCTGATATTTAAGCAATATGCTATATATTTACATGTATTTCCAGATACTTATAATATTATTTTGCGTATTTATAAGCATTAAAAAGACACCCTTTAGGTGCTCGCTTAAATCTAGTTGATACTTCATTCAAATAAAAACCTCAGGAGAAACTTTAAACCGTTTTGCAAGAGCTTTGATTTGGCGGATATTTAAATCACACTCACCCTTAAGAATTTTTGAAACGATTGGCTGACCACCAACTTCTTTAGCTAAATCTTTTTGGGTCAGTCCTTGTAAACTCATTAAGTAAGCAAGCATTTCTCGTCCAGAGACTGGATTCGATTTATAATTTTCGCGTTCATATTCTCCAACAAGTATTACAAGCGTATTAAGGTATACTTTAGTTCCTCCATCTTGAGTTCCATTATTAGCAAAAGAAATCAGTCTCTCAATAACCTTAAGTGCAATAGCGTGTTGATCCTTTGTAACAATTGATTGAAGTGGAAAAAGTGCTACTAATTTATGGTAAGATTCTTCAACTTGGTTTGAGGCAGATTTCACTTCTTCTTTAAGTGTCTCCATTAACTCTTTTGAAATACTCATAAATCTATTCCTTCCATCCTAACTTCTTGAAAATTTAAGTAGGTAGTCAATATCTTCGTTATTTTTATCCACCTTACGTAACGCCTTTAAATAAGTGTCACGTGCAACTGAAGTAGAAGTTAAATTTTGCGATCCCCAAGAAAATTTTTGATGACCATTATAAATCATTAATAGATCAGCGGCTAACCGAGAAAACCTGCCGTTGCCATTTAAAAACGGATGTATCCAAACAAGTTTATAACTAAAACGAATTGCAATTTCCTCAATTGGAAAAGTTTTGTTTTCTTGCCAATACTTTACATCGCCGAGCAATTGCCCTAGTTCACTTTGGATTCTATGCCAGTCGACACCGATATTAAGATCTTTCGATCTAAAATCACCTGCCCATTTCCAAGTTTGATCAAACATTTTCTCATGAAGTAGCCTTAGACCAGTGGCTGATAATAATTCAGCTCTAAGTTTTCGACTATTTAGTGCCCATCCAATGGCCTCAGCAATGTTTCGTTCTTCAAATTCATTCAGCTCACCTTGTGTTGTTAACGATGGAATCAATCCTTGTAATGCTTCATCATCAAGCGGAGTTGCACCTGGCGGATTTTCAATTTTCATAACTTAGATCTCCAAATTCGACGATCCTTTTTAAGAAGCAACTCGGAGGCTAACTTTCTTTCCAGTAATTCCTGCGATTTTTTAGATGCTGCTTGGTCTTCGAGTCCCATCGTTGTATTTGTCATCTTCACAATCTCTTTTGCAGCCTTCAAAGCTTGCTCTTCAACCATAGATTGTAAAGACGTTTTTGGTACAAGGAAATAGACCAACTCACACCCTAAGGCATCCGCAGCTTTCTCTAACGATGCCAAAGTCAATTTTCCGGAAATCTCATTTCTTTCAAATTGGTTGATATTTTGTTTAATAACACCGAGTCTATCTGCCAAATCAAGCAGACTCATGCCCAATGCTTCTCGAATTTCCTTAATCCAACCTGATTTAGGCTTTTTAAAATCCCTTAGTTTATCGTTTGAACTGAAAAATCGATCTAACTGACTTCGCCTTAAATCTGACATTTTCTTTGCCATATTACCCTCATACCCAAATAGACTTTTTAATCTATATCGTCTATCTATAAATAGACGATATTACTTACTTTGTCTATTTATAGATAGACGATATAGATATAGCCTCAGACAAACAACAAATATTATCTCGTACTTTCAATAACTTAATCAATCATTAGAAAATAATCAAAACGAGACTTTATTACAGCTAATCACAAAAGCCATAAGATTTATTTACCCTGGTATCATCACTAGAAAAATGACGAGTATGTAATGCACCCATGATTTCAACACTTATTTTAACAAATATTTTGGAGATTTTGTCTTTCAAAAAACTCATCTGGGCTTAAATATCCTAAACTCTGATGCCGTCTTTGTGAGTTATACTCCTGCACCCATGCATCGACGATAGACTT
>CAUJGP010000026.1 GCA_963170155.1 Bdellovibrionota bacterium | reverse complement strand
GATGTTAAACAAAAATAGTAGCACTAAGCTAGATCAACCAGGAAGTTATCCACAGATACTCGGTAAAAATAAATAAATCCTGTGGACAGCTCAAGAAAATGAACTGATTTTCAAATTAAATCTCCGAACTGACTCTAATTATTTAGAAGTTTCTTATCTCTTTAAAATCAACGGCCACTCTCTATTGATAGCCTCGTTTCTTTTTTTGCATTTTATTTAATAGGTGTTTTGCGATGAAGAAACGAAAAAAATGGTCAGTTAATCAGAAACTCCTTTGTCACAAAGTGGTAAGGGATTCGGAGTTTCAACAAATCCTTGCAGAACTTGGACGGCTGATTTATGGTGAGCTGAGTAGTTGCCAGCTACATTTATCAATTGACGATTCTATCGCAACCAATGCGTTTGATGTTGCCTCTTGCGGGAGTGAAACAAAAAACGAAAGGAAGGTTGCAAATGAGTAAGCAAACCAAAAAATCTCACCGTATCGGAATCTACATAAGAGTTAGCACGGAAGAACAAGCGGAAAACCCCGAGGGCTCCATCCGTAATCAAGAAGAGCGCCTTAGAATGACTGTAAAATTAAAAAATATGGAAGGTCATTTTGGTGACATAAAATCGATTTATATTGATAGGGCAAAGTCGGGAAAAGACACTAATCGTCCCGAGTTGCAAAAAATGTTAATGGCCATTCGTAAGCGAGAATTAGATCTTGTCATGGTGACAGAGCTTTCACGGATTTCAAGATCCATTAAAGATTTTTCGGAAATTTGGCAATTGATGCAAGATAATGGCTGCGGTTTTCAATCGTTAAGAGAAAATTTTGATACAACTACCGCCGCCGGAGAAATGGTACTTTTTACGGTAGCCAATATCGCTCAATTTGAAAGGCGCCAAATTTCAGAAAGGGTTTCTGCAAACTTCAATGCCAGATCACAACGAGGACTTTTCAATGGCGGAGCTATTCCTTTTGGCTACAAACGGATTCAGGATAAGCCAGGATTTTTAGAAATTGATGAGGAAGCCGCACCGTCTGTTCAAGCGGCCTTCCAAGCTTTTCAGCGAGAAGGGACTCTGGCTGCCACAGCCACTTGGCTCAATGAACAGGGGTTTCGTATGAAATCGGTACGAGAAGGAGGCGGGCTTCGAACTCGCCTTGGATATTACACGGTGAAAAATCTTGGACAAATGTTGAGATCCAAATTTTATGCTGGAATTAAGATTTATACTCAAAATGGAGAGACTAAAGAGACTGAAGCTGTTTGGCCACCACTCATTGATAAAGAGACTTTTATTAAGGTGAATGAAATTCTTGATAAAAATCATCGCCGTAACAAAGAGAGCATGAGTGATCGTTATCCTTATTTGCTATCGGGGCTTGTTTACTGCAAGACTTGTGGTGATCGCATGATCGGAAAATCTGCTCATGGCAATGGTGGTAAAATTGGATACTATGAACACGCCTCTTATACGGTGCCAGGAGCGCATGTTCCAGAGCTAGAGAAAAATTGTTTTCCGTTCAGGGTGCTTGCAAAACATTTAGAGCCTGCTCTCTGGGAAGAGATTTTAAAACTTTTTTCCGATGAAAGATTTGCAGCTGAATTGTTGAATGAAGCCAAACGTGCCCATCAAATGAACCCAGGTTCAAAGGAGCTTGAAAAGTTAAATCATATAGTTTTCAACGTGGATCGACAGTTAGAGGTTTTGGCAGAGCGGCTTGCGACACTTCCCCAGTCCATTTCGCCAACTCCGATTTACAAGCAAATGGAAAAACTCGAAGAGCGTAAACAAAGTGCTCAAAAGAAAACCACTGAAATGCAATCAAAAGGGATCATCAAAGATGAGCCCGCAGAGCTAAGAGATTTTCAAAAATTTATTGTTGCTGTTGGTGAAATTCTAAAAAAGGATGATGGGCATAAAATTCGAATGAAAATCATTCGATATTTAGTCCACAAAATTATGATTATTCCGGATGGATTTGAGGTGTACTTTAAAGTGGGTGAATCCTATGTGAAAATACTTGTTCCAAGACTTGTTGGGCGCGAGAAATTTGAATCCAGTAGTCACGATTACAGCGTTAATACTGAAGCGGACTATAGAGAGGAATTGATGGATAGTTCAGGAGCGGTAGAGAAGATTTTGGACAAAAAAAATGCGTTAGTTGAATCAACTAACGCGTCGCAATTTTTGCGGCATTTTGGTTCGAATACTTGCCAAAATGGTGCCTCGGGCCGGAATTGAACCGGCACGCCCCTGTAAAGGAAGCCCAGGATTTTCTTACCACTTCGGCTTTCGCCGCCCATTAAGTTTGTGGTCTGGACTATCCCTTAACCATCGCTCTAACAAGCATTAGGTTCTGTCCGTCTAGTCTCTACACCTTCCGAAACTTTCGTTTCGGCTTGGCTCGGGATTACCAGTGAAGGCTTCCCCGAATTTGAACAGTTCTACTCTTGAGATTTCCCTCAAGGCACTCAAATCCACTTAAGTCCTGTGCGTCTACCAATTTCGCCACCGAGGCACTTTTTAATTTAACTTTAATTCTTTGAAAGAACTAAAAGCTACGAGTCTTTTAGATTAAAAAACCCTGGTCAAAGTTCTCTTCAAAAAGAAGAATGGCTAGTCTACAAAAAAAATGATGAATACTCAAGTTTAACTATAAATTTATTTAATCTATCTTTAAAAAACATAAAGTTGTTCATTTATTCATCATTTTTTCAAGAGCAGGCTCAAGAGTTTGATCGTTTTCTATCCTGATCTTTGACTAATGAAGGCTCCTCTTAGAAAATTGAGCATCTTTAAAAACACCTTTCTTCGGAGTCCTTTATGGAAAACCACTCTACCCCCTCTAAGGAGAAAAACATTTCTGTTAAGCAAGGAATGACCCTATTCACTCTCACATTTATCGTCCTTCTCTTTCATCAGCTTATCGATCAAATTTTAAACTCTCAAATGGTGGATGCGATGAGAAGAGAAACCTCCCTCTTTGCTTTTATTGCTTTCGGTATTTTTATAAATGGTTTATTGCTCACTTGGATATACCCTCCTCTCTTGCTTTATTTTTTTCAAAAATTCCATCCAGAAACAAAAGCGATTCCATTCAGTACCAAACTCTCTGACTACACCCGCGAATGGCTGAGAGGGATGGGAGATGCCTCTTTATGGATGTTTGTTTTTATTATACCAGGACTGTTACGTTGGATTGAATACACTTTACTGCCCTTTATTTGCTTTTTTGACTCATCTTATCAAAGAGGAGAACAAGATGCTCTCAAACTCTGCCGATCTATAATTCGAGGCCATAGATTGAAACTTTGGCTCCTTTGGTTGGGATTTAGTCTCGCGATCCCTCTTCTTCTCACCGGGCTTTTTAGTCAGTATGAGTCACTTTTCAAACACCCTATTGCGGGATCAGCTCTTGTCTTCGCTGAAGCTTTCTTTCAATTGTTAGGTTTTTGGCTTCTCTGGAAATTTTATTTATATGTCATCAATAAATCCATAAAACCCCTCTAAATAAAGAATAAAACAAAAATAAGTGAGTTTGGCGTCCCTCATACCCTGAATGTAATCATTCATGTGATGAATTCACCAAACTAGACCATAGTCTTAATGCCCTAGTCCACATTATGATTTTAAAGTTCTTTGACCTGACCTCAGGAGATAATTATCCTAATCTGGTGTCAACAAAGGAGCCATCATCCATGTTGTCAATGTTGCTTTCTTAAGGCCCCCTCCTAGGGGGCTTTTTCATTGGATTTGATAAGAAATCCTTATTGTCATCGTCATGAAAAGAAAACAGAAAATTTTAGAAAAGTCTGTTGACTCAATAGGACCAAAACTTAAAGTTAGAATAACAACAGGGGTTTATATGAAAGCAAATAATCAAATGAGTCTTATTTATAATCGAATTTTAAAATGCGGAAAAATGGCATTAGTTCTCGGAGTCACTTTTCAGTTTGCTCTCGCTTGTCAATCTGCGAAAACCCAGAAACAAGAAGGAGCCTTGGATTCGAACACTGCGACCGCTCAAGAGACGTCTTCATCTTCTCGCGTTTATTCCTGGCCCCTCCTCATGCAACAACTCACTCAGAATCTTTTAGACCTACTTCCAGCACTCACTGATCCCACCATCAAAGGTGCTGAAAAAAAAATATTTCAGTCAAAAATAGCTGAATTAAAGCGAATTGCTCAAAATATCAATGAACATACCATTGCGCCCGATCAAGACCCTTCGCTAAAACTGATTGGCAAACGATTTGAAGACAATTTAAAATTGTCGCTAGAATCTTTTGAAACAGGCCACACAGAATTTGCAAGAACTACTTTTAAAAGTGCTCTTGCTCAATGCTTTCAATGCCACACTCGAACCAATGTAGGGCCAGCACTCGCGCAGCCTCAATTTATCAACTCCCTTCAAAAAGTCGCTATCGTAGAAAAAGTTCAGTTTCTCATTGCCAGTCGTTACTTTGATGATGCTATGAAAGAAATCACAGTAGCTGTTAAAGATGGAAGCCAATTGTCTATTGTGGAGTGGCAAAAACTCGTTCAAATGGGACTGATCATTAATGTTCGTTATCAAAATGATGCTAAAAACACCCAACAATTTCTTAAGTTGCTAAGTCAAAATAAAAATCTTCCCCTCTTTATCAAACGTCCTTTACCTTTTTGGCAAAAATCCGTTGAAGACTGGAACCGAAAAATAAAACCCTCAGTGAATCTCGCAACGGCAGAGCAGATGGTCAAGCAAGCCGATCTTTTTCAAAAGGATTCCCGGGGTGAGGGAGGGACTGTTGAATATCTTCGAGCCGCCAGCCTTCTACACCAGTTTTTAACAAAGGATCAAACTCCTGCGATTAAAGCAGAAGCACTCCTCCAACTCGGTTTTATTTATGAGAACATTGGTGAAATAGGAGCCTGGTCGATGAATGAAGACTATTATGAGTTATGCATTCGAACATCTCCCCACACTGAAATTTCCAAGAAATGTTTTGAAAAATTCCAAGCCAGCACCGTTTCAGGTTTTAGTGGAACAGGTGGTGTCAATATTCCAGAAGATGTCAAAAGGCGAATTACTGAACTTAAAACAATCGCTCTTTAGAAAAAAATTTGATTTTAATAAAAACAAAGTGCCTCTTGGCACTTCCTAAAAATGGTTCTTCAGGAATAAAAAAGCCTTCACCCTGTAATCAAAAGTGAAGGCTTTTTTACAATATGATCTCATAAAACTACAAAATTAAACTATGTCATTTTGTTACACGTTCTTACTCTTGTAATTTTGATTTGCTCTGAGTTCAATTGAATCTAAACTCCACAGAGCAAATCCAAAGTGTTCTCTTTAAAACTAATAACGCAATTTACACATTCCATTTTGACCCAAGACCCAAGTCCACACACCTCTTTCACATCGGAATGCAACTCGCATGTCCTCTTGGTAGTAGCCAGGAGTCTGAACGCTGTAACAAATGGATCCTTCTCGACCATAACCACAGTTTGTATAAGCCGTAACATATTGTTGAGAGCGATTGACCTTACACAATAAGGTCACGGATTGACTGCCACAGTCACCATAAGATCCTCGGCCTGGAGGAGGATAATAGTCACCACCTCGGCCACCACCGCCACGATCATGTCCACCTCGTCCTGGAGGATAATAATCGCCACCACGTCCGCGATCATGATCTCTATCACGTCGCCCATCTCTTGGAGGAGGGTAATGACCACCACCTCTTCTTGGCGGATTGTATCGATCTCTTCCTCGATCATGGCCACCGCGTCCGCGATCGAGTGTAAAATTGCCACCACTCACGTTAAAATCGCCCAATAAATAATCTCCCGCAAGCACATCACTATATTCAGAGGCCTCAATTTCGTTAGCAGTAGCGGCTTCTGTTGACTCAAAACCCCATGAGCTTAAACCTATAAATGTACAAGCAAATATGGAAATGAATGATGATGAAATAAAATTCATAAACTCCCCCTTATGTTAGAATGAAGTATCATTATGACACTTTTCCAATCGCTAATTAGCAAAGTAAATGCCAAAATAAATTATTTTGGAGAATTATTTCCTGTAAAGACTATGGCCTTTCTAAAAGAGAAAAATCCCAAAGTTTTTTATCCAACATTTGAGAGTTATGAACATTCCCTAATGCAGCAAGCATAGAGTGACGGATTTCTGGAATCTCAATTTCCAACTGAGTAAGGAGCTTCTTAATGCGCTGACGTCGCATCCCATCCTGAGATCCACAAAGATTACAGGGAATAATCGGCATCTTCCACACCTGCGCTAGTAATTCAATATCACTCTCCGCAACGTAGGCCATAGGGCGAATTAAAATATTTCTTCCATCATCAGAGCGAAGTTTCGGAGGCATAGAAGCTGTCCTGCCGGTAAAAAACAAATTCAATAAATAAGTTTCAATCAGATCATCACGATGATGCCCCAATGCCAGCTTGGTAAAACCCTCTCGCTCGGCATGATTGTAAAGAATTCCTCGACGAAGCCTTGAACACAAAGAGCAATAAACACCATCCGTAATTTTCTCTTTCACAATGGAATAAGTGTCTTTTTGCAAAACCGTGAGGGGCACATTCAAAGATCCCACCCAATTTTTGAATTCTTGCACTTGAAAGCCCGGTTGTTTTTGATCCAAAATTACAGCTTCAAAATCAAAAGGGAACGGACTTCTTTTTTTTATTTCCGTTAACAGCGCCAACAAGATACTGGAGTCTTTCCCTCCCGAAACGCATACCATCAGCCGATCATGAGTCTCTAACATTGAGAACTCACTCAAAGCCTGCACAATCTGTTTTCTGATTTTAACTGCTAACGGATGTTCAAAATCAACGAACATACTCAACCTCGATTAAAAATTATAAATTGTTGCGGTCCCGATTGAAAATGATCTCCAGAATCACACTCAATACCTATTTCAAACACGCTCTAACGACGCTGGAATGAGGTTTGAGCAAGACAACAAAATCTGTTTTCACTTTCGCGACACCGAGCCATTAAGGAGAAATCCGATCCAAACCATGCAAAGGCGTAGGATAATTTCCATCAAAACAAGCGGCACAAAAACTGTCTGACTTTGCTTTCATCGCCGCAAAGAGACCTTCCAAAGACAAATACGTCAGCGAATCCGCATCAATAAACTTTCTGATTTCTTCAACGGACTGATGAGAGGCTATCAATTGAGATTTATGAGGAGTGTCTACCCCATAGTAACAAGGGTTGATGGTGGGAGGCGCTGCGATCCTCATATGGACTTCTTTAGCTCCGGCAGCTCGGATAAGTCCAATAATTTTATTTGAAGTGGTTCCTCGTACCAAAGAATCATCAATGACAATCACACGCTTGCCCTGCAAAACAGCGGATTGAGGGTTCAACTTAATTTTGACACCAAAACTACGGATGCTTTGTTGAGGCTGAATAAAGGTTCGTCCCACATAATGATTGCGAATAATCCCCAACTCAAAAGGAATACCACTCTCTAAGCTATAACCAATCGCCGCAGGAACACCACTATCCGGAACAGGCACAACAATGTCGGCCTCCACCTTATTCTCTTTGGCTAAATAGCGACCAAAGCTTTTTCTTGATTCATAAACGCTATGACCAAAAACCACAGAATCAGGACGCGCGAAATAAACATGTTCAAAAATGCATCGAGCTTTTCTTGAAACTTTTCGATCCATCATCAGTTGATGTTCACCTTGCTGATCCACCCAAAAGATTTCACCGGGCTCAATCTCTCTGACAAACTGGGCTCCAATCAGATCAAAGGCACAGGTTTCAGAAGCGAGCACATAAGCCCACTCTCCGGCTGCATTTTTCTTTTTCCCCAAGACCAGAGGGCGAAATCCATAAGGATCACGAATCGCCACCAAGCGATCATGGCTCATCACTACAAAACTAAAAGCCCCTTCTAATTGAACTACGGAATCTTGCAACGCTTTTATGAGGTCATTGCTAGGATGCCGTGATAACAAGTGCATTAAAACTTCTGTATCGTTAGTCCCTTGAAAAATACTTCCTTCTTTTTGCAACTTCTCACGCAACTCATGAGCGTTGATCAAATTTCCATTATGAGCCACAGCTAAAGGACCATTTAACAACTGCGCCGTGATGGGCTGAGCATTGGTCAGTAAGTTTTGTCCTGTTGTTGAGTAACGAGCATGCCCAACCGCAGCCGCCCCCTTGAGTCGAATCAAGTCAGGTTCAGAAAAGACATCTCCCACCAAGCCAAGTCCTTTGTGGTGAATATGATGATTTTCATGGAGAGACACCACTCCCGCCGACTCTTGACCACGGTGTTGCATGGCAAATAAACCCAAGTAAGCAAGGCGAGAGGCCTCTTCATGATTCCAAATTCCAATAACCGCACACTCTTCACGCCAGGTTTTCAAAGTGTTTCCCCCACGCTTTTTCAAAAGTTAGTTTCAATTCACTCACCGCAATTGATCTCTGACCCACTGTAAAAAATTCTTTTTGAGTCACTCCCAATTTTAAAACCTCTACTTGAAGAGAGGATGAGTAGGACTCCTTTATCACAGTTGAAAGCCGATGTCCCGTAACAATTAACTGGTAAAAAAGACCTGGCTGAGTTTCCCAGCGAGAAAGGTCTTCACCTAAAAAACCCATCCCATCTAAACTCATACGCATTAAACTGGTCATAATTCCTTGAGACCCCACCACTCGTAGCCCCCCCACTTCAGAGCGGAGAGCCAGCGTGCGTGTATTGCGAATAAACTCAACGACTCGAGAAGTGTCCCACTCTCCTGACCACACAGGAGATGCATCTTCCCACAGATCTGAATGTTGAATCATAGGAAGAGAAATCAAATAAACATCTTCTATGAATTCCTGACTTTCTGAGGAACGATCTTGAGAGAGTGGGCTCTTAGAACCGGCCCATGCCATGGGAGTTAAAAAGGTTGAAGATTTTAAATTAGAAATGGTAGGCCGCAATCCCACAAGTCCTGTTGCAGGAGTCGATGTAATGTTTTGTCCTAAAGTTTCATTATAAAAACTGACATTGCCGCTCACCACGGGTGCGTCCAAAGCCTGCGCCATTTCACTAATCGCTTCAACGCTCGCAACAAATTCACTCATAATTTCGATTTTTTCGGGATTACCAAAATTCAAACAATCTGTGATTGCAATGGTTTCGATCCCTTGAGCCGCCATTTGCAACGCGGGATAAGCAATGCTGTCGAAAGCTCCTAGCTTTGCATCCAAACGCATTACTTCTGGTCGGCATCCCACAGCCATCCCCAATCCGCGCTCAGAATCAGGAAGCCGCATTAAAGCCACAGGAAATTCACAATCTTGAACCGTTTTAAGACCCACTCGCTGATCGTACTGTCGCGTGATGAAATGACGCGAGGCCTGATCCGGAGTTCCCCAGCGATACTTCAAAGCAGATAAATTATTCTTTTCAAGTTTTGGGGATAATTGATTCTTCCACTTCCAAGGCACAAAAGGTCTCTCATACCGAGGCGCTTGCTCCACTAACAGATCAGGATCCAGTTCTACTAAGACTTCGGACTTCCAAATCAACCGCACCTTTCGTTCCTCAAGAACAGTTCCAATGACAGCCGCATCCAAACCCCAGTGCGCAAAGACCGCTTCAACGGCCTTGAATTGATGAGGTTCAACCACCATTAACATCCGCTCTTGGCTTTCTGAAAGAAGAATTTCTTCAGGCGTGATCGAAGAATCTCTCAGTGGCACCTTATCCAGGTGCAACTCCATTCCCACTTGACCTTTCGAAGCCATTTCGAAACTAGAAGACGTTAACCCCGCCGCACCCATATCCTGAATGGAAACCACTAAATCTTTTTGAATGACTTCTAAACAAGATTCAATTAACAATTTTTCAAAATAGGGATCCCCGATTTGCACATTTGGTTTTTTCTTTTCAGAATCAGCATCAAAAGACTCACTCGCCATGCTGGCGCCGTGAACACCGTCTTTTCCGGTTTTCGCACCCACATAGACAACCCAATAACCAGGTCCTTTCGCTTTGGAGAGGGCAACCTTCTCACCAGGTCTCAATAAGCCTACGGCCATTGCATTCACTAAAATATTATTATTATAACTGGAATGAAAATGTGTTTGACCTGTCACGGTCGGAACTCCAACACAATTTCCATAGCCTCCGATCCCACGAACAACCCCATCGACTAAAGACTCCATCCGTGGAGCCTTGGGATCTCCAAAGCAGAGATAATCAGCGAGTGCGATAGGACGCGCACCCATTGTGAAAATATCGCGAAGAATTCCTCCAACACCTGTAGCCGCTCCCTGGTAAGGCTCGATAAAACTGGGGTGATTGTGGCTTTCCATTTTAAAAACCACTCTTTCTCCACCGCCTAGATCGACCACTCCGGCATTTTCTCCTTCGGCTTCGAGCACCCGAGCATTTTTATTATAAAACTTTCGAAGATGAACTTTGGAACTCTTATAACTGCAATGCTCACTCCAAAGAGCAGAGAATAAAGACCACTCGATCCCCTGTAAGGGATGACCCACCAGTTCGCAGGCTTTTTTATACTCAAGAGAACTCATTCGGTAGTGCTTTAGCTTTCTTTCTAACTCCGAATCATTTTGATTGATTGCCATAAGTTTTTCTCCGCCTTCTAGCCTAAAAGAGTTTCAAAAATAATTCGACCATCTTCCGATCCCATCCAAGCTTGCATGGCCCGTTCTGGATGTGGCATCAAAGCCACCACGTTTTTCTCTTTATTCATCACCCCTGCGATATCCTGCAAAGAACCATTGGGATTCTCTGAGTAGGTAAACCAAATTTGCTGAGCATCCCACAATCTCTTTAATTCATCTAAAGGCGTATAAAACCGCCCCTCACCATGAGCAATGGGCAACGCCAATGAAGCTCCTGGTTGCAAAGTCGCGCCAAAAGAACGATGAGAGTTGACTAACCTTAAATTCACCCATTGATCCTGAAAGCGAAGGCTGGCATTTTTAACCAAGGCCCCAGGCAAGAGATGACTTTCACACAAAATTTGAAAGCCATTGCAAATTCCTAAAATAGGCATCCCATACTGAGCTGCTTCACGCACAGAATCCATCACTGGAGAACGAGACGCCAAGGCTCCCGCCCTCAAATAATCACCAAAGCTAAATCCACCTGGCAAAATCAAGGCCGCGTATTTTTTTGCTTCAAAACGATCCAAATGCCAAAGCCATTCAGGGTTCAATCCCACCATCTCTAGAGCTTCAAATACATCTCGATCACAGTTTGTTCCTGGAAATCGAATCACTCCCACTTTTGAACGAGATGTCTTTGCAGATGAATTTCCGCTTCTATTGGAGGGGTTTTTTTGTTGATGGTCCGAGCGAATGTTCGTTGGACTCACAAACTACCTCCCCGTCACAGACATGGGAATAAGCTCAAAGGTTTCAATTAATGGATTATGCAAAACTGTTTCGGCAATGAGCTTGGCTTTACTCAAAGCCATATCCTGAGACGCTTCATTGAAGTCCAATTCCACAAAACGTCCTACACGACAATGCCCCACTTCAATTTGTTTTTGCTTTAAAAGTTTTTCCACAGCCCTGCCTTGGGTGTCTAAAATCACCTCTCGAGGCATGACTCGCACTCCAATTTTAAATTCACTCATGCTAAACCTCCGCGCTTTAATAAACGTTTTAAAACTTCTTGATAATATTGATCTACACCGCCCAAATCTCGGCGAAACCGATCTTTGTCCATCTTTTCACCCGTCTTTAAATCCCAAAGACGGCAACAATCTGGCGTGATTTCATCAGCCAATAACAATTCTCCCGCCTGGGTTCGTCCAAACTCCACTTTGAAATCTACAAGCTCAATCCCTATGGACTGGAATAACTGAATCAAAACCGTGTTGATCTCAAGAGCTAAACGTTTGAGGTCGACGAGCGTCTGCGCCTCCGCAATTTGAAAAATAATGATTTGATCATCACTGACAAAAGGATCGTTCAACTCATCTTTTTTATAGTAAAACTCCACCAGAGGCCTTGCTAACTTTTCACCTTCTTCTCGCCCCATTTTTTTGGCCGTAGATCCAGCCAGAATATTTCTGACAACAACTTCGAGAGGAATAATCTCAACTTTTTGAGCTTTCATTCCCCTTTCCCCGATATTCTCAATGAAATGCGAAGGCACACCTTGAGCCGCCAATTCTTTAAAAATCAAAGCCGCAATATCACGGTTGATGACTCCTTTGGATTCAAAGGACCCCTTTTTTTGCGCATTGAAAGCCGTTAAGCTGTCTTTGAATTCCATTAAAACATGGTGGGGCTCTCCAGGAATTTCAAAAATTTTTTTTGCTTTGCCTTCATAAATCAAATGAGTCGAAGCAAAGGATGGTGAAGAAGGGGTGTTTATGGGAGAGTTTGTCATAAATAAAATTCCTTATTTTATGGGAGTCTTATCTCATTTTTTCAGAAATCATACGATTGATAATTTTATCAATGGATTTAATATGTCTTTGGCCAGAAAAAATTTCATCCAATTCTTTAACTTTCAAAAGCGAACGAGTTTCTGGATCTTGCTTCAAGCTTTCTTTAAGATGCTCTCCCGGTTTTAAAGAATGACTGAGTCTTTGAACCACTTTATAAGCCTCTTCACGCGAAAGCCCCTGATCCACCAAAGCCAGCAAAACATGAGAGCTGAACAATGTTCCCTGGGCCTGATCCATGTTTTTCTGCATACGTTCGTGATAAGTTGTCAGACCCTCCACCAATTGAGTCATTCGATCCGTGGCATAATCCGCTAGAATAAATGCATCGGGAAAAACCACACGCTCCACAGAAGAGTGACTGATATCTCGTTCATGCCAAAGCGCCACATTTTCCATCGCAGCAAAAGCATAGGATCGCAAAAGTCTTGATAAGCCGGTGATATTTTCTGCTGTGATAGGATTTTTTTTGTGCGGCATAGCGGAAGATCCTTTCTGCCCCTTTTTAAATCCTTCAACAACCTCACCCACTTCACTGCGTTGCAAGTGTCGTAATTCCACTGCCAGTCGTTCAAATCCGGCTCCTAACAGAGCTAAGCTCATCAAGAGCTGAGCATGCCGATCTCGAGGGATCACTTGCGTGGCCACAGTTTCTGGAGTGAGTTTGAGTTTTTGAGCCACTCGTCTTTCAACATCGGGCGATTGGCTTGAATAAGTTCCCACCGCACCACTCAGCTTACAAATCATCATCTCTTGTAAAGCGAATTGAACTCTTTTTTTATTTCTTCGCAATTCTGCTAAAAACCCCGCCATTTTAAAACCAAAGGTCGTGGGCTCAGCAAACATCCCATGGGTTCTGCCAGCACAAAGAGTTTTAGCTTCTTTTTTCACAAGCTTCACCAATGCTTTTTCAAGAATTTGGAGAGATTCCAGCAACAACTCTCCTGCCCCTCGCACCTGAAGACTCAACGCTGTATCCAGCACATCACTGCTTGTCATCCCAAAGTGCACATAACGCCCTTCACTTCCGACATTTTCAGCTACATTCGTGACAAAGGCGATGACATCATGTTTTGTCTCCTGCTCAATCTGAGCGATACGATCAACTGAAAATTTTCCTTTTTTTCGAATAGCACCCGCTGCTTTTATAGGGATTAATCCCAATTCACTTTGAGCTTCAGCCACCGCGATCTCAACCTCTAGCATCCGAGCGAACTTGCTCTCCAAACTCCAGAGACGACCCATTTCAGGCCGCGTGTACCTCTCAATCATAATCTCAACTCCCTTTGCTTTTGCTCTTGATTCAACTCACTCCACCACTGTCGCAACTCTGAAGTGATTTTTTGTTGCGACGAAAAAATAGTACCCCAAGAATAGGAAGGCCAAGACTCTGGATGACTCAATTTTAAGTTTTTCAAGTCAACCCCCAACGGACGCGCTAAATCTTCAGCACGATAAACTGGAAACAACGGGGCTCCAAGCTCTTTAAGATGGCTAGTTGCTTCCGAGGGCAAATGCATCTTCGATATTTTTAAACGCGAATTTCTTTTTTGCAGATTTTCCATCAAGGGCTGAATACGATCTTGCAAGTAGTCTCGATGGAACCGCTGAGAATACGGAAGCTTCATCCACACGTGATAAGAATTTTCATGCAATGATTGCCGAAAAAGAACGTAGTTATCGTGCGCCCACGGCAGATACAGATCTTCTATCAATAAAAATTCCTTGGGCAGGCTTGAAATATCCATAGACGTTTCAAAATCAAGCTTATAACGAAGCCAACACCACTCCGGCTCCATCTGTTGTCCTTTATAAATTTTCAAAAAAGCACGGGGTGATAAATGAGCTGTCTCCATGGACGTCAGCATCCAAATTAAATGATGACATCGAACAAAATGAGATTGATTTGTTCGCACCTCTAACCCAAGAACTTTTCGGTGTTCGATAGCTAAATCGGGAATCTCGGCATTTTCAATCACCATAACACCTCGGTCAGCACACCACTTTAAACTCGCAGAATGGTTGCGCTGTTCAGGAGTACGGGAAAAATACCGCTCAAACAAAGATGTTGGAACTGATTTTAAATAAGCCTCATGAGACCACTGACTCTGGTTCGAGAGAATATCAGCGGCTAAAGATGCGATCCACCTCTCTTCAAAGTGAAGCGGTTGAAGTTTATCAATCCATAACTTTCGATCTTCCACCACATCGCCAAACTGATGCACCATGGGCCAAGCACGGTCATACTGCTTCAAAACACGAGCTCGATGAATAGAGCTGCTGCTCCGCAACTCCCAAGGACCACTCTTGAGCCAAAGGGTAAACCCCCCTGAAACTTCTTGCGTAGGCCCTAAGGCATTTAAAGCCTCAGCCTCACCTCGCTCCCATTCGCGTAAAGCAAAAAAACCAAAAGGCCCCTCTTGATCCTCACGCGTGCTACTTCCCAATTTTTCTGTGACATCAATGAGCTGAACCTGAAAACCCATTTGAGAAAGCCTGGCTGACAACCAATGCCCTCGCCCAAATGCTGAAGCCACTAAAATTCTTGGAGCATCTAGCATGATTGAACCTTCCTGACAGCTTCCACAACCAATTCATTCTCGGCTTGATGAATATGCGTTTTAACCTTTTCAAAAGAAAAAGCCTTTGCTTGGCCTTTTGCAAAAATCTCTTTTTGTAAGAGTAGAGGGCCTTCATCCAACTGAGGAGTCACCCAATGAATTGTCACTCCCATAGCCGCTCCATCTTCATAACTTCTCTCCATGGCACGAAGCCCTCTATACTCAGGCAATAAACTTGGATGAAGATTCAAAATTTTTTTATCCCAATCTCTAACAAACTCTTCCGGAAGAACTCTCATGAATCCTAAAAGAAAAATCAAATCAATTTTTTGGTTCTGTAAATAAAGAGATAACTCGCTCCAAGAAGCTCCCTTTGAATGAAGAACAACGGGAACTCCGGCTCGTTCGGCTCGAGCCACACCTGGAGCATCCAGCCGACTCGTAATCACCATTTCAACTGAAACTTTTGGATGGGCATCGAGAAGCGCTTGAAGGTTTGTTCCCTGACCGGAAATAAAAACAGCCCATCGATGCTTCAAACCCTGACTATAATCCAATAATGTCTTCCTCTGATTTTTTTCGAGTCACCATACGCCCTAAATCATAAGTCGTAAACCCTTGATTCTCCGCTAATGATTTTAAATTCTCGATTTCTCTAGCAGGAAGGATAAATACAAAGCCAATACCACAATTGAGCGTTCGTAACATCTCCGCATCTGTCAGGCCTGTTCGTTTTTGAACCTCATAAAAAGGCTCAGGCCACTTCCAAGAGCGACCTTCCCAAGAAAGGGTCTCTGGAATCACCCTCGGCACATTTTCAATACCCTCGCCCGTGATATGAGCCGCCGCGTGAATTTCCACATTCTGCTCTAAAAGAGACTTCATTAATGCCACATACAAATGTGTAGGGCGCAGAAGATAATCAATCCATTGATTCATGTCTGAAGCAAAAACTTTTCGCAATAAAGAATAGCCATTGCTATGAAAACCATTGCTACTAATGCCAACCAGATGGTCACCCTCTCGAACACGATGAGGACCTAAAGCCTTCACCTCATCAACCACACCAACTGCAAAGCCAGCACAATCAAAATCTTGATGAGCATAGACGCCTGGCATTTCTGCAGTTTCTCCACCAACCAAAGCACATAAAGAAGCATCACAAGCTTTTTGCACCCCTAACAAAAACTGCTTAGCAGCCGTAAGTTCTAACTTTCCTGTCGCATAATAATCTAAAAATAAAAGAGGGCTCGCTCCACAGCAAATCAAATCATTCACGCACATGGCAACGAGATCTTGTCCAAGAGCTTCATAACGTTGAAATTGACTGCCTAATTTAACTTTTGTCCCCACACCGTCTGTGCACGTCACAAGACACGGCTTTTCCATGTCGCGAAAATCGGCTCGAAACAAAGAAGCAAAACCGCCAATGCCTGATACAATCTTATTCTGGTGGTGTTTTTTTCCATCCTTCGAAGAGGCTAGCCACTGAACTAGTGACTCGCCCACCTGTACATCAACTCCGGCTTCTTTATAGTTCACCACCATGGCCCCTACTCCTGATTTACAGCTCAATCTCAACAATCATTGTTGTTAAAATTTTTTTTCGTTGTGTTATTCGTCGTCAACATCCACTGCATGCTGAGTTTCACTCAAGTCATCAGCACTCAAAGGAGGTAAGTCCTTTCCGTTGGCCTTAGGATTTAATTTCAAATACTCTTTGACCTTCAACGGATCCGGAGCCAACAACAAAAACATTTGCTTACCTTCAAGCTTGGGAGCTACTTCAGTGATAGCGATATCTTGCAATCCCTGAATCACTTTTCCCAATAACTGAACACCCAAGTCTTGATGGGCCATCTCACGCCCCATAAATCGCAAATTCACCTTTACTTTGTCTCCTTCAAGAATGAATCGCCGAGCATGTTTTAGCTTGGTTTCCAGATCATGTTGATCTGTACGCGGTCTGAGCTGTAACTCTTTAATAGTGACAATGACTTGCTTTTTACGAGCTGCCGCCGCTTTTTTCTTATTCTCATACTTGTATTTTCCGTAATCCATAATCTTACACGTGGGTGGCGTTGCCGTAGGTGCAATCTCAATTAAATCAAGTCCTTTGTCCTCAGCGATACGAAGAGCTTCAGGAACAGACATCACGCCAACCATCTCGCCTTCGTTATCAATCACGCGCACTTGAGGAGCTCGAATCTCACGATTGACTCTCAGTTGATCTTTGCCTCCACGCTCTTTTTTATTATGAACGTTTCCGCCTCCACTTTTAAAATCCCTTGGTGGACCTTTGAAGCTAATGGGTTTCCTCCTGGTTATATGGGGATACTAAATCCCGGTTATTGATTTCTTTTAATACCGTATTCGTAAAATCTTCAATTTTAATGTTAGAAAGTGTTTTACCGCTTCTTAAGCGCAGAGAGATTTCACCCTTCTCAGCCTCACGATCACCAACAATCACCATATAAGGTGTTTTCCGAAGCTGCGTCTCTCGAATCTTAAAATTCAGCTTTTCATTGCGACGATCAAATTCCACTCGAAGCCCTAGAGCGTGCCACTGTTTCTCTAATTTTTCACAAAAATCATTCACTCGATCTGTCACATTTAAAATAGCCACCTGCTGAGGACTCAACCAGGTGGGCAAATGCCCTGCCGTATGCTCCAAGTAAACACCTATAAAACGCTCCAAAGAGCCTAAGATTGCCCGATGAAGAATGACAGGCTGATGATCCTGATTATCCTCACCCACGTATGTTAAATTAAAGTTTTTAGGTAAATTAAAGTCACACTGAACTGTCCCTAACTGCCATGGCCTTTTAATCGCATCCACAAACATAATGTCCAGTTTAGGCCCATAGAAAGCCCCATCTCCAGGGTTGATCGTGTATGGTAAATTGAGAGATTCCAAAGCCGCTTGTAAGGCCCCCTCAGCACGATCCCAAATATCGTCTGAACCCATTCTTTGCTCAGGACGAGTGGATAAATAAATATGATACTCTGTCATTCCAAGCTGTTGATAAATACGATTGAGTAACTTCACAAAGCCATGAATTTCACTTTGAAGTTGTTCCAACGTACAAAAGATATGAGCATCATCCTGACAAAATGTTCTAACGCGAGTTAAGCCATGCATGGCTCCCGCTCTCTCAAAACGGTGAAGTCGGCCAAAGTCCGCCATACGCAAAGGAAGTTCTCGATAAGAATGGCGCTCCATAGCATAAAGTACGCAATGCCCCGGACAATTCATTGGCTTCACAGAAAACTCTCGCTCATCAATCTCTGTAAAATACATATTATCTTTATAGTTTTGATAGTGCCCAGAGGTATGAAACATCTCAACGTCAAAAATTTGAGGGGTAATGACCTCTTGGTAACCCACTTCATGGTAGAGTTCACGGATGTAGTTCACTAACTGATTATAAACAAGAGCTCCTTTATGCGAAAAGAAAGGAGCTCCCGGAGAATAAGGAGAAAAATAAAATAATCCCAATTCCTTACCCAGTTTTCGGTGGTCGCGTTTCTTCGCCTCTTCGATTTGAACAAGATACTCCTCTAACTCTTTTTTATCGCGAAAAGCCGTTGCATAGACTCTTTGAAGCATAGGATTTTTTTCGTTCCCACGCCAATATGCGCCAGCCACAGAGAGAAGTTTAAAGGTCTTAATTTGCCCCGTACTCTGAACATGGGGACCTCGACACAAATCAAACCAAGGACCTTGATAATAAACACTTACGGTCTTTTCACCCTTTGCCGCCAAGTCTTGAATGATTTCAACCTTAAAGCGCTCTCCCATTTGAGTAAATGTATGAATAGCCTTGTCAATAGGCCATTCTTCACGAAGAAGTGGATAATCCTTTTGGGCTAATGCTGCCATTTTTGCTTCGATCGCCGCAAAATCCTCTTCTTTAAAGGCTCTGGGAGAGTCAAAGTCGTAATAGAAACCACTTTCAATCACAGGACCAATAGTCACCTTGACCTCAGGCCAAAGCTCTTGCACAGCTTGCGCCATCAAATGAGCACAAGAGTGGCGAATCACATTATTAGCTTCTGGATGTTTTGTAGTTATAAGCTCAATGCGAGAGCCATCTTTCAGGGGCAACCGCAAATCGCTGATTTCCTTTGAATTATTGATCTTAACTCCCAAAGTGTCTTTGGCCAGACGAGACCCGATGCTCTGAGCCACCTCAAGGGCTGTAGGTTCATGGTCAAAGACCTTCGTGCTTTGATCAGGAAGAATAATTGTCGTCATTGTTATTTTGTAACCATTGCTTTAACTATTTTAACGAATAAGCCCAAACGGGTTGATTGTTTCAACATCTTTTGGAGACTATAAGAAAAAAGGGGTTCCGGTCAAACAAAGCTTTTGCGTTATTCTCACCAACCATAAAATAACTACCCATCGGTACTAACGGCCCTCTAACCCCCCTCATCAACACCACCTCATCCACCGGAATCTGTAATCCCTAAGCCCCACTTCGAGATAAACTCTGAAATTCCACAAGAAACAAAAAGAAACTCTAGGGCATCACCACCATTGGATTTTTTTGAGACGTTGCCGTCACTCGGCTTTAGCAATACAAGATACAAATAAATCCTATTTTTATGAATGAAGCCCATCTCCTCCTTTTCCGCTAGACAATGATCGAAATACAATAATCAACCACTGGCTAGTTTTGAACAAAAAGCTAGCTCAAAGCGCTGGTTATCCTCTAAACTGAAGATATGACTATCCATTCTAGCTTGGGTAGAGTTCCCTCAAAGGAGTTTGGGATGAAATTTCATCGTTCAAAAGTTCATCGTTGGATTTGTTTATCATTAAGCATGTGTATGTTTGCTCAATCGAGTTACTCAGCCTCCCCTGTGGGCTTAGATCATAAAACACTAGGCGAAGCTAAAACTTTTTTAAATAAGACAGGAATGGGAAAACCCCAAACCGTAAATGAATGGTTTGAAAAAGCAAAGCCACATCTCGATGAAAAAACCATCAGTGCTTTAAACTCATGGGTTCAAGAAAACAAACATAAAGAATTACCACCACTCTCTGTTTCCATAAAAAACTCAGCTCAAAAAGGAAGACATTTAGCTCTGACTTTTTCAGCTGACCCTGGTAAAGTTAATTTTGAAATTTACAAAGATCAGGATGGTTACTATCTCACCAACAATAAAAAAGTGTTAAGAGAACAAGAGGCCAGCCTAGAAAAAGTTCTCTTAACTAAGAATGAAAATACAAACCAAAACTTTCAATCATTAAATGAATTCAATCCTTTTTTGAATATCTCTGAATTCAAAACTCTTTCCAAGAAAAACCCTACATGGGGAATCAAGTACATTAATTCTCTCAGAGCTACGTTGATAGAAATGGAAAAACAGCAAGACGTTTTATTCCCTAAAAATAATAAAAGAAAAGGCGCTTCTTTCTTTTACGAACTCACCATTCCCAATGCCTATGCTCAAGAAGTAAATCACACATCCTGTTTAATCGCTGGATGGTTTGGAAAATATGATCCTGTCACTGGGTTCTGCACCAAAGGGGAAAACTCCTCCCTGAGTGGTGAATTGAAGGCGGCCAATAGTTATACCAAATATGATGGTTGCCAAGATGGAGAAATCGACTGTAACCCTGAAATATTCGGCCTTCAAAAAGGTGGAAAAAGATATTGTGTTCCCCTCCGACCAAAAGAAAAGGTCTCCTCACAGGAATGCGATAGCAAACACCCCATTAGAACACCTCAGGACCTGGTTAGTCTCGCTCAAAGTGTCGATGAAAGAGGAAGCTTTTCTCGAGATTCAAAAACTCTGGAGCGCTTAAAATCCAATTACCTTGGAGGTTATAAAAGCGCTTGCTTTACAAACAGTGAAGTTGCGGAGTTCAACAGACAAGAACAAGAACAATTTAAACATCAAGTGCCACAACAATACCGCGGAACGCTTTTCAACAAAATGTTAAGCGACATGAAGGTGGCGGTTGAAACGAATAATGCTCCTGATGGTAAATTCACGAATTATTTCACAAAGCAATTTCCCCAAACACATTCGAATCCCAATTTAGATAAAAATTATCATAACCGCTTAGCGTGTGAAGCCGTCTTCAAACGACTGGTATTCCTTAATAATGTCAGTAATGAGGTTAAACCACCCATTGCCAAAATTCCAGGGCAAGAAGAAAAATGCGCTCCCTCTCCGAATAATAGTAAAGTCATGATCTGTACTCCCGCTCAAGAAGTGGACTCCAACGGAGGAGGCATCGCCGCAGGCAGCGGAAAAACAGCTTCTAGCAGTGATGAAGGCTCCAAAATCTGCTCCACACCTGATGGCGTTATTGCTTGTGCCGCTCTTCTTATCGCAATCCCAGCACTTATTCTTGCCTTGTTAAAAAACAAAAGAGGTAAGACAGGAGCCACTGGAGCTAAAGGAGCCACTGGAGCTAAAGGCGATAAGGGCGATACAGGGACAACTGGAGCGACTGGAGCCACGGGCGCAACTGGTTCTAAAGGTGATAAAGGCGATAAGGGTGACAAAGGCGATGCAGGATCAACAACAATCATCCATCACTATCCTCCTGACAATGGAGGTGTTGAAGAACCACCTCCACCAAACCCTCCCCCACAATATGAAGAGCCTCAGAACCCTCGAACAGGCACTTACCCCTACTAAAGGGGAACCAAGAGCCGAGATTCTTTCTCAAACTAAAAAAGAGAGCCCTACTGGGCTCTTTTTTAGTTTAAAAAGTTCCAATAAAGAAAAAGTCTTTACTGATCCCTTATAAGGTAAAAGGCCATGGGTTAAATACTCCACTCAATATGGTTTTAATATTCAAATCATTTTTATTCTTGTATAAGTCTTCATTAAAAGCGAGAAACGTAGGTTTGAGACACGAATAAAGAAAAGAGTGTGAACAATTCGGAAATGATGAAGCTTCGCACTTTAAGCATACTTTATGTTTTCAATATCAAAGGAGAAATCTATGATTAAAAATCCTTTTCAGCTCTTTATCCTGCAAGCCTTGACAATCCCTCTCGTTATCGGAGTTTTTAAGCTTCCAGCAGAAAAAGCAACCCTCTCATTAGCGGCTAATGGAATTTTTTGGTTCGTGGCCCTAACCACAATAAGCTATAAAGGTCTTTTTCAAAAACTGATTGGACTTTCAGGTCTTCAGTTTTTAATAACAGCGGTTCTTCCTGTGACCTTGTTACGCATCCTTTCATGGAAAGGTGACTTCAATTCGAGTCAACTTTTAGGAGCGACGGGAGCTCAATGGCATGCTTACTCAAATGTGAGTTTTATGATTATGCTACTCACTAGCCTGACTCTCAGCCTCTGGATCAAATTTAAAAGTGTCCAAAGCTCCTCTTAAAATTATGCCCTATTAAGCACTTCAACCTTTGCCAAACCACATGCAATTTCGCAAAAAGGAATGGCATTAATGATTGCAGGACTTTAAAAAACTCTCATCAAAGGTGAAGCAAGAATGGGCCAAGTTTGCTTAAAATCATTTTTCTGGTTGGTAAATCCAACAATAGAAAAACTTGTATAGTGTTTGATTTTTTGAATCAGCACTGAGGAAGACTGAGTGTTATCAGCCCAAACCCAAACCACCGGACGTCCCTGAAGAGACTCCCCTATAAAAACAGCGCTCTGCGGAAGGCTCCAAGTCATCGCTGCACCATAACTCATTTGGTGGCCCTTTATTTTTATTTGCCGCGCTTGTAATAAATCAGAAAACTTTTGAGCATGAGCATTCGTGTTTCCAATGATCCAAACAGGGCCTTGTGAGGGCCAAGGATCTTGGTCTGTTAATAAGCGCAGCGGTCTTGCAGGATAAAGCTCTTGCAAAGCCTGACTCCACTGCCTGTAAGACTCTGGATCACCTCCAGGAATGGAAACGGTCATTGTTTCTGTGGCTCCCAGAATTTGCGACATCGCAAAGGGAGTTTCTTCAGGATAAAGACGTCGAAAAACTTCAAAATCAGGATCAACCCATAGCTTCTGAGGACGGCCCACCGCAGGGGGTAAAGAAAAAACAAATTCTTGCTCTTCTTGTTTTAAATGAACCAAGAAAACAGAAGTCGCTTCATTGGCAAAAAAGACCTTCACTCGCACGGGCAAAAGATAAGGGTTTTCACCAGAAGCGCGCTCCTGTCGAAGACCCAGTCGAATGCCTCCATCTTTTTCTTCAAGATGAGTGATTGAAAGTTGAGGAGCTCCTGTTTGATCCAACCAAGGATTAAAAAAAGCTTCTAAGGACTGGCGTGCTTCTTCTTCAAAACTTTTTTGTAAATCTGCAAAACCAACAGTTTTCCAAAGATTTTGATGGAAAAACTGAGAAAGAGCTGAGGAAAAAGTAGAAGAGCCAAGGTAATTTTCGAGCATTTGAAAAAGCATCATGGATTTACCATATCCCACAGCTTGGGTGCCCCGATCATTACGACTGACAAAACGCCGCAAGGGAAAATCTTTCTCATGCGTGACAAAGTCCTGAAAATTTTGAAGACTCGCGCGACGGTATTCAGAACCTTTGCCATCTTCAATGGCATAAGCACGGTCCGCCATATACGTTGTCAGCCCCTCACACCAGTTTCCTCTCTCATAAGCCACGAGAACAGAATTGCCCCACCAAGAATGAAGAACCTCATGAGGAAGGCTTGAACGCAATAAAAAAGGCAATCGAATCACTGAAGGGCCCAATAGAGTAAAACCAGGAAACGCATATCCTGTTTCCAATGTATTTTCAATCACAGCATACCCTGAAAAAGGAAAAGGCCCAATCAAGCGGGCGTAATTTTCAATATAAGCAGGAACAAGGTCTAAATAAGATTGAGCGAGTTGAGGGTCATTGGATTTAAGCCAAACCTGAATCAATCGACCCGAAGCCGTTGTCTGATGGAATTGATGATAACGGTCAGCAACGAGGGACCAATCACTCGTAGGAGTGTAGCTTTGAAAGCGAAAACGATTTCCTTCAAGAGAACTCATCACCCCTGGCATCATCACCTTCCACTGAGCATCAGGCAACTCCACTTCCACGGTCCACGGAGCCGTGTCCGAAATCATCGGATGCCAAAAACTCTCAGAAAGAAGAGAAACCCCTTGGTCTGTGATCACTCCGGGGGACTCACCATTTCGAATAGGTTCGTGGATTTCTCCACGATACCGTAACGTCAGAGTGGCTTGAGGTTTGTGAAATCGAACTTGATAACTTTGAACAAAACCCCGGCGAGAGAGAGCCAGAAGCTCGTAATTGTCATTAGCTTCAATCTGCAACTGAGAGTGAAGTTGAAAATTCAATGTTTTTTGTGGAGAGTTCCAATAAAAATCAGTTTGAGCTTCGAGTTGATGTTCTTGAGGAAAAAGCTTAACCCTTAAAACAGCATTCCTGAGCAATTGAGTCTCTAGGCTTTCCATCCTCGCACTGTGAGCCGATGAGACGGAGCTTTCTGCAATGGCGAAGCTCATCAAAGACTGTTGAATAAAAATAGCGAAACTGAAATAGCAGAGGAAGGCTCTCATTCTTTTGCTCCTTATGACTGTCCATGTTTATTCAGTCTTGCAAAAAATTAAGTCTCTACAGTTCGAATCCAATGAAGGTTGTGTTCTTCGAAGTGAGAGTGAGATTCGAGCCAGATAACAAAATTTTTTTGCAGTTTTACAACAGCAACCCTCTATTCAAAATTTATTTATAAGAATATTGATAAAAAAATGAACAGCGTTTATGCGCTTTTGAACGAAGTCCCAGGCCTTGTCACCTCAAAAATGGAAGTGATGAGCGGTGTTATTCAATAATTTTCTTCAAGTGGTGCAATAATTTTCATCGCACCTTGCGATAATAATTTATTTTTCGTGAAAACTTTGACTCAATTTAAAAAAAAGTTGAGCCTTAATCTGTTAAAACACTAAAATAAAAACACCTAACTGTTGAGGTTTTAAAAGAAACACCCTACTATATCTAGTAGATCACAGAGAGAGCACTCTCAAAAGGTCGAGTTCTTAAAACTTTAATCAGCGAAGTACTAAGTACCTTAAACAAAGGCTCTCTATAAAGGTTCCTTTTTTATTAAAGAAAAAGAAGGAATCAGGGGTTCGTTTTTAATCAAGGAGGAAAGACCTATGAATCAAACCGAGTTGAATCCTGTCAGTACGACAGAAACTCCCGACATCAATAACAAAACCAAAGCTTCGGCAATGGATAATCAACCTCATGTCATGCGCGTTCGGAAAAGAGATGGCTCTTTAGAACCCGTTGACGTTACAAAAATTGTAGAACGCGTACGAGGGTGCTGCCAGGGACTAACGCAAGTAGATCCCCTGCGAGTAGCGACGAAGGCGATCAGTGGTCTTTATGACGGTGCCGCAACCAAAGAGCTTGATAACCTTTCGATTCAAACAGCTTCTCTTTTGATCAGTGAAGAACCTGAGTACAGTAAATTAGCCGCACGCTTACTCGCCACTTATGTGGATGAAGAAGTTCGATCTCAAAAAATCAAAAGCTTTGCCGATAGTATCGCCTTTGGAAAAAAAGCGGGGTTGATTGCAGAAGCAACGGCTCAATTTGTTGAAAAACACAAAGCCGAACTTTGTGCCGCTATTGAGCCTTATCGTACCGATCGTTTTGAGTATTTTGGGCTACGGACGATTTATGATCGCTACTTGCTCAAAAACCCCACTACTCGACAGGTTTTTGAGACTCCACAATATTTCTTTATGCGAGTGGCTTGTGGGCTCTCCACGACGGTCACAGAAGCGATTGAATTTTACTATTTAATTTCATCTCTCGATTACATGCCATCCACGCCAACGCTTTTCAACTCTGGCACGTTGAGACCCCAAATGTCTTCTTGCTATCTTCTAGACTCTCCTCAAGATGATTTGCGATCCATCTATGAAAAATATATGGATGTGGCTCTCCTTTCCAAATACGCAGGGGGCATTGGCCTTGCCTATCACCGTGTGCGCTCTCGTGGATCTCTGATTCGTGGTACCAATGGCCATTCCAATGGTGTCATCCCCTGGCTTAAAACTTTAGACTCCAGTGTGGCAGCGGTGAATCAAGGGGGAAAACGCAAAGGAGCCGCGTGTGTGTATCTTGAATCTTGGCACGCTGATGTTGAAGAATTTTTAGAGCTCCGAGACAACACCGGCGACGAAGCAAAACGCACTTATAATTTAAACTTGGCAAACTGGATTCCAGATCTTTTCATGAAACGGGTCGAGGCCGATCAAGCATGGTCTCTCTTTGATCCCGCTCAAGTTCCTGAGTTGATCGATCTTTATGGAGAGGACTTTGAAAAAGCTTATCTGGAAGCCGAAGAGAAAAAGCTGTTCATGAAACAAATTTCAGCTCGGGATCTTTATTCTCGAATGATGAAAACTCTAGCTCAAACAGGAAACGGCTGGATGACCTTTAAAGATGCTAGCAACTTAAAATGCAATCAAACAGGTACGACAGGAACAACTGTTCATCTCTCGAACCTGTGCACAGAAATTTTAGAAGTCACAAACGATAAAGAAACTGCCGTTTGCAATCTTGGTTCTGTGAATCTTTCGCGCCATGTGGTGGATGGCCAATTTGATTTTGATAAATTAGGTCGGACCGTCAAAACAGCTGTAAAATATCTTGATCGAGTGGTCGATATTAACTTTTATCCTATTGCTACTGCTGAAAGTTCCAATCGTCACTGGCGTCCTGTGGGTCTAGGCATGATGGGTTTGCAAGATGTTTTCTTTCAACTCAAACTTCCCTTTGACTCTCCAGAAGCGCAAAAACTGTCAGCGCGAATTCAAGAGGAAATTTATTTTCATGCGCTTTCAACAAGCGCTGATTTAGCTGAAAAAGACGGACCTCATCAAGGCTATGAAAAAACACGAGCGGCTCAAGGTCAGTTGCAAATGGATTTATGGGGAGTCTCACCCACTCAAATGGCTAAATGGGATCTTCTCCGCGAGCGCATCAAAAAACATGGACTTCGCAATTCCCTTTTAATTGCCATTGCTCCTACAGCTACGATTGCCACTTTGGTTGGGTGTTATGAGGCTATTGAACCGCAGATTTCCAATCTCTTTAAAAGAGAAACCCTTTCTGGTGAGTTTTTACAGATCAACAAATATTTGGTGCGAGAGCTGAAAACTCTGGGACTGTGGAATGAAGATCTTCGCAGTGAAATCAAATTAGCCGAAGGGAGTATACAAAACCTCTCGGGTATCCCTCCTCAACTCAAGGAGATCTTTCGTACTGTTTGGGAAGTTCCCATGAAAAGTCTCATTGATATGGCGGCGGATCGTGGACCTTATATCGATCAAAGCCAAAGTTTGAATCTGTTTTCTGAAAGCCCGACCATTGGAAAGCTGTCATCAATGTATATGTACGCTTGGAAGCGAGGACTCAAGACGACTTACTATTTAAGATCTCGTCCTGCTACCAATATCAATAAAGCCACGGTGAAGAAGCAAACAGAAAAAATTTACACGGATCAAGAAGCTGTGACTTGCTCTCTTGAAAACCCCGAACTTTGTGAAGCTTGTCAATAAGCATAAGGAGCTTGAATATGTTATTAAATCCTGGTTTCGATTTAACCCTAAGACCCATGAAATACCCCCTCTTTTATGAAATGTACAAGAATGGGATCAAAAATACGTGGACGGTCGAGGAAGTGGATTTTTCCACAGACTTGGTGGATCTCAATACGAAGTTGACTCGTTCTGAAAAGCACTTGATTCACCGTCTTGTCGCTTTCTTCGCGACGGGAGACTCCATTGTGGGAAACAATTTGGTATTGAATCTTTACCGTCATGTGAACTCCCCCGAAGGAAGACTCTACCTGTCACGACAGCTTTTTGAAGAAGCTCTTCACGTACAGTTTTACCTCACCTTGCTGGATAGCTATATTCCCCACCCCGATGAAAGAGCGAAAGCCTTCGCGGCGGTGGACAATATCCCTTCCATCAAGCGCAAAGCGGATTTTTGTTTTAAATACATCGATTCTATTTACAACCTCCAACGCCTTGAAACGATTGAGGATCGAAGAAAATTTTTAATGAATCTCATTTGCTTCGCCAGTTGCATTGAAGGCTTGTTCTTTTTCGCTGCTTTTGCTTATGTTTACTTTTTGAGATCCAAAGGGCTTCTTGCAGGCCTCGCTACGGGAACGAACTGGGTTTTTCGAGATGAAAGTATGCATATCAACTTCGCGATGGAAGTGATTGCTACCGCCCGGCAAGAGGAACCGAATCTATTCAATCAGCAGATGAACGATATGATCACCGAAATGATTGCCGAAGCCATTGAATGTGAAATGGCTTTTGCAGAAGATATCTTGGAGTTTGGTGTTGCAGGTCTTTCTCCCAAAGACATGCGACAGTATCTGCAATTCATTGCAGATCAAAGACTCGAAGCCCTTCATATCCCAGCTCGTTATCATGTTAAAAATCCATTTCCATTTATGGAATTGCAAGATATGCAAGAACTCGCCAACTTCTTTGAACGGCGAGTTTCAGCTTATCAAACAGGAATTACTGGGAATGTCACCTTTGATGAAGCCTTCTAAGGCTTTGATCGATACTTGGCATAATGCCATGAGCAAGTCAGTAGCCAAGCTTGCCACGGCTTAGTAATCGAGTCAGCTCGTTGATCAGTAAGATAACAATGACAAGAAAAATAGATAAAACCGCGGCTGAAGATTGGTCCGCGTAATCTTGCAATTGAAAAATCAAGGCCCCCAGATTTTTGGTCGTGGGGCCCACAAGCATCACACTCATTGTGAGTTCAGAGAGAATGGGTAAAAAAACTAGAAAAAAACTTCCCAAAATTTCTGGTTTCAATAAGGGAATTAAAATCCGCTGCCATGTTTCTCGAGAATTAGCCCCTGCAAGCCGAGAAGCTTCAACTAAGGAAGGTGAAAGAGACGACAAAGCAATGCGTAAAGGCAGAAAAGCAAGGGACATGTGTTTAATCACATAAGCGGAAATTAAAATCCATGCTGTATTATAAATACTAAAACCAAAACGGCCACTCCCCACAACAATTAATCCCAGAGCTAAAATGATTCCAGGCGTTGCCAGCGGCAGAGAATACATCCATTCAAGAATTTGCTTTTGGTTCTTTAAAGAGTGAAACAACATTAAAGATAAGAGACTTGTTACAATAATAACAAACGCAGCAGCCCCTCCATATAAAAAGCTGCCCACAATGGCTTGGTGAGTTTCTTTCAAATCAAAGAGAGCGTATTTATAACTTTCTAAATGAGCCTCGCTGAGACACTCAAGACCTCGATCTTGTAAACAACCAGGACTTACAAAAGTGCTGAGAGCCAATACCCCCAGGGGAGCTATCCAAGCCAAACTGTTGTAAATAAAAAAGAGTATTTGAAAAATCAAAAAAGAAAACTTTCCATCTTCAATCACTCCAGCCCTCGCACCTTTACCTGAAACTAATACAAGTCGCTTCTCTCTCTTGTGGGCTAAAAAATTGAGCAAGAGGGCGGGTATTGTGACCAGTAATAAGAGAATCGATAAGCTTCCTGCCTCGGGAATTCCCTCAACTCCTCCTAATTGCAGCGATTGGTATATCTTATAGGTCAGTGGATAAACATAATCAGGAGCTCCAATCCAAGCTGGTATCGCAAACGAAGAAATACTGAGGGAAAAACAAAGGGAAAAGGCACTCAACAAAGAAGGAAGCAAAAGAGGAAGCTCAATCCGTGCAAAAATGGCAACATCAGAAGCTCCCGCTAACTGAGCGGATTCTCGCCACGCAGGATCGATTTTTCGAAACTTCTCTTCCAATATTAAAAAAGCCAGTGGCAGATGAGTGACAGCGAATAAGATCGTCATTCCAAAATGACCGTAAAGACCAAACGGAAATAAGAAAAAACCATTCAACAACCCCGTCGTTGGATTCCATGCCATCACATAGCTGCTAGCAACGATAAAATTCGGAATCAAATAAGGGCAAATCATCATCAGCCTTTGCCAGCGTCGCCCTCTCCACTCCCTCTTAGCAAAAGAGCGAGCAAAGTAGATCGCCAACCCCACTGCCAACAAAGAACTCAAGCCTGCTGAACTCAAAGTCACTAAAAGACTTTTTTGCACACTGGTGGAACTCATTTGCTCCATGAAGAGATTCCACTGAGATTGGCTGAGGATTCCCAGTAATGGCCCTAAAAAAATAAGACCTATGAAGGCTAAAACAACCCAAGTCATCGAATTATTCCATGATGATTTCGCGAAATGATTTTTTAATTGATTTCGCTTTACTGGCAATGTCTTTCATTTGCACTTCTGAAAACCTCTGAGCTTTTTTGTTTAACTCAGCAAAGCTCAAAGCTCCTTCAGGAGCTTTGACATCCTGGCGCACGCTGTACATATAACCCTTTCTTAAAATCTCTTGTCCTTCTTGGGACAATACAAAATCAGCAAAGAGAGCAGCGCTCTCTTGACGTGAAGAGTGCTTTAGAATTGCTTGAACACTGGGAATCAAAATCGTTCCCTCTTGGGGATAAATAATATCTATCGGGCTTTTTCTATCTACCGCCGCCAGCGCATTTTCAAGGAGGACCATACCTACTTTTTTTTCACCGGATTCCACTTTTTGAATGACTGTAGCATTTCCACCACTAGAGCCTATTTTATTCTCTTTCAATTTCTTGAAGTAGTCCCATCCCAAAGTTTCAGCCAAAAGGCTTACCGCAATAAAGGCTGTTCCCGATTCAAGAGGGCTTCCCATTTGAATTAAATTTTTAAATTCAGGTCGAGATAAATCTGAAAATTGGGACGGTCTTTTTTCTTTAGGAAACTGATTGTGAGCGATTAAAACCATTGCTGAATAATAATTCGTCTCTACAGCTTTACGCCCCTGCCTCTCGGCAATCAGTCCCCGCGCCTCAAGATCTTGCACCCAAATGGGACCGGAGACCATGACCATATCTGCAAGAGGTTTTTTTGATAAAATTTCAGCTTCCACCTTGGATTGCAGTTTCTCCGACCCTCCCTGAAAAACCTGTACATCGATCTGAGGATGTTTTTTTTCAAAAGCCTTCTCTAACTCACTGAGATATTCTTTGTACACTGAAGCATAGATCCATAATGTTTGTGTTTTAGCACCTGCCACATTCACAGAAAGCAGAAATAATCCTAATAAGAGTTGTCGCAAAGCTCTATTCATCATGTTTGCCTCCATTCATTTTTCTCAACATTGCTGCTAAGATTTATTCCTTTGTTTCTTTCACCTTTTACTTATCTCTTTTTACTTATCTCTTTTGTTATTTATTGAAATAATAACTTCATCATGACTATAAATATCAATGAAGGGTTGGCATTATAATTCAATAACAATGATACTTTATTCAAAAAGGAGCTTTTATGAAACAAGACCTTACAAATTCAAGCTTTATTTATACTCTTATTGTGTCCAGTTTTTTTATTTTACTGACCCCCATCACATCCTTTTCCAGCAACATGCTCTACCAAACAGCGACCCTCTGTCAAAACAATGATGAGTGGCCTATTGAAATCTTAACAATGACCTCACATTCTAGTTTTGATCAACTCTATACTTCACTCCATGATAAGGCTAAACGTGAGGGAAAAGTATTAAGCATTCACGGTTGCTCTCTCTTGAATATCGATACTCACACTTATGGCTATGTTTATTTACAAACACGCTACGCCATGGATCTTGATGTTCAATGGAAACCAATAGGGTCCATTGTTTCTCAAATTATTTATGGTCCCCACGCTGAAATAACTTTGAAAGGAATGTCGTTTGAACCCATCGGAGAATTAGGATCAGAGAATTAGGAAGTATGAGCCCAGGGCAGATTTTGCCAATAACTTTTTAAGCTTTGATGTTCCTTAGTTTTTAATTCCGGGTCTTTTTTAAAAATTTCTTCGACGGCTGATCGAGCTTCTAACAGAATTTCCTCATCTCTCACCAAATCGGCCCAACGAAATCCTAAGGCTCCTGACTGTTTAGCTCCTAAAAACTCACCAGCCCCTCTCCATTGAAGATCAGCCTCTGCAATAGCAAATCCGTCTTCCGTCTCACACATCAAATTTAAACGTTGCTTGGCCTCACGCGAAAGCCGCGAGGCCGCTCCAAAAATACAATAGCTTTTAAGAGCTCCGCGGCCCACTCGGCCTCGAAGCTGATGAAGTTGAGACAATCCAAAACGCTCCGCATGTTCAATGACCATAATCACAGCATTGGGCACATCAACCCCCACTTCAATAACAGTAGTACTGACTAAAATTTGAATTTGATTGTGACGAAAAGCAGTCATGACATTTTCTTTTTCTTCTGGTTTCATTTTGCCATGCAGAAGCCCCCATCGAAAATCAGGGTACTGAGCTTTCATTTTTTCAAAAGACTCTGTCGCACTTTTGAGATCTATCTTCTCACTTTCTTCAACAAGAGGGTAAACAAAATAGGCTTGACGACCGGCCTGAACTTGCTTCACTAAAAATTCCATCATTAAACTTCGATTTTTTTCTTCCATGATTCGACTGGTAATGGGTGTTCTCCCTGGAGGTTTTTGCCTCAAAACACTCACCTCTAAATCACCAAAGGCCGTCATAGCCAAAGTGCGAGGAATGGGTGTGGCTGTGACTAATAAGCGGTGAGGCCCTAATCCTTTTGACTGCAATCGATGGCGTTGGGCCACTCCAAATCGATGTTGTTCATCAATTAAAATCAAACCTAATTTTGAAAATTGAACTTGATCTTCAATTAAAGAATGAGTACCGATCAACAAATCAATCAGCCCACCCTCAAGATTCGCAAGAATTCGTTTTTTTTCTTCTGATTTGGTTTTAGAAGTCAAAAAAGCCATTCTCACCGAAGGCAAAGCCGAAAAAAGTTTTTTTGCATTTTGAAAATGCTGCTCACTTAAAATCTCAGTAGGAGCCATCAAAGCCACCTGGGCTCCCGCTTCAATCGCCTGCAAAAGGGCAAAAAACATCACAATTGTTTTGCCACTTCCCACATCTCCTTGGAGAAGACGGTTCATTGCCGTGTTTTTTTGAAGATCCAGAGCTATTTCTTGAATTGCTTTTTCTTGATCCTGAGTCAGTTGAAAAGGAAGTGTTGCTCTTAAACGATCCCTCAGCTCTCCCTTCCCTTGCAAAGAAAGCGATTTTTCTTGAGCATAGGATTGTTTTTTCAAAGCCAGAGAAAACTCCATCCAAAAAAATTCTTCAAAAATAAGGCGGCGATGCCCTGGAGTTCTTCGTGTTCCATACTCTTTTTGCAAATTCAATGAGGGAAAATGCAAGAGCTTGAGAGCTTCTTTGCGAGAAATCAAACAATACTTTTGACAAAGAACAGATGGAAAATATTCGAGAGCCTCCCAAACTTGTGGACGCTCTAAAAGCCGAAAGCATTGATCCACAAGTTGATTGAGTTTTCGTGAATTAAGACCATTAGTTTCGGTATAAACAGGAACCAGTTGATCCTGATTCTCAAGGTTTTCAGATTCATCGAGTAAATCGGGATGATGAAATTCAATTTTATTTTTCAACACCTGAGGTTTTCCCACGACCCACACTTTTTGCGGACATCGAAAACGATCAAAATACCCATGATACGGTTGGCGAAAAAATTTGACCTGAAACCGACATCCTGCGGAATCTTCCAAAACCAATTCAAAGGCGGTCTGATAACCTCGCCGAAAACGACGCAGCAAAAGCAAAGTCGCAGGAAGTACCACCGAATCACCGTCTTTAATAGACCCCAGTCCTTCAACCCGTTTCCAATTTTGATAGGTGCGAGGAATATTTTGCACTAAATCTTCTAGAGTGCAAACGCCCCAATTCTCGAGTCGTGCCCCAAGTTGTGGCCCAACTCCTTTTAAATACTGAACAGATGTGGTTAATTGATATTCCATACTGCATCTAAGTTAAAAAGTTTCAATCTCTATGACAAGTGAATTCCCATTTTCTTTTGTAGCTCAATTCATTTTAGGATTTTATCCTCTAAATCCATCGCCACATCAAAACTAAGCTTAGTGACCTTGCTAAAGAAGATGACCCGAAAATAGGAACAACAAGATACAATCGACCATACAAGCAACTGAGGAGTTGAAACAAATCCTGCAGAGAAGAATTTTGGGCGGATCAACTTCGACGATATTTATGTCGTCGATAAAGAAGATTTCGATGAATGAGAATGATAAAAATACAGAATAAAACTCCAGAGGCCCACTAACAACATTCGATTTTTTGCGATAATAAAATTAGATTCCGTCAAAGAGCCAATATGAAAAGAAATTTGTGCTAAAAACAACCCTAAGAAAAAAAGTGAAAGCTCTTTGTTAACAGAAACGGGAGTAAGTGTTGATGTTGCATCTGCGGTTGGATTTGCAATTGAAGCGTCTCTGCTCACCCCACTTTCAATTTCAAGGCGCTTATAAATTTGATAATTGATTTTTAAAAAATAGAAACACCAGCCTAAATAAAACAATAAGCCAAGAAGACCCGTGCCCGCCAAAAAATGTAAAAATTGATTATGAGCATGCCCTTCAAATTGTCCCTCAGGCACATGCAGTCGATCGTAAAACTCTCTCAAACGTCTTTTATTTTCCCCATAACCAATCCCCAACCATGGACTCTCTTTAAAAATAAACCAATTGGTCTTCCATAAGACCACTCTCTCCGAGTCGTAGCTCTTTTCAGTATTAAAAACCTGAAAAGCTCTTTCTTGAAACTTAGGCCAAGCCATCATTAAAACAAAACCAGCAATAAAAAAACCAAACAAGAAAGTGAAACCCCATCGACGACTTAACATAAAGCCCCCCAGAAGCGATGACAATGTCATCGCAAGCCAAACGCCTCTGGTAAAAGTAAAAACCACGGCTAAGGAAGTCAGGAAAAAAGTCAATGGTAACAACCAAGAAAGCCGACTTGGAAAAAATTGTCGCAATAATTTTGAAGCCTCTTGCTTTTTTTTGGGTTTTTCTTTTCTAGAATCCCAAAAAGAAAAGGCCTGAATCCCTCGATAAAGATAAAATAAGGACAGCGGCAGCAAAATCATCGCTAATGGACCATAAGATTGAGCAAGGGCCATGGCATTTGAAAATAAACCTCCTGATCGCCAAAAAACAGAGAGGTTTTGGGCGCGGTCAGACCAAGTTTGATGAAGAGGATCAAAACCGATAAAGTAAACCATTACAGCAAACAAAGATCCTATCAATAAAATCCACAGTGCAGAATAAGCCCAACGAACATCAACCCGCAAAAAATGCCATAAATAAAACCATAACGGTAAATGCAGAATCCAAACAAAATCACCCAACAGAACTTGAACTGAAGCTCCTTTTTCTGCTTGAGCATAAAATCCCAGTAATAAAATCAATACCCATAAAATAGAAACATAAATAGGTTTTGAAATTTGATTCAAAAGTCTCCCTTTTTTAGTCTTCAAAAGAAGAAGCAGACTTAGAAAAGAAGTGAGTATGATAAAAAGATCCATAAGACTTTGAGAAGAAATCAATCCCACCCATAATCCAAAAATAGAAAAAACTGCCAGAAAACCCAGCTTCCCTTTCAGAAATGAAATCTGGTCATCAGGAATAATACTTTCACTCACCACATCAGCCTTCCTCATCATCGCCCACTCGAATGACAATTTTTGCCATTCTGACTAAATTTTTGAACTTTCTCAACAAAAAGTTCACTCTCAATAAAAGATTTTAGAACCTCTCAATCAACATACGCTGAAAACACGATAAAACATCCAAATCATAAAAAGAAAGTGCCCATATTTGTAAGTTTCGAGACTAAACTGTATAAATAATAACAGTTTACATAAAGTCAAAATTAGATTATTTCTAATCACGTAGTTAATAAAATTACTCTTTTAAAAACGAATGAAAATCCCCATCCGGATTGAGTTCAACAGATAGAGACTTAAAAAGTCTCTTAACATAAAGGAGATCTTGCTGAATGCCGAAATTGATGCAACAACACTTCATAACTTTACTAGCAACCTTTTTGTTATTGCCAGCCCTCACCCCTTCGTTCTCCTTAGCCTCTGATTTTCAATATGGCCAGTGCCTAACATCAAAAGAACAATTCAATAAAGAAATTAAGCAATACCAAAGAGCTGCAGGAGCCATGGCCTCCATTAAATCTTTTGCTTTGAATTCAAACCCAGAACTTCTAACGTGGAATTATGACACTGTAAAATTCATTTATCATCTTGCTGCAACTAAGAATATATTTGATCTCTTATGGGATATTTATCAAATAAATGATCCCACAAGCGAAACAACCATCGCTGAATTTGAATCTTATTTAAAAGGAAATGTCGGGCACACCCTGCTTCTACAATTACAAGAAAACAATCTAGAAGAAATGGACAGTCTCCTCATTCGTTTTTATAGATTCTTAGGGCACGAAGACACTTCCCGATCTCGTGATTTAGAAGCAAAATTCAAAAGAATTTATACCTACTTCAATACATCCTCTTACAACCACCGCAAGTCAATTTTTGAAGTCTATCAATTCATCCAAAACGCGGCCATTGATGTGGATTTCTTATCTAAAACAGGTGTCGAGCAATGGAGAAACTTGATTGACTACTTTTTTTCGATTCCTGAAGTGCTTCCTCTTTTGGAAAAAATCTATGATTCTTCTCCTATTTTAACTTTAGAAAACGGGAAAAAAATTCGTTCGGGCTTTTTATTTTCTGACAGCGAATTCAATACTAAGTCAGAATCAAGGCCTCAAACATGGAAGTCTTTACTTCCACCCCTCTTGAAACTCCCCTATCCTAAAGCTTTTGATGCTTATCCTGCGGCTCAAAAAATGCTTCAATCTCTGTTCAGTCGATCCATCGAAGATTTTTTATTTTCTGTCGATGATATTGATTCCTCTATGGTGAAAAGATGGATGCCACTGAACAAGAAGTACTCAGAAGCTTTGCTGTATGAAGCACTAAGAAGCAAAGGATCTCGCAATGAAAAAACGGATGCTTCAAAAATTCATAAATATCTTGCGAATCAAAATCGTGCCTATAGCAATGCTTTTGATCATTACGTTTGGCAAAGACAAGAAGGAACAGCCATCGAAAAAACCATCGATGGAGTGGCTCGTACGCTTTATTCAGAAGCAGAATCTTGCCAAAAATATGATAATTCCAGATCAAGACCCATTAAATACAACCAACTCCAACCTATTGGCCTCGTCATAGCCAGCAGAACCCTCGCTGTAGACAAAGAAAACAGACGCATTAATTTATTTCAAACCTTGCCGAACGCTCCATGGGAAAGCAATCCAAAATCCAAGAATTACTCCTCCACGCCCAAAGCAAGCGACTATAAAGGAGCCATTCGAGACTTCAGCCGCAATAATGAAATCATTCAATATCCTTTTCTATCAGAAATGCTCACGCCTGCCAAAATCGTTTCAAAGGCCGATCAGTTTTCCGTATGGAAAGTTGCAAAAACGATGTTGATTAACCCGCAACGATGGATTCCACAACTCTCTCGACTGGGATATCCAGAGACATTTTCCGTTGCGATTGCTGGAGCATCTTCATCAACGATGGATGATGCTCAACACAAGGCTCTCTGTCCCAGGCTGAACTCCGATGTTTTTACTGAATCTGTTCAACTGGCGACTCAAATCGTAACGAACCCACAAAACTATGTTCAAAAATACGTACTCCACGAAAAAAGCAAAAAATATTCGCGAAATGTTCTTCCTTACTTTTTTACTCATGGAAAGAGAACAAAACTAGGAGCTAAATCACGATCGATGGCGACAAATCAGCTCACTCTCTACCAAAAAGAGACCAATCAAAATAGATACCTTCCGATGATCAATCCCAATGGAACAGAGAGCTGCCGGCATTTTCGACTCTATGCCGCCCACCCTGATTATTTATGGACCCCTAAAGAAGTCCAGACATGGAAAGAACGAAGGTCCTTTTAGGCTTCGCTCCCAAGGCAAGAACCCAGTTCATAATCTTTAAAATGCACATGGAGTTCTTGCCCCTCATGGGCTATGGCCAACAAAGCGAGCTTTGAAATCCATCCATAAACATTCTCAAAGGGACATTCACTCAAACGAATGGATAGGTCAGCAATACACATTCTCTTATAAACAGCCCCAGGACTATTGAGACTTTCACTTTCTGATTTCTCGCGGTGGGTCCTAAAAAATCCTCCGGCTAACTGGCAACCCACCATATAAATCACGGGCTCTGCTGTGGCGCCGTCATCGGCTTTGATCACAGAGGGAATCCCCTCCTGAATCACCACCGCGTCCACATCCCTTCCGCCTTTCGCTGCTTTCATTTTTTTTCTGGCCTTATAGTTCAAAGATTTAAACTCTTCTCCTGAATTGACCTTAATGACCCCTAAGCCATAGGTTCCGGAATTGTTTTTCACATAAATAAAGGGATCTTGTGTAATTCCTCTTTTTGAATACTCCTCTTGAAGAGACGCAATCATAACATCCACTCGCTCTGCAACACGATTCACGCTTTGATCATCCTTAATATCAAAGTGCGTGAACTCTTCTGTTTGCACCTGAAGCAAAAAGGGATCAATGTCAGCGATTCGGCAAAACTCTTGAACCAATTGATTATAGAATTTGAAAAAATGGCTTTTCTTACGCTGATACCACCCTAATTCTCGAGGAGGATTAATGGGAAGAGTGACACCTTTTGCCCACTGCTCCTTTGAGTCTGAAAAGTCGTTATTACTGACAATGAACTCGGGGTTAAACTCTTTGATCGTGGGGTTTTCCAAAAAAGCGGAATGAACTTGGATTTTTTTCCCGCTGGCGGATTCTAACTCCAAAGGTTCAGTAAGTTCTTGAGCAATTCCAACCAGCACATCACAACCCGCTTTTTCCAGTTGATCTTTGATGGTAATGATATTTTCCCAATAATAAGAATTGTGCGTGTGTTCTTCCGCGACGAGAAGGACTTTTTGAGGAACAGAACGGTAGTGTTTGACCAAATAATTTTTAAACAGCTTAGGGCCTTCATCCAAATCCGTTGGACAAATATTATTGAATCCAGCCGGAAAAATATTCGCGTCCACAATTCCTAATTTATAACCGGCGTCCCTCACGTCATAACTAGAATAAATAGGAAACGGGAATTGCGCCGTTATTTTTTTGTACCAATCAATTAATTCCCCATAATGGAGACAAATTTTTTGATGAACCAAAAGGTGCGACATACCATGACTCCTCATTAACGAACTTTCTTCTTGGGAAGAGGCCTGCGAATAAATTGATCTTTAAGCTCTAATTCATCGTTGCCATCCAAAATAAACTCTTCTCGATCAAGTTTTTTTGGTGTTTTTAGGTCCTCATGATTTTCTGTTTTTTGCCTACGAACCGACTGAGACACGCTACTCTCATCACTTTCAAATGCACCATCAACGTCTCTGACTGAGCTCGGAAGTCGGTCGGGATACTTCAACGGTTCATCCCAAGGCTTTTTAAGCATTTCTTCGGTTAGCAAACTCAAAGCCTGGCTTTCAATAATTTTTATTTGTTTGTATAGAGAAACTGTTTGTAAAAAAGCGGAGCTTTCACCAGGAGCTTCAAAGTTCTTCAATTTTTCGAGCGACTCCAAATAAAGAGCAATGAATTCGGTTTTTTTATTGGACTCACTCAATTGGTCTAACTCCCAATCAACGGAAGTGGAGACTCTGTAATTCAAGATAAAACTCCATAAATGACCGTAAACAGAAAGGAGTGTTTTTTGAGCCTCAACGCTCCACACGGGATGCTTTAACTCTATGGCTTGGATCAAATAACGTTGGTTTCTCATTAAAGTCATGACATTTTGACGAAAACTCTCTTCATCCACCTGAGCTAAGGAAACCGATCCCATTTTTACCAAAGATTTTCCGATCCACTCTGTATCCTCTCTTTTTCTCAAAGCCCTGAGTCGCTGAATGCCACGTTCAGCTCGACGAGTGAAGGCATCCGCGACCGTAGTCTGTCGAAGTCTCGCGTGCAATGAAGCCATGCGAGCAGGAATTTCCGCCAAAGTGATTTCCATAGGCAAATAAACCTTCAACCTGCCCGCATCAGTCAAAGACGCCAGCGCTTTCTCATTTTCAAACAAGACCTCATAGCAATAGGCTCTCCTATAAAACGCCAGGGCTACAAACTCCATTTCTCGATTGAAAGAACGATCAACAATTTGCTGGTAAATGAAAAGCGCTCCGCTCCAGTCTTCTAAACCCTCTTTCGCCAAGCCATAATAAAACATGAAAGCGTACCAATGCTGGGGCTGAGGCGTAGTTTTAAAATAATCATAAAGAGCATCATTGAGAGCTGAGTATTGCTTTGCGGTCAGTAAAGATTCAAATGAGTTTAATTGATTTTCTTCTTGAGCATACTTTTCTTTTAAGGTCGCACCCTTTTCTTGCGGCACTGTTGATAAAGAACCGCAAGAAATACTGAAGAGCATGTAAACAATAAGACAACATCCTTTGAAAAAAAAAGAAATCCATGTCCAATTCATTGCTTCTTAGCCTCTCTATTTTCTTCTCTTTGATTCTTATTAATGAGTTTTTTCAGTTTGGCAGCGTCGACTCACTTGGTATTCTTAACCCACTTGTAATCATTGACCAATTGTTTGAGACCTTCCAAATCAGCAATATCATGATCATACTCTGGTAACATTAAAATATCCAACTCCTTAATAGCGCGTGTCATTAAATTAAAAGAGTTTAATCTTCCCTCGTAATACAGGTTGAGCTTGATACAAAATTGATCAATCCCCGTATTGGTATTAAAGGGTTTTGGCAACCAATTGGGGAAAGAACGATTAATGGTCAATATCTTAAGCTGATAACCGCTTTTTCTCATAAGATCTGCAAATACTTTTGCTTCTTCAATTTTCGCAGAGTCGAAAGCAGTGATCAGATTGAATGCGGTTTCCTTCGAAAGCAAAAGATCATTGATCTTCTTAGCTCGACTCTCAAGACGTGCTTGCCACGTTTCAATGCTAGAGAAAAAATCACGCAACTCAGAGACAAACTCCGAACCTGTTAAAGTTTGTAAAATATCCAAAGCTTTCTGGGTGCCCATCTGAATAAAAGTTTGAGCCCAGTGGTTGGCTTTGGATTGCTTAAACCATTTTGCAATGGACTCACTGAATAAGTTGGAAATTTTTTGAGGAGCCTTGAAAAAATCAATCGCATGCTTGGTTGGAGGCGTATCGAGAATAATCAAATCATATTTTTGGCTTTCATAAGCTGAATATAACTTTTCCAACGCTGTAAACTCTTGGGATCCACTCAAGGTTGTAGAGAGTTGCTGGTACAGTTTGTTTTTCATAATAAAACTGGTATCCGCTCCCTTTTCTGTAGCCTTTTGAACAAAATCATCAAAAATCTGCTTTGAATTAAGAACACTGGCCCACAACTCTCCCTGAGCCTCTGGAAAAGGAATCCTCTGCTCTAAACCATCGGCCTTCAGCCCAAACGTCGTAGCCAATCTTTTTGCTGGATCAACCGTTAACACCAGAACTTTTTTTCCCTGAAGAGCACCCCACACGCCGAAAGAGGCCGCAATCGTTGTCTTGCCCACACCTCCGCTACCTATACAAACCAGAATTTTTGTATGTGAATCTATCATAGTAGACTTTTCCCTACTTCAGTGACGATCTGACGGGGCTCAGAACTAAAAACCATGGGAATCAGCTTCATATTCGAATCACGTTGTTTTAAATACTGAATCCACACTTGTTGCCGCTCCACCAAGGACTCCAATTCTTGAACAAAATTCATTTCAGCATCAGAAACCCGCACGCCCGCCGTTCCACTCTCTTTTTTAAGTTTTAAAATCTCCGCCTGAGGCCACACTTTGTTACAATAAATCCGGGCATTAAGACCAACTTCAGAAACAAGCGCCTGATGCAACTCCTCAGCTTCTACGGCAGGCAACTCCTCTGGTAAGGTCACAATGGCGTACTCACAAATTTGAGGGTCCCGAATCGTTTTTAAGATGGTACGAGTTTGTTCGGCCATAGGGCCAAACTGAATGGATTCATTCATTCCTCGAGGTGCTCTCAATAAAGCCATAAAATGTCCTGTTGCATAGGCATCCACGATGATAACATCATATGAAAGTTCAGGACCGACCTGGCGAATACCACTTGTTGCCTTTCCTAGAATGGCTAACTCTGACAGAGCGGGTGCAACATCAATAAGGGCTCGACTGATTCGATTTTCAAAGAAAAGCTTGTAAAGACTTTCTGCTTTTAAAAGATGAAGCGCATACTCTTTGAGGCATTCGGCTCCAGACCAAAGAGCGATATCCAGATTTTTCGATAAAGGGGTGGGCTGATACTCAACGGAGACTCCTAAAAAATCAGAATAAAAACTATGCAGTCCCAGCTCCACCAAGAGAACTTTTTGCCCTTGAGAATACTTCTGCGCTAAAGCGAGGGCAAAGATCGACTTACCCACGCCTCCCTTACCTGTCACAAAAATAATTTTCTGCTGCTGTTTTTCTTCATGCTTCAAGAGGCCGGCCCTTTCTGGAGTTATTGTCGCAGTGACTCCACTAAAATCAATTCGATAGTAACAACTCTATACACGACATGCACCCGTCTGTTGCATCTGTGTGTAAAAAATCCAATCAAAAACCCCACAACCCCGTAGCGATACCAAGTATTTAGTTGATTTTCAAGTAGGACTCTTCTAGGATCGACCGCTCATTAAAAGATTAAGAGGCCCACACCTGTTTTTTCATTGTTGCAGTTTTGGTCTATGGCCCCTTGATGTCCCATTATCTAAGGAGAATTGAATTAATGAAAACTCAGATGGAAAAACTCTCAAATCTTGAACGTAAACTGAATGTCGAAGTTCCTGCCCACTTAGTGACAACCACCTTCAATCGTTTTTTTGAAAACGTGCAAAAAAATGTCGAGCTCAAGGGCTTTAGAAAAGGAAAAGCTCCTTTGACGATGATTAAAACCCTTTACTCAGATCGAGTTAAAAATGATGTTCTGCAAGAGCTTCTTAAAATGGGTTACAGTTCTGGCTTGCAAGAGCATCAATTAAACCCTGTAAGCTATCCTGAATTTGAATTTGATGATCTTACGGACGGAAATAACTTTTCTTTTTCAGCTCAGTTCGAGATCATACCTGAAGTCGAACTTCAATTGTATGAAGGTTTAGAGCTGGAAAGAACGGTCTTTAAAGTAGAACCCCAAGAAGCCGACACCATCTTAGAAAACATCCGAAAATCACGTTCAACACAAGAAGAAGTCACAGAGTCTCGACCCGCTGAAATCGGTGATATTGCAGAAATTGATTTCAAAGGGTTTGTCGATGGTCAACCTCTCGAGCGCGGTGACGGCACCAATCACCCCCTTGAGCTCGGTTCAAAAAGCTTTATTACTGGCTTTGAAGAGGGCATTGTCGGCATGAGAGTCGGAGAGTCCAAAACCTTGAATTTAAAGTTTCCTGAAAACTATCATGCCGATTTATCCAATAAAGACGTTACCTTTGAGATCAGCCTGAAAAAATTAAGTAAAAAAGTTTTTCCAGAACTCAATGACGAATTTATTAGAACCATCACTGGTGGTACCGGAACTCTCGAAGATCTTAAGAAAAATATTTTGGATGATCTCGAAGAGCGCCAAAAACAAAAGACAGAAGAAACTTTGAAAGAGTTATTGCTCAAAAAATTAATTACGCTTAACCCTGTTGAAGTCCCCAAATTTTTAATTGCCGAACAAAAAAATCTTCTGATTGAAGATACCAAGAAAAAAATGGCTCAAGAAAATATGGGTGAAAAAGAGTTTGAAGAATACCGCACGAAATGGGATCAAGATTTTGAAAACTCAGCCAAAGAAATGATTCAGGCAGCTTACATTATCAATGCCATTGCCAGCAAACATAGTTTAAATGCGAGCCAATCAGATGTTGATCTCAAATTTGAAGAGTATGCTAAACAAACTGGAATTGATATTGCTCGAATCAAAGAGCATTATCAAAAAGAAGACTCCATGAATCGCCTTGCTCACAAGATCACAGAAGACAAGGTGGTTGAATATCTCTTATCTAAAGCAAATATTAAAGACATCACTGCGAAGCCAAAGGATTAATATCTGGATGTGGTGAGAGGTGCTTGCGCAAAGAGCGCTAGCACCGTCCTTCCAAGTTGGACCCATTGGCTCTTTTTATTCATTGCGAATTTTTTTCCAATGGAGCAATACTGACTAATTTAAATTTTCGATTTTTCCAATGTATGGGAGATTTCGGAAGTAACCTTGGTAATCAAGCCCATAGCCAACGACAAATTCATTGCTAATACTGAACCCAATATAGTCGAGGGGACATTGAACTTGCGTTGCCTCTGGTTTGTGAAGAAGAGTGACTGTAGTAATGGACTTTGGGTGACGGGCTTTTAAATAACTCAGCAGATACTGCATGGTTAAGCCTGTATCAACGATATCTTCGACCAAAACCACGTTTTTTCCTTCGATAGGCGTGGCTAGATCAAGAGTCATCTTGACCTCTCCACTGGATTTAACATTGGCATGGTAAGATGCCACTCCTAAAAACTCACAACCAAAATCAAGATCAATCTGTCGAATTAAATCAGAATAAAAAATAAAGGAACCTTTTAAAACGGAAATGACTACCAAAGGGCTGGTATCATCTTTAAATTTTTCACTGAGGGCTGTCCCGATTTCCTGAGTTCTTTTCTGAATTTTTTCTTCAGTAATCATATTTGAAATTTTTATTCCCATCATAAAAAACTCCCTATTTCGATTGACCTGACAACGTCACCAAATCCGTGAGAACGTTCAAGGATTCCTTGATATCAACTCGTCCTAAATACTCTTTTTCACGCTCTTGCTTTGTCGCCACTTTCGTCGCTTTAGCCTTTTTTTGCTTCTCAGCCGTTGCATCTTTATCTTTTAAAATTTCGGCGATCTTAATCACCTTCCCTGTTTTTTGAGCCTTCGCCAAATCCTCTTGCACTTTTTTAAACTCGGCATCGCCCTTTACTCTCTCGGCTGACTTTTCTTTCAATGTTGAAATCCATTTAGAATCAATAGGAGTCCATGCTCCCACCCCTTCTTTAACAAAAGCATCTGGGGAGAGAAAACTAGTTATCTTTTTAGGAGGGAGGGAATAATCAAGAGTTTTTTCTCCAATCTCTTCATTGTTCCAAACATTTGGCCATTGAACATCCGCTTCCACACCCCGATGTTGCGTACTATTGCCACCAGGAATAAAAAACATTCCTATTGTCACCTTTAAAGCACCGAGATCTTGAGGAATCCTCACCACTGTTTGAACACTGCCCTTCCCAAAGGTATGATCTCCTCCGACTACAACCGCTCTTTTGTAATCCTGTAACGTTCCTGCTACGATCTCTGAAGCACTGGCGCTAATACGCGTGATCAAGACCACAAGAGGACCAACGTAATCAACGGCTGCATCTGCATCAGCCAAAGCGATCTCACCTCGAGAGCGATCACGAGAAGATTGTTTCACAACGTTTCCTGTTTTAAAAAATAACCCCGCGATCTTGACAGCATCTTCCAAGCTGCCGCCTCCATTGCTGGAAAGGTCTAAAACCACTCCATCCACTTTCTTTTGATTAGCCGCAACCAAAAGCTTCTTCATATCGGCTGCACTGGAGCGTCCTCCGCCTGCATAAAAAGAAGGAAGATTGATCACTCCTAACACTTTCTTCTTTCCATCGATGACTCTATCCACGTAATAAATATTGGCAGCTTCGTCTTCGAGTTTGATCTTATCGCGAACTAAAGTGACTTCAAATTTCTCTTTTTTGTCTCCCACTTTGCGAAGAATCAGTAATTTAACTTTAGTTCCCTTCTTGCCGCGGATCCGTGAAACCACATCACGAAGCTCGAACTCAATAACATTCTCAAGTTTTCCGGCCTCTCCCTGTCCCACAGCGATGATTTTATCCTGAGGTTGAATTAAACCAGAACGCGCAGCAGCTCCCCCCGGAACGAGGGCTTCTACCACGGTGAAGCCATCCTGAGAACTCAGCGTCGCTCCGATGCCTTCCAAACTTAAACTCATTTGTATATCAAAATCTTCTTCCACTTCGCGTGAAAAGAAGCTGGAATGCGGATCAAGAGCTCGAGCAAAGCTATCCAAATAATCCGCAAAAATATCATTCCTTTTTTTCTCTTGTGTGCGTTTCAAAAGCCGTTCGTAATTGCGAATTACGTTTCCAGTGGCTTCATCGATTTTTATATCGGTAATAAGATAGTTAGCCACTTGAAAATGGATGTGTTTTTTCAAAAACTCATGAATTTCTTTATCCGTTTTGCCATAGGGGCGCTTGTCAGGATCAAACTCAAATTCAATAGTGGAATCCACTTTGAATTTTTTGTCGCTCAATAATTTTTTAGCGAATTCAACTCGTTCTTTGACCCGCTCAATATAGCGCTTTTGAATATTATCCAAAAAGGTGCAATTGCCTTCTTTAACCAACTCCAAAACCTTACTCATTTGCTGACGAACGTAATCCACATCCGCTTGCGTGAAAAAAACCTTCGTAGGGTCCATCCTTTTGATGTACTGCTCAATGAGCTGATCTCTAATTTTAGAATCCGCGTCATGAATGGATATGTGCTGTTCTAAATAAGCTTTTTCAATAGGATAGAGAAATTTACAATTCAGTCCCTCATCCAGCAATTGCGCTTGAACCGAGAAACCACTAAACAGAATTAAGATATAAACACTCGTGATTGAACGAAAAAAATTCATGCTAACCCCTTTATGCTGAATCAGGATAACAGCACTTTTTCAAAGAGGCCATAGGTTATTGAAAAGATAGGTTCTAATATTCTCAATTTATCTTTGTAGCGGAATAAAAAAGCGCTAGGGATTACGTCGAAGATCCTGCTTGGAGCTGGACTTCTTAACTCCTTTTGCACTCTTTTTGGGCACATCAAGTTTTTTGCCTTTTTTTGTACTGGCTGCTTTAGAGCTTACCGCTCTGGAGCTTGTCCCTTTGGAATTGATGGTTTTAGAACTTGAAGATTCAGAAGCCGCACCCACAATTTCCAAAGCCTTTTCAAAACTCACTTGCTCCGGCGTCATTCCCTCGGGAAGTGATTGGTTTTTTTTGCCCACTTTTAAGTAGGGTCCATAGGGTCCTTGCACCAGTTGAATTGGCTCTTTGGTCTTAGGATGCTCGCCTAACTCTTTCAAAATCTGCGAGCCTCTCCGTCCCTTTTTAGGTTGATCCAGTAACTCGATCGCGCGATCCAAAGTGACCGTTAGAAAATCTTCTCCCTTAGGGACAGAGCGAAAATCACCATCACAAACAACATAAGGACCAAAGCGACCAAGCCCCACTTTTATTTCTTTCTTGATTTTCGGATGTAAACCTAAAGACTTTGGTAGGCTCAATAAATCAAGAGCTTGATTCAATTGCACCTGTGAAGGATCCAAAGAGGGCGGCAATGAAACTCTTTTTGGTTTAGCTTCGGCCCCATCATTTTCACCTAATTGAACATAAGGACCAAAGCGACCGGTTAAGACATAAACATTTTGGTTGGTCTGAGGATCTTTACCAAGACTGTCCGCGCCCTTTTGTTTTTGTTCAATCCACTTCTCCACAAGCTCTGAAGTGATATCCGCCGGAGCTTCTTTTTCAGGAATGGAAGCACTCAAGACTTCCCCATTTTTCTTCGTTTCTACATAAGCACCGTATCGACCCACTTTAAAGGAGTATTGAGGCAGCCCTTCCAATGACACCGATCGAGCTTCTTCTGGATCAATTTTTTCAGCTTGGGTTTCAACTTGAGCCTTTAAACCCTTTTTTCCAAAATAAATGGAATCTAAATATTTCAGCGACTCCAAATCTCCCTCTGCAATTGTATCTAAGGATTTTTCCATATCAGCGGTAAAACCCAAATCCACATACTCATGGAGATATTGTTCTAGCAGTTTTGAAACCACCATGGCCGTAAACGTAGGAACAAGCGCACCGCCCAACTTTCGCACATAACCACGATCCATGATCGTTCCGATGACAGAAGCATAAGTAGAGGGGCGGCCAATTCCTTCTTTTTCCATTGTTTGAACTAAACTCGCTTCTGTATAACGTGCGGGAGGCTTGGTCTCATGCTCCGCTGCGTGAACTTGATGACAGGCTAACACGTCACCCACTTTCAAGGGAGGTAAGCGAACTTCTCGTTCTGCCAACTCAGCGTCTGGATCATCGGATCCTTCCACATAGGCTCTTAAAAAGCCTGGAAATTCAATCGTCATCCCTGAAGCACTAAAAACGGCATCTCCCACGGAAATTTTAACTTGCAATTGTTTTTGTTTAGCCTCTGTCATCTGACTGGCAACGGTCCTTTTCCAGATCAAATCATAAAGACGAAATAAAAGGCCATCCAATCCTGTCTCATCGGGAGCGATAAAGGATTGTCCCGCAGGACGAATGGCCTCGTGAGCCTCTTGAGCTCCCTTTACTTTCTTGGCGGCATAGTTAATAGGTTGAGCAGGTAAATATTCCTGACCATACTTACTTTGAATACAACTGCGTGCAGCCACTATGGCTTCATTGGATAAAAAGGTGGAGTCTGTACGCATGTAAGTAATAAAACCCTGTTCGTATAGCTTTTGCGCGACTTGCATCGTCTCACGGGAACTTAAACCCAACTTACGGTTGGCTTCTTGCTGCAAAGTAGAAGTAATGAAAGGAGGTGCGGGTCTTCGAGAGACAGGCTTTTCGGTCACCTCTTGCACCTTCCAATTTTGACCTTTTAATTCCTGAGCGAGGGACTTCGCCTTTTCTTCTCCCAGCAAGAAGATATCTTTACCCGGATTAAGCTGGCCAGTGTGACCATCAAAATCTTTTCCTGTAGCCACCCGAAGTCCTTGATAAGTGTAAAAGCTGGCTTCAAAATCACTTTGTTCTTTTTTTAAATCCGCTGTTAATCCCCAATAAATGGCTTTTTTGAATTTAATTCGTTGTCGTTCTCGTTCCACGATCAGTCTGACAGCGACAGACTGCACGCGCCCTGCCGAAAGGCCATAAGCCACCTTCTTCCACACCAATGGAGAAATCGTGTATCCAACAAGACGATCGAGGATCCTCCGAGCTTCTTGAGCCCGCACTAAATTATAATCAATTTCTCGCGTTTCTTTCAAAGAACGTTCAATGGCATTTTTCGTAATCTCATGAAACACCATTCGCTTCACTGGAACCTTTGGCTTTAAAACCTCCACCAAATGCCAGCTGATGGATTCCCCTTCTCGGTCTTCATCCGTCGCGAGGTAAAGTTCATTGGCTTTTTCCAGTTGATTTTTCAATTCACGCACGACTTTAGTTTTATTGTTGGGAACACAATAAATAGGTTCAAAGGACTTATCGACATTCACTCCTAAATGAGACCATTTTTCTTTTTTAAACTTCTCCGGAATATCCTTGGCTGATTGAGGAAGATCGCGCACATGCCCCATACATGACTCTACAATAAAGTCCTTCCCTAAAAACTTTCTGATTGTTTTTGCCTTTGTAGGAGACTCAACGATCACGAGTTTTGATCCCCCACCTGTCGTGTTTAATTTTTTATTTGCGCTCTTTTTAGCCATCCTCTTCTCATTTCAATCAAAACCGTTTATAAGGACTCTCTGGAGTTTCTCAAGAAGAAACTTATATCGTTGACAACACTCTTCTCAAAATGAAACCTTCTTAAATATTTCGCAAGTTGAATTTATGTGTACTGCGGCGTCAAAATCAAGGAGCCACTATGAAACCCATCCAAAACTTTAATCAACCCATTCAATTTTTATTCACTGATATTGATGATACCTTGACCAACAATGGCCAATTACACCCTGCCGCCTATGCTTCACTTTGGAACTTAGCGGATCACGGAATCCATGTGATTCCTGTCACAGGACGACCGGCTGGATGGTGCGAAATGATCGCACGATTTTGGCCAGTCCAGGGAGTGATCGGGGAAAATGGAGCCTTTTACTTTCGTTATTTTAAACAAAAAATGCATCGCCATTTTTTTGTTGATGAAAAGACACGAAAAGAGAATCAAAAACGACTGGACTCTATTCAAGATGAAATTCTGACCACCATCCCGGGCACAGCTCTCGCCTCCGACCAATTCTGCCGACTTTTTGATCTTGCGATTGATTTTTGCGAAGATATCCCTGCTCTCGACACTGCGAGTGTTCAAAAAATTATCTCTGTGTTTCATAAGCATGGAGCTCAGGCTAAAGCAAGCTCCATCCATGTGAACGGGTGGTTTGGCGATTATAATAAACTCGTCATGGTTTTAAAATATCTCGAACAAGAATGGAACTGTTCTGCCGATGATGCCAAAATAAAAGCTGGATTTTCTGGCGATTCTCCCAATGATGAACCTATGTTTGCTTTTTTCCCTCACTCCTTTGGCGTTGCTAATATTAAGAATTTTATATCGCAGTTACAGTCACCTCCAACTTATGTTACAACTCAAGAAGGTGGCCAAGGGTTTATTGAAATCGCTGCTCAAATCATAAAATCACAAACCTAAGAAGTATCAGACCCCATCTCGCTCATTGAAATAAAACCCCTCATTTCTAAACGAAAGGGGTGAAAACCCAAAAAAGAGATGGGGCCCAAAAGTTAAATGAAGAATTTTCAAATTCAAGTGCGTAGAGAGCCATTTTTTGCCTCTCGTTCTTTGTCATAATGCCTTTAAAATCGAGATCCTATTTTTCACCAAATACGAGTCTGAAAACCAAACAATACTTCATTAAAAGATTGAAAATAAATATTATTTATACTATACCTTCGCAACTCATTGTCCACGAGGAGTTGCGGCCATCACCACTGTGTTTTGCTCCAACTCCGTCTTGGCAAACCAGGAGATTGACAGATGCTTTTACAAAAATTATGTATCATAAAAAGTCCTCTTTTTATTCTCACCTCTTTATCCGTGCTTTTCTTGGCCGATCAAACCCATGGTTCTGCTCACCAGTTCACGTCTGCTGCAAAAACCCCTCCTCAAGAGATTTATGATCTCTCTATTAATCCCACTCCCTCCAATCCAGAATTTAAAGATATTAAAAATGGATTCATCCGCTCCAATGAAAATCCCGCTCCGGAGCAAATCCCGCTCTCCATCATCAGTGCTAAAATGGCGGATTCTTTATTTGAAATGTTCAAGCAAGATAAAACCCTAGCCCATAATTATCTTAAAAAAGGGTGCCAAGCCAAAGCTCACAAAATGAGTTTATTTGCTGAAGAGGTTTATCAAATTCATTTTGGCAAAGTCTACGTTGAGGGATTTTTGCAAGTCAAAACCCAAAGCCCTATAGAACCTTTAGTGATATGGGGTTGGCATGTGGCACCCGTTGTTTTTGTCAGAATCAACGGACAAGATCAACTTCGTGTTTTTGATCCTGCTCTTTTTGAAAAACCTGTTTCCGTTGAAGAATGGAAACAAAAAATGCTATACAAAGAAAGCGGATATAAAAATAAAGTGCATATAAAAGATCTTTATTTCGGGAGCCGATTTCAATATTTTCCTCGTTTTTGGAAAAAAGAAATCTATAAAGAAAAATGGGATCGTTCCGATTTTGTGGATACTAGATTAGAAAGATTAATGAATGCCATAGACTACAAAACATCCAACATTAAAAGGGCACTCCAAGGCACTCTTGATTAACTTTTGAGTCTAAAGAACCGGCTAAAGACATCATAGGGATTATCAATATTTTCCCATGAATTTTAACCTTAATGTCATTCACTTTAGCCAGTTCTTCCTCTACTTTCTTCGCGATTTTAAATGACCGCCTCGATTCCATAAGAGATTCAAATTTCTTAAATCGAGGCTCTTTTAAAATATGCTTTAAGAATAAAACTTACGCTTGGTTTTAGCCATATTTCGAAGAGGATTTTGGGGTTTGAGCCTTGCTCCCTTTGAAACAGCATAAGACTCCAACTGATCCACGATGTATTCAGAACCTATAGAGTCAGCATATTTCAGCAAGCCTCCACGGAAAGCCGGAAATCCCGTTCCCATAATCATCGCTAAATCGACTTCATGAGGAGTCTCTACGATGCGATCTTCATAAAGGGCTGCGGAACATTCATTAATCATCATGAAAAGCCCTCGCTCTAAACACTCCTTGGTTGTTAAAGGATTATGAGGAGCCTTTAAACCTAAATCAGCATACACCGCTTGATCCACAGAGCTCCTGTCCCCTTTTTCATTATAGGTGTAAAAGCCTTTTCCATTTTTACGCCCTAAGCGTCCTGTTTTTTCAAGAGCTTCCATACAAGGAGCCATTTCAATGCGCGCGCCAAGAGCTTTTTTAAAGATTCTTAAAACCTTAATACAAACATCCAAACCCACCTCATCCATCAAGGCAAAGGGCCCCATGGGCATTCCAAACTCTTTAACATAGGCGGTATCAACAACTTCTATGGACATGCCTTCATTCAATAAAAAAGCCGCTTCAGCCATATAGGGCAATAGCAAACGATTCACCAAAAACCCTGGACCATCTTTGACAACCACGGGCATTTTTCCCATTTTTTTTGAAAGTTCAAAAATAGTGGCCACCACCGTATCGCTGGTTTGTTCTCCTCGAATCACTTCCACCAAAGGCATCTTATGAACAGGGTTAAAAAAATGCATCCCCGCAAATTGAGCAGGATTAGGATGTCCCTTGCTCATCTCTGTCACACTCAAGCTCGACGTGTTCGTCGCTATAATTGCATCAGGGCGCATGTGTTTTGCTGTCTCTGCAATAACCTTTTTTTTGATTTCCATATCCTCAACGATGGCTTCGATCACGACATCCATTTGACCAAAACCTGCAAAATCAAGCCCGCCCGTGACTAAATCTATCTTTTGCTGGAACTCAAACTTGTTGATGCTTCGACGCTTTAAAAGCTTGGCCCACAAGTCATACGCATGTTTAAATCCACGAGCTAAAGCATCGTTATTGATGTCTTTCATCCGCACATGGACGCCTTTGTCTGCTGCAACATAAGCAATTCCACCACCCATAGTGCCTGCGCCAAGAATCCCTAAATGCTCGACTGGCTTGGCGCTCGCCGTTGATGTTTCAGGCAGGCCCGTTTGCTTTTTAACCATTTCCATAAGGAAAAAGAGATGAATTAAATTTCGACTGACATCCGTTGTTGCTAAATCACAAAAACCTTCGCACTCAATCCTCAAAGCTTCTGCTCGATCCGCCATTCCATAGGTTTTGCTAATAACGTCAACGGCTCGCAAAGGAGCGGGATAGTGGCCATGAGTGGTTGTCAAAACAGATTCACGTGCTTTGCTAAATACAACAGGCCGACCTAAAAAACTTTCTAAAACCTTATTCATCATGTTCTTAGGTTGGAAAACTTTTCTTCTCTTATGCGCTCCCTGTGCAATAATCTCATTGGCCCACTTCATGGTTTCAATATCTAAAATGCCCTGGTGAACACACTTATCAATAAGGCCCATTTTAAGAGCTTTAGGAGCAACGACCGTCTTTCCTTGAAGAATAATCTCCAGAGCTGCTTGAACGCCTACGACTCGTGGTAAGCGCACGCACCCTCCAAAGCCCGGAATCAACCCTAATTTCGTCTCCGGCAAACCAATGCGCGTGGAAGAGTCATCTGAGGCGATACGATAATCACAAGCTAAAATCAATTCACAACCTCCACCCATGCAAGCGCCATGGATAGAAGCAATGGTGGGCATAGGTAAATCTTCGATCATGTTAATGATCGACTGCCCCTCACTCACGGCTTTTTCAAACTCATCTCGTTTAGTCATTGATTTGATTTCTTCAATATCCGCCCCAGCAATAAATATTTTTTGTTTTAAGGAGCGTATAATCAAAACTCGTGCTTTTGAAGTTCTTACTTCTTCTAAAACTTCATGCAATCTCTTCATGATCGGAGTGTTTAACTTATTCACCTTCTCCCCGATCAAATCAAATTCAAGAAGCGCGATTTCACCTTGATAAGATAAACGAATGCTTTCCTGTACGCTCATAGACTATGCCTCCCTCTCAAGAATCATGGCTCCACCTTGACCACCACCAATGCATAAAGTGGCAAGACCAAACTGAACATTTCGATGTTGCATTTCTTTCATCAGAGTCACAACAAGGCGAGTCCCTGTCGCGCCGACAGGGTGACCTAAAGCAATCGCTCCTCCATTCACATTCAAGATCTCCGGTGCGATAGCTCCAATACGGTTCGACTGCCCTAACCGCGCTTGTGCAAACTGATCGCTATCAAAAGCTTTCATACAGGCCAAAACTTGAGCGGAAAAAGCTTCATTCAACTCCACCAAACCAATGTCTTTCATACTTAATTTAGCACGCTTCAGAGCTAATGGCGTTGCGAGGGCCGGGCCCAAACCCATGCGCTCTGGCTCTAATCCTGCAAAACCATAACTACGAATGCTTGCAATGGGTTTATAACCTAATTCTTTGGCTTTTTCCCGGCTCATCAGCAAGACCATTGCGGCTCCATCAGTGATTGGACAAGAATTCCCTGCTGTAATTGTCCCTGTCGCTTTATCGAAAAATGGTTTCAGCTTCGCTAAAGCTCCTAAAGTTTGACCATCACGAGGACCAATGTCATCACTAACCACCTCTGAATATTGAGGAGGAAGAAAAACAGGGGTTGTCTCTTCTTTAAATCGTCCAGACTGAATGGCTTTGACTGATTTTTCATGGCTCGAGAGAGCAAAAAGATCTTGCTCTTCCCGACTCAATCCAAACTCTTTCGCTAAGATTTCTGCCGTTTGTCCCATATTGATCCCCACAAAAGGATCTGTCAGCCCCTTCATCACTCCAATGATCGGTTTATAAGGAGTTTCTGCCAAAGGGGCTGTCGTCATCATATCCATAATTTGCTTCACATCCGCTTTCAAAAGCGAACCTAAAATCGACAATCTTTGACCGACTGTTTTAGCCGCTCCCAATTTTTCAAATAACTTTGTGAAAGCGGAGCCCATTAAAAGAGGCATTTGAGACATGCTTTCTGTACCACCAGCGACAACCACATCCATTGTGCCCGACTTGATACGCTCATAGCCAGAGGAAATACTCTCTAAAGCAGAGGCACAGTTTCTATGCACAGTATGCGCAGACGTTGCTAGAGGTAACCCAGCTCCTAAAGCCACTACTCTTGAAATATTAACGGCATCCACAGGATTGCCTGCATTACCGATGACCACTTCTTCGACCAGCTTCACATCTAGATTTGTCTTTGCAATGAGTTCTTTCAAAGCCGTTTTGCCTAAATCTGCAGCGTGAACATTTTTTAAAGCACCACCGGCTTTGACAAAAGGAGTTCGAACCCCTTCTACAATGACAACATCTCGATCTGACATAGAGTTTCTCCCACTTGTAAGAGGCCAATGAGAGAGGTTGTTCTTTTGATCTTAAAGTATACGTGCAAAAACCCGCCTTCTTTAAAACCAAAAACTCAATCTTTCATTAGTCCTAATCTATTGTAATAAAGTCTCCTGCTCTTTGAAACAGCTTCTTACTTTTACTGAGTTGCAAAATGAATGCGCATCGTAACCAATATTGCCTTCAAAGTCATTTTGAATGCACTTAAATACAACGCATCAATAAAAAGATGATTTAAGTTTAGAATCTTGTCAAATCCTGATTTGTGAATCCGTCAGTGTCATCAAACCCAACTTTCCGATACCGACGATCTATTTTTTTGCACCTGCCTGAATTTGTGTTACCTTATTGAAGAAGTGATTTGAAAACCTAAAAGAATTTTTCAAACCACTTTATCCATGAAGAGGTGAATAATATGAGTTTAGATAAAGAGGCCTTAGAATACCATTCCTCTCCCCGCCCTGGAAAAATTGAAATCCATCCCACCAAGCCTTGTAACTCCGAAAAAGCGCTCTCACTCGCTTACTCACCGGGCGTTGCTGAGCCCTGCAAACAAATCGCTAAAGATCCCTTGAAGGTTTTTGAATACACTTCTAAAGGAAATTTGGTTGCGGTTATTTCCAACGGTACCGCTGTCTTAGGACTCGGGAATATTGGCCCCTTAGCGTCCAAGCCCGTAATGGAAGGTAAAGGCGTTTTATTTAAACAATTTGCCGGCATTGATGTTTTTGACCTGGAATTAAAGACAGAAGGAATCGATGATTTTGTCGCCGCCGTTAAAACCTTGGAGCCCACTTTTGGCGGCATCAATCTCGAAGACATCAAAGCTCCCGAATGCTTCGAAATTGAGGAACGTTTAAAAGCTGAAATGCAAATTCCTGTCTTTCATGATGATCAACATGGCACAGCTATTATCTGCGGAGCCGCGCTCATCAATGCTTGTCTTGTCACTCAAAAAAAACTTGAGACCATCCAAGTTGTTTTTAATGGAGCCGGCGCCTCTGCTAACTCTTGTGCACAGATTTTCATTGCCCTTGGGGTAAAAAAAGAAAATATCGTCATGTGTGACTCCAATGGAGTTATTTTTCAAGGCCGCAAAGAAGGCATGAACAAATATAAAGAAAGATTTGCCTCGACAACCAAGGCCAGGAATCTTTCTGAGGCCCTCAAAGGAGCTGACGTTTTTGTGGGGTTAAGTGTTGCCGGAGCATTAACACCCGAAATGATTCTGCCCATGAACAATCAACCTATTATTTTTGCCATGGCCAACCCTGATCCTGAAATTCTCCCTGAAGTTGCTAAAAAAGCCCGCCCCGATGCGATTATTGCAACTGGTCGCTCTGATTATCCGAACCAAGTAAACAATGTTTTAGGATTTCCTTCGATTTTTCGAGGAGCACTGGATACACGCTCCACTCAAATCAATGAAGCGATGAAGTTGGCTGCGGTCGTAGCTCTCGCGCGGCTGGCTCAAGAGGATGTTCCTGAAAAAGTTTCTGCCGCTTACGGTGGTAAACAATTTAAATTTGGTCCTGAATATTTAATCCCCAAACCTTTTGATACCCGTGTGCTTCGCCGAGTGGCGCCGGCTGTGGCCAAAGCAGCCATGGACACTGAAGTGGCTCGTCACCATATTACAGACTGGGCAGCTTATGCTGACCGCCTGGAAAGTTTTCAAGGCCCCTCGAAGGTTTTTGTTCGCTCAGCCATCCACCGAGTCAAAGCTCAAGCCAGCCAAGATCCCGAAGGCCTTCCTCGAATTGTTTTTCCTGAAGGAACAAGTCAAAAAATTTTAAAGGCTCTCCAAATTTTAAAGGAAGAAGAAATCTGCCAACCTATTCTCATTGGGGATCCTCAACGAATTCGCGAACGCATCCAACAATTTGAAATTCGCGGGCTTGACGATATCCCAATCATTCATACCAATACGAATAAATATTTTTCTCACTACGTTCAAACACTCTATGAAATGAGACAACGCAAAGGGGTCACCTATCATGAGGCAGAACGATTGATCTCCATGACGAATTATTTCGCTGCCATGATGGTTCATATGGGTGACGCCGACGGCCTAGTGACTGGAGCCACCACAGATTATGCGACGGCTGTGAAGCCTATCCTACAAATTATCGGAACCAATAAAAAAGGAACCGCCAGTGGACTTAATTTTGTTTTACTGGAAGATCGATTTTTGCTGTTGGCGGACACGACTGTGAACATTGACCCTTCTGCAGAACAATTAGCCACTATGGCATGGCAAGCGGCTCGAGTGGCTATGCACTTTCACCAAAAACCACGAATTGCCATGCTAAGTTACTCCAACTTTTCAGGTTTTGGAGAAACCCCCCTCAAAATGAAACACGCCGCCGAGCTGGTTCGAGAGCGCCATCCTCATATTGCCGTTGATGGCGATGTTCAAGCTGATACAGCGGTGAACCCTGATATTGTGCAACGAATTTTTCCCTTTTGCCGCATCCAAGAAGGTGCTAATATATTACTGTTCCCCAATTTGGAGTCGAGCAACATTGCTTATAAGCTCCTGCAACAGCTAGGAAAGGTGGAAGTTATAGGTCCCTTTTTGATGGGAATTCGAAAGGCCGCAAACGTACTTCAAAGAACCACAACGGTAGAGTCCATTGTGTCCACGGTAGCCTTAACCTCTCTCGAAGCTCAATTTTACCGTAACCATCATAGGACTCAATCTTCTCCATGAATCAACCCTTACGACTCATTCCTGATCAAGAAAAAGTTATTGTCGTAGGGGTGGGGCTTAAAACCGAACCCATCACAGAGATTAGAGAAAATCTCTCCGAACTCACAGAATTGGTGGATGCCGCTGGTGGTGACGTCGTTGGTTCCGTAGTTCAAGTTCTCCCTCAGTGGAATCCCTCTCTTCTCATTGGCTCCGGCAAGGCAGAAGAAATTCGGCAAATGGTGGAGGAACTCAATGCCACAGCGGTTATTTTTGACCACCAACTCAGCGGAGTGCAAGCTAGAAACCTACAAAATCTATTTAACATTAAAGTGATTGATCGCAATCAACTCATCTTAGATATTTTTGCCCAGCGGGCTCGAACTTTTGAAGGAAAATTGCAAGTTGAACTCGCTCAGATGCTGGATCAAATGCCTCGAATGGTAGATGCTTGGATGGGCTCCCTCTCTCGTCTTGGAGGCGGTATTGGCACGCGAGGCCCAGGAGAGACCGCGTTGGAAAATGACCGACGCCGCATTCGTGAACGTGTTGCCATGATCAAAAAGAAACTTGATAGTGTTCGCAAGAATCGCGCTCAACACCGCCAATCTCGCAAACGCAACGAAGTCCCTAGTTTTGCCATGATTGGATACACTAACTCTGGAAAAAGCTCTCTGCTGAATCGCCTGACAGGCTCACAGGTGCTGGTTAAAAACCAAGTCTTCGCCACTCTCGACCCAACCACCCGAAAAGTCTACCTCCCTAACTGCCCACCCGCAGTGGTTACGGACACCGTGGGTTTTATTCGCAAGCTACCACCTCAATTGATTGAAGCCTTTAAAGCGACTCTTGAAGAAAGCGCTGAAGCCGATATTCTTTTACACGTTGTGGATATCTCCTCACCTTCTATGATTCGTCACATGGAAGTTGTAGATGAACTCATCAAAGAATTTGCATGGAACCAAAAACCCGTTATTTATGTTTTTAATAAAATGGATGCAGCTCCTGTGGATGCTCGCTTTAAAATAAAACAATTCCCTAGAGTCTTTGTCAGCGCTCTCACGGGAGAAGGGCTAGACACTCTCAAAGATTTAATGGTTCAAAAAATTGGTGAGCTGCAAATGGATGTACAGCTGTATTTTCCTCGCACTGAAGAACACCGTATTTTTGATCTTTCGCGCGAAACAACCATTCTTCGCAAAGAGCCTGCAACCGAAGGAACGGTTTGCTATGCTCAACTCACTCCCAACCTCATCAACCGCTGGAAAGAATATCTGGTGAAGTAATTTCTCAAAGAGGTTCTGCTGGACCATCTCTGTTCCAACAGAATCTCTCTAAAAGAGTATTTTTATTATATGTTAGGAGTCTTTACAAAACTGATCTCTCCTCTTATCGCCAAATTCAGTCTTCTTTACCCTCAAGTGACCTTTGAAATCATTTTTGCACAACAACAGATTGAAATTTTAAACAATCACGAAAACCAATTCCTCAATTTAGATGGTTTTTTTGTATGTAATAGTCCCGATGTTCTTCTCGATATGACCTTACAAGGTTTAGGAATCAGCCTTCTACCAGAACTTCTGGTTAGGAATCATTTAAAAACACGAGAGCTTTTCCGTTTATTCCCAGAATGGCATACCAATGCGTATCCCATGCTTCTTCTTTATGCTCATAAAAAACAAGTGCCGCCGCACATTCGTATTTTTTCTGATTTTTTAGCTGAAAATATGCAACATCAAATCTTTAAATATTAAAGTCTTGTTATACCCACCGATGACTCAAGCAAATCCTGAGTTTCAGAAAGTTTAACACCGTCGAAAAAACTCTCAATTTTCAAACCCGAAGCACTCTAGTGACGGCACCAGAAAAACTCCTGCTCATTTGTCTTTGTGATGCAACTCATCAATAAAGGGGAAGTTAGTGACATTTGACAGGGAGGCTTTATTTTATGCTTTTCTATGAAAAATTTCGATACAAATCAATGTAGATACTTTCTCATTTTTGTTGATGATTTCAGCAAAAAAATTGATCCAACAAGATGAGAGCCTTTGATCTTAGTAGAAAAAAATCGAATCGAAGAGCTACCAAGAAGTCGATGAGCTAAAATTAACAGAACCGAAAGGATCGATGATGAAAAAACACATTGTAAAAGTCTACCCATCAAAGGAAAAGCTGGAAAAAAAAGATCAACTCGCTTGGAAAATGGCCGAAGTGGCTACGGATCCAGCTCCTATTAAAGACGATGTGGTTGATATGATCATCAATCGTATCATTGACAATGCCTCGGTGGCTGTCGCCTCTTTGAATCGTCGCCCTGTGGCCAATGCTCGCTCTCAAACTCTTACGCATCCCCGCGAAGGAGGCGCCACGGTCTTTGGAATGCCCAACAATCAAAAGTTTTCAGCGGAATGGGCGGCTTGGGCCAATGGAACCGCTGTAAGAGAATTGGATTTCCATGACACCTTCCTTGCGGCTGACTACAGCCACCCTGGCGATAACATTCCTCCCATTCTGGCCGTCGCGCAACAAAAAGGAAAGAGCGGTCAAGATTTAATCAAAGGACTTGCGACAGGTTATGAACTGCATGTGAATTTAGTAAAAGGAATTTGTTTACACAAGCACAAAAAAGATCATATCGCACATCTTTGTCCCGCACAGGCGGCAGGAATTGGAACTTTACTAGGACTATCCACAGAAACTATTTACCAAGCCATCCAACAAGCAGTCCATGTCTCTTTCACGACGCGCCAATCACGCAAAGGAGAGATCTCCAGTTGGAAAGCCTATGCTCCCGCTCATGCGGCCAAGCTCGCAATCGAGGCTGTTGATCGTTGTATGCGTGGAGAAGGCGCTCCTTCTCCCATTTATGAAGGTGAAGATTCCGTCATTGCTTACATGCTGGATGGCAAAGAGGGAAAGTATGAAGTGCCTCTTCCCGAAAAAGGTGAAGAAAAACGCGCGATCCTTGAAACCTACACCAAAGAACACTCCGCGGAGTACCAGTCTCAAGCGTTAATCGATCTTGCTCGTCGCATGAAAACCAAAATCACTCACTTTGAAGAGATCAAAGAAATCATCATCCACACCTCTCACCACACTCACTATGTGATTGGAACAGGAGCGGGCGATCCTCAAAAAATGGACCCCAATGCTTCTCGCGAGACACTGGATCACTCGATCATGTACATTTTTGCCGTGGCCCTTCAAGACGGAACTTGGCATCATGTTGATTCTTACACGCCAGAAAGAGCAAAACGACCTGATACCGTTCGCCTTTGGCACAAAATCAAAACACTGGAAGATCCGCAATGGACCGAAGCTTACCATGCAACAGATCCCAATAAAAAACGTTTTGGCGGGCGCGTGGAAATCATTTTTAACAATGGCGAAAAACTCGTGGATGAACTCGGCGTCGCAGATGCTCACCCTGCAGGAGCAAGACCTTTTAAACGGGCCGACTACATTCGTAAATTTGAAACCTTGACGGCAGGACTGATCACTCCCGCGGAAAGCCAACGTTTCCTGACTTTGGTTCAAAAGCTCCCAGAGTTGACAGCCACTGAGTTGCAACAATTGAATGTACAAATGTCTCTGGAAGCTCTCACCCATTCCAAACGCGATGAACGAGGGATCTTCTGATGTTATTTCAAAAAACCTCTCCGAGTGAGAAAAGGTCAGCGTTTCGAGCCGCTCTTAAATCAGGGAATCTCTTGCGATTCCCTGGCGCATTTTCTCCTCTTGTCTCTCTTCTGATTGAGGATTTGGGATTTGAAGGCGTTTATATTTCAGGTGCCGTTCTCGCCAATGACCTGGGCTATCCCGACATCGGCCTCACCACTCTTTCAGAAGTAGCTGGTCGGGGAAGACAAATTGCTCGAGTGACAAAACTTCCTTCCATCATCGACATTGACACTGGCTTTGGTGAGCCCATGAATGTCGCAAGAACCATTCAAGAACTAACAGAGCTTGGTTTAGCGGGATGCCACATTGAGGACCAACAAAATCCTAAACGTTGTGGCCATCTGGATGGCAAAGCTCTTGTGGACGCCACGGAAATGACAAAAAAAATCCGAGCGGCTTCGGATGCAAAAACAGACCCCCACTTTCTCTTAATTGCCAGAACAGATGCTCGCAATAGTGAAGGACTTGATAAAGCCATTGATCGAGCCAAAGCCTATATCGATGCAGGTGCTGAAATGATTTTTCCAGAAGCTTTGCAAACAGAAAAAGAATTTGAACTCTTTAGAAAAGCAATCTCTGTGCCTCTTTTAGCGAATATGACTGAATTCGGAAAATCGCAGTTGCTAACAACGCAACAACTCTCCAATCTGGGATTCAATGTTGTGATTTATCCAGTGACCAGCCTGCGTCTGGCGATGGGTGCTGTTGAGAGTGGATTCAAAGATATTCAAGCTCAGGGAACTCAAGAGCCCTTACTCTCTAAAATGCAACACCGCCAACGGCTCTATGAGCTTGTCAAGTATCAAGAGTACAACCACTTTGATCAAAGCGTTTATAATTTTAAAATCAAGGTTTAACATCTCCACCAAGAAAGGCAAACGTCATGAATCAAACTTATATCAATCCTGACTATGTTCCAGAACCCGAAAAAATGAATGTTAAAAAAGGACTTGAAGGAGCTGTGATCGACACTTCTTCTGTTTCAAAAGTCAATCCTGACACCAACTCTCTCATTTATCGTGGTTATCCTGTCCAAGAGCTGGCTGAGAACTGCCGCTTTGAAGAAGTCGCTTATCTCCTTTACAAAGGAGAACTTCCCAATGAACAACAACTCAAAGAGTTTGAAACTCTAGAGCGCAATTATCGTGTACTCTCGAATAATAATCTTCAGGTGATCAGGCTCCTTCCGCAAACATGTCACCCCATGGATTCCATTCGAACAGGAGTGAGTTTTTTAGGATGCGAAGATGAGCGTATTTGGGTTCAAGATGACGCCACTCAATTTGATAAAGCCGTACGCCTCTTAGCCAAAATCCCATTAATGGTGGCTGCTGATTTTAGATTTAAAAAAGGATTGGATTATCTTCCTCCCCGCAAAGATCTAAGCCTTTCTGAAAACTTTTTTCATATGTGCTTTGGAAAAATCCCCGATGCTCAAATTGTGAAAGCCTTTGACGTCTCTTTGATTTTGTACGCGGAACACAGCTTTAATGCCTCAACCTTCACGAGCCGAGTCGTGACCTCTACAGAGTCCGATATCTACAGCGCCACAGTGGCAGGAATCGGAGCGTTGAAAGGTCCTTTGCATGGCGGAGCCAATGAGCAAGTCATGCACATGATGAAAGAAATCGATGATCCTAGTACTGCCCGTGAGTGGATGCTCAATGCCCTAGCTCAAAAGAAAAAAGTTATGGGCTTCGGTCATCGTGTTTACAAAAGTGGAGATTCTCGAGTCCCTACCATGAAAAAATACGCACAAGTCATGGCTGATGTGACAGAACAACAAAAATGGATGCAAATCTACGAAGCTCTAGAACAAACGATGGTGGAAAAGAAAAAGATCTATCCGAATCTCGATTTTCCTGCCGGCCCCGCTTATTACATGATGGGTTTTGAAATTGATTTCTTCACTCCTATTTTTGTTATGGCGCGAACCACAGGATGGTCAGCTCATATTATGGAGCAAGCGAGCCATAATCGAATCATTCGCCCCTTGAGCGAATACATCGGAGCACCACAAAGAACTGTTGTTCCTTTGCCATCCAGAAAGTAATTTGGAAATGGAGGAATTACCACACAATCAGCGACGTAAGTTGGCCGTCACAGGAGGACCCTCTGGCGGCAAAACCACCTTGATTGAAGCTCTTCAAAGAGACCAAGGTCACCAAATTGCCGTCGTCCCTGAGGCCGCTTCCATTCTTTATCGGGGTGGTTTTCCTCGGCGCAAAGGAACCAATCGGCAAAAACATGTCCAAAGAGCGATTTACTACACTCAATGCGAACTGGAAGCTCTTGTCCAAGATGAATATTCTGACAAGCTGATCATCTGTGATCGAGGCAGCCTGGACAGCAAAGCCTATTGGCCCAAAGATGGAAGCGAATTCCTGCAATCTGTGCATACTCGTCTCGATGACGAAATTGCTCGATATGATTGGGTGATGCATTTAGACACGGCTCCCGAAGATCATTATGATAGTACAAACCCTATCCGCACAGAATCTTACGCTGAAGCTCAAGAGCTTAATGCACGCATTTTAGAAGCATGGTCAGCACACCCTCATCGCTGGGTGATCCCTCATCACCATGATTTTTTCAGTAAGATGAATCTCTGTATGAATCTCATTAAAATGTTGCTACAAAACAAAACCTTCGACGAAATTCAAGCTTCTCGTTGATTCCTATTTTTAAAACGAATCGGTGTTGGTTGTTCCATTGTAAAAGAAAGCCCTGGCAGCAATGAGTCTGTAGGTATCGTAAAACTCATTTTCACAATACACTTTACTTAAGAAAACTTTAAGTAAGTCCGTAGAGGAGTTCTTTTCTGTAGAGTGTACGACGGCTGATCCCCAACACATGGGCTGCCTTCGTTTTCTGATTATGAACTTCCCGTAAAACGGCTTTAATATAGCGTTCTTCAAGTTTTTCCAAAGTGGGACGATCTTCAATGAGCTCGCTTTCTAAATTATCAACTTGCTCACTCACACTGTCTTCTAAAATAGAATGCTCCAGTGTCTCATGACTCCTGAGCACAATAAGCCGTTCCACGACATTTTCCAATTCGCGAACATTCCCGGGCCAATGATAAGACAAAAGGCGTTTCATTTCTTCTTCAGAAATCCTGATCTCAGGAGTTTCATTTTTCTGGCAATATTGATGGATGAAGTAATTCACTAAAAGTGGAATATCCTCTTTTCTCCTGCGAAGAGGGGGGACGTGAATAGGAATTACATTCAGACGATAAAACAAATCATCACGAAATTTTCCTTTTTTCACTAAAGATTTCAAATCCTGATGAGTGGCGGAAATAATCCTGGTATCCACATGCTTGGAATGGATGCCTCCGACGGGCCGCACTTCCTTGTTTTGCAGAACACGCAAAAGTTTTGCTTGAAGCGATAAATCAAGATCCCCTATTTCATCTAAAAATAAAGTGCCGCCATCAGCCTCCTCAAAGAGCCCTTTTTTATCGGATATGGCTCCCGTAAAAGAACCTTTCACATGACCAAAGAGTTCACTTTCAAGGAGATGATCTGGAATCGCAGAGCAATTGATCGCTACGAAAGGCTTAGTATTTCTCAAACTGGAAGCATGAAGATCTTTCGCTACGAGTTCTTTTCCTGTTCCACTTTCTCCCCTGATAAAGACATTGGAGGATGATTGACTTACAATCTTAATGAGATCAAACAAATTTTGCATAGATGCCGAAGTGCCAATCATGGACTGAACAGACTGAGTGTGATCCATAGAAATCCTCCTGAAAGTCTTTAAAAGTTGTGTCCCCTGCAAAACAAATCAATCAATTCATTAAATAGAAAAACTCTATACAATACTCTCTTATGCAAAGACACTCCTTCTTCAGGATTATTTAGAAATCATAACTTTTTAGCCTTTCCATGCGCTCCCCAGGGCTCAAATTGTCACAATGATTTTGTATTTAGCTCCTGAAGAATTTTTTTTAGCGCGTGCGATGCACGCTTTAAACATGACTTTTATTTGCTCTTTTTAGTCATGTTTCGATCGCAGTTGTTTAATAAGACTTTTATCGCCCACCAACCAAATCAAATCACTCGCTTGAAGAATCATTGAAGAATCAGGATTCAGATGCCGTTGGCCATCGCGCTCAAGACCAACAATCAGACCATTCACCGCCTCTCTGATACCGCACTCACGAATGGATTGATTGATAAAGATATCTTGAGAAGTCAGTAGAAATGAAACAAGACCAAAGTTTTCATCGATATCCGGAGAGTCGTCAGCAGGCTCTTTTTCAATGAGACCACGGACAGCATCCAACTGATCATCCGTACCAATCAAAAAAACATTATCCCCTGGCAGAAGAATATCTTCTCTCGTGGGTGCTAAAATATGCGCATCACCCCGTTCAATCATCGCCACAGTGACACCATACTGCTCTTTAATTCGACTCTCTTGGAGGGATTTAAGAATCAAGGGTGATTGGGGCGAAACTTGAAACTCCGTTAAAGTGGCATTCCAAGGAGCGAGCTCTGGAACCTTTGATTTTTTCTCAATCTCCGCCAGTTCATTAGCTGTCAAATGAGAGATGAATCTATTTTCTATTTTTTTATAAATGGGTTCTGAATAACGACTGAAAAAGAAGATGCCCAACGTTGTAACCCCAATCAAGATCACTCCCGAAAAAGCCAAAGCTGATGTAAAGTTACTGACAATGAAACCAATAATCGCAAAGCCCAGCAACAATCGCACGATTGAAATACCAAACTGCAAGCGTCGCAGTTGCTCTGCTGTCTCTGCTTGATAAGTGCTAGAATGTTGAGGTCCCCCCACAAAAATAGCCCACAAAAAGGGAGCGGAGAGAATAAGTGTGGTTGTTCCCGCCGTGAAACTTAAAAAATCTCCTGAAAAATGAGTGAAGAAATAAGGTAAAATCAAGCGGCTGATGGCCAATGTGATCGCCACCACCATCACGGCATTCAGCATGATTTTAATCCCGTACTCTTTCCAAACCAAAAGTAGAACATTGCTGCTGGAACTCGTCGACATGATTGTTTCATAGCGAAAAAGAGACTCTTTCAAGCCTGCTGGTAACTTCCTCTCTAACCAAGTGGCAAAGGGATCTGAAAATTTAATGAAATAAGGAGTTGTAAATGTTGTAATGGCAGAAACCGCAACCGCAATGGGATACAGAAAATCACTGGTCACTTTGAGAGTCACCCCAAG
>CAUJGP010000025.1 GCA_963170155.1 Bdellovibrionota bacterium | reverse complement strand
CAATTTTTGAATTTATCGAAGTTTGGTACAACAGAGAAAGAATCCATTCTTCACTTGATTATCAAACTCCGGTGGAGTACGAAATAAAATCAATTAACCAAGCCGCTTAACCCCGTGTCCATTTTTTCGGGGGAACTTCAGGTTTGTGTGCTGAGCTAAAAGTAGAAGATGGCCCCGTTAAAAACGGGGCGGTTGAAGTACGAAAGAGTAATTTAGAAGGAAAAATTAACGGCCTTCACGAAAGGAATGTACTTACACTTACAAGTGCAACAGCTCTCCACGAACATAGATTTCTAGGTAACGAAGCCCTTCACGAGCTTAGCCAACCCTCCCCCGATGAGTTACGCCTGGCAATTGAAATTATTGAACATACATTTAAATCTGTTTTTGAAATGCCTCATATGCATACTGATTTGAAAGAACGACGTAATAAAAGACATAGACAGTGTGAATAACTATCTGTCCAAACCTCTTTGTGAATGTTTCTAAAACTCTAGCGAGTTCCTTAGCCTATATTTGCTCAATTCCAGGTTCTTCTTTATAAAGCTCTTTAAGCTTTTCCGCGTTTACATTATAGACCAATTTCTTACTCAATTTAATTTCAGATACTAGATTGAGATCCAAAAGACCTTTAAGCTCCTGTCTTGCGAACTCTCTAGACTTAGAAATTTGCTGCGAATATTCCTCTATGTCTATGGTTCTAAACTTATGTAAAGCCATTCTCTGCATAAGGCCAACCTGTGTTTGCGATAGTTCGAACCTTTCCTTCAAATCAGCCATTCTCAACAAATAACTTACTTTTCTAGACACTTCTTTTAGGGCCGACGACATTGAATCAAGACAAAAATCAATAAAGTACGTAAGGTCGTATTCATTCTCTTTTACTTTTACAAAGCTATTTTCGTATTGTTTTCCATGGATGCGTAGATAAGCAGAGACTGAAAGTAACTCTACATAATTCAAGTTATTTCTCATTGATTTGAAATAAAATAGAGCTCTAGCAGTTCTACCATTTCCGTCAAAGAATGGATGAATGTAGCCCATAAAATAATGAACTAGAATTCCCTTCAATAATGGATGGAAGTATCTAGGATTGTTAGTGGTCAATTGAATCATTTCACTAATGGCTTGTTCGATCTTGGTGTGTTCTATGCCTTCATGAGGGCCAACGAAAACTCTATCATTCCTAAACTTACCTTGAAAATTTACGTCGTCCCCTTCCAGGGTATTCTCTGTAACAATTCTATGTAGATGTAAAATTACTTCTTTCGTTAAAGCATTCTGTTGATTGCTCTTAACCCACTTCATTGCTTTAACATTATTAATCAACATCCATTCATCTTTATTCTTTGGACGTTCACCAGATGCGATAAGCTGCTCCGCCTGCGCTCTCGTGCTATGAGCCCCTTCATATATTGCAGACGTAATGGCTTCTTCAATTGCCGAGTCTAAAAGGAAATCGTTTTTAAAAGACGCATTCTTATTGATCTGTTCATATAAATGCTTACCCAGAGTTTCGATTTCATTGATCTTCTTATGAATAACATCAGCCGGATAAAACCAAAACTTGGGTTCAATTGATTTAAAGAACAAAGTAATTGAACCCGTTTTTCGAGTAGCTACAATCTCTTGACTGATAGATGGCCATTCCGCCTCAGTAGTCCCTTGTTGTTTTAAGCGGTATTTAATTTCCTCTGGAGTGAGGTATCGCTGTTGAGTGTAGTTTAGCCATAGGTTTGAGTTGAGAAACTCAAAGTCATTTTTTCTACTCATACGATCTCCTACAAAAATTTTAGCATATTTTGCAGCAATATTTGCAAAAAATATAGCAGCTTATTTACAACTTTTAATGCAAATATTGTAGTTATTTTTGTTATAAATGCATAATTCAATAAAATCATATACTTGCATCAACAACGATTTTGCTACAATTTTTTATTATTTTTTTGCAGTAAATTACGCCGAGATAGATTTCACAAGTAAATACATCAACTTATATCTACAACTTTTTTGCTGAACTCTCAAAAAATGAAAATATCTAATATTTTTCTGGAGCTTAATCCAGCAGCGGTCGTGATCGTGATCGTGATCGTGGTGGTGGTGGCGGTGGCGGTGGCGGTCATCATCATTCACAGCAATATCTTGAAGCAAGAAATGCCGCCGCCAGGGAACTAATTACCGTTGTGCTTCAAGCCCATCCCAAAACTCGTTCCTAATGAAGACCTCTTTCATCGGAGCATAGACTTTCAAATCTTCTTTAGCCTTTAGCAGTTCTGCCGTTGGAATTTTTGTAAATGAACGGACCGTTTTCGGACCCATCAGAGATTGATACTTGTAAAGGCCTACATATCTGTACACGTCTCCGGTGTTCTTAAAGTCTAAAAAGGCTCCGTCAACAACCCCCTCCTCATCAGTTTTATGAATAAAAATGATCTGACCATCCCCGTAGTTGGGACCCTTAATGACAAACCCCTCAGGTACAATCTGAAGCTGTAACGCACCCATGATTTCAACACTTATTTTAACAAATATTTTGGAGATTTTGTCTTTCAAAAAACTCATCTGGGCTTAAATATCCTAAACTCTGATGCCGTCTTTGTGAGTTATACTCCTGCACCCATGCATCGACGATAGACTT
>CAUJGP010000024.1 GCA_963170155.1 Bdellovibrionota bacterium | reverse complement strand
ACTTTCCTGTTTTTTCTAAGTTGTTGTTTTCTTTGAAGTCGGTACTCGAAATAAAGCAAATAATTTAGATTTAGGGAACTAGAAAATGCGCTTTTTTATTTAATCTCAAATACTTAGAGTTCCCGGATGAGAACTAACTAGTTTCAGCTTTGAGTGAGCAGCTCTAAGACCCGAGTATTCCTGCTCGAGAGTGACAAGCTGTCTTTCCAATAAAGTACAAAGCTTTGCGCGGTCTAATGCTTCATCAATTTCTAATAGCGAACGAATTTCAGCTAACGAAAAACCGAAGGCTTTGAATTGCTTGATTCGTTCAATCGTTTGAACTTGTTCGACCAAAAAGTATCGATATGTATTTTCACCGCGAGTATGAGCTTTTATCAGTCCAAACTTTTCATAAACGCGAATGGTTCTCTCCGATAATGAGATTTTTTTCGCAAATTGTCCAATAGTGAGCCAACTCTTCATCATAACCTCATAAAAAACATAAAGGTTGACGTTGGGTCAAGCTCAAGGGAATTTTTAAAATGAGTTCGCTGATGAACTCCCATCTCACAACCAGCGATTGAAATAAATCAGTCAACTGCTTTTTCGCCGCATTCCAAATTTTTAGATCTAAGTTCTCACAGTAGTCTGCATTAGGCTTACGATGAGTTTGTTTTTGATAAAGACAAATACGCTTAAAAATATTTTTGTCCTCTCACTGAATAGATCTAAGCACTCCGCAATCTTTACATTCAGTGGAGTGCCTCAGCAAATTGAGTTGGAAATATAATCACTGACCCTCTCTTTTCAAAAGACGATATGACGGCTTATGTCGTTGTCCAGAAAATAAAATACGTTCAACCAACGTAAACACCAGCCTTCGAACCATCGCTAAATTCTCAGCTTCACCTCGACCTGGACACCCCACCCCCGCAGCCAACTGCTCCTATTAACTTCTTTCTGGACTCCGCAAGAAAAGATCTCATTCCGATACAGGATTGTTAGCCAGTCAAGCGCTCTGGCTATTGCTTTCACTGAGTTTGCTAACCTGTTTTGGAGGACTATTATGACAAGATGCTTTTTTCGATTTCCTTCAATGCTACTTCTATCAATTTCTATTTTTAGCACAATCGGCCGTGCATCTGATGACGTTCGCGTAGTCGAAGGCCCTCTGGAATATCTAGTTTGCATCACTAGTGATCGATTGAATCTTAGGGACGAGACCTTGAACAAGGTTCTTTTCGCGGCAAATCGCCACGCCATTGCAAAGCCAGTTCAGTCTTTTGGTGAAGATAAAAAAGAGAAGGCAATCGACGGAGTGAAGTATACCTTCATTAAAGTTCAAATTCCAGAACACCAAGCGAATCCAAACATGGGCTGGGTCGCCGAAATATATATTAAACCAAAATCCGAATGTAGCAATTGGAGCGAACCACCTGCACCACCAGAAAAAATGGCCGAGTGGACATTTCCAACACTCAACCGCCCGACCCACTCCTACAAAACAGGAGCTCGCCGTTATGGAGCATCACGAAGTAGCGGACAACGTTACCATGCCGCCGCCGATCTCTACCGGGTTCATGGCGAAAAGGTCTTATCTGTCAATGCGGGCAAAGTGATCCGTGACCGGTATTACTTTTATGAAGGCACATATGCCATCGAAATCAGACACACCGACGGAAAAGTTGCACGTTATGGTGAAATCAATGGTACCGTCGCAAAAGGAATTGCACTGAATGCAACCGTCACGTCAGGACAAAATATCGGTTTTATCGGAACAGTAAACTCTGGTTGCTGCAATCCGATGCTGCACTTCGAGTTGTACGACGGTACCGCAACCGGAGCTCTCACTCGCAGCGGCGACAAATTCAATCGCCGAAGCGATCTTATGGACCCCACAAACCTGCTAACTGAGTGGGAATACAATAAATTTGGAACCTCATATTAAGTGCGACAAAGGAGAGGAATCATGCGGCCATCACACCAATCTATTTGTGTAACCATTATAGCTGTTGTTCTGGCAGGAGTCTTTTTTACCAAAGTTAAAGTAGACGAAGCAGGATTCAGAGAATCAAAATCAACTCCCAATACAGACAATGACCAAAAAATAAAACGAAACCTGCAAAGCACGCACGATTCTGAAACCACAATCAATTCATCACTCCCCGTAGCTATCCAAGTCAAATCTCCCCATGGAAATAACCCACGCATGACCACAACAAGCCAACCAACATCAATTGAAAATATGACGAAAGTATTATTTACTTTTTCAAGATCCGACTCACTGATAACTGATCTTACTAGCTTCCTGAGTTCTTCACAGCAAAAGCCCTTAGTCGCTCGACAAACAAATTCAGATACCGGAGAAATGTTGATCGTTAGAACCAACAATCCACTGCCTGGGACTCGTTACTTCCACGCTCAGTACTTTACTGATGAAAACTCTCAAACATTCCTACAGCACATGTCGTTTGAGGTCCGACCAGGATCATCCGCCATGGCTGAAGCTATCGCGGCAATTCATACTGCTTTTCCCTCTCTACCAAATCCGACCGTTGAAACGCCTGGCTTCGTCAAGTGGTCTATCGACGAAAAGTACATTGTTTGGGTGAAGCAATTAACCAGTACAGATCTTAAGGACAACCCTTTCAATGCCTACACTGAAAATGACGTAGGAACCGTCCGTGTGGCCATTGAAGCCGAAATTCATTGATCAGAATTAACACTCAAGATCCTTGAATCAAATAGGCTCTGTTTTTCGAAATAAGTCGAGGTCGCGCAAGCCAAACTAGGATATCCATACTAGCTCGATCTATTCAAATAACGATTTGGACTTCTTATCCCCAACGTCTGCTCAGTTCAATGGAGAATTTTGGCCTACGAATTGAATCTACCTGCTTAAGCAAACTCAGTCCGATAAAAGCAAGACCAACTCGTAGGGACAGGTCAGTAGTGCTGATTAGTACTACTCGAATTATACTTGATCACAAAACGAGTGTTCATACTCATTTTGTGATTCTCGAAGACAAACAACAACTCTTCAAAATGTACTTAAAGCTGAATCCCCTAAATCAGGAATGCCGTAGATCTTCACCCTTTCCTTGAGTAAATCCTTGATATTGGAAACAAAGCCTACACAAGAGGAAACACACCAGTGATTCATTAAAACTTTAACTTGTCCTCTAAAATTATTTTTTCTCGGCTCAAATAAGCCCTCTCGGCAGTCTTTCTTTGAGCTCGAACAAAATTGCGGAATTTGCCCTATATAAATGCCATCCGGTGGCTCTTTATCTTTGTTGGTTGAACCTTTTTAAATGGGCTCTAATCAATCATTTTATTTTTGTTAACACTTGCATGAATGCGTTAACAAATGCTAAAGAAATTCACATATGAATACAAGTCCCGATAAGATCAACTGCCGATATCTCCTTCATCACGAATTCAAACAGCGGACGCAAAAAAATCCATCTTATTCTCTTCGTGCCTTTGCAAAATTTTTGGGAGTATCGCCGGCCTACATCAGTCAAATTTTTTCAAATAAAAGAATTGTTTCAGATCAAAAAGCTAAAGAATTTTCTAAAAAATTCAAATGGACTGCAAAAAAGAGAAATCTTTTTTTCGCGCTTATCCAATACGAGAAGACCACTGATATCCAATTAAAAGCAGACTTTTTAGAACAAATTGAAAATTTATCTGAGTTAGATTTTTTAGAACTCCAAGAAGACCAATTCCAATTAATAGCGGAAGGCTATCATTACAGTATTTTAGAGCTTACAAATGTAAAAGATTTTTGCTCAACCCCTTATTGGATTGCCAAACGACTTGGAATCTCTCTCCAGCAGGCCGAAGAAGGGATTCAAAGGTTACTAAGATTAGGCTTATTGACTCAAAAGCAAGGGATCTACAAGAAAACTTCGCCTAATCTTAGGGTTCAAGAGATTCCATCAAGTGCCATTAAATCTTTTCACCAAGAAAAATTGCGACTGGCAGCCCTGGCCTTGGAAAAACATGATTTTTGGGATCGTGACTTTTTAGGAGTCACACTTTCGATTTGCAAAAAGGATCTTCCTCACATACGGGAGTTAAGCAGAGATTTCATTGAGAGGCTGATGAAACTGAGTGATAAAAGTCAGTCTCAAGATGCCGTTTATCATTTATCAACTCAATTTTTTAGATTGGATAAGGAGAGCACTCAAAGATGAGATTTTTAACAATGGGTTTAACGTTTGTATTGGGATCAACTCTGTGGGCCGGGGGCAGCGTCGTTGGAAATGGGGGAGGCTTTGGTTTATGCCCCGACCAAAATTACTATTCTTACGATTATCTCTTTACTTACAACCACAGCTACGGATCTGAGATTAAAGTCAATTCAACAGATGAAAGCTTAAAAGTGATTTTAGAAACCTTGCGCCGCTACCAAGAACCCTTGGCCGAAGATTTGAATATATTTATAAATGAACTCTTTTCACGTCGAGGCCTGAAATACAGGTGGCTTACCCGATCACCTCTTCCTCTTGTCCAATCGGTAATAATCGATCAAATGCTGCCTGCAAGCTGCAAAAAAATACAAGCTATTCTTTTCTTCCAGCCATTGGAAACAATAGCTCCCTCTAGGTATTACGTTGATTTAAATTTATTATTTGAGGTACAAGCTCAATCTGGTGGTTCTTTGCAGGTCTCTTATCTCCTGATCCATGAGTGGCTGTGGAATTACTTTCCTTCATCTCAAAGTCTTGAGCTCGCCAAATTCAACCGACTTCTGCACTCCAAGATTTTTCACACCCTAGAGGCAGATTCTTATCAAAAAATGAGGCCGAATTTAAAACTAAGATCATTACCTTATTACGAACCAGAACATTGAAAGTTTGAAGTCGAAGTAGACGCATTGGAGTAGTATTGAGACTTCTGGCTGCATTGCTCGCGAGCTGCTTGCCTCGCTTGATATAAGTCTGAACCAGAACCATAAACAGAACTGTTAATAGTTCCGGTCCGATAGCACGTATATCCACCTCCACCAAGTGTACCATTGCGATGTGCGCAGTCGGCTCTAAAATCCTCCATCTGTGAACGAGTGGCATTTCCACTCAATGTACTTAGAATATCCCTATAATGAACGGTACAATCAGCATTGCAATAAACAGCTTGTGCCGCTGAAACAGCAAAAAAAATCAAGGCTCCCGCTAATGTTTTCTGAATCAATGTCTTCATAGTTTCTCCTTGTTTCGATTTATGGTGGAACAAAACTATATGAAGGCTTTTAAAATGATAAGAAGTTTATCAACTAGCAACGATAATCCTGTTTACACTTAGTTAACATGAGGATTAAGAAAGTTATTGTTTTCCACTCGTTTGATGAGGAATGGTTGTAACAATTGTTAGAAAATTATGAGTTATTTTCTAGATAAAGATCTATTAAAAAGCAGATGAATAAAGAAACACACTTATTATGATGAAACATGGGGTATCTTTGGGATAACTGAAGTTCACATTTTCCCCATCTTTATGACAATTACGGTTTGAAAAAGTTAAATGTCCATAAGATCCTCGTCAACATGTTCTTGCTGAATTAGAAAGAGCCATAAATGATTGATATCAGAAACTTCAATGAAGTTTAAAAAATTTATTAAAAATATTTTTTCATAAAAAATAAATCATTTTTTAATTTAACTTCAGTAATCTCAAGCCTTTCCACCCTTTCAAAATCAAGCCCATTTTGAAAATAATGAAAACTTCAAATCTTCTGGAATAGAAATTGCTGAGTTATCTCATTTATAAAGAGATCTGCGATGCGCGTAAACGGTCTGAGCGAGAGGATTTCAGAAACTGAACTAATGAGAGGTCAAGGGCAACCCTTTAGCCCTCAATGGTTTAGTAGATGGGGTAGCGACTCACCCTCTTTATAAATATAAACATTGATGAAAGGAGCTAGAATGGAAACTAAAACTGAAATGAGGAAAGAAAAAAAAAGTAATCTTCGCTCATTTGAGAGCGAAGATAAAAATTTAATCTGTCTTTCTCCCGACGCTACTCTTGCTGAAGCTTCAAAACTGATGCGTGAAAATCACATCGGGGATGTTATTATTGTTGAAGATCATGATGGAAAGTCAATGCCTGTAGGTATCGTAACAGATCGAGATCTTGCCCTGCATGCTGAAGATAAAAATTTAAATGAGTGTAAGGTCTCTGATGTTATGAGCCATTCACTGACAATGGCGCAAGTTGGAGAAGATACGCTTGAAATGGTGCGTATGATGAAGGGAGCTGGCGTTACAAGACTCCCACTGATTCAAGAGGACGGCTCTCTCGCTGGCATTGTCACGGCGAAAAGGCTCTTACAGGTGCTGGTTCAAGGATTATCAGATTTGACCCAGATTTCTGAGCGTCAGCAAGAAAATGAGAAACAAAACCATCATTGAAAGGAAGCTTATATGCTAGTTATAGAATTTTCCCTGAATCCACTCGATCAAGGTAAAAGTATCGCTGAATCTGTAGCCCGAGCGGTAGATATTATTGACCGTTCGGGGCTTTCTTATGAAGTCGGCTCAATGGGAACAACTATTGAGGGAGATTGGGACGAAGTGATGAATGTCATCAAGGAATGTGTCCAAGCCATTCGTGAGGATTCTGAACGTGTTTTGTTTTCAATTCGCGGTGACTTAAGAAGCGGCAAGGAAGAAAGAATAGAAAAAAATGTGGAGCGTGTTGAAGAGACTTTAGGTCGGGATCTTAATTCCTAACGGCCCAAATAATTCCCCCAAGGGAGACAAAATATGAAAGCAATTGATACGATTTCAGATAGGTCTTATCAACTCTCATACACAATAATCACCGTGAAAATGTTATTTTCGCCGAATGAATAATTCATTGAATCGATCCCTAGGACTTCCTATGTTAACCTTTTATGGAACAGGAATGATTCTAGGGGCCGGAATTTATTCAATCATCGGAAAAGCAGCGGGTGTAGCCGGTGAAACTCTCTGGATGGGATTTGTCTTAGCAAGTCTGGCTGCACTCTTGACGGCGTTCTCCTATGCTGAACTCTCCACTATGTTTCCCAAAGCAGGGGCCGAATATGTTTATTTAAGCCATACCTTTAAACAAAAAAAATGGATTGCAACGACCATCGGCACGGCAATGGCTTTCTCAGGTGCGGCGACAGCTGCAACTGTGGCATTGGCCTTTTCCGGATACCTTAATCAATTTATAGAGGGGTCTGGTCTGTTGGTTGCGGCGGCCCTTTTAATGGTTTTCACAGGGGTAGCCATTTTAGGAATTCGGGGATCAGGTTGGACGAATATTGTTTTTACCCTTATTGAAATCAGCGGTCTTCTTCTCATCATTTACTTGGGAATGAAAAATGAAACATTTGGCAAAGCGCTTTCAGCAATACCACACCAAGGAACATTTGCAGGGGCCGCTCTCATTATTTTTTCTTATTTTGGATTTGAGAACATTGTGAACTTAGCCGAAGAAGCAAAAGAACCTCACAAGAAGCTACCTCAAGCTATTTTTTTGAGTCTGGGAATTTCCACCCTTCTCTACATTCTTGTGAGCCTTGCTGCGGTTGCGTTACTTTCTCCTGAATCATTGGCTCAAAGTGAAGCCCCTCTCATGTCTGCGGCTCAAAAAACATCCTCTAAAATAGCTTCGATTTTAGGAGGAATCGCACTTTTTTCCACGGCGAATACGGCATTGATTTCTCTGATTGGAGCTAGTCGGGTTCTCTATGGCATGGCTAGTGCAAAGGCCCTGCCTCAAATCATGTCGCGAACTCTTCCACAGAGAAAGACTCCTTGGATTGCTTCAATTGTGATTTTAGCTGCTGCTCTTTTATTGCTTCCAGTAGCAAAAGTTGAAACAGTTGCAAGTATTTCTTCATTAACCACTATCGTCGCCTTTATTTCAGTGAATATCTCCCTTGTCGTTCTTCGTTTCACTGATGAAAAAAAAGAACGTCCCTTCCGAGTGCCCCTCTGTCTGGGGAAATTTCCCATACTTCCTTTTTTTGGTATTCTGGTGTCAATAGCTTTTCTATTCCAATTCAACCGCCTGGTTTATGCCATAGGAGGATCTTTTCTTTTAGCAACTTTATTGATCTTCTATATTCGAGATCGATTTTATCGGTGATAAGAAAACGATACGTACAAGGATTCTTTGAACCTTGGAGATGAAAATGTTAAAAAATTTCGGTCTTCATAGGGGATTTATAATATTCTTCAATCATAAACAATAACTTGTCACTGCCATCAAAAAACTTTCGATATTGCATAATCAATGTCCGAGAGAAGGACATGCTTTCGTTAACCGCTCAATAAAAGCCTTTTCAGACGGTATTGTCTTTGCATTCCCTTTATTATCTAAACACTGTCTCATGGGAGTATTTATGTCTTTAGTGGTAAAAAAGAGGGTTTATCTATTAACACTCATATCTGTAGCCAATCTACACTATTCCATTGCCTTTTCACCCAACTCTCTACCTTTGGTGGAAAAGAGATTGCTGCGGATTATTGATGAAGAAGTTTTAAGGATGTCTCCCTCTCCTGAAAATATGGAGTGGACAGAAAACGCCGGGATCCAGCCCACAGATGCTTATGAAATGGATTACTCTGAAAAATGCTGGTTCATTAGGGATACAAACAATAAAAAAGCCCTCACTGCTTGTAAAATTATTTTGGAATAAAAGAGACTTGTTATCGTCAGTAAGTCTAGCTTGTTGTTATAATTAAAAATAATTTTGTTATGGTAGTTCATTCTATCAGAATGATAATCTCTAGACCTCTTTGCAATAGACTCTTTAATAACTTCTTCTATACTGATGAGATGAACTCCTCCTCACAAGCCACCAAAACGAGCGCAACATTCATATTTATCACTCTTGTTATTGAAGCAATGGGATTTGGTATTGTCATGCCTGTACTCCCCGACGTCATTCGCAAGTTTGTTGCTGGCGAAGCTAATGTTGCAACAATGTACGGTTATTTCATTGCTGTTTATGCCCTATTACAATTTTTATTTGCACCTGTTCTGGGTCGACTCTCTGACAAATATGGTCGACGCCCTGTCCTTTTGCTCTCTCTCTTTGGAACAGGCGTGGACTATGTTTTTATGGCCATGGCTCCGAACTTGGGACTTCTTTTTCTAGGACGCATCATCTCCGGCATCAGTGGTGCTAGTTACACGGTAGCAACAGCTTATTTGGCAGATATCAGTGATGATTCAAATAGAGCCAAGAACTTTGGATTAATGGGTGCTGGCTTTGGTCTAGGATTTATTCTCGGACCCGCCGTTGGGGGACTCGTTGCTTCGCAAGGATTGATGTACCCCTTCTTAATTTCAGCAGCACTGAACCTAGCCAATTTCTTTTTTGGCTGGTTTGTTCTACCCGAGTCGCTTCCACAGTCTCTTCGTCGTAATTTTACTATCAGGGAATTAAATCCTTTCCACTCTCTCAAAGTTCTTACTTCAATGCCCTCTATTTCTTTATTAGTCATCGCACATATTTTTTTACAAATGGCAGGACAGACGCACCCATCCATTTGGGCTATTTATACAGAAGCTCGCTATGGTTGGACAGCCTCTGAAGTTGGAATTTCTTTAGCTGCTGTTGGGCTCTTTAGCGCTCTCGCACAAGGTGGTCTCACTGGTCCTGCCGTAAAAATGTTTGGCGAACGCAAGGTGGGTCTGTGGGGTGCTCTGGGAGAAGCTCTTGGGTTTGCAAGTTTTGGCTTAGCCACGACAGGCATTATGGTTTATGTCGTGTTAGCAATTTCATCTGTATTTTGGGCAGCTCACCCAGCATTACAATCTTTGATTGCTCGTGAAATTCCACCTGATAAACAAGGTGAATTACAAGGCGCTCTCATGAGCTTAACAAGCCTGGCAGCTGTCATAAACCCCCTCTTGATGACTAACATTTTTGCGGTTACATCTATGAAGGATGGCACTATTTATATGCCTGGATCGCCTTATTATCTTGCCGGAGTATTCGGACTCATTGCTTTTGCCGCCGTTTGGCGATGGGAAAAATCTCGAACATTAAACTAATACCGCCCATTTATCATTACTACAATGATGTCCTCTTGGTATCACTAACTCATGACTTCACAAATATCATTTACCATAAAGAGGGTTTTTTTCAAAAATCCCTCTCATTAATCTTAATAAATCAAAATACCGTCGGGCTAAAAACAAACGCCAACTTAATTTGATCCAAGAACTCCACAAATAAGCCTCCAACTGCAATCGAGATAAAGAACCTTTAACATAATTTCGGCTCACCCAATGACGATTTCTTTGGTAAAGATAAGTTGTATAGTAGGAGTTTTTATGACATGTTTTTCCGATCTTATGTCGTACCTGAAACGAAGAAAGAATTCTCATTGGAACTCCCAACTTAAGAGCCCTCAGCGAAAAATCGATATCTTCCCAATAAGTTCCAAAGACTTCATTAAAACCTTTGAGCTGGTAAAAAGCAGCGCGATGAATTAAAAAGGCAGACCCTGGAATATACGGAGCCTCATTCTTAGATGCTTTTTCAATAAGTTTATAAAAATCCTCTTCGCTCTTAAGATGAGAAGGAACCCCCGTGATCAAATTTAATTTACCGCCAATAGAATCTATGCGGTTGGTTTTTCTGGCCCAAATCCAAGGAGCTAAAAAAGAGGGCGGATAATTAGAGGGTAATTCAGGCCAGGATTCTAACTCGCAATCATTCGTTAAAAATAAAACCCACGAAGACTGTTGATCGTAATTCTCAAGGGCATATCGAATGCCTTCATTAGCTCCACCTGAAAAACCTTTATTTGAATTTAAAATAAGATGGTCTACCTCTGGAAATTTCAACTGCAAGGCCGCGACATGCCTCTTATCACTGCCGTTATGAACCAAAACAAGAGGTAAAGGCATGGTTTCTTTGATACGCATTCTTTGAGCACTCACAGAGCCAATTGCTTTTGCTGTTAGTTCTGGATGATTGTAACTCAACACGACGGGGATCACTGACATAAGCGATAAAATATACACTTCGTTACAAGAAGGCAAACTTCACACAAAAATGTTGCAATCCATTGTAATTCTATTTAACTCTTTGGCTAATTCAAGATTCACTGCAAATTAAAAAATATTTCAAATATGAGAAAACAGAACCAAATACCTATAAATAATTTTTTAAAAATTATTGTTCCCGCAGCCGGTTATGGAACTCGAATGGGATCTCTTCCTGCAAAAGAATTATTACCTCACCCTCAAACAGGACAGCCTCTTTTATGGGAAGCAATCAATCGACATCAATCGCTTCAAGCTCCCTTTCATATTATTTCGCGAAAAGATAAAGTTGAGCTCAATCATTACATTCAATCACTCTCATTAAAAAATAATGATTTTTCTTTAGAACTCCAGCTCATTGAACCTTCTTTGGAGTGGCCAGACTCTGTTTTAAAAAGCCAACCCTATTGGTCTGATTGGAATTTATTGCTACTCCCCGATGCAGACTACGCTCCCCTACTGAACCTTACAAAACTAGAGCCCTACATCAATTGTTCTCCTCGCAAAGATGTCGTTTTTTTTACTTTCCCCGTTCAGGATGGAAGTACCTGGGGCCTCATTCAAACTTCCCCGCAACCTCTTTTTTTTGAGATTGTAGAGAAACCTTTAACTTCAAATTCTGATAAAAATGCACTCGAAACATTTTCTGCATGGGGTTTAATTTTATTCCATAAAAATATCGGTGAAAAATTATTTAAAGCTCTACTTGAAAGTTCAAACGATCATTTTTGGAAACGCTTAGAAGGTCGAGTATGCGAAGAATCGCTTTTCTATTTTACAGATCTCACACGATCGCTCAATCACTCAGTAACGGAAAAGCCGTTAATAGCCACTATGAATCAGTATTCTGATAAAAAATAAAAATTACAATTTAGAGAGGTTTATCGTCCATCCCTAAACGCCCATAAAAAGGAAGCTTCAAAGCGGGGCGCAAAATATCTACCCCAAAAGTCATGCTAAGAATATTCACTTCAATACCCTCCGCAGCACCCACCGTAAAACCTAAAACACCAAATAATGAAAACTGAATTCCAGACCCACTCGGACTCCGAGCAAAAAGATGAGAGTTTGTTAAATAATCTTTTCCAATGGCGTGAGGGGGTAATTCCACCGTTATGCCCGGAGTGTAACGAATGACATGCTCAACAAATGTATTACTATTGGGCCCGGGCCATAAAGTGTACGTCCCTTTATAAGGATAATCTTGTGTTAAAGTTAAAAGCCGATCAATCATCTGATCCGCCTGATCGCCACGAGCCTCAAAAATCAATTCTGGTTTATTACCAAACCAATGACGATCCGGGATATCTGTTTGAATACTCAGCGCAGAACCTTCGCGCCGAAGTCCCCAAGACATAACTTGAGCAACTGTATATTCTTTCTCTTCTTTGCGCTTCCATGCAACCCATGGATGGGTCGCAAAATACCCTCGCCAAGAAAAAGCGCGAGCGGTATAAATTTGATAAATAGATTCGCTAAGTTCTTCAGGTAAAGGAGCAATCTGGGCACTCGCCCGGCTGGCCGTTTGCCAACGTGTAGATGAGCATGAAATCAAACCCAAAAAACTGAGCACTATTAAAACACTTGGCAAGAAACACCTTCGAGATAAAAAATAAAGCTAATTTCTTTTTAGGTTAATCGTATTAATAATTGATATCATACAACATCCCTATATTTTTTAAATACTACATGAAGACTTAAAGTAGCGTCCAGAAAAAATACTATTATTGAGATTCAATAGTTTTTAATTTTATTCTTCATTGAACTTTGCAAATCAGAATTTAATATGAAATCCATGCGATCTGTCCTAAATTCATAAAGATAACACCCACAAGTAAGGATTTTATACTCTCCACGGATACAATGCTTGGCATTAAATAATTGCGTGGACTCTGCGCGATTAAAGAAAACTCAGCGATCACGTCTCAACGACAAAATCCCATTCAATTTTGACTGTTCCATCAGATTCAATAATTCCCTTCGGAGGATTAGGAAACGGTGCTGCAGCCCTAAATGCTTCTATTGCTACCTCATCTAAATCTTGCACTCCTGATGCTCCCAAAATTTGAACTTTCACCAAAAGACCCTTTGCATCTAAAACAATTTGCAACTTAGTAATGTGGTCCTCTGTAGAAGCCAATCGGCGCCCTTGCTTAAACAATTTTAAAACCTTTTGCTTAATTTTAGGTTCCCAATACTCACTCAATTGATTGCGAATACGTGTATAATAGGAATAATAAACAAACTCTCTTGTGCTTAAAAGTGTTTCCAAACCTTCAGATTTGTCTGGGAGATAATCTCGTGAACGCGAAGTTTCATCTCCCTCTTGTTTTTGCTGAAATTCATTTTTTTGTTGTTTTTCCAATGTTTTCGCTAAAGAACTTTTGTAAGTCCCAAATAAATCTTTTGGCAAAGGTGCTGACGGATTGATTGATTTTTGTAAGTCAACTCTCTCTTTACTTTCTTGCTGTTGTTTTTTATTTTGAAAGCGGCCATGATTCTTGGCCACTGTTTCTTTAAGTACTCTCTGATTATGAGAGCTTAATAAATCCGTTTTTGGATCTATTTCGTTATTAATTTTATCTTGATCTACGATTCTTTTATTTTTTAACAAATTACGATTTTTTTTTAACTTATCTGCGACAGACTTATCCACATCTACGATTTCAATACTAACTGTCTCTTTTTTTGATTGGCTCGATGAAGCTGTATTAATTTCTTTTATCCAAACACTCACGATCATCGCTATTCCATGAAACAGAATAGATAAAATCAGAAATTTTGGAATTGCTTTTAACGAAAGGCGAAAGCTCATACTTTCTCATCGGACCGACGAGTATAAACTAAAGTCCAACTATTCTATAAAAATGTCTTCTCAATTTTCTAATGCCAACCCATCGATAAAATCAATAATATGGACTAAAGCATAGCTCTCGTTTACTCCTTAAAATTAAGAAGATAGAGCGCACTAGCCCTTTTACGAGAAGATAAATTGTTAGTTGGAATGATTCAAAACGAGAACTAGAATAAACTTATGCAAGCGACAGGTTGGGTAAAAACAGACCCTGGATTAAAGAGGGATAACAATCAAGATGCTTTTCTCTACGAAAAGTCTTTAAACTTATTTGCTGTTGCTGACGGCATGGGTGGCCATAAAGGTGGAGAAGTGGCATCAGCTTTAGCTTGTACATCCATTAAAGACGTTTTTTCTAATCCCGTCAATCAGCACCTCAGCCCTCGAGAACTTCTTCGCTTTGCTTATGGAGAAGCAAGCTCCAGAATCTTTGAGCATGCCAAGGAAAACCCCACACTGAAGGGAATGGGAACGACACTCGTCATGTCTCATTTTTTTAAAAATATTCTTCATGTTGCTAATGTCGGTGATTCTCGATGCTACCTTATTCGTGGAAATTTAATGTGGCAACTAACGGAAGATCATTCTCTGATTAATGAACAAATCAGAGCTGGAATACTCACTCCTGAACAAGCAAATAAAATGGTCGCTAAGAACGTTATCACAAGAAGTGTTGGCTTTGAAAGAGATGTTGCTTGCGACATCATTGAACGACCTGTTTTGGCCGGCGAAATTTATCTATTTTGCTCTGATGGCCTTCATGGACTCGTCAGTGATAAAAGGATTTGCGAAATTATTTCGAAATCCCCCATCGAAATGACACCAGATATTCTTATTGAAGAAGCCAAAAAAAATGGTGGCGATGACAATATAACAACACTCATTATTAAAATTACAGATTGATATAGAGGATCGTTTGGAAGCTAAGCAAATCACGTTTTTTATCGTTGGAGACGAAAGGAAGGCAACAAAAAAAATTGTTTTGCCTACGCAATGGATAAAAATCAGCATAGCCATAGCTCTCCTAGCAACCGTCGTAATACTAGCTTTCTCTCTGGACTACTTCGGGCTGTTACTTGAATCAAGAGAATCTAAAAAGTTAAAAATTGAAAATATTCAACTTAAAAAACAATTTCAATTAGTCGAAACAAAAGTAACTGCTCTTGAGAGTGCTCTAGAAAGAGTCAGAACATTTTCAAGTAAATTAAAATTAATTACCAACGTAGAAAGTGAAAATCGAGGATTAAAGCTCACTGTTGGAGTCGAACCAAAACCAGGACAAAACATCGATGTCCAACAAGACTCTCATTATATCGCACTCAATCAAGATTCACCTCAAGTTCACACTAATGAAGCTTTAGATTTCAACGAAGGCGGGGTCCCTCTCGATGAAACTCAAGGAGAACTGTCCATTGAAAATTCAAAAGAATACACTACCCTGGCTATTAGAATTGATCGTGCTGTCAAAGAATCACAGCTTCGCGAACAAAGCGTTATCGAGCTTTGGGAAAATCTGTCTGAACGCCAAAGCTTGTTAAACTCTACTCCCAGCATCAAACCCACACGCGGTTGGATTACTTCTAAATTCGGTTACCGCGTTTCACCTTTCTCAGGTAAGCCGGCTATGCATAATGGAATTGACATTGCAGCGGCACCTGGCACTCCCGTTTACGCTCCTGCTGATGGAGTGGTTACTTATGCCGCCTTTGATGAAAACTATGGAAATTTAGTTACTATTGACCACGGCTATGGAATCATGACCCGCTTTGGCCACAACTCGCAAATTTATGTCCAAGTAGGACAAAAGGTGAATCGCTGGGATGTTATTTCCGCTGTTGGCAGTACAGGCCGATCCACAGGGCCTCACTGCCATTATGAAGTTCGCTTAAACAACGTTCCCATTAACCCTCTTAACTATATTTTAGATGAATAGAGAATAAAAATAAATAATTCCTACTCTACTAAAAATCTGTCGATACGAATGTACAACTTAATTCTTTCATCTTTTTTACAACAATATTGGCACTTTGAGGAATATATAATAATCCTAAATCATTCTCGATCTTCTGAATGCGACTTAAGGTTTTAAATGATTCTTTATTAGTCGATGGGACAGCACAATAATTAGTAACACCTTGTCCTGTGCTTGCATTGACAGAGTCTTGAATAAAAGAACAAGCATTTTTCATAGCATCAATATGAGCTCTTATTTTTTGCCAATTTAAAAATACCTCTTCCAATTTACCACATATAATTTTTTTCTCATGATCTCGAGGGTATAATTTAGCAGAAATGCCCTGAGCCAAATCAAATGGTTTCTTGGAATTTATTTTATCAACCCATCTTGCTGTTATATTTTGTTTTTTTCTATGTTGCTCGACTCGATCTTTGATCTCTAACGATAAATTCTCCATTGATTTGATAAAAACACTCGCCGCTTCTGCCTGAAGTCTGTCTGTGTGCTCAAACCAACCGCCAAAAGGAGATTGGTTTTTAACATTCAGAATTTCAAATCCAAAGACCTTAAAAACGAGGTTATTTAATGGGAAACTTTCATTCGTACCAAACAAAGAGTGTCTTAAATCATCAAGCCTCTGAATCACTTCTGTTTGACCAGCGGGTGTCATACTCGCCGATGTCCTTGTGATAACCTGAACAGTTCTTTGAAGTTGATCTCGCTCCTGACTCAATACAACATCTTGAGTATACCAATCACGGTATATGGGGTATTTTCGGAGCGTTTGCTCAAAAGATTTTTCAGATTTTAAAACTTGTGTTTCCAGTGCCTGTAAAAAAATCTTGGTGTGTTGAATAAGATTTTGAGTTTCCACTCCACAAGAAGGAACTCTATTGTAGACGGGAAAATTTCTGATAGTCGTTTCCGTGCTCACACTAAAAGAATTCTCCGTCAATTCATTCTTGCTAGCAAGAAATTGTGCTTTGGCAGCAGCATAACTAATATCTTCTTCTGCTGAATCAACAATTTTTTCAAAAGCTTCAATATTGGAATCTATATTGTAAGGAAATTGATTTCTTTTCTTTCTATTAAAAAGGGCTCTTCCCAAATGACAAAATCCATTTTCATCTTTAACATTCTCACGGACATAGCTCTCAACCTCTTCGTAAGCTAACCAATCTTTTTTCAATTGCTCCCTTACCATATTGATGTTTCCATAAAATTCTTTTCTAACTTTTAAGATCTGTGATAGATCCTCGCCTCCCTTTTGATTAAAGAAATTTTTCTTAAGCTGATTGATAGCATCGTTCTTAGTGTTTAGAACCTCGTTTAATTGATTCAATTTATTAACGTTCGTCCCATTACCCGTATAAGATAACAAAACGTAACGCAGTTTTTTATCAATCCGCATGTATTCACATGTTGCTTTTAAAACTGTTAAACGATTTTCGCTTTGATTCATATCAAATAAATTATTTTTATTCATATTTGATACTGTCTTCACTAAACTTGATAACCCCGAAAAACCCGCAATAATAGGCCCTATGACTGATATATCAACTCCAGCACTGATGGCAAAAACAGCGTATGGATTTAATTGAGTTATTAAATCACTCAAAGCATTTAGAGTTTTCCCTTTCGAAAACATTTCCTTGCCACAATTAGAGTTAAGAAGTTCATTTCTTCCTAAGGATTCTGAGATATACTTTACATTTTCCATCAAGCTGGAGACTTGCTTACCAAAGCCATTGATTTGTTGGATATATTCTTCATTGGTTTTTCCTTCAACTTTAGTCCATAATTGGTCAAAGTTATCCCAAAAACTCTTAATCTCATTCGCAGACTTCCTCATTTCGAGTTGTTTTTTAGCCAACTCGTCATAATTCGCTTCTTCTCTACAGCTCGAAGTCTGAGGGATAGCCTTCGCTAAAACATCTAAGCTAGCAATTAAATCTCCTGTTCCCTCTTGATCAATCAAAGGACAAGTATAATTAAGATTGATTCCACTCCCAGGAAAACCTGGCCTTCCTGGCTGCCATGGTAAAATAGGATTAAAACCTCCGCCAATGCCCGGAGAGGTTATGGGTTGTTGGGGTCGTACGATAATATTATCACCTGCATTATTACGAGGAGTATTTCCATTGCCACTGCTGTTAGCGTTAGTACTAGATTCATCAATTGCAGGGAGCGGCGGAATCTTAAAAACTTGAGCCCACGCAAGATCTCTACTCACAATAGAAAAACAAATGCTCATTAAAATCAAAGAACGAAATAAAATATATTGATGGGTAGAATATTTCCCATTAGAAATTTGTTTATTTATATTTGACATTAAATTACTTTTTTGAAATTTCATCGTCATAAAAAAACGCATCATAAACAAACACTCCTTAGAAATGAAAAAATCGATTTCATTAACAAACTGGTTAGAAATGTTGAATTAGGAGTAACACTCCCGATATAAACACTTCTTATTTTGAATGAATATAAGCAATGAGATCAAAAAAAAATAGATGTTATTATTCTAAACAAAATGACTTTTTTTGGCATTTTTAAACAATATTAAGACAGACTTTAGTAATTCTTCACTTCTAGTATTACTGTTTTTGCATATTTTAAACTTACAAAAAGAAAAGCGGAACCGATCTGCATGCCCAGCTAGGAATTCATGTAAATACATAAAAAAACCCCTGCCTATATAAAGGCAGGGGTTTTAAAATTAGATCATAAGTAATTTCAAGTCAGATAACCTGACGATTCTCTAGAACAATTAACGTTTAGAGAATTGACAGCTTCTACGAGCGCCATGCTTACCATATTTCTTACGCTCAACCATACGAGGATCGCGCGTGAGAAACCCGGCCTTTTTAAGTGCCCCTCGCAACTCAGGATTAAATGCAGTTAATGCCCTGGAAACACCAAGCCTTAAAGCTCCAGCTTGTCCCGACTCACCACCACCTGAAACTGTCGCCTGAATATCAAATTTTCCAACTTGATTAATAATATCAAAAGGTTGCAACATCACCATTCTTGAGATGGCATTTTTCAATGCCTTTTCGGGCTCAGCTCCATTAAGCGTCACTTTACCCTTACCTGGCTTTAGAAATACACGCGCTGTGCTTGTTTTTCTTCTTCCTGTTCCATAGTAATACTTTTCAGCAGCCATTTAATTTGTATCCTTCTTTAACTTAATGTTTAATCGTCAGCGTTTGAGGCTTCTGCGCCGAATGAGTATGATCCGGACCTGCAAAAACTTTTAATTTACTAAGAATATCCCTAGAAAGTCTATTTGTAGGCAACATACCACGCACAGCTTCAGTAATAATAAAACCGGGATCTTTTTCCAACATTTGTTCAGCAGACAGTTCTTTTAAAGAACCGAAAAAACGAGTGTGAGAATAGTATTTTTTACTCAACCACTTATTTCCTGTCATATTAATTTTTTCACTATTAATCACGACAATAAAATCACCACAATCTACATTCGGCGTGTAAATAGGCTTATTCTTTCCTCTTAGGATATTAGCCAACTCTGTTGAAAGACGACCCAGTGTTAATCCTGTCGCATCAACAAGCCACCAAGCTCTTTTAACTTCACCCGTTTTCGCATTCCACGTCTTCATGCACTTACTCCAAACTCAATCAACCTGTTATTAATGAATAACTATAAATTATACTAATCTTTTATTTTATAATGATTTTTGCCAAATCTTATCTTTAACAACTACCCATATCCAGTAGAAAAAGAACCTAAAACAAATGAATCAACGTAGAATCTACAATTCCTCTGCCAATGGGAAGAATCCTTTTAAATTTCTCGGTACCTATTGTCAAGTGAGCAAATAGACTATTTCTTGAATGAGTCATCAATAATGTCTTGATCCGTGCAAACCCAATAAAAACCGACTCTATGGATTCAAAATGCCAATACCGCAAAATAGATTTTTAATAAGGCCTTTTTCTCAGTTTCTCAATAATAGACCCTCAAAAGAACAAGCCCCTGTGCTGGTGCTGCATAGGCAGCTTGAGTTCTATCTCTTGCCTGCAAAAGCTCTATGATATCCTGTCGACTCCTTTTTTTTTGCATAAAATAAAGCTGGGTTCCCACTAAATTTCGTACCATTTGTTTTAAAAAACCATTTCCTGTGACTTCAAAGTAATAAAGATGAGGTTTTTTTTGAATCCAACGCGCTCTATAAATGGTTCTTACCGTATTCGGGACCTGAGTGCCCACGGATTCAAAGCTTTTAAAGTCATGACGTCCCTCAAGAGCTGGAGCCAAATCCTGTAAAGCCTTAAAATCAAAGGGATAAGGATACCAGTAACAAAAGCGCCTTAAAAAGGTTGGTCCCGTAGATTGCGTTGAAATGCGGTATCTATACGTTTTAGCCTTAGCTGACAAAAGAGAATGAAAATCCTTTGGAACGATTTCTGATGATTGCGTCACAATAGACCCAGGAAGAATTCCTTCTAAAGCTCGCACAAAATTGATTCTCGAAGGATCTTTAGGAGCATCAAAATGCACGACCTGACCTTGAGCATGAGTTCCTGAGTCTGTTCTTCCAGAGGCAATGCATTTAATAGGGGTTTTAAAAATTTTCTCTAAAGCTACTTCTAGAGTCTCTTGGATGCTGGGTTTTGAAGCATTTGTTTGTTTTTGCCATCCACAATAATCAGTGCCGTCATAAGAAAGTATAAGTTTCACACGATTTGAACTCATAAGCTCGACACTTTCTTATCCTTTTTCTTATCTTTAACATTAAAAATCAAATCCCAAACCCACATTAAACAAATGACTTGAAATATCGATCTCCTCACTAAAGCTCTGAAGTCTCCTATATTCAACATCAAGCCACATATTATTAATTCCATATTCAGCATCTAATTGCCCACTGCCATAAGGATCAAGACGACCTATATTAAATCGTACGCCTCCACTGCCCTGAATGGAGGGTGAAAAAGCAATTTTATTTCTCTCATCATCGTCTCGCCGTTCAAATAAGATTGTAGGCATCACTCCCACGGAAATGTAAGGAACAAGCCAGGGTTTTTTGGTATATTGAAAACGATGAGTAAAGCTAATGTGGTTAAGAACAACGTAAATACTATAAACCTCTTCTGCTATCCCCAAATCATCGATGAAGCGACCTGGACCATTTTTAGTCCCAAATCCTGTTCCAACACTCAAAATCCATTGTCCCATTTTTTTAAAAGCCAACCAATCATAGTCAATGAGCACGAGTATCATGGGTTCTGTGCCATAAATATCCTCATAGGTAATGCCTAATTTATTTACGAGAGGCAACGGAGGTAAACTGGCAAGTCGAACGCTTGCAGAGCCTTCAAGCTCACTTTCTTCGATGGCATAAATATAAGACCCATCCCTTGCAACAGACTCTAACCCCTTAGAATATTGGCTTGGTTTGGGCTTAAATTGATCTTCACTGGAATATTCTTTAGCATTGCTTTCACTGCTTTCTTCTTCATAAAAATATTCGCCAGAGTCATCTGCTTTGATGAAACCTTTTTGAAGATCTTTGGGATCCCATCGTGGCAAACCCTCTGTAGATGAATCTACCTCTACTTGAGGTATTGATTTTGAAAGCTGTTTTGCAGGAGGTTCTTGAGTTTTCTGAACTGCTTCAAGAGGCTCTAAACTAAAATCACCCTGAAGCGATTGTTGCAATGGAGAAGAGGGGGCTAATTGGGGTGGCGAAGAGGGCGACAACGATTGCTGTTGTTGCGGCTGCTGTGAATGGCCTTGGATATCCATCCCTGGGGATGAGTTCGAAAACTTCTCATCTTCTTCTAAAAGACCGCTTTCAAGAAGATCCTCTTCTAATAAAGGATCTTCTACGGCGACCCTCCTCATCTGAGGTTGTGGAGAGATTTGTGAATTGAATGAAGAGTTCCTGAGTTGCATTGAGTTTACTGCTGCTAAAGAACAGTTCAGCACTCCAGGTGCTATCAAAAAACATAAATTCCATAAAAAGAATTGAGCGGGTTTACTCATAATCTCGAATCATTCTTCTTACGATTAAAAATCCACTAATAAATCCGATAAAAGAAAAGAGAATAAAACTCTTGAGCCCATGAAGTATCATCCATTGTGCAGCCATCACCACAGGACCAAGAGCCCCGCGGACAACAGCACGGGCAGAGTCATGACGTTTAATTTTTTGTGCTAGTGATGGGCCATAAATATAGTACTTTTCAACAAACCATTGCCCCCATTTATTGGTTTTTAGAAATTGATCTCTAAACGCGCGCAAAATTCCCAATTGCGGAGCTAAAGGGGACCCATAAGCCGCCGTTGCAACAAAGCACTCTTCTCCCTCCAAGGCTCCTGAGACCTCCATGGGGATAGCGGTATAATACATCTTATTCGCACCTAAGCTTAACTCCGCAGGATTTGAAAAATAAAAGACATTTTCAGCTTCATCCACATTTGCAAACATAAAATAGTAACCCTGGCCATTGCTAAGTCCTGTAATAGATCGATCATTTAACGTGGGTACATTGCCTTCTATTGTGAAGCCAAAATCTTTATACGATGAAGAGGAGTTTACTACGGCATCAAAGTTAATGTTTTGATCTATATCTCCTTCGGCATAAAATACCCGAAGTGCCGCGTACTTTCCTTTAAGCTCAGGAGGGCCTTGGTTATAGTATTCATCGCTAACATCATCTTCGATATACACTTTCTCATCACCGCGTTTAATACTAGCCCAACAAAAACCCTTATAAGCAAAATTACCTGTCATTCCGGGACCACACAACGTCGTGTATTGATAAACAGCGTTCCCCGTTGGGTCTCCCAATACAGAGAGTTCGATGGTCAGAGACTCTTCCAATGTGAGATCACCCGATGTGCTAATTCCAAATTGAATGCTTTTATTGGCGACGGATGTAGAGCAATCGGAGCCAGCCTCAATGTAAGGACAAAGATCTCCCCAACGGATGGAAATACTCAGTTCTGCATTCACCGCAATTCCTGACAATGTTGTTTTGCTTGGATCTTGAATAGGTGTTAATTTCTGATTTCCAATTAGAAAAAATAATTCTGATGTGGGAGTAATAACCGAAGCATTATCCGTTCGAAATCGAATCATAAGTTCTGTGTTGGGCGTGATCCTCCTAACATTACATGGAGTATTGTTAGCAATACAATTATTACAGGTTGCAATTCCAGCACAGGTGGCCGCGCTTCCCATAATTCCACCAAAAATTTTAATATTTCCCGATAAACCGCCACCCACGACTCCAGAATCTGGGTTCGTGGCTTGAAGGGTTGGCCGTCTCCAGGCAGATGCGTTTTCCACAACAACAGTCAGAGGATCAATGACTGCAAAAGATTTAATACTTAATAAAAAAATACTAGAAAATACCCATATGGAAAGATAAATAGATCTTAGTTTCCAAAGTTTTTGTATAAAATCCATTCCTCTATGCTGACGATGAGTACCAAGGTCTGTCAATTCAATTAGTCGATATTGCTCAATTGAATTGACTAATTCACCATAGCGATAAGTATTAATGTGGTTTTTGAGGGTTGGAACTAGAATTATCGTTGATCTCTTCTCCATCTTCGTCGTCCATTAAATCATACTCCGAAGCACCCTGTGGAAGTGGCGGAAGATAAGCGCTTGTTTTAATTTTTCTTGCGCTTTTTCCCCAACGAAATACTCCAAACAAAGCACCTAAAACAGCATAGGTTAGAAAAAGGATAAATAAATTAACTTCAGGGCGTAAAAGTATGGCCGTAAATATCCCCACCCCAACAACGAGATAACGAAAAGGCAATCGCTCCTTCAAATCAAGGTCTTTAAAACTACGGTAACGAAAAGTGCTCACCATCACAAAGGCAAGCAAAAAAGTCATTAATAACAACCCTATATTAGCAATGGGATTGATGCCCAAATCTGTAAAAGCCAATACAGCACTCGCCACGATACCCGCAGCCATAGGAATCGGCAAACCTTGGAAATAATTTTTTTCAATAATGTTTACTTGAACATTAAAACGAGCCAATCGAAGTGCACCGCAGGTTACAAATAAAAAACAAGCCAACCAACCAATGCGACCAAAGGGATAGAGTGCCCACTGGTACAAAAGCAACGCAGGCGCCATTCCAAAGCTACAAAGATCACAGAGAGAGTCGTACTCCGCCCCAAACTTGCTCGTTGATCGCGTAAGACGCGCGAGTCGTCCATCAAGCAAATCAAAAAAGGAAGCCGCTACAATGTAATAAGCCGAAGTGATAAACTCCCCTTTAATCGCAGATATAATCGCAAAAAAGCCACAAAAAAGATTCCCTGTAGTAACGAGATTAGGAAGGATATAGATATGCATGGACAATCGACGTCTTTTGCCCTCGCTTTTTGCTTCTCTAAAATCTTCTTGGAATTGACTGCCCTGAGGTGCTTTATCCACAACTATCTCCGTTCCTTCCACCACCACTCCTTGGTTTCTAAAAATTCCATAAAATTAGTGTTGCAAAGCTAAGAATAAATTTTATTGATTCTATAAGCACCAATTTTTTGAAATAATAAGCTTCTTAGATCAAAATAAATAACCTTTCATTGGTATTATAAAGGCATCCCTAAAAAAGAAAACCAAAAATAAAGGCCCGTCGCACTCATGATAGGCAAAGTGAGGTTATCATCAAGCTTGCCAATGGGAAGAAGCTCCGAAAGAGCTCCTATTAACCCAGCCACAAAACTTGCAAGAAAAACTCTCTCTGATAATAAGCCATAAAACTTTATGTACACAAAAGTAATAATCATACAGACACCAAATGCAGCTAAAAAACCCTGTAGACTTTTTTGCCCTAAGATCTTGTCTTTTCCAAATCGAATTCCAATGCAGCTAGCAATGGGATCTGCAAAAGCCAAAAACAGGAGCGTTAGTCCAACAATTTTAGTGGGAAACAATAAAACTAATAACAACACGCCCGAGATAAGGTAAGAGTTCCCAGAGAGTTTATGAACTTCATTCTCTCGGATAACAGCCTGAAATATCCCAATAAACAGATCATTTAACTTTTTTGAATATTGCCTTAAAATATCTGGAACAACGAAAACAAGCATCGTCAATAAAAGCAAGCCAACGGCTGTCTCTTGAGTGACTTTTCGGTGAATAAAGACCATGAGTAGAACTCCTAAAACATGCCAAGTTTTTCGCGCTAAGTGCATATCCGATCGACGCTTAAAAACTCGTCCTACCATTGCCAATCCTCCCAAGAGACCCTCCATTGTACAACCCAAGTGCATCAATCACTCTGAGTTCAAATTTAACGAAAACGCCAGCTACCCTATTATAGGGGGTAACCCTCAGCAAGTAGCAAGTGAAGACTCTCTTCAAATAAAGTCCTTATCACTCCCATAGTTTATTTTAACTTATTGTTTTTCAACGATTATTTCTAAAACATGAGACAAGTTGCCAGTTGCGCCATTCAACCACTCCAAATGCAGTCGATTAGAGCCTGGATTCAAACTTACGTAATCAGTTGTGACATTATCTTTTAACTTAAAAATATTAGCTGTATACCCATTTTGATGGTTGGTGATTCCTTTAATTTCTCTCAAACACTTTCCACTGAGTCTTAATTGCCCAACATTTGAAACACGAAACATCTGATTTTTAGGAGAACAATCCCAATCTATGGTGAGTGTTTGATGAATAGGCTCCCCCTCTTCGATGGAAGCCCAGAGGTTTTGTGATTCAGGAGGTGTGCCCTCCTTTATACTCGAAGGCGATCTCGACTGCAGAGAATTCGCTATGATTCTTTTTGGCGGATGAATACTCTGAGGCTCCAGGATCTCAGCTCGTGCCCACAAGTCCATTCTCAATAAAGCCCCCAAGGAACCGACAAGAAGGAACAGTGCGCACACTCTTAACGAAATAGGAAATTGGTATTTAGAGAGCCACATCATAGATGTTGCCTCGGCAAATTTTTGACACCTATAAAGTCCAGAGAAGATCTCGACTCCATCAATATTAAGCTGTTGCCAAGAATGGCTCGGGCTCAAAGAAAAACAAGGCTCATAGAAAGTAACGCATCTAAGCATAAGATTATTATGACCTTTTCTTTACTCTTGATTTTATGTCAGACTGGGGTCTAGACTTTTTTCGCTTTATGTTTTTCATATAAACACGGAGGATACTTTGAAGATCAATCAACTAAATACAAAAGTCGTATTTGAAACAACAACAGCGACCCTTGGGGGACTAGCCGTTATTCTCGGACTCAGCGCCTGTGCACCAAGCCCCAGCCAACTCAAACAAGCCATCGAAAAGGATCCAAGTATTGTTTTTGTTGCTATTGAAAAAGCTCCAGACCAATTTATCGAAGTTGTTAATAAAGCAGCTCGAGATGCTCAAGCAAAACAACAACAAAAAGAAGTCGCAGAAGAACAAAACAAAAGAGATCAAGAATTTAAGAATCCTTTGAAGCCAGCCATTGATGAAAGTCGAGCTTTCATGGGGCCCAAAGATGCCAAAATTACCATCGTTGAATTTTCTGATTTTGAGTGTCCTTATTGCTCAAGGGGCTACGCCACTGTTAAAGAAGTTATGAAAGCTTACCCAACAGAGGTACGTGTTTTATTCAAACATCTTCCTTTAGAGTTCCACCCCAAAGCTCTTCCTGCTGCTAAATACTTCGAAGCTATCGCAATTCAAGATCATGAAAAAGCCATCAAATACCATGATGCTATTTTTCAAAATCAAGATAAGTTAAAAACAGATGGCGAAGCTTTTATGAAAAAGACTGCTAAAGACCTCGGTGTTAATATGAAGAAGCTAGAAGAAGATCTAGCATCAGAAGCTGTTATGCAAAGAATTCAAGCCGATATCGATGAGGCAAAAAGCTTTGATATCAGTGGAACTCCAGGTTTTATTATCAATGGAGTTTCTTTAAGAGGAGCGTATCCATTTCCAGAGTTTAAGTCTATCATCGACAAACATCTTGGAAAATAAGATCTAGTCTTCACTCCATCGTCTCAACACTGATCAATGACCATAGTTGAGATGAAATTTTGGCGTTCCTAGATTGAAAGTTGAATCCCTTTCATTACCATCAATAATCTGCCCCCCTCCTAAAGGGGGGCTTTTTTTTGCAATATTGACCTCTTTGTTATCCAATGATGTCATTAATATGTGATTGATACACTGGGGCAATTTCTCATTTTTTCAACTCAAGGCTTTAGGGAGTTCCTCTCTCTTTTAAAAGATACCATTGTTTCTCTTTTCACTCCTCGTTTTCGCTGGAAAGAAACCATCCAACAAATCTATTTTGTTGCTAATGGTAGCTTATTTATCATTGGTTTTTGCGTGAGCTTTGCTGCAGTCGTGACTATTTTAGAGTCCTCCTATCACATGAAATTAGTCTTACAGAATGATTCCATGGTTCCAGGTTTTGCTTCCATGCTTATTCTTCGAGAACTCGGAGCTGTCGTCTCATCTCTTTTGCTCACATCCAGAGTCGGCGCGGGTTTTGCTGCCGAAGTGGGTTCAATGAAAATTACTGAACAAATTGACGCTCTTCGAATGCTCGGGATAGATCCCATCAAGTTCATTGTTGTACCCAGAGTTGTTGCTTGCACAGTAGGATCTTGCGTTCTAACTATTATTGCAAATATATTTTGTTTATTTTGTGCAGCTATTATTTGTGAAACTTATTTAGGTTTTACTTTTGGAATGTTCAAGACAGCAATGATTCGTTTTGTTGGTTTTCAAGATCTTATTTTCGCGGGAATCAAAGGCGCCGTATTCGGCAGTATCATTCCCCTGATTAGTTGTTTTTTTGGATTTCGTTGCAAAACAGGGGCTGAGGGGGTTGGGCTCGCAACAACTCAAAGCGTAGTCGTGGGCTCTATCATGATTATCGTTTTAGATTTTATTCTAACTTATATTTTTTCATACTTTTATTGAAGGTGAATCATGAAAATTGAAACAAAAGTCGGATTTCTTTTTATAGTTGCTCTCATTTTCATTATTGGATTCGCTTACACCCTTGGCATCATCAATCCTTTTTCAAATTACCACGAACTCACGATACTCTATAATTATGCTGGAGGATTAGAAAAAGGCTCTCCTGTACGCGTGATGGGAATTGAGGTTGGAAAAGTAAAATCCATAGAATTCGATCCCAACGGTAAATCTGAAACGGGAGAAGAAGTAAAACTGAAAATCAAAATTGGAATTTCAAAAAAGGCGTGGGATACCATACGCAAAGATTCTCGTTTTTATATTAATATGGCCGGAGTTATCGGAGAAAAATTTTTAGAAATCTCTCCAGGAAGCTTAGAAGCTTCTCCTTTCGATCCTAATGCCACTGTTCGAGGCGAAGATCCTCCCCGCGTTGATCAACTCATTTCTCAAGGCTATGGTCTTGCTGGCAAGCTTTTAGATATTGTCAGTAAAAATGAAGGTTCTGTTACGGGCATGATCACTCAAGTTGATAAGCTCATCACTAATTTTAACAAAACTCTCGCCATGCTCGATAAAACTTCTAAAAATAAAGAGATTGAAAGGCTTATTAATAATCTTGTTCATATTTCTGATGATCTTGCCTATTTATCTACGAAACTAAGATCAGAGAAATCAGAAAAGACGTTTGAAGTTCTCAATAAGGTTTTGATGAGAATTGAAAATCTCGATGGTCCAGCTCTGCGTAAGTTCTTACAACAAGAAGGCATAAAAGCTCGAATGTTTTAAGAAGTTGCAGGGAATCTAAGAATCTCACTAAAAGAATAAATTCTTTTTCTTAAAAACAAAAAACCCCCGAAGATCACTCTCCGGGGGTTTTAAAAGCTAGTTACAGCTCAAACTACTTCTTTTTAGAAGTTTTTTTCTTTGTAGCTTTTTTCTTAGTTGCTTTCTTCTTTGTAGCTTTTTTCTTAGCCATCGTATCCTCCTAGGATATTTTTTTGTTGTTGGTTCTCGTTGCTTTCTAATTCAAATTGTGATCAAGACGACATCTCTCGTCAATAAAAAAAATAAAAAAATAAAAAAAAACTTAAGATTGTATCCTTTTTGCTTTCCTTTCTCTTCATCGTTGGAGGAATTATGTTTATTCACTTTCTGATTTTGATATTCGGATTTGTATTCGTAAGTCGGACAATAACAATTCAAATAAACAGGAAACCATTAATAGAAGCCACTCTTCAGGATCTCAAAAAAATACAATGGCCCTTCTTTTGCTGTTTAACCATCCTTTCGACTGGCTTACAGCCTTTAACAATTTTATTTTTAATCTTCACTCTTGTTTTTTTTATTAATCATACCGATCTTTGGATTAATTTCATTTTGAGACAAAATTTTCAGCAATTATGGCTTCAATTTCTTGATGAACTCATTCTTTTAATGATGACCGGACGATCTTTTAGAGATTCTTTTCTCTTTATTACAGAAAACCGACAAAATTTATTTCACTTAAAGCTGCGAGAAATACTTTTAAGGAGTGCTTATGATCAAAATTCAACAAACTCGAGCCATCTTTTGAGTGCAAATAATATTTTTATACATAATTTAGTCCAGTCCATCGAAAAAAATCCTCACAAAGCCCTTGAAAAACTAAAATGTCACAGAAGACAAATCAGATTGAACGTTTTATTTAAAAAAAAATCAAAACAAATCACTCTTACAATGAGAACCCAGGCCATGGCTCTCAGTCTCCTTTATATAGGTCTGCTGATTTTTGTTTTAAACAAACATAGTGATGAAATATTTTTCCTGAAAAAATCAATGTTGTTCACGTCAATAGGTCTTTTCGGCTTAGGACTTGTACTTATTTCGATAATCGGAAGGAAAAGACCATGGAAAACATAAGCCCCTCATTAAGCTTATCACTAACCGTACGCGCAGCGTTGGAAAGCGGTTATTCTGTACGAACAGGAATCTTACAATTTATTTCCGCCTCAAGAGACCCTTTTGCAGAAATCGTTGGAACATGGTTAATGTGCGTGGATCAAAATCAACCTTTTCATTTTATTTCTGATCATCTTCATCCTTGTCGACGCTCATTACTTTTACTGCTCGAAAAAGGCCTTAGAGGCCTTCCCATCTTAAATCACCTTGTGGAATTAGAAGAAGAAATTATTCAATCCTGTGAGATGGAAATTGAAGCTCAAATCCAAAAAACCCCTTTACTTCTCATGATACCAGTCTTCGTATTGATGTTTCCGGCCTATTTACTTTTGCTTTTCGGACCTATCATACAGAGTTTATTGATCAAATTAGATCCATAAATATTGAAGTCACAATCATAATGAAGAAGTTTCTCTTGCCTCTCTTTGCACTACTATTTTACCTTAAATTTATCGTTGAACCCATCATTTGTGAAAGAACTTCTTAAGTTAATCAACAGGGAGATGTCATGGCCAACAAACAGAACTGCACCACCATTAATGGTCTAGCAGATCTACAATTTCTACTTATTGAACTAGAAAAAACAAAACCTAACGCCAAAGCCATCAAAGCCTTGACCACGAAGTATGGAATTCCCTATAAATCAAATGTCTCTGAGCAATTAAGTGAGTTATTGAACCACTTAAATGGCTTGGATATATCATTGGAAAGACCTCCAACGAAAGATATTTAATCCATCACTGTTATCAACGTCATTATAAATGACAGTGACCCAACTTTATACAAAGGACTTTATATTTATGAGACCCATTGCAAATTCCATTTTAGATCTTATCGGCAACACTCCTATTGTACGACTCAATCGAATTGTCCCAAATCATTTGAAACACCACGAGTTTTTCGGGAAGCTGGAATACTTTAATCCAGGTAACAGTGTCAAAGATCGAATTGGAATGGCAATCATCAATGAAGCCGAAAAAAGTGGACGACTCAAGCCAGGAGGAACCATCGTAGAAGCAACTTCTGGCAATACAGGTGTTGGCTTAGCGCAAGCGGCCCTTTTGAAAGGTTATAAATGTATTTTTGTCATGCCTGATAAAATTTCTGAAGAAAAACGGGCTATCTTGCGTGCCTATGGAGCCCAAGTGATTATCACTCCTACTGCTGTCGAGCCAGAAGACCCTCAAAGTTATCTTTCTGTCTCACAACGTCTTGCAAAAGAAACCCCTAATGCTATTTTAGGGAATCAATACCATAATCCTGCAAACCCTGAAGCACACGTCCTCTCCACAGGCCCTGAAATCTGGGAGCAAATGAAAGGTGATATCGATGTTTTTGTTGCAGGAGCAGGCACTGGAGGCACTATTTCCGGCATTGGTAAGTATTTGAAATCAAAAAAAGAGCAAATAAAAATTATTTGCTCAGACCCCGTGGGCAGCATTCTCGCTGATCTTTTTTACCACGGTAAAGTGATCACTCCTGCTCACGGTTATCTTGTTGAAGGTGTTGGTGAAGATATGCTTCCCGAAAACGTTCATTTAAAAATAATGGATGATTTTGAAAAAGTAACAGATGCCGAAGCTTTTCAGATGACTCGTGAACTCGTGGGCAAAGAAGCACTTTTTCTTGGCCCTTCATCTGCGATGGCCCTCGTGGGTGCTTTTAAATACGCTCAAAAACTTACAAAACCTTCTAAAATTCTTACTCTTTTCCCAGATTCTGGAAAAGGATACTTAAGTAAAGCGTTTAATCAAGAATGGTTAAAACAAAACAACCTCATATAATCGGAAAAGGAATATAAAATGTCTGATATTTCAAAATTTGAAAAAAAATTAGGATTCGCCACACGAGCTATTCATGCCGGCCAAACACCCGATCCTACCACTGGTGCGATCATGACTCCTCTTTATCTCACCTCTACTTTCGTGCAATCTTCTCCTGGTACACACAAAGGCTATGAATACAGTCGTACCAGCAATCCCACCCGCAAAGCTTACGAAGATTGTCTCGCTAGCCTCGAAGAAGGAACTCATGGATTTGCATTTGCTTCTGGATGTGCAGCAACAACAACAGTTCTTCATCTTCTAAAGCAAGGCGATCATGTTATTGCCGGAGACGACCTCTATGGCGGAACTTTTCGTCTCTTTGATAAAGTGCTTCGACACAATGGCATGAGCTTTACATACCTAGACCTCACTCACCCTGAAAAACTCGTTGAAGCGATTCGACCTGAAACCAAGCTTATCTGGATAGAAACCCCTACAAATCCAACTTTAAAATTAGTGGACATTCAACGTGTATGTGAAATCGCTCACAAAAAAAATCTTCTTGTCGCTGTTGATAATACCTTTATGAGTCCTTACTTTCAAAAACCGCTTACGTTAGGAGCCGATATTGTTATCCACTCAACTACAAAATATGTGGGTGGCCATAGTGACATGGTTGGTGGAGCTGTTATCACCAACAAAAAAGACCTTGCAGAAAAGATTGCCTTCTTGAGCAATTCTATGGGAGCCATTCAAGGCCCCTTTGATGCTTTTCTTAGCTTAAGAAGTTTGAAAACACTCCCTATTCGTATGAAAACTCACGAAAAAAATGCCATCGAAATTGCTCAGTTTTTAGAATCTCATCCTAAAGTTCAATGGATTCGCTATCCAGGACTTCCTTCTCATCCTCAGCATGCTCTCGCAAAATCACAAATGTCGGGGTTTGGCGGAATGATCACTCTAGGACTTAAAGGACAACTTGAACACTCAAGACGTTTTTTAGAAAATGTGAGAATCTTTGCATTAGCAGAAAGTTTAGGTGGAGTTGAATCTCTTATTGAACATCCAGCGATCATGACGCACGCTAGCGTTCCTGCTGAAATTCGAAAACAACTGGGCATTGATGATAGCCTTGTTAGGCTCAGTGTTGGTATCGAAGACCTTGCTGATTTGAAAGAGGATTTGAAAAACGCTTTAGATAAAGTTTGACAACAGGCTAGCATCCCCTTTATTCAGTTATCTCCGTTTTTTAAGTAACTTTCAAATTAGAATTCAAGACATTGAAACTCAAAACAATGTCTCTAAATTTAAAATGAAGGTCTGTAACTTTTCAAATTGGCTTGGTAGCTCAGTCGGTAGAGCAGAGGACTGAAAATCCTTGTGTCGGCGGTTCAATTCCGTCCCAAGCCACCATTTAAGGCTTACTTTCTATGAAGTTCAGTGTCTCAAATCAGAAGCTCAACCTTATGTTTTTAAATTTCACTTTGCTGCTTTTTCTTTTAATGCTCTAAATTGATGACTAATATTCTCCACTCTCTCAACGAAAATCCTCTGATCTTAGCTCCCATGGCCGGGATCACGGATTCAGCTTTTCGATCTTTTATGAGAGAAATGGGCGCAGGAATTCTCATCACAGAACTTGTTTCAGCAATGGGGACCCAATATCAAAGTGATCGCACTCTCCATTTAATGAATTTCACTCCTGATCAACATCCTGTAGGAATTCAACTTTTTGGTGAAGACCCTCAGATCATGGCTCACGCAGCTCGAGTCGCTGAAGATCGAGGTTGTGATTTTGTAGACCTCAACTTCGGTTGTCCCGTTCCCAAAGTCGTAAAAAAAGGAGCTGGCTCTGCTATTCTTCGTGATCTCAAAGCCTTAGAAGTAATGGTTCGCACAGTTAAGACAGCCATTCGCATTCCACTGACTATTAAAATTCGAACGGGCTGGGATCAAGACTCTCGCAATGCAAGTGAAGTTACTCACATTGCCCATAATGAGGGTGTCACATGGGTCGCTATTCATGGTCGGACTCGTGCTCAAGGCTATTCTGGAACTGCTGACTGGAAATTTATTCAAGACGTGAAGTCTCAAAGCCCTCTTCCCGTCATAGGAAATGGGGATTTAAACACACCTCAAACTATTGTAACTCGAATTGAAGAAAGCCAATGCGATGCTGTTATGATTGGTAGAGGTTGCTTAAAAAATCCTTTTATCTTTCAAGAAACACTTCAACGATTACAATCACAAGAAAAAGAAACTACTGTTAACAAATCTTCCACTGATGCAAAAGACTTATGGTCTGCTTACAATCGACTTCACTTTCATTTAGCAACGCAGTGTGATGACACCATTTTAATGATCCAATTAAAGAAGTTTGCCGCTTGGTATTCAACAGGATATCCTGGGGCATCTCAATTTCGGAAATCAATTTTTAATACTAAAGAAAAAAATGAGATCTTGGATCTTGCAGAAGAGTTCTTCAAGGCATCAAAGTATCAAAGCCCGGAGGATACGACGCAAGAGCCATTTCTTATGGGAGGACACGGTTAATGCTCGAAGCACAGAAAATAAGAAACATTGCTATTATTGCTCACGTGGATCACGGTAAAACCACTCTTGTTGATCATCTCATCAAACAAGCGGGAACCTTCCGAGATAATGAGCATGTTGAAGAACGTCTCATGGATTCTATGGATCTCGAGCGTGAACGCGGAATCACCATCGCCGCTAAAAATGCCTCCTTTATTTATGATGGAATTAAAATTAACATCGTAGATACTCCCGGACACAGTGACTTTGGTGGAGAAGTCGAGCGAATCTTGAACATGGTCGATGGCGCCATTTTATTAGTCGATGCCTCAGAGGGGCCTTTGCCTCAAACACGATTTGTACTTAAAAAAGCTTTGGAACAAAATCTTAAAGTCATGGTGTGCATCAATAAAATTGATCGACCTGACGCCAGAATCCAAGATGTCCTTAATGAAGTTTTTGATTTGTTCATTGATCTCGATGCTACCGAAGAACAAGCCGACTTTACCACTGTCTACGCCATCGCTCGTGAAGGAATGGCGACTCTTGATCCCAATGTCAAAACGGACAGCCTGAAAGTCTTGTATGATAAAATCATTGAGTTAGTTCCACCTCCTAAAGCGGATACAGATTCTCCTCTTCAGGTGATGGTGGCCAATATCAGCTATAATGATTATGTAGGACGTCTGGCAATTGGCCGAGTCCGCTCGGGAAAAATCAAAGTGGGTGATGATGTTTTAGTAGTTCAAGAGAGTAAACAAAAGAAAGTTAAAGTAACCGCTCTTTTTCAATATAAGGTCAACGCTCCCGCTCCTGCTCAAGAAATTTGTGCTGGAGACATTGCCATTATTGCTGGTATGGAAGACTTCACGATTGGTGATACCATCACCTCCGCTCTTGATCCACGCCCTCTCCCTCGCATTCGAGTAGATGAGCCCACTGTTGGAATGATTTTTTCTGTTAATGACGGCCCCTTTGCAGGATTGGATGGAAAAAACGTCACTTCCCGTAAAATATTAGAGCGCTTGGAAAAAGAACTTCTTCATAACGTGGCTCTCCGTTTAGAGAAAACAGATCAAACAGACTCATTCAAAGTCGTGGGTCGCGGTGAATTACAATTAGCGGTGCTCATCGAACAAATGAGACGTGAAGGCTTTGAGCTTTGTGTTTCAAAACCTCAAGTTATTTACAAAGATAAAGACGGTGCTCGGCATGAACCTTATGAGATTGCCACGATCGATGTTGAAGATCAATTTGTGGGTGTCGTGACTGAAAAAATGGGTCTTAGAAAAGGCGTTATGACTAATATGTCTTCGAAAGGCACAGGAAGAACTCGTTTGGAGTTTCGTATTCCTGCTCGCGGTCTTATTGGATACCGCTCTGAGTTTTTGACCGATACACGAGGAACAGGTCTTCTCAATACTCAGTATGATGGATATGACGAATATCGAGGAGATATCAATAGTCGTTTGAATGGAGCTATGATTGCTAAAGAAAAAGGAGTGGCAACAGCTTACTCTCTTTGGAATCTCCAAGAGCGTGGGGTGATGTTTGTAACTCCGACGACAGATGTTTACGAGGGAATGATTGTTGGAGAACACGCTAAAGACAATGATCTGGTCGTCAATGTTTGTACCGAAAAGAAACTAACGAATGTAAGAGCCTCTGGCTCTGACGAAGCCATTAGACTTGTGCCCGTTCGCCCGATGACTTTAGAAAAGGCGATGGAGTGGCTCACAGAAGAAGAACTCATTGAAGTCACACCTAAACACATTCGCATTCGTTGCCGTGAACTTGATCCCCACAGAAGAAAAAAGAAAAATTAATAAGATATGAGAGGTTAAAAACCTCTCCTTTCTGTAACTGTCATTTATATTTCAAAAATCTAGTAGAGCCTTTGCTCTGCTGGATTGCATGATTGTCATTGAACTCAATGATGATTTTCTATTTATGGTCCTTAGTGTCAAAAATGTTTAAGAGCTCCGCAAACAACTTCCTTCTTCTGGCATTGGTTTTGCTTAACTACTTCTTTGTAGTGTCACTATGATACTAACTTAACAATGTACAAAGGGGGAATTTATGAAAAGTATCCAATCCAAGATCCTTGCCTTATCTGTATTTGCAATCACCAACATGGGAATTGCAGCGTCGGCTTCCACCACCGCAAATAATTCACTTTCTCAGGATAGCAATATCCAGGAAGAATTAATGAGCTCCTTTTTAAGCTCTGCAGATTTTAACTTAAATCGCGACCGCAGAGGTCATGACGATCGCAGAGGACGCGATGATCGCGACCGCAGAGATCGTGATGGGCGTGGACGTGATGACCGCGACCGTAGAGACCGAGATGGACGTGGACGTGATGATTTTGACCGTGGACGAGGCGGCTGTCGAGATGAAGCTGTAACCTTATTATGTAAGGTGGATAACCAACTTAGAAATGTTAGGGCCTACACAGACTGTCAATATACAAGAGAAGGCGATATTTGCTCTTACGTTACAACTCCAGGGTATCGCCAAACATCCATGAGAATTGCTTTCCGTTGTGAGCGAGGACGGTTCGTATGGATTCTAGGAGAAAATGGAATGTGTAAATTAAGATAATTAATTTACACGACCTATCGAAAAATTGCACTGGTGATGAACCACCAGTGCAACTTCAAAAATTTCAAATGTTTTTTACCCTCTCATGATAAAACTTCATCAATTTTTCACCATGAGAGGTTTTTTCTTTGATGCCAACATCTCATCCAAATTATTTTCAATTGCCTCTTCATAAAAGTCAGTCTATCTATGGCCCTAAAATGAACCGTGTTAAAGCTGACAAAAAGGAATTACATTAACTCAAAAACCATGAGGAGGCGCTATGTTCAGTTACCAAACCTATAAAATGATGCACTACTTAGGATATATGATGTTATTTTTTGGAATTGGTGGAATTCTTATCCCAGCTATTGCGGGGCTCAAACTTCAAGGTAAACCTCGTACTGCCGCTTATATTATTCACGGTTTAGGAATGCTATTTCTTCTTGTTGGTGGGTTTGGAATGTTGGCTCGCTTACAGATTGGCGGGTTTCCTCCTTGGATTCACGTTAAATTAGCTGTTTGGCTTGCTCTTGGATTTGCCATTGGATTAGCAAAAAGAATGCCCTCTTGGATTCTTCTTTTTGTAATCCTATTATTAGCAATGCTAGCACCTTATATGGCTCTATATAAGCCTATTTAAAGTTCCAATTAAATTTGATGAATTGGATGTGTATTCGAGGGTCTCTTCTCGAGGACGCCTTAATAAAAAGCACCCACAATGGTTGCTGTCATTAAAGTGCAAATAGTTCCTCCGATGAGAGCCTTGATCCCTAGTTCTGAAAGATTTTTCCTTTGGTTGGGGGCCATTTGCGAGATTCCTCCAACCTGAATTCCAATCGAGGCGAAATTCGCAAATCCACAGAGAGCGTAAGTTGCAAGAATTAAAGATTTCTCATGAAGAAATGCTTCTGCTGCTTTGAATTTAGCTAAAGAGCCGTAGGCATAAAATTCATTTAAAATTGTTTTCTCTCCTAATAGCTGCCCAACTTTTATCATATCCTCAGAGTTCACTCCAATAACCCAAGCCAAGGGCGCAAAGAGTGTTCCCAAAAGACTTTGCAGGTTCCAATTCGCTCCTTCACCTACCAATAAATTCCCAAGACCATGGACGATACTATTTCCCATCGCAACAACCGCTGTAAAGACTAAGAGCATCGCTCCCACATTGATCGCTAGGGAAACACCTTCTGTCGTTCCGACACATAAAGCATCAATCATATTATCCCCGCTCACTGATTTATTTTCGACCTTAGCTAAGCGAGTGTCCAAGGCTTCACGATTGAGAGTTGGCTCTAAAATCTTAGAAACTAAAATGGTTGCCGGAGCGGACATGATAGAAGCACAAAGAAGATGCGTTGCGAACATTTGTCTTTGAATAGGATCATCACCTCCAAGAAAACCCACATAAGCCGCTAAAACACCCCCTGCAATGTTAGCCATTCCACCAACCATGATACAGAGAAGTTCTGAACGAGTCATTCCTGCTAAATAAGGTTTAATGAGAAGAGGCGCCTCGGTTTGTCCCAAAAAAATATTCCCTGCTGTGGAAAGGCTTTCTGCTCCCGACAATCTAACCCCTTTTGACATAACCCAAGCACAGCCATAAACAATTTTTTGTAAAATGCCTAAATAATAAAAAAGCGTGGTCAAAGCAGAAAAAAATACGATCGTGGGTAAAACTTGAAATGCGAAAATAAATCCGTTCGATTGGGTGTCGACCAGTTCACCAAATAAAAAATGTGACCCTTCTTTCGTAAAATCTAGAACCAAAACAAAAAAACTAGAAATATAATTAAAAACGCTTACAACCCCTGGAACCTTGAGTACAAAAAATGCAAATAAGATTTGTATACCAAGGACGTATCCAATCTCTTTCCATGAAATTTTTTTTCTATTTGAACTGAGTAAAATACAAATTGAAACTAAAATACCTAAACCTAAAACGGATCTTAAGATAGACACAAACGCCCTCCTTTAAATCACATCTCCCTCAAACCGTTAATAAAGGATGCCAATGAGGGCTTTTTCAAAACAAGCAGCGGAGTCACTTTGCTCATTGGATTTTCGATGTTCTTCTTCTTGACGATCATCCAATTTTTCAACTCGTAATTTGCAATATGCAGCTTTGAAAAGAATTTCATCGATGAAATCCCAATACAAGATAAAATACACACCTCTCTACAGGCTAGACTTTTGTCAAAAACTACATCGAACGATGACTCACAAGGGTTTTATTGTTCGACATTACAACAAAACTTATGCTCCAATAACATTAAGGTGTTGTTTCTTATGAAATTTTCTTTCATTTAGAAGGAATCAAATTTCTTAGAAACGACAAAAGAATTCATTGTTATGACCGTTGTATTTGAAAAGGAATAAAAACCATGAATGCCAATGCAACAAGTGCTGGACGCGCCGGATTTATTTTTGTGTACGAGAACATGAGCATTGTTATGGTCGTTGACTCCTTCATTAAAGGAGAAGAACAAAAAGGAGGTTCGCCTCCTAAAATGAGTTTGGCTCAAAATCGACCCAAAGCAGTAGAACAACTCAAAAAAGCAAAATATCAATTTATGATCATTGACCAAGCTTGCATGGGTTCAGCAACCCCTCAAGAGTGGCTTCAAAGTTTATACACAGAGATGGAAGATGGGGCTACAAACTCTAAAGAGATGAGAGTTTTTCTATTAGCCAACAGTAATCTAAATAATAATGATTTAGAAAACTGCCTCATTGCAGGTTATGATGATGTTTTTATCAAACCGCTGGACATGCCCATTGTAGCTCAAAAAATCAATAACATTACGGGGCTTGAGTTTTCTAAAGAAAACCAGCTTTATTTTGCTCCCATTACTTCTTCGGTAAAACTCGCCTATCGTTATGATTTAGAAGGGCTTTCAGAAGCCGGCGCAAAGATCGTCATTGACGAGCGACTTTCAGCGGGAGAAGTGTTCACCGTCATTATTCCGCAATTTGAAAGCTTTGGAATCCGTGAAATTGTAGCGAAAGTAATTAATTGCAAGGAGCACCAAAAACACAAAGATAAATTTACAGCAAATATCAACTTTGTGGGAATTCAGCCGTCTGTGACAAAAACCATTCGTCGATGGATGGTAGAGGAATACATTAAAGCGAAATAATCGCTGGCGTGATGTCCTTCTTGAAAAGACATTAAAACCATAGAATAGGCATGACAGAAACTTAAATTATAGATAGAGTCGTTCTTCATGGCTTCACAGTTATTTCGCTTGATTCTTTTACACCGCTGGCAATGGCGGCTGGGCATACTCTTATTAAGTTTTCTCAGCGCTCTTTTTGGTATTTTAGGCCCTTACATCCAAAAACATTTTATTGATTCACTTCTCTCTGTTCCCTCTAAAGATTTATTCGGTTTTGAAAGCCAACTTTCTCCTTTTTTATTAATGCTCATTGCTCTTTGCTTTCTCCTGCTCTCCCAGGGAGTCGGATTCATCGCCAACTACATTGGTATGAAGGAATCCATCCTTTCACAACAAATCTTGTCCAAAAAACTCTATGAAAAAACAATGACCCTGCACCCCGATAGCCTGCAAGGAAAAACCGTGGGAGAGATGGTGTCCCTTTACGCCACTGATGTGATGGGAGCCACCATTTTTTTAGAACAATCCTTACCCATAGGGGCTGCCACTCTCTTTCCTCTTATTTTAGCTCCATTAGCACTTCATTTACTTTTTGAAATTCCATTGACTCAAGTGCTGTTAACGATGGGAGTTATCATTTTCATCAACAGTTATTTGGCATTAAGACAATCAAAATTCTTTACACGATTTAAACAATTGGCGGCTGATCGATTAGGCTTGGTTAATGAGTGGATTCTAAACATTAAATCCTTAAAAGTTATGGGTTGGATCGATGCTTTTGAAACTAAAATCCATGCCATGAGGGTCAAGGAAACCACTAATAGAGTCGCGATGGTCACGAATGGACAGACCATGAATTCCATTTCATCCACAGCCACTTTCATCATTAACATCGTAGCCATTACCGTGCTGGTCAATCACCATCAATCACAAGTCACGCCTGGGGAGCTCCTCAGCTTGCTATGGATTCTCGGAGTGTTTTTATCACGCCCGTTCCGCCAATTACCTTGGTTTTTCACTTTTGGTTTTGATGGATGGACTTCTTTGAAAAGAATCGGCCATTTTCTTCAATTACAAAACCAAGGGCGTGAATGGCCCCATGGCGTTTCCGCTGATGAAACCAACACAGAAACAGAAGGCCCTTCCATAGAAGTACAAAATTTAAACTTAAAAATCGGAAAAGAACATCTTCTAAAAAACATCAATTTTTCAATTAAACAAAAAGAATTTGTGGCTATTGTTGGAGAAGTCGGTAGCGGTAAATCCTTGCTGCTCCTTTCGCTCATAGGCGAAACAGGAGCCAGTATGGACGTCTATCGGATCAATCACCGCAACATCCTTTCGGCATCCCATCAAGAACTGTGTCGTCATTTTGCTTACGTCCCCCAAGAGGGTTTTGTTATGAGCGCCACCCTGCGAGACAACATTGCCTTCGACTATGACGTCAACAGCAAAATGGATTCTCGAATTTACCATTGTTTAGAACTCTCTCAATTAAATTTGGATCAAGAACCTTTCCCTGAACGTCTTGATACTGAGATTGGAGAACGAGGTGTTAATCTCTCCGGGGGGCAAAAACAAAGAGTCAACATTGCCCGAGCTGATTTTTACGACTGCCCTGTCATCCTGCTGGATGATTCCCTAAGCGCTCTTGACGTCAATACAGAGGCTCAAGTCATGCAATCCCTCCTAAAAGGTCGATGGGCTCACAAAACTCGTATTTTGACGACCCACCGGCTCTCTGCCTTGAAGGAAGTAGACCGTATTTTCTTTTTGGAAGATGGAGAAATCCTTGCTCAAGGGACTTTGAATGAACTCCTTCAATCATCCATTAAATTCAAATACTTTATAGAAACCCATCAATCCACTGAAAAATCCAAGGTCTCTCATGAAGTCGAAAATTAATTTTCAACAAAAAGAAACTGAGTTCAAGGGAAGTTATAAACATCAAATATTTAGAACTCTTATGATGGCTTATGCTCCTTTTCTCAGTAAAATTCTGTTTCTTTTTGTAATTGGTTTTATCGGTCGCCTTGCATTGCTCTTCAATACCAACCTCATTGGCTATTGGGTGGATACTTTTTGTAAAAATCAACAAGATTGCAAGCCTCCTCCCGCTTGGTTCATATCTTGGACCTCCAATGATTATATTTCTGTTCTATTGGTACTCAGCTGTATTGGCTTTATCCTCACCCTTTTATTTCGAATGGGTTTTTCGCGAACCTCAGCCCTCGCAATCAGTCGTATTTACGATGAAGTCACTTTTCGAACATCAAGATACCCCATGTCTTTTTTTGACACCACACCGGCTGGACGAATCATCACCCGATTTTCCAGTGATTATGGTAATATTTTTCGATTATTTGGCGGTCCTCTCGCTGAATTTATCGCTCTTGTTTTTGATTTAATAGTCATGGTGTTCTTAATCACTATCGCAAGTCCTTATTATCTTATTCTTGTGGGAATCATTATTGGCTGCAACTATTGGGTGTTTAAACATCATCAAGATGGCATCCGAAAAGAACGACGCGATCTTTCCGTCAGTCGCACCCCTTCCATTGCCCATTATGCTGAAACAGCGATAGGCGCATCCACTATCCGCACTTATCTTCGCCAATCTTCTTTTCTGAAAAGGTTCCTGCATCTGAATGATTTATTTTTGGATCAACGACTGAAAACTTTCAAAAAACTAACCTTTTTTTCATTTCAAATTAGTGGTCTTACTTCGATCCTCCTCTTCATCACAGGAATGTCTTCCTACTATCTGCTGCAAAATAATTTAGTGAGCGTGGGGGCGATTGGAGTTGCTTTTACCTTTATCATGCTCTCGGGGAGCACCGTGCAAACGTTCTTTGAATGGTTAGCTCAGCTCGATGAGGCTTTGGTGGGGACGGAACGACTTGATCACTACCTGCATCTTCCTATTGAAATCGGAGAGCGTCTTCCTGCTCATGCAAAATTTCAAACCCCTCATTGGACAGCGACAGAACCTCCTCTTCAGCCTTTTGAAAAACCCGCAAATTTTTCAAAAAGCCCCTGTCCTATTCGAATTGAAAACCTCTCTTTCCGTTACCGGGAGGATTTACCCTGGGTCCTCAAAAATATTAATCTTGAAATCAAAGCTTCGGAACGTATTGGGATTATAGGTAAAACGGGGAGTGGTAAATCCAGCCTCATTCAAACCTTGTTTTATCTTTATCCTCTGACAAAAGGTCAAATCACGATTAATGGATGGCTTCCCTATTTAAACTCTCATCAACCACCAACCCCTCAGCATATTAATTTAACAGATTACAGGAAGCTTATTACTTTAATTCCACAAGATCCTATTTTATTCAGAGGTTCTCTGAGAAATAATCTTGATCTGACAGGAACTATTTCCAGTGAGCAACTCATGATCAGCCTTGAACGAGTAGGGCTGAGTGATTGGTATAAAAATCTATCTCTCGGACTAGAACATAAAATTGAAGAACGGGGCAAAAATCTCAGTCAGGGAGAAAGGCAACTTCTTTGCCTTGCAAGAAGTCTTCTCAAAGATTCTCCCGTGGTTATCATGGATGAAGCAACGGCGTCCGTCGATCCGCAAAGCGAGCAAATCATGGTTCAAGCCACGCAAAATTTTTTCGCAGGCCGAACCCAGTTGATCATCGCTCATCGCCTCACAACGTTAGAAAACTGCCATCGCATTGTTTGGCTTCAACATGGAGAGATTCATTCAATAGGAACACCCGATGAAGTTCTCCCTCGCTTTATTCAAATCCATAAAAATGAAGTTCTTGCCGATCATTAAAAAAATTCCATCAGAAACCTTGGAACGCGACATAGGTCATAAGGATTTATTCAAACTATTCTCAATTTACTTTTCTTATATTTTATAAGTCTAGTTTATAAATTAAAACTGTTGGGTCTTAATTATTTATCCCTCATAATGATAAATGGTTTTCATTATAAAAAAAGAGGTTGGAAGCATTGTAATGACTCTAGCGTTTGATTAAAAACCTCTAAAAAATGGGAGATTAGACTTTGGCTATTAACCCGCAATGCCATTTGATTTGTGTCACCGGAGGAAAAGGGGGCGTTGGCAAAAGTGTGCTAGCGGCTAATCTAGCTATTGCGTTTCAATTAGAATTAAGGCAGCAGGTTTTACTGATTGATGCTGATGCCAAAAGCTGCGGTGATCAAAATATTCTATTAGGAGTCAAGCCCGCAAAGAATTTAAGCGAGGTCTCTCAATTCACCCAACCCATCACCCCTCAAACACTACCTCAGATTGTATCTTCGCACCCCAGTGGCATTCACTACTTAGCTGCTGTGCGAGGACCCGAAGAAGTTTTGATGGTCGATAATGATTTATTGAATAAACAACTCGAGAATTTAAGTCGTATTTATAAATTCATCATAGTGGATATTGGCCATGACATAGGCTCTCTTCAATTAAATTTTATTATGGAATCAAGCAGCGTTCTTGTCGTTACAGCGCCTGATCTTCTCGTGGTCAACCACACCCAAAGGCTTATCAATGATCTGTTAACACAAACCATTCCTATGGATCTCATGCAGTTGGTTATCAATAAAATGGGTTCCAGTGGACTTAACCCTCAGTCAATCACTCAAAGTCTCAGAATTCCATTTCTAGGAACGATTCCTCTGGATGACATCACGGTCAACGGCAGCATTCAAAAATCAGCACCCTTTGTGTTTACCTCCAATCAAACCCCTGTCTCGGCAGCACATCATGAGCTTGTCAGAAAATTAACCGGTGGTATTTTACAAAGGCTCAAACAAATGTCCAAAGCGAGAGGTCCTCTTCAAGCCTCTCCAACTCAATCGCAAAATGACGGGGAAGCAAAAGACAAACTAGATCCAAGAACTTTACTTAAATTAAAGATTCATTCTGAATTAATCAAAGCCATGGATCTAAAAAAAGGCATCACTGACACTCAAGGGGATCCAAGCAAAGAAAAAGCCCTCGAACAAAAAACCCTTCAAACGATCACTGTTATTGTCGATCGAGAGTCTCCGAATATTGCACGCGATGAACGCTCTCGAGTGATTAAAGAAGTCCTTGATGAAGCCCTGGGCCTTGGTCCATTAGAAGACCTTCTCGCCGACCAAACAGTAACGGAAATCATGGTCAACGGACATAAGAGAATCTTCATTGAACGTTCTGGTAAAGTGCAACTAACACCTGTGACTTTCACATCTAATATTCATTTAAGAAACGTGATTGAACGGATCGTCACCCCCATTGGTCGTCGTATTGATGAAAAAACTCCTTACGTTGATGCTCGACTCAAAGATGGCAGTCGAGTCAATGCTATCATTGAGCCCTTATCTATCGATGGCCCAGCCCTCACGATTCGGAAATTTAAAAAAGGTGGCATTACTGCAGAAAAATATTTAGAATACAGCAGTTTAAGCAAGCCCATGGTCGATTTTTTAAAAATCTGCGTTGAGAACGGCATGAATGTCGTGATCAGCGGTGGAACTGGCTCAGGTAAAACCTCCCTCCTCAATATGATTTCAAGCTTCATCCCTATCAATGAACGCATTGTCACTGTAGAAGATGCCGCTGAACTTCAGCTTCAACAAGAACATGTTGTCCGGTTGGAAACTAGACCCGCAAATATGGAAGGATCTGGCGCTGTACACATCCGTGATCTCATTAAAAACGCTCTTCGCATGCGACCCGATCGCATTGTTGTCGGTGAATGTCGAGATGGAGCGGCTCTTGATATGTTACAAGCTATGAATACGGGTCACGATGGCTCTATGACCACGACTCATGCGAATAGCCCTCGAGAATGTGTTGCACGCCTTGAAACCCTCTGCTTGATGGCGGGCATGGATCTTCCGGTGAAAGCCATTCGTGAGCAAGTCGCCAGCGCCGTCAACTTGATTGTGCAAATTTCTCGATTGTCTGACGGATCAAGAAAAATTTTATCCGTCACCGAAGTGGTGGGGATGCAGGGTGATATTGTCACTCTCGCTGAAATTTTTCGATTTAAAGAAACGGGATACGACAAAAATAGAAGGATCCAAGGCGTATTTCAAGCCTTAGGGCACATCCCCACCTTTATTGAAAAACTAGAAGCAAAAGGAGTCATGATCCCTCGTGATATTTTTTCAAATGATCCTAAAGTGGTCGGCCAAGGAGCCCCTTCCTCTCAGGCGACTCCTCAGTCAGGGGTTGTTCCTCCTCCCAAGCGCCCCACTCCCCCTCCACCATCTGCCAACAACCCAGCTCTGAAAAAATCAGGAACGTAAATGAGAAGAGAAATGGATAGGAGATTGTTGTCATGCGCTTTTTGATGAATGATTGGATTGCCACACCTCTCTTTGGTTTTTTTATTTTTGTTCTCATTTACCAATGGGAAGCAAAGCTCACATCCTGGCTCGGCACCAAAAGTATTGGTCAAAGAGATGAAATGTTCCGGCGCATGGATGCCATGTTTGTCGACATAGACAAAAAGAAAATAACAATTCTTATTTACCTTCTCAGCTTTGGCCTCGGTTTCGTTTGTATCTTACTTGCTTGGCCAAATGTCTTGTTAGGCTTAGCCATCGGAACTGTGATTGGTATCATGGGTTGGAATTTGCCGCTTTTATATGTGAGACAACTTCAAGAGAAAAGAGCGGCATTATTCGTGGATCAGATGGTGGATGGATTGACGATCATGGCGAATGGAATCAAGGCCGGCTTGAGCATTACTCAAACAATGGAAAGAGTGGTGGACAATCTAGGGAACCCCATTTCACAGGAATTTGGTTTAGTTTTGTCGCAAATTCGCATTGGACGAAGCGTAGAAGAAGCCTTATTAGAACTTTCTTATCGTATTCCTAGACCCGACGTTCAGATGTTCGTGACCGCTGTCAATATTCTTAAAGAAACCGGCGGTAACATGGGAGAAACTTTTGAAACCATAGTTGTTACTATTCGAGAGCGCCAAAAAGTAGAGAAGAAAATTCAAGCCATGACAACTCAAGGGATGATGCAAGGACTGATCATTACCTCCGTTCCCTTTATTATTTTGTTGGGCTTTGCCTTTCTAGACCCTAACTATATCAAGCCTCTATTTACAAATCCCAGAGGTGTTGCTCTGTTATTTCTTATGTTAACCCTGCAAGTTATTGGTGGATTAATGATTCGATCCATTGTTACAATAAAGGTGTAAGTAGACTCATGTTTTAGGAGAATTGTCATGAAATGGATTTCGGGCATACTTTTAGTATTTTTATTTAGTCTTAACTCTCAAGCCATTATTGATATGAAAAATGCCAATTTTTCAACTTCATGGACTGACTTAAAAGTTCCCGGTGGCGGTTATGAGATGAAAATCCTTCGTACCTATAATAGTCGTACGCTTTTTGTTGGTATTTTCGGGTATGGGTGGTGTTCTGAGTTCGAAACGAAATTAATTATCAGCCCTGATAATACCCTCAAGGTTTTTGAATGTGGTGCGGGACTTGAAATCACTTACACCACCAAAAACTATGGCTCCAAAGATATTGATTTCTTAATTCAAGAAATCATTAAAAAAGTCAAAGCCGAGAGCAAACGTTCCGAGGAATACCTAGCCTCTCTTCGTAAAAATTTGTTGCAGGATTCAAGACTGCGAATTCAAATGGCGCTGAACTACAATCTCACCTCTAAGGCCAAAGAGGGAGCTATTTATTACGCCAATGGTAAAGAAGTTGAAAATATCACACTCACAAAAGATTATTATTTAAGGCAGCTTGCTGACGGCACCTTTCAACGTTTTGATTTTAGAGGACGGCTTATCGCGATCCATGACAAAAACAATAATTTTTTAAGGCTCTCCTACGATGGTGCCCTCTTAAAAGACATTGCTGACAACAATGGTCGTCGCCTTGTCTTCAAATATAACACCAATAAAAAATTATCCACGATCTCTGGTCCTAGTGGAATCACCGTAGAATATAAATTTGAAAAATTAGATAATTTAGTATGGGTGAACAACGCTTGGGGAAATATTTATACATACACGTATGATGAACTCCATAATATGACAATGGCAACATGGCCTGATAAAACCAATATTCAATTAACTTATGATAAAACTAAAGATTGGGTTATGAGCTACAAAGATCGAAACAATTGCATTGAAACTTATAGCTACGAATCTTCAAAAAACGACCCCATCAATCACTATTGGTCTACCGTTGAAAAAAAATGTGATAAAAGAGTCGTTAATAACACTAAGTTTGAATTCATTCACAAAGTTCGCAAAGACGGCGTCACCTACTTAGCGAAAACTCTCACTGTCACCAATGGAGTCGCTAATGAAATTGGATTTCATGAAGTTTTTGGAAAACCTATCATGATCAGACGAGGAAATGAACGATTTGACTTCGACTATTATCCTAACGGATTATTGAAGGAAAAAACCACTCCGTTCTCTAAAATGGTTTATGAGTACGATCCCAAAGTCAGTAAAACCAGAAAAGTACAAACTACCTTTTTCAACGACAAAGGAAAAAAAGTCAGTGAAAGAATCTCTGAATTCAAATATGACTCCAAAGGAAACCTTGATTTTGCGAAAAATACAGATGGCCAAACTGTGAATTTGACTTATGACAACAAGGGAAGAATCAAAACCATTGAAGACCAAGCTAAAAAAATCGTTAATATCACTTATGAAGAAAAATTCGGGAAGCCGGCCATTGTAACGCGCCCCCAGCTAGGTACCATAAGAATCAGTTATAAAAATAATGGTGAAATTGATAAAGCAGAAAGTCCAGACGGTCCCCTCGTTGCAAAACAAGTTGCTAGTACATTTAACAATTTGCTTGATGTTATTGCTCCTGCCACTATAGAAGTGTTTAACTAGCGAAAGTAAATTGGAGCGTCGCTCATTTCTCATGATATGGACTTGATGATTAAAATGAATTCACAAGGCCTTTAGAATGATAAAGTTACGGTATAAAATTCACAGATGAGAGGTTTTTAAAATGAGAATATTATTAACAATTTTTATCTTCTTCATGCAAATAACAGCATTAACTGTGAACGCTAATGAAAAGAGTTCAAACTCCAACAAACCACCTGCCATTGCTTCAAAAGATGGAAAAACGTCAACGGATAATCCGTGGGCGGCATCCAATGATCCTAATTTAAATGCAGAAAAACGAGAACCTACAGAGCTTGCCGCAGTTTTTTCTACTCCCAATGCAGAGGCATTGAATGCTGGCTCAATGAAGCTCACCAGTTTCGATGAAAATGCCTGTTGCAATCTATGGCCTTACTCACCTATCACGATCAAGCCTGAAACTCTGAATCCTCTTATTAAATCCACATCAAGAGAAGATGAAAAAGATGCTAACCAATAGTACACCCCGACATTAAACTTAATGTGATAGGTGTGCTTAAACTTGTGCTGAGATTCATAACCGAGGATTTCCAGGACCGCTCTTTTGCGAGATTTGGGAAGTTTTAATCTTCGAAAAACTCCTCGGGTTTTACTTTAAGTGCACGGGCCAGCTTTGCGATCACATCTAAACCGACACTCGGAAAATCTTTACCTTCAAGCCGTTGAAAATAACTGATGTTAATATCAAGTATGATAGATTTGGCTGTGATTTATGGTACAGGCTAGTAGAGTTTTATTTTTGTTTAAGCTCTAAATTTAAATTTCTACTTGATTGAATTACCTAGCTAAAACCCCTCAAACACACACTTATCAGTATGTGTTTAATAAGAAATTTACCCGTTAAAATCAATGCCCACACCAATCAATAAGTGAAGGGAGATTGATGAAGCCAATCAGACAACTACCCGTCAGGAATTTAAAACGACTGTGCAGACAAAATGAATGGAGACAAAGGCCATTCGCTGAGAAGGTTGAAGAGCAAACTGAAGATGCAATCAAGTCTCTCTTAACCAACATACTTGCTCTTTATCTCTTAGTAACTTCTAGAAAGCCTCTCTCCCTCGTTATAGATGAACTCATAGAGGCCGAAGTAGAAGCCGCCCGCATTGTGCACAAAGCGATGCCATTGAAATTACCTCGGGCAATAATCCCGCAGAATTTAAGAGGAGTTCTCTGTGGAGCACTGTCATTAATCCCGATAACCCAAAAGGAAAGTTTTTCGATTGAGCCTCCAATTGAGACGACCGTTGTGGAACCTAAGCTTGAGTCAAAGGCAAAGCCAAAGAAAAAATTATCGAGTTCACGTCTTCAACGAGAAATTAAAATGGAATTGGATAATTTTAATTTTCATGAGCGGTCGGCTCGTACTCTAGCTCAAGACGTGAGAAAGGTGGGAAGCATCGTCGGCGAGGCAATCAACCGCCACATGCTTAAAATTGAAGTTGAACTGAAAAATAAAGAATCGCGTCGCAAGAAATAAAACACTGTCTTTTTTTATTTTACTTCGAACTCGCTTTTTTTAAGTTCAGCGATGTTACAACTTTTTTCACGTCCTCGATTCCGATAAAAAGTCCGTGTGCGTACTTGTGAAGAACGCTCCCCATGAGAGTTTGATAACCAATGCCTTCTTTAGCTGCCATTTTTTGAATTAGCTCCAGCGTTTCGGGAGTCATGCGAATGTTAACTCGCGCCTCACGGTTCCTTTTAGCAACGCTTTCTTGTAGATTGGCTATGATTTCGCGCTTGAGGCTTGTCGGAGCTTCGGTCCACTCACCAGCTCCAATTTCTTTTTCCAGACTTAACTCTTCAGGAGTAAGAGCCAGCGTTCTTTTAATTTTTTTTGCGTTCATTTTTTCTCCCATACTTCTTTGTGAGCATACTCGAAGGGTAGGCAGTCATAAAGAAAATAACCCTTGTTTTTATCAGAGCTGGAACAGCAATCACATATCCATCTATCTCGACAACGAGAATTACTTGATTCTTATGATTTTTATTTTCTAGAACAGCGATGAATCGCCCAGAAGTAATGGCTTCTTCAATTTTTTCAAAGGAAAGATCCCTCTCCTTTTTAAGCCATTCATTTTTCTCGGGTTTCCACGCAACCTTCATGAACCCATTGTATGCCTTTTAGGCGCATAAAGCAAGTTTCTAAATAATGGGTGAATGAGCTAAAATGAGCTTTAAAACTTATATATTGAAGATGGACTCACCTTGTGAGCCTGGACATGATGAGCTTTAAGCTCAGCAAAGTATCGGTGATCTAGAACAAAAAAGGTGAAATTTGAAAAGGCCATTGGTCTCATGGAGAAAAAAACAATATTTATTCTCCATTTTGAAATTTGGATGCCACATCTTTATATGGCATCCAAATCAAATCATTTTTAAAAAGTAGTGACTGTAAATAAAATACATCGCTGCAATTTTATTTATTTTATCCCTCGCATTTCAATAAAGCATTGGCTTTCTCTTTACCCAAAAGACTGACAAGAATATCCGCTGGGTGTCGTGGGCCATTTCGAAGTTCCATTCTGAAAGACGTGAGAAGCTCTCCATAAGAAGCCGGTCCTGGCCCTTTCTGATCTTTACTCTTAGAGGCATCAAGTTCTTTATTTTCTTTATAATATTCTGGATGCTTCGCTGAAACTTCTAAGAACTTGAAAAGAAGGTTCATGCGTTCAACAGCGACGTCCATCGACACATGTAACAATGAACCAACCTCTGAAAACAGTACAATAAGTTCATTCGCTTCATTTTTAAATTCTTTGTCATTCTGTTTATCCAATAATTGCCTTAAAGACACACGAATATTGTCTGGCACTTTTTGTGACTCAAGAAGTTTTATGTACCCATCAATGACTGAAGGATTTTTTATTAGCCTTAGCACCTCTTGTTGAGAGGCAGAAAGTTTTAATTCTTTATCACTCAGTCTTTCATTCAACTTTAAGTGGTGTTCTTTTGAAAGATTCCCGATACTGCTTTCTGTGGGTTTTACAGGCTTATAACTATTATTTTTTTGCCCAAAACTTCCTTGAGCAAAAATAGTCACAGCAGTGACCATACCTATAATAAATTGCTTTTGCTTCATAATAACTCCTTATTTATTGAATCTCTATAGTCTTGATTGTTTTCTTTCAAATTCCATTCCACTTCACTATTTGTTCATTCATCTCAAAAAACATAGTCAGTGTTTTTTATAGTTAATTTTTGCTAATAAAATTAACTATTTAAAGCTGAATGATTATTGTCTCTTTGTCTTCATGTTTAAGACCATCAATCACTCACCAAAACTCGGTGTTTTATAATTCAACAAAGTGACAAATAACTGATAACCTCTCAGCTCCATTTGAATATCTTTAAGCCCTTTTAAGCATTGAGTGATGATTTCTCTCTGTTGGATTGTTAAACCCTGCCAATGTTCCGGTGCCGTCAGACTTTCTATTTCCTGAAATAGCACTTCAAATTTATTCAGGGAATCTTCATACACTTTCGATAACTTCGAAATATTTTGATTGGAGGGTTTGAAAAAGAGATCGGTAATCTCCGTAAGCGATTGGTCATACTTCATAATTGGTAAAGCAACGCCATTCAGTTTCTTTTCGGTCGTATTAGCCGTTTCACTCGCCAATGCTTCCAGATCAAAAACTTGAGGGGATAATCTTAAAGCTTTAAATAAAGACCGCCTTCCATCAGGAAAATGATCCATAAGAGGAGCTTCAGGGTAAACACGTTGACGATGAGAAAGGTTTTGTTCAGGGTAAGTAGATGCAATATTTTTTTGTTTACCTAAGTCATTCATCATTTCATTAAGAATTGTTAAATAGAATTTTGCCTCTTGTTTAAGAGACATAATTGGACTCTCAGAAATGGGATTGGAGCCGTGAAGGTCTCCACTTTTCGTCAGAGATTGTTCTAAACTTTTTATAACCTCTACATAATCTTTAGAGTAGGAATTAAAAAAAGTATTCAATTGAGGTGAAACCTCAGAGTCCCACCACAGAGAGAGGTTATTTGACATCGTATTAAAATCCAGCACCCTTGTCCGTATATTGTCTGCCAGATATTCCAATACACCAGTGTAAGATTTTTTTTCACCCTTCGTCGTTAGAACTTGAAATGCATCCGTATACATTGTTTTGTTCGATGCTCCAGCAAAGGCATCAAAGTATGAAGAATTGCAAAAATGATTCATTGAATGATCAATCGAGCGAATTTTAGGAGGAATAAATGTATCATAACCAATAAAACTCTTTTTAATTAAAGACTCGCCAATTTCTGGATCTGGTCCACAAATCATTTGATAAACAAAATATTCAGCTGGGGTTTCCAAAGGATAACGCCCTGGTTTTTTGGGATAATCGATCATGTCGTAATATCTGGTATACATAGAATGGACTTCAAAATTTTTCATGTAGGCCCGTCCCTTCTCTTTGATCGGCCTTACAAATCCTATGTTCTCTTTTAACTTAGCTACTAATCGACCTGCTGCGGAATCCTGATGAACACTCTTAGGCTTCATCAATACAAAAAGCTCATCCAAACCTTTTATCGTTTTTGCTTCTTTTTGCGCTCTCCAATAAGAGCGACTTTCGATAATTTCTTTAATGTTATTTTCCAGCAAGCTGTCGAGAATTCTATCAAATTCAATTTGAGAAATTTGACCATTCAGACGTCCTAAAATAGGTAAACTATCTGAACCAAAACGATGAAGAGCTCTTCTTAACAAAGGAATTTTTCCTGGCTTCAATGTTCCTGACAAAAGATCATTAATCGTTGTTTCCATCGAGGACTCTTCAGTGAGATCCAAAAGCTGACCCACTTTTTCTATTTTTTTGAGATCAGCATTCATTCTTTGCCCATTTTTTTGTAGACTTGAAATTTCATCTTTAATCCACCGAGCCGTTTTTTTAACTCTTTCAACCTGAAGTAATTTTGCAGCATCGGGCGCATCCAAAAATTGATCGGGCGTAAATAATTTTACTTCTTGCCAATCCACAAGGTGCGCAGTGGCTGCGCTCATAGATTTTTTTATGTTATATATAATAAATTGGCTTGAACTTGGTAGGCTTTTAAAACCGTTCTTTTCATTGATCAATTTTGAATAAAGCTTGGTGCCTTCAAGAAAGCTCATAGTCTCTTTCGCCACCCAATGCTCATAACATTCTTTGATTTTCAATGTTTCAGTGCTTGTCCTTTGTTCGACAGATTTATTAACTAGTTTTCTAAAAATTTGCTCATTCATTCGAAATTGATCTTTGCAAATGGACTTCAGATTCTCCACTCTCACTCCAGGCGACTGAGGTTTCCCTTCCAGAAACGCTTTTATCTGCTTGATATTTTCAGCAGCTTCGCGCGGGTTCCAATACGAAGAAATCAATTCCAATGTTTGAAGTTCTCGAGGAAGAACGTTGTTTTTTTCTTTTTCTCGATAAGCGGCTAGATCTTTCTTGATTTTCTGCGCGGAATTTCTCCAATCCTGAATGTATGACTTTCGATTTTCTTCTGTTTCAGACCTAAAGCCTTCGAGAGAAAACATATCCATTGCTTTATATTCAAGAGGTTTTACTCCAAAATACTGATCCGTGTGTTGCATTGAAGTATCAAGGCCCTGTTCTTTTTGTTTTTGAAATGTGAGGATATCGGTTAAAACCCTATTATAGGTGTGATAAGCCCCTTCGTAAGCAGAGGTCATTTTTGAAAACTTCATGTTCCATGCCTGATGAGACATTTGAGCAGACTCCATATGCTTCTGCCTCCACTGAGTCATCAACTTTCGAAAATGATGCATTTTCGCGGGGAAACCATAAAAACACTCTAAGCTTCCAGTGTGTTCATTTTTAATACAGACGCTTTCAGAATCTTGAGAGTTTAAAATTTCCTGGTCGCTCCATTGTTTCAATTTCAAATTCCACAAATCCGACTCCATCTGTTTAGATGTATCGCGCATTTGCGGCCCATCCACCAAAGCCACCCATCCTTTATTGACAATGGGATACACAATGAGTGTGTCGGCTATACCGACAAACACGACAGCTCCAACAGCAGTATGTGCTAATTTATCAGCGACCGCTTTTATAATTTTCTGGTTTCAAAAACCTGGAATAAAATTGGTTATTTTATTCCAGGACGCCCTGAACTCCTTAGAAAAAAAGCTTTGACCTGCTTTATTGAAAACTTTTTTAGAATTTCCATTATTATCTTTAACCATTTCTGTAATGGGCTCTTTCTTCGCTATTTCTGCCAAGCTTCTAAAAGTTGACTGAATCGCAGAAGACACGGGCATTGAAAGAAGCCCCGAAATAAGCATCGGTGCCATTTGAGCGAAATTTCCATTCATCACCAACTCGTCGTAGGCCTGAGAACAAGATTTGGGAGTCCCCCGATCTAATTCCACTCTATTGACAGAGTGTGCAGGATCTAATCGATTAATAACGTCTTTAGCACATGGAAGCAGCGGCTCTAAATACATATGCGAAAAATTAGACGCTAGCATACCCATGAACATTGGAAAATAAGCTCTAATTTGAGGACTCTGAATAAGTTTAATCCACACAGGCATCGAAAGCCGACTTGCATACATAAAAGCAAAAAATGAAAATGCCCCCATGGAATTTTCAAGCGTTAAGGTTTCCAAAGCCTGTTGAAAAGCCAAAGGATTATTATGATAACGGAACGTCATCTCAACCAAAGCCATAAAACCAAGACCGGCTTGGAAACCCACAAACTCCAAAGGAAATTGTCGCATAGTTTGACCCAGCGCTGCCCATGGCCTTACTTTCGTGCTCTCTTGAGCTGCATTGGCTCTCAGATCATTGAGGGCTTTCTGATAATCGCTAAAAGCATTCGCTAAATCTTGCTTTTCAGAGCGATTGACTGTCATGGATAATTGAAACTCGTCCTTACTATTGTTTCCCGTGTTTCCTGTAACTTTATAATTAATCTCGAATTGTTTTGCATTTGCATCTGACACTCTATTTTTTTCATAGGTGCTTTCCGAACCTTTAGTCGTATAATGCATTGAACTTATTGCCGATGACTCCCGAGAAATTTGTTGTGCAGAAACTAACGGTATTTTAATACTCATTAAAATAAACAATAATAATTTAATATTGGTCAATCTCATAGGAGCACCTCAGAGATTGTAATAAGCAAATTAAATGCCAAGAAACCTATCAATGAAACCTGACTGTGCATATCAATAAGACAGCTCTATTTAGTATCGTATTGTCAAAAATTTATACACCAAAAAGGTTCTCTCTGAAGTTAATAGCTTATAAAAATAATTTTTATTTATCTTAGTTGTGAGTTGTAAATTGTATGAATTTTCTTGATCAAACAAGCATAATAACTGGAGCCACGACTAATAAAGTATTGAGTCAAAAAAATCTCAGACATACTCTCTTCTTATTGAAAAAGGTCCGTTAACTTCATTTGAAAAAATAAAAAAGATGATTTCACCTCGCCCAATCAGAGAAGTATAACGAAGTTAGTATTTAGTTTTAGACTTGGAGTAAGAACGACCATCAAGTTCTATAAAAGCTCAACCTTTAATCAAATAATCAAAAACGAGTCTGCTTTATTTTATTTAAGAAAAAACTCAAGATAGTGATTCTTTTTGGCCTGTCCTATTCGTCAAGGAGAGGGCACACCTTAAGTATCCCTATAACCACTTAATATTACTATATAAAATGGTAGTTGTACTTATCCATAATCCCTTTTACTGATAAAATCAAAGTCCACTCACGCCAAAGATAGAGAACTTTTATAAAATACCCTCTAAATACGACTTTTTTTGTCTTATTTATAAGAAAATGGGTGAATTTCAATTGATTTTCGTTTACACCTCTTTCCGCGACTGATCCTTCTGAATTCCATTTACTGCTGAACCTTCTCTTGAATCAACGATACGAAAAGAGAAAACACACAGAGATAACCAAGAAGGCCTACAACCCAAAAGACGTCTAAAAAAGACGCCTTTTACGACTTTAATCTTCGGGAGAAGAAATATGTTTAAGATGAACCGTAAAATAGAATACGCGCTCATAGCCCTTAAACACATGTCTCGCAAAAGACCTGGGGAGATCTCTACAGCTAAAGAAATCTCCGACACCTATGGATGTTCCTTTGATACCATTGCCCGCATTCTACAAGTTCTCGCTCACAATGGTTGGCTTCATTCCACACAAGGAGTCAGTGGTGGTTATATCATTATCAAAGACTTGGCTAAAGTTACTTTCTACGATCTGTCTGTGTTGATTCTGGGGCCTTTGAAACTTGTACGCTGTCTTTCTTCATCATGTCACATTAAACAAAAATGCAATATAGTAAGCCCCGTTCAAAATCTTAACGATCAATTGATGGCCTTCTATCAAAGCCTTACCGTACATTCATTGATTGTAGAAAACCAACGTCCTGCCCCATCCACTTCCATAGAGCTGAATGTTCCATTAAAAGAACTTAACCACGGACTTGAATCTCTGCCTTCTTCTCAAAGTGAGAGCCCACAGATCTTAAAACGTGACAATTCAAGAAAAAAGCAACTGCCGCAAAAAGAAAGCTCTCTCATACACCCTCAATCTTTAGAAACGGAAACAGAACTATGAATAATACAGAGTATAAGTATGGATTTGAAACTAACATCTCATCAGAAACAGCCCCTAAAGGACTGACAGAAGAGACTATTCGTTGGATCTCCCAAAAGAAAAATGAACCCGAATTTTTACTTCAATTTCGCTTGAAGGCCTTTCATCACTGGAAAAGCATGGTTGAACCTCATTGGGCTAAAGTTCACTATGAGACCATTGATTTTCAGGATATCAGCTATTACTCAGCACCAAAACAAAAAAAGAATTCTCCTAAGAATCTAGATGAGCTCGATCCTGAACTTCTTCGAACTTTTGAACGTTTAGGAATTCCACTTCAAGAGCAAAAAAGGATCAGCGGTGTTGCAATGGATGTGGTATTCGACAGTGTTTCCATTGCCACAACTCACAAAGAAGAACTTGAAAAAGTAGGCGTGGTTTTTTGCTCCATTACTGAAGCCATTCAAAAGTATCCTGATCTCGTTAAAAAATACCTTGGTTCAGTTGTCCCCTTGACTGACAACTTTTATGCAGCTCTCAATTCAGCCGTTTTTACTGATGGATCTTTTGTTTATATTCCCAAAGGAGTTCGGTGTCCCATTGATTTATCCACTTACTTTAGAATCAATGCCAAAGAAACAGGGCAGTTCGAACGGACTTTGATCATTGCCGATGAAGGAAGCTTTGTAAATTACCTCGAAGGCTGCACGGCTCCCCAAAGAGATGAAAATCAATTGCATGCTGCTGTTGTTGAACTCATAGCCTTGGAACAGTCTGAGATCAAATACTCCACAGTTCAAAATTGGTACACAGGAAATAAAGAGGGTAAGGGAGGAATTTATAATTTTGTAACCAAGAGAGGAAAATGCTCTGGTAACAAATCGAAAATTTCGTGGACGCAAGTAGAATCTGGTTCGGCCATCACATGGAAATACCCTAGTGTGATTCTGCAAGGTCAAGATACAGAGGCTCACTTTTATTCTGTTGCCCTGACTCATGACTTCATGCAAGCGGATACAGGAACTAAAATGATTCATATTGGAAAAAATTCTCGCAGCACTATCATTTCAAAAGGAATCTCAACGGGTCAATCTTCCAACACCTATCGAGGCCTCGTTAAAATTCTACCCAGTGCCCAAAATGCCCGGAATTATTCTCAATGTGATTCAATGCTTGTTGGAGATAAATCCAGCGCGCATACAATTCCTTATATTGAAGTGAAAAATCCCTCCGCAACACTAGAACATGAAGCCTCCACTTCTCGCATTTCAGAAGACCAACTTTTTTATATGCAATCGAGGGGACTTGATAATGAAAAAGCAATTTCCATGTTAGTAAATGGATTTTGCCATCAAGTTTTTAAGGAACTTCCTTTGGAGTTTTCTATTGAAGCTGTCAAATTGATCGAAATGAAACTAGAAAACAGCATCGGGTGAGATTACGACTTTAATAATTCTGCGGAATAAACAGGATAATAAAAGAGATCACACCAGATTGATTAAAAGCAGACTGTAATTGATTGAAATGAAAATTAGAGGTACATAAAAATGATTGAAATAAAAAATCTTCACGCAAAAATCGGAGATAAAAGCGTTTTAAAAGGCATTAATTTAAACATAAAAGCGGGGGAAACCCATGCTATTATGGGACCCAACGGCTCTGGCAAAAGCAGCCTCTCTAAAGTCCTCGCAGGTCATCCTTCATACGAAGTGACTGAAGGAGAAGTTTTATATGATATCAATTTTCAAAAGACTGATCTTCTTGGGCTAGAACCTGATGTCAGAGCGAAAGAAGGCGTTTTTTTAGCTTACCAATACCCCATTGAAGTGCCAGGCGTCAGTAATTTCAACTTTCTCTATGAGGCATTCAAAGCTCTTTGTCTCCATCATGGTGCTGATCAAATGAAAGAGACTGATTTCAGGACTTATGCCCTTGAAAAAATGAGGTTAGTCGATATGAAGCCAGAATTTTTAGATCGTTCGGTCAATGTTGGCTTTTCAGGCGGAGAGAAAAAAAGAAATGAAATTTTACAAATGGCCGTGCTCTCCCCTCGTTTTTCCATTCTTGATGAAACGGATTCGGGTTTGGATATTGATGCCCTTCGAATCGTTGCTGACGGAGTCAACAAGTTGCGCACGCCAAATAATTCCATTCTACTCATCACTCACTATCAAAGGCTGCTCAATTACATTCAACCCGATTTTGTGCACGTCCTTGCCGATGGAAAAATCATTGAAACGGGTGATAAAAGCTTAGCCTTGAAATTAGAAGAAAAAGGATATGACTGGCTTCTGTAAAAATAAATAAACAAAAGGCCATCAAATAACTGCGCATAAAAGTAGAATTGCAAGATGAAAATTGAGGATACAAAAATGAATTTAATTAAAATGAGTGAACAACTAAATCAACGATCCGGAGAACCTCAAACTCACGCTTTCATTCGTAAACTTGCGTCTAAAAAATTTGAAGAACTGAACTGGCCATCCAAAAAAATGGAATTATGGAGATATTCACCAACACATAAACTTCAAGGTGACTACCTCCCGCAAATCAATGCGATCTCTGAAGATAAAAAAGATGTAACAACAAATAAAAACCCTCTTGATTTTAATGCCATACAAGCAACTCTTCGAGCCTCACTTAAAGATTTTATTGATCCTCGTTTTGAAACAATTATCATTCATCAAGGACAAATCATTCTTTCTGAAGATTCTAAAAATGGCTTGATATCCCCTCACTTTCAAATAATCAGCCTAAAAAAAGCCTTAGAACAGGGTCTTATTGATTCGTCTTCATTTAAAACAGAAGAAAACAAACTCGAAGCCCTCAATTTAAGTTATTTTGAGGATGGTTATTTTTTAAAAATCAACGAACAAGCTAAGCTCAAAAAACCCTTGCATCTCATTTATCTTCATTCATCGGATAGCTCATCGAATCCCCTATTCCAAACACGGTTTGTTGTTTCTTGCGCAAAAGGATCTGAAGCTACGTTGATAGAAACACACATGGTTACCTCTTCCCTAGAATCAAATGCACATGGTGTATCAGGGTCTTCGTGGAATAACTCCACAAGCCTCATACAAATAGAAGATGAAGCTCATTTAAACTTCATCCAATGGAGTGAAACTCCAGCTTCGCACCAAGACACGCATCGCACCCACATCACCCTGCAAAACAAATCAAAGCTGCATTATCTTCAAGGAATCTTTTGTGAGGGTTGGAAGAGAAACGAATTGAATATCCGAACAGAAGGCTCTGATGCTGAAATGATCATACACAGCTTTGGGTTTTCTCAAAAAGACGGAGTTATCGACCAACCGTCTCGCATTGAGTTTTCAAATTCAGCCAACCAATGCCAACAGATTTTTAAAAATTTACTGACCGACCAATCGAGAGCCATTTTCAATGGTTTTATAAAAATTCATCCTGCGGGACAAAAAACAGATTGTTCGCAACTTCATCAAAGCTTACTTCTCAGTTCCACCGCAGAGGTTGATACTAAGCCAGAACTTGAAATTTACGCTGATGACGTCAAAGCAACCCATGGAGCTACTGTTGGCTCTTTAAATCCCGATGAATTATTTTACTTTCAAAGCCGCGGGATTTCCGAAGAAAAAGTCCGTTCCATGTTATGCTTAGGTTTTTTAATGGAACTCTGTGATGAACTCACCGTTAAAAGCGTCCCCAATTATCTAAAATCGCGCATCAAAGAATTTTGGATGAAGGATTTCCAATGAACTTTAATATCGAACACATTCGATCTGAATTTCCTGCCCTAACTCAAAAAGTAAATGAGCAGCCTTTAGTTTATTTAGACAGTGCTGCAACTTCTCTAAAACCCCGTGTGGTCATAGACCGTTTAACTCAGTTTTATAGTTATGAAGCTGCAAATGTTCACCGAGGGGCCCATTATTTAAGTGATCTTTCCACTGAATTTTTTGAGCAAGCTCGCCATAAAGTGGCGGATTTCATCAATGCGAGCACAGAAGAAGTTGTTTTTGTTCGAGGCACTACAGAAGGAATCAATCTTCTTGCTTATAGTCTCAGTGAATCCCTGCAAGAAGGTGATGAAATTATTTTATCAGACATTGAACATCATGCCAATATCGTTCCTTGGCAACAAATCGCTCATCAAAAAAAATTAGTCCTCAAAATCCTAGAAACTACACAGGAAGGTGATGTCACAGAGGAACAGCTCAAATCTTTAATGAATTCTCGGACTAAAATTCTGGCACTCACACATGCCTCGAACCATTTGGGTAACATCATTGATCTTCAAAAAATCATTACGCTCGCCCACACCCAAAATGTGTTGGTTGTCGTAGATGGAGCTCAAGCCGTTGGAAAAATAAAAGTCGATGTTAAAGCATTGGATGCTGATTTTTATGTTTTCTCAGGCCATAAAATGTTTGCACCCTTTGGCATCGGTGTCCTCTACGGAAAAAAAGCTCATTTAGAAAAGCTCCCACCTTATCAAACGGGAGGAAGCATGATTTCCTCTGTGAGCTTTGACAAAACCACTTTTAACGTCACACCTTTTCGATTCGAAGCAGGAACTCCTGACGTTGGAGGCGCTATCGCCTTAGGGACCGCTATTGATTTTATTCAAAAAATTGGCTTTGAAGCGATTGAAAAACATGAAACTCAACTGGTTGAAAAAGCCCTTACAGAACTCCAAAGTGTCCCTGGACTCGTTCTCTATGGCCCTAAGCAAATAACAAAAAAGATTCCTGTTTTCGCTTTCAATCTCAATCATCTTCATCCTAGCGATGTTGGCTTTATCCTAAACCAACAAGGCATTGCTGTCCGTACTGGACACCACTGCACTCAACCCATTCTCAAAAAGATGAACATCACGGGAAGCATCAGGGCCTCTTTTTCCATCTACAATACTGAAAAAGAAATTGAGAAACTCATTTCAGGACTTATAAAAGCAAAGGATTTACTCACATGAACGAACAATCAATACAACAAGTTCTTATCCGTATCTCACCGACTCCTAACCCTTATGCATGGAAATTTATTCTCGATCGTCCAGTTCTTATGCAAGGAAAAGCAACTTTTTCTGAGGAATCAGAATGCGGTAGCCACGTTATGGCAAAAGATCTCTTGCAATTGCAAGGTGTCACGCAAGTTCACTTTTTTTCGAATGTGATCACCATTACTCATGCTCCTGAAGTTCCCTTTGATACTTTAAGCGATCTTGTCAGTGCCGTTATTCAAAGAGACATGCCCATTCACAATCCTAATATCACAGCTGAAGATGAAAAACAGAAAAAAAGAGAAGGTCTTTCGCCGGAGTTAAGACAAATTGAAGATATATTAGACCACACTGTTCGACCCGGATTGCAAGGTGATGGCGGTGATATCGAAATCATTAAATACGAACACCCTCAACTTTATGTTTATTATCAAGGCGCTTGTGGGACTTGCCCTAGTGCCACCGAAGGTACACTCATGGCTATCGAAGGAATTCTCAAAGATGAATTTAACCCTGAGATTGTTGTTGTTCCTATCAATTAAAAAACTTATCCCACACCGAGTTTTTTAAGAAGATCATCAATTTCTGATTGATTCATCTTTTTAGGTGTTTGAGCATCCGTTGCCGCAACAGTAGCTCTCAAGTCGCTTTTAAATTGTGAATTAATCCATCGAAGACGATCCAAAAAGGTTTTATTCAATAAATAACTGACGTTGACGGCTTGATCTGCGCCCAGCAAATTGACCATTTTTTGCAACATCTCTGTGGCATCCAATAAAAATGCCACACAGACATTAAAAAAGGGTTCATTCTCACTGATTTGAGAGGCTTTATACCCAACAGCTTTACAAAGCGCCGCATAGTCACCCATCTGATGAATCAAATGTCCTGGAGGAAAATCTTCCATAAAATTAGTCGCTAAGCTTTTAGCGCCACCCATGATGCGATCCACGGTCTGTCCATACTGTTCTAGTTTACCAAAAGCACTTGGGTCACCATCGGCCTCTTCTAAAAACTCCAATAGCTCTTTTACAAGGTCTTTTGTCTCGCTTTTAAAATCGTTTAAGATATCCTCGTCAACTGCCATGATCACAGACTAGCAATCCCCTTCTTATTGTGCAATCCACCAGCAAAAATTCTGGTCTTATCAGACCTCTTTAAAGGTCGACTCAGATGACTTATGCCATTTTATTTTCGAAGAGCTTCTTCTGCTGCTGAAGCACGAAGATAAACAGGCACGACTTCTTTCCAGTGCAGAAAAGAATTATTTTTTGCATGATTCTGAACTATTTGAGCTAATGATGCTGCCGTTGGAAAGTCCTGGGAAGCCTCCAATCTTTTTAAATTGAGCTGCGAAAAAGATGTCATTGCATCTTGATAAGCTGTAAATCCATCTCCAACAACTACAATAGAATCTGATAATAAATTTTTTTTATTTGATATTAAAAATGACTCTAGTTTTTCAACTTCAATATCGTGAGGGGGAATGAGCATTTCACAGTGATCCTGTGATCTCAAAAACAACGCACAAAAAACCCTATTCTTAAAAGCATTGATGACAGGAAGCACAAGAGTTGTATGATTTTTTTGGACCTTCACCTGGTACGCTAAAATCTCCAAGCTACTCATACCCACCAAAGGAAGCCCATAAGAATAAGCAATTGTTTTTGCAATATTGGTAGAGACCCGAAGCCCTGTGAAACTCCCAGGTCCATGAATAAACGCGATCAACTCTAAAGCATGCCAACCATTCTCAAGAGTTAGAATCGCTCTCTCTATAGCACCATTCATCCACTCACTATGAGATTTTTGACGAAAACATTCTTCGGAATAAAGAGTTTTTCCTGAAGACACCACGGCCACACTGGCCAGTGACGTGCTTGAATCAATAGCCAAAAAAGTTCGAGACGGGCTTTGCTTCCAAGCTTCCGCACAGTTACAAAGCCATTCTTTAATATCCTTAATGTCCTTAATGTCCGAAGACTCTTGAAAAATCATTGAATAAAGCAAATACCATTAGACTCATAAGAACGACAATCCCAAATCTTTGAGCCAATTCAATTTTTCTTAGACTTAAGGGAGAACCTTTTACTAGCTCGATAGTATAAAAGACCATGTGGCCACCATCTAAAACCGGAATTGGCAATAAATTAAGGATGAATAAATTAATAGAGATAACACTCATCATGCTAAAAAATTGACCCCAACCAATTTTGAATGTTTCACTTGCAACCTGTCCGATAGAAATAATGCCACTGATATTCTTAGGGGAAATTTCTGCACTAAATAATTTTTTAATGCTTAGTACAGTCATGGCTGTGACTTCCCATGTTCTTTCAATACCCCTTTGAAGAGCTGCGACAGAAAAACCATATTGAATCGTCGTCATCTCTGGAACACTTGGGGATAACCACGGTATGATTCCAATGGTGTAACGATCTTCTCTCAAACCTTGTGAACTCGTTGTTGAAGTCATTACTGGTATAATTGTCAGTGATTTTACCTCTCCTTCACGAAGCACTTTAAAATGCAATCCAGAATCTTCTTTCTTATAGTTTTTGACTGTATTTTGAATAATTTCCCAATTTGTAATTGTTTGTCCTTGTAATTCTAGCAGCCGATCTCCAGCCATTAAACCTGCTTGCTCGGCTGGAGTCCCTGGCATAACCCTAGCTAGATAAAGCTCCCCTTTTTCAATACCTAACGATAAAAAATCAGCTCCTGTAGGTTTCACATTGATATCTAACTGCACCTTCTCAAATTTGTCGGCAGCAATATCCGTCCTCAAAACTTCCAATTGATAAGGAACTTCTGTATGAAGCATTTGATCTTGCACTTGTCGCCAATACTTCACGTCTTTGCCATTTACTTTAGTAATGAAATCACCTGTTCTTAAACCCATTTGGTAGGCCCAGGAATTATTAGCTTTAATACCAATCACTGGCCCTGAAGCTAAATTCGTGAACCCCGGAACGCTTCCCATTGTTTTACTCAGGCTCAGTAAACCATGATCAGGCATTTCTTGTGGAATCATTTTTACTGTCTGCTCACTTTGATCCAATCGTTTTAATTTAAATAAAACCTCTTGGCCTATGGATCCATTCAAAAACCGTTGCAGCTCATTCCATGTCTTTACATTTTCAAGGGAATTTGCATCCTTTGAAACTGATACAACCATATCTCCACTTCGAAAACCCAGAGCATAAGCCTCTGAAGAATCAGCGATATCACCAATGATCGGGGCTTTTTGGTCTTCTCCACCCATAGCTATGAAAATAAAAAGAACGATAGCGAACAGAAGATTCATTAAAGGACCTGCCAAAACCACAGCAATTCGCTGAAGCACAGGTTTATGAACAAAGGAGAACTGCTTCTGTGCAGGATCAATATCCTCCCCCATCACATCTCCAAACATCTTCACATAACCGCCAATGGGTAGCAGGCTCAAAGCGTATTCAGTCTCTCCCCATTTGCGCTTCCATATTTTTTTCCCAATACCAATGCTAAAAACCTCAACTCGCACACCAAAGTACTTAGCCACTAAAAAATGACCTAGTTCATGAATAAAAACAGTTAAGCTGATCAAAATAACAAAGGGAAGTATCCAGCCTGCCCCTACTTGTAACCAATTTAAAATCATATCCATAATAAGTCCCCTCACAACACCAATACAAGATGACCTGAAATTGGTATTCGTAAAATGAAATCATCTCATTTGTATTGTATAGACTGAGGGAATTTTTTGCAACAATTCAATCTGCTTTAGCCATAAACAAAATTAATATGATTTTTATTCGGAAACTCGAATGAGTTCCGTTCCCTGTGGAGTCACTTTCATAAATCCCCCAAGGCCATCTAAATCCGCCCCCAGGACAAAGTAGTTTTGGTTCATTCGATTCTCAGAACCCAACTCAAGGCTATAGCCTAGCAAATGAATTAAAAATGAACTGACAAACTCATGTGACACCCACTCTTTTTGCTGAGAAAAGGCGGTTTTAAAGGCTTCCTCTTCGGGAAAATAAATAACAGGGACTTCCGCAGCAACCGGATGCAAAATGACATGCCCCCACTGTTGGTCTTCTCCAAGTGCTTCTCCATGATCTGATGTAAAAATCACTTCAGTAGGTAGTTCACTGTGAGCTCGAATCCAATCTACAATGCTAATAAGATTTTGATCCGTATAGTAAACACTATTGTCATAATGCTTCACCAATTTACTTTCCCATGAATCTGAAGGTTGAATAGGCCTCAGCGTCATTTCTGGTGGATATCTCATCTCGTATGGGGAATGGGACCCTCGCTGATGCAAAATCACAAACTGAGGGTTTTTCCACGAAAGGGCCTGAATCTCACTTAAAAGTTCCCCATCGAGCGCTGTTGGCTCTCCATTCACAGCTCGAGCATTATCACCCACTTTAAAATAATCTAAATAAGTATTACAAAAAAAATTGGTAATATGTTGTAAATTCTCTTGATTTTGAACACTAATAAAAGCGGTCTGAAAGCCATTTTCTTTCGCTAATTTAAAGAGACACCGATCTTGAGAAGCAACATGAGAAGCCGCATTCATCCCTGAAGTGGCATGAATCAACATTGGAATGCTCACATCTGTAGAAACCCCTCCCGAAACGCCCCTTCGCAACATCAATTTATTTTGTTGATACCAAGAAGTTAAATATGGCGTTGTCTCGATCGAATACCCATAAAGTTGTAAGTGTCGAAACCCAAGGGATTCACCTAAAATAAACACGACATGCCTGCGCGGATGAGCATCCACTAGCTTAAGAGCCTCCCGCTTTTCAGTGCCGTCAGTAATCCTGCTTCCAGAAGAAGTTTGCAGGATTGCATTTGCTTTTGCAGGTAAAATGCGTCCAGTAAAATAAGAAAGAGCTCCATAAAAATTAACCAAGGAAAGCTCTTGCACCTTAGCTTGTTTTCCAAAGGTATGACCTGTAAAAAAGGTTCTTGGCACTGGGTATAACACAACAAAGAAAATAAAATACCGCAAAAACTGCTGAGATCTAAGACTTGGAAATATTGAAGATGGCGATCTCAAACTCAATGGAAGTTTAGCCAAAATCCATATCAAAAACATTCCACTCGTTCCCATAATAAGAGGCTTGATAATTTGTGACCCAGCTCCTTTAGAGGATTCGAGGACCTCTGCAAAATCACGAAAGAAAAGATATATCATCATAGGAGACAGATAACTACCGTAGTAAGAAAGACACAACCACTGCAAAAAAGAAAAAATAAATAAAACTCGAATCCAAATGAAAAAAGCTCGTTTAGAAAAACATAGATTTAACAGATAACAAAAAAACACTGCCTGGAACCAATGACCCCAGAGGGGACGTGGAAATTTTTCAGCTAAACCCATCCAATGAATAGCAATGAAATCTGATAAAACCAAAAGGGTGGCGGATAAAAAAACCAGAGCCCCTTGCTCTTTGAGATTTTCGATAAATAGCGATGTTGAGATTTTTATTGTCTGTCTGAATGCCAAATTAAATCCATCGATTAAAATAACTTAAAGATACTGACATAATGGGTGCAGCAAACAAAACACCATCAATTCGATCTAATAAACCACCATGTCCAGGCATAATTTTACCGGAGTCTTTTACATTAATCACTCGTTTTAAGAGAGACTCAAAAAAATCGCCTGTCTGAGCTGAAATTGAAATCAAACCGGCCATACAAAGCCATCCAAAAAGCGGAATTCTAAGCTCTAAAATCCAATGAAGAATCAAAGCACTTAACAAGGTCGCTAAAAATCCACCAATAGCCCCTTCCCACGTCTTCTTAGGAGAAATCTGTGGAAGAACGTGCCGCTTTCCCATCGTAATACCAAACGAATAAGCACCAATGTCACCCGCAAAAACCATTACCAATAACGACATAAACCAAACGGCCCCTTGGTATTTAAAAAGCAAATCAACCAATAAAGCTGGAAAGAATGAAAGATAAATCATTCCCACCAACAAACCACCTTGCGCGTTCTGCAACGTCTTCAACGAAAAATCTTGAACCTTTAAATGAATAGAAAGAGCTAAACAAAAAACAATGGCAAAAGTCAAAATCTGAAGTCGATAAGCTTCTCCGAATAAGATCAAAAGAAATATTAAGTAAAAGAAAAATCCATAGAAGAACTTAACCTTCTTATTGACCGAGGCCCAGTCCATCAAATTAAGACCTTCCTTGATAACCAATATCTCCAAAATCATTGCTAAAATCACTATGCCAGCGAGTTCAAAGAATAAATAGGTTAAGCCCATAAGAGCCGCAGCGATCAAGGCAGAAGCCGTTCTGATGCCAAGATTTTTGATTTTTTCAGAATTCACTTTAAGCCACCCTGAGACAAAAAATTCCCCTGTGGATAATTATAAATTTCAGTTTGATTTTGAAAAACTTCAGAGGAGGAAGACTCGTCGTTTAATGAAGCAATCTGGTTTTTTAATGATGTTGAATTTAAATTTTTTTTATTCTTAGATATCATCTCAAGCTGTATCGATGTAAGCCCAAATCGTCTTTCCCTCTTTTGATAAGCCTCAATGGCCTTTAACAATTCAGCTTCATTGAAATCCGGCCACAATACCGGCGTAAAGTACAATTCTGAATAGGTGGATTGCCAAATCAAAAAATTAGAAAGGCGCAACTCACCACTAGTACGTATCAACAGGTCAGGCTCTCCAACGGATCGTTTCTCTAACTCTGATGAAACCAAAGCTTCCGTAATATTTTCTGGAGCAAGTTGTCCTTGCAGAACTTGCTTTGATAACTCTCGCATGACAAAAACCAACTCTTGCCGACCACCATAATTCAGTGCGAAGTTCAGGTTTAATCCCGTGTTATTTTTTGTTTGCTCTACTGTTTTTTCAATCTCTTCCACAACAACAGAAGGAAATTGATGATATTCACCAATAACATTAAATCGAATCTTCTGTTCAAAGAGATGATGCCTTTCGCGTGCTAGATAACGCTGAAGAAGTTGAATCAAAAAGCGAACTTCATCAGGAGGTCTATTCCAATTTTCCGTGGAAAAAGCATAAAGAGTTAAATTCTTAACTCCTAATTGTACAGCTTGAGTTATCACTTTTTTTGCAACTCGAGCACCCTTGATGTGCCCAAAGACTCGGGGACGATTCCGCTCGCTTGCCCACCGTCCATTTCCATCCATAATAATCGCAATATGATTCAGCAAGGGCGCAACTCTTTGTTATATGGTCATGATGCTTTTTTCTTTTTCATCCGCAATAGCATCTACTTTTTTAATGTAATCATCTGTTAGTTTTTGAATCTCAGCTTCAGATTTTTTATTCTCATCCTCACTGATTGTTTTATCCTTAAGGGCCTTTTTACTTATTTCATTGGCATCCCGACGAGCCATCCGAATCGCTACTTTTGCATCTTCAACAATTTTCTTAGTCTGTTTGACCAAATCTTTACGTCGTTCTTCCGTTAAGTCAGGGACTTTCAATCGAATCACTTTACCATCACTCATTGGAGCCATACCTAGATCACTTTTAACAATTGCAGATTCGATTTCTTTCACAATGGAAACTTCCCAAGGAGCAATTAAAAATGATTTTGCATCTGGAGTTGAAATGGCCGCAACCTGAGATAAAGGTGAAAGCGTGCCATAATAATTCACTTTAACGGAATCAAGCATAGAAACCTGCGCTCGACCTGTTCTGATTTTCTGTAACTCTGAGCTTAAAGCTACAATTGTTTTTTCCATTTTTTCTTGAGCTTCAGTTTTTAAAGTTGCTAACATCGTTTCCTCCTCTAGCGCACTAAAGTTCCAATGGATTCTCCTTTTGTCGCTTTCAGGATATTTCCACTAGTCATTAAGTTAAAAGTTAAAATAGGAAGTTTGTTATCCATACAGAGGCTAACCGCTGTAGAATCCATGACTTTTAAACCTTTATTAAGAACCTCAATATAAGTGAGTTCACCATACATTACTGCATCTGAGTGCTGAGCAGGATCCCGATCATAAATTCCATTTACTTTGGTTGCCTTCATAATCACTTCGGCTCCAATTTCAGCAGCCCTTAAAGCGGCCGCAGTATCTGTAGTAAAATAAGGATTCCCTGTTCCTGCGGCAAAGATTACAACTCGACCCTTCTCAAGATGACGAATGGCCTTTCGACGAATATAGGGCTCAGCAATTTCAGCCATTTCAATGGCTGATTGAACTCGCGTAGGGACACCTTCTTTTTCTAAAGCGTCTTGAAGAGCAAGAGCATTAATACATGTTGCTAACATACCCATATAATCAGAGCTCGCACGATCCATTCCACCTGCGGAAGCGGCAATACCCCTAAAGATATTACCACCACCAATCACAATCCCAATCTCTGTTCCACCTTGATGAGCTTCTGCAATATCTCGAGCCACTCGCTTTATAATTTCAGTATTGATTCCATGACCTTGCTTACCCGCAAGAGCCTCGCCACTGAGCTTGAGAAGAATTCTTTTAAAAGCAGAGCTCCCCAAAATTAATGTCCCTTCATCTGCGCAGCAACTTCTTCTGCGAAATTCTCTTGTTTCTTCTGTAAACCAGCACCTAACTCAAATCGAACAAACTTCTTGATCACAATAGGGCTACCAACTGTTGATGATATTTGTTTTTGATAAGCCGCTACAGTAAGATCAGGGTTTTTGACAAAGGCTTGATCTAAAAGGCAATTCTCGGCTAACCACTTTCTAATCTGACCATCAACAATTTTTTCAATCATTTCAGGCTTTTTACCTTGTTCTTTCGCCTTACCAAGCAAAACATCTCTTTCACGAGCTTTTGCATCAGCAGGAATTTCAGCATCTGAAATTGCCATTGGGTTCATCGCAGCGATGTGAAGACAAACATCGTTGGCAAAAGTTTTGAAAGCTTCATGACTTAAAGCAGCCTCTTGTTCGGCTCCCACATCAATCAACACGCCAATTTTGCCTTCACCATGAAGATATGTATGAACCAAAGAACGGTCTGCTGTTAACTTAGCATAACGACGAACTACTAAATTTTCACCAATAGTCGCAATCGCTTGTTTTAAATGCTCTGCTAAATTAATTGAAGAATTATGAATATAGGGAGTATCCAAGAGCTCAGTTGCCGGCTCATGAATGCCCAAATTACCTTTTGTTGCTGCTTGCTGAGCAACTTCACCAACAAACTTCTTAAATCCATCGTTGCGTGCCACAAAGTCTGTTTCAGAGTTAACCTCTACAGCAACCGCAACTTTACCATCTGTTGATTTATAAACCTGAACCAAACCCTCACTCGCTAAACGATCTGCTTTCTTAGCGGCGGCAGAAAGGCCTTTTTTTCTCAACCAATCAACAGCAGCCTCAAAATCACCTTTGGTCTCTTCCAAAGCTCTTTTACAATCAAGCATTCCAGCGCTTGTTTTTTCGCGCAATTCTTTTACCATCGTAGCGGTTATGGACATATCTTCTCCCACTATTTTAAAAAATTAATTTCAACAAATTATTCAGTCAAAGGCCGTTTCGATAACGAAAAAACTACTCAGGGGTTTCAGTCGTTTCAATAACTCCCTCTGAACCTTCCAACTCCGCTTCAATTTCAATTTTTTCAGCTAACCCTGCTGCCACTAGTTTTCTTTGCTTTTGAACTTTGACAACTTGAGGACCAGATGATGTTGGTTTTTCTTCTTTTTCTTTTTTAGATCCTGGACGGGCTTTTCGCTTCTCAACAGCCGCTTCTTTTTCTTCAGCTTTTACATCAGAAGCCTTGTCTGTTTGAGTTCGTAACTTCGCTTCGTACTCTTTTGCACCTTCTAAATATGCATCAGCAATAAGATTAGAAAAAAGCTTAATAGAACGAATTGCATCATCATTGCCTGGGATTGGGTAATCAATGATTTCAGGATTACAATTAGTATCCGCAATCCCTACAACAGGAATTCCCAATCTCTTGGCCTCAGCAACGGCAATATGTTCTTTAACAAGATCAACGACAAAAAGAACCTTTGGAGTGTCTTTCATCTCACGAATTCCATTAAGGTATTCGGAAAGCTTTAAGTATTCTTTTTCAATCCCTGAACGTTCTTTTTTAGTGAAAAAATCCAATTCTCCTTTTTCACGCATTTGATCAATCTTTTTAAGGCGATCAATGCTGGATTTAATCGTCTCAAAATTAGTCAGAGTTCCACCCAACCATCTTTTTGTCACATAGTACTGGCCTGATTTTTGAGCAGCCTCTTGAACAGGTTCGATGGCCTGTTTTTTTGTTCCCACAAAAACCATCTTACCGCCATCAGCGGCAATGGACTTTACAAAGTCCGCAGCTTTATTTGCTCGAACCACTGACTTCTGAAGGTTAATAATATGGATTCCGCCACGCGCTGTATAAACGTAAGGCTTCATTTTTGGATTCCAGCGTTGTGTCTGATGACCAAAGTGCACGCCAGCGTCTAACATTTCTTTCATTGTAACCTGAGCCATTATAGCTATCTCCTTCTGGTTAAACCGCCTTTTTTGCAGGGACCGAGATCGGTTGAGCCCTTCTCTCAATGAAGGAAAGGGACCAGAATGTGCAAAAAAGTGTGTTATTGTTGAAGGAGCTTTGTAACACGTCAGCAAAGACTCTGGCAACAGAAGATTTACTTAATGAAAACCCCCGCACCCCTCATGAAAATGAGGCTCAGGACATGAACCTCTGGAGTAAGGCAGTAGATCTCTATATGACCCACCCACTAACCCACTAAGAGTGGGTCTTGTTTAGAAGTTTGAAAAACTCAACCTGCCACTTTGTCATGGAGTTTTGTCAAAACGACTCGCAATAACATTCATCTATCACCTCAAGCTCAATATATCTGCCTTCCGGCTTTTTTGAGAATGGCACATATTATGCTTTAATGAAAGTTGTGTTCAATGGCAGCGACGCTATTTGAAACTCTAGTGGGTGAAAAGCCCACGAGGTGGAATTATCCAGTTGCCACCCAAGCCTGGATCAATACTAGAAACGGTGACGTTTTTAGTAGGAGCTGATCGACAAGAGGTTGAATTCGTACCAACCTCTGGCAAGTCGGCAGGTTATAGCACAAGCGAACCTTAAAAGCTCATGAGTCGAAGAACGCTAAGAGCGAAAAGCGGGAGACAAAGAAGAGGGCCGAGCTTTGAACGCAAGCGAAGGCTAGAATTGCTGGAGAAGACTGGATGCACGCAACCAGCAGCCTCTTTAAGAGTGGAAGGATGACATGCCGAACGAGAGTTTGAATGAAAGCGCGGAACCACTTGTGGGTCATTGATGTTCTCCGACATCAGTAAAAGTGGTTGCACAAGTCAATACAATGAATTGTTCACCATACACAATGCATTGTATTGATAAAACCAACCACCACTCCGATAAGTGGGGCGGTTGAGATCGATAAGTTCCGGTAATATGGAATGAGGATCTCTGGGGTAGGCTCGCTAGAAGTCACATTCGAGCGGCCATAATGGTGGTACTGAGGATTATGTCTATCAGTACGAAGAATCAGGTCAACTTTGAAGTCGCTCATGTATGTCCGGAGAATGGCTTAAATGGATGACTAAAAAGGAATACCTGATTTGAAAACCAACTCTTGAGCTGTTCTGGGTAAATCCCAATGGGCAGTTCTTTCTTCAAAAGTGGCGGAATCGTTAGTTAAGGATCTTTCATTAAGTTGCTTAACTAGCGCGCCACCACTTCTGTGTCACTACTCCCACTATGAATTTGCGATACAACCTGCAGAGATTGCTGAATGGAGCTAGTGAGATTTAAACCCTCAGAGGCACTTCCGTGACCGAGCCACAAATTAGGAATACCGTAGAAAGCGCCATTACGATCAAATTTTAAATCTAAATCCGCTTCAGCAAGGGGAACTACTAAAATTCTCTCTGAAACCAAATGATCAAGAGCTTCAGGATAAGCTCTTTTTATTTGACGCTTAATCTTCTTTAGAGCAGCACTTATGAACTCTGGGCTTTCGCCATCTTCCTGACTCACAAAAGTCATCCATTGAGAATGCTGAACGACGAGTTCACTATTACTAACAGAGGGAATGGAGCTATGAAATAAACCAACACAAGGCCCTAACTCATCAGCCGTGGTCCCATTCAATAAATGCAATAAAGAAGATTCTGTTACAGTGCCATGATGAAATAAATCAAGACCCAGAATGGTCCAATACTCTGCCTTTGCTATTTTTTGTTTAGCGCGAACAGATACAAGCTCGTCACTTAAGAGCGTTGATAGAGACTTGGGAGACACTGCATGAATAAATTTTCGTCCCGAAATTGTTTTTTGCCCATTGACCACCACAGACTGGATAACTCCATCCGAGCCCCCTATATATTTTGTCACCAATGAGCTGTGATGAAATCTTTCGCCGAGATCTTGAATCAACTCTGCGATAACCTTTCCGACACATCTTGATAACTCTAGACGATGGGGTTCAAGAAAGTAAGAAAGTTCTCGATGAAAATCAGGTGCCTCTTTGCCAAAACCAACGAAGGGCTTAAGCACCCCTCCTTGAAAAGTAATAGGTCCACTTTCAATAGAGCCAAACTCAAGGGGACGATTAAGAATGTGATTTAACCCCTCAAGAGCCTCCGTCGTGTTGGCATGAGCTGGAAAAAACTTCAATCCATTATCAACTAAACCAATCGGAGAAGAGACCAACCTTGAATGCCCCCCCGGAAATTCCGCAGCATCCAAAATACAAACATCTTCACCCTTCTTCATAAGAGCCGCCGCAGCGATTAACCCGGACAACCCTGCACCAACAATAACAACATCGTAAATATGATCTTTTTTTCTTATATGATTCATGCATAAAATTTCTGAGACAACTTCAATAATTGCAAGCAGTTTAAACTATTTGCCTCTTTAGCAGGACTTTAACAGGTTGCAGAAATAGCGCTTAGGCCCCAACACGCTCAACAAAATCGATTCATGCCCATGACTAAATCTTTCTTTTGGGCATGAATCCTCTTATTAAACTATAGTCTCAAATCCCAAGGTTTAAAATTATTAAAGATAACACGACGGGCTTTTTCTTTATCCACTTCAAAACAAGCTCTTGTCGGCTGCACCGTTCGCGCCTTGGACAACTGATTCAAGGCTTGCCAGGTTTGCACCTTGTTCATACCAGAAGCCTCCCATGCAGCATCAAAAACTGTTATGTCTTCAAGATGGTGATTGCGAATGGCCTTCAAATAACTATTTATAATCTGATCTGAGTCTGGCCAAAACCCTGTTTTAATAATTTCTACGTATTGGAAAAAATGTTGTTCTGCCACAGATTCAAATTTTAACTGAGTATTCAAATCTCCTGCTGTTTGATACCAATGTTTTCTAATCAACTGATGATAAAATGAATAAGGAAATTGAACATTCTCCTGAAGCACCTTCTCCGCAACGGACGCGTAAGCGTCGCCATTATCGCTCAACACCTTCCAACCTTCCATGGGATTTTTTATTTTTGTCTCTAAAAAATAAATTATGCTTTGTGGAAGATGATGCAAAACTTGACGTGTTTGATGACGAAAATCCGAGATACAATCATTTTGTAGGTTATACCGATTTTCCTGATATGCATAAGATTTTTCAAAAAACCCTAATGCACTTAAAATAAAAATGAAACAATAAATCTTTATCATACAAACCCTTTCCTTGGTTCGCTTTTAGTCTTGCAACGCTCTCTTGCGCCTGGATTTATCTATTTTAAAGAAGTTTTAAGCCCCTTATTTTTTATTACTTTCAAATTTGATGTGATTACTTCTTAATGTCTTTTGTTCTTGAGCCATTCCCCTCAACACCATAATTTATCTTATCATCAATAGAAGCCAACTCCACTGTAGACAAAAAAGATTAGCCTTAAAGCCAGATCAGCACTCAATACCGTAATTCACTAAACCATTAACCATGATGTCAGAATAAGCGTCGCCTCAGATTTCTCTATTATTGAGCGACTCTCATTAGTTACAAACTTTAACCGCATGGGGAGCTAAGCTTGTATCATTGATACGAGCGCCCTCATGTAAACAAATAGTGCCCGAGATAGCACTTATGCGGTTTACTTGCGCTCGATAAATATGGACTGTACCAAAGACTGATCGAATCTCATCTACTGTATTTGCAATAATCCTAGCACCATTAAAAACATTAGAGACAACCCCAATACTTTGAGCAAACAAGCACTGATCCCCTGTTACATCTGAAATACGGGTAATCTTATTAGCCGCGACCTTTAATTTACCTGCAACAGAACTCACCTCTATATCTTGCACTTTCGATACAGTTAAATCTCCACTAATTTCTACAAATTTAGCATTATTTGCTGAGATTAAATTGATATTTCGACTCGCATCAACAATTTCAACAGTTCTCTTATTTTCAATTTGTATGTCTTTACTTAAACCATTAGAAAAAAAATCTTCGCTCGCATCATTCACCTTGGGAAATGGCAACTGCAAACCAGAAAAAACAGAACATATTCCCTTAAAGGCTTGGGAATAATCATCAGTACTATTCTCAAGATTTATTCCTTGATTGTTATCTTCGTCTTGGCTTAACCCTTGATCTTGAGTGTTAATTTCTTGGGTAGAAATACTTAAAATCGAAGGAGTAAAGTTGCTGTCATCACCCGATGGCGAAGAACGGATATCAATTTTTCCGCAGTTTTGAAAAAAGAGAAGTAGAGTCAATGTAGATAAGGTCATTAAAAAAGCGAAAAAAATATTCCTATTTCTATAACGTGAAGTCATGAACGCCCCCTTAGAAAAAATAAACCCATTTAGAAACAACTTTTCAAAAAACTTCTTCTATTCAACATAGACATGCAAAAAAAATACCTCTTAAAGCTCTCTATAATCACTTTAAAGCTCGATTATTGTTGCTACAATTGACAACGTTTATATCATCTACAAAAAATCCGATTTTAAAAAAAATTTTCAAGCATCATTTCGAAACACCAACTCAAAAACACTTACTTCATAAATAACAATTAGTTATATTTATTTTTAATAAATTCAATGCCTTTAAATAAGCAACTGCTTGTGAATGCCATCGATACAATATAGAATGTGTTTATATATAAAATTTAATAAAACCTAGATTAATGGATTATATGTTTTAGTTCATAAAAATATAGATGTGGTAATTAATACGATTTTTGAGGAGTATGTATATGCACATGAATCGATTAAGTAACAATGAACATGGTTTGACTCTTATAGAAGTTATGGTCGCATTAGGAATTCTCGCCATATCATTACTGCTCTTCACTAACTTTATGAACTCCCAATTTGTGCAACAAAAGCGTTTAGCACAAAAGATTGAATTAAATGATTTTCAACGGGTGTTAACCACTTTATACGCAAATAGCAATACCTGCCCGTGTATGTTTCCGAGTACGCTGAACAGCACTTCTAAAACGAATCTCACTCAACTCAAAGACTCATGTGACGCTTCCGTGCCTCCGCTGATAACCATCAATAACGATCTTCCCAACTCAGATACTGGAGTCAAAATAAAAGATATTGCCATCGATAAAGTTGTATCTATCGGCGCTAATCTTTACAAAGTTGAATTAATCGTTAATCCAGATCATTCAACTCTTGTCGCTTCACTAGCCCCCACAAGAACAACCGTTGTAGTCAGCGCCTCTGGCCCAGACCCAGCAAATCTTTCCGTTGATGCCTGTGGAGATAATATGGACAATGACCCGAGTCCCTCTAAATTCGATATTGACCAAGTTTGTTTTTATCTGGGTGGAAGCGTAGACCCTACAACAAAAAAATGTAGCATTCCCTATGCCGCCGCAGCTCCCGCCGCTCTTCCTCCTGGCACAGTTGTAGCAAGATGCGATGTCAGCGGTATTTTTCAATTCACATGCTCTGGCGGTGCTGGAAAAAAGAAGGTCTGTCCCCCTGGTTCTGTTTTATCAGATTTAAAACAGCAGGGGATTTGGCAGTATTCGTTTAAGTGCTCCATTCCATAATTGATCTGGAAATGACCTGGCCTCAGTATGTTAATTATTAAGCTTAATTTTATGCCGTACCGTACTTAGCTGTTTAAGCTTTTTATTTTCTGAGGCCAAATAATCAATTGATGAATACAAACGTCTCGTTAATTTTAACTAACTGAACAACGACACTCTCTCAAATTTAAAGCTCATCATTATAACATAACCTCTAAAGCAACTTCTTTTACTCTTAAATTTACAATTAATTGATTCCATGAATTCATAGAAAATGGATCTGGCCGCCCATGATTTGTAAGATAAATAAAAAAATCTTGTTGCTCTGGGCGAATACAAATGAAAGTACCAGCCCCTCCTGCTTTCTCTAAGGTCAACTCTGTTTTAAGAGAACCAATATAACTCTGCTTTGTATCATGCTGTTCCCATCCAAAAACTTTTCTTCCATGCCCTAAAGATTCATAACAAGTCCAATTTTTGTCAAAAAAACCTGCTGCACTCCTATACAGTGAACTTCGGTATTCTTTTTTAGAAAGTTTTTTCAACCAATTTCTACAGAATTTTACCAAATCATCACCTGTTGTGAAAACACCATCACAACCTAATGATTGATTTAAAAATCGATCTTGAGCATCATCGAGTATGCACCAGGAGTTTCGTCCTCCAGCAACCAAATTTTTTTCTATTCTTGAAATATCGTAAGTTGTATTATTCATTCCTAAAGGATCCCAAACAAATTCTTTACATAAAGCTGCTAAATTATTATTTCCTAACCGCTCAAGGCATAAGCCCAGTATTCGATATCCAACATCAGTGTATTCAACAGCTTCACCTGGATTGAATCTGGTAGGTGCTTGAAGCATACTATTCCATAGCTCTTCAGGCGAATTGTATCTTCCCCCAAAATCTTCATCAGAAATACCTGATTGATGCAGCACTAAATCTCGAATAGAAATCTCTGATTTATTATTTTTTTGAAATTCTGGAATGAATTTTTGAATTCTATCATTCAAATTAATTTTATTTGAATTTAAAAACATTTCTAGCAAGTTTATTGTTCCAACAACTTTTGTGATTGATTGAATATCAAAATAGGTCGAGTTTGATACAGGATAATTAGAGCTACAATGAACCGTCCCAAATGACTTCATAAAATAAATTTCATCTACTGAACCTGTAATTGCAATGGCGCCTGTCGTATCGGTTTCAGAAAAAACTTTATGTATGATGTCTGATAATTGCGCATAAGGTTTTCTATTCATAGAAATCCCTTATATCATGATTTATTCGAAACTTGGGGAGCGTTGAATTCATTTCAAATGCTTTTATATTTATGCCATTATTAATTCCAAATTATAATTGGATCTGAACTGCACATAAGTAAGCCTGTTAGAATTGCTGAGAGTATTGCCTTTATTGATTTGCAGCCTCTACCACATGCATGAGATCATCACTATTCTTATTGAGCATTGGTGTACGCTTCTTATTTTTATCTCCCGTCACAGCCTTAGCATTTAAAGTAGCACCACCACTGTTAGCAAGACTGGTTTTTTCTAAATTTCTTACTTTGGTTACTCCTTGATGTTTCTTTGGATCAAATCTTGAACATATTTGTTCAGCCTTTTCGATGCCTTTTATCTCAACCCCTCCTTTGAGGACTTGGAATCCATAATAGGCATTACCTGAACTATCATTTGTTTGTACTAAAAATACACCCTTAGGGGGATCTTTATGATAAATACGAAGAGGCATCTCTTTTTGCCCTCCCGAATCGATCATGCGTCCCGATACAAAAGAGGGTACGCATTTTTGATAAATTGGCGACCCCTTATCACACTGGTATATTACATAACCCATGGGATCTTTTTTGAGATCTGTAATTTTTATGGTGTCATCTACTTTTAATTTGATCTGAAGCCTCTTTATATTGGGAGGAGGAGGCGAATATTCTGGATTATCTATATTACAACAAACTTCAACCATCACGGAAGAGTGACGCTTTATAGGGTCATTCGGCCAGAAGTTATAAGATTCATAATCTTCACATGATTGTCCATACACATACCCTAAATTAATCGTAACACTCAAAAAAATAAATAATCTAATAAAACTCATTCATACCTCACCATTAAACAAAATTTACATACAAATATCTCATCGGTTTGAGTAAAAAAACCTTTATTTTTATAATTCAAACTGTCATATAGGCCTGTCTCAATTTGATACTCAAACTCAATTTTCTTGAATATCTCTAAAAACAAGCTCAAAATAAACTTATGTTAAAATATAAGTATTTTAGACTGGCATTTTTAACTATAAATTTTAGTTTTTTTGTTTCTTTGCTTTTCTTTAATGATTCTTCTCACGCAAATTCTTTAAGCTCATTGGAACAAGAAATTAAAACTATCACAAATAGTACAAATAATAATCCTGATTTTAATGTCAAGGGTTCTTCCATCAGAAGTAAATTTGCTAACTACCAAAGCTTATTAAGAGCTTGCCAAGAAAGCAACTTGAATACAAATACAGTTTGTATTCAGGGCAATAACAAAACATGGAATCAAGCCTCCAGTATGATTGGCTCCATCGCAGATGTTGGCTCCATGGCCATGAGTGCTTCATGCAGTAAATTTGCTAATGCTTTAAAAATGGTTCAAGCGGCTCAAACAGGGGTACGAGGCACCTGTGCTTTTCAAAAATCTGATTGTATAGATAAATGCTCTAAAGCAGAAAAAATCGCAAAGCTACTAAAAAAAGACCTCGATGACTTAGCCTTTTCAACAACACAATTCAAATCCAGTTTAAATAATGGCACTACCAGCGCACAATCCAATCAAAAAACTCCAGCCCCCTCCTCAAACAAACAATCTGCATGCTCAGAAGAAGCCAAATTAAGAGGGTTCTCGTGTACTCATGATGCCGACAATTCTAATGCTAAAAATCAAGGAGAGAGCGAAGAGAGTGAAGAGAGTAATAAAACAAAACAATCAGAAGAATTAAACAAGCTTGCTTATAGTACGCAAAAGGCAATAGAGAGCCTTGAAAGCATTGACTCTGATGAAGATTCACCAACGGCGATTAAGCGTGTATGTACTGCGACAGCGAACGAAGCGACATCAAAAATGGCGATGAACCTCAGTACACTTATGATGTCGATGCAGAAAAATTCAGCGTGTGCACAGGATTTTGCAACATTTGATACAGGATTAGATTTGAGTGATTGTAACATCACTGGTACTTGTACCACATCGATCCCAGATGAGTGTCTCGATCCTAAAAATAAAGATGCTATCTATTGTAAAATACCATCTATCACAACAGACACTCGAAGTACTGGTGGTGGAGCCTCAAGCACGACCCCCACTAACCCTGATTTTGCTCTCGACACCAAAAGTTTATCAGACCTCAACATGGATGGATTAGGTGGTCTAGGTGACGATGGTAGTGGTGGTATGCCCAATCTCGGTGATACTCCGGGACCTAAATCGGCAGGTGTTCCTGGCGGTGGAGGCGGCGGTGGCCTGAGCATCCCCGGTGGCGGAAGTAACCCTCCCCGTGGTGGCGGTGGAAGAGGCGTCAGTAATGATACAAACTACGGAGCTAGTCCTAGTTATGCGGGCAATGGTGGTAACTTTGGAGGAAGTAGCGACAAAAAGAATGAAGATTTACAACAATACCTCCCAGGCGGGGCTAAAGATCCAACTCTTTCTAAAGCCGCAGGCCCCGAAGGAATTACACCCTCTGCTGGACCCACAATCTTTGAAAAAGTTTCGAAAGGGTATAAAAATAGTCGATCAACCCTTATTCCTGAATAAAGCAGAATGGAAGCAAGGCTATGACACATTATTATGATATAAATAAAATTTCATTACTTTCTATTATTACTTCTTTTGTCCTTGCACAAAGTTATCTTCCTTTCGCTTATGCTGGATCTGATCCAGAAAAGACCACCAAAAAAGGGACTGCCTTTATCAATACTCAAATTCAACAGCAAACGACCCCATCCCAAGGAGTGGAAGGAACGAAGTCCAACACCATTACTGGAAGCGACCTCGCCAATGCCCTTAACGCAGCAGAAAGCGCGAGTGCAGCAGCTGGACAGCAATCTAGTGGGGCTGGATTCAATATGATCATGAGTGGCATCACTGGCGCAACAGGAGCGGCATTGATGTCTTCACCCGAACCTTCCTCTAAAGCGATGGGTAAATTTATGTTGGTGCAATCGGCACTTTCACTTCTGCAATCTCTTAATCAAGGTAAAACGTCGAAAGCTAATCTACGGTCAGGAAATGATTTTTCCACTTATGACGCCATTAATGACCCCACGCTAAACAGCAACAAAAATACTGGTTATGAAGACAACAATGCAGCCACTGACGACTCCAACCTAGGCTCTAATACCAAAAGCTTCAATTCAACTAAAAATGATCTTATACCGTCTACCCAAGAAATTTTGAAAAAAATTGAGGATCATGGTTTCAAAGTGGACCTTAATAAAAATGCGATCACAACTCCCGATGGCAATAATATCTCTTTGAGTGAAGCCTCTAATGGTTCCGCTATTGAAGCCAAACTGGGGTTGCCTCCCGGTACTTATGAAAAAGGCATGGGCCTTGTCGAAGACATAGCAAAACGCCAAAATCTTACTGGTTCTCATGGGGGAGAACTGAATCCATCTTCCTATGGTTCTAATGGTGATAGCTTCGATAGCGAAGATCATGCGGGAACTGATGGACTTAAGGGTTCTTCCAAAACACAAGCTACAGACTCATCACGCACCCCGGCCTCTGCTCTCGTCGCGGGGCTCACGTCAAAATATAAAGGTGAAAATATCGGTGTCGCCGCAGACGATATTTTCATGATGGTAACAAGGAGATATCAACTCAAGAATAAACAAGATTCATTCATTACTCCAGAGCATCCACAAAAAGGGGTGCTCGCATCCCCTCTACAAAGCAAAAAATAAAAATCCTGTCACTCCAATGTTCTTCAGGCTTTCTCTTTTTGTTGAGAGAGCTTCCAGCCTTTTTCAGTGATCAATCGAGAACCCCGTTTTGCAAAAACATAACTCCATGTCCACTGAAGCAAAACACTAATCCTGTTTTTAAATCCTATTAAATAAAATATATGTATAAAAAACCACCCTAACCAAGCGAAGCGTCCTGTCATATGTATGTTTCCGGCCTGCATAATTGCCTTGTTCTTCCCAATCGTTGCCATAAGCCCTTTATCCCAATAATGAAAATTTTCACGAGGTTTCTTTTGCATCGAAGATAAAATGGCCCGAGCGACATAAACTCCTTCCTGAATAGCGGCAGGCGCTAAGCCTGGAACAAGTTTGCCATCAGCCATTTCAATAGCTGCCATATCTCCAATCACAAAAATGTCGGGGTGATTTGGAATTGAAAGATCACCTCTGACTTTAATACGACCAGATGGATCTCGATCAACAGATGGAATCAAATTCAACGAATTGGCTTGAACACCTGCGGCCCAAAAAGCACTTTTCGTAGGAATAAAATCAGTCCCCACATAGACACCTTCTGCCGTAATATTTTCAACACGCACGTGTGTACGCACCTCAACGCCTAAACTTGTCAAAGCCTTTCTCGTATGTTCAGATAGGTCCTCAGAGAAGGCCGAAAGAAGACGCGGACCGGCTTCCAACAAAATAACTTTAGCTGTTGAAGGGTTGATTCTTTTAAAATCGCGCACAAGAACCGTTCGGCTGATATCAGCAATAGCTCCCGCCAACTCAACACCCGTCGGCCCTCCTCCGATTACAACAAAATTCAAAAGTGTCTTTCTCTTTTCTTCATCCAATTCGTTTTCGGCATGTTCAAAGGCAAGCAAAATGCGGCGGCGGATCTCTGTTGCCTGTTCTAGAGTTTTCAGTCCTGGTGCATACTCTTCCCATTCTGGATGAGCAAAATAAGAGTGTCTTGCTCCACAGGCGAGGATCAAATAATCAAACCCAAATTCGTTGTCAGATCCATCCACTTGAAGAGTTTTTTTCTCCAGATCCACGACAGTTATCTTGGCCAGATGAACCGCAACATTATCCACGTCAGAAAATTGACTACGAACAGGAACAGCAATATCCGCGGGATTGAGCCCCGCCGTTGCCACCTGATAAAGAAGAGGCTGAAATAAATGGTGATTTTTTTGATCGATAAGTACCACTTGAACATTGGATTTGTTAGAAAGAGCCTTTGCCGCATTCAAACCTCCAAATCCCGCACCAACAATAACTACGATTTTTTTATCATCAGAACCTGTGACTACATGTTGAAGCTCCACCAATACCTCCAAATTCTCTATCTCATGATTGCATTGTGTCTTTATATCTTGATACCTTTAAATCTGACAAATATACCCTTTTAAAAGTAATCCGAGAACTTTGATAACATCTAAAATAATAAATTTTTTTCATTTCAAACTTTGAAGAATCTCTGTATAAACGACATACTTCGTTTTAGCAAAAACCTTTTTATTGGGCATCAATATTGGATTTCCCCATTGAATTCAAATTTTCACTTACTTCACTTTGTTGCTTTTTGACCGCTCCTTGACGGTTAAACTACTTAGTTCTCATCCGGGAATGGCCCCTTTTATTTTTCGCTTGATGGAGTCGTTCTTTATAGGGCTATCGAAGCTCATTTTTTAGAACAACTCCATGCGTAGCCCTCTAAAAAACGACTCCATCAAGCGAAGTGATCCCTTATCAAGACATAGCAATCCATTGATCATCTCCATCGATCTTCGTTATTGAACTAAAGTAAGTTACTTTAGTTCTGCCCGAGCTATCACCATTAGGTTGAAAGCCACGACCGCGCCTCTGACATAACGGCAAAATCCATCGTAACCACTCCACGAACAACGACTGAGGCCAAATCCTCTCTTTAGAAAAGAGATAACACCTTCAATACCAGCTCGCCAGTTTCGGAGCTTCTCATAAACCCAACTACTTTTGACGGTATCAAGAAGCTTCATTCCACAGAGCTTTCCAAAACAGACGTCATTGACGCCTTGAGATTTAGCTTTAGTCACATTGTCCCTTGAGGCAAATCCGCCATCACAGCTTGTTTGCAAGGGGATACGACCTAAAGCACCCCTCGTTCTTTCTAAACAAGAACTAAACATATCGCTGTCGTTAGGATTCCCTCTGGGAATCTGACAATCCAAAATTAAGTTACTCTCTCCCGAGGTGAGGAAAATTTTGTGACCAAAGGTGGTCTCCCTTCGATCTTTCACAATGATGTCGGTATGGGGCTCAAAAATTGAAACAAGTTTTTTAGAGACTGGAACTTTTTTACCACGAATGACGCGTTGATCGGCTTGATAAATAATTTTCTCAAGATATTCAGAAAGCTCCTGCATTCGAGTTCTCTGATCAGCTGAGACTGATTCTGCTTTTTCCAATTTTGGAATTAGCTCAAGAAGGTTCTTCATCACTTTGGAGGCAATTTTGAGAAGCTTTTTATATTGAGGGAGTCGTTGTTCATCATTGGGGGAATTATTAATTCTAAAAAGCAATGACTTTATGTCTTTGATCGGAACTGGAAGGCGCCAATGAGGCTTATTTGCCGCCTCTCTGACAGCTTTAAATTCTCGACTTAAAACTCGGAGAACATCGTAAACTAACGATGCATCCGTGGGATGATGAATATGGCTTTCGACCACCGTGCTATCCATTCGTACTCGTTTGCCGCTCTCCAAACCGGTCTCTCTTGATTCGGCCACAAGTGCCAACTGAATTTCCTCCCAACTCTGTTCGCTGATGGCACGAATGTTAGAATGGAGACACGACGAGGAATACTTTTCGTTATAGCCGAGGCCGATAAAAGCTCTCGTGGACGCTGAATCCTCTAAATCAAAAGCAAGCTCTTCATAACTCATTCCACGAGTCTGTTTTAAAATGGCCGCTCGCAATACCTGTTCAGAACTCATGCCATTATCGCCAGTATTACTCTTGTCTTGCACTAAATCCACATGAACCCATTCAACAAACTCAGGGTGACGATCCAAAATTAATGAAATTTGGTGCAATTCCTGTCCTAATTTGTGCTCGGGGTACTGGACAAACAAATCAAGCTGTGGTCTTCTAATGTCGCGCATCTTTTTACTTTCCTGTTTTTTCTAAGTTGTTGTTTTCTTTGAAGTCGGTACTCGAAATAAAGCAAATAATTTAGATTTAGGGAACTAGAAAATGCGCTTTTTTATTTAATCTCAAATACTTAGAGTTCCCGGATGAGAACTACTTAGTTCTAAATCAATCCCAAGGGCATTTAATTTATTTTGAAAAATTTTCAAATTTTTTGTCTTTTAATTTGGATATCATCAGTCAATGTTCTTGAAGTTTTCTTTATATCGATTGTAAAATTTCAATCAAAATTTGATAGGATCATCTCAAAATTTTGCCTCTACACCATTAAAAATGAACATAATCGCATAAAGGCATCAAAAAAAATTCAACCCTATTTAAAGAAGGGAACGACTTTTCATATTGCCTTACCAACAAAAAATTATTATGCCGACAACATAAACCTTCAATGCCTAAGAGATGAATTGCGTGATAATCAATTATCATATTCATAGAAAATATATAAATCATTGTAATTTGTTTTTTTGATTTAATCACTTCATCAAGATTTTCATTTTTTTGCTTCAAATTAAGACAAAAAAGTTCAAGGAATTGACCTCAATTTGATTATTTTAAAATTTTGATTGAGGACTTTTGTCTACATTCTTTTGTTTTTTTCTCTAAATGTGAACCAATCCGACGAAGGTCCTAAATTATTTTTGATAGAATGCCGAAGAAATAGCAGTAATAAAATATTTTACATCATGGAGTGCTCAGCAAAATGGAGTTTAATTTTTTTGATTTGCTGCTTGAATCAACTTTTGTTCTCGATCATCGAGGCACTGTTATCTATTTAAACCCAGAAGCTGAAAGAATATTTGGAATATCAAAATCAGAAGCATTGTGTGAGAAATATTTTTTGGATTTAATTCATTTTGACGATGATCTCAACGAACTCATAAAATCAGAAAAAAGAAGTGAAACCATTCCCTACAAAGAAAGTCATTTCACAACCTCCTGTGGAAAAAAGGGTCGCGTACAAGTTGCACTGCAACCCTACACAACTGTTGATTCTAAAAATAAATCTAAAGATCCCGATTCATTTAAGCCAAGTGCAACAAATCAATTTTGGATTGTGTATTTGAAAAATACACAATCAGAAATTAAATCCTATCAGAAATACAAAATTGAATCACAAGAAAAAGTACATAGTACAGGCAATCTCCCCAAAACTCACGAGGAATTGGAGCGCTACTCTAAAACCCTAGAACATAAAGTAAAGGTAAAAACAGCAGAATTTGAAAATCTCAATGCTACTATGCGAGCGCTTTTAGATTCATTGGATCAAGGTTTTTTTATTTTTGATAAGCATGGTAAGTGCTTATCCGTACATTCTCGATCTTGTGAAAATTTATTGGATTTGAGTCCTGCCAATCTACCCTTCTGGGATGCTATCAAAGCCGACATCAATAACGCCGTCAAAATCCAAAAATGGATAGAAAGCTTATTCTCAGAAACCCTTCCTTTCAAAGACTTGGTTTCTCTCGGGCCTGATCATGTTTTTAACGCTTATAATCGCTCTTTATTTTTAAACTATTTTCCTATTAATGATGCTAATTCAAAGTTGGAATCTGTCGTGGTTGTAGTCACTGATAAAACAGAATTAGAAGTGGCTGAAAAAGCAGCCGAACGGGAACGCGCGTACAGCCATATGGTGATTAACGTAGTCAGAAGAAAAAAAGAAATTACCCACTATATCTTTGACGTGCAAAAGCTCTTGAGTGAGCTCAATGAAGTACTATCGGATCACTATAAGTTTCAACTGCAAACAGCTTTACGTTGCTTACACACCATCAAAGGCGGAGCGACAACATTTGCCATCTATGACTTGGCACAAAGTTGCCACGACACAGAACAACTGCTCTTAGAAGTCCAAAGCGAAGGGCTTTCAAAGAATAATCTTTATATTCTTCAATCACATTTTAATAAGGTTCGTTATGAGTTTCAAACTTTTCTCAAAAGCAACGAGGTTCTTCTGGGTAATGAAGTCATTCATGGCAAACGATCTGTTGAAATCCCACTGGAGACAATTACAAATTTTTTAAACAATCTACGAACAGAAACAAAACTCAATGAACTTGTACTCTCCTTTGAAAAAGATATTTTTTATGTTCCAATCATTCAATTTCTCGAAGGCTTTGAAGAAACTATCCAAGCTTTAGCCATGAAACTCGGAAAAAAAATTAAACCCTTGGTGGTGGAAGGCGGAAATACGCTCATTCATCGTGAGCACTACTCTGAACTGTTTACAACGCTAATCCATCAGCTAACAAACATTGTAGATCACGGAATTGAAAGCCCTGTACTGAGAAGATTCCATCATAAAGAAGAATTTGGAGTGATCACTATTAAAGTTCACGTGGAAAAAACAGATCTCAATTACAATGAATCCGCTTTAGTGATTCGAATTTTAGATGATGGTCAAGGACTGGATCCCATCAAAATCAGAGAACGCCTGAGAACAAAGGGAATCGCCACCAATTTATTATCTGATAATGAAGTCCTTCAATTTATATTTAAGGGAGATTTATCCAACCGCGAGCACAGCACTTTAACATCCGGAAACGGCCTTGGCATGGAAGCCATTATGCACACAGTGAAAGATTTGGGTGGAACAGCCAAAATAGAATCCGCTCTCCTAAAAGGGACCACGTTAGTGATCAAAGTTCCTTACATCACTGAACAGTTTAAATTGGTTTCCTAAATCAGATTTGGACGCTCATCAAAAAAACTCTCCCCCATCAACTTTGAGAGGAAGGAGCACATCGACTAATACCGGAAAACAGCTTTAAAGGTCCAACGGCGGTCTTCATTGGCTGTTGTTGTTGTACTAGCATCATCCGCAAAATAAGCAAATTGAAACTGAGTCCGTTCAGAAGCAATTTCAAATCCTGTGGACCAATAACGCCCATTCATTCCAAAACGCACGAACATAAGGTCTGCTATATTCGTTTCCCATCCGAAATGATACAACTGCATTTTATCCGTATACTCGCTCGCTGTCATTACATGCTTGTGCTCAAAGGTAAAAGAAGATCGCACTCGATTGGAATGAATAGGAAAAAAGGCAACAGCCACATCAGCGTCTTGTTTCAAAGGATCTGGTTTATCGGACAATTTATAACGAAATCCCGTGTTATTAAAACGAGTATCGCCAATATCCCTCGCAACCACGGAAAGTGTAGGAATCCACCCCCAAGGGGCTGAAAGCATTAAACCCACGTCCGTTCCCACACCGTACCCCTCTTGACCAATATCCTGAACTTTCAAACTTTGAGACACAGGAAACTCTCCACTGATTTGCACACGATTAATCGCTTTAGCTGTGAGTCCCAACTTGATCCGACCATCCCAAAAACGAAAATTAAATCCTGTCGCCAAAACCCAATCACTAAACGCGTTTGCGGTAATCATAGTTCCATCGCTATTCATCACCGCATCCATGGAATCTTTGATCAGCAAACCAATTCCAAAATTTTTAATCACAAATGAAGGAAAAATTTGTTGTTTATAATGATATGGTTTCGTACGAAAGGTGTCCAAGGCAGGACTAATGGCACTTAAATTTGTAAATCCCGAAAAAGTTTTCTTAAAATACATCTTTGAGGTTCGCTCTCCGAATTCAATTTCAGGATCCAATAAGGTCCCTATGGAATCTCTTAACTTTCCCAGCCCTGCAGGGTTAATCAAAAGAGCCGTTTCATCATTGACAACGGCCGTATCAGCTCCACCCATTCCTTGACCTCTAGCTCCTCGGTACAATTCAAAAACTTCAGAGTGACTTTGTTCAGGAGCCATCAATAAATAAATTCCTAGAAAAAACAAAACAATCCTGGCTGATTTGGAAAAATAGTTTAAAACTGATACACTCTGGAGAAACTCCATAAATTTTATTTTTGATTTTTTTTTCATTTTTAACTTCTCCAAGCAACCCAGAGCCCTCTCTTGATGCTAGTGAGAATTAAATTTATTGGCAAATGACAATAATGTTTCCATTTAACTTCATATCCGACCTATTGCCAGGGCATAAAAAAAGCAAACGCTGTGAAATTAAATTATAATTAATTTTTATTCTTGTTAAATATGAATAATTCTCATTGGATACGAAAATTGATCATGAGTTAGACATTAGTTTATTAAAATAAATTCTCAGTTCGGAACACAAATTGACATAAATTTTTATTTTCACCTGTCTTATGAGATCCTAGACAAAAGACTATTTAAATTTGAAGCGGTCTTAAATGGTTATATGAAAGGCCAATGTTAGCTGTTGAGGTAATTCTTCTTCGACAAGTTTCTAACTCGGGCCTATGGGCAATAGAGATAATACCCCAACCATTTACTCGTTTAGATCAAATAAAGGGGCTGGTTATGGATAGTAATAAAAAAATGGTACTCTCATCAGATAAGCAAAGAAAACGAAACTTCAAGAGAAAGCTTCTTAACTTTATGCCGAAATTTCTTCGGTATAAAGTTATGAGAAACATGGTTCACATCAAGCCCAATGTACCGCATGACTTTTCCTTTAAAATTGCACAAACAAAAGAAGAATTTGAACAAGCTTACTCCATTCTCCATGATAATTACGTTGAATGTGGATATATGCAACCACACTCTAGTGGTATGAGAATAACAAAATATTTTCTACTCCCATCCACGACGACTATTATTATTCTTTTGAATCAGAAGGTTATAGGCACGATGTCCATCATCAGAAAAACGAGGCTTGGATTGCCAATGGAAAAAAGCTTTGACCTCTCTCCTTACGAAAAAAATGATGAAATCATTGCCGAAGTGTCCGCCCTGGCTATTGATAAAAATTTTTCCCGAGGTCGCGCTGAATTATTTTTACCCATTTGCAAATTCTTCTATGAGTTCATAAGAAATTACATGGGAATTCATAAAGTATTTATTGCTGTAAATCCAGCCATGGCTGATTTCTATGAAGGATTTCTGCTTTTTGAAAGAGTGAAAAGCAAAGTTATCGATACCTATAGTTTTGCAAATGGAGCTCCTGCTGTGGGACTCTATGGTGACTTAGAAAAAGTATTCATTCGCATGAAATCAGTTTATGACTCCAAACCTCTTTCAAAAAACTTATTTCATTTTTTCACACAACATAAGCTTACTCACTTTAGTTTTCCTGAAAGATATTTTCATAAATCAATGGATCCGCATATGACTCCTGAAATGATCCAATATTTCTTTATAGAAAGAAGTGATGTCCTATCAAGTCTAACAAAAGAAGAACTCAATTACATCATGCAACTTTATCCTCGCAGCTTGATTCAAGAGGTAGAGGGCCTTTACAATTTCGCACATACGAATTACAGTGAAAGGAAATCACGATTTTTGGCCTCCATGGATTGCCAGATAGAAAATAAAAATTTCAAAATACTCGATTTATCACTCAATGGGATAAAAATCAGTGGGCATTCAACACTAAATGAAAGCAGTAATATTGCTATTATCGTGGAAATCGCTCCTCATAGAAAAATCCTGCTTAACGGTCATATCCGCTGGGTGAATGCAGCGACCAATCAATACGGGATCGCCTTACAAAAACCCTATTCAAAATCTTGGATTGAATATGTAGCTTATCTTGAAGATGACTTTAATAAGCTGCTTTACGATGTGCGCGAAATACTTCCACAAAAACTATCATCCCTATAATAATAAAGCCGGTGTCATTAAACACCGGCTCTTTATTGCGTTACATATTGTAAGCTTATTTTAAGTAGCTTCGTTTCGTGGTGATTATTAAAACGATAAAGAGTGGGTTCTCGCCCACCCACTCTCAAAATTACATCAGGATACACATCTTGTATTTTTAAATCCCAAGGTATTCAAACACCCTAAAAGGGCATTGTAAAATGTGCGAATGTCATATTATGAGCAAAAAAATTCTTTTTTTCATAAACCCTAGGCTCACCCTATTCTTCCGGATGATAACGGAGAAAATGCACCTCTGTATTCTTGAACTCAACCTAGAAACAGGAACTTCTTAAGATATTCCAATATCTTAAATGATCATCCCACAAATAAGACGACTCAAAAAATAAGCTCTAAAAATTAAAAATCCTTCCATGAATTTCTCATGCTGGAAGGCAGTGACGCCATTTAAAATCTTGAAAATTCTCCGCCTTTGACCTATGTTCCCGATGCATTTAAAAGCAAACCTTAACGCCTTTTATCAGGGTTTATTAAGAATATATAACTAGAGTTTTAATCAAAACGTATCATAACAAAGGAGATCTCATGTTCGGTAATATTAAAAAAATAAATGCACTATTGGCTGTTTGTGCCTTTGCAGGAATGAGTTCAATTGCAAGTGCTCACCAAGAAATTAAGCACCACAATGTGGCTTTCGAAGCTGTAGGCCAGTGTGGAGACTATGTAGTTTCAAATGAACCTGCTGGTGTCATTGTTGCCGTAACTCAAGACAGTTCAAAACACTACCTTGTAAGCCATGGACCATCAGATGATGGCAGCAATGGTTGTTCGTTGTTCAAAGCTATTACAGAGTGCACATCTAATGTTGGAAGCTTCCTTGTAGAAAAAGATAATGGCCGAGGACCTTTTCACGCCCCTGCTACAGTCACTCAGTTCTCTTGCGCAAATTAATGCGTTTCCACTCGCTTAATTAAAAAAAGCGAGATCCTTGTCGCCACTCAAATCAAACAGAAGCGGAGTTCGTTCTCACTGAAGTAAGATTTGAGTAAGGCAACAAGCTATATTTTAAATTTAATCATGTTTATTTTCACCATGCTCCTATTTATCTGATTTTCTACCCATAGAAACACCACTTTTTCGAATTTTACATATTACATATTTTTCATCACCTCAGCGTAATTTTTTAAACTCACTCATGTTTTTTCTTTTCAATTCAATAAAAATTCCCTGAAAAATCGCACCCACCATAAATAAGTTAATAATATTTGTAATCCAAATTTGAAAAATCCTTCGCATCACAAAACTTTAATATACCTTAGTCTATTAAAATTATTTATTTTAACTTAAACAGTAGATTTTGCCGTTAGATCACTATTAAATTAACAAAGAAGGAATGCCTGATTCCCAATTTGGTAATCGCAACTTACTATGAAACCTTAAAAAACTACAGCCTGGAAAAAAACTCATTATTATCCCAATGGTCGTGATTGGTCTCTTTTAACTGAAGATATTCAAAATACTTTATTTTCGTTTCCTGAACCAAATTTAAATCATTTTTCATTCAAGATTTTTGATCAAAATGATCTGCTCCCTTATAAAAATGGACAAATTTATGTGGGTTACGGCGTTGGAGCCAACAAGGTTGATGCTTGGAAAAATGTTCAAAGCAACCCTTTACAGTTTACAATGTGCTCTGTAATTCCAGAAAAATAACTCAAAGATAGAAGAGGGCCTCTTAACGAGGCTCCCAGTAAACGTATTTAATAATCCAGCCCTTAGGATCAATCTCTGGGTTAACAAAATTTATCTTATTACCGACGACTTCAAAATCAACTCCAAGAGTAAGCACTCTTTCCTCTCCTGTCGCTTCTCGGATCAGTGAAACTGTTAAAATTTCAGCTACTCCGCTGACTTCAGGCGCATAGTATGAACGTCGCACTGTTTCTTTAATCCACTTAGAAACAGACGAAAGTGCGTTTGAATAATCAGAAGAGCAAATCGAAGTGATATCACCTCTAAGTGCTCCAGAAGATCCTGAATTTGTTGCCTCTACCAAAGAGCGATATTTGGTCCCAAGACTTTGATCGGCACCAAGTGGGGTACAATAAGATTCTTTTTGGTCTTCCACTGCGTCTCTGATAATTGCGGAAACAAAATATCCATTCTCTCCAAAAAGCTCTTTCGATCGAGAGTGAAAGGCCGTTTGCAAGTTAGCTTTAGAGTCTCCTGATTGCATTGACAAAGGGAACGTCCATTGACGATTCACTTTTGCAGATGAAACAACGCCTGCTGGTACGACCTCTTTTTTTCCACTCATAATAACACAAGCAGAAGGAGTATCGGTACGTCCTGTCTTCGTCATGAAATAAGCTTTCAATGAAGAATAAGTCACACCATTTGCCTTGAATTCTTTGTTACAAATATTTTCCCCTGCTACAGAACCAGAGTGAGTGTACTGTTGGATTAATTGAGGAGCTTTTTCAATTGTTTTTGTTTTATCAACACAACTGTAGTTAATGCTTCCAGAAGTAATCCCATTTTGTTTAGGATTGGTTCCCTTACATAGAGATGTTGTATCAAAAAGGCTGCTGTAACTTCCTCCACATTCAGTCCTAGAAGTAGAGTTGACTTTAGCTGCTTGAGTTGTAGAAACATATTTCTCGCCTCTTCGTGTACAGGATGCCAAGGTAGCTGTCTGAGGGCTTGCATACAGTGTATTAGTGGCGAAGTCTTTAATGCTACTGTATGTCGTAGCACGATCAGAAGGCGTAAATTTAATGGAAGTATTCGTATTAGTGCAATAATTAACCGTATCTTCGGTCTTAGGATTTTTCAAAGATACTGTTCTTGTCGCCTCTCGCGCACATCTTTTTTTACAAGAAGCAACTTTTTTGCCACCACAAAGAGATTGAGCTTTATTCGCTTCAGCGGAACCTGTCACGCAATCGTCGCCAGCTATATTTTCGGAAGAGCAATTATTATCCATCCATGCGTTTTGGGCGGTTGTATTCACCGCAGAACCCCGAGTGATGCTCTTGATTGAAAAACCAGGATACTGAGCTTGAGCCCAATTCGTAATAATTTGAGTATTTGTTTTTGTTAAATCCCGATCAGGAGCTGAGGGATCTTGATCATCATAAGTTGCATTAGCAATTGTTGCAGATCCTACATTACACTGCAACTTACAGCTGGATACATTCAGCTTTGTTTTACCCACGCATTTGCTATTAGCTACTGAAAGCGCACTGGCATCACAAACTTTTTCTTCACCATTCACACAAGATGGCACAGATCCACTCAAGGGCAACGAATTTACCGATGATGTCCCTACGATAATTCCATCTTCATATAAATCACATCTATATTTTAACGTATGAGAATAAGTTGGCGCCGGATTAAAAGACACTGTGTAAGGAACTTTTGATACACAACTGTAATTTATTCTGTTTCTTAAATTTTCAAAAGAATATTGTACCGTTTCACAACTGCCATCAAGAGCACAAGTATTCGTAGATCCCAAAGTTTCACATTTATAATTCATGGATACTTCAGCATAGGGCAATTGCTCTGTTACAGAACTAAAGGTCACGCTGTAATCGACTTGATCACATTTTTCTGTCGCGGGATTACAACTTTGGTATTCAGCGGGTTTACCCACAAAGGTTTCATCTTGAGTTGTGCGACTCAAGCAGTTTTGAGGTGTTGAAAAATCATTCTCATCAGATAAAATAACCATGGCAGCATTATCACCTTTTTGAAACAAGCCATTAGCGGATTCATTATAAACAGACCTGACTAAAGAACAAATTCCTGTTTCTGTAGAAGATCCATCGACACCGACATCTCGAATTCCCTCAGAAAGCTTTTGACTGGCCTCATTCAACTGGGCCTCATTATAACTAGATCTAAATTTTAAATCAGAACCAATACTTGGATTCATGAGGTTAATGCTTTCAAGCGAGTAAGTTGTAGCTTGATCCTTAGGGCAAACACTCCCACTTTTTTCTACTGGCTTTCCATTGACCATTTCAACCCAACGACACGTTTTGAGAGGCGTGGAACTAATGACTGGTTTGTCATCAGCGACACGCGGATTTCCATTAGCATCAACTTTGTCTTGATGAAGATCACTCGTAGAATAAATGAAAAAATCGGCATCATAGCCTCGAAGTCCATCAGCCATGGTTTGCATACCAGTGGCTAAATAATCCTGAGATAATTGCATTGTCCTAGAGTTATCGACAACAAAAAGGACTTTCGTTGGAGGACGAACTTGATCCAACTCAGGATTTAACTGGCCTATTTTACATCGTCCCGTATCACACTTAGGGGGGAGAGTTAGACTTTGTGAATTGAGGGAGTATTTTTGCGAACAAGCCTGATAAGTTATAACTACAAGAACGACCGCAATGTTAATAACATACATTGGCCACCGCGATGAATACTTTTTAAATAAATAAGAAAACATAAAAGCCCCCAATACAATTTTCTTTTAATTTATTAATTAAAACTCATTTATAAAAATAAAAATCCCTCATGGTTCCTGAAAAACAAGCCTCTTATTTTATAATAAAAGGATTTTTTTCATTAAACTTCTTATTATTAATGCAATCATTTCCGGCTCCAACAGCATTAGAACCGATCCCATATCCAACGTATAATTTCCAATCCTTATATCCCGTAGCATCGCCTTTATAAATACTAAAAAATTCATTTTTAATGGCGGAATCATATTTTAAAAATTTATCGCCCAAACTATTGGAATTACCATCCCAATCAACCCATTCATAGGCACTCGTTGCGCTATTAAATCTATAGGCTTTATGAACCTGTCCACTTGGATCTTGGGCTATAACGAACAAATAGCCCGCCAAACTATAATCTACAGATGAAGGAGCTATGCTGACCCACAAATCATAATTTTTAAGAGATCCATAAGATCCTCCACTAGGGCCACTAAAAGAAAAACTCATATTTTGCTCTGAAATCCTTAAGGCCTCAATAAAACGCCCTTGAGGATATGCAACGGAGCGATAGTTGAGCATCTCACTCACAGAAGCACCAACTGAACTCCCTACACCATATCCAACAAGAATTTTAAAACCACCGAGAGAAGTAAAATCACCAATTTTATTATAAACTGCCTGTAAACCTAAAGCGCCAATTTGAGGCTTTAAACCTGAGACAGACCAATCAACAGTTGAATCACCATTCCACTCCTTCCAACTATTGTCATTACAGGGATTCGTGCAAAACAATGTCAGCAATTCAGCTTTATTTTCTGGCTTTGGTTTTTGAGCAACAAGAAAAATGGCTCCACTCTTGTCGTTATCTGCAGGGTTAAAATTCATTTTAATTTGAAGGTTGTATTTTGAAAGCGGACCGGAGTATGAAACAAAAACATTAAGCTCTTTATTGCAATTGGGATCATCCAACAATAATTCTCCATTGCAACTACTGAAGGTTCCTCCTGTCCCACACTCAGGTGGACTCGCATTTCCATTAATACAATTACCAAAAAAGTTAACCGTACACAAAGGAGCATTTGCAGCTCCATTAGCACAAGTTTGATGATCAGTATCAAGTGAAGAGTTATTTGTTGAACTAGAATTACCAATAGGGTCCATATTGTTACCTGCACAGTTTAAATATGTACTAGACAGTACTAAACTCAGAGTTAAAAATAAAATCCCTCTTTGCAGATTTTCCTTCACCCTTCCCCCTTGATGCATATGATGCTATGCTTGTATTCTCTCATACTTATAAATGAATTGAAAGATATGAAAGAATTTACTGCAATGAAAATCGCAGGTGTTCAACAAAGAGACAAAAAATAGAACTTTAAACAAAAATTATTAATTTATAACTAAATATTGGTTTTAATTTACGCTTTCTTGATTTCAAATTGAGTCAATTCAATAATCTCCGCGGTTCAAATCAATTTAATATTTTTCGAACAGATTTTTTATAAATATAATTTATATATAAAAATGTTGCGAAAGACTCTTCAGGAAACGCTGTACTCAACTCTATCTATCCAATTGATTATAGGATTTAAAAAATTTATGCTTTTTTTATTAAAAATTTTTTGACTCTGATTTCAAATCTTGACTTTTCAATCTTGTTAACTTTAATCTCTATTCATAAAAAACATTAATTGTCTTTTATCCCACTTTGAAACGATTAAAGTTTAGCCCACATCAAGTTTCAAAAAAAAGGAGCACAAAGTGCTAATCTCAAGATGGCAAGCAGCCTCTTCGCCAAGCATAGACCGACTTCGTCATATCCTCCAAGCAGAGGGCCATGACGTTACAGTTGAAACTTTCCTCAAAAACCAAAGGGTTGTCGAAAAAAAACACCCCTTTGGAGAAATTCGAATTGTCGTTGAAGGAGAGCTTCTCCTCAATGTCTCAGGGACTCAACTCCTTTTAAGAGCCGGCGATCGCATTGAAATCCCAGCCAACACAAAACATTCTTATTACACGCAAAACGATGTTGCGGTCACCCTCTATACCCACTATCCCTATTAATCTTCTTATCAGAAAACAGCTTATAAGCGACATCCCTGACTGCAGGTCATAACCTGCAGCCGTGATCTAATAAATGTGAATATTATTGAAAGGATAAAATTATGGATTTAAAAGCGTTTATCAAAGATTTCCCTGATTTTCCAAAAAAAGGAATTTTATTTAGAGATGTTTCGCCACTCCTTGCTGATCCCATAAAATTGGAATTTATTGCGAAACATCTCATTGAAAATATTGACCTGAAAAATGTTGATTATTTTGCGGGCATTGAAAGTCGAGGCTTTATTTTAGCAATGCTTCTGTCATGTTATCATAAGAAGGGTTTTCTTCCTATTCGTAAGGCCGGAAAACTACCACCACCTGTAATCGCTGAAAGCTACACTCTCGAATATGGCCAAGCTACCATTGAAATGCAAACCGGCCATGGCTCAATTGTTATCATTGATGATGTTCTTGCGACAGGAGGAACACTTCAAGCCGCAATTAATGTTGCACAACGTGCTGGCTTTAAAGTGATTGATGTTGCAACACTCATTAATCTCAAAGATTTAAACACTATGACTTTTAATGGAAATCCCATCAAGCATCTTATCGAATACTAGAGAAAAGACCTAAAGGGTCGCCTTATACTGGGCTCGAATAATCAATACTTTTAAAATGAACAGTAGCTAATCCACTAGCATTGAAGATCATCGCTAAAAGATCTTATTTTGTTGGGCCAATAGAGATGCTATTCTACAAAATGACATGCAACAAAATGATTTTTGCCCACCGGCCTCAGAAGGGGTGTTTCTGTTCGGCAGCGATCTCCTACTTTGGGACAACGTCCAGCAAAACGACAAGCCACTCCTAAGTTAACCGGAGTTGGAATCTCTCCATGCAAATCAACATAGGGTCGATTCTTCTCTTTAATGGGATCAGGTTCAGGATTAGAGCCCACCAAAAGTTGAGTATACGGATGCTTAGGCGAAAAAAACACGTCATCACTCTCACCTAGCTCAACAATAGAGCCCAAGTACATAACAGCCATGCGATTGCTTACATACCGAACCATAGAAAGATCATGAGCGATGAATAACAAAGTTAAGCCAAATTTACCTTTAAGTTCTGCCAACAGGTTTATGATTTGTGCTTGAATAGAAACATCAAGAGCAGAAATGGGTTCATCACAAATAACGAACTTAGGCTCCATCGCAAGAGCTCGTGCGATTCCTAAGCGCTGCCGCTGACCTCCTGAAAATTCATGGGGATAACGGGAAGCATGATCCGCAGCAAGACCCACTCGCTCTAACCATTCCTTAACCTTTGTAGTCACTTCTGTAGACTTCCACATTCCTGCTAAACGAGGTCCTTCGGCGATGATTTCTCGCACCGTCATTCGTGGATTAAGAGAGGAGTAAGGATCCTGAAAAATCATCTGAATTTCTCGAGACAAATGAACAAAGTCGCTCACACGATACTTTTGCGGTAGCTTTTGCCCTCGATAAAATACTTCTCCTGCTGTTTTTTCGTAAAGGCCCGCCAAAGTTCGGCCCAGTGTCGACTTTCCACAGCCAGACTCCCCTACTAAACCTAAAATTTCATTAGGAAAAATTTCCAGGTTAACGCCATCGACAGCATGAAGAGTTTTATTTTTTGCAATTGTAAAGTGCTTTTTAAGATTCCGAAGCTCCAACAAGGGTGTCATACTTCAACTCCTTTTGCTTGAGGATGATGAAGCCAACAGCGCCCCATATGTGAACCTTCATAGAACTCCCTTGGGTTATTATCACTACAAATTGTCATGGCCTGTTTACAGCGAGCGTAAAAACCACAACCCCTCGGAGGCGAAAACAAATCGGGTGGGGCACCCTCAATGGGTATGAGTTGAGAACGCTCCATTGCAGGAGACGGCAGAGCTTGTTTTAATCCTAATGTATAAGGATGAAGGCTTTTATAAAAAACTTCCTCAGCGGTCCCATGCTCCACGACCTGACCCGCATACATAACAGCGACATTATCAGCCATTCTAGCCACAACACCAAGATCATGAGTAATGATCACCAAGCCCATTTTATTTTTAATCTGTAATTCACGCAGTAAATGTAAAATTTGAGATTGAATAGTTACATCCAAAGCTGTTGTTGGTTCATCTGCAATCAGTAATTCCGGTTCACAAGCAATGGCCATAGCGATCATCACTCTTTGCCGCATTCCCCCTGAAAACTGAAAGGGATAATGATCCACACGATTTTTCGCCTCTGAGATGTGGACATCTTCTAATAACTTGATTGCGCGAGCCCTGGCTTCGCTTTTAGAATACCGACCATGAATTAAAAGTGTTTCCATGATCTGATCTCCAACCTTCATCGTAGGGTTGAGCGACGTCATTGGATCTTGGAAAATCATGCCTATATGCTTTCCGCGAATCTTATTCAATTCATTGACAGGTTTTCCAATCATTTCTGTTCCATTAAAGAGAGCAGAACCCGAAACAATGCGACCAGGAGGAGAAGGAATCAGGCCAAGAATGGATTGAACTGTCACCGATTTACCACACCCCGACTCTCCGACAATAGCCAGAGTTTTACCTTTATGAACCTCTAAATCAACACCACGAACAGCTTGAACAGTGCCACCGTAGGTTGAAAATTCAACCTTTAAACCTCGAATGGAAAGTAAAGAAGACATCAGCAATACCCCTTTCTATTCGTTAGAACGCAGTTTTGGATCAAGAGCATCGCGAAGACCGTCGCCTAGTAAATTAAATGATAAAACTGTCAAACTGATAACAACAGCTGGAGCAAAGAACTCATAAGGCCTTGTCAATAAACTTTGAATGGCTTCATTACACATACTTCCCCAAGATGTTGCTGGAGAAGCCACTCCTAAACCAATGAAAGAGAGAAAAGCTTCTGTAAAAATAGCAGAAGGAATTTGAAAAGTAAGAGTCACTAATATGACCCCGATTAAATTAGGAAGCATATGCCTTACAATAAGATATCCCGGCTTGGCTCCCATCATACGGGCCGCTTGTATAAATTCACTATTTCTTAATTGAAGAATTTGCCCTCGGACCAACCGAGCTGTTCCTGTCCATGATAAAATAACAAGGCTTATTAACAGAGCTGTAATTCCGGACTCTCCAGGACCCACATTCAAGATTACTTTTAATAAAATCATACAAAGCAAAAATGGCAAACCTGAAATGAGATCGGTAAACCGCATAACCATATCGTCAACCAACCCACCAAAAAAACCGGCAATACCTCCCAAAATAATCCCGAATATGATAGAAAGTACAGCGGCAAAAATACCAATAAAAAGAGAAACCTTTCCTCCCGACATCAATCTTGCCAAAATATCACGACCTAACGAATCTGTTCCCAAAGGTGAGGATGATAATCTGACGTGGGTCCCTATCTCAGAACTCACCCCAAGAGACTTAGCGGAATCAACGCTGATCGCTGTCATAACCTGTACTTTCAAAACGGTATTATGAGTTGTCTCCATTCCATCAGCATCCTTGGGAACAATGGCATAAAAGTAATCTCGTGCTTCTAAGCTCTGAGCATCTTCAAAAGAAATTTGATTTCCTTCCATAACATCACCCAGAGGAATACCGAGTGCTCCATCCTCAGGCTTCACTTCATTACGGTAAATAACATAGCCTGAGGCTCCAGGAACATAGTCCCAACCCAACACGACGTTCTGGGTGGTGGGAAAGCCAATGACCTTAAAGTTTTGAACTGACCCAATCGCCTTTTCCTCAGTGACTAAATCACTGGTCTCATCTGTCGTTGAAATCACGGGAATCTCTGCAAAAAGAGGAATAACGGGAGCTAATTCATCCACAACCACCGCAGGTTTTCCCATATTAGGAGACATCGATGGACTATTTAAATCCTGATGAGACGGATTTCTTGTCCAAATAAAAGGCCCTAAAAAAGAAAACAGTATCAAGATATTAGTGAGGTAAAATGCAAATAAAGATTGTTTGTTTGCGGCGAATCGCCTTAAAGCATCCTGCCAATAAGACAACGAAGGCCTTACGATAAGGTTCTCTTGAACAGATTTTACTTGTTTTTGGAATAAATCCTGCGAAAATTCATTTTGCGTCGTCAAAACTCTTTCCTTTTCTTCTTGCATGCTCACTTCCATATCAAGCGCCAGCAATCCGAATGCGTGGATCAATGAATCCATAAATCACATCAACGAGAATCACGACGAACACAAGATAAGCTCCGTAAAAAACAGTGAGTCCCATGATCACAGTGTAATCAAGCTGCTGTACCGCTTGAACAAAATACCGTCCCAATCCAGGAATGGCAAAAACTATTTCGGCGACGAATCCTCCCGTCGTAATTGCTGCTACAGCCGGCCCTAAAAAAGTGATAACGGGCAAAACAGCATTACGCAATTGGTGTCGGAAAAAAATTTGCAGAGAGGAGACCCCTTTTGCTTTCGCTGTCCGTATATAATCCTGGTGAACAACTTCCAACATTGAAGAGCGCATCAACCTTGCTAAAAAAGCCATCGTCCCCAAGCCTAAAATGAGGCTTGGTAAAATCATGTGTTTAAAGGTTCCCCAGCCCGCAACAGGCAACAGCTCTACACCCACCCGCGTTTTTATTTCAGCAATTAAAACTTGTCCAAGAGCCGCAAAAACAAAACTTGGAACAGAAACAAATAAGATAACCAACAACATGATACTTCGATCAGCCATTGTATTTCTTTTAACAGCAGCAATAGCTCCTCCAATAATCCCACCGATAGCGGCGGCAATAATAGCCAAAGCCCCCAAGATCGCTGATATCGGAAAATGCTCTCGTATAATATCGTTCACAGATCTATTTTGCTGAGTAAAAGAAAGACCAAAGTCACCTTTAATCATATTGGTAAGAAAAGTACCATATTGAACAAATAAAGGTTTATCCAAGCCGTACTTTTCTTCCAAATTTTTTCGAACAACCTCATTCACAACTTTACCTTTTAACAAAGGGTCCCCTGGAACCGCATGCATTCCAAAAAAGGTCAGTGTTGCAATGGTAAAAACCGTGATCAAACCTACAAAAATTCTTTTCAAAATATAAGATAACAAAAGAACCCCCGCACCCTTTGTGCCCTACTCTTTAATCCTTACATTTGTAAAATCAGGATCCGCACCCATCACTCGTCTTACGACACCTTCAATTCGATCTGAGTGGGTGTACATGACTGTTCTTTCATAAGTCGCGATCATTGGAACTTCTTCCATGAAGATTTTTTCTGCTGCCGCCATCTCTGTCATTCTGTATTTAGTATCAACAGAGTTCATCGCATTTCGCACGTGCTTATCATATTGATCGTTAAACCACGCCCCGTGGTTATTGCCATTCCAAGATGTAAACAAATCAACAAAAGTCATGGGGTCAGCATAATCAGGGCCCCAACCTGCCGAAACAATATCAAAATCACCACTTCGCATTTTAGACAAACGCTGTTTAAAAATCTGCTTATCAATTTTTAAATCAACTCCCAAAGCTGTCTTAAATAGATTTTGAAAATACTCCGCCTCGCTCGCAGCAAGAGCTGTATCCCCAGTCAACCAAACTAAACTGATCGGCGTGGTTTGACCCAATTCTTTTCGCGCCTTTGCCATATATTCTTTAGCTGCAGCTAAGTTCTGTTTTGGAACAGGGATAGGGTTTTCTTTTCGAAAGCTTTGCTGATTCCCCTTCATCCAAGAAGGAACCAAACCCACCCCTACTTGAGTTCCAGGAATAGAAACAACACGACTTACGAATTCAGTGGGATTTATCACAGACCGAATAGCCAATCTTAAATTTTTATTTGCAGTAGGTCTTCCTTTTTTGAAGTTAAACTGCATGTAAAATAATGTGCCATCAGAAAACTTTTTAAGCTTGAATTTTTCTCTCTGAGCATTTGCCAAACTCTCTTTAGAAAGAGCCTGTATGAGATCTATTTTTTGAGTTTTAAAGAGGTTGAATCTCGCATTCGCATCTGGAGTGATGTAGGGGATATCAATCACATCCAACTGGATCTGATCTTGAGCCCAATACTTATCATTTTTTTCCAATCGTAGGCTTGCACCATGAATCCACTTAGTTAATTTAAAAGGACCGTTATAAAGCATATTTTCTGGAGATGAAGCATACTTATCTTTCTTTTGTGTAACAAAGTCCTCTCGAAGAGGTAAATAAGTTGCAAATGAAGTTAGCCCCAAGAAGTAGCCACATGGTTTTTCAAATGTCACGACTAACGTGTGTGGATCTTTTGCAACAGCACCCAACTGGCTGAGAGGCAACTTCCCTTGGTTGATTTGCTCTCCGTTTTTAATGTGATATAAAATAAAAGCATATTCACTGGCGATTTTTGGATCTAAAGCTCGTTTCCATGCGAAAACAAAGTCTTGAGCTTGCACAGGTTTGCCGTCACTCCATTTTGCATCTTTTCTTAAATAAAAAGTGGCACCCTTATCATTAATTTCCCATTTTTCAGCCACAGCGGGAAGGATGTTTCCCTTATCATCATATCGAGTGAGTCCGGCCATTGTGTGACCAACAATAAAAAAACTTTCAGAATCAGTGGCTTGTGAAGAATCCAGATTGGGAGGCTCAGTCAGTAAAGCATAAGTTAATGTTTTCGGCGCCTTTGTGTTAGCGAAAGAACTTTCACTTACAAAACTAAGACTCAGTGCCACACCAAGAGTCAATTTGACACCAAAAGAAAAAAAATCTATCCCCATTTTTTTTGAAGTCATCATCTTTACTCCTCCCATTTGGTTTCCGATGAATAGCTTTTTATGGAAACTATTGCAACGTATTGCAACGCTAGTACCATTGTTTTTAGAGCCTTTTTGGCACTCGATTATGCATCGCGACAAAAGATGATCTCTTCTTTCTAACGACATTTAAATCTTAGGAATAAGGCCACCTCAATATCATTCACCAATCGTCAGCGCACATTTATGTCTCTAAGTATCCCCGCTTCTGCTGATCTCTTTCTATGGAACGAAACAAAGCACCAAAATTACCTTCACCAAAAGAGTAGTGATTTTTTCTTTGGATAATTTCTATAAAAATTGGGCCAATAATATTTTTTGTGAAAATTTGAAGTAAATAACCATCCTCATCCCCATCCACTAGAACATTAAAGTCTCGAATTGCTTTATGATCTTCAGTCACATGGGGAAACTTTGTAAAAATCTCACGATAATATTCATCATCAATATCCAAAGTCTGAATGTTGGAGCCCTTTAACTTACTTAACGAAGTTAAGATATCTTTTGTTAAGAAAGCAATGTGCTGAACTCCCGGCCCCTTGTATTCTTCTAAGTATTCATTGATTTGTGACTTCTTTTCAGTCCCCTCATTGATGGGAATGCAAAAAGTCTCACAAGGTGACTTAAGAGCATACGAAGTCAAACCTGTCTTTGCTCCGCGGATATCAAAATATCGAACCTCCGTGAATCCAAAAATATTTTTATAAAACTGCGACCAATGCTCCATTGTGCCCTGATGCACATTGTTAGTTAAATGATCAATCATCAAAAAACCCTTCTCTTCGTTAACGACAGGGTTTTCATGAGGAACAAACCCCAGCTGACTATAAAGATCCGGACTGTTCCATTGATCAATAAAATAAATCAAACTATCGCCAATCCCATAAATCGCTGGTACATGTTGCCCCTTTTGGTCAACGAGATCCCCATTAAGACAAGCTCTAGCTCCTCTTTCTATAGCAATCTTAAGGGCTTTTTGAGCATTTTCTACCCTCCACCCCATAGAGCTCACACTAGGACCATGCGATTGACTAAACTCCGTTGCAAAAGAAGAGGGGGTTTGGTTGAGTAAAAAATGAATGTCATTTTGTGAATATAAATCTACTTTAAGAGTTTTATGTCGATGGGTCTTAGAAAAACCAAATTCACAAAAAAGTTTATGTAGCATCTCAGGATTGGGGGATGCAAATTCAGTAAACTCGATCCCTTGCAAACCAACAGGATTATTATTCATAAAGATTCTCCTTATCTCTTAAATTATCTTATCGAAATTTATTGATGATTTCCCGAAAATAATCACCCCGTTCTTCAAAATTATCAAACATATCAGTACTTGGACAACCCGGGGACAACAAAACAACATCATTGATCCGCGACTTCTGATATGCAATTAACACTGCTTCCTCAAAGGTTCCAATCAAAAAAGTCTCACTAAAATCACCAATATCTCGATTGACACGCTCTTTGGCTTCTCCCACAAGAATAAGACTTTTCACCTTTCTTTTCACTGGCCCCTTTAAAGCCTCAAAGCTCAAATTAGTGTCTTTTCCGCCCATAATCAAAATAACATTCTCATTGAAAGCATCCAAGGCCCTTAAAACAGCGTGAACATTCGTCGCCTTGGAGTCATTGTAAAAACGCACACCCCCCACTTTACGGATGTATTCCAGTCGATGAGGCAAACCACTAAAGGTATCCATCACTTTTTGAATCGCATCATGATTGGCTCCATGCTCACGAGCCACCAGGATGGCCGCCATCATATTTTCAATAGAATGCTTGCCCAGCATTTTTATATTTTTTGAGGAATAATATTCTATTTCAGGCCCTGTTCGCACTCGAATCTCATCTCCCACATTCACGGCACCACCAATATTCATAATCTGAGGCTCCAGTGATGTCTTTCGAGAAAAATAAAAAATTCGACCCTTTTGAACAATAGGATCTCGAGCTAATTCCACGACAGCATTATCATCTGCATTTAAAATGCTCGTCGTGGCTTGATTGGTATTTTTAAATATTTTTCGTTTAGCATTAATGTAATCTTCCATGCTTTTATAACGATCAAGATGGTTCTCAGCCAAGTTACTAAAAACAATGTTCACAGGGTTGAAGGTATCTACCTTTTCAAGCATGTAACTAGACATCTCAGCAATCACGACCTTTGCTTTAACTTCAGAACGCAAATACTCGGTCAAAGGTTGAAAGTTATTGCCCCCGACCCAAACCTCGATTCCTGATTCCTTTAAGAAAGCTTCGGCCAAACGAGCTACAGATGTTTTTCCATTGGTTCCCGTGACTGCGACAACAGGCTCTTTAATAAATTGAGAAACAAATTCCGCCTCATTTGTAATTTTAATCCCATGTGCTGTTGCATAATCAAAAATTTTCAAATTTGAAGGAACACCTGGACTCAGGATAATCAAATCTTGGATCAAGAAAGTTTTAGGACTATGACCTCCCAAATCGAGCTTCACACCCAAGCCTTCTACCTGCTCAACAGTCCCCGATAATTCAGGCTTACTTTTATGATCACTGATCGTGACTTGAGCCCCTTGCTCCACAAGCAGTTTAGTGAGTGAAACTCCTGTTTTACCCAACCCAACCACAAGTATTTTTTTATCTTTTAATTCTGACAAATTCTGAAACATATTTGCGTTTCCCCTTTATTTAAATTCATTTTTTTCACTTAACAAAACAAATGGCTTTCTTTCCAACCCTCTCTACTTATCGTTATCGGAGCTTGAGCGTAGCTAAACTTAAAACAGCCAACAAAATAGAAATAATCCAAAATCGAACGATGATTTTTGTTTCATCTAAACCCTTGAGTTCATAATGATGATGAATGGGAGCCATTTTAAAAATTCTTTTTCCGGTTGTTTTAAAAGAAATCACCTGCGTGATAACAGAGAGGGCCTCTACGACAAAAACGCCTCCCAAGATAAGCATTAAAATTTCATTTTGAGTAATGACCGCTAAAGTACCGATAAATCCTCCCAAGCTTAAGCTTCCAACATCACCCATGAAAACTTGAGCCGGATAGGTGTTAAACCATAAAAAACCTAAACCTGAGGCCACAAAGGATGCCGCAACAGGAGTTAACTCTCCGGCTCCTGCCACAAAGGGAATCTGTAAATACTGAGCAATATGGGCGTGACCCGAAACATAGGAAAATAAAGCTAAAGTTCCTGCACAAACAATAACAGGTACAATTGCTAAGCCATCTAATCCATCTGTTAAATTAACAGCATTAGCCGTACCCACAATCACCAAAGATGCAAACATAATATACCAAGGCCCTAAATCCAGTACAAAATCTTTCACAAAAGGCGCCCGTAATGTCGTGGCTAAATGGGCATTATAAATAAGATAAGCCACAACGATTCCAGAAATTAAAAACTCTCCAAGAAGTCGGATTTTTCCCGAAAGTCCTTTCGCATTTTTTTTACTGACCTTAAGATAATCATCAACGTAACCAATAGCTCCAAACCCCCATGTTACTATTAAGGTTCCCCACACAAAAGGATCTGTTACATTCACCCAAAGAAGACAAGGAATTAAAGTACTTAATAAAATCAAGCCTCCACCCATCGTAGGAGTTCCTTGTTTTTTCTTATGAGACTGAGGCCCATCATCTCTCACTTGCTGTCCTAGCTGCCGACCTCGTAGTCGTTGAATAAAGTAGGGGCCCAAAAGCCAGCATAAGAAAAAGGCTGAAAAAAATGCGATAAAGGTTCGAAAGGTGATATATCTAAATATGTTCAAAGGAGAAAATTCATTCGAGAGCGAGTAAAGCCATTGGTAAAGCATGCGTCCTGTCTTTCACGTGATGAGTTTGAATGTTCTATTTTTGCTTAATTCGTTGCGATATTACTGGGAATAACACAGCCCATGACTAAAAGTCCATAAAAAAATTATATCCTATTGAAATTACGAAGTTATTTCGATTTTTAGAAAAATTTCTAAGCGAAATAATCATAGACACCCCTCCGCTCTATAAGCTACTTGTGCTCTTATTGATGCCGTTTGCTTTTACCTGCTCTTCGTTTTTACCCACTCGTTGAGTCGTAACTTACAGAATGTCGGTTTCGTCTCGCTTGAGGGCACAACTTTGATCCGATAAAAGTGAATAGTATTAATGCTTCTAATAATATCGGCCCCATCGACTCTTTCATTTTTGAAGTTAAAAGTAAGGAATCCAAATTACTATGTTAAACAAAAATAAATCCGCACAAAACCGCTCTCATTTTTCAACTCGTTTTTTTTACTCCCTCCTCTTAATACTTATTTCACCGGCTCTTCTCGCTTTTTTTTGGTATTCTAGCCCTCAAAACACTACTCCTTCGAATACATCAGATCCCAAAAAAGAAGCAACGTCTTCATTCATCTCACAAGTACGACAAATTACTTTTGAAGGCCCTCGTTCCGGAGAAGGCTATTTTAATAAAGATGGTACCGAATTAATTTTTCAAAGTGAGCGGTTCGAAGGAAATCCTTTTTATCAGATCTATAAAATGAATCTCAAAACAGGCAAAACAGAATTAATCTCCACAGGAAAAGGCCAAACCACTTGTGCCTGGATTCACCCTTCCGATAAAAAAGTTTTATTTAGTTCCACGCACTTGGATCCGCTTTTCAACGACAAGGTAAAAGCGGAACTCGCTTTTAGAAAACAACCTTCACAAAAGTACTCATGGAGCTTTGATGAAAATTATGATATTTTTGAAAAGGATCTTAAAACAGGGGCACTTAAAAATCTAACATCGATCAAGGGCTATGATGCTGAAGGTGCCTATTCTCCCGATGGTCAATGGATAGTCTTTGCCTCTAACCGTGCTGCTTATTCTACAAAACTCACCGAAGAAATTCAGAAGAAATTCGAAGTGGATAGCTCTTTATTAATGGATATCTACATCATGAAATCAGATGGATCTCAAGTTCGCCAACTCACGAACACGCTGGGTTACGATGGGGGCCCATTCTTCAGTCATGATGGAAAAAAAATCACGTGGCGGCGCTTTACCCCTGATGGGCGAAGTGCGGAGATTTATACCATGAACGTGGATGGCAGTGATCAAAAACCAGTGACTCGTTTCAAAGCCATGTCATGGGCTCCTTACTTTCATCCTTCTGGCAAATATATTATATTTACTACTAATGTCCTTGGTTTTCAAAATTTTGAACTCTACATTGTAGATGCTGAAGGAAAACAAGAACCCATCCGTGTAACTTACGAGGACGGTTTTGATGGTCTTCCTGTTTTTCACCCCAACGGCGAAAGCATTGCCTGGACGAAACGAAATCAAAAAGGCGAATCACAAATTTATATGGGCGACTGGGATCATCCAGCGGCCCTAAGAGCTCTTAACTTAGATCCTGAGCCCCTTGCTGCATCTTCATTAACACCTCCTATTTCCACTTCTGATCTTAAAAATATTGTTTATAACCTCTCATCGACATCTATGCAAGGACGCCTCACGGGATCATCTCAAGAGAAAATATATACAGCAGAAATTGCAAAACTTTTCAAAAAATGGGGACTCAAATCTCCGCCCTTGACTAAAAATTATATTAACGAGTTCAACTTTCTTTCCAATGTGGAACTGGGAAATAAAAACTCTCTCACCCTCAATGGATCTCAGTTCAAAAATAAAAAACTAGAGCTTGGAACAGATTGGAACCCTGTTTCTTATTCTAGCTCGGGAGAGCTGAAAGATACCGGCGTGGTTTTCGCCGGCTATGGACTTGTAGCACCTGCTACAGAAAAATTTGCAGAATATAACTCTTACAGAGGACTTGATGTTAAGGGAAAATGGGTTCTTGTCTTCAGGGATATTCCAAATGATGTCGCCAACGAATTCCGCTACCATCTCAATACCTATTCACGCATTCAACACAAAGTCACTGTTGCTAAAAACGAAGGAGCTAAGGGCCTTCTGATTGTTTCTGGCCCCAGAGCAATCTATAAACAAAAACTTCCCAAGTTTCAATTTGAAGGGTCTTTGAGTGATTCAAGCCTTCCTGTTATTAATCTCCATGACTCCATTGCAATAGATTTGTTCAAAGCCGTGGGCCGTAATCTTGAATCTCTACAAAAAAGTTTGGACGATGGGAGCTTTCAAGAAGGCTTTGAACTTGAAAAAATCTTGATCACAAGTGTTGTTGATCTTCGTCCTATTCATAGCACAGGTCAAAACACTCTGGGTCTTCTCCAAGTCCCTGGAGCAAAAGATACCATTTATGTAGGCGCCCATGGAGATCATCTAGGCCTTGGCATTCCAGGAGTCTCACTCGCAACATCGGATATGTCCAGCCGCGTTCACTTCGGTGCTGATGACAATGCCAGCGGTGTTGCCTCAGTCTTAGAGCTCGCCCATTATTTTTCTAAAAATAAAACCTTGCTCAAAACAAATGTTATTTTTGCGATTTGGTCGGGGGAAGAGTTAGGAAATCTCGGCTCTAAAAATTATTTAAAGGAACTTTATAAATATTCCCCACAACAAAAAATCAAAGCCTATCTCAATCTGGATATGGTTGGTCGTCTCAAAGAGGTCCTTTACGTTCAAGGGTTAGGATCTGCGAAGGAATGGAGATCCTCTATTGAGTCCATGGGCCGCCAACATAATTTAAGCCTTGTGGCTCAAGATGATCCCTACTTACCTACAGATGCCCTTAGTTTTTATGTAGAGGCGAAAGCCCCTGTTTTGAGTTTTTTCACTGGTGCTCACAAAGAATACCATACCCCTTTAGACACTCCAGAAAAAATAAATTTTTCTGGTTTAAACCTTATCACCTCCTTGGTGAAGGATGTTCTTGCAACGGTCTCTGCACAACCCATCCATTATCAAATGGTTGAAAGCAGTCATAACTCATCTTTGGGCCGAAAGTTCAGGGTTTACTTGGGAACTATTCCCGACTACTCCCAAGAAAGCATCAAAGGAGTAAAAATTTCTGGAACATCTGAAAAAAGTCCTGCGGAAAAAGCAGGTTTAAAACCACAGGATATTATTGTGGAAATTGCTGGCCAAAAAGTAGAAAATCTTTATGATTTCACTTACGCCCTACAAACTATCAAACCCAACACAGAAATTGACCTCAAGGTCAAACGCAAGGACTCCGTTGTTAATTTGAAAATTACTCCCGTCCTCAAGGAGTAAAAACACCAGAGCCTGCTTGAAAACTCAAATCAAGCAGGCGCAACGATATAGCTTTCCGGATGTCTAAATATAGCTTCGACCGCAATCTCCTACTTTAAGTTTAAACAAAAAATCTCCTCTACTTTTCACCAGAGTCAGAAGAAACCTTAGGGTTAACTGGGCAAAATCAAATAGGACATTCACTTACAAAAAAGCTTATCACGCTCCATATAAACAATTTTTATGTTACATTAAATTCAGATAAATTCTTCTTTCCTATAATCATAAAGTCCTGAATATGATTTTAAAACTCTACCCTTGACAACGTTTTCTTGCGTTCGATCCAGATAAATCATAGCTTAATATTTGGTCACTATTATCTGAGCAATTAAAGTTTTATTCGTGACTTCATAAATTTTGAAATTGAGTGAATTTATGTAAAATAATCTCATCAATGATTGGTTCTATTGACTCATTACCAAAGCAGGAGGCTCTTTAATGTCTGCGATTCAACTCCAAACAAGTGACTCTTCAAATAGATCCCTCTCTCAAAAAATTTTAAATCTTCTGGAGAAATCTCGCTACTGTCCTACAGGGGACAACTGCCAACCTTGGCGATTTGAGATTAATGAGAATCAACTATTTATATTTAATGATTCAAAGAGGGGTAAACACGCCTTTAACTTGCATCATTCAGCCACCTATTTATCCTTAGGGACCTTAATAGAATCATTAGATATTTCTGCTTCAGAACAAGATCTTCAATTAAAAATAGAACTGCAAAATGCTAATCCTGATCATGAAGCTCTTGTTAAAATACAATTTATTGAATGCCAAACGAATAAAAATTATTTAGCCGATTTTTTATATAAACGTTGTACGGATCGTCGTCCTTATTTTAAAGAGCCTCTCCAGGAGAAAATCATCAAAGATCTTCAGGCCCTGAATTCATTTGAAAACTGCACTCTTGCGTACTCTTCATCTCTCTCATCTGAATTTAGAAAATTCATTGTACGAAGCGATGAAATGGTTTGGCTCCACGAAGAGATCGTTATCGATCTCTTTCGTTGGATTCGCCTAACAAATAAAGATATCGAAACAAGTGATGACGGTATGCCATGGAACAACTTAGGGCTCAAATGGTATGATATTCCTTTTTTAAAATTAGTAGCTAAATACCCCAGTATTCCAAAAAAACTTTGGAAACTAGGGTTTCAAGCCAAAGTGAACACTGTCTGCCATGATTCACTCAAAAACATGGGTGGAACTCTGGCTTTTTTTGTTAAGCAAACAGATCGGCAATCTATCATAGAAACGGGACGGCTTGCGATGAGGGTTTGGTTGTACATAACTTCTATTCACCAGTCTATGCAACCTCTGTCTTCAGCAAGTTTAATCCCTTATGATATTACTTGCGGAAAAAAAATTAATTTTTTATTGCCTGATTTTCATCAGCATTTTTTAAAGGCTCCCTCTTTATTTCGCAACGAATATCATATTGGACGAGATTGGACCCCCCTTTGGCTATTTCGGGTAGGACAACCTAAAGAAAAAGGCGATCCACCGAGAACCAAGAGGCTTCCTGTAGAAGACTTAATTCTTAATGCTCATAAAAATTGAAAAGAGCATAATTTTTTATCTTTTTGAACTAATTGAACTGATACTTTTAAGATACGAGTTTTTTTGATTGAATTTGCATTGGCAGCCAAGCCTTATAATAAACCTGTTTAAACTGTGGGTAATCTCTCACGAATTGATCGCCTTCTCGAATATTCCAAACATGAAAGCTAACCTCCACCTGCAAATCTTCAATGAGTTCCGGAGATAAAATCAGAAGAGAGCCCACTGGATTGATTCTATTAATAAGTAATTTGGTATAAGATTCCAATCTCATACTGCGAACAATGGCATCGCCTTCAATATCAACCTCTTGTCGGTAATTTTTATTGCCCTGAATGCGAATCTCAATGGGGCCAGCCGCTAAGGCTGCACCCATTTTCAAATATTCAGAGATGTCGTAGTGCATTTTAAGTTTTTCAAATTTATCAACAATTTCTTCAAACATGAGCGTCGCTTTGCTAGCCAGAAACTGTACTTTGCGGCTTTCAGCTTCTGCAACCTCACCTTGTAATTCTGAAATGTCAGAAAGATCGGCTGATTCATCCATAAGACCAAAAGAAACGAGATGACTATCTCCCGCTGTTTTATGAATAAATCCATTGAATTTTCCCACAGTAGTACTCACCATAAAATGATACTCTCTCATAAATGATGATGAAATTTCCTTAGGAATACTATGTAAAAATCGAGTATAACCTCTCAAATCCATAGAAAGAATCAATCCAAAGGCCTTTTTATCATTCAACCTCTCAAGACTATCGTTATAGATCGCTGAAGCCACAGTAACCCCCACAATAGAAGTTAAATCTGATTTAATCTGAGCATCCATCAAAGAAACTTTTCTTCTCAAACGATAGGTTAACCTTCCCGCAAAACAAGCTCCGATCGTCATGCACAAATAATCATTCACAATCATCAGATAAAGATTACGGTCTCCTTGAACAATAAAAAGCAGTGGCACCAGAAAAAATATCGTGTAACTAGCCACATGAACTAACATAAAATGAGGGGAAGGCGCTACAAAGATAAACCCAAAGGTAATGACAAACATATTCGCCGCATGAAAATACTTATAAAGTTCAGTATGACCCTCCATCATTAAAGGCCAAACATAAATACAACAAGCAAATACAAAAATAATCGGTTGCACACCTGCCCAGAGAGAAATTCTGAGTGCATACGACCAAGACTGTCTTTTAAGAAGCCATGCCAGAACTGCAAAAGGAATTCCATTAAAGAGGATTCTTGGCCAAGTATTTGACCACATAGTTACACTGCTATCATATTTTGAAATAATTCCTGTGCTCATCAATCCATAAACACTAAATAACAAAGCCATGACCCATAAAGCATCAGAGGCTCTATCAACAATACCTTGATTGATTCCATTATTGATTTTATGAACATCCTGTTCACGCAATTTATGCTTTAAATTCATAATCTGCGACACCTCGAAATTTTTCACTAATAGCTGCTATATGCTCCTTAATAGACTGCGTCTCAGAACTATAATACTGATTAACCTCTTCCTGCTTCATTAAAACCATCCCTGCTGGAATATTTGCTCCTGCAGGAATATTCAGGTGAGGCCCCAGTATTGTTTTGACGCCAACATAGGACATTGTTCCAATCTTTGTTCCTTCCCCAACAACAGCACCATGGTTAATCATACAACAAGGATGAATTTTGCTATTTTCTTTGAGTGTTGTACGAATCGCAATAGTTGCACTCACACCCACTTCAGCCTTCTTACCAATTTTAGCGCCAGGAGCTAATACCGCTAAATGACCAATCAATCCCTTCTCTTCAACCTCAACAGAATCAACCAAGATATTTCCATCGGAGAGACAAATATTTGTGCCAATTGTGGCTCGATTCGATAAATAAGCACCCTCACCAATCTTTAAAACTGGTAAATCCCGAATCCAGGTATCTGGATAAACAACAAAATTTGTACTGTATTTATAACCAAATACCCTAAATAATAACTTTTTGAGAAGAGGAATACTTAAAGCCACCGAATAGAGAGGCTTGAAATAATAGACTTGTGTCCAGCACACTCCATAAATCCGTCTCAATAAATAAATGGGATGAAAAGGTTGACGAGGAAATGTTCCACGAATAATGCCTCGCCGGCCTAATCGGCTTAAGCCACCAGCAAGACCAATAAATGAAAGTATAAAAAGAACTGGTACAACAGCAAAATAAAAGTAGCTTTGTAAAAGGGAATTCGGCTGAAATACTAAGACAGGTGTCAAAGCGATCAGAAAAGAACCACTCCAAATCACTAAGTTTAAAAAAATCGGTAATGAGTTATACAAAACAAGCTCCTATGCTGTCTTATCTGCTTTAAACCTAAAATAATTGTTTAAGATGGTATTTAGTTGATCCAATTTGAAATCTTGTCTTTGCTCTAAAACTGATGGCAGAAGACCAGCTTGGAATAAAGCTCCTTGAGCAAGTCCTGAAAGCGAAAACAGGCATCCTTCTTGCTTCCAATTTTTAATTTGACTCTCAACTGAGGTCTCCTTTGCAACATTTCCTATGATAAGTTGTTCAAGCTCTTCTCTTAATATGTTTTGTTCAAGGAGAAAGAATGACGCCTGAGAGTTCTTTTGAAGAAAAACAAAGAAAGCCGTAAAGAATAAATCCAAATAAGAAAACTTAAAGTTTGAATATTGATTTTTTGTTTCTAACAAAAAGCCATCCTGAAATTGTTTAATTTTGAGAGAGAAAAATTCAGCTATTCTTATTATTTCCTGTTCAGAAATATTTTCTAAATAAAGTTGTGGTATGGGTACTTGATCATCATGAAAAACTATTTCTGAAGAATCCATTTGAATCTCCTTATAAATATGCCAAAGTTATCGGGTTTTGTCCTGATTTCCTTAACTTCTTGATTGTCTTTACATAAAACATTTTTATTAATCATAAAATTTTGACAAAAAACAATACATCTTCTTCTAACTCTCTAAGGTCTTGAAACAAGCGTGTCTCAAACAAAGACAATGTTTCTTTCATAAAATAAACTGACGCTTATTTTATAGTAACAATGAGGCATTCTGCTTATTCTTTATGTCTCTCTTTGCTTTCAAACCTTTGAATCAAAGCTAGATTTTATTAATCAGGCACTATAAGAATATAAGGGCCTATTTGAAAAGTTAAAAATTCTTTACTTATAAGGAGGTATCCTCATGAAAAGCGTCGCTGTAGTTCTTTCTGGTTGTGGTTATCTGGATGGCTCAGAAATTACCGAAGCCGTCTCATGCTTTATTGCTCTAGCCCAAACTCATGCCCAGTTTACAGTTTTTGCTCCTGATATAAACTTTGTAGGAGTTAATCACAATACTGGTGAGCCAGTGCCTCAATCCCAACGAAACTGTCTTGAAGAATCAGCACGCATTGCTAGAGGAAAAGTTTTGAATCTAAAAACTCTTGATGAAAAAAACTTTGATGCTCTCTTATTTCCCGGAGGATCGGGAACTGCGACTCATCTATCTCATTGGGCTCATCAGGGTGCCAAAGCCCAAGCTCTCCCCGAAATCGAGCATGCTATCCTCGCATTTCACAAAGCCAGTAAACCCATTGGCGCTATTTGCATTGCCCCCACCTTACTCGCCCTTGTTTTGGGCTCTCACCATATCTCTGTAACCATTGGAAATAACAAAGAAATTTCTAATGAGATTAAAAAAACTGGAGCCCAACATATAGATTGTCCTGTTGATGATTTTATCACTGATAGACTCAATAAAATTGTCACAACCCCCGCTTATATGTATGACACTGACCCCGCCAAAGTTTTTAAAGGGATCAATGGTCTTGTCAAAGAATTAGTCGAAATGGCATAATTTCAAAAAGCTTCGCTAAGGAAAGGGAAGGTCATGAAGAAAATTAAAGTAGCCCTTCTCTGCGGTGGAAGATCCGCAGAGCATGAAGTATCTATCAACTCCGCTAAGAATATCGCCGCTGCCATGGACCCACTTCAATTTGATTTGACCATCATTGGGATCAGCAAAAGTGGTCAATGGTATCTTGTAAAGACACTGAACACCATCACGTCCATTACAGAGAACACTCTCTTAGATCATCAGTTACAACCACTTTCATTTTCTATCCATCAAGGTCAAGGTCAATTCATTAACGATAAAACAAATGAAACTATTAAAGTAGATATTGCCTTTCCCATTCTTCATGGAACTTATGGTGAAGATGGCTGTATCCAGGGTTTTTTAAAGATGCTTAATATTCCGTTTACGGGATGCTCTGTCTTAAGCTCAGCGGCTGGAATGGATAAGGATATCATGAAACAGATTTTTACCCACTCAGGCATTCCCAATGCCCCTTACCAATTACTTCAGCCATGGGCTCCAATTTCTTTTCAAACACTTGTTGAAAAATTAGGCCTTCCCTTTTTTATTAAACCGGCTAATGCCGGTTCTTCGGTGGGAGTCCATAAAATTAAAACAGAATCAGAGTTTTTGATAAAGCTTCAAGATGCTTTCTCTTACGATACAAAAGTTCTTGCTGAAAAATTTATTTCAGGTAGAGAAATTGAAATTTCAGTTTTAGGGTTTGCCAGCTCTCCTGAGGTTTCAGATCCCGGCGAAATTCGCTCAAACCATGAATTCTACTCTTATGATGCTAAGTACGTGGATGCTCAAGGAGCGGAATGCCTCATTCCAGCACCACTTTCAAAGGCTGTTATAAATCAAATAAAGCATTTGGCTAAAAAAGCTTATACCGCTCTTAACTGCACAGGATTTGCGCGAATTGATTTTTTTGTCACTGACAAAGAGGATGTTCTAATTAATGAAATCAACACACTTCCTGGTTTCACAAACATCAGTATGTATCCAAAGATGTGGGAAGCCTCAGGATTAAGTTATCCAAATCTTATTCGCCAATTAATTGAATTAGGACTTGAGCAGTATAAAAAAGATCAAACCCTTAAAACAAATTGGTACTAGGGCGTTTCCCTCGCCGCTCGTTTTGAAAAACTCGCGCGCAATTATAAGTCTCTTGTTTATCTTGCGTGCTCGCTCATCTAGCTCAAGATAGGAAAATGACATCGATGCAATTAGCCAAAATAGGGAAACGCCCTAAAGAAAAATTATAATCTCAATTCCTTTAACAAATCTTGCCATGGTAAGACTTTAGCTTCTCCAATAACTCGAGAAAAACCTTCAGGAATAACTACAAATTCCTTAATCGGTTTACCTATAAATTTTTTAAAACTCCTTAACCCACTTAACTCGGATTCTTTAAAGGAGCCTGATTTAATTTCTATGGCATAAATATCATTTTCTATTTCTAAAATTAAATCCACTTCGGCACCAGCATCTGTTCTATAACTGGAAAGACGATAGTCATAATTACTATAACTCAGACTCGTTGCCAGTTGATTAAAAATTAAATTTTCAAATAAATATCCTTTACGATCTTCAGAAAGAGTAAAGTTTCTGAGAAGAGAATTTAAAACACCGTTGTCAAAAATAAAAAATCGAGGATGTTGAATAAGTCTTCTTTTATCACTTTTTGCATATGCCTCAACTCTTCGAATTAATAAGGTATCCTCAAGAATTTCAAAAAAGCGCTGCACTGTTTGCCTGGGTACCGCCACAGATTTTGAAATCTTGGTGAGATCCAGAAACTTTGTTGAATCACTAGCGATTTGAAAAAGAAAGCGAGTAAAACCTTCTATATTCTTAGTTAAGGCTTCAGCTTTTATTTCTTCATTAAGATAAGTTATAGAATAAGATTTAAGAAGTTTTTTTATCTCTTTAATATTGGTCTCAGTGATAGCTTCTGGAAGTGACCCATAAATCATCATGTGATCAGTTTGAGCTTGATAATCAAGTTCACTAGCTACAATAGGGCCTAATTCATAAGTATGAAGCCGCCCCGGAAGCAAATTAGCCTTTCCTCGTTTCAATTTTCTGGCACTAGAACCTGTTAATATAAACTGATAACCTTTCTTATTATCGATGAGATATTGAATCGTATTTAATAAACTTGGAATTCTTTGGACTTCATCAATAAAGACAATTCCTCTCATAGGACACTGAGCTTTAAGATATTGCTCCAAAAAAGAGGGGTTTTTCGCTACTTCTAAAAATGTTGGTTGATGCGCAAGATTGATTTCAATCTCAGGATTAAGTCCTTTAATTAAAGTAGATTTTCCAGTTTGGCGAGGGCCAAGAAGTAAAATGGACTTTTGATTTTTAAGACTCTTTGATATTTGCTTTCCTAAAACTCGTTTAATCACAAACTGACCTCTTAAATAAGCATATAACATAGTGGTAAAAATACAATGTATTTTTACCACTATGTTATATGATTTAATAAATACCTGAAATAACTTATGATTTTAGAATCAACAAAGCCCTCTCGCTCTCTGGATTGCTCAATTGAAAGGCATTTATCCTTCTTGGGTTTCTAGATTTCACAATTTATAAATTCCTATTCTATTTTTTCAGAGGCCCCTGCTTAAGAGGTATGGAGTTCTCGATATGAATTAAATGTATAAAGACGCTACGGATAGTTGAATCTACTTACGATTATGAAAGCGACAATTTTAGCTTCTGTCTCATTTTTTAAATCGAGGTATTCACGTTCCCAGGAGAGTTTGTAAGCCTGTGAAATCGTTGGCCCGCCTAGTTCTTGTACCTTGGTGTAGCCTCCACCATTTTGGCAAGTTTAACAATTTCACTAATGATCTGGTTTCTGTAGAGCAACTAACTCATGGCCTTTGCTTTCCTTTATTAAATTTTCTTCAAGAATTTTTGTAAAAAGCATTAAAGCGTGTAACGCAACGAAAGGAAATAGAAATGAATCAACAACCACAATGATTTTTGTCAATTTATCCGTAAAAGATCTCGCCAAGTCGAAGGTCTTTTATGAAGCCGTTGGATTTAAACAGAGCAATCAGTTTTCTGATGACACATCGGCCTGTATGTACCAATAAGAGTTTATTTTTTTATTTTAAGTTTCTGATCTATAATTCTAAATAAAAACATTCCCAATAGCATGCTTACAACAAACAGTATTGGTTTTACCTGAAAACTGGCAAGAGAAACGACTGCGGGACCAGGGCAAAAACCAGCCAGTCCCCAACCAATTCCAAAAATAAAAGCGCCTGATATCAAAGCCGGCGTAATGTCTTTTTTGATTGGAACATGCCATTCTTCTGACCAAAGAGGCGTGATTCTTTTTCGTATAATTTTATAAGCAATAAAATGTACACCTATAGCTCCTATCATCACAAACATTAGCGAAGGATCCCAATTTCCCCATAAATCCAAAAATCCAACGACTTTTTGAGGCTGAGTCATTCCTGAAAGTCCAAGACCCATTGCAAATAAAAACCCAACAATAAACACTGTAAAATTTTGTTTCATAATAAAAATCCTCTCAATGAATCGCTGTCCAAGCACCGATTCATCAGCGAAGAAGAGCCACGGTTATTATTCCGGCAATCATAAACACAAGCGTGGCAAGAAGAGAACGAGGAGAAAGACGACTGATTCCACAAACTCCATGGCCACTCGTACAACCACTTCCGAGAACGGTACCAAAGCCAACCAATAAACCAGCGATAACTGTTATTCCGGCTCCCGTGGGGAGTTCGCCAGAAAACGCATTAGGATGCACAATTTTTAAAGCTAGTCCTCCAAAAATAAGACCTGCCAAAAACAGCCCTCTCCACAACCTCTCTTCTTTGACTGCGGTGAATACTCCGTTGATAATTCCACTAATTCCAGTCACTCGTCCATTCCACCACAGCATTAAAGACACTGAAACCCCGATCAGCATTCCACCTAACAACGCATTGACCCAATCCGGTTGCATAAACATCAAGTATTCTCCTCATCAAGAGCGTCGTTTACCTTTGAGTTGATCTTATCAATCTCTCTCAACTGGATAACCAAGCTCACTCCACCGAATCATTCCACCAACCATATTCATAACTGACGAATATCCCAATCGAAGACTCTCCGCTGTCGCAGCTCCAGAGCGCCCCCCACTTCGACATATAAATACAATCTCATCCTGAGGGCTCCCTTCTTTTTCAAGAAAATGCGTCAACTCTGGTCCCAGGGTCACTAATTTTGCTCCCGCAATGTGTCCATATTCATTGTTAAATTCTCCAGGCTGTCGAACATCTATTAACTTAACGGCCTGGGCTAAACCATGAGGAAGTTGAGTGAAAACCTCTTCACATGTGATTTCTGGAATCCCATCTACCATTCGAGACTGGAGCTTTCTAGAGTTATGAGATCCTCCACAAGCTAAATTGGCGGGGACGGCTTCATGAATTTTTTTTGGATTTTCTAATTTTAATTCAGACATTATTTTAATAAACTCCTCTTTGTTTTTAGAAGCTCCCAACCGAGGATTGAATTTCTTTTCCAAACCTATGGTGGAAGCTGTTTGCCCTCGATAATCGTGAGCCGGATAAACAATTGTATCTTCAGGAAGCTTGAAAAGTTTTTCATGCACACTTTCATACAATTTCGCAGAAGAGCCTTGTTGAAAATCAGTTCTTCCGCAACCTCGAATCAGCAACGCATCCCCAGTGAAAACCATACCTTCAAAAAAATAGCTCACACAAGTATCCGTGTGCCCTGGTGTTGCTATCACTTGAATGCGCTTGTTTCCTAATAAAAACTCTTGTCCCTCTTCGACAGAAATGTCAATGCAAGCAACATCAGCATTTTTACTGACCACTGTTTTAGCTTTGGTACGTTTTCGAATCTCGCCTGCCCCCGTAATATGATCAGCATGAATATGAGTATCAAAAATATAAAGGAGCTGAAGACCTAACTCATCAATCAGTTTCAAATCACGATCAACGGTATCAAGTACGGGATCAATAACAGCAGCTTCTTTGCTATGACGATCTGCTATGATGTAGGTATATGTGGACGAGTTTGCCTCAAAGAGTTGATAAAAAATAATCTCTGATTTCATATAAGAACCCCCTGTGATACCAATAAATGATTTTTTTGTCGATGCCAATTAAAGGAACCTTTAATTGGCATCATTGGCATGATGAATCTCTGCGACAATACTAATACGGCTTTTCTGTTTTGGTTCTTTTAAGAATTAAAATCAAGAATTTTCATCTTTTTTTTGGATGAAGAGGTTTATTGGTTTTCTCTCTTAGCATACGCCAAGATTTACCTTCGCGAGCTTTGGCATCCAATTGAAAAGCCCGCACGGCTTTATTATGCTCTTCATAGGTTTCACTAAAAACATGGGTTCCATCGTTTTTACTGACGAAAAAAAGAAATTTCGTTTGATCAGGTTCAAAAACGGCCCTAATTGCCTCAACGCCCGGATTAGAAATCGGTCCTGGAGGAAACCCCACTCTTGTATAAGTATTGTAGGGAGTGGGTCTTAATAAATCTTTTTTAGTTATATTTTGAGGAAAAACACCTGTTTCCGCCAAAACCCCATACTGAACAGTTGGATCGGTTTGAAGCCTCATCCCCTTACGAAGACGATTATAAAAAACAGAGGCGATAATGGGCCGCTCAAACTCAGCTCCCGTTTCTTTCTCTATAATGCTCGCAAAGGTGATAATCTGATGTCGAGTCCATCCACCTAGATTCCTTCCCTTGGCTACAAGGACATAATTTTTATTGAAAGTTCGCAACATAGTCTCGATCATTTGACGAGCCGTAGTTCGGCGCTCAAAATGATAAGTTTCTGGAAATAAATATCCCTCACAATGAGGGGTTTTCTCTCCGAGAGTTTTAGTTAAAAACTCTTGATCGCGACACACCTTTAAAAAATCTTCCTTTGTTCCGAATCCATACGTTTCGAACTGACTGGCGATCTCATAGGAATTAAGCCCCTCATAAATCATAAATGGATGAGTGAGGCTTTTACCTTCCGATAGAGTTTTAAGAATCTCATAGGGACTCATGTTATCCTTCAAGAGATATTCCCCCGCTCTTACTTTAGACCTTAAACCATAGAAGCGAGCTAAAATATTCAAAAACCATGGTCGATTGATTAATTTTTTTTCTTCTAATCTCTGGCTGATGGATGTAAAGGATTCACCCATTCGCACTTCAAAAATTTCCGTGATCTCGCCATGCCCTAAAGATTTTTTATAATAACTGAAATTGGCATAAAAAAGCAATCCCGCACCCAAACCAACAATAAAAATGGAAAAAGTTAAAAACCACTTCATCTACGAAACTCATTGTTTGTTTCATAATTCAAACCAGGGAGAATTTTATTAGAATCAAATGGAGTCGGATCCTCTAAATTAGCCATGGGTACAGAACAATACTGAACGGCAAAATGGGCGGAAGGACGATCATTGCCAGACTTGCCTGTTCCTCCGAAAGGAAGCTTTGAACTCGCTCCGTTCGTCGTCCGATTCCAGTTAAGCAAACCCACATTGGATTTAAAGACAGCATCCTCATAAAGAGCTTTACTTTTAGAAAACAAAGACATGACTAGGCCATAACCCGTTGAGTTCACAATATTCATGGCTTCGTCAAAATCAGAACTCGTGTAAATAGCAACATTTGGTCCAAAAATCTCGCTTTTTTGATACACGGATTTTTCATTATACTCACTCACTAAATAAATACTGGGCGTAACGTAATACCCTTTGTGCTTTAAATCTAAAACTTTTCCTCTCATCAAGCTCTCACAATTTTCACGTTTCGCGATTTCTTGAAAGCGTAAGTATTTTTCGACAGATTGAGCATTAATCAAAGGCCCCATAAAAGCATTGTCTTGCCAATGACCAATAGAAATTTTCTTTGCTGCCTCATAAAAACGATCTGTGAATTCTTGAGCAATTTTGTCATGTAAAATAACACGACTTGTGCAGGAGCACCTTTGTCCAGAAGTCATGAAGGCTCCAACGAGTGTTTCATACACTGCTTTATCCAAATCAGCATCGTCCCAAATCACCGTGGCGTTTTTACCTCCCATCTCCAGAGCCAAAATTTTCCAATAATGAGTCAATGTTTCTTGTTTAATTCTAAGTCCAACATCGTAGCTTCCAGTGAATAAAATGCCACTCACATTTTCATTTATCACCAGTTTTTTTCCGCACTCGCCATCTCCTTGCACAAGATTAAACACTCCTTTTGGAAACCCCGCTTTGTGAACAATCTGTGCATAAAGCTGTCCCACTGCAGGCGTGTGTTCTGATGGCTTAAAAACTACCGTATTCCCTAAAGCCAGTGCCGGGATAATATGTCCATTCGGCAAATGAGCTGGAAAATTAAAAGGACCTAAAACAGCCATTACACCTCGAGCCTTATAGCGAACAACTCCTTCAACCCCGGGAAGAGCATTTGAAATTCTTTCTTCCGCCACAAGAGACATAGAATGATTCAATGTAATATCAATTTTTTGGCTTAAAGCTTTCGCTTCTGTCAAAGACTCCCAAAGAGGCTTACCTGTATCCCGAGAAATCGCCTCCGCCATTTCTGACTCATGGTTAATAAATAACTCCTTTAAACGATGAAGATATTCATTTCGCTCTTTTTGCGATTGACGAGCCCACTTGGGAAATTCCGCTTTTGCGTGGTAACAAGCCTTATCAATATTATCATACGAGAAAGGAACATCCATAATATGATCGTTTAAATCCGCCGGGCTTTTATCCGTGATCAACCCACTTTGCTCTTCGGATATCACAAAGGAACCATGAATATAATCACCCAGATATTTAAGTTCGTATTTGGTGGCCATCATACCCTCTCTCTTTCTATATCATTCTTAAAATCCATTGTTGTGCTTACTTAAAATTTCGTAGGCGTTACATACACCATTTCGTCATTGTCAATATCCAGTAATTTTTTCGTTGCTAAGGGAAGACCCACTTCATCGCCCCTGACTTCATAGGGAGTTTGTACGCAACAGTATTGATCACGTTGCACACCGACCAACCCTGCATTTTTAAAATTAGAATCTTTCCACTCCGCAACCCTCAGTGTTTTTCCATGCTTAATTGGAAGAAGATCTTGAACTTTGGCTCCATAATGAGGGCCTCCATCGAAAGGATCAACTTCTTCTAAATAATGAAACCCAATACTCTCCAACAAATATTGAGCGGGTTTGGTGCTCTCACCCACACGTCCGACAACAGTTCGCGCTTTCGTATCCAAAAGACAAAGATAAATATCTTCTTCAGGAAATAAACTTTGTATGAACTCTTTGTGACTCTGACTTAATAAATCGGCCTCTTGGTAGGGAAGTCCTGTAAATCGCCGCCCCAAAGCCTCCCAAAACTCACTACGTCCCTCTTCGGTCAGAGGCGGCGTCAGTTCGCACAACAAACGGTCCTCAAAGCGTTCCGGAAACAATCCAATATAATTGAACCGTACAAAACTGATTTGACGACCTAATTTTTCTGGGCGTCTGCGATAAGCCTTGTCAACGAGAAGACCACCAACTTCTGTCGGTCCGTCAGTATCCATTTGAAATCTCAAAACCTGATGAATAAATCCAATTCCCAAATCTTCACTGTAATGATTCTTTTTCAAAACCTTGAAAAAGGTATGCGGCACTTCATCTGTTCCATGTTTTGGCAAAATCAGAGAACTACCAACAATGAGGTTCTCTTCAACATCCTCTACGACAAAAAGATACTCCGATTCATTTTTGGAAAGCCCTCCGCTAAAAGAAGTCACGCTTCTCTCAATTTTTTCACTGAGTACTTTTCGATCTCCAGGTAGATTTAATAAATTAAATTGCTTTGCTAAATCCACTAAAGCATTCAAATCCTCAGGCTTAACACTTCTTAAAATAAAACTCATAAACACACTCTTTCAATAATAGAACGATAGAATTCGACACTTTTTTCCAGATCCTGAATGGCTACGAACTGATTGCTGAAACTGGGGCTATCCTCGCGAGTTCCAGCACCAAAACCCAAACTCACGATACCTTTTCGCTCCAACAAAGTCATTTCTGTGCAGTTTGGCAAAGTTACACATTCTGATTTTTCATGGACAGCTGACAGAACATTCATACAAGTTTTAGCAAAGTCTGAATTGAGGTCGGTACGATAAGGTCTCCTATAATCCGACAGTCGGCATTCTCCTCCTATTTGCATTGCAGCGGCTTGAATCTTTAAAAGCCAGGAGCTGTACTCTTGGTCACTGATAGAGGGAGGAAATCGGCACGCCACCGTAATATGCACATGGTCTTCATGGGATTTAATAAGGCCAAGGTTGAGAGTTGGATGCCCAGGTGTAAACTCAGAGTCATCATTCATCAAGAAGTCAGATCTGATTTCTTGCATCTTGCTGTAAATAAACCTTAGTTTTTTAACCATCGGATCCACCACACCCGCATTAACATCGATTTCAAGCGTTGCATGGCTTGCCACTAGGTTGTGATTAGAACCTCCTTCGATTTCCATGATGACCACGCCCTCTGGAATTTGAAATAAATATTCCAAGGCCTTATTGATCGCATTTTCAATTCCCGAGCCTTGCGAAGAATGCGTCGCCTTACCTTTGAAGAATTTTGACTGAGTACTCACACTTTCCAAAAGGTTGTGCTCAATGCGATAATTTTTTTCTTCTTTCGAAAAAGGAATGTAAAAATCCAAAATAGCGTACCCTTTTCCTGCATACACTAATCTGTGGCGAGAAGGCTCGCCCACTAATGCGTATTTAGCCGAAAACTTGTTTTTTCTTATCGCGCGCAAGAGTCCATGCATCCCAAGCTCTTCACCAAATGTTCCCACCACCACGGGTATCACTTTCCACGTTTGATCTTTGGGAAAACTTTTCAAAGCCTCAATTTTGCAAATCAAGTCAATTTTCGCTTCACAGGCTCCCAAACCATAAAGTTTCCCATCCTTGATGATAGCATGAAAAGGATTGAGCATATTTTCTGTCCACAATGAAGGAGACCCAGGGTCCGCGGTATCAAAGTGACTCAAAAGCAGAAACTCTTCTGAACGGGGAACATAAGGTCCAGCAAAAGGACCATTACGACGAATGAAAACATTGGCTTGTTCGAGACCGTTGAGGCTATCCTCTTGCAAATCAACTTGCATTTCATAATCCAGCGCCAACTTTTGAAGCCAAAGCGCTGCCTCTCGAGTCCCTGACTGCGGTGATGTATCAATTCCAATAAATTGGCGACATAACTCTATTAATGACAACTTTTATTGTCCCTCTAAAACCGATTTTTCAATAATATTTTTTGCAACCATAATAGCTTTTTCATCTATGGTTGCGGGAATCAAAAATCGAACGCGACAAGGATCTTTTCCACAGCTAAAGGCAATCAAGTTGTTTTTATATAATCTTTTAATCAACGCTTCTGTTTTTTGCTTAGTCCCATCATAAGGAGTCACAGCCACCATCAATCCCAACCCACCGGCATCTGCGAGAAGCCCTCTGCAGGAACCATTCGACAAAGAATTCAACATCCCAACAAAGCTCTCATGAATTTTTCGGATTTTACCTTCAGGTCCCAAATAACCCTCCTCCGTCAAAATTCTCAGAATTTCCTGCCCTACAGCTAAAGACACCGTAGAACCTGAAAAAGTTCCCGCAACAAGACCTGGTTGAGGATTATACTCTTCCGTATAAAGAGTGGCACCCACTTGGGCTGTCTTCGCAATCGTACAGATATCCACATAATCACCAATGCCTAATGTTTCAAATGCAAAGAGCTGCCCTGTTCGCGTGAAGGTCTGAACTTCATCCACCCATATCGCAATCTTCTTCTCACGACAGAATTGCAAAAGTGGCAATAGAAACTCCCGAGTCCCGTATTTAAAACCACCTTCCCCCTGCATGGGCTCAAAAACCATACAAGCAATATTTTTTTCATGTTGCTCGTAATATTCTTTCAACTTTCTCAAGGTCTGCTCATGACATTCTTGACCTGAGCGAGGGCCACAAAAAGGCAACCGGAGAACTTCATTATAAGTAGGAAGTCCAACCCTATAAGCAGGATTGTCTGTAATCTCCGCCATCATTGTAGAACGACCTGCAAAAGCATCACTAAAAGCAACAACTAATTTTGCTGGTGAGTTTTTTTGCCTGGCCATCTTCAATGCATTTTCATTAGCCATTGTACCGCAAGTCGCTAACCATGCATGCTTTAATCGACTTTGTTTACCAGCTAATTTAACCAAGCTGTCGGTCAATGCCACATATTCGGCATTAGGCTGTAGATTCCCTTGCATCACGATATCGCTCAAAGAAGCTCTAATCGCGGTTTCAATCAAGTCAGGGTGTCCATGTCCCATCAGGTGAATACCAATTCCATTGATTAGGTCTAACTTAATACTGCCATCTTCTAATTCCACATAAGGTCCATAACCAGCCCTTGATCCAATATAGGGGTGATATAAAGGTCTTCCTCTTAACTGACTAATGTGGTTTCTTTTATTTTCAGCTTCATTCACCAGCTCCGGATCAGGGTCTTTAACGCCTTGAATCTGACGGTTCTTCTCATGAACCTCGTGGGCTAATTCTTTAACAAGTTTATTGATTTTTTCTGATTGCAAAATATCGGATCCAATTGTTTTTTTCATACAATTCCTCTTTGGTGAATATCTATTTCTTCAGTTATTCCATATTCTATTGTTAGCTTAGTACCTTGACCACTAAATTTTTCTAATTTAGTTTATTGAGTTGAAATGCCAAAATTCAATTTAGGAATATTCACTCCATGACTAAACTAAAATACGACTATTTTTTTTATATCCTATTTTTTTGTTTTTTTCATCGAGTTCAGGCTTCGTCACCGAGTGTTATGAATCAAGACCCATCAACCCCTTCTTTTAGGACAGAAGCCTTACAAATAGATTCCACAAATCCTGCCCTCTTTTTCAATAAAGGCCTTGAATTTATCAATAAAAAGCAAACTGGACTAGCCATTGCTTATCTAAGAGAGGCTCAATTACTAGCGCCTAGGCACCCAGGAACAAAACAAGCACTTGAATACCTTCAATTTCAATTAAAATCGAAAGGTTTTGAGCAGCCAGACTCTCTTCTGGGTCTTTTTAATGATAAAATTGGTCGTCACTTTGTATTACCAGAAATTCTAAGCATCCACTGGGTTTTCACTCTCATAACCTTGGTTATCCTGACAAAGCTCTATCGGGCACGACGTCGTGCTCAATGGAAATCTCAACCCATCCCTCCGTGGCGATTCACCCACTGGACTTTAGGCTCCCTTTGGGTTCTGATAAGCTTTATCTTACTACTTAAAATCCAAGTATCTCTGGATCAACAAGGGAGCATCATCCAATCTGGTATTTCCATTTTACGATCAGGTCCGTTACCTGATGCTGCAGAGCTAGCACAGATTCCAGAGGGTGCTCTGGTGATCATCAAGGACTCCTATCATGACTGGCTACTCGTTCGATACAATGAAAAGCCCTTGGGTTGGGTCGCAAAAAATGATTTGCTTATTTTAACTCCTCAAGGATTTCGTTAGGCGACACAATATGAACAGGCAAGGCAATTACTTAAAGATCGAAAACAACCAAGCTATTCGAGAAGATTTTATGAGACAAAAAAATAAACTCTGGGACTATATTTAATTTTAAAAAATCCCTCTTTCAGGGTCATTTACATTGTTGTGATAATTCTTGTTATACAGATTAAGGAGGATTCAATGAAGGTGCTTTGGGAAAATTTATTTAGGAAGAATTCATCTCAAAGCAAGATTGCTCATCTTCTCAAAGAAACCATTATCTTTACGGATTTAAAAAACCATGAAATTGAAACCATTGAAAAAATCATAAATCCCAGAAGCTTCCGTGCTGGCGAAACAGTGTTCCGCCAAGGGGATGGGGGCGTTGGCATGTATCTTATTGCCAGCGGAAGTGTTAATATTTTTTTAGATGAAGCCTCAGAAAACCAAGAAATGAAACAATCTTTGATCACTCGCCTCTTTACAGGTGATTTTTTTGGAGAATCTGCCTTAGTGATTGAGGGAGGAAAGCGCAGCGCCACTGTTGTTGCGCGAGAAGACAGTGAGCTTCTTGGATTCTTCTATCCCGATCTTCTGCAACTCATAAAAAGCAATCCTACGGCTGGAAACAAAATCCTATTCCGCCTCGGAGAAGTCCTCGGAACCCGGCTCAGAGAAACCAATAAACAAATTATTTCACTTATTTCTGAAAATGAAAATTTAAAGAAGGAATTGGGACGAAAGGGAAACGATGAAACCCACTACAGCAAATCTTATTTTACGTGAGCGCTATCTTAAAACAGGCTTTTTTATTGGTTTTCACTTATTAATCCTTGGTGTCCTCATCTACTTGCCCGACTTTATGGTTTCCACGGTACTAGCCTTTGTCATCTATTACCTCATGGAACCAATGGTGATTAAACTAGAAGAAAAAGGTCTGCCAAGAACCCTAGCTTCCTCGATTCCGTTTTTATTGTTTGGGTTTCTGATTTTTTTATTCATCTTATGGGTTGTTCCTCTTCTGAACGAACAAGTTGAAACATTAAAAATCCAAATGCCTGAGTACGTGAGCAGAATGAAGGAATTAGCCGCTCAATGGGAAAGTAGGACTCACCCCTTGCTCCAAGAAATGGGTCAAAACTCAATGGTTGATTCCACACAACACTATTTATTAAACGCTATTTCTAATTTTTTCGCTAAAATCCCCGTGCTACTGACCTCATCTATCACCGTTTTGCTTTTGACTCCCTTCTTTGCCTTTTTTCTTCTCTATGAAGGAGATGTCTTATACCGAAAATTTTTAAAAATTGTTCCCAATCATCTTTTCGAACTTATTATTACAGTGAATCACTCCATTAATGTCCAAATGGGTCAATTCATTCGAGCACGCCTCATTGAAACGGCTTTAATTTCTGCTTTTATGTACATTGGTCTAAGCCTGATCGACTTTCCCTACTCTCTTATTTTTTCGCTGATCACAGGGATTCTCAGTCTGATCCCTTACGTTGGTCCAGTGATCGCCGCACTTCCACAATTGGCTCTCTGCCTCATCTCTCCGGAACTGCGACCGGATTTCATTCCCATTATTTTGATCAATGTGGGATCGCAAATTTTTGATGGAGTCCTGCTTGTTCCTCTTCTTGTCGCTAAAATCGTAGATCTTCACCCGGTGGTTGTTGTGCTTGCTGTTATTCTTGGTGGTCAAATGATGGGCATTTTTGGAATGATTATCTCTATTCCCTTAGCCAGTGCCATTAAAGTTTTAATTACAGCCTTTTATAAGTATGCAAACCACTCGAATTAACGAGATCACCACGAATTGAATTTTTTAGTGGACTGCTGGAAAATTTAGCGCTTTTATTGGTAAGCATAAAACTTCGTTTTCACGCTTTAGAAAGGTTTTTTTGAATATGTTTAGGGCTTTATCAATTTTTACTGTGTTTATTTCTCTTACGATGATCAGCTGTTCTTCGGCTGATAAAAAAGAACCCGAAACAGCAGAAACTCTTTTTGCGAGAGCTCAGGAGCTTGAAAAAAATGGCCGTACAGAAGAAGCCATTGCAAAATTCCAAGAGGTTCGAAATAAATTTCCCTACTCCAAACTAGCCACTGATGCCGAGCTTGCCGCAGCCGATGTGTCTTACAACGAAGAAAACTTTGCTGAAGCCCAAGTTGCTTATCAATTATTTAGGGATCTTCACCCTAAACACCCCAAAACTCCTTTCGTTATTTATAAACTGGCTATGAGCATTTATCGTCAAATTCCTGAATCCATTGACCGAGATTTAGCAATTTCTCAATCAGCGATCGATACTTTTTCCGAATTAATCACTCAATTTCCAAACTCTGAGTATGTCGCTGAGGCCAAGGAGAAACGGCTCGAATGCCTGAAAAAACTCACAGAAAAAGAGCTTTATATTGCTAATTTTTACCTGAAAAAACGACACTGGGAGAGTGCTCTCATCCGGGTAGAAGGTGTCCTCCTAAATCATAAAGGACTGGGTTACGAAGAAAGGGCTCTCGCGCGTGCCAGCTTTGCAGCGGCCAGATTAAATAAAAATGATTTGTCGCAGAAATACCTCAATTTATTAAACCAGGACTTTCCCAACTCAAAAGAACTGGAAAAGGTGACAAGCTCATATCTCCCATGAGTTAATAGGAAAAGATGCACTGAAAAACTCTTGATCTCTATGGTGAGAAAATAAAGGAGATGGAATGGCCGCGTTATCTGGTGAAGTACAGGATTTGCTTCAACTAGCTCGAGAAAAGTTCATTGCGGGGGACTATAAGGCCACGCAAACGCTCATTACGCAAATTCTTCCGAAGAACGATAAAATTCCTGAAATTTACCAAATGTTAGCAACGATTTTTTATAGTAACGGACAATTTAATAAAGCCATCAAAACTTTTAAACGTGCCCTGGAAATTGACCCTTACTACACCGATGCCAGCGTCGGCCTGTCAATCATTCTCAATGATTTAGGCCGTTATGAAGAAGGTAAGAAAGTTTTTCTAGAGGCTCAAAGCCTTCTTGAAAGAAAAAATCGTAAACCTGATGCCTCAGTGAATGATAAAATCGCCGCAAAATTTGAAGAATTGGCAGACCTATTGATTCAATGTCAACGCTATGAAGAAGCTCTCGAACACCTACAAAAAGCCTTGAGCCTCAGCCATCGTAAACACAAAGTGTTACTTTCTATGGCTGAATGTTATCTCAAACTTGGTAAAAAAGAGAAAGCGGTTCGAGAGCTCAAAAATGCGGTTAAAGATTTTCCACACTTTATTCCAGGACGGAATAAATTAGCTTCACTTCTTTTCGAATCTAATAAAGTGGCGGAAGCAGTTCATCAATGGGAGTCCGTTATCGAATTGGATCCTCGAAATCCTGAAGCAACCAGAAATTTAAAAATGGCACAGACTTCGCGTCTGTCAGAACTTTTTTAACGGAGCGTTTTATGAGCTTTAACAAATCTGAACTTGTAGTTTTTATGAACTCTTCTGAAATAAAAGAAATAGTCAAAAAACTAGCAAAACAAATCGAGTATGATTATCAAGACAAGGAAATTTTATTTATATGCCCGCTAAGGGGTTCCATTCACTTTGTCTCCGATCTCTCGAGAGAAGTCCATCTCCCGCAACAAATCGATTTTGTCCATTTATCATCCGTAGAAAAGGGCGGAGCTATCAAGATCATAAAAGACATCGGACAAAACATCACAGGTAAACACGTCATCGTCGTTGAAGAAATCATCGATACGGGAAGAACATTAAATTTTCTTAAAACGCGTCTCCTCGCATCTTCTCCAGCTTCTCTTAAAATTGTTACCCTTCTGGACAAGCCCGCCCGCCGAGAACTCCCTCTTCGCCCAGACTACATTGGAAAAACAATCGATGATCGCTATGTGATTGGATATGGGATGGATAGCTCGGAAAAAGGCCGAAACTACCCAGACATCTATTCTTTCAAAAATTAAATCTTGGCTCTTTAGATTCCACCCATAAAAGAGGGAGCTAACTATGAATTATTGGCGAACCTGCAGCAGTTGCAAAAAAGAGATTTCTTTTTCAACACAGTATTATGAATGCAGTGTCTCAACCTGCCAAGGAACTAGAACGGGTTATGTATTCTGCTCACTGCACTGTTTTGAAAGACACCTCCCAGGCGCAAAGCACCGAAGCGCTGGCGCTATTGAAAAAAAAGCTCCCACTCAAGAAGCCCATACAGCAACGCTAAACTCCCATGGGAACACTCCATCAACAATTCATAAAATACCCACACCCATTCCAGCAAAATCTTCCTCCTCGGATGATGATGTTCTTATTGTCGTTTCAAAAATGAAAAACTACATTCGCGAAAAATCTGAAATGAACACTTCTGGTGATGTCGCTGAAATTCTCAGCCACTTTATTCGTAGACTCTGCGATGATGCTATTCATGAAGCTCGCCAAGATGGGCGCAAAACAGTCATGGCAAAGGATTTCACGTCATCTTTTAAAAGCTTAAAATAACACTCCCATAAACGATTTTGTCAGTATGGCAACTCACTGAATGAGAAATAACTTGTCGCTTTGATGAGCCTCTTTAATGAACTAGGATTGCCCCATTCATTGACTATATCTCAATTAAAGAATGATTAAGTCGCAAACAACAAGCTCACCCGCAACTTCACGGAAGTGAATGTCTCCATTAAATAATCTAAAGGCATGAATTTCTTTATAACCTCGGCCCGCCTCTCTATAAACCAAGGGGCGAGGATCATTTTCAAGAGTTTGAGAAATTAAACGAATCATATTTTCTTGAGCCATCAAGCATCCCCATTCAAGGATTCGCGCCTTCAACTCTTCACTTTCAAAACGAACAATTTTTTTTTCATTGGAAGCCTCCAAAGAAGACCATCCTCCCTTTGCTTGTGGGATTGATTCAACCTCTGGAATATAAGGCTTGATATCATAAACAGGAGTTCCATCCGCAAAATCGCCGCCTAAAATTTCAAGGCCCGTTTTTTCTACCTTATGAATTCGAACCAAAGAAAGACCAAGAGGATTGGGACGATGAGGAGTTCGTGTCGCAAATAAACCCATGCTTTTGCCCTCCAGCCGCGGAGGATGAACCTTGGCATGGAATTTTGAAGACTCTTGATTCAGGTGAAAACCGAAGATCACCCATAGGTGAGAATACCCTTCGAGTCCCTGAAGACTCAACTCAGGTTGAAGGTTTGGGATCATTTTAATGAAAGACCATGCGTCCTCCACTAAGAGTGGTTGTCTTGGAATGGCAAAACGATCACGATAACAAGATTCAATGATAGCAATCGGCTTCAGAGTCAAATCCACAACTCAGCCTGCCCTCGTTCTGCTACTGTTCCTGATAACGACCATTAACTCCATAACCGAAATGCTCCAACAGCCATGATATAAGCGAGCAAATTAAACGCAATTAATTGAATAAGGGCCCAAGAAACTTTTCCTGTTTCACGAATAACCATCGCTGTCGTAGACGTACACTGCAAAGCCACCATCACAAAAATCAAAAGCCCTATCACCGAGCCTGTCGTGAAAATCGGCGCACCACGGGCATCTTTAGCCTCTCTCATGGAGTCTAAAAGACCCGCTTGCAAGCTTGTATCATCCTCAGCTGTAACATTAAAAATGACAGCTAAAGAACTTGCAAAGACCTCACGAGCCGCAAAGGCAGAGATCAAACTCACGCCCACTCTCCAATCGACCCCCATGGGAGTGAAAACAGGTTCAATGGTACGACCGAGCTGTCCTGCATAGCTTGTTTCTAATTTTACTTGCTCATTGTCAGCTTTATAATTTGGGAACGTTGTGCCCACCCAAACCAAAAGAGCGAAAATAAAAATGGGAGGGCCCGCTCGCTTCACATAACCCAAAGTTTTAGTCCAAGCTGAATCCAGAACAACGCTCAATCGAGGCCGACGGTACAAAGGAAGCTCCATCATAAAAAAAGAATTTTTTCCTTTTTTAACAAAGCGATGGAGGAATTGCGCCACCAAAGCCCCAACAAACAAACCTCCTACATATAAGAGTGCTAAACTAACACCTGCTTGCCAAGCGGGACGCCCACGCAATAAAAATGCCAATAAAAGCGAATACACCGGCAACCGTGCGGAGCACGTCATGAGAGGAATAACCATCATAGTGATAAAGCGATCTCGTTTAGAACTAATGTTCCTTGTTGCCATAATGGCAGGAACAGCACAGGCAAACCCCGACATGATCGGAACAAAAGATCGACCGCTCAAACCAAAATGAGAGAAAGGTTTGTCGATCAAAGTCGCTGCACGAGCTAAATAACCTGTAGACTCTAAAAAACCTAACAATAGAAAAAGAATAAAAATTTGCGGTACAAAAACTAAAACGGCTCCAAAACTAGACACAATGCCATTGCCAACAAAGTCGGATAAAAGAGAACCCTCCGTTCCTACTGAAACAACAGCGGCAGCCAAGACTAAGAACAAAGAGTCAATAGCATCCATAAAAGGGCTGGCAATAAAGAAAATAGCCGTAAATAAAAAAGACATAATTAAAATAAAGAATCCGAGACCTAAAATAGGATGCAAAGCCCAGCGGTCCACCTGCCGAGTGCGTTGTAATAGCGTTTGGTTTTTATCCTTTGCCAAGGTTTTATCTATCAGCACGCGAGCAGAGAGGGCTTCCATTTTTTGCAAAAATTCAAAATGACTTTGTTGATCTTCAAAAAAAGGCTTAATAGCAGGAACGCTCTCGCTTTGACTCTCGATTTGAGCAAAACTTTTTATGCTTGTATCAATGGTCTTTACTAAATCCTGAACGCCCCCTCCCAACAAACCATCAATTAATACAACTGGGCACGCGAGCTCGCGAGAAAGCAACTGAACATCTATTTCTTGGCCTGCTTTGCGAATTAAATCTGACATAGTCAATGCAACGACCACTTTAAAACCACAGGCTAAAAGTTGCGACACGAGTGTCAAATGCCGAGCCATCTGTGTTCCATCTACAACCACAACTACGGTTTGAATAGAACCCCATGAAGCAGAGTGAAATAAAACCCGATAAGTCACCTCTTCGTCTTCACTCTTAGGGGATAATGAATAAATTCCAGGAGTATCTATGATTTCAATGTCAGAACCCCATTGTGGAGCGATATGAGCGACAGCATAGTCTACAGTGGCCCCAGGATAATTGACTGTTTTATATTTACGATTGGTTAACCAATTAAATAAAGTTGTTTTTCCAGAATTGGGTGAACCGACCAAAGCCACAACTTGCGAATTCATAATCCAACCACCTTTAGACAAGCGACTTCTTCTTCACGAAGAGCTATAAAACCAGATTGAATACGAAGTATATATGGGCCTCCATTGACCATTTTATTAATAACTTCAATTTCAATTCCGGGGTGAAAACCCATATCAATTAATCTTTCAACAGTGTCAGAATCACCTATGATTTGATCTAATTTGATTTTCTTTCCATTGGAAAATGGACGCAATGTTTTTTCCATTCATGCCTCGCCACTCAAATTACCTTCAGAGAACTCTTAATAAAATATCTTATCTTAGCAAGAGATCCAAACCTTTGTCCTTTTTCTTAAATTGAAGAAAGCTAATTGAGAATCTCTCTCATTAACAGTCAATGATACGCTGTCACGAAATAGACCTTTGAGCCATCATCAACTTATTCAAGCGCCTGAGCGTTATGAATCAAGTCTTCAATAACGGCTACATCTGATAGGGTTGAAAGATCTCCAAGAGCTCCAAAGTTCTTTTCAGCGATTTTTCTTAAAATCCGTCGCATTATTTTTCCAGAACGAGTTTTTGGCAGACCTGGGGCAAATTGAAGACGATCAGGAGTTGCAATGGGGCTGATTTCTTTGCGTACCCAACGAACAAGATCTTCTTTTAATTTCTCAGAAGGAACCACTTCTTTTTTCAGAGTCACAAAACAATAAATCCCCTGGCCCTTAATATCATGAGGATAACCAACAACAGCAGCTTCAGCCACTGATGGGTGAGCGACTAAAGCGCTTTCGATCTCAGCGGTCCCCAATCTATGCCCAGAGACATTCAAAACATCATCCACCCGTCCCGTAATCCAATAGTAACCATCTTCATCCCGCCGACAACCATCACCCGTAAAATAATAACCTTTGTATTGAGAAAAATAAGTTTGCTCAAAGCGCTCATGATCTTTGTAAACCGTTTTCATTTGCCCGGGCCACGAATCTTCCAAACATAAAACCCCCTCACAAGGCTCCCCATCAGGAATCTTCTCCCCTTCGAGAGTTAAAATGACGGGTTTTACACCAAAAAAAGGCAAGGTGGCTGACCCTGGCTTTAAAGGAGTGGCGCCTGGTAACGGCGAAATCAAGATACCTCCCGTTTCCGTCTGCCACCAAGTATCCACAATGGGGCAACGCTCCTCTCCCACAACTCGATGGAACCATAACCAGGCCTCTGGATTGATAGGCTCACCCACGCTGCCCAACAGTCGCAACGACTGCCGAGATGTTTTTTGAACTATGGAATCCCCTTCACGCATCAATGCCCGCAAGGCGGTTGGTGCCGTATAAAAAATAGTGACTTTGTGCTTATCCACCACTTCCCAAAAACGAGATGAAGTCGGATAACTGGGAATTCCTTCAAACAAGACAGTTGTAGCTCCATTTGCAAAAGGGCCATAAACAATATAACTATGTCCTGTCACCCATCCAACATCGGCCGTACACCAATAAATATCATCAGGTTTACAATCAAAAACCAACTCATGAGTCATGGAGGTGTAAACTAGATATCCTCCCGTGCTGTGCAAAACAGCCTTGGGTTTATTCGTTGAGCCCGATGTATATAAAATAAAAAGCGGATCTTCAGCATCCATCGGCTCAGGAATACAATAATGTTCTACGGATTTTTTTATTTCATGCCACCAATGATCTCGACCTTGTTTAAAATTTACAGGATTCCCCGTGCGGCGAATTAACAAAACTGATTCCACTCCAGGACACTGCTCAAGGGCCTCGTCCATATTTTTTTTAAGTGGGATGAACTTACCTCCACGAACACCTTCATCAGCTGTAATCACATGTTGAGAGCCACAATCCAAAATACGATCACGAATGGAATCCGAAGAAAACCCCCCAAAGACTAGAGAGTGGATAGCCCCTATGCGAGCGCAAGCCAGCATGGCATAAACAGCCTCAGGAATCATAGGCATATAAACCGTCACGCGATCTCCCTTTTTCACCCCCAATTTTTTGAGAGTGTTCGCCATCAAATTCACTTCCTCATAAGCTTTCTGGTAAGTAATCAATTGGGATGCCTCGGAAGGGTTATCCGGTTCAAAAATCATAGCCACTTTCTGTTGATGTTGGTCAAGATGCCGATCTAAACAATTATAACTGGCATTTAACTTTCCCCCCTTAAACCATTCCACTTTAACTGGTGAATGAAAAGAGACTTCTTTTACTGATGTCCAAGCTCGCTCCCAATGGAGTCTCTGGGCGTGCTTCGCCCAAAATTCTAGCGGTTTCTCAATGGATTCTTGATACATTTTTACGTATTGGTCCCAATTAACAAGAGCTTTCTCAACAAATTTCTTTTCTGGCTTGATAATATCTTTTTTGAGGTTTGTCATATCCATCCCTTTCCGATTTCTGTATTTACTCAAGACCATAAATACCATAAAAAGAAGCTGCCTTGAGCCTCTTATTAAAATACTCTCTTTATCACCTTGAGTTGAATTCTGTGCTCCGTCAAATAAGTTTTTCTCGACAAGAATCCGAAAATTTTTGATTAAAATCTCTGTCTCTGTTAGTTTGGTGAGTTTATACAAGGAGTATTCATGAACCCAATAAATCCCCTTTTTGCAGAAAGTTCCCTATTTGATCAAGCCGTTCACTTTTCAAAAATTAAGTCTGAGCATTTCGTGCCAGCCTTGGATCAAGCCATCGCAATAGCTCAAAAAAATATTTCCCAGATTAAATCCGTTTCAGAGCCACTTTCTTTTAAGAAAATTTCCGAGGGCTTAGAGATCGCTGCGGAGGAAGTCGAGCGAGTTTCTGGAATTTTTCATTATCTTTATAGTGCGGAAGGCCCCGATGAAATTCATGCTTTAGCTCAAGAAATAGCTTCCAAATTAGCAACCTTTGGTAGTGATATCAGCCTTGATCCTATCCTTTTTGAAAAAATTAAAACTCTCTATGAAAATCGTTCGCAGTTAAGTCTCAATACCGAAGAATCTCGTTTGCTTGAAAAACAATATCGTGATTTTGTTCGCAATGGCGCTCTTCTCAGCGAAGAACAAAAGAATCAACTTCGCGCCATCGACCAAGACCTTTCTTCTTTGGCCCCGGCTTTTTCTGAAAATGTTCTGAAAGCGACAAATAAATTCGAACTCGTCATTACTGACGAGAAAGATTTAAGTGGTCTTCCGGAAGGAGCTAAAGAATCTGCGAAGGCCCTGGCACAAGCCAAAGGGATGTCTCACGCATGGATTTTTAATCTCCAATACCCTAGCTTTGTTCCTTTCATTCAATATGCCACAAATCGAAAATTAAGAGAAAAAATGTGGCTCGCTTACAATACAAAGTGTTTCCAAGACGATTATGATAATCAAAAAAATATTTTAAAGATCGTGCAGCTTCGAAACAAACGTGCTCAACTGCTAGGATATCAAACTCATGCACATTTTGTCCTTGAAGAGCGAATGGCTCAAACTCCCGAAAAAGTAATGTCTTTCTTGAGCTCCCTGTATGCGTCTTACCGCCAAGCTGCCGAAAGTGACATTGCAGAACTCAAAGACTTTAAGAAAAGTTTTGATGGATCGAATGAAGAACTCATGCCCTGGGACTATGCTTTTTATACAGAAAAATTAAAAGAGCAAAAATATCATTTTAACAGCGAAGAACTAAGAGCTTATTTTCCTTTAGAAAAGTGTATTCAAGGGATCTTTGATCATGCAGAAAAACTTTTTGAATTGAAATTCCAGCCGGCCAATAATGTTGAAACCTATCACCCTGATGTCAAAGTATATGAGGTCAGGGATGCTAAAACCAACGATTATGTTGCCTTGTTTTATGCCGATCTTTTTCCACGAGAAACCAAAAAAAGCGGCGCATGGGCCACAACCCTTCGAGAACAAGGCTTATACAAAGGCGCTTTACACAGGCCTCATGTCGCTATTGTTTGTAATTTTACAGAGCCTACGTCTTCAAAGCCATCCCTGCTGACTTTTGATGAAGTCAGCACTTTGTTCCATGAGTTTGGTCATGCCCTGCACATGATGCTCTCTCAATGCCGCTATCACTCACTTAGCGGAGCCAATGTGTATTGGGATTTTGTGGAACTGCCTTCTCAAATCATGGAAAACTGGATTGATCATCAAGAAAGCCTCAATCTTTTTGCCCACCACTATGTCACAGGACAGCCTTTGCCCCAGGAACTGGTGAAAAAAATGAACGATGCCAGCTTATTCCAAATCGGATATTTTTCTCTCCGGCAACTGACTTTTTGTTACTTGGACATGGCATGGCACTCTACAAATCCTGACCAAATTCAATCTCTGATTGAATTTGAAAAATCAGCCACAGAAAAAACGCGCCTCCTTCCGTGGATTGAGGGGACTTGTCTCAGCTCTCATTTCTCTCATATATTTGCAGGAGGATATTCTGCGGGATATTACAGTTACAAATGGGCAGAAGTTTTAGATGCCGATGCCTTTGAATATTTTAAAGAAAAAGGATTATTCAATCAAGAAGTGGGCCGAAAATTCAAAGAGCATATTCTCTCTCGTGGTGGCACAGAGCATCCCATGGATATTTATAAGAAGTTTCGCGGTCGAGAGCCGGACCACCAGGCTTTGCTAAGACGCGAGGGCCTCCTTTAATGGCGAAACTGAATATCTCCAACAAAGCTCAAATAGCTCTTGTTTATAGACCAGAGACCACATCAGCTCTCGAGGCCTCAAAAAAACTTGTTCAATGGCTCAAAAAACATCATTACAAGCCTTTAACTGGCCCCTCTCAAAAGCCCATTCCGGGAGCTCCTCTTATGAAATCAGATAAAGATTTTGATTCTGTGGAGCTCGTAATTATTCTGGGCGGAGACGGAACCTACCTCCGCGCCATTCGACTTCTCGGCGGGCGTCCCATTCCCATTCTCGGTGTCAACCTTGGATCGTTGGGTTTCTTGACCCCCCTTCGCCTGGAGAGTCTCTATCAAGCTCTTCCTCCCCTTCTCAAGGGCAAGAACGGTGATCTTCTCCCCAGAGTGCAAATGTCAATCACTCTTCAACAACCCCGAAAACCGCTTCAAAAATGGCAAGCGCTCAACGATGTCGTTATTGAAAGAGGTCCATCAAGTCATCTCATTGATTTAAAACTGGGGATGGATCAACGACATGTCAGTTCCGTCAAAGCGGATGGGCTAGTGCTCGCGACTCCTACAGGCAGCACTGCGTACAATCTGGCTGCAGGAGGGCCTATTGTGCATCCTGACTCAAACTGTTTTATTGCCACGTCTGTTGCTCCTCATAGCCTCACGAGTCGACCATTGATATTTCCTGATACAAAAGAGCTTCATATTCAACTTCAAGGTCACTGTGAATCAGCTCATGTTGTGATTGACGGTCAAATGTGTGCTAAATTAAATCAACAGTCCCTTTTAAAAGTAGCAAAACACCCTCAACCCCATTGGATGGTTCAACCCACAGGATATAATTTTTACGAGCTGATGCGTGACAAATTAAGTTTTGGAGAAAGGAACTAAACATGCTTACCGAATTGAATGTGAATCAATTTGCTATCATTGAAAAATTAAACATTCAATTCAAGCAAGGACTCAATATTATCAGTGGAGAAACGGGGGCTGGAAAATCCGTTCTCCTTCGCTCATTATCTCTTCTCATGGGCGCCAAAGCTTCCAGTGAATTTATTCGAACGGGCTCGACCCAGTCACAAATTGAAGGCCGATTTGATCTCACGCTACGCCCTGATATTGCACTCCATTTACAATCCCTTGATATCCCCCTTCAGGATCAGGAGCTCATTGTTCGTCGTATTATTGGCCCTGGAGATAAAAATAAAGTTTATTTAAATTCATGCCTCAGCACTCTTGCTGTTTTACGCGACATTGTGGCACCACTCATCGAAGTCGCAGGCAAAAATGCACCCCTTATTGAACTCACCGGGCAACATGAAAACAAAAATTTACTTTCAAAAAATTATCATCTCGATCTATTAGATCAGTATGCGCAATCCTGGCCTCTTCGAAATCACTATGAAACGCTCTGGGGTGAATTCATTAAAAATGAAGAATCTCTTAAAGCTCTGCAAAATAAAAGCCAAACAGGCTCACAGCGCCTTGATTTCCTTCTTTTTCAAAGAGATGAAATTCAACAATGCCCACTCAAGCAAGGCGAAGATATTGAGTTGGAACTCAAAGTCAAAAAATTAAAAAGCAAACAAAAATTATTACAGTATTTACATTCCATTCTCACTTCTCTGGAAGACGATGATGATTCTGTGATTCTACGCTTGCAAAAAATAATGCAAAAAGGCCAAGAGTTTTCACCTCTAGATGCACGCCTTCACGAAAAACTCAACTCCATCCATCAAGCACTAAATATCATTCAGGACACTCATTTTGATTTAAACAAGATCTTGGAAGAACTTAATAACGATCACGAAGATGCCGAGTCTTTAGAAGAAAAACTCAGCAACTGGAGAAAACTCCAAAAAAAATATGGTCCTCAATTTGAAGATCTCCAAAGGTCCCTGCATGAAATCGAAAATGAAATCCAAGAAATTCAAAACTCAGAGTCTTTAATCCAAGCACTTACAAAGAAACAAAATGAATTAATGAATCGAATTTCAACAGAAGGAACAAAGCTTCATGCAATTCGACAGTCAGTGATCAAAAAATTGACCGAGAAAGTAAACACTCACCTGAAAGACCTTAACATGAAAGGCGTGACTTTTCATGTTCACATTCAAGCCTTATCAACACCCCAGGCCTCCGGAATGACAGAGGTGGAGTTTCTCAGTCAAACCTCACCCCAAGATCCACCTCGTCCCTTAGTAAAAGTCTCATCGGGAGGCGAATTAAGTCGAATTCTACTCTCACTAAAATGTGTCTTAGGCACATCTACTTTTCCACGAACCTATCTCTTTGATGAAGTTGACACAGGAGTTAGCGGAGTAACCGCCAATAAAGTGGCTCGCAAACTTCACCAAATCAGCACAGGACAGCAGGTTATTTGCGTCACTCATTTACCCCAAGTTGCCGCTGTTGGTGATCACCATTTTTGTATTCAAAAATCACCAACAGGCAAATCTGTTCACATGGAAATTAATTTTTTAGAAGGTCAAGATCGTATCCGCGAAATCGCACGCCTGATCTCCGGCGAAAAAATTACTTCCACATCGCTTGCTCATGCGAAAGAACTTTTAACCAGTTCCAAGAAAAATCTCTCCAAAATATCAGAACTAGAACCTCGTTAACAAAATCACCTTATGCCCTTGATCGTTTCAAAATCATTAATCTATTTTGGATACTAAAAAATAAAACCAAGGAGCCCGCTCATAAGTTAAGAAACCCATGGCAAAAATAATGATTTTACTTAACGTTAAAGACCTCTTCTAGTTGTTCAAATGCCTTTCCCCAACCCTCTTGAAATCCCATTTTGACGTGCTTATCATATCCATCTTCATCAGCATGGGCTACGATAGCCTTATAGTGAGTTCCTTTATCCAGCTTGGAGATCAAAAGTGTTGCCGTAAAATGAAATTCTCCAGGAAGACAATGAACAGGCCTGTACCCCTCAATCATTGAGTTCGTCCAAATTAATTTTTTATTCTCTACTACCTCCAAATAAACCCCATGATTTGGAAAGCCTTGTCCCTCCGGCGATTGCATGACACTATAGAACTGCCCTCCTGGATAAAGATCCATTTTACAATCAATCACCTTCCAAGGCCTGGGACAAAACCATTTCATTAAAGTTGGTGGGTGAGTCCATCCTTGCCAAATTTGCTCTGGTGACAAAGATGTTGTTCGCTCAAAAACTAAATCTAATTTTGGATTTAATTTTATATTATTGGTCATGGTGCAATCTCCTTATTTTTATTTTTTATTAACGCAATTAAACATCCAATGAACACCAAATTGATCCGCACAGGAACCATAATAAGCTCCCCAAAACATATCCTGCAAAGGCATTTCAACCTTACCGTTCCTAGATAAAGCAGTAAACAATCTCTCCGTTTCAATTCTGGTATCTGGCTCCAAGTTAATATACATGTTGTTTCCATACAAAACTTTAAAGCCCATGGATTCAGGAGCGTCCGTTCCCATTAAAACATGCCCACCCGTAATCGCTAATTCAATATGCATCACTAATTTTTTGTCTGCCTCCGAAAGTGGTGGTTGATTAGGTTGAGCTGGCACATCCCCAAAACGATTAATTCCACCGATGAATTCTCCTCCAAAAATCGATTGATAAAAAAGAAATGCTTTTTCAGTGTTGCTTGGAAAATTTAAATAGGTACTCGTTCTTGCCATAAGCTTTTCTCCTCTTGATGTTCATAAAAGTAATGTTCAGAATTTTTTTAATTCTATCACTGTAACTAATAACTATAATATGTTTATTTCTTCAAAGGTGCAGTGCGAGAGATTCACTTGCTTTTATTATTTTAGTTTATCGCTAGGCAGACTGGGCCTAGACCAAATAAACAACAAAACACCACAAGCAATAACAGCGAAGCTTATTTTTCCTATTAAAGGAATTTGTTGCTTTGGAAATATAAAAACAGCGCTTATTGTTAACATCAGAGTAGCCAAGCATTTATGCTGAATGCGAATAACTCCTTGGGATTTCCAATCATTGATTGGTGGGCCAAAGTATTTATGATTTATAAGCCATGCATGAAATTTTTTTGATCCTTTTGAAAAACAAAAACCGGCCAAAAGTAAAAATGGTGTTGTTGGCAACAGTGGTAAAAAAATGCCAATAACTCCTAATAAGAAAAAAATCCAACCTAAGAAAATATACAATAATTTAAAAATCATACCATCTCTAAAATTTAAGTATCATAAACTCATCATTACTGTTGTTATTTTTTCCATTGATTCATTCAGCAATAATAAAACTTAATTCTTACCAGAATATACAATTTGAATTCGCTTGTAAATATTCTCTTGATAGAAAGAACATAACCACAATAATCATTAATAATCGAATCTTATCAAATGAAACGGTTTGAGTGATTGATACGATCAGGCCAAAGGAAGTTCAATCGTGAAAATAGATCCTTTGTTCTCCTCACTTAAGACCGTTAACTGACCTTTATGAAGTTCTACAAAATATTTCGAAAGATAAAGACCTAAGCCTGACCCTTTCACTGAAGAGCTTTTAGCATTTCGGCTTCTAAAAAATTTCATGAATAAGCGAGGAAGCTCGTCCTTTGAAATCCCTGCCCCTTGGTCTATAATAGAGACCAGTACTTTACCGTCTTTTTCTTCAGACTTGATTTTGACTTCTGTTCCTACAGGACTATATTTGATAGCATTTTCAACTAAATTTAATATCACTTGTCGCATCAAATCGGGGTCTAACTTAAGGCTAAATAGAGGCTCTAGCTCCGTTATAATTTTAATAGTTTTAATTTGTGCCAAATCTTCGCACTTCGCAACAACTTCATTAATCAAAATATTGATGTCTTTAGACTTTAGGTTGAGATGAGCCCCTTCGCTCTCTAAGCGACTAAAATTCAGAATTGTGCTGATAAAGTTGAGTAAATCCTCGGTGGATCTTCGGATGGATTTAATTGCTGTTTTTTGCTCCTCACTCAATGGATTTTTATCCCGACTTACTACTTCGATCATTCCCTGTATTCGAGCCAATGGGGTTTTTAAATCATGAGACATCATGCCAATAAAGTTTGTTTTTAATTCTTCGACTTGAGTTAAAAGCTTATTTTTTTGAGACAGCTCCCAACTTTTTCGGTTTTCCATAATCAATCGGTAAGGGATTAAAAAATAATACGAAATGAATACGCCTAAAATAGGATGAGCCATCTTGATCCAAAAACCAAAAAACCAAAAAGCGATAATAGACCCAAGAGTGAAAACAAATAGAGTGAAACCCAGAACAAATATACCACGAAGTGGTTTCATGGCCAAAACCACCTCCACCGATAAAATGACCATGACTAATAATATAATCGTATCAACCCAAGGCGGTACAGATTTTGGAGCCGAGTTTTGAATAAGTGTATTCAACATATTGGCGTGAGCTTCGGTTACCGTCATCGCCGTAACACTTCTGGAATAAGATGTTTTTATATATTCTTTTGTGCTTTTGCCAAGGTCTGTCCCTATAAGAATAATTTTATCCGTGAATTTTCCTTTTGTGAAATTATCGCGGACAATATCTACAAAAGGAATTTTAGCAAACGAACCCGCAGGAGCCATATCAATATACGTTTGCTCTGAATCATAAAAATCAAAATGCCCTCGAATATTTTTAGGCTGAGCCCTTTCTGGTATTAACTGGCTCACGATAAAAGGATGAAATAGAATATTACCCTGATAAGTTAACATCATTCTTCGTGTAACTCCATCTTGAGCAAAAACCTTTAAATCATAGGTGATGGGCCCCGTTAAAACGCGAATATCTTTTAAAAGGCCTGGTAAATCCAACTTTCCAACTTCTCCACGCATCATCAAATCATCGGTGTTGCTAAGATAATAAAAATTTTGAAAAGATTCCGACAGTTTTACAAATAATGCTTTATCCGCATCGTTTCCTTCAAGCTCACTGGGATTTATTAAGTAAATAAGAGCTTTAGGTTTTTCACTCTGAAGATTTTTTAAAAATTGGATATGCTCTTTAAAGGCTGGCATCCCTTTAAAGGCTTGCACTGACGACGGGTTAATATAAACGGTTTCAATCTGTGGACTGATGGAAGAAGTGGGTCTTAACTCTACCCTTAAATCATAAAGGTAAAATTCGAAAAAATCGAGGGGCAGGTAAACCAAAACGGCAGCGATTCCCGCTGCCAACACCCACCTGATGCATCTTAAAAAATCAATTTTTTTAAAGTATTTTAAAGCCTTAAATATCACGCCCAACGAGATTTCCAATGGGCACGCAGCCGAGGCCTTCATTCAGAAATCTTAAATTTTTTTCTGAACTCTCCCTTTTTACGTCCGTGGGTTTATTATTGGCATGACTAATCTCGGCCTTTTCTTCTTTTTGATGGTATTGAGGACGAGGCTTACAGACCTTAATGTGTTTCATTAGAAACCCTCCTATATTTTTCATAATACATAACCATAGTAACTATCAAGCTTTGAGTTCGCTCACAAAAAATAGGATCCACTTTTTCCGCCGGTTCCTTAGACCCTGCTTTATGGACATAATTACACCCCCCCCCACAGACAAATTTGGCCCAGCAACGATTACAGGCTAATTTGTCGATCTGAGGAGATTCATAAAAGCTCAAGTGATTTGTATATTTTTCATGAACCTTAGAGAGCGCAGGAGACCCTTCAAGCTTCATAGATTTATCATTAATATCCCAGGGACAAGCATAAAGATCTCCCTTTGCATCCATAGATAAAAGTGATTTACCAGAACCACAGAAGTTCTCTAACTTCACTTGCTCATCAAATCTGTTTAAAATACTGTCAAAACCCCTTACTTTACGGAGCTCTTCTTCACCCCCAAGAGCATCGGCAAATTGAGCTACTTTTTCCAGCTCCTTGCTAAAACTCCGACTCCCTTCGATATCATAATCTGTATGTGAATAGTTAAATTCATAAAAATCGAATTCCCACTTTAAAAAATAGCGATAAGTTTCTAAGACCTGAGTATAATCACGGTGAAAAACAGCCGCTAAACCAATACTAGGCAATCGATTTTTAATTTTACCTAATTCGATTAGCCCCCTTTCAAGATCAGCGCTAGATCCTCCATTTGTATTCGAGGGCGTTTTTTTAGGTCTAAAATGATCTTGAACTTTTGGTGGCCCATCCACACTGACCGTCACTGCCATTCTAAATTCTTTTAAAAGGTCTAGTACTTTTGGCATAAAAAGAAGCGTTCCATTGGTTACAACAGCAAACCGCAATGCTACTTGAAATTGTTGAGCCAATTCCGCAGCGCCTTCAGCCACTTCACGAATGACATCTGGATAAAGGAGAGGCTCTCCTCCTAGAAAATTAATCTGAAAACGCTCCCCAGGAAGACAGCGAGACATTAACCACTCTAACTGAGGCAAACCCTTTTTTAAATCGATCTTAACAGTTGGAGCTCCATAGGTTCCATCACCTCCTGCTGCACAATACGTACATTTTAAATTGCATAACTGCGTAGTATTTATCGTTAGAGTTTTGACTTTTTGATTAACGACAGCTCTCTTGACGTTTGCATTCACAGACTCAGACCAAACCTTAAGCTCCAAAATTTCTTCAGAAACTGGTTCTTCTTCATTTTTAGAGCTTTGTGCAGCATCCCACACACTGGGACTCAACCGAGCGACCTCTAGGTTTTCATTGTGAAACCCAAGTACTTCTCCTGTGCTTAACTTAAAAATAGAAATATTTTCGTATTGCAGCAGTGTCATATTGGCGCCTTGACCTCCAATCTCTATCCACATTGCAAAACAGATGCCTTTTTAAATTGACAAAATTAACCCCAAGATGACACTAATTCAATTTTGTTGATTTATTAAGAGTAAAAATATCAATGACTTGATTCGTACTCAGCGTGTAATTTTTATTTAGAACCTTTTAAGACCTTGTTAATTTTACTTGAAATACAGCAATTTAGCTCTTTACTCTTGTTATTTTTATACAATGAGTTATTACTATCCTGCAGGAAATTTTAGGGTACTAGAGCCACAGGAGGACCATGTCGTTAAGAGTGTTAGTCGTTGATGATGACGAAGGCCTTAGAAAAGCCCTGCAAGGAGTCCTTGCTAGCGCTCGCGAATATGAAGTTGAACAAGCTTTTGACGGCCTCGATGCTTTAGAGAAAGTAAAAAAACAATCTTTTGATGTGATTATTCTCGATGTTGATATGCCCAGGCTTTCAGGTCTTGAAGCCTTAAAACAAATTAAAGCTTTAAATCCAGAAACTATAGTTTTGATTATGACAGCTTTTGCAACCATTGATTGCGCTGTCCAGGCAGTGAAGGATGGGGCCTACAACTACTTGGCAAAGCCCATCAGTGGCGATGACCTTCTTCAAATCTTAGAAAAAGCCCTTGAAGCACATCGCTTGATTTTTAATGTCGCGGCTTCGGCTCCTGTTCTTATGGAGCAAGGCAAAAAAATTATTGGCAATACGGCTCAGATGCAGAAGGTTTTTTCTATTATTGAGAGAGTTTCTAAAGTGGATACGCCGGCTTTGATTCGTGGAGCCTCTGGAACTGGCAAAGAAGTCGTCGCCAAAGCTATTCACTTCAACTCTACCCGAAAAGATGAAAAGTTCGTTGCGGTCAACTGTTCCGCGGTTCCTGAAAACTTGTTTGAATCAGAATTCTTTGGTCATGAAAAAGGATCTTTCACAGGGGCAGACCAGAGAAAAATCGGAAAATTTCAATATGCAGAAGGCGGAACACTTTTTCTCGACGAAGTCGGTGATTTACCACTTCACATGCAAGTAAAGTTACTTCGCGTTTTACAAGAGAAAATTTTCACGCCCGTTGGTTCTCTTCGAGAGATTCAAACGAATGTTCGGATCATTGCCGCCACCAACAGGCCCCTTGAAACCATGATTAAACAAGGCACTTTTAGGGAAGATTTATTCTACCGGTTGAACGTCATACCTATTTTTCTACCGCCGCTCAGCGAACGCCGCAGTGATATCCCAGTGATGATTAATATGTTCGTAAGAAAATTTAATCAAGTGCATGGAAAACGAGTGACCGGGGTTGATCCAGCAGCAATGCAAGTTCTGACTCGTTATGATTGGCCTGGAAATATCCGCGAACTAGAAAATGTCATAGAACACGCTTTTGTCATGGAGAGCTCCCACCAGATTACCATTACATCTTTACCTGAAACTCTTCTTCAAGCTGTAGGAATCGAATTGAAAGATTGGCAATCTTCTTTTAATTCCAATAAAAATGAAACGACTCATATTCATACCAACGGTGAACCTCTCGTTCAAAATCAATTAGCCAATGTGGATTTTCAAGAATCCATTCACTCTATCGAAGAAAAAGATTTTGAAGACAATGAAGCAAGCGAATCTTCAATTGCAGATCCAGCTTTTGATTTTAACCTACAAAAAGAAGCATTTGAAAGAGATTTCATTATCAGAGCTCTGAAAGCTTTCAGAGGCAGAATAAATCAAACAGCCCTGCACGCCAATATTCCCAAAAAAACACTCCTTCGCAAAATTGAAAAATACGGAATTAACGCTAAAGATTATTCCGAACTCTCTTGATATCTTACCAATGACTTCATAGCTCAACGAATCAGCATCTTAATAAGATTCGATTTTTTTAATTGTTATTATTTCTAAATAATTATTTCAAGCCATTGACTCCATTCCAAACAATCAACTAAAATTTATTTTGGTTGATTTAGTAAATTAAACCAAGAAATAAATATAATCATTAGCATTAGGGAGACATCTATGAATGGTTCTTTGCAAAAAATAACTAAGATTGCTTTAGGTTTAACATTGTTGTGTCAGTTCAGCTACGCAGCGACATCAAATGTGAGTTTTCTGGAGCCAAAAAATGGAGAAGTTGTCAACGAAACCTTTAAAGTTAAGATGCAAGTCCAAGGAATGAAAGTGTGTCCGGCTAATATTGAAACCAAAGATGAAAAATGCGGTCACCATCATATTCTCATTGATAAAAAACATATCGAAAAAAACCAAGTTATTCCCACAGACACTCAACATCTACACTACGGAAATAGCCAATCTGAAACTGAAATCACGCTAAGCCCTGGAAAGCACACTTTGACGCTACAATTTGCTGACTTTGCGCACCGCTCATATGGCAAAGAAATGTCGAGTACAATTAACATAGAAGTTAAAAAAAATAAATAATATTAACTCTTATTCATGATCGTTGAATGCAAAGAGGGCTTTTGAGCCCCCAATAAATAAAACTAGGCCTTAAAAATTGGAACTGTATAAGGCAGATAAAAAGTTTTTAAATTGAAAAATGTGTTTTGTTGTCTCTTCTTTTTTCTTTGATCGTCAATGTGTTTTATAGAGAGTACTATAAGATTTGAAAAGTGGTTATTTTTTCCTTAAAAGGAGGATCACTTATGGAAACAAAAAAAAATTATATTTCTACTAAACAGCCAAAAGAAAAAAAATCCAACCGAGGCCTAAAGCAAACTGAAGTAATTAAAGTGACTATCGCTTCAACGGGAGATTCTGTTGAATTATCGTCAACAGATCAATGTGATTGCCCATTGCAGGCCTTATTTCAAGAAAAGGCTGATCGTGAGCAACATTATGATATTGATGGAGTCTCGTTTGTTGAGGGAGAAGTGATCGTCGCCTCCAGTAAATGACAAGGATTCAAATGTCAGAGTCAACGATTAAAAAAATGATGAGCTTGAATCCAGATTCATTTCTGAATAAAAGCAGCTTTTCTTCGGAAGAGGGATATCGTATTGAAGCAGATTTTTTAGGGGAAATAAAAGTACCCCAAAAAGCCATGTATGGCGTCAATACACAAAGAGCCATCAATAATTTTAATTTTAGCAATCTTCGTATGCCTAAAGAGTTCTTGATTGCCCTCGCTCTTATCAAAAAAGTGGCAGCCCAAATCAATGGGCGTTTGGGCTGCCTTGATCATGATATTGGTGCCGCCATTATGGATGGAGCACAACGAATTATTGAAGGACAGTTTCTCGACCAATTTCCTATTGATGTATTTCAAACCGGGTCCGGCACTAGCACTAATATGAATATCAATGAAATCCTGGCAAAATTTGCATCTCTTAAATTGAATAAAAAAGTGAGCCCTAACGACCACGTCAATTTAGGTCAAAGCAGTAATGACGTAATCCCAACAGCCATTCATCTGAGCGCGGCCTTGCGTTGTCACTACTTTCTCCTACCGCATTTAAAACAACTTGCTCAAGCTATTGAAGATAAAGCGAAGCAACTTGAACCCATCATAAAAACAGGTCGCACACATCTAATGGATGCCATGCCTCTCCGTATGAGCCAAGAATTGGGAGGGTGGGCCTGTCAAATTCGAAATGGAATTGATCGAGTCTGCTCATCTATGCCACGAATCTATAAAATAGCTCAAGGAGGTGCCGCTGTCGGCACAGGCGTTAATACTCATCCTAATTTTGGAAAGCTCTTTGCACAAACCTTAAGGGAAGAAACGGGAATTCCTTTTGTACCAAATAATTCTTATTTTGAAAGTCTGAGCTCGCAAGATGCCATCGTGGAGCTGTCAGGACAACTAAAAGTAATTGCTGTGAGTTTAATGAAAATCTCCAATGACCTTCGTTGGATGAATAGTGGTCCCCTGTTTGGTCTCGGCGAAATCAAACTCAAAGCACTTCAGGCCGGAAGCAGTATTATGCCTGGTAAAGTTAATCCTGTTATCCCTGAAGCCGTCATGATGGCCGCCTCTCAAGTTATTGGTAACGACACTAGCATCACTATTGCCGGGCAGTCCGGCAACTTTCAATTAAATACCATGTTACCCATCATTGCCTATAATATCTTGCAAAGTATCAGCTTAATAGGCTGCTCAAGCCAAGCCCTCGTTCAAAAAGGAGTTTTGGATTTTACTGTGAACGAAATAAAAATTCAAAGTGATCTCAACAAAAATCCTATTTTGGTCACAGCATTGAATCCAATTATTGGTTATGAAAAGGCAGCAGAAATTGCTCATCAAGCATACTCTCAAAATCGAGCTTTATTAGATGTCGCCGCTGAACTAACTCAAATAGACCGCGCTGAGCTTGAAAAGCAACTTGATCCTAAACGACTCGTCTAACCTGCATTGATTATCCCCAGATATAGTTCTAAAAATGCGAATTTTTAAACTGACGATTCATGCTCTCTACTTGTCTTAAGTCCAAAAAGCGAATTGAAAATCTGATATTTGGACTTACTTACTGCTTTTTTAAAAGTTATCTTATTTCTTATGATAAGAAAAAAAATTCAACGTCGATGGATGCATGGACTCATTATTCTGATGTCATTGACTCAGTTTCAATGCGCCAATTTTTTAGAGCCCATGACACCCAAAGACACCAATGAAGCTTATCTTTATTCCGCTCGTAAAAAAATTACGAACGGTGAATACTTAAAAGCTATCGAGGATTTGATCGAACTTGAACCAGGCTTCGCCGCCAATAATGACGTTCGCGTGACTTTTGCAAGCGCCTACGCGGGAGCCTGTGGTATGGAATTTATTCCTTTCTTTAATAATATTTCTCAAGCCAATTTGGATCCCCCTAATACTTTTTTTAAATACCTCAGAGGGTCCTTTACAAATAGAGCCACCACTCCTTCTTATTGCATTTTAGCGGAAAAAAAACTCAAAGAAATTGGAGCCACCGAGGCACTACGCTTAACCGCGATGGCTGGCAAAAAAGAAGTCAACATGGTGATGGCTATTTTATCCATGGCTAAAATGGGTTCTATCTTAAGAACAAAATCTGACGTTGACGGAGCCGATGCCCTAGGGGATGGAATCACCGATGGGGGGTTTGACTCTTGCACTAACAATGAAGCTAATTTCACCGACGATGAAATTATCGAAGTCGCTACGGGATTCGGTCTTTTTTTCGAAAATATTTCTTCGTTGATGGGAAACGGTAGCGACGTGGAAAATACTTTAAACACCGTAAAGACTGTTATAGGTCAAATATGCGATCTCGTACCAGACACCAAGTGCGTTATTCTCGATCCGTCTGATATTGATCTGGCAGATAAATCTGAACTTGTTGATACCTACAGAGATTTATTAAGCATCGATATCTTGGGTATTGGCAGCTGTGATCTTCCAGGCCATCCTGATTTGGATACCTGCTGCCCATGAAAAATAAATATGTTTATGAAATATATTTATTTATTTATTTATTTTTGAACAGTGGCAGCGTATGGAGTGCGGAACTTTTTGAATATGCTCAATCCATTCGTGCTCTAGGAATGGGAAACGCTTACACAGCTGTGGTCAATGATGGAGATGCCCTATTTTACAATCCCGCAGCATTAGGAAGGGTAAAAGGGATCAATCTCACTGTTTTCAACTTAAACACAGGAATCAATGGAGAAAATGCCCTGCAATCCGCTCAAACCATCGCCGATTCAAGCGCCACTGGTATTGATCGTTTTGCAGATTATTTTGGGCAACGCATTTGGCTAGGCCTAGGTGGAAAAATCAATCTCTATATGCCTCACTTTGGTATTGCTGTTTACGACTCTGGTTCCATGGGATTTGAACTTAAAAACCCTATTTTACCTTATTTCGATATTAATTACCTCAATGATTATGGTTTAGTCGTCGGTGGTTCCTTCACCATTGCGCCTTCCGCTTATCTTGGATTTACGGCCAAGAAAATCACCCGCATGGGAACACGAGAGCAAATCGGTATTTCAAGTTTTCTGGATGGCCAAACAACAAATATCGAAAGTAGTTTCAATCGCCGAGGAAATGGCTACGGTGCTGATCTGGGAATTGTTTGGGAAATCCCCGCCCCATTTAATCCTGTGATTTCTGGTGTATGGAAAGATGTTGGAGGAACCACTTTTTTAAAAGAAGCTGGAATTCAAAAACCACCGAACATTGCAGAAGAGAAAATACTCGGTGTTGCTGCTGGATTTGATCTTAAAGTTTTTGCCCTGACTGCTGCTATTGACTATAAACATATTGAGACGCCAAAAGAACCTTTGGGCAAGAAATTGCATATGGGCTTAGAACTAGACCTGCCTTTAATTGATGTGAGGGGGGGATTTAGCCAAGGATATTACACTCTAGGTGCTTCTTTGGATTTTTTTCTGTTTCAGCTGGATGTGGCTTATTATGGTGTTGAGATTGGAGAATATCCTGGGCAAGATGAGGACCGAAGAATTCAATTCGCCATGACCATGGACTTAGGGTTTGATCCGAGTTTTAAATTTATTGATTTTAATAAAGTAAAAGGCCGAAAAGTAAAGCAACGAAGATAGAAACAAAAAAAGATGTCTCGATCCATTAACAAAAGTTTATTTTACATTTTATTATCAATATTATTTGTTGAAATCCTATTGTTGGGTTCAAAGTATATCGATAAAAAAGAATCTGTTTCCGCAGGAGTTAAAAATATTTTTGATCACTCTGCAGATCAAAAAATGGAACGGGTGCATTTGGTAGAAGGCTTAGGTTCTTCAAAAGAATGGGAACTTTTTGCAGAAACGGCCGAAGGGTTTTTAGGGCAAGGCATCTGGAACCTTTCAAAAGTAAAAGTCATTTTTTATGCTAGAACAGGTGACACCTACGTAGTTCAAGGACAGCGTGGACAAATTGATGTGACATCAAAGGATATGGATATTTTAGGTGATGTATCAACATTGTCTTCAAATGGTTATGAGTTCGTAACCTCATCAATACATTATCGTTCCACTACCAAACAATTAAATGCACCAGAAGTTTTACGATTAAAAGGCCCTAAAGATAAAGCCGGGCAAAGGCTTCGCCTTCAAGGACGCGGCATTACTACTTACTTGGAAAATAGTCTTATGAACATTGAATCTGATGTGATCGCAGATCGACAGATGTCCAATGGAAAAAATATTAAAATCCAAAGTAAAAAAGCCCAACTCAGTGGAAAATCAAATATGATTCGTTTTTATCATCACGTTAAAATTTACTACGATACTTTTTCGATTCAAGGGCCTGAAGCGCTATTTGCTTACCCTAAAGGAGGAGATATTCCTCGCTCTATCATTGTCAATGGAGGAGTTCAGGTTTCAGATATTGAAAAAAAAGCAAGTGCAGAAAACCTTGAAATTGATCTCTCTGACGATCGCTATATTCTCAAAGGCTCTCCCAAAATTGTTCAAGGTGCTGATGAGCTGGAAGGTGAAGAAATAATTTTGTATGATAATGGAAAAAGAGTGAAAATTGAGGGCATCAATGCGAAAATGAAAGAAGATCGGCCATCCAATCTAAAGGAGGAGGCTCCATGAGTTTGTTATCAGCCACTCACCTTGCAAAATCCTATAAAAAAAGACAAGTCGTGAGCGATGTAAACTTCAAAATTGAATCGGGACAAGTGGTGGGTTTATTGGGCCCAAACGGAGCTGGAAAAACTACAAGTTTCTACATGGTTGTGGGCATCGTTAGCCCCGAAAATGGTCAAATCATCCTTGATGATGAAGAAATGACGAAATTGCCAATGTATCAACGCGCCCGACGAGGATTAAGTTATTTAGCTCAAGAACCTAGTATTTTTAGAAAACTTTCTGTCGCTGAAAATATCATGGTCGCCCTCGAAGCCCAGGGCTATTCCAGTGCTCGGAGAAGAGAACGCCTCGAAGAATTGTTAAAGGACTTTAGTATTGAACACATCAAAAATAGTTTAGGTTATTCATTATCCGGCGGAGAGCGTCGAAGAGTTGAAATTGCAAGGGCTTTGGCTGGAGCTCCAAAATTTTTATTGCTGGATGAACCTTTCGCCGGAATTGACCCCATTGCAGTCAATGATATCCAAAATATTATTCGTACACTAAAGTCCAGAAATATTGGGATTTTAATTACAGACCACAACGTTCGTGAGACTTTGGGAATTTGTGATTATGCATATTTGCTAAAAGATGGTAGAATTCAAGTAGAAGGAACTCCATTGGTCGTCACAGAAAGTGAAATAGCCAAGAAATACTACCTTGGAGAGAATTTTAAGCTATAGGAAAGGGCTAACATGGCCAAGCTCAGTCAGTCTCTTAGTATGCAACAAACATTGAGGATGACACCTCAATTACAACAGGCCATCAAACTACTCCAACTCTCACGCATGGAACTTGAGTCTGCTGTCCGTAAAGAATTAGAAGAAAATCCTATTCTAGAAGAAGTTATGGAACTCAAAGAGGATGATCTCAAAGCTACTAAAGAAGCTGCCACAGAAATAGAAAAAACACAGGAATCCTCTCAAGATGATTTACGACGTGAGGATGATTTTAACTGGGAAAATTATTACGAAGCCAGCTCTAAACCATTGATGCAAAACAACCACGTTAACTCTGATGAAATCATGAATTATGAAAATGTCATGCCCACTCAGCAAACACTTCATGATTATTTACAGTGGCAAGTTAAAATGGCCGGTTTCAATGATGAAGAAGAACTAATGGCAACCATTTTAGTTAATTATGTTGATGATGATGGTTACATTAAAACTTCTTTTGACCAAATTGCTGAAGATGAGAATGTCACTGTTCAAGATTTAGAAGAAATCCTCCCCTTCGTGCAAGAATTTGATCCTCCCGGCGTCGGTGCTCGAGATTTGAAAGAGTGCCTGATCATTCAAGCAAAGCATTTGGAAGAAGACACGCACGATCTGGTCCAGTTGATTCAAAATCACCTCAAAGATCTGGAAAAAAAACATTTTGATGCTATTGCCAAAACCATGGAAATTCCTGTAGGCGATGTGCATGAACTCTGTAAAATTATTTATTCTATGGAACCTAAGCCTGGCCGTAGTTATGCTATTCATGACGTCCATTACGTCACCCCAGATGTTTATATCTATAAGGTCGGCGATGACTATTTAGTCTCTCTCAATGAAGACGGCCTCCCTCGACTGCGTGTCTCTAATTTATATAAAAATGTCATGAAAAACTCCGGAGAATCTAAAAAAAATGATCCTAAAGCTCATGACTATATTCAAGACAAATTGCGATCAGCCATTTGGTTGATTAAGTCGATTCACCAAAGAAATCGAACTATTTTTAAGGTTTCAGAAAGCATTGTAAAATACCAAAAAGACTTTTTTGACAAAGGCCCCGCATTTTTAAAACCAATGATTTTAAGGGATATTGCAGAAGACATTGGAATGCATGAGTCGACAGTATCCAGAGTTACGTCCAGCAAATACGTACATACACCCCAAGGAATTTTTGAGTTAAAATATTTTTTCAATTCAGGAATCAGTAGTTCTGAAGGAGACTCTCTCGCCAGCGAAGCAGTGAAGTTAAAAATAAAAGATATGGTTAACAAAGAAGATCCAAAAAAACCCCTGTCAGACCAACAAATTGTGGATCTTCTAAAAAAAGAGGGCTTAGTCATTGCCCGAAGAACAGTCGCAAAATACAGAGATGTTTTACGCATTCAACCGTCTAGCCGACGCAAGAAAGTTTTCTAAATTAGAATGGAAATGATCCTTCGCAAAGCGCGCTTATCAACTTTTTCAACTTTTAAAGTGTTCTCTTTTATTTTAGGAGTTCTTCTATTTATTTTATTATCTGCTTTTTTTCTTCCCCATTGGCGGCATCAACTCCGCTCCATGATTTGGGGATCTGACCGAAAAATTTTAGCTACTCTGGTTGAAGACTTAGAGCGAACAGGAAACCCGATCTCTGTTTTTAAAGTTAGCGAAAAAGGAAATTTATACATTGAGCTTTATTCTACTGCAGTGCCTGAGGAACTAGTTGATACTCTTCAAAGCAGTTCTTATCAATTATTGCAAACAATAGAGTTGCCCGGAACCATTGATGGATATGTTAGTTTTATGGGAGAAGCCACCAATTTAGCCGTCGCCAATCTGGACGATGATCCCTATTTAGAACTCATTATACCCAGTTACAACTATGATTTTGTCGCAAGCCTGGATATCATAAAGTATAACCCTGTCGTACAAAAATACGAACTGATGAAATCCTTTGATATCCCAGAAGGAATCTTAGGGACTTTTTCAAAGGAATCCTGGGAATGAAGAATGGATTGACTCGAGATACAGCCATTGCCTTATTTTTGTCAGGGCTCTTCTTTTTAATTTTGGCTATCGTTAGTTTTGATTCAACTGATTCTATTTGGGTACCAGAGGAATCTACCAATCTAAAAGGAGATCCTTCGGCAAAACCCCTCGACTTGATCAATAAACATTTGAGGGAAGTTTATGATCGGCAGGAAATTGAAAAAAGAAATGCGGAAAACCTTAATATCCTCACCGCCCCTTCCATTTATCAAACGCCACGGGTTAATCCTGTTTATAATTTTGATGATCTTCCTATCAGTTTCGATCAAGACTCCATTAATGAACTTGTGGGAAAAGACCTGAGAAACTACCTGCAATCGACCTCAATCAAGCGAAGCTTAAGCGAAAAAATTCAAGATGAAATCGTCGATGGTATTGCTCAAAAAATGCAAAGCGAAGATTACAAACGTTCTTTAGCCGACTCTATTATCCAAAAGGCAAGGGAAGAAGGTTATCTTGTAGAAATTGATGATGAGTATAAGGTTAAAAGCGTCAAAAAAATCATTAAGAAAAACGAACCTAGTATTTTTGATCCTAACGCCATTCCAAACCGTTAAATTCTTCATAAATCCAATAAACCAGACTCAACCAAGCTTAAATAATGTTTTTTTGTAAGGATTAAATGATCCAAAACCAGAATTTCCATCATCTGACCTAACTTGATCATTCGATGAGTGAATTCAATATCCTGTTTGGATGGAGTCAAATCACCACTTGGATGATTATGAGCAATGATTAGTTGCGAAGCATTCTGAAGACAGGCAAAGCGAAAAATATCTCTTGGATGAACAAGACAAGCATCCACGGTACCTCTAAAAATCATCTGGATCGCAATGAGATCTAAGCTAGGTCCAAGAGCTAGACACCAAAGCTCTTCAACGTCCTGACACATGTTTTTTTTCAAAACATGATGGGCCCAGGAGCTAGACACTATTTTAATTCTTTCATCTTTCATGAAGATGATCTCTTGCAAAGAAAATCCCCAAATCAATGCCTCATAAAATAGATTTGAGTGACGTGATGCGGATTGCGGTCTAAACTTCGTCCATGAATAATTGAAAATTAAGGTGAATTTACACTTTTTGGAGGTCTTCATGAAACCAGCTTTTAATCATAAAATTAAATTATATTTATTTATTGTGGCATCATTGGGTTGTTCTTTTTTAATAAGTTGCGGTCCAAAAGCTTTTGTAAAAGGCAGTTATGACAAAAACATAGAGAACACGAATTTGCTCACTGATGAATGGTCAGAAAGTGACATGCAAGAAACCGTAAAAACCATGGTTTCAAGCCTCGTTGCTCATCCAATTGTTTCAGGCGCCAAAAGCCGCCCCATTGTCATGGTCACCCAATTACAAAATAAAACCTCCGAACATATTGATACTCAATCCATTATGGATATGGTTCGCGTGGAACTCATGAAATCAGGAAAGCTCTCTTTTATTGACAAAGAAGCTCGTGGGGATATCGATCAAGAGTATGAATACCAAAATAGCGGCCGGGTTTCATCCGACACCAAGAAAGGTCCTGGCAATCAAAAAGGGCCTGACTTCATCGTCAATGGAAGATTGGATAGTATCGTTCAAGAAGCGGGTAAAGACAAAACCGTTTACTATAAAATTACTTTAAACCTGACAAGCCTTAAAACGGGAGTGATTGAATGGACAGACCATAAACAAATTCGTAAGCTCTATAGAAAGAAAACCATAGGCTTATAATTTATTTCCCACAAGGAACTCATGCGATTTTTCTTACCTCTCATCGCCTTGGGCTTAGTCTCTTGCGCCACCTATCAAGGTAAAATAGGTACGGCGCGGACCCTACTGCAAAATGGGCAATTTACTGAGGCTCTCTCCCAGTTAAAAGCATTGGCTGATCAGCCTGGCAATGATCAATTAATTTACCTTTTAGATTATGCAACAGCCCTTCAAATGAACGGTAATTACACCGAGAGCAATAAATACTTTTTACAGGCTGATAAGTTTGCAGATATTCAGGATTATACATCTTTAAGCTTGGAGTCAGGCTCTTTCTTATTCGGCGAGGAGATGGTTCAGTATAAGGGTGAAGATTTTGAAGTTGTATTGATCAATGCCATGACGGCAATAAATTTTCTTTGTTTAGGTGATTTGGACAGCGCCATGGTGGAAGTCCGGCGTTTAAATGAAAAATTACGTCGTTTTCGCCTAGAAGCAAAACGTAAGTTCACTGACAATCCCTTAGCCCTGTATCTCTCAGCCATTATTTATGAAGCCAATAAAAATTGGGATGATGCCGCTATCGCTTATGAACAAGTCTATAAGATAGAGCCTCATTATCAGCCCTTAAGAGAAGACCTCATTCGCTCAAATCTCAAAGCAGGGCGCATGGAGGCCGCAAAGAAATGGAAAGCAGCATTTCCAGAAATTAAAGAAGACATCTCTTGGAAAAATAATAAAATGTCTGAAGTCATTGTTGTTTATCAACAAGGATGGGGACCTCGAAAAAATTTTCGACCAGAAAGCTTTAGATATCCAGCAATGTACCCTGTCTGGTCAGCAAAATTAAATATCACTCCCAAACTTTTTCCTCTAATGAACTCCGTACCTCTATCAACCTTTGAATCTTTTAAAAATGACGAAACTCTTTTTAGTGTTGAAAGGGTGGCAATTAATAGCCTAGAAGACCAATATGCATCGTTGATTGCCAGAAGGATTGGCGGAGCCATTGTAAAAGAAGTCGTAGCCGAGCAAATCCGAAAAGATAACAGATTACTCGGCGATATTGCTCTCATGGCCATGTATGTATCAGACCGAGCTGATTTAAGGCAATGGTCCACCCTTCCAAGAGCTTTCAAAATTTTTCGATTGCCTGTTCCTGCTGGAAACTACAAGCTCGAAATTGATAACAAAGAGAAAATAAATAATTTTAATCTAAAACCAGGTGAAAAATTCTTCATTACACATCGTACGTTATAAAACATCGCCCCCAATGAGCCTTTAGTCCTTTGAGTTATCAGCTGTCTCACTAAAGTCAGAAAATCATTCCTGAGGCTAAGAACTGAACTCACTTATCGCCTTTTTATTATGGAATAAGAATGATTTGTCCCGGTTGAATATTGTGCGTTGGTCTTAAATCATTTAATGATAATAGAGAGTTCAAACTCACTCCAAATTGACGAGAAATCCCGTAAAGAGTATCTCCACGGGTTACGCGGTATTTTTTTGTATCATTCAATTCATCAGAGGAAACTTTACGCATATTTTTAGCTGTGTCTTTTGCTGGTCGTTTTTCTTTTTTGGGTGATACCGATGCTGATTTGACAACAACTTTCTTCGATTTTTTATCTTGCGTTTTCAAGCGAGGAGAAGGAGCTTCCTCTGCCACTTTATCTGATGATTTTCCCAACAATTGTTTTTCAATTTGCTCTTTTTGATGTCTAGGCACCATCAATCGACTCTTAGAACCTAATTTTATTTTATTCGAATATGCTATTTTTTGAAGATGCGGGTTATAAGTCTGAGCCAAATCACCATTGCTTCCCAATGCCTGCACTAAATCCTTAAAGTAGATGCTATTCTTAAACTCTAATTCTACAAGATCAAAAGGCTTATCTTTCTTGAGCCCAGGAAAATATTCAGTAGCCTTAGCTTCTACTTCCAGCGCTGCTAAAAAACTTGTATAAAAATTCCTTGAAGCAAAACCAAAACGGCGTCCTTCAGCCGATTCTATCAAAACCTCCAGGCTTTTTTCTTGATTTTTTTCAACAAGCCTTTTTACTCCATAAGGCCCATGATTGTAGCCTGTCACCGCTAACGGCCAGGATTCCAACAGTCCATAATTAAATTTTAAAATTTTTGCTGCAAGTTCAGTCGCTTGCTGAGGGTGATTTCTAAAATCCACTTCTTTATTCATCCTTAAGCGGCCGCGAGCAGCCGAAGGCATGATTTGCCAAAGACCACTGGCTCCCACTTTAGATCGAGCTGAAATATTAAAAGAGCTTTCAACAAATACAAGACGAGTTAACTGTAACGGCAACCCCTCTTCTTTAAAAATCTTTTCCATCATCGGCAAATAACGACCAGAAAGAAAAATAGCCTCTTTCATACGGTCGCTCTGACCTAACTGAAAACGCAATTTTGATAATTGTGCCGCAGGTGCAATCGCGGACTTGCCTCCATTTTTTTCCCAAAGAGACAAAATTGCACGATCATAGTCTGTGAGTTCTTCAATTGGAGTGTTTTCTGACAACTTATTAAGGCTTAATAAAATTTGTTTTTTTCTTTCCTCAACCAAAGATTCTCTTTCTTTTATTTTCTGACTCTCACTCCATTCCATATTCTTATTAATGCTTTCAAAATCGACTTTTTCATAGGCAACACCCAGATTGTCTATGTCGTGAATAAGACCTTGGCTACTTGATAGTTCTGTATATATTTTAATCCAAAAAGACACTGCTGTTTGTAGTTTTTTAGAAGGAACAAAAACTCCTTCTTCAAATCCCAAAACTTCCCCTTGATTTTTATAATCCGTCGGAGACCATTCTAATCCTTCGTTATAAATAATAGACGAATCAGGCAATAGGGATTTCAATACGGGAATATTAGCGTGCACTCCCTCGAACAAAGAGAAGTAAACGAATGCTAACAATGAAATGAATCGATAAATTCCCATTTTATTCCCTCTAAACAATCATTATTGCGAAACAATGGCCCTCCATTATACTGCCCAAAATCCGCCTGAAAGCAAAGACATTCCTTCGCTCAATCAAACTGCATGCAACAGCCTGGATTTGACAGCATTCACCAACGATTCTTCCACAATACATAATAATAGTTTAATAGAAATTTTCAAAAAGCTCAACCTAGATGCCCACTAAAACTGGCAAAAATAAATGATTTTAATTGAATTTTATAAACTTACACACAACTTTTTGACAGGTGTCAGATCTTTAACACAGATATAACGACCATTGATCATTGACACGACTCAATCTTCTACCAGTAAATTAAAAGCTCACCCTATTAAAAAATTTTGAACTTATAAAAAATATTCCAAAAATTATCACAATATTTAAAATATCTCTATCAGAGCCGCCATTCTGCTAAGCAAATTTTTTTTAAACATTGCGCTGTAAACATTTTCCAAGCCCATGACTTTATCGATTAAGAGTTTTTGGATGTCGAGGATTGGCGTTTTTGATATTCATACACACTCTGCACCCCAAACTATTGGAAACAACAAGAGCAACTAAACCAATACTATTCAGCCATCAGAACTTGACATTAAAGTAAAATTTAACAATCCTTAATTATTACAACCAGTGTCGTTCACTCTACCAGACCAAAGCCACAGTTTCCAAGCAAGACAATGCTGACTTCACGCAAGTTACGGTCCAAAGGAACAAAGCAAAAGAATGGATAAAGTGAACGATGTTGATAGTTCCATCCCATCATAACCATTTTTATAAGGAGTCTTAGCATGAAGAGTTTTGTGTCGTTGTTCGTGGCTGCCATAGCATTAGGTCAAATTTCTTGCGTTTCAAAATCAAAGCACGTCGATGAAGTCAATCGTTATGAAGAGCAACTCAAAACTAAAAATGAACTTTTAACAAAAAGCAATACTCAAATCCAAGAGCTGGAACAAAAACTTGTTTCCATCACCAAAGATAGAGGTCAACTAAAAACAAACTTAGATGAATTAAACAAAGCTATGGCTGAAATGAAAGAGCGACGGGCTCAAGAACAAAAATTGATTCAAGAATTCAAGGATCTGACGTTAAAATTCAAATCTTTGACCGATAGCGGAACCCTCAGTGTTCGCATTGAAGATGGCAAAATGATGGTGAGCCTGGGTTCGGATATTTTATTTGCTTCTGGCTCTGCAACTTTATCTGCGGAAGGAAAAAAAACGATTGCTGAGATCTCAAAAAGATTAGCCGAGATTCCAAAAAAACAATATCAAGTCGAAGGCCACACAGATAATATTCCAATTAAAACAGCTGTATTTCCTTCTAATTGGGAACTGGCTTCTGCAAGGGCTCTATCTGTTGTCAGAAATTTAATTGAAAGTGGGTTAGAGCCCAACCGAGTGAGTGCCGCCAGCTTTGCTGAAACTCATTCCGTAACACCCAATGACACCCCTGAATCCAGAGCTAAAAATCGCAGAATTGAAATTGTAGTAGTTCCCAACCTTGAAAGCCTACCTGGTTATGAGGAATTGCAAAAATACACCCAACCCTCTGCAAAACAGTGATCCAAACATTGAGAAATAAGTGAGTATAAGATAGGATTTGTGTGATTTTATGAGACAATTAGGATCGTTAAAATGTGTTGATATTATTCAAAATGACGATGCTCCTTGGATTGTTCTTTTCCATGGATACGGGGCCGATGCTCATGATCTAGCTCCCTTGGCTGAGAGTATTCAAACTTCTCTTTCTTATAACTGGCTTTTCCCTGAAGGTTTTCTCGAAATTCCTATTGATTGGAGTTCTATGGGTCGTGCATGGTGGCCCATAGATATGGAGGAACTGCAAAAATCACAATTGACAGGAGTCCCCAGAGACCTTAGTCAAATTGAGCCAAAAGGCTTAACCTTAGCCTATCAAAAAGCCTCAGAGATGCTGTCTAAGCTCAAGGTACCATGGAATAAAGTGATTCTGGGAGGGTTTAGTCAAGGAGCTATGTTAGCCACAGAGTTATACTTACAAGCACCTGAGTCGCCCATGGGACTCATCGTTCTTTCAGGAACTTGTCTAAAAATCAACGACTGGAAAGAAAAAGCAAAAAATCGCGCTGGAAAATCCTTCTTTTTATCTCATGGTGAACACGATCCCATTTTATCGATTAAAGGAGCACAAAAAATTGAAACTATTTTAACTCAATCCGGAATGAAAGGACGACTCATTCGCTTTCAAGGAGGACACGAAATCCCCATGAAAATCATCACTGAAATAGGAACCTACCTTAACAACATAAAACCATAATTATTTTTGATTAATGTTCTGCGCTTAATCAGATTATCACAGCAAAAAAAATGGCGGATAACGCATCCACGTTTCCGCCAATTCTTATTTTAGATTCTTCGCCAATTTCTTACATTCCGACGAAGTAAAATAATGCGACTATATCAATAATGAATTAACGACGGCAATAACACTCTGCCGAACTAAACTCATCATTTTCACGATTACCCACCCATGCTGTGGAATAATCATAAGTTCTTGAGAAACCACCAAATCGAATATGTTGATACAGAGTCACAGAACACCCTCTGTTCACCTCAACGGATGAAATAAAATCATTAAAATTAGGAATAAGGGCCTTAAAATTACTAATGCTTTCTCCATTTCGCATAACTAAACGGGAACCACGAAAATCTTCATGTTCGTACAAAACAGCACAAAAACGCGATCGCCCATCAGAGCGACGTTGAGCCTCAGCTGACTCTAACTGTAAAAAACTAAACATCATTACAACAATACCAAAAATAACACTTGTTTTACGCATAAATTGTTTCTCCTTCTTTATTTTTTTTACCATTTACATTCATAAAATCAATATCATCCCTAAAGTTTCTGAGAAACTCCTTTTCACTCAAGGGCACTATCTTGAAGTGGCAATCAAGTCAAGAAAATACTCAACATGGTTTAAAATGCTGCTGAACTTAAAGATAAAAAAATAAATTTTTCAAAGATAAGCACATATTGAATCTTAGATAATTTACAAAAATAAATAATTTTATTCTTCTCTTTTTTAATACATCTCAATTCATTGATCCTTGTATTGCCTGATATTAAATGCAGTTATTATTAAAATTTGAATTTCTGCGCTAAAGCTCAACCGGCAATGAAACTATATGGGTGGGATTGCTATTCCTAATGGATTAACCACATCATTAATTTCAAAAGCTCAATAAATTATAATTTGAAAACAAAAATAGTTGATGGTGTAATTGAGCCCAAGGAGACTCTATTATTATGAAAAACAAAATTCCATTAGAGAATTCACAAGTTCAGCTTGTTGGATCTGTTATTTTGAGTTTTTTTCTTCTTTTTGGCCTCATTTCTTGCAATAGGAAAAATACCATCGGCTCTTCCGATTTTCCTTCTGATATTGGAGGCACAAATGGCACAGGAAACTCCCCTCCCCCCAAAAACTTTTTATGGCTTCATCACAAATCAGTTACTGGAGCCCCTAGATACACTCATAAAGATGTAACAACAGGAACCTGGCCTGATCTCTGCCAGGTGGATCTCGATGCAGTAAATCCTGCGGATAGAGATATCATGTGCACGACAGAGACCACAGAGCTTGATCTCATGCATTTGGGAATGAATCTCCAATATAACGTCCCCGCGCACACGAAATGCCCCTATGTCTTAACGATGGCCCCTTATTTTTATCAATATGAGTCTCCCCGAACCGATGGCACCCCCACCCCTCCCATTGAACCCGCAGTGGTAGTCATCACAGACGATAGAGTTAGTCCTCCTGGCAACTGGTCCGCCCAAGCCTTTTACGCCAATGGAACAACTCCCAATAATTATTTCGAAGCCAATAACGGAAAAATTCGCTGTGGTTTTGATTATACCGCTCAAACTCCTGCGGGCCCAAACTGCTGCGAAGGTGATTACAATTTAACAACTATTCTCATTGAACCTGATGATGGTGGAGGGTCAAAAACGACTTACCTTAATTCTCGAGCTAGCTGGGGTGGGAAACGAGGCAGCTGCCTCGCTGGACCCGCTATGGAGCTACATCCTCTCTACGAAAGCGGATTCCCTGCTCCTATTATCTGGCGCATGAAAGAGCATGTCGAGATTGCAAGCCCCTTGATAGCAACAAGTACAAATTCAATATCACCCTTAGATCTTTTTGGCATATTGACACCTAACCTGACATTAGCGTCAGAGACAAAATCCGAAGTAAAACCTAATTTTGGAAACTTTGAAATTGCCAGCTTATTAGTAAAAAAATTGCTGTCGTCCCGATATCTCGCCAACTATACGCAAGGAGCAACGCCCAGACCCTATCAAGATATTCTTGATTATAACTTTCCTCCCGGAAATAATTTTTACACAAATTATATGGATCCTCGATACTTCACTGTTTTGTGTATGGACACAGCACAAGAGGTTTCTGCTCGAATTCGATTGCGCATTCGAGAATGGAATACAGCTGAGGCTCTTATAAAAGCAACCGAGCCAACAGGCAATGAGGACGATATCGCTGGGAACGAAACTGATTATCCGGCATTTCCAAATCAAGATTATTTAGACTGGGAGGACACTTCTAATTTGTACCGATGGAATGGATCTGCTTCAGTTTCAGGATATCCGGCACAATCTCTTTAATACTTTTATAAGCGTTAATATCACACCCACAGAAGAGAGATGGCTTTAATCGCTGGGAAAGCGAAACCCTCTCTCTCCATTTCTACTGACCTTCTGACTGAACCATTTTCTTTAAATCAAGCTTGTGAGCGGGAACTCCTCCCCAAACTTCTCGAGAGGGAACTTCTGTTTTAGGCATAACCACTGAATTAGGTAAAATTTTTGCACCTTTTCCAATCTTCGTTCCACCCATAATCGTGGCACGCAAACCAATAGTGACTTCATCATCAATCACCACAGGAGACAGCACTAAAAAACCTCCTTGGCCGTAGTGAGCCACAATCGTAGCAGAGCCCCCAATGGTTACTTTTTTCCCGAGCTCTACGAGTGAGGGATCCGAAATATGAGTCGTGTTAATCACCGTGCCCTCACCAATTTTCATTCCCATCGCCCTGTAAAACCAAAGGCTGAAAGGAGATGGCGTCACAAATTCTAAAAAAGAATATCTCAACATGTAAAGAATACCATTGTGGATATACCACTTAACGGCCTCTAAAGAGTAGTAAGGCCCTTTCCACGCTTTAAGACTTCCAACCAAAATTTTATTAAGAATAGGTAAAATAATCATGGCGGAGAAACCACAAACGAAAAAAGAGGTCACAATGGAGGAACCTAAAATGAAAGCATAAATAACTTCTGAAAATTGAATCCCCCATCGATGAGCCGAACGAATAATGAGAACTCCAGGGACTAAAGACCCTCCTAGAATAACAGACACCAGCGCATACAATGGTATTACCATCACAATGTGCATTAAATTTTTAAAACGCCGAAGCATTTTTTCAAGCGTGCCAGACACTCCTTTTTTGCTACTGTCTTTTATGTTGTGAGGAGAAGGATCACTCATAGTTTCATGATGTTGAGTTTGTTTTTTTGCTTCCATGAATGATTATTGATCCGAAGAGCTCGGTACTCTCATATTATTGGAACTACTGCTGATCTTTTGAATAATTGCGTTAGTTATTTTAGCTTGATCGGCTAATTGTGTTTTTTGGCTTTGCGCTTCTTTAATGGTAGCAAACAAACCAACATTCACACGATACCATTGGTGCCCTTTAATGGTGGTTTCCGTAGAAAAAGACTCAAATTTCAAGTTTTTTAGCTCCTTAACTCTTTTTTCCGCCTCCTCTTGACTTGAATAAGAGGCTACCTGAACTGTGTATTTACCAATGCCTTTTTGAGCCATTTCACTGGCAATCATTCTCGCCAATTTACGTGAGTTTTCACTTTGAGCGCTTTCATTTTTAGTATTATTTGATTTAGCCTTATGCCCCTTTGTTTTGGAATGGCTCTCACCCACCATCTCTTCTTCTAAAGCTAAGGCTTGCTCTTCAGTTAGCTCTTCTTCATCCATAAGATTTTTAGATTTTTCGCCCTCCGTTGTAGCGGCTAAATTCTGCGAACTTTCATTTTCTTGAGATTCACGGTGCAATGATCCTGCTATTTCCTGATTTAAATTTTCTTTGTTCAGCTTATGAGGTTCTAAATTCGCCATTTTGTGTTGATTGTCACTGAACTTTTTCCCCACAAAAGTTCCAATAGAAAACGAGAGTAAACTGATAAAGAAAACCAATACCACCTTAACAACTGTGTCTGCCCCTGATGATTTTGAATCCGCCATAATGCAACTCCCTCCTCAATAGAACCAGATTAGCTTATTCTAGAAAAATATCCAAAAAATAATTGGGATTCTTAGCTTCCATCTACTTTAGTCGAGATCAAAAAAACCTTATCTCGATCCCTTACAGTGTCAGTCAGAGCAACTTTTAATTAGTCCTCTTAAAGCCGATTTAAGTGTTGTAAAAGTTCCATCCCAAATTTCCATCCATCACCAGCTCCTAAAGTTAAAAAAATCTGACCCTTAGTGGATTTCATGGATAACTCTTGAGCTGCCTCATTAGAACGAATAAAGTAACGACAGTTCGTATTTTTAATCTCTTCGGCTAACTTAGCGCTCGTAATACCAGGAATGGGAGGCTCTCCTGCTGGGTAAATATCCAAGAGCAACAACTCATCAGCAAGCCCAAAGCAACTCGTAAACTCACTCCAGCAATGCTGCGTTCTTGAAAAACGATGAGGCTGAAAAATCACCGTTAATTTATTTTCTGGGTATTTCTCCTTAAAGGCTTGTAAAACAGCCTTAACTTCTGTGGGATGGTGACCATAATCATCATACACTTTCACACCCCGAGCTTCCCCTTTAAAATGAAAACGACGATCAACACCGCCAAAATGTTCCAAACCTTTAGCACAAGTTCCAAAGTCGAAACCAGCCACTAAACCAGCCAATATCGCCGCCGTTCCATTAAGGGCATTATGCAACCCAGGAATATTGATTTTAAATTTTCCCAATGATTTTGAATCTTTGATTAGTTCATAATGTCCTTTTTCACCCTTGATCACCACGTCATTATGATTATGAAAACCATAATATAAAATTCGTTTAGGAAAATTTTTAAAAGTCTGTCGAACAGAGCTATCATCACCACACGCAATCACTTCACCATAAAAGGGAATTTTTAATGCAAAATCAAAAAAAGCTTTTTCAATATTTTCAAAGGTTTTATAGTAGTCTAAGTGATCCGCATCGATATTCGTCACTATTGCGATCTCCGGTGCTAATTTGGAAAAACTCCCATCGCTTTCATCCGCTTCAGCTAACAGCCACTCTCCTTGACCTAAGAGTGCTGTAGATTGAATTTTTTCAAATCGGCCTCCCACTACGATCGTAGGACTCGCCTGAGCTTCAAGAAAAATAGACGCCACCATACTCGTTGTCGTAGTTTTCCCATGGGTCCCCGCAATAGCAAGACCTCTTTTAAATCTCATAATTTCAGCTAAAGCCTCAGCTCTTGGAATAAGAGGAATCATTCGAGCTCTTGCCTGAGCGATCTCTGGATTTTGAAAATGTACGGCGCTCGAATAAACAACCACATCTACATCGCCAATATTTTCTCCTCGATGGCCTTTAAACACCGTAATACCTAATGACTTTAAACGCTCGGTGTTTGCATTTTCCATGATATCACTTCCTGTCACCTGAGCTCCCATATTTTTGAAAAGCTCAGCCAAGCCACACATTCCAATGCCACCGATTCCCACAAAATGAAATTTACTTGTTTTTAACTTCATATAATCAATTGTCCTTAATCATTTTATTTATCCAACGATAACCAATGCCTTCAATAAATGTTGTGCAATCACTTTTGCCGCAAAAGGCTGGTGAATTGATTTTATATTGTTAGACAAGCTTTTCAGATGATTTCGATTTTTTTGCAAATCTAATAAAAGTTCATTGAGCTTTTCAGGAGTAAATTCTTTTTGCTCTAATAAAATAACGGCTCCTTGATCCGCCAAAACTTTTGCATTTTTTCTTTGATGATCATCCGCTGAGGTGGGAAGAGGTATTAAAATAGATGGCATTCCAACCGCGGCAAGCTCTGCAATAGTGCTGGCGCCCGAGCGACATACAGCCACTGTCGCCCAAGAATAATATTGTTCCATTTCAAACAAATATTCATACACCTTGACATCAAAAACGGACTGATCGTACGTGGACTTCACTTTTGAATAATCCGAAACACCCGTTTGATGAATCAACCTCGCTTGATGCAACCATTGAGACTCTGTACGAACCGCTTTTTCAAAAATACTATTTAGCGCACCCGCACCTTGGCTTCCTCCAAAACAAAGCACATTAAAATCCCCTGAGAAATCACGTTTCTCAGACAATCCTTCCAACTCTGATCTCACGGGCAGCCCAACTAAATATATTTCTTTTGATTTAAGATGTTTTTTAGCTGCTTCAAAGACAACAAAAGCCCTTGATACAAATCGAGATAAAAACCGATTCGCAAGTCCCGGGTGAGCATTGGGCTCCCAAATAAAAGTTGGGACTCTCAATAAAGCAGATGCTAATACTAAAGGAGCAGAGGCATAGCCACCCACGCCTAAAACACCACTAGGCTTTGTTTTAAAGATCAAATATACGGCTTGACAGAGCCCCAATCCCACTTTGATAAGGCCCAAAAATTTGCTAAAGAAAGAACCTTTGTAATTTAATTTTCCCGCCGACAGGGTGTGTAGTTTATAACCTTCTCGGGGAATAATCTTTTTTTCCAATCCAAGATTAGACCCAACAAACTCCACCTCTATATTAGTATCCAAACTTTCGAGGGCTCTGGCGATAGCGACACCAGGATAAATATGTCCTCCCGTACCACCACCAGCGATTAAAAATATCTTTTTCATTAAGAGAACTCCGCTTGTTGCCTTTCCATATTTAATACCCACCCAAAGGCAAAACAATAACACACCAAACTGCTCCCGCCGTAACTAAGAAAAGGAAGAGTCAATCCCTTGGTTGGAAGAACCCCTAATACCACTGCCATATTAAATAAACTATTTAAACCAAATAAAAATGACACACCAAGAACAAAAATTCGACTTTGCAAATTCTTAATGTACAAACCGATTTGAAATGTTCTGAAAAAAACAAAACCATAGAGAAGAAAAAGCAAAGACATTCCAATAAACCCTGTTTCTTCTGCAAAGACAGCCAAGGTAAAATCCGTATGCGCCTCCGGTAAAAAAAATAACTTCCCCTGTCCAGCTCCCAACCCCTGCCCCCAAAAACCTCCGCTTCTGACACTCAATAAACTTTGAATCAATTGAAAGCCCGAGTCAGATGGATCTGCCCAAGGATTTAAAAAACCGACAACTCGCCTTAATCGATAAGGATATTTCACAATTAAAAAAGTGAAGAGGGGGATCATCATCAACACAAGTCCAAAGAAGTATTTCCGTGAAAATCCAACGATAAATAATGTAATAAGAGTTAAAGCAGTTAAAAGCGCAAAGCTGCCAAAGTCGGGCTGAGCTAGCAATACGAAGAAGGGAGCAATCCAAAGAAACCAAGCATGGGGCTTTTTAGACCAATGGCCAGGTTCTTTCCAATGAACGAACAGAAAAGAAATCAACCACGGAATTAATACCTTTAAAAGTTCGCTGGGTTCAAATCGAGTGATCCCCAAATGAATCCATCGTTTTGCGCCTCCGACCTTGACTCCAATACCCGGGACCAACGTCAATAATAACGCGATAAAAGTGAGAACCCAAAGCCCTAAAAAAATACGATTCCAATATTTCCACGGAATATGCGCCGATATAAATAAAGCGCTAATTCCTACCAACATCGAGAGGCCTTGGCGAATGACAAAATAATGTCCATCTTGATACATTTCTGTCGCAAAAATAAAACTCGATGAATAAATCTGAACAATCCCTAAACCCATTAGAGCCAATAAGCTTAAAAGAAGTGATCGATCAAAACTCTGGTTCAACTGTGATTACCTGTCACTTTTACTTAGTTGTAGGGACTTTGCTAGAGGATCCCGGAGACTGTGTTGATTTCATTTCAGCCGCTGATTCAGGCTTTGAAGAAGATTCAAGCTCTGAAATAAAATTTCCGCTAACATTGCAACAATATAAAACACCAGGATTATCGCTCACTCTTTTGTGAGAGGTGATATTAAAGGGTTTAGAGGGATCACATTTCTTCGCAATTCGAAGATTCAACTCAATATCCACGTCCGTATAATCGGATTCACTTACAAAATCACAGTAGACACCCTTTGATTGTACAAGGCGCTCTCTCTCATCTCGTCTCGTCTTTTGAGCTCCAGAACAGCCTGAAATAAGAATTGCCAACCCACATCCCCACAAGATGATTTTTTTCATTTTACTTTCTCCCCAACCTTGAATTTCGTGAAAACGTTTCCTTAGATAACTTCATCAATCGCTATTGCATTATTGTAAGAAATCATAACAAAGAGTTCAAAGAAAAATATCATCGCTTAGACTACTTTTATCTGACTTGCTACCATAGCTCTACGCTAAACCAAATTATAACCTCATCATGACGCTAGCATCATTTTTTATAGGCCTCTCAAAACCTCCATCTCCTTGCTTACGGAAATGAAATTTAAAAGAATCCACGTCTGATTTGAAAATTAAATGCGAGCTCGACTAAAGTAAATGATCTTTTCCATGAAAAAACAATTTATTCCTTTAATTATTAATTAAAATTTATTTATGTAAGACCAATGTCCTGTAAAAATTTATTTTTAATAATCTTATTAATTCCATTGCCAAACATCCGATAGAATAAAAAAGAAATTTTTTAGAATGAACATCAACTAAGACAAGGAAGGGCTCCCTCAATATGTCACAGGCTAAGTCATCTCCCGTAAAAAAAGGTGAAGCCATCGATGAAATTGCTAAAATAATAAGCCAAATTACTGGTAATCAGTTTACTAGTAAGCATCAGTCTATGATTGAGTTTCGTCTACAAAAAAGATGTTTAGATTTAAAAATTGATTCTATAGAAAGTTACTTTCAATACTTCAAAGCCAATCAAAATACAGAGGTTAACAATTTAGTCTCATTGCTAACAACTCATCATACTTTCTTTTTTAGAGAGTTCATGCATTTTCAATATCTTGAGGACTATGCTCTACCCGAAATCATTCCAATTGTCCGTCAAAGACAAGACAAACGCATTCGCGTTTGGTCTGCCGCTTGCTCTAAGGGACATGAGGTTTACTCTCTTGCTATGTTTCTTGATTACACTCTCAAGCAAATGGCCCCAGACCTTGACTACCATGTGATGGGAAGCGATATCGATGCGGAATCACTGTCTCATGCATACAATGGCGTCTATACTCGAAAGGATATAAAAGAAGTTCCCATGAATTATCTCAATAACCATTGGGATCGGGGCGCTGGCGAAGTTTCTGAATATGTTAAAGCACGTTCGACTCTACGCTCTCACATCAGTTTTAAGCAAATTAATCTTCTTAATTTTCCTCCAAACTTCAGTGAGCGTTTTGATATTATTTTTTGCCGCAATGTCTTTATCTATTTTGATCAAGATCAAATTAAAAAATCTAGCACTGAGCTCATCAAACATTTGGAACCTCATGGACATTACATTGTGGGTTTATCTGAAAATCTCTCTAACTTAGGTCTTCCTATTGTTTCCAGAGGCCCTTCTATTTTTAGAAAAGTCTCCGTTGTTGATGGGTCACCCACAACGCCACAATACTCTGCACCTCCAACCTCTACCAGCACAAACGCTCATAGCGCTCAAGTACCGTCGAGCTATGTAAAAAATCCCCCTGCACCTGCAGAAAACTCAACTCGTCGCCCCGACTCTTTGACAAAACCTCAACCCTCGTCTGGAAGCGCTCCTGCCACTTTCAATATGACTCCCCCTTCTTCTCAGACCGTACCAGAAAGAAAAGAAGTCTTAAGAATTCTATGTGTTGACGATAGTTCTAGTATTCTCAATTTACTAGAAGGCATTCTCAAAACAGATGGGGGATTTGAAGTCATAGGACGCGCCACGAATGGCATTGAAGCCAGTGAAAAAATTCGAGAGTTGAAGCCAGACATCGTAAGCCTTGATATTCACATGCCCATGCAAAATGGAGTTGAATATCTACAAAAAAACTTTAAACCCGGACATCCACCTGTTGTCATCATTTCCAGCGTTTCTCGTGAAGACTCAACTCTTGCTTTGCAAGCTTTGAATGCGGGCGCTAGCGATTACGTTGAAAAACCTGCTCTCTCCAACATTAAAGATGCTTCTGAAGAAATCATTCGGAAATTAAAATGTGCTTATAGAAATAGATTGTCTCAACAAAATAAATCTCATTTACGCCTCGATGAATCTTTCAGGAAAACTCACCAAATTAGGGACCCTAAAAGCTGTGTTCGAGTCATCATGGGAACTCTTTCTGATAAAAATAAGATTCAAACTATCATTAAAGAGTTGGGAAACAATCAACCCCCCACTTTTATTTTGTTGGATGGAGCCAAAGACACATTAGAAGGTTTATCACAGGGCTTAGGCTTTAAAAATAAAGCCATTGGATCCTGGCCGGCTCAGCCAATGAACCCTGATGAGATTTACGTTACTGATGCCAAGCAATTTAGTCCTTATCTAACCTCAAAGATTAAAGAACTTCCGGCTTCAATTCTTGTGATGGGAGAGATTTCCCCCAACCTCAAAGGAACGCTCGAAAACTGGAAAAAAGCACAAATTCTTTTGGAGGACTTGGGGCCTAAAGGAAATCTGCAAAGCCCATTTAGAATTCTTTCGACTGATACCGTGCCAGCAACAAGCTTTGCCTATATGTCTGTTGAATATCTATCAAAAATATAAGGCTTTAAACACTGATTGTGATCAGCTTTTAGTCTCTCATTCCACATAATTATAAATCAGGAGGGGACACGCCCCCTCCGAAAAAAATGCCCTAGTTCATGAAACAATCACTTGGTATCGATCAATGCTGATAAAAATAACTTTAGGAGGCAGCGCGTATTTCTTTCTGGAAGAATTTTCATGATCATGAATCGATGAAGATATTTTTTATTTATATATTATTAATATTTAGTTTTTCCTTTGGCGCAAATGCAGCTCTTTCCCCCATTTCAGTCAGTGTTGTTCCGCCCATTCAGATACCACCGGCCAAATTTAGCATCACTGGTGTTCGAGCGAGTTTACTTTGGGGACACCATCGAGATCTCTATGGAGTTGATTTAGGCCTGCTTGGCAATATCACAGATCAGGATTTTATTGGACTTGGAGTCTCCGGTATTTTTAATTTAACCTATGGAACCACTCGTATCCTAGGCCTTCAACTTGCAGGGATCACTAATATTAATAAAAATAAAGTCTCAGGCTTTGGTTTACAATTGGGTGGTCTTGCCAATATTAATACTGCCAGCAGTTCTTTTTCAGGATTGCAAGTGAGCCTTGGAACAAACTATAGCCCTTTTACTACGATCTATGGGATACAAGCTGGCATCTATAATGTAGCAAATGTTGTTTATGGCTTTCAAATTGGTCTTGTGAATATCACACAGTCTCTTTATGGCATTCAAATAGGCCTCGCTAATTTTCATCATAAAGGCCTTTTCTCTTTTGCTCCTTTGATCAATATCGGTTTTTAAAACCTCCACCAATGATTCAGATTTTATTCAAATCGAATCATTGTCTCTTAGAAGCCTCTTGGCTTTCTATTTGCTCAAGCCTTTGTTCTAGTTCTAAAATACGCTTTTCTAAGGCATCTATTTGTGTTCCTAATGAGTGGGCATCAGGCACTCGGAGATGTTGGGGCCAAGTAGAACAAATATATCCTCCTGACGGCCCATAAGAAGAGGTCCAAAAATCGCAATTTTGTATATTATGAGTTAAAAAACGAGCGCCGAAAGCACTCCCACAAAAACCAAAAACTATTAAAGAACAAAATAATCTCTTCATAAAGTCCTCCTTATAGTAGCGCTAATCTTACCATTTTAAAATTGATTTACAATCCATAGCTCATCAAAAATATCACAGACTGTTGCTCTGTTCAGAATACTTTTCTTTTATCGATTAACCCTCTCCTCTAACCTAATTTAATTCCATAAGACTAGAATCTAAACTCACTGAATCAGATACAAGATGAGTTGCTACTCACATAAATACAAGAAGTAAATGTCTCCATTTATCCAGGGCTGGAATGAAAATAAAGGCCAACATACTAAAATTAAGCCACATAAAAAGACCAAACCATCTTTCACCTTGTGTTTTTATATAAACATAGAGTGTTTTTATAATGCAAATAACAAAAGGAACGATGAGGATAAGATAACTCCAACTCGTATTTAAAAACCACGGAGTCGCTAATGCCACAAAAAGATAAAGCCCTGTATAACCAATAATTTGTGAAAAAGTCTTTTTATTACCCAACGCTACGGGCAGCACTGGAAAGTCACCTTTCGCATAATCTTCTTTAAACTTAACTGCTAAAATCCAAAAATGAGGAATTTGCCATAGAAATAAAATAAGAAATAAATAAAGAGAGTCGTGACGATACCAATTTGAATCATTAGCCACATAACCAATAGTTACAGGCAAAGCCCCCGGAATGGCTCCTGGAACCGCCCCAAAAGCCCATTTTTTCTTCCAAATATAAACATATGCTCCGTTATACAGCACTAATGTCAAAAGCCCAAAAGCCAAAGATGTGGATGAAACACGATACAATTCAAAACAACCAATGCCTAAATGAAGAAGGGCAATAAGAAAGCCCTGTAATGGAGTCAACTTACCAGAAGCAATGGGCCGCTTAGAAGTACGATTCATCTTCTGATCCTGCCGCCACTCCTGAGCTTGGTTTAAGGCTAAACTCCCTGAACTTAGAAAATAAAGTCCTAATACCAGTGACAGAAAATGATCTAAATCAAAAGCACTCTCTACAAAATAAGAAGCCGCATAACCAGCAACCCCTGATAAAAGAACAAAAATAACAATTCCTATTTTTATTAATTCAAAATAAGATTTTAACATATCACCCACCCTGTGAATCTTTAGAGCGTATCTGAAGAGACTCCAGGAGCTTAAAAGTGCCTGAAGCTCAAATCAAATGGAGATGTAAACCCTCAAGCACTCTCACAAACTTTGCTTTTACAGAGTGCTTTGAACGGGAATTCTCGTTGCAATATCAATGACACACAAGATGAAAAGGAGAGCGACGAAAAAGAATGCTGTACCAAAGATCATTTTATTAATTGTTGTATCGTATTTCAAGTGCATAAAATACGCCATCACTAAAACAGCCTTTGTTGTCGCAATAATAAATGCAACAGGAGCTGCCAAAGATCCCAATTGCATAGAATGAAATACCACAGTAAGAACCGTGAGAACCAAAAGAATTCCCAGAATAATTACAAAAACTTTTGCCGGAATCACATGATGAGTCGATTGATGGCTTGCCATAGTTCCCCCTAGCCAATTAAGTAAAGAATTGGAAATAAATAAATCCAGATTAAATCGATGATATGCCAAAAAATACCAACTCCTTCAACAGGAGTATAATAATGTTCATCAAATTCACCTCTCATAGTTCGAATTAAAACCCAAGTAATTAATCCCATTCCTAGCAATACGTGAATTCCATGAAGCCCTGACATCACGAAATAAAAAGAGAAATAAAGTGCTAAGTTACTGTGTTGGGCTCCTTCGTAGGTAAACCACTTGCCAGGATAAAGCCCTAAATGAAACTTATGGGTATATTCCAGATACTTAATGACCATAAAGCCCGCACCACACAAAAGGGTCACAATAAGGTATGGAGCTGCATTTTTACCCTTACCACTTTGAAGTGACTGAATCGCCATTGCCATTGTCCAAGAGCTCACGAGTAACACACAGGTATTGATGAAACCCATTCTCCAATCCAGATGGCTGGCTCCCTCTGCAAACATACTCGGATAAAGCGAATGAAATATAGCATAAGCCGCAAATATAGCCCCAAACATGAGAATTTCAGTGGCCATGAACAACCAAATTCCCTGCTTTGCTGATTCATACTCATGCTCTGCACTTCTAAAGTGATGCGCAAAATGATGCTTTCTTCCCATTGCTTTATTATCTGTACTCATAAGGCCCCGCTGTAATAACTGGTTCAACATCAAAATTATGGTGAGGAGGAGGAGACGCAACTGTCCATTCTAATGTCTTGCCCCCCCAAGGATTCGCTGGAGCTGGCGGACCAGAATAAATAGCTCGAATCACTGTGATTAACCCAACAACAAATCCAAATCCAATCATATAAGATCCTATTGTTGAAATTCTATTAAGGGATTCGTACATAGGCAAATAATCAAAATAACGACGAGGCATCCCCATAGATCCTAAAATAAACTGCGGAAAGAAAGTGACGTTAAATCCTATAAAGGTAAAAACAAATGAGATCCGAGCCCAAGACTCTTGATACATCTTGCCAGACATTTTAGGAAGCCAATAAAACATTCCTGACATCAAAGCCATCAAAACTCCACCCACCATTACATAATGAAAGTGAGCGACCACAAAGTAAGTGTCATGAAAATGGACATCCAAACCAATTAAGGCCAGCATGATTCCAGTCACGCCCCCAATAGCAAATAAAAATAAAAATCCTAAAGCATACAACATGGGGGTCGTAAACTGTATGGAACCACGATAAAGGGTCGCAGTCCAGTTAAACATTTTTATTGCTGTCGGAACCCCAACAAGAATTGTTAATGCAGAAAATATAACATTGGCTATTTCGGACTGACCACTCACATACATGTGATGGCCCCAAACAAAAAAGCTCACAGCGGCAATTCCCAAGCTTGAATAAGCAATCGCTGTATAACCAAAAATTGTTTTTCTTGAAAATGTCGTAATCACTTCACTGATGATTCCCATAGCGGGCAAAATCATAATGTAAACAGCTGGGTGAGAGTAAAACCAAAAGAAATGCTGGAAGAGCACAGGATCGCCCCCTAATGCCGCATCAAAAATACCAATTCCCAACGTGCGCTCAGCCACTAACAATAATAAAGTAATCCCGAGTACGGGTGTCGCCAATACTTGTAGAATACTTGTAGAATAAAGTGCCCATACAAACAAAGGAATCCGTCCCATTGTCATGCCTGGTGCTCGCAAAGTATGAGTGGTGGCTATAAAATTAAGGCCCGTAAGGATGGAGGAAATTCCCATAATAAAGGCCGCGACCACCATTGTTACAGTTGCTGTGCTCGTTCTGATGCTATAAGGAGTGTAAAAAGTCCACCCTGTATCGATTTTAGAAGTGAACAAAGTTGATATAGCTAAGATCGATCCCGCCATAAAAACATACCAACTCAATAAATTTAATCGAGGAAAGGCCACGTCTTTAGCGCCAATATGGAGAGGCAGAAAAAAGTTTCCTAAAACAGCGGGGATCCCTGGAATGATCACCATGAAGACCATGACCGCTCCATGATAAGTCATCACCTGATTATAAGTATTAGCGCCCATGATCGTGGGCCCAGCGCTAAAGAGTTCTGTCCGCAAAAGAAGAGCAAAGATACCACCCACCAAAAAGAATATGCCGACAGCAATAGCGTACATGACACCAATTCTTTTATGATCAAGGGAACAAAGCCATGACTTCAACCCCGCAAATTCGTTAATATAATTTTTTCCAGTTTGTACATGTGCTGCCATTCTCTTCTACCTCTTTATTATTTTTGATTCTTAATAAACTCAATGATGGCGGTTAAGTCTTCTTCTGATAATTGACCCTGAAAGCTAGGCATCACTGCCTTCGGAAAACCCTTAACAGTCTTAACATTCGGATTAACAATAGACTCTCGAAGGTAATTCTCATCGACCTTCACCTCTGTACCATCATCCATCATTGAATTCTTCCCAAAAGCCCCTTTGAAACTGGGGCCTACTTTAGGGCTACCATCTAAACTGTGGCAAGCAACACAACCCTTATCATTATAAATTTGTGCGCCAGGCCCTCCAGTGAGCTCTGTCGTTGTCGCCAACCACGTCTCATACTCCTCAAGAGGAACTACTTTTAATTTAGCTAACATTTTAGAGTGATCTAACCCACAATACTCAGTACAAAAAACATGAAATTCACCTAACTTTTCTGCTTGAAACCACAAATCAGTATATCGACCTGGAATCACATCTTGTTTGATACGAAAACTGGGAACGTAAAAGCTATGGAGGACATCCTTAGAAGTCATAATCAACTTCACAGGAACACCCACTGGCACCACAAACTCATTATTCAATTTTTTTCCATTTTTATATTCAAATTGCCACAACCATTGTTGTCCATACACATGAACTTCTTTGGCATTACTGGGTACCGTTCTCATATCATAATAGAGAGACCATCCCCAAACAAACATCATCAAAAACAAAACTAAAGGAACGAAACTCCAAATAAACTCTAACATGGAGTTATGTGAAATATAGGGTGTTTTATCGTGATTTGTTTTTCTTCGGTATTTTGTTACGAAATAGATCATCCCACCGATGAGCAAAGCGCAAGCCACTAAACTCGATACTAATAAAAATTGATATAAACTGTCCCACTCAGCTGCAATTTTAGTCGCCTGAGTGGGCGCAAAAGAACTTGCCTTAGCTAAAGATAACCACCACATGAATATCCACTCCTTTATCTAACTTCTACTTCCATGCTAATGCCAACTAAAGGTTGTGCTATTTTGATCTCACACTCCATATCATTTTTAAAAACCCTCATTTACTCCATGTAAACGCAGTTTTAAAAAACGGATTTACTTGAAATCAAAATAGCACAACCTTTAGTTGGCATTGCTACCAATCTTTATGTTAAACGACGTCGAGATCTCAACCAAAACGGAATAAGCCAAGCCATCAACGCCACTAACATCAAAGCTCCACCTAGTTTCATGATATTAACCACAATAGGCGAATACTTGCTTTGATGCTCATCATACCTAAAACAAAAAAGAACCATCCGATCAATAAAAGTTCCCAACTTTCCCTGTACAGATTCATTGAGAGCTAACTTGATATCTTGAGGCTTAAAATAAACCCCAGGCAAGTATCGCGTAATCTTTCCTTCGGGAGAAACCACGATCGCTGCTGATGGATGGGCCCATTCCTTTAATTCTTCATTCCAATGAAACTTAAAGCCAATGGAATCAGTAAAAGTTTTAATAGCCTTCGAGTCCCCTGTTAAAAAATGCCAACCCGCTTCTCCATGAGGGCGATCATAAAGCTTCATATAACTTGCTTTTTTCCCCTTTGCCAACTCAGGGCCCTCGCTGTCATCAAAACTTATTGCAAGCACTTGAAACTTATCTCCAGCACTCCAGTCTAGACCTTTTAAACCATCCGTCAACCCATTGAGATGATAGTTACACAAACTTTGGCATCCATAATAAACAGGGCTCACAATCAAAGGCTTTCCCGATTCCAAATACTGCCCTAATTGAACTTTCTTTCCTTCTTCATCTCGAAACTCCGCATCCACAGGAAAGAAAGAACCAATTTTTTGATCAATTCCAACCCCTTTAAGAGCAGGAACTGGCTCATCAACGGTCTTTCCAATTGGCGGCGCTAACTTTGCCGACAAAGAGACACTCATTAAAACACAAGGTATTGATACTTTCAGGAGCTTTAATAAAAACAAGCTACCCTCCTTGATCGCAACTACTTTGCTGAAGTTGCAAATTCGTTTAACTTGGCAGGATCATCTTCCACCTTATTTTGAGTGATGGATCGAACATATTGCACAAGAGCCCATCGATCTGCTGCTTTAATTTGAGTGAAACCAGGCATTGATGTCCCAGGAATACCATTAGTAAAAGTTTTGAAGAGGGCCATAGAATCACCTCCGACAGCCCAATGTCCTTCAACCAAATTACGGGGCTTAGGATTCAAAGCAGCACCGGCGGGACCATCCCCCAAAGCTTTTTCGCCATGGCACATGGCGCAGTTCGCTTTATAAACCCCTTCACCATACCGAGCCACATCCTCATTTTCAATCCAAGGCTCTTTGATTGAGTTGATATCAATCGCTTTGGGTGCTTCTGCGGCCGCTATTGCAACCTCTTTTACCTTTTCTCCCATATCAACGCCCGGGTGAATAACCACAAGGTAGATAAAAAAGGAGAGTACAAAAACCATTGTAAAAATAAAAGTGATGAAACCGCTTCGATTGTATTCGGGCTCATTAGAATGTTGGCTCTGATTGTCTTGATCTCTCTGTGACATGCAAGAATTCCTAATCCTTAATTGTTAAAGGTCAGTACACACTTAAGACAAAGCTAAAAATTTCAAACGCGAAGGCTATAAAAAATAATTTGGCTATCCCTTAACGACTCTTATAACAAAGCAATACAAAAAAAAGCATTGCGTTGCAAAGAAAATTTTAATCTCTTCATGGTGCTTGTTTGACTTATTGACTCATCACTGGCTAGGGTGCCTTATGTCTAACGATCCCTCAACACTAACAAACCTTAATTCTGCTCCTTCAACTAACAATGAATCTCATGTGCTAAGTGTTGAGGCTCTTAATCGCCTGATTCGAGGTCAAATTGAAACACGTTTCACTCAAGTTTGGGTCAAAGGCGAACTGAGTAACTTTAAGGCACATTCATCTGGCCATTTTTATTTTAGTCTTAAGGATGTTAATTCCCAAGTCAGAGCTGTCATGTTCCGCGGCTATAACTCAAAGCTCAAATTCCGACCTCATGATGGCCTTGAAGTGATTGTTCGCGGCAAGGTCACTGTCTTTGAACCTCGGGGTGAATACCAAATCACTTGTGATACCATGGAGCCAGTGGGAGCCGGAGCTCTGCAAAAAGCCTTTGAACAACTTAAAACTAAACTCAAACAAGAAGGCCTCTTCGAGCCAACACGAAAGCGAACACTCCCACCGCTTCCCAGACATATTGCCATTGTGACCTCTCCAACTGGTGCTGCTATTCGAGACATTCTTAACATTCTGGAGCGTCGAGCTCGCGGAATCGAAGTCACTATTGTCCCTACTCTTGTGCAAGGAGAAGCTGCTGCTCCCGCATTAAGAGATGCCTTCATCAAGGCGACTCAATTGCCAAGAGTGGATGTCATCATTATTGGACGAGGTGGCGGTTCCATTGAAGATATGTGGTGCTTTAATGATGAAGCACTGGCTCGCCTCATAGCTCAAAGCCCAATTCCCGTTATTTCAGCCGTTGGCCATGAAATTGATTTTACAATTGCTGATTTTGTGGCTGATGTGCGAGCACCAACTCCCTCAGCGGCCGCAGAACTTGTCATTAAAAGTGCTGATGAAGTCATGAATAAAATTTTAAACTTAAAGCGACTCCTTTGTTTAGCGATGGATCGTAGCTTTAAATCTTTGACACAAACACTGGTAACTCTCAACCACCGCCTCATTGATCCTCAACGGCGCATTCAAGATTTGATTCAAAGAAATGATGACCTCAAGGATCGCCTGCAACTGGCCAGTCAAAATTTCTTTCAACGACGGCGCGATAAACTCAACTTACTCAGTCAAAAACTAGGAACTCCCGAACCACTTCTTCATAAAAAGCGCGCTCAGTTGGAATCCTATCAACTACGACTCAAAGTAATTTCAGAAAAAATTATCACGCAAAAGAAGTTCCGACTTGAACGATTGATGGGTGTCATGGATAGCTTGAGTCCACTTAAGGTGGTAGAGCGCGGCTACTCTCTGGTCTCCAAAGAAAACCAACTCATTAAGTCTGCAGCTCAAGTGCAAAAGGGTGATCATATTCACATTCGTTTAGCTGATGGACATATTAATGCCGAAGTGATGTAACTATTTCTCTGTTGCAATCATATTAATAAATAACGGATATTTTTCAAAAACTGTTTCAGTCGAAATTAAAAATAATTAAAAGAATTGAAGTCTCTTTAATCTGTGTTCGACGCCAAATCCATATAAATGGATTATAAAGTCGCTGAAGAGATTAAAACAAAAAATGTCACCTGATTTTATAAAGAATCTATATTGATTTTGCAGAAACACCATCCTACAAGAGCCGTGGCCTTGCAGCCCCTAAAGGAGGAAATTAAAAATGAATTCAATAAACAAGAAACATCTATACCTATTTATGATGACGACTGCCATGATAGTTTTAGCAGGATGCAATCCTAAGAAAAACATCAAAAATCCCTACGATAACTTTGCTGTCGTCACATCATCTGAAATGGCTTCAGATCTAAAGAGTGTCGCAGACGCTGAAGAAAGTCTAAACTCAGAAGGGTTTACTTTTAAATTAGATGAGGCATCTAAAATGTACTCATGGGAAAAAGAGTTTCGCTCATTCCACTTTAAAGTGGAAAATCCAAAAACAACAGACACTCTCAATGCGCTAAAAAATTTAGAAGCCACTCTCATTGCTGTTTTGAATAAGTATTCGAAAGGATATTTTTTAAAACAAGAGGATGGCAATAAAAAACTGATGTCTCTTGAAAAGGATGTTAAAGCTGATTTAGAGTCAAAATTGAAGCTGACTCAAGAAACCATCGCTTCGTTACAAGCTCTTCCACAAGAAGAAACGACAGACACACCTGCGGATACGAATCAACCATCTTCAACCGCTGATTCGAAAGAGGAATCTTCACAATCCGATTCAAACAATATTCCTCTTCCCCAAAAAAAGCCGATCTTATAATTGATTAATAATCGCCTGACTCAATTAAGGGAAGAGCGAAACCATGGGCATTCAAGGTTCTAAGCGAATGAAGGTGCATTTCAAAGTGCACCTTCATTCGCTTTTTAACAAGATCCTTACAAAGCTTTAAAAAAACGCACTGAAGTATTTTACATGACAATTAAAAATTGTGCTATTTTGCTTCTAGCATTTAAAATGGACTTGATCTTTTTTATTGCCTTATCCCGCAAATAATGATCTGAAAGATCCATCGATGACCCCATTCTTGCGCTTGTATTAAGAATAATACAAAGTTCAAAAGGAGATTCCATGGATTTTGAAAAAAAACTCGTTCGTTTAGAAGAAATTGTTCAAAAAATGGAAAAAGGTGATATCCCATTGGATCAGTCCCTGAAACTATTTGAAGAAGGCATTGGTCTTACTCGTGAGTGTCAAACCCAATTATCAGAAGCTGAAAATAAAATTCGTTTACTGGTGGATTTAGATTCCAATAAACAAGCTGTCATTAAACCTTTTAACACTGAAGAAGCTTAACTTGCATCTTCCGACCCCTCTCCCTCAATTGGAGTCCTTTGAGAGATTCTTACACAAGCATTTTGCAGAAATTCTTCCACAAACACAAAGAACTCCAAGCCAAGGCCATAGTAAATTATTGGAGTCTATCTGCTATTCTCTTTTTTCAGGCGGAAAGCGTTTTCGCCCTTCTTTAGGCTTCCTTCTCAGTGAAGCCCTAGACGTCCCGTCTGTAAACGCCCAGGCCTGGCTTGCAGCAATCGAGTGCATTCATACCTACTCCTTAATTCATGATGACCTCCCCTCCATGGATAATGACTCGCAGAGAAGGGGAAAGCCCACCAACCATATTGTCTACGGAGAAACCACCGCACTTTTAGCAGGAGATGCTCTCTTAACAGAGGCGTTCACTTTTATTTCTCAGTATTACTCTAACCACCCTGAGATCGGCCTTCCCCTTGTACAAATTCTTTCTAAAGCTGCAGGCATTGAAGGAATGGTCGGCGGTCAAGCTCTTGATCTTGCCTCAGATTTAAAACATCTCAATAGAGAAAGTATCCAATGGATTCAACAACTTAAAACAGGAGCCTTAATCCAAGCTGTCGCAGAGGGCATTGCTGTCATCGCCCGACTTCCCCAAGAACAGCGTCAACAACTCAAAGAATTCGGTGCCTTGCTCGGTTTAGCTTTTCAACTCAAAGATGATCTCCTTGATTATGACCCATCGAACGAAGATTATAAAAATATAACCTCTCATCTTGGCCTTTCTGAAACCCAAAAGCTCCTGGAGGAACTCTCTCAAAAAGCACAGCAAAAACTTCAATTTTTAACTCAACCCCCCGAAACCTTAAAAAAACTTGTGCTCTATAATATATCACGTTCTCATTAAACTCTCATTTGATGACACAGAAATAGAGTTTCGCCACAATGATCTCGTTCAGTGGTATCGTAAAGTTAAAAAAAGGAAGAACACTGAATATTGACTTCATGAGAGTCGTCCCTTAGGGCTTTTTCAAAAAACTGGGATCGACATGGAGTCAGCGAGAGTATTTTTGAAAAATTAATGAGGGACGAGAACAACGGATCAACCCTTAGTGAGTTTTATAACATTTATAAAAAGGTGAAAGCATGTTTCTTAATCTACTGAAATCAAATGGAATGATACAGGCAATAAAATATTCCCAAATCATCTTGGGGAAATCATTTAAATTTCTTCTACTCTCTCTTCCTTTCATTTTTTCGATGGGCTGTAAAAACCTTCCCACGATTGAGAGTAAGCGAACTCCCCCACGCGGCGATTCGACTTCTCGTTCTTCGTCATTACCTGACGATGATTACGAAGATGCTCAAGAAACACCTTTACCATCGACTGAAGATGGTAAATCAACCACATCTCCTTCTTCGGGCACCTCCCAATCATCATCAGCTTCAGCAGAACCTAAAATTGGCGTGATCATCGGCCCTGGCTTTCTAAGAAGCTTTATTGCTGTGGGAATTCTTCAAGAATTCCATCGCGCACGGATTCCTATCCATGGCCTTATTGGTTTTGAATGGGGAAGTCTTCCCGCTGCTCTTTACTCTTTAAATGCCCAATCCAATGAAGTGGAATGGCAAATGCTCAAAATGAATGAAGCTTCAATTTTAAAAAAAACTCTGATTCGTAATCAAATCGAAGCGCAACCCATCACCGAACTAAAAGATTTTTTTAAAGCAACTTTCAATCAAAGATCCTTTGAACAATCTAAAATTCCTTTTATGTGCTTAAGTTTCGACTATAAAAAACGTCAGCATTTTTGGATGAAAAAAGGATCCATTGCTGCGGCTCTTCCTTATTGTTTAGCTTCTCCGCCCTTTTCCAAGCCTTATGCCAATAACGTTGGAACTACCGATTTAAAATTGGCTGTAGATGATCTCAAACAAAAAGGTGCTAACTACATTATTTTTATTGATGCTCTCAGTGCGAAAAACGAATTACTCGATGATACGTTCTCTCCTGAAGCTCGAGTGCTCTGGTCATTACAACAAGCCTACCTCATAAAATCCCGAGGGCTCGTGGACCATGTGATTGATACGTCTAGCGCACCTTATTCTTTGTTGGATTTCGGAGCGCGACGTGACATGATTCGAAAAGGTCAGGAGATTGGCCAACAAGAGGTCAAAAAACTTGCGACCAAATTGAGGCTTTAATCTTTTAAAGAGTTGGAGTTTTTTAGAATGTCACGCTTACCTCATGAATCCGTTGATCTTTTTGTACAAAGAAGAAAAAATCTTGGAAGAAAAATTCAAGGCAGTGCCCTTATCCTTGCAGCTCCACCAGAGTCTATTCGCAACCACGACGTACACCATCCCTATAGACAAAGCAGTTCCTTATACTATCTCACGGGCTTTGAAGAGCCGGACTCTGTGCTTCTCTTCAGGCCAGGGATGACTCCTGAGTCTGTTTTATTTGTTCGACGTAAAGATTCAGAAAGAGAAACTTGGGACGGCTTTCGTTATGGTCCCGAAGCCGCTAGCCAAATCTTTAAAATTGACCAGTGCTATCCCATAGATGAATTCGAAGAGCGCACCACAGAGTTTTTGAAAGGGATTGATAAACTTTACTATCGCCAAGCCCTTCACCGTGAAATGGATGAAACAATTCAAAAAATTCTTGTCAAAGTTTCCAAGTCTCAAGGACGCACAGGCTTGGGGTTACTCCCTGTTTATGATGCTGAAGATTTGATTGGTGAGTTACGTCTTATTAAAACGGAGCCTGAAATTATCAATCTCCGAAAAGCTTGCCAAATCAGCGCAGAAACTCACATGGAAGTGATGAGATACATCCGGCCAGGCATGAATGAGCGGGAAATTCATGGTTTTATTCTTTATCAAATGATGAAAAAAGGAGCGGCACGTGAAGGTTACGGCTCTATTGTAGCCTCAGGTAACAATGCCACAACTTTACACTATGTTTTTAATGATCAAATCTGCAAAGCCGGTGATCTCTTACTCATCGATGCGGGAGCTGAGTATAATTATTATACAGGCGACATCACTCGCTCGATTCCCGTGAGCGGTCACTTCACTAACGAACAAGCCCATCTGTACGAAGCCGTGTTAAAAGTGCAAAAAACCCTCATTGCCTCTCTAAGGCCAGGATTAACTTTCAAAGAACTCCATGAAATGGGAGCTCAACTTCTTACTGACGTGATGCTGGAATTAGGCCTCTTGGAAGGTCGCAAAAATGATATCATTGAAGCACAACAACACAGACGCTATTATCCTCATGGAATTGGCCACTGGTTAGGAATGGATGTGCATGATGCTGGCTATTACTTTATAAAAGGACAACCGCGCTCTCTCGAAGAAAATATGTGTTTCACGATCGAACCTGGTCTGTATATCCCAGCTCATGATACCAAAGCACCTGAACGCTATCGTGGCATTGGGATTCGGATTGAAGATAATTTGCGCATCACAAGAGATGGAAGCGAGAACATGACCCTGTTAGTACCAAAAGAAATTGCAGAGATTGAAAAACTAATGGCCCATTAAATCATTAATTGATTGCTTCAAAGACAAATAAAAAGTATTTTTTTCTATGGATCAAAATAATCTAACCGCTCTAAATCTGTCAAAGCCACGATTAATCAGTGTTCCCACCCCCCGAGTTCTCTCTCTTGGTCCCTGTGAACTTTGGGGTGTTTCTTTGGCCGGTTGCCGCACCTCTCTCTGTATTCCAGAGTTAAAAATAGGGTTTGATGCCGGATTTCCTTTTCCATTTCAACTGAACACTGAAACCTTCTTCATCACCCATGGGCACCTTGACCACGCCGCAGCCATTCCTTTTATTATTTCTCAAAAAACTCTCAATAATCAAAAAAAAGCTCGATTTTACATGCCTGAATCTCTCGTAGAACCCCTCACTGAAATCCTTCAACTTTGGCAAAAAATCGAAGGCCACAATTACCACTTTGATTTTATCCCATTTCCAGAAAAACAATCTATCGGGATTAATCAGCAATTTTCAGTTAAGTCTTTTAAGGCACATCATCGCATTCCCGCCTTAGGTTATACCCTTTTTCAAACAAAAAAACACCTTCGTAAAGAATTTGAAGGGCAAACTAAAGAAGAATTAGTCGCCTTAAAAACCAAAGGTATTCCTATCGATACGATTGATGAAACTCCACTTATGACCTTTTCTGGCGACACTCGGATTGAATTTTTATGGGAAGCCCCCTGGATCTGCCAGTCCAAATACCTCTTTATTGAAACAACTTATATCGATGATCGGAAAACGATAGAGCAAGCCCGGACTTGGGGACATATTCATCTCGATGAAGTTATTACAGCCCTTCCCCAAATCCACTCTGAAAAAATTATATTAATGCATATTTCATCTCGTTATAGTGATCAAGAGGCTCGCTCTATTATTGAGCGAAGGATACCCCAAGACGATCGGGACCGAATTGTCTTTTTTGAAGGCCGCTAATCAATCAACCCCATAATAATCTTCTGAGATTCCTTCAGCTAAACTCTCAAACATGAACAATTTTATTCTTCTTTTTGGGCAACCTCTTTATGAACCATTATTGAGAATGAGAAACATACTTTATAAGCATTTTTTCTTTGTAATTTTGAATTACCAGTGTATAAGGTGCGGAGATTTAACGTCTTATTATACGAGCGACTCCACTATGTCTGTAGAGCCTCTTTAATAGGCCCTAGAGAACCATACAGGAGGCTCTCAATGAACAATAAGTTATATGTCGGACAACTTTCTTTTGCTGTCGATTCCAATGCCCTAGGCGAATTTTTTGCCTCAGCTGGCGATGTTCTTTCTGCAAAAGTGATCACAGACCGTGATTCAGGTCGTTCAAAAGGATTTGGTTTTGTCGAAATGGCAACAGACCAAGAAGCCCAAAATGCAATTCAACAACTTAATGGAAAAGATCTTAACGGTCGTTCAATCAATGTTTCTATTGCTAAACCACAAGAAGAGCGCCCTCGTCGTTCTGGTGGTGGTTTTGGCGGTGGTCGCAGCGGCGGTGGAAATCGTGGCGGTGGTTTTGGTCGAGGTTACTAATCAGTGGCTAAAGACGATCTCGTACAAGTTGATGGCAAGATCACTGATTTAAGAGGGGGTGGAACTTACGCTATTTTACTAGATAATGGCGTTTCTGTTTCAGCTCGCCTCTGCGGAAAAATGAAAAAATTTAAAATTCGGATTGTTGTCGGCGATCGTGTTACAGTCGCTGTCTCTCCTTATGACACCTCACATGGATTAATCATGTTTCGTCATAAGAGTTAGTAGTTATTACTATATGACTCTCCTCTTTTTAAGCACCAATGCGACAACTGTAACATTGGTGCTTAAAAAATTATACGCTTCCTTTAAAATGAAATAGATTCCTTAATATCAGTTTAATCCCTATTAATAAATCCCATAACAATAGACAAACTTCAGCTGAATTTTTGAACATAAGACCCTAGTTTTAAAATTGAATTCTTAAGCAACAAGAAAGTTCTTAGAAATCTCCCGTATCGGCAAAGCTGACATGAAATTTGTTAACAGATTGTCAATAATTTAGACACTCTTAATATCCCAATTTCAATGTATCAACTTTTAGACTTGGCATTAGGTTCGCATAATCTAAACATAGTAAGAAAATTTTATTTGTTTATGGCTAACACCTGAGCCTTGATAAAAATGAGAGGATACAATCATGAATCGTTTCAATTATTTTATGAAAACCTATCTAAAAACCAAGTTGTCATTTACGCTATTCGCACTCTGTTTTTCGTCTCATTCTTTTGGAGGAGCTTCCTTACCAAACCTAACAGGACAAGAATACGGCCAAAAATCCAATCCAACCATTAATAACACCATTTATTTTTCTGAATATCCAATTGATCTTTCAACAACAAACAACGAAGAAATATCTTACTATTTCAATGAAAACATGATCATACTTTCTATAAATAAAAGTTGTCTTCTTGCGACTGCTCAAAGAGAACTTCCTAAAAGCGAAAACCCTTTTTCTTTCTCTTTAAGACTAGAAGCTAAAAATTGTGTCATCTCCCAAGAAGATACGATTTCTTGTGCTCCCATCAAAATGATTCTCACTGCAAAAAATGACGACCAACAATCAAAAAATATGTTTGTTTCGTGTCTTGAGGATAGAGTTCAGCAAATACCTTAATAGTAAGATCCTTTTATAAAGGATAGATTTTAATCACTTTAAAAAACTACTTATTATAAATCAGCTTGATTATAAGCAATAGCATAAGATTGCTTATAATCGTAAAAATCATAGTGTTTCAAATACTGAAAACAAGCGGACGCAGATTTCAACTAACTTTTTCTCGTCACCCTTCCATTGATTTTCACGCCCAGCAAGCCCCCAAAGAACCCCAACTTTGAGTTGGGCTAATAAGGACTGTAATCGTGGTTCCATAGGTTGAGAGTGGTAATAATCCCAGTCTTTTTCACCCGTGCTTAAATATAATTTCTCCGTGTAACGAACCTCATCCCCAACAATGCTAGGATGGTCACAGTATCGTAAATACAATTTAATGGCATCTGGAGACCTAGCAATTAATTCAACCGCTTTTTGAAACTTTTCCCTCTGTACTTGTTGCCATGTTGCAGGAGAAGAGCCCTCCGATGGAATCGATGTTTCAGCGCCCCAAAGTTGCATGAAGTCTTTCATGACAAATCGAATCGATTCTTTTAACAAAGATTCAATGTCAGAATTAAAGTAATAATACAGTGTTGTACGAGGCACCTTTGTTCTTTGGGCAATGAGCGAAAAACTCACTTGCTCCGGGTTTTTAATTAAAAGCAGTTTAGATACTTCGATAAAAATCGGATTTAAATCTAATTTTTTTCGCGAAGCGTTCATGACTCCCTCCATCAATGAAATCAAATCTCTCTGAGCTTTGATCAGATCCTGGGATTCATAGATTATCGTTAAACCCTCTTAATTCAAAGAGGGTTCTTGGATCTACTCGTTGAATCAAATTTTTTTTGTTTTCTTATGCTTTCAAGAGCTTCTGTGTCGTTGAAACAATGGCATGAGAGTCAATACCATGCTGATGGTACAACTCAACAGCATTATAAGCGCTGCGGCCAAATTCGCCGTTCACCGCCAACGATTTCACCCTAAAAGTCACATCGGCATTCAGCAATGCGTGGCAAGCAATCGCCCCAAATCCTCCTGTCAATTGATGGTCTTCAACTGTAATGAGTAAGCCGCCAGCTCGATCGAGAGCCTCTTTGATCGTCGCTACGTCTACATGATTCATGTTTATAGACTCAATAACGACACTCCCGATTCCATGGACAGCTAAGTCCTGTGCTGCTGAAAGAGCCTGACTCACCAAAGAGCCCGCTGTAAGAATGACAACATTTTTTTTGTTTGCTTGTAACTTATCATAAAGCACCTCAGCTCGGCTCAAGCTATAACTTTTAACCCCAAATGATTTTGGAAAATTTTCTCGGCCCAAGAAGAAGATATACGAACTAGGATCCTGACCTTTTTTTCTCGCCTCAGCAAACGCCTCGATCGCAGCCGATACAAGAGCTTCTGCCTGTTCTGAGCAACTCAAAGCAACCACTTGAACTCCCGGGATTCCTGCAACCATCGAAAGATAGGTTAAAGCCTGATGAGAGGCTCCATCTGCTGCATCTTGAAAACCGGTATGCGAAAAAATACCAATGATTGGGCTGTGAGAGAGCATGGCCATTGTTAAAGGTAACGCTCCTTTGGTCACTCCGAATTGAGCAAAAGTATCCACGATGGGAATCAATCCTTGCTTAGAAAAACCCGCAGCGACAGAAATCATATTCGCTTCTGCAACTCCGACATCATAGGAATCTGATGGGAATTCCTTGTGAAAAGCGGCCACTCCCGTAGACCCTGGTAAATCAGATGTGATAGAAACCACCGGCAAACCGGCTTTTTTCATTTTAATCATGGCCTTCGCCACTCCCACTTGAATTTTTTCACCTGCATCTTTGGGAGCATTCGACTTCATTCTTTTTTCCAAATCGACTAGCTCTTCCGCCCACTTTACAAAAACAGCAGGAAGAGCGTGATCACCGTAAATCTCTTGAATAAAAGGAAATACCTCTGTCGCCGATTTACAAGGAAAACCGTGCCCCCCTGAAGATGATTCAGCCGTTTTCTTGGTTCCAAACCCCTTAATCGTGTGAGCATGAACCGCCACAGGAACTTTGGGATTTTCCCTCGCCATCTTGATGGCATGCTCAATTGTAAATAGACATTGTTGAAGATTGTGGCCTTCTTTCAATTCGAGAACATTCCATCCCAAAGCACGGAGAGATTGAAAGGTTGGCTCCATGGAAAAACTATCCTTATCGATGCGCCCTGATAATTTTGTATTGTTGTCGCTGATAATCAAAACATACGGAGCTAACTTTCCTTTTTGAGCAAAACCAGGGATGGCGGCCAAAGCTTCTCGAGCTTCACCCTCCATGCAGGCCCCATCTGAAATAGCAGTCACAGTAACCCGTTGCTTCTGCAAATAAGCATCTGCCAAAGCCAACCCTTGAGACTGAGGAAATGCGGAACCCAAAGGGCCATTGCTCATCATCACGCTTTCAGGAAACAAATGGGCCTCACCATGACCTGTCAAACGGCTTTCAATGGAACGAAATTTCTTAAGCTCCTCTAGGGTTAAATCCGCAAAACCATAATTGGCCCTCAAAGCATAGATACCATTCTCGCAATGACCAGCATCATTCACAAAATTATAGAGTTCATGCCAAGGTTTTTGTTTTTGACGAGATTCCCAAAACATAATTCCATGAAGAGCTGACATCACTTCTGCAAAAGCTGCGGGCCCTCCATAGTGACTGGCAGCTCCCCCTAATACAGCATTCATATCCATCAAAGCCACCATTGCACGTGTCGCTTTGGGGTCTGCCAGTTTGAATTTTTCGCCATGAGAATGGGATACTTCAACAAAGAATTGCGGGTCTCTTGTTGGCGTCGAAGCTAACTTTATCATTTTACAGTCTCCCTGCTTGGTTCTATTTTTATAAATCTTCTATAAATGCCAATAGAAGGTGATGTTTTGATTTCATGCCCTTGTCGTGGACAGATCTAAGATCAAAATAGCGAATCTTTAATTGGCATTACAAGTTAATTCGTCACTGTTATGAAATCGATTTTCGAGTAAGCAACAAATTGTTATTGTCACAACACCCTACTGTTCACTTTAAAAAAGGAAGTCTTATTGAAAAACCCATCGATGGGCTGTCAAAAAAGGCACACGGTTTCGCTGACATGCGACATCTTCGTCACAAAAACATAAAATTCCTATTTAAACTCACACACTCTTTCGTTAAAGTCAGCTCATGATACGATCTCCGACGATTATGCCTACGGCCATCTCTAAGCTCAATAAAACAGAACTCCATAGGCATTTAGATTGCTCCATGCGCTTCAAAACAATGTTAACAATAGCCCAAGAAGCACAAATGATTTTTCCAGCAACAGAAAAAGAACAAAGGGATTTTTTCCTGGTCACCTCTCCCATGGATAATTTAGGAATAGCTCTTTCAAAGTTTCAAAAAGCGCAAAAACTTCTATTTAGCGAACAGATTCTCGAAGATTTAGCCTTTGCAACCATTCAAGAGGCCTCTTTAGAAAATACAAAGCTCCTGGAACTCCGATACTCTCCTACTTTTATTCAAGACGGCCACTCTCATTTAAGTTGGGATCAAATCCATCAAGCTTTTCTCCGAGGCATTGAGAAGGCACAAAAAGCATACACTATTGCCGTTGGACTCATTGTCATTATTCAAAGAACACTTCCGAGAGAAGTAGCGGAATCCCTCATTGATTTTGTCATCAACCATAAAAATACCGTGATTGGGATTGACCTCGCGGACAACGAAGATGGCTTTCAAGCAAAACCTTTTGAAAAAATCTTTCAAAAGGCAAAAAGCGCTGGGCTCTCTATCACAGTTCATGCAGGCGAAATCCCTACGCAACAATCAATTCTCAATATTGAGGATTCCATTCGCTTTCTGGGAGCGAATCGTATCGGTCATGGGATTCAAGCCATACATTCTCCTAGCGTCTTAAAACTGCTGCGTGATGAAAACATTCCTTTGGAGGTCTGCCCTACGAGCAATTACTTAACACAAGTTGTTCCCAAATTGACGGGACACCCACTGCGCTCATTGTTTAACGAAGGAATCTTGCTCACTATTAATACCGATGATCCAGGACTCTTCGATTATACCCTGAGTGATGAACTGAAAGTAGTGCACGATATTTTAGGATTCTCAGAATCTGAACTCAAACTCTTCCAAAAAATTGGATTTGAAAAAAGTTTTATCGATAAAAATAAAAAATCACAATTTAACCCTTTTTTCGAGGATCTATGACTCCACTATTTCCCCCTATAGAGCCCTATCAAAAGCATTTTATCAACGTTTCCTCTCTCCATAAAATTTATGTAGAAGAATCAGGAAACCCAAAAGGAAAGCCCTTGCTTTTTTTACATGGAGGCCCCGGAGGTGGTACCGACCCCGAACATCGTAGGCTTTATGATCCTCAGATATTCAGAATCATCCTTTTAGATCAACGAGGCTGCGGACACAGCACTCCCTTTGCGGAGTTAACGGAAAACACAACATGGGACCTTGTCTCCGATATTGAAGTCGTACGAAAACATCTCCACGTTGAGAATTGGCTTGTGCACGGCGGGAGCTGGGGATCCACTCTGGCACTTGTCTACGCCATTACCCACCCTCGCTCTGTCAAAGGACTCATTCTTCGCGGAATTTTTCTTTGTACCCCTAAAGAGCTTCAATGGTTTTACCAAGAAGGCGCTCATTGGATTTTTCCAGATGCTTGGGCCCCCTATGAAGCTTTGATTCCGCTCGAAGAGCGAAAAGATTATATTACCGCCTACTACAAAAGACTCACCTCACAAGATGAAAATACGCGCTTGAAAGCCGCACAAACTTGGAGTCAATGGGAGGCCAGCACCTCAAATCTCATTCCTCGTCCCGATATGATTGCTCAATATGCAAATCCGATCAAAGCTCTGCCTTTTGCCCGCATTGAAGCTCATTACTTTATAAACAAAGCCTTTTTACCCACAGATAATTTTATTCTTGAAAATTGTGATAAAATTGAACACATCCCAACTCGCATTATCCATGGCCGTTATGATGTGGTTTGCCCGGTTAAAAATGCTTGGGATCTTCACCATAGGCTCCCCAAAAGCACTCTCAACATTATTCCCAATGCTGGCCACTCCCTTTTTGAGCCGGCTATTTTATCTTCTGTCATAGAGGCTTGTCACGAGCTTGAAAAAATCACAGAAAAGTAAGTAGAAAAAAACAACCCCCCATCTGTTCTATGAAGAAGGGGGGGTAAAATATTTCTTACGATGATCTTTAAAAAAGAATACTTACATTTTGCGAATATGATTCAAAGCAGATCCTGCCTTGAACCACTGGCATTGATCAGCGCTGTAGGTGTGTTTTAAAGAGATTTCATCTCGAGTGCCATCAGCGTGTTTCAATGTCATCTTAACAGGTTTTCCAGGAGCCAGGTTGATGACGTCCAAATCAATCAAATCCAACTCTTGAACTTTATCGTAATCAGCTGGATCTGAAAATTGAAGCGCTAACACTCCTTGTTTTTTCAAATTAGTTTCATGGATACGCGCAAAGCTCCTCACAATCACCGCCGTACACCCTAAGTACCGAGGAGACATAGCCGCATGCTCTCGGCTTGATCCTTCTCCGTAGTTTTCATCACCAATGATCACCCAACCACGGTTGTGCTTTTGATAGTTTCGGGCAATTTGAGCAAACTCCACGTCTGTTTTACCCGTGAGTTGATCAATTCCCTTTCCAATCCTTCCACCAAAAGCACTGTCTGCACGTAACAACATGTTGTTAGAAATATTTTCAAGATGACCACGATATTTTAACCATGGTCCTCCCGGAGAAATATGATCTGTTGTGCACTTGCCTTTAACCTTAGCAACGATAAGCTGATCCGTAAAATTCTTACCATCCCACGGTTTGAAAGTGTTCAAGATCTGCAATCGCTCAGAACTGGGTTTGACAACCACTTGAGCTGCAGAACCTTTGGGCTCCTGATAACCATCGTGATCAGGTGCAAATCCATTTTTAGGAAGCTCCGGTGCTTCAGGCGCTTTTAACTTGATCTTTCCCTGAGGTCCCTCAAGCTCATCGGTCATAGGATTAAAATCAAGTCGGCCCGCCAAACCCATCGCCATCACGATCTCGGGACTTCCAATAAAAGCTAAAGTCTCTGTGTTCGAGTCGTTTCTGCCGCGAAAATTGCGGTTAAAAGAAGTGATAATGGAATTTTTCTCTCCATCTTTGATATCATCCCGTCGCCACTGACCAATACAAGGTCCACATGCATTCGCTAAAACAGTGGCTCCCACATCCTTCAATGTCGCCATCTGCCCATCTCGTTCAATTGTAAACTGAACTTGATTAGAACCGGGAGAAACCAAAAAACTCACTGGCATTTTGACTCCAATGGACTTTGCCTGCTGAGCGACAAAAGCAGCCCTTCCAATATCTTCATAAGAAGAGTTGGTGCAAGAGCCAATTAACGCTGCAGATAACTTCGTAGGATAACCACTTGTTGCAAACTCTTTTTTAATCGCGCTTAGCGGACGAGCTAAGTCAGGAGTGTGCGGCCCTACGACATGAGGTTCTAATGTTGAAAGATCAATTTCAACCACTTGGTCGAAGTATTTAAGCGGATTTTTTATCACATCGTCATCAGCCATCAACAACTCCTGATGAGCTTCTGCAAGACGTGCGAGTTCTTCCCGGCGAGTGGACCCTAGATAAGCACCCATCTTAGAATCATAGGGAAAAATAGAACAAGTAGCGCCCAACTCTGCACCCATATTGGTAATGGTCGCCTTTCCCGTACAACTGATGGACTGCGTTCCCTCTCCAAAGTATTCAACGATTTTATCCGTGCCGCCCTTGACGGTTAAGAGGCCGCAGAGTTTGAGAATCACATCTTTTGCAGATGTCCACCCGCTGAGTTTACCTTTCAGATGAACACCAATCAGTTTTGGATTTTTCACTTCCCAAGGCAATCCCACCATCACATCAGAAGCGTCACTGCCACCAACACCCACAGCACACATTCCCAAACCTCCCGCATTAGGGGTGTGAGAGTCTGTACCAATCATCAAGCCTCCAGGGAAAGCGTAGTTTTCTAAAACCACTTGATGAATAATTCCTGCGCCAGGCTTCCAAAAACCAATATTGTAGCGCGAGCAAGCTGTTGATAGAAAATCAAAAACTTCTTCATTCTCTTTAAGGGCTACAACCATGTCGGGACCATGACCCGTGTGAGCGCGGATAAGGTGATCGCAATGAACACTCGCTGGAACAGCAGAATAGTCTTTTCCTACCAACATGAACTGTAAAAGCGCCATCTGAGCCGTCACATCTTGCATCGCCACTCGATCTGGTCTGAGTTGAAGAAAAGACTCTCCCCGCACAAGCTCCTGATTTTGCGGATCGTCTAAGTGTCCGAATAAAACTTTTTCTGCCAGGGTCAAAGGACGATTAAGCCTTTTACGGACAATGGCTAATCTTTCGGCCGATTTTTTATAAACTTCCTTTACCATTTCAGGCGTCGTTTCAATGCGTGACATATTGTACCTTTCCTTCCTTAATGAACGGCGTTGAGTATCAACCCATTATCCAGAAAGCGAACAATAAATCAACTTAGAATTCCTTCTGGACTCATTAAGAGTCAACTCCAGAGACGTGGTACTGATAAAGGTGTTGTCGCGAAACTCTTTTATTGAGTCACCACTGCAGATGCACTACGATATCCCAAGCGGACCTCGATATCAGTCTGCCAAGAAAATACGGAACAAGCATTTTGCCCTAGGCAAAACAAACAAAATCATTGTCACTACTTAAAAGTAGGAAAAGGAGTAAAACATGACAAAATTACAGTTTTATAGTCTTAGTTTTTTTATTTTATTAATGAGTTCTAACGCTTTTTCAGGGCAATCCGGTTATATCTTGAACGGAAAAACCATTATCACCCATATTGATGGCAAAGAAGTCACTCAACCTCAAGAAGTTGCGGAATCAGCAAAAGAAACTTCTTCTAAGCGAAGTCCTGCTGCAAAAGTTCCTGGCCTTCTCCATTTTGATGAAGATACTGTGGCTCGCTGCTACTGGCTTTCCAATCAAAGCTCGCTTCAGTGCATAAAAAAATAGCAGTCCAATTAAGATCTGGGCTTGCTGGTCGAATACCTCTAAGATTCGTGTCCTCGTAATCCCTGGAGAAATAATAGAATTTCTCCAGAGCCTCTGTAAAATTTCTTGTCATCCACCAGAAATGGAACCAATAGAGACCCCTGTAAATGAAGTAAATCTTTGGCGGCCTCTTCGTTACGATCAATATTTCGAAAAAGAATTTGATCAGCCAGATGCCGTTGAACAATAAAACGGCGCACTTCAGCGCAAGCATCATCATTAAGAACATGATATAAAATAAATTTTGATTCAGACTGTTCACTTGAAGACATCATTCTACTCCCAATTTCTGTTCTTCAGGCTGCAACATCCAGCGCGCTCCAAATTGCTGAAGAGCCTCAAGAGCCTTATTAAATTCACTTTCATCCACGGACAAAACAAAGCGAAAATAACCGGGAAGACCAATCCACTCAGGAGAGTTGACTGCAACGCCCGATTCTTCTCGTAAAATTTGTGATAGATTCTCAAGCGTCAATGTCCTCCCTTGAGAGGAGCAACCCAAGAGTTTTTGAGGAGTAGCCACCAAAAATAATCCTCCCCGAGAATCTAAAACTCGCCACCCGGAGTGAATCAGAACTTGGGACAGCTTTTGAGAGCGTTGGTGCAACTGCTTTCGTTGAGCCTCTAAAAAAGAATTCCACTGATCTTGCTGCCGATACAATCTCTTGAGCATAAAACAAAGAGTCTTATGAGGGGCCATTAATTCACTCGCTCTCAACGCGCCCAGCAGTTGAGGATTTGCAGATACAGCATACCCCACACGCAATCCTCCAGCTGCAAACTCTTTGGATAACCCTCCCAATAAGAGCCAATGGCCAGAACCCAAAACATCTTCTTTAATGATCTCTTCATCTCCATAAAAACCAAGTCCAGAGAAAATAGAATCCAAAACAAGGACAGCTTTGTGCCTTGCAACCATAGTGGCAATTTCTTTGATTTCTTCTGCCGTGTAAATCGCTCCCGTTGGATTCACAATGGGTGCACTCAAAATCACCCAAGAACCTCCCATTTTATTTCGCTCCAAGCACTTTTCAAGATCTTTCGTGTTCACTTTAAAGCCGCGACTCTCGTCCGTTTGTACCCTCTCTATGGAAACCCCATGAAACTCACTGGCAGCAACGAAGTAACCATAAGTACCATAAGGAAAAATCATCGTAACTTTGTTCTGGGCGCAATGAAGTGCTATTTCAGAAAAAATGGGAGCCACACCACCCGAAAAAAGACAACTCAAAGATCTTGTCTTTTCTAATGACCAGCGAACTCTCAATAGATCAAGCACTTCATTCGTTGGATCACAATCCTCCAAAGCAATGAAGCGATGGGCAAAGGCTTCAAACAATAAATATTTAAGCTCAGATGGCGTCGCCAAACAATTCTCTCCATAGTCCAATCGAATTAAATCTGGGGTGGCTTGTGCCTGTTGTTCTCCCAAAATCGCGGGATTCGAAAAAGATTTTTTTGTACTCTCAGCCAGAGCAAGAAACCTCAGATTCTCTTCGTGATAAAACTTATGGTCGACAACCTGACGTTGTCTTGCTTGCTCTACCACTTGAAAACTCAAAAGATCGTTCAAAATACAATTGTAATAAAATTGGGAAAGAAATGGGGTTCGGCTGTACGTCAATTCCGTGGCATTAACGAGATGTTCAAGAAATTTCTGATTTGACGATATAACAAAACAAACTTGGAGATCCGAGTATATCTGGTTTTTCACCAATCCACAAACCAAGGACACATGAGGAGGCAACTCATGTGTTTCAAGATAACGAAAAACGCCGTTATGAGAAGGAGCGCTAGAAAGCTCAAAAAACTCAGAAATATCAATATACAATCGTGTGTTTGATTTACAACTGACCTCTATCATACGCACCAAAGCATCAGAAGAACGGGCCTCCACTTCGGGCATGGAATAAACCACGAGGTCCGGTTTTAATCGCGCCATCATCTCGCACAACAGTTCAGAGCCCTGTGGGATTTCAATCAACTCCGTTCCTTCTGCGGTTAAGTAGGGAGATGCAAATTGCTGATCAATCAAAATTTTTTTTGGTTTATAAATAAAATTTATATTTCTATAAGTCACCAATTGCGTAGGAGTTATCACAAAATTCTCTTCATGAAAATCAATGCGAAAATAGTTTTTAAAAAAGAGAACCAAATTTTTCCTAAAACTCTCAAATCCACTTGTTTTCTGATAGGGAAAAAAAGACGTTTGCTCTAGTTCGTGCCCCAAAGCACTTAAAAAAGAAGCTTTTTCTTCGACTAAAGAATCCTCTTGATAAGAAAGATCCATAGCATTTCGTGCCGACTCAAAACCCTTCTTTCCCACCGTTTTAATGATGAGTGGTAAATGCGCCGGATCGCGGAGCTTAGCTTCATAAACCATCAATCCATGGGAAATGCGCCCTCCGTTTGTTGCATATGCTAGTGCCGTATTCGCAGAAATAGGAGTGTCTCCTCCATGCTCAATGTAAAACTCAAAACGATGAGCTGTTCTCTTTTCTATCTCGACAAGTGCTCGGATATCCGTATCCTTCGCTTGTTCGACCTTTGTTTGCCACACTTGACGTACCGAAAAACCTCGACGTAAAAATAATTGCTCCAAAACTTTCTTACCAGGCCGTCCGCCTAAATTAAAAATGATCTTACCCGTACTCTTTAATACAGAAACAGAATCCTCAACCGCTCGCGCAATGAGCCCCAATCCAAATTGGTCCTCAATTTGTCCTTGCTGAGGAGCATAGTTACTCAAAGAATGCAAAAATTCATCACTGGCATTTTCATAAAAATCACCATGAAGCATCTGTGCCATAAATTCGGGATCAGGATTCAATACTTGAGGAATGCAACCAATCGCTCGATCAATAGCATATTTGTTAACACGACAGTGCTCAAATAAATCGGATACGTGAAACTCCACAATATCATCCAGATGGAGATCACCCCACTGCCACAGGGGTCGGGCTTCTCGATCATAAGCATTGAGATAAAGATTCACTCGGGCACACATTACCGCTCGCGGGTTAATATCAAGGCCATACATTTTTTTAGGTTTGGTTTGCATGGCTAAAGCCAAAGAGATCCAGCCAATCCCACAACCCAACTCCACTACGCTACGGTCTTCAAATTCTGTTGTCTTATAACGAGATAATCCTTCAAAAAAAGTGAAAGACCATTCTTCGGGAGCAAAGGTACTGGGCAGATGCAACAACAAAAGAGATCGGCTTTTGAGTTTAAGTTCTGAAAACGAAAAGTGATATTTTTTCATCATCTCATCAGCAGAAGAATATCGAGAAGAGACGGTATCAAACACCTGGTGCACAAGACTCAAAGCCTCTTTGCGAGTCATAGGAGACTCAAGCTGAACTAAAAGAATCTTAAAGGCTTCATAAGCTCCTTGGCTTGAAATCTGACATTGATTTAAAAAATCTTCTACAGACATAAGGCTCCTTGAATGGCGAAATATGTTTACTCTTAAAATCAATAAAGTCACTATAAAGTGATGAAAAAAATTCTTTTAATTTCAATTGGATCTTTCCTGGGAATAGTAATCCTAATTCTTTCCATAGGGCTATTTCTATACTTCAAGGGTCCTTACTTTGCCCTCAAAAAAATCCAACAAATAGCTTCAATCCAATACCACACACACTTTGATTTTGGTTCAGTGGGGCTTAGAGAACAAACCGGTTTTTTCATCAAAGATATTGTTTTAAAACACCCACAAATCACGCTCACCATTCTAGGGCTGAATGTGACATATCGGATAGATTGGGAAAATAAAATTTTGGAAATTCAAAATATTGAAATCCATGAGCCTCATATCCATTTTCATCATGCAGAAACAACAAGTACACCGTCACCGAAGTCCCAAGAGCCCACTGCTTTGGAAACATTTTTACGATCCCCTCCAACTTGGATAAGCCTTGAGAAAATGCAAATTAAAAACCTGTCGTTTTTTCATAATCTTCGCCAAAATAACCCTCGGGGATCATCCTCCGCTTTATCCGTTGAAATTCGCGATTTAGATTTGAATTTATTAATGAATTTAAATCCCGGGATTGTAAATTTGAATGTGGATGCAATGCTAAATCAGCACATCCTTTATAAACATGAAACTCAAGCTCAAATCTTAAAATTGAAACTTTCAAAATTAGACCTCAAATCTGTCTTCGAAATCAAAACCGATAAAAATCAACAATGGTTATACTCCATGCAACCTCTACAATTAAGTGGTTTTACAGATCAAATGGAGATCCATAAAAAAATAAATCATAAAAAAACGCTGTTTCTCGCTATTGACAAATGGCAAACACAAATTCAACTCAAAGCCATTACAAGATCTCACTCTCTATTCGCATTCAATAATCATCATCCGCAACAAACTGAATGGAACCTCCAAACCCAATTCCACCAATTGAGAGGCCGTGATTTTTCTCAATTTTTAACTTCTAAAAACCAGTGGACGCTCTCAACCCAGGGAGAGCTCACACAAGCATCCCCTTCTTTTCAAAGCTTTGATCTCCCTTTTCATTGGAACTGGACTTTAAAAGCAAAAGGCGGGCCTATTCAGTTAGGCCAAGAAAAACCCCTGCTTTCCATAGAAACGAAATGGATCAATAATCTCGGTCGAATTGACTTTAAAACCGAAGCCTCAAAAACCTTTCACTTCCAGGCTCAAACAGAGATTCAAAATAGAAAAACTGAACTCAAAGGTCTAATGCAGAGTCAGCTTCCCTCCCTATTTCTTGAAAAGCTCATTAAGCAAAAAATCAGTGGGGAGATTTACTTTCCATTTCATATTCTTTATGAACCCAAACAGAAAACATCTCTTTTTAACCTGCAAGTTGATGCCAAGATGGGGTTTAAAAATGTTCACGTCGACACCCAAAAAATAAAGCTCGTTGGAATCAATGGAGAAATTCCAATCATTGAAAAAATAAACGTTGATCCCACCACTCCTGAGATCTTTTCTTTTCAAAAACTCTTTCATCAAAACCCTTTTGAGCGAGTAGACTACGAACGCATCGATCCTTTTGTCAGAAGCGCTGCTCCCATCAACATTGATCAAATTCATTGGAATCATCAATCCTATGGCCCTTTTTCGGGTATCATTGGAATAGAACAGAATTTTATTTCTCTGCACCGCTTTTCATTTCAGCTCCAACAAGGAACTGCCAATGGGGAGATTTTTATGGATCTTTATCCAAAAAGCCGTCAATTGGGATTTTTGGGTCGATTAACAAATATTGATCTCGCTCAAATTCTTCCTCCGGAGTACCTACCGCCCCAGAAACATCCACTCCTTTTCAGTGCTCGCACAGGCGCGATTTTATCAATCACTCATAAAACCCTCAATGGCCGCATGGACGTCACTCACATAGGCGGCCCTCAATTAACGGCTTTCATCAATCTGATAGATCCTCATTATCTGGATGAAAAATTAAATAAAATTCGATCATGGCTGGAAATGGGTTCACCAACCCAAATTCAACTCTCTTTTCACGAAGGGACGATGGACATGGATCTCAACCTTGCTATTTTAGGAATCAATCGGCATCAAACCGTCAATGGGATTACCATTCAAAGCTTTATTGATAAAAGCCTAGAGCCAAAAAAGGAGACCAAGTGAAAACTTTTGTTATAACAAGAAACGAAATAGCCCTCTTTTTATTTTTATCTTTGTTCAACCTCCATTGCGCTCCTAAAGTTTATATCATTGATCGGCAGACAGTTCTGCAAGAACAAGCCGCAGGGGATTGGCCCGATTTTGAGGAGTCTTTACTTCAATCCTTGAAAAAGAAGAATCCTGTGCCACTCCCTCAAACTTCGACAAATGATTTTGAAAAGAATCAACCGCTCTACAAGACACTTAATTCCGAAATGAGTGTTGAAAAATGAAAATTTTATTTGGATTTTTGTGTTTTTTTATATTCTTTGAAATCACTTGGGGAGCAACACCCGACCTCTCCTACCCTGAATTCAACAGTTTAAAAAAATTAACATTGGGGCCGGACGACCAACTTGATCCCTTTGTCGATGCCAGTCATCGTTTTTTGATCTTTACCAAAAGAAGCAATATGATCACGCAGCTTCATATTAAAAACCTTGAAACAGGAGAAATCCAACCACTTATTTCACCAGAAGCTGATTCCGCTCATGGAAAATTGAATCAAAAAGGGCAATTGGTTTTTACCTACTATAAATACAACTCTTTTGGTGACATCTGCTGGTCCCAATCGTCAATTCGCTTTGATCAATTCCCTATCGATGAAAAACAAATAAAATGCGTACAAAAAAAATCTTCCCCCATTCCATTGGAATCCTCGCAAGGGTTCTGGCACACGAATGAGGATATTATTTATCTGGAGCGAAGCTCCACTCACTCCTTTTTAATTCTCTACAACACAATCAGGGCTTCTCGAAAAGTTCTCCTTCAAACATCCTCACCATTGGCTTCACCATTTGGTAGTCTGAATGGAAAACGAATCGTCTATAGTGAGGTTTCCCATAAAGTTCCCCAAATTTCCATCCTCAACATAATCACCCAAGAAAAGCTTATAATCCCTTCTTCTCTTCTGCCAGGCATTAGCGGACTCATGTCTCTCTCTGAAGACGAAACAGAACTTTATTTTTCTCATTACATCTCTGACTCCAACCATGATTCCGTGATTGATGGCCGAGACAATGCCACAATTTGGAAAATAAACTTAGACTCTCTTAAAAAATTTCTGACAACTTCCTCTAAGGACGATTTAAAAGTTCAACAACTCACTCCTATGAACTATAACTGCAGTTATCCCTTTTATAATCACAATTTATTATTTTTAACCTGCGCCTTTCAAGGTTCACTCGATATTTATGCACTTGATGGAAACGGTAGCATACCCAAAACTTGGAATTTTAAGGTTCTGGATGAAGCCCTTGCGACCAGCCGCACTTATCCAGATCGAATTCTTATTTTGAACACAAAAAAATTTCTGACAACTGATATTAATGAAATCAACAAAATCAACCAAAGTCTTTTTTACTATCATCTTTTCGCTGAAGATTATCAGGCCGCCCAATTCTATCTTGTCAAATCAAAATTCCACATCGATCCATCTGTTTATCAACTTCTCGAAGTGCTCTTAAAAGCTCTCGAATTAGAGAAAAATCAAATTGATAATTTGATTACCATTCCGTTCAAAGAATCCATGACAGCCTTACAAAGAAAAATCACTCCCATCAAAGAACCAAACACTTTCAAGCAATTAACATCAAGCCTCCTTCAAGTGATTCTGGGCAAAACGATCTCACCTGCAAACCTTCATACTCTCATCAAAAATAATAACAGACCTTTTGAATATTGGCTTTACTATCGGCTCATGCTCAAAATAATGCCACAAAATGAAAAAAATTTACCCGATTGGATGCAAATATACGCAAAAATCCTCACTTCAAAAACCCTTACTTTGGAAACTCAGATTTTCTACGTTGGTGAAAATTTAGATTTTTTGGGCCAATTTCCCATCGAAAAGCGAAAAGACAAACTTTCTGAACTCATCTCGTTGTTAAAGGAAAATAATGAGCTTCGATCTCTCATCGAGAATGAAATCCATGTGCTCAATCTCATTTCCGCTCCAGATGAGAAGTCAAAAATGGCTCATTTGCAAAAAATAGATCTTTTATTTTCCCATTTCAAGACCAATTATTTTATTAGGAGATCCCTGAATGTGCGAACTCTGCTTAATTTGCTTCATCACCAAGAACTCAAATACTTGAATATCACCGCCACTCATTGGCTCAGGGATACCCCAAAATCAAGCACTGAATTCTCTTATGCCCGACACGTTGTGATCAAAGCCGCCCTTGCACAAGCCTACGGTTATTGGCAACAGCAAAAACCCCGAATCGCCGCTGATTACTTTTTTCAATCCCTCAGCCTCACTGATGATGTCGAATCACATTCTGGATACATTAATACCATGACAGAGATCGGCCAGAAAAAAAATATGCAAGATCGCATGGCATATCTTACTTCTCATGACCGTATTCCCAATGGCTCAAAATGGTTGGAAATTATACTTCTTCTCGAAAATTCTGATAAAAAACAGTTCATAAAAAATCTAGACACCGCTTTAAAAAAAATTTCAAACCTGCCCGCAGATTTTAATGACCCATTGAAATACCTATTAACAGGATTCATTTATCTTGAAAAAATCCAACGAACTCAAAAAGGATTCGAATTTCATCCTGAATATTTAAAATTGGCTCAACAAAATCTCATTTTAGCTTCAGATCTTTCTCGCGAAAATCCTCGTATTCAAGCGGCAGCGCTCTCAAATCTGGGACTTCTCTCTCTCTGGAATCAAAACTATGGACAAAGTATTCGTTTTTTGGAATTGAGGAAACAACTGGGCTTCGAACAAGGGGATAAAAATCCCGAATATAAATATTTTTTATGGCTTTATTCCCAAGCTCTATTTCTCAATAACCAAAACAAAATGGCCAAGGAAACTTTGGAACAAATACCGAATGCCCAAGGAATTCCAGAAGTGATCGAGCGCATCGCCTTTTATACCATGCTTTCCGAGAATTGGACTCAATCCCTAAAACACTATCAGGTTCTTGAAAAAATCACAGGTCAGGATTTCGTAACCATCAACGAACCCTCTCGCAGTAAAATTCGACTCAGCAAAGCCTATGTGTTATTTAAACTTGATCAAAAAATAGAAGCGCAAAAATTATTTATAAAAATACTACAGCAAAAATTTCAAATAAATTCGAACTCGTCCCCTTTTCGTAAAATGGAATTTGATTCTAAACACTTCAACAGTATTGTTTATGGGTTTTTATCTCAACTCGGCACCGAAAAAGAACGCATTTTATTTTTGGAAAAACGAATTGAATTACTTGATGAAGATTTACCCGCACTCATTCAAGCTCAAATGAAACTAGCTGAAATTCTCACTGTATCCGATTTAAACGCATCAATAATCGTGATGCAAAAAACTCTTGCTGACTGTATCAGATTTGCGGAGGAAAACGGATCTCTTGGCCATACTGTTTTTAAAACCCTCAGCAACTACCTTGTTCATGGAATCTTTCACAGCGATCAATATTCCAATATCAATTCAAAAGATATCCGACACCAAATTTCAAAAACATTGGGAGCCCTCAATAAACAAATGGAAACAGCCAACTTGACAGCACTCAAGAATCAATGGCACTTGACTTATCTGTGGAATCTTTACCAAGAAAAAGTCTTGAAAGAGGGCTCTTCGACTCGTTGGAGAAACGATCTAATGCAATCCTCTCTCACGGAAAAAATCCATCAAAAAGACCCTCAAGCTTTAAAGCAAATACAGGATAAAGTCTCGGAATGGGAGTCTTTACTGTTCCCTTCGCTTCAATAAGATGGGAGACTCAAATGTTTTATTTTCCACTGATGAGATTCTTTTTTTAAAATAATACGAATGAACCTTTCGTCATCCTCAGGTTGGGAAAAACACACTTCTGTAGGCTCTAACTCTCGCATTTTCATCTGGCAAGAATTCCATTTCTCAGGGTTTTTGATTTTAAAATTTTGAATCCAGACCAACAAGCGTGATTTTTCTAATTGAGATAAATCCTGAGAAAAATGCTTCGAAAAACAAGAGTTATTTTTACATGACTGAATAATCTTTAATTGATCTGCGGCTTGACGGGCTGAGAGAGAATTTTTTAAAGACAACACTTGAAAAGAAAAAATTGTAATGAAAGCGAATAAAAAGGCCCTCATTGTGACCCCGATCTTGATTTTGATTCTAATATTTTAGAACAAATAGAGTTCTTTTTTTCTTTGAAGCAATTTGGATGCAACAATTTTTTAGCGTATTTCATACAGGATAAAGACGCGCAATCCTCTGGTCTTACAGGACATTGATAGCGCCAATGACGCCCTTGTTGAATCGCCTTTTTCTCCAATGCTTGAATATTTTTTGTCACGGCCGCCGTAAATGTCGCATCACCATATTTATTGCAATTAATGGCTTCATCCCAAGAGGCATTGACATAATCAGACCATGAAAATCGACGTTGTTGCGACCATTGATTATTTCGACAAATAAAATAAGGATTAACTCCCTCTGTGGCCGAGCGCCAAAACAAATATCCAGAATAATTAGCGGCTGTATCTGCATATGAATAAATTTTTGTAGTCAAAAATCCAGAGGTGTTGGATTCCGCGCTCAAACCATTATCAAGAATAAATTCTTCATCCATATCCTTATTGTTACGAATTCGACTCCATCGGTGATAATAATCATAACCTTCATCGAAAAAATGACCTAATTTATCAGCTCCAACATAATGACCACTGAGGTTAATACTTGGGGCGATCTCGTAAGACCTAAGAATCCAGGAGACTCCTTCTGAAGATTCATAAATGGAATTTCTTAATTCCAATCCATGTTTAGGCACACTCTGTTTAGCTTTGAGTGGGGCTTTCCATTTTTGATCCCTTTTAAAAAAATCAAGAATATGGGATACCCAGCTTGCATTATCGGCCACATAATCTTCAAAAACACCAACGACATTTCTAGGTGCAACGGCTTCTTGCAACAGATCCCGAAACTTCTGATGACCACTTCTTTCTTTGTTTTGAGATACACCCTCAGAACAACCAATCTTCTCTTTATTAGCGACTTCAACAACCTTTTGAAATACTTGATTCACAACTTTATCAAGGGAATCATCTGCAGGAGCCAAGGGCTTGTAACGTAAAGTAAAATTATCAGTCTCAAAAGCAAAACAAAAAGAGACGGAATACGCAAAAAAGAAAAAAAAGACGTTTGTTCTTAAGTTAATTATTAACGGCACCACTTCGAACCCATTCCACAATAGCTTGCTTCTCACTCGTGCTGAGAGTCACCCCATGAATATTGGATGGATAAGGCGTACACCCGCTTTTGACAAAATCAGTGTGATGATAGTCGGAAAATAAAGTTGCCAATAAATAAGACCCTTCAGGATAACCGGCTGTCACTAAAGGAACCCCACCACACTGATTGTTGATATTCGCTGACAGACCTGTTGAGGTCAAAGTTGTTAAAGTCTGGTAGGCGAGTGCCTGAGAAGAAAAATCAATGAGCGTAGAATTATTGACGGTCGCACTCCCCTGGGGCTCATGGCATTGAACACAGTTTTGATTCAAAACGCGAGTATAGATCGAACTAAAACGAGCTGCAACTTCAGAGCTGTCTTGCTTGGATCCGCAGTGAGTTAAAAAAAGTAACAATACTAATGCAAAAAAAAATTTAATAGTGGTGGTCATTAGTTTATTACAACTCAAAAAATTTGAATCCGCAACCCCATTTGTCGTTTCTACTGAATCGATTTCGCTAGTGAAAAAAAAGCTCATCTTGATATTGTAAAGCCTCTGATAAATTAACATTTTGGGCGCAAACGACTCTCCTTAAATAAGCCTGAGGATGTACCTTCGTATTGGGCCCCAGCACCGCAAAACCATCAATATGAGACAACCGATCGACAACAGCAGATCGATGTTTTAAAATCAAAGCCTTATCAGATTTAATTAATTCCCAATCAAATAAAAATTCTTTTTTCCACTCTTGAATAAAAGACGACTCGTTCTTGTGTAATAAATTAAGAAAACTTTCTGTCGCAACAAGATAATCCTTTAAATTGCCAGTTTCAAACCAATCACACGCAATAGGAAAAACCCCTACAGACTCCCCCCTCTCCATTGCTTGGTTTAAGCAATCATGAAGAATATTGGATGGCTCTAATTTAAGATAGGAGAATATTTTCTTTTTAAAATACATTGGTCCAATAAAATGATAGGGAGTCAATTCTTCATGCCATGGTGGCGATGTTTTCCCAAAGCCCTTGACCTCTCCCCGAGACGTTACCCAGACCGCTCCAAATTTTTTTCCTGCCTCCGGGTGCTGCATCACCAATAACGTCGCTAAACAATCCGAAGCTTGAGCCATTGTTAAAAATTCAGAAAGAACTTTTTCGTTTGAGGGGATGATGACTTCATCTGCATTCATCGCTAAAAATCCGTCTTTTTCTCCTAAATATTTTTTAGCTTTTGCAATACCTCCCCCGCTGCCAAGTAAAATAGGTTGCTCATCAGAAAAGAGCAATTCAAACGCGGGGGACATTAAGCTTTCCCTTTCTTGATGTATTTTTTCAGGCAAATGAAACGTATTTATAATCACTTTTTGTGGACGCAAGATCCTGGCCAGAAATAAAGAATAATGAATGAGCGGGACTCCACAGAAGGGAATCATTGGCTTTGGGAGTTGCTGCGTATAAGGTCGAAATCTCGTGCCTTCACCCGCCGCCAATAAAAAGACGTTCATAATTTTTCCTCAGCCCACTCATAGGCCCCGCTTTCATCGAGACACCTCTTTAAAACAGGATATTCTGAAATTTTGATCAGACTTTTCTTGATTTTAGCCAAAGTGGGAGGAATGTATTTTAAATACCGTTGGTCTTTTCGCAACATCCAAAAACTCGCAAAACTGCCAATGGCTTTAAACAAACGTTGAATAGATTGAACTTCATAAAGATATTGGAATTCTTCGCGAGGCCACTCCACCCCATAATCAGACTGAGCCCGGTATAAATAATAATCCAAAAGTTCTGTTTCTAAACTCTCTGGAAAGGGCACATAAGCATCTTTAAATAAAGAGCACAAATCATATTGAACAATCCCCATGCGAGCATCTTGAAAATCAATAACTCGCACTTTATTTTGATAAACCATGATGTTTCTCGAGTGGTAATCACGGTGTTGAATGTACTTAGGCTGTTCATGCAAAAGAGTTGACAACTGATGAAACTCCCGGTTCAATTCCTGAGAACAATCCTTAAATTTAAGAATTCCCTCAAAAAAATGTGTCCGGGTAAAATTCATCTCCCAACTCAACTTTTCAACATCAAAAGCCAAATCAAAAGCTATACACGGAGATTTATCTTGAGAGGCTTGCAAATGAATTTTCAACAATTCATCCACGGCCATCCGATAATAACCCAAAACTCCATACGGATTGCGGGTCTTAAAAAATTCTTGCTCTAAAGTAATGTCACCGAGATCTTCATAAAGGATAATTCCAAGCTCACCGCTGGCCGCTACGACTTCAGGCACTAAAACATGATTTTTTTTTAAATGCTTCTGAACACTTAAAAGAGAATAACTCTCTGGATCAAAGGGCTCCCATTCCATCAACACCCATGAATGAAGCCCGGATTGAATGCGCGAATATCTTCGCGAAGAAGCATCGCCCGCTAAAGGATGAATCTCAAGTGCCCCTTGTTGGGAAGGGCTCACTTTCAAAGTCTCCTGCAAATATTTACCAAGCTCTGTTGTCACGCATCCCCCTCCTAGAGAAGATAAGCCTTCATACTCTATTACACTAAACTTTTTTCATCGAGCTGTAAATGACTGCTCCCCATTAAAAGCATCTCTAAAACTCCCTTTAAGCGCAAGGATTCTTCTGGGAGTTGATCTATAAAAAGAGAGGTTGAAGCAAATAAAGTAGCCAACTCAGCATCCACCGATTCGCCTTGCAAACCTTCCGTCAGAGGCCTTGTTGTGCATAAAATCAAATGAGGCCGCATTGAGTCTGGAAGGCGACCTAATAATACCAGCTGCTGTTTTTCTAAAGGAGACAGCTCCTGCAAATCCCTAATAAAAATGCAAATCTCGGAAAGGCTTCCCATATCATCTGTATTCCACTGAGCCATACCTGCATCAGCCCAAGGAAGCATGGACCAAGAACCCAAAATATCCTGAATGCTTGAAGCCACTCTCTGACGACCGTCTAAAGTTCCTCCAATTAAGTTAATGCAATGCTTTTTTTGTTCTACCAAGAGAGGACTGGCATCACTCTCTTCCTCCACAGGTGAATCCATATCTAAGAGAACAGATCCCATTTTTCCAATAATACTTTGGACGTCTTTCATGATTTGCGGCTCTAAAGATCCGCCTTGCTTTACTAAAATACACCCCAAAAATTGGTTCGTAGACATCAATGGTACAACCAAATCACCACCTTTATTCACGATAAACTCTCGTCCTAAATCCAAAGCATTCATTGCTGGTGAAAATCGAATACGACATCGGTAACGCTTTTCAATAAGGCGACTAAATGCTAACCAGACTCGATGATTAAACTGCTCATTTACATAAATCATAATATCTCCACTTCACGGCCCGTTTTTAAATACGTTTATAGCTTCGTAGCGATACCTTCAAACGCTATGCCAAAATAAACAAATTTTTTTTATTTTCAAAGCCCTTCTTATTGCAATTGAGGAATGCTCTCCTCAAGCGGAGCCGACAATTATAGACTCTGGCAAAAAGTTCTCCAGAACAACGCCTTCAATAACCTCAGGTCTTCATTGACTCGTATTCAAGGGCACGCACATACTATAAAATAAGGCCAATGAAAGATTATTCTCCATAGGCATTAATAACTCTTATTTAGAAAAGGATTTCTAGGTTTATGTTTAATAAAGCTTCCGTAAAAAAATTAACCTCTTCGATCAATGGACTTGAAGTCATCGATTTTCATGTTCATGTTTATCCACAAACACCCCTGTCCGCACCCCTGGCTCCGGTTCGACAGCAACTCACCCAATGGCTTCGTCCTTTATCGAAAATACAGCAAAAAGCTGTTTCTCTTTCTCATAAAATACCATCCTCTCTGCGAATGATTAGTGATGAAATCGGTATTCCTTTCTTGGTCCCCCATCTATTAATTGAATCCGATGTCTTCGACTTAGAGCGCGAAATGCAAAAAGAGAGTGTCTCCCGTGTGGTGGTCGTGCCTCACCCTCCTTTGGCTAATAACGATTTTGTTTTTTATGAATCCAAACGGATTCAAGGAGCTATTCCAGTCGTATTCATTGATCCAGACACAATGAAATCCTCTTCCGATCTCGATGCCTTCTACAATCGAGGCGTGAAGCTTTTTAAAATTAATCCCCTCCAATCAGGAGTGCCGGCTGACGCTCCTTTTTATCGAGATTTTTTAAGCTATCTTAATAACAAAAAAGCCATTCTTTTAATTCATACAGGAGCTCTTTCCTCTCGCTTCTTCCGCCTTCCTAATTCTGGGCACATCAAAGAATATGAAACTTGGTTCCGCAACTACCCAGAAATTCGGTTTGTTGCCGCCCACATGAATTTGCATGAACCTCAGGAGGCCATTCAAATGGCGCGAAAATACACGAACCTTAGCTTGCTGACATCCTGGCAGCCCACCACAGCTTTACAACGAGCGATAGAAAGTTTGGGCCCAACTCGATTGCTCTTTGCTTCTGATTGGCCCCTTTTAGGAGAAAATATTCATACTCAAAAAGAACGTTTGTGGACTCTTTATCAAAAAGGCATTTTAAACGATGAAGCTCTAAGGCTTATTCTCTCAGGAAATGCAAAAAGATTACTAGAACCCCTTTCATGAGTTCTCCTTTAACATAGGCCCTTGCATAAAAACTTATGGAACCTATTAGATGCGGCAAGTTATATAAGAGGTCTATTGTACTCCTGAAAGAGATGTTATAGATCCGTTGCTGGCCGAGTCCCATACAATGACGCTCATATTGAACCCCGCTAGATCCGGAAGGAAGCAACGGTATTTGTGAGATCATGTGCTGTGGATCGCTCGGCCACTTTTCAATTAATAGCTTCTTACCAAATAGTGCCAATTAGATATGCACCAGTTTAATTTCTGAAATTCGGCTTGTTTTAATAGGAGGTTTATTTTTTGTCTTATCAAGTGATTGCACGCAAATGGCGCCCCCAATCTTTCAATGAGCTCATTGGACAGGATCACATTTCTCAAACACTTTTAAATGCCCTGAGATCCCAAAGAATGCCTCATGCTCTTCTCTTTACGGGGCCTCGTGGCACTGGCAAAACTTCTTCTGCGAGAATTTTAGCAAAAAGTCTTTGTTGCTCTTATGCTAAGGATTTTGTGCCCTGCCATGAATGCCAAGATTGTTTAGATATTGCTCAAGGCAGACATCTTGATGTGATTGAAATCGATGGGGCCAGCAATAATGGTGTCGATGCCATCCGTGAACTCCGAGATACTGTTGGATATATGCCGTCAACAGGTCACCATAAAGTTTATATCATTGATGAAGTGCATATGCTTTCAACGAGTGCGTTCAATGCTCTTTTAAAAACTCTTGAAGAGCCTCCCCAACATGTCGTCTTTATTTTGGCCACCACAGAAGCTCATAAAATTCCTCAAACAATTCTCTCGCGATGCCAACGCTTTGATTTCAGACGAATTGCCACGAGAAAAATCACAGAACACCTTCAAAAAATTTGCGCATCAGAATCCTTTATCTATGAAGAAGAAGCTCTTTGGCTTATTGCCCGACAAGGCGATGGCTCTATGCGTGATAGCCAAAGTCTTCTAGAACAAGTCATTACTTTCACAAATGCCAATCTCACTTATCAACAAGTTGTCGAAATTCTAGGCCTTACAGATCGTCACCTTGTTCTAGAAGCATTACAGTCTATTTTGGAGCGTAGTCCACCAAAGATACTCTCCACCCTGGAACGCTTTCATAAAAGCTCTGCAGAACCTCACCTCTTTATTCAAGAAGTAATGGAAATCCTGCGTCATCTTTGTATTGTGAAAGTGGCAGGCCCAGCGAGCCAGCTCATTGAGGACCTTCAAGATTCAGAATTAGAGATGTTTACCCTCTGGGCAGAGCACGTGAGTGAAGAAGAGTTACACCTTCTTTTTGATTTAGCTCTCAAAGGCACTCAAGATATTCTGAAGGCTTTTGACGCGCGTTTAGCTTTAGAGATGGTGTTATTAAGAATGGCCTCAGCACCTAAAATTACATCTTTGAATCAAATTTTATCTGCCTTGCAAAAGAATTCATCGGTCATCCTTTCTTCTCATAAGGCACTCTCTTCTACGCCTCAAACTCCCAGAGCCGCAACAACAGCTGCTCCCACAACAGGGCTCACTCCCTCATTACCTCATTCACCCACAAAAACTTCATTCGCTTCACCCTCTTCTCAGACAACTCTGCTAAAGGCGAACTCTCAACTCCCCGAAAATGAACAATGGCTTCATTTTGTTCGATCCTTGAAAACGACTGATAGCCTTTTAACCGCCAAGCTAGAGAGCCTTTTATTTATGGGTATGAAAGATAAAAAAATTGAAATTGGCATTTATGAAAAAATGCAGTTCTTAAAACAACAGCTAGCCGCACCTCAATTATCTAAGAAACTTCAATCCTACGTTGATCAATACTGGGGTGAAGGCTATACTTTAGAGATTCAAACTGTTAAAGACAAAAATCTGGGGTTTTCAGCTCAGTCTTTAATGGACCAAAAAGAACAAGAAGTGAGGGAGCAATTGAATCAACAAATTCAATCGCACCCTTTGGTGAAAACGGCGCAAGCCATTTTTAAAAGTCAGATCAAATCGATCAAGGAGTTATCATGAAAGGACTTCCCGGCGGAATGCATGCACTCATGAAGCAAGCGAATCAAATGCAAACTCGCATGAAAAAAATGCAAGAGGAGCTAGCACAAAGAACTTTTGATGGCACTTCTGGGGGAGGCGCTGTCACCATTCAAGTCAATGGTGATAATCAAATTTTGAACGTTAGAATTAACCCCGAAGTGGTACAATCTGGTGATGTAGAAATGCTTCAAGACCTGATTTTGGCGGCCACAAATGATGCTCTTAAGACAGCAAAAGAAACAAGCCAAAAAGAAATGGAAAAAATCACGGGCGGACTTAATTTTCCAGGTCTTTTCTAATTTTATTTTATTGAATATCTCCCCTCATCCTGTTGAGATTGCTTGAACTATGTTAAAAATAGAGGCCCTTGAACGTTTGATTCACGAACTTACTCGACTTCCTGGCATTGGTCCTAAAACGGCTCAACGGTTGGCTTATCATATTCTAAAATCACCCGCAGAATATGGCCAAAGGCTGAGTGCGGCTCTTATTGATGTCAAAGCCAACATCAAAATGTGCGCAGAGTGTTTCAATTTTACTGATCACGACTCTTGTTTCTACTGTCTTGATCCCCATCGGCACGAAGAAAGCCTTTGTGTTGTAGAGGAGCCCTCTGATATTGCAAGTATCGAAAAATCTCAGGGCTTTCGTGGCCGTTACCATGTTTTACATGGAGCGATTTCTCCTCTCGATGGCATTGGCCCCGATCAACTTAAAATTAGAGACCTTCTCAATCGAGTTGAAAGAAAAATGGATACCCCTCATCCCATCCGAGAAATTATCTTTGCCCTTGATTCAGATCTAGAGGGCGACACAACAGTTCTCTATATCAGCCGCCTTCTTCAAGGCAAAGGCTTGAAACTCAGTCGTATTGCGCAAGGAATCCCTCTTGGGAGCGACATCGATTACATTGATGATCGGACCATCAATCGGGCCCTTCTCAATCGAACAGAATTATAAATAATAATGATGATATCATTGAGCCCTCATCAGTTGAGCTGCAACATTAGAAAAAATGAGTCATTCATCGTTTAAATTCAACAAAAGTGGGCTTTCTATACATCGCAGTGAGAGTTAAAAATAACGAAGTCTCTTTTAAATTTAGCAACACTAACTCACTAGAAACATCGCCTTTACATAAGCCCTTTAATTCATTAGACTTGAGAGTACCAATTAAAAATTGGCCTTATTCACTTTATTAAGGAAGGTCCTATGTCATTTGTTAACTCGAATGCAAAAGAAGTCCACTGCAAAATCGTCTATTATGGGCCTTCATTGGGCGGTAAAACCACGAATATCCAGTGGGTCTACCAGCAAACGGCTCAAGAGAATAAATCACAAATGCAAACCTATGATAAAGAAGTTGAACGCACTCTCTTTTTCGACTTTCTCCCCCTGAATATTGGAGATATCCGTGGTTATAAAACACGTTTTCACCTTTATACCGTGCCAGGTCAGATCGTCTATGATGCCTCCAGAAAACTCATTTTAAAAGGACTCGATGGGGTGATCTTTGTTGCAGACTCTCAAGAAGAGCGCATGGAAGAAAACATACAAGCGTTAAAAAACCTTGAGCGCAACCTTGAGCAACAAAATTATGACATTCGTCAAGTCCCTCTTGTGATCCAATACAACAAAAGAGACTTAAAAAACGCTATGAAATTACAAGAAATGAGGTCAACATTAAATATTTATAATGCCCCTGATTTTGAAGCCATTGCTCATGAAGGAAAAGGAGTTCTCGAATCCTTGAAAACCGTTTCAAAATCTATTGTTGGCGTCCTCAAGGGTGGGAATTTGACAGCCTAGAAAGAGAGAGTTTTATGGGACAAGTTGTAAATCTCGAAAAAACTTTTCTAAAAGAAATGAAACAATTTTTGTTTTACTCTCAATGGGTCTGGCCCACTCATCGAAAATTAGCAAAAAACATCATCACTCCTCGTTGTAACAATTGTGTTGTTTCCGCTCATTTGATTCCTTTAAATGCAGACGGCCTTTGTCAGATCTGTGTAGAAGAAACTCGAAAAGGAATCAATCACTCAAAAAATAATACCGCTTCCTTCTCGAATAATCCTTCGAATACTGAATACGCAAAAGAGTTAGAGTCTATTCTTCAGGGACACAAAAGAACGAATAACAGCGATCATGATGCGGCTGTACTCTTTAGTGGAGGTAAAGACAGTAGTTATTTAATTCACTACTTAAAACATACTTTTCCCCATCTCCGACTGCTATTGCTGACGGTGGATAATACTTTTATGAGCCCTTACGCCCTTAAAAACATCGCAGCAATGGTGGAAAAGTTTGACCTCGAGCATGTTCAACTCAGACCACCCGCATCTATCTGTGAAAAAATGTTCCGTTACGCATTTTTGCATCTCAATAGCAAAGGTTGTTCCGGAACTGTCGATCAATTTGATGGCGATTTAATTCATGACATGGGCCGAAACTTCGCTCAAATGTATCGTATTCCTTTTTTAATCAGTGGATGTTCTAAGACCCAAGTGGAACGAATACTCGGGCTCAAGCACTTCGAATCCCCGCAAGAAGATGAAGCTAAAAAAAGAACTCATGTGGCAGAAATCCCATTGGATCATATCTTTAATACGGATGAAATGCATTACTGGTGGGATGGTAGCATCCATGAAAATCGTCCTAGAGTTTTATTTCCCTTTCATGCTTGGGATTATGAAGAAAATTATATCATAAAAAAAGTTACGGAATGGAATATTTTTCCTCCGTATTCACAAAGCCCGCTCTTAACCAATAATCAACTCATACCCCTCATGACTATTGTTGATATGATTCAACTTAAATATTGCAGCTTTGAAGGGGAATTTTCAGAAATGGTTCGCAGAGGTAAAGCAGATCCAGTATTTTGGAGAAGTATTTTTGAAATGACAGAGTACGCCGCCAAAACAGGGCACTTTGTTAGCCAATCTGTTGACCTATCCTTGAAGCGACTGAACTTAACAAGAAAAGATTTGGGGATTCCAGCTTAGTTGATTGGAATATGGTTTGTAATACAATAGCTTGAACCATTATGACTATTTCAATGAATAGTCTTCTATCTCGCTTATTGCTTTGTTGCTGTTGCAAAATCTGTGAGTCGTGGTTTTAGCGCCAACAACAGGTTTAAAGAACCTGCCCTAGACGAGAAATTCAATATCGCGCTTAATAAGCTCTAAACCTTCAAAGCTAATCCGTCTTTAAGGGCTAAGCGCATGGCCTTCCATGCTGGAATAAGACCAACGAGACTGCCGCAAATAATAATTGCCATCACATAAAAAATTTCTGTCGATGTAAACATGGAGCCTGCAATAGAAAAATCAAATTGAGCTTCAAGCCAATGGGATAAAATTGAAAATCCAAAAATTTCTATAACCAATCCGAGAAAAACTCCCCCGATGGTCAAAACACTGCTTTCAAGGACTAACAATAAAAGAATTTTCCTTGGGCCGGCGCCGATTGATCTCAGTATCGCCATTTCTCTTCGTCTCTCATTCAATCCTGATAAGAGAGTGCTCACCATAGCAGCCAAACCAACAATCAAAACCATCACTGAAATAAAACTCAGTGCATAGCCCAACTGACTCAATCCTCTCCATAATTCAGCCAATGTCACCCCTGGAATTGCCGCTAAGAGGGGTTCTTTTGAAAACTCATTAATTTCTCTCTGAAGTTGAAGTGTTTCAATGCGGTTTTGAGTCCTTAAAAAGAATGATGTGATACTTTTGACCTGAAATTCCTCTTCTCCGTGATCATGGTGTTCATCATGGCCATGATGATGATCGTGATGGTGATCATGAGTGTCCTTTGATTCGTTTTTAAGACCCCCAGAGCCCCACTCACTATGCATGGCCTCCATACCATGGAGTGAAATATATAAACTCTGATCAATAGCGGTTCCTGTTGGTTTCATGATACCGGATATTCGAAACGGTTTATCATCATGACGTTGCACCCCTATGGTTTTTGTCACGCCGTGATCCACCACGATGGGGTCTCCCATTTTATATTTCAGTTGCTTATGCACTTCTGAGCCGATCACAACGTCCCAAACATCCAAAGCGGGCTTTCCTTCTAAAAACTCCACTTTTTTATCCCCTCGATACCGATAATGCTCATAGAAGTTTTCATCTGTCCCGATCACTCGAAAACCACGGTGCCCATCTCCCAAAGAATAAGGAATGGTCCAAGCGACCTCGGGTTTGGACTTAATCTCGTTGTAACTCTTCCATGAAACATTGTTGGAAAAGCTTCCCATATTAAATACCGTAAACAATAGCAGATTTAAAGGACTGGTTTTTGCACCAACCACTAAATCAACTTGGCTGACGGATTGGGTGAAGCTCTCTTCAGCGGCTCTTTTAATTCGCTCTACTGCAAAAATAAGTGCCACGCTTAAAGAAATAGAAACCACTGTGAGAAGAGCAGAACCAATACGATTTTTAATTGATTTTAATGCAAGCTTTAATAATATCATGCTTTCACATCCGCTTTCTGATGTAAGAAGCTTTTATTGATGTCCTGAAATCCCACCGAACGATTAAAAAGACCCTGTAAAGAACGTTGATGACTGACGAAGAGCAATGAACTGTTATTGGCTTTACACAGCTTAAATAATAATTCGATGAATTTTCCACGATGTTCATCATCCAAGGCTGATGTAGGTTCGTCTGCAAAAATAAGCTCGGGCGATCCAAGAATAGCCCTCGCCGCCGCCACTCTTTGTTGCTGTCCCACAGATAATTCCGTTACATTTTTAAACGCAAATTTCTCCAAGCCCAGATGGGAACATAATTCCAAAGCTCTGTCTTTTTCTTCTGAGATTGAAACTTTAGCACGCTTGCGAAGACTAAGATAAAGAGGCAAAGTGATGTTTTCAATAACATTGAGATACGAAATCAAATTGAAGTTTTGGAAAATATAACCAAGGTGATCCGCTCGAAATCGATCCCGCTCTTGAGACGTCATTTTCGTCAAATCTTGATTCAGCAAAAACAACTCACCGGATTGAGGGGCTATGACTCCCGCTAAAATTTCAAGAAACGTCGTCTTGCCGCAGCCGCTGGGCCCATGCAAAAAAACAGTCTCCCCTTTTTCTAAACAAAAAGAAGGAATCTCCAACAATGATTGAGACGAAGTCTTTGAATATTTAAAAGATAAATCTTTAATTTTTACAACCATACAATCCATCTCTTTAATCTATCAAGGCCAATCAAGGGTTGGCACGGCAGAGCATGATCAAGCCAGTGCGCAATGACAACAGAACCGTTCACAGAGCTTGTCAAATCTCACAAGAAGATGCCTTCACTTCTTGAGCCTGATTTTTACTTTGATTTACAACTCTACCAATAAGGTCATACTCTGTCGCCTCCGTGATTTCCACTTGGCAAATAGTACCCAATGCGACATCTCCGTCATTGATCAAAACAATTCCATCAATTTCTGGAGCTTGTTGAGATGTTCTGCCTTGCAAGAGTAAATCGGTCTCTTCGCTCAACCCTTCCACAAGAACATCCACGACTTTGCCAACCATTTCTTGTTGTTTGGCTCTGCTGATTTCTTGCTGTAAGCTCATCAATGCATCATAACGATTTTGTTTAGTTTCTTCATCAATTTGATCTGTCATGCGGCCCCCTGGAGTATTCTCTTCCGGGGAATATTTAAAACAACCCACTCGATCAAATTGCTGCTCGTCAATAAAATCCAGCAATTCTTCAAAAGCCTCTTCTGTTTCACCAGGAAATCCCACAATGAACTGCGTTCGAATCACCGCTTCGGGAATTTCTTTTCGGATCAATTGTACAACAGACATGATTTCTTCACGTGTCATTTTACGATTCATTTTCTTCAACACATCATTGTTGATGTGTTGCAAAGGCATATCAAAATACTTTACTAATTTTTTATTGTTTTTAATCAAATCAATCATCTCAGGAGTGATCCCATCAGGATACAAATATAAAACTCGTACCCATTCAATGCCTTCAACTTCAGATAAGGACTGCAGCAAAGACACCGGGTTTTCTTTCGCCTCCGGATTTTTTCTTCTTAAATCCCAACCATAATCCGTAAAATCATGCGAAATAATAATCAGCTCTTTCACACCGCCTGCTGCTAAAAGTTTTGCCTCGCTCACAATGGCGCTTAATGAACGACTTTGCAAATTACCTCGAATCATAGGAATAGCACAAAAAGAACACCGCTTTAAACATCCCTCTGAAATTTTGAGATAGGCACGATGACCTGGCTGTGAATTCACCCGAGGTGTACTCTCCTCCTGTAAATAAGTAGGAAGATTAAAGAAAGTCTTTTGTTTATTTCCCTTGGAATGACCCTTGAGAATTTGGCCAATATTTTGAAACTCTCCTGAACCTATAAAAAGATCAGCTTCGGGAAGCCCTTCCACCAGTTCATTTTTATATCTTTGAGTTAAACATCCCGCAACGACAACTCTCTTCACATTACCAGAGCTTTTCAATTCCGAAACTTCTAAAATTTTTTGAATCGATTCTTTTTTAGAATCTTCAATGAATCCGCAGGTATTAACCACAACGGTTTCAGCCTCTTCAGCTTCTGAGACCACCTCATAACCTTCTTTCATCAAGGTGCCCGCCATGATCTCGCTGTCTACCAAATTCTTAGGACAACCAAGACTGATGAAATGTACTTTCTTTTTAATCTCATTTTTTTCTATTGCTGTTTCCATTCACGACCTTCTTTTTTACTCAATGATCTTTCATTAAAATTTAAACAAACCAAACTTTTTTCAAAAATCTAAACATTATACTATTTGTGATCTCTGAAGGTTTTTACAAATTCGCAACATTCAAACCCGCGTCTACAATGGCCACCCGCCCGATCATTCATTCACGATCAATACTCCGTAACTTTAGCTGTCTTAGGTGGTTTATAATCAAAAATGCTTTGCTTCACTTTAACATTAAATTGAGTTGATCTAAACTCCAATTTGACTTCATTTTCAACTTCATCAAGATACTCAAGGGATGCCACTCTTTTTGTTTTCACATCGACTTTTAACATTAAATTCTTCAAACCCAATTCAGATTTTTTTTCTTTCAGCTCATAATTGATTAAAGTTCCATCTTTTGATTTCTGCTTCACACTAAAAATGGATTGTATAGGGCGAATACCAAAAATTTCCGCTAAGATGATAGGAGAGTTTTTCTTATTTTTAATTTTCATCTTAGCCACTTGCAAAGGCATCTCCTTAAACTCAGCGGGCGGATATTGAACTGTCCATAACGTTGTTCCGTCATAAACGACAAGATTTTTTTCGGGATCCGTTGTTTCCCAGTAAAATTTACCCTTTACAAAACGAATCATGCCTTTCTGTACCACTTCTTTATCTAAAATTGGATTTTTCTGTGTTTTGCGAACTTCAAGGATAATGCTCTCTGACTGTCGATACACGTCTAAAATTCCACTGAGCTCCGCAGGAACCGCAGATGCCATGACTGGCCTCCAGATACTGAACAGAAAAATAGCCCCCACAATCAAAAAGCAATGACGATGAAATACTTTCACTGATAACCTCTCTCCTGTTGCCTTTTTATCTGAACAAACTCACAGCCCCGATTTTTTAGGTTGTAGAGCCATACACCAAACCTCAAAGAAAGGTGGATGATGAAGAGCGTCCCTTGCTGCTAAGGCCGTGCTCCCTGTCGTTACCACATCATCTACAAAAATAATAGTTCCATTATGAAAAGTCATAGAATTTTCAATGGTTTTCTCGCCTTTTTCCTCAATCCATACCTTCTTTTGTTGAAAGACTCTTTGAGTTCTCTGATGAATCCCCTTCTTTTTTTGACTCCCTGTCTCGAAGCTCTGAAACTCCAAAATATTCTGCCAATTCCAGCCCGTTTCATCAGCTAAGGCCTTAGAGAGGCGATACGCATGATCTTGAGCACCTCTGATTCGTGAGGGAGAGGGGATGATTACGATGGGGGCCTTCAGAGAATCTCTTGATGAATCCAGATGACGCTGACGAATCCACTCCCTCGCAATTCTTCTATAATCTTCGCTAGGGCCGTCTCCCTCTTTAAGAGCGAGAACCCAGGCTTGAAGTTGAGGACAGCGATAGCTCCCAAGAGCAAGACAATAAAATCCATTCATGGAGTTTTTTATAAGAGACCGAAGCCAAATATTCTGGGGTTTTTGAAAAAGATCAATGTAGCAATGTTCACATAAATGACTGTTTCGATAACTCGCACCGCCACAAAAGCAACAATGTTGAAACAATAACCTAAAATATTTTTTTAAACAAAGCCACAAGCTCGCATTCCTCCTTCTCAAATCAGAGGGGTTAGCTCTGCCAATTTGAGACACCTTACAAACCCCAGGCCTGCCTAAAATCGCAAATAACATCCATGGCATCCGCTTTGTCCGCCATTGGGCTGATTCCATTCTGTGAATATGGATTTTTTTGAGATTAAGACACTCTCTCGTCTCAAAAAGAAACATTATTTAAAGCCAGTCGCTGTCGTGAAATTTTTTGCTAGCGTCGTCAAATTGAAAAAAGACGAGCACATGACCAACAAATTTCCGCTAACAAACATCTTTGAGAATCTTAAGGTCTCTTCGGAGGGGTTATCTTCTTATTTATAAAAGATCCTGAAGTGCTATTTGGCATGCGTTTTGAATATCACTATAACTAACGGATCGTTATCACGGGACATCAAAAACCAGACGCAATATTGAAATGAATTTTATTTATAGAAATGGGGAGAGTATGTTTTACAAATTATTAGGATTTTTCTTACTATCAAATTTTTTTCTTAACACTACTTTTGCTGCTTCTTTTTATCAAGAAGCTCGCTCACAGATTTCCTCTATTTCTAAACACACAAACAGCTTAGACACTCAAGATACTTGCAAAGCTCTCACAGATATTTCGAGAAAATTTGAAAAAGGACTTTTTGAATACAGCTGCCCTACGGAGTCAGAGTTGGAATTTCAATCTTGCCAACAGAAAAACGACTTCTTAACAGGGCTCGAGACCAGAAATTTACAACATGTGCTCAATGAATTACAATCTATCGCCAACGACCAATGCCAGCTCCAGGAGCCCTCTGTTCTAGCCATTAAGATTAAAGAAGCAACTCAAATCATGAACTGAATGAATGAGCCGCTACTGCTAAACTAGAAAAAGAATCTCGCGCAACAACGGCTCATCATACCAAAATTTTGTTGAACCGCTTTAAAGCGATTCCAATAAAGAAAACCGCGAGTAGGAAAAGCATTCCACTATGAGTAAGAATGTAATTCATATCACCTCCTTTAAGCATAATATTACGCAAAAGGCCTATGTAATGAGTGAGCGGATTAAGCTCGGCAATCATTCTCATGATCCAAGGCATGCTATCGACAGGAAACATAAGGCCCGATAATAAAATCGCCGGAAATAAAAATAAAAACCCTCCTAGCATGGCCTGCTGCTGGTTGATCGCAATCGTTGAAATCAGTAGTCCAATTGAAACTGTGCTCATTAAAAAGAGCAAAGAAGTGATAAATAAAATCAATAAAGACCCTTGCATGGGAACAGAAAAAACAACAACAGCAACCAGAAGGATCAAAGGAATCTGACAAAGCCCCAAAAAGAGGTAGGGTAAGGTTTTGCCTAAAACAATTTCCCAACGCTCGATGGGTGCTACCAAAAGTGTTTCTAAAGTTCCAGATTCCCTTTCTCGAGCCACAGAGGAACTTGTCATCAACACGGCCACCATACACACCAACATGCTCATCACGCCTGGAACCATATAAATAGAAGTTTCAAATGACGGATTATAAAGGGTACGAACTTTAAACTCTAAAATGGGTTTTTGACCGCTGTTCACCACTTTATCCACAATCATACCAACGTAGCGTTCTATAGCCTGAGCCTTAATCACGTTCTGCGAATTAATCAAAAGCTGAAGTTGTGCGTCTCCTTTATTAAGATCATGGCTCAATCCCTTTTCTGGAGCCACCAATACGGCATCCGCTTGATGGCTCCGAATCCATTCAAAAATATCAGATCCTGTGGTCTCTGCTGGAACAAACCACCCTGAAGACAAACTCTTTTGATAAATTTCCTGAGTCACCTGATCGGTCGGTTTAAAAGTCGCGGCCAAGCGCACATTTCTCACTTCATTCGAAAGCGCAACTCCAAACAAGGTCAGTTGAAATACAGGAGCTAGAAAAAGAACCACTCGCATGCGGTAATCTCGAAGCGTTTGACGAATTTCTTTTCTGATAAAGCCGATCAATGTGCGATTCATGGCTCAACATCCTTTTTAAAGCGGCGAACACTTATGGTAATCAAAAGCACTCCGATCAGGATTAAAGCCAAAAAAGGCACCCGCAGATCCCACAATGTTGACCCCTGTAAAAAGCAGGCTCGTGAAATATCCATAAACCAACGAGCGGGTAGAATCATTGTAAAGTATTGAAAACCCTTTGGCATGCTCTCAACAGGAAAAATAAATCCCGAAAGCAATTGTGAGGGTAGCATTCCCACAATAATAGCGAGTTGCATAGCAATGGTCTGCTTACGCACCATAATGGAAATCAAAAGTCCGCCGGCTAAATATGTCATCAAAAAAAGAACGCAGCCTAATAAAAAAACAAAATGATTTCCAACAAAAGGAACCCCAAACAATAATCGAGCCAGAACATACACAATGGAAACAGCCATCAAGCAAAGAACTCCGTAGGGTAGGATTTTTCCTAGAATCACTTCAATAGGGCGGATGGGTGTCGACAACAGCAACTCCATGGAGCCTGTTTCCCACTCACGGGCGACAGTGAGTGAGGTCAATAGAATGGAAAGAATAGCCATCACCACAACCGCCAAGCCGGGAACAGAAAACCACTTGGAACTCAATTCTGGATTAAACAAATAACGTGTTTTTATTTGTAATTCATGACGCCCATAAGAAGGATTGATGTCTGATTGCTGAAACGCTTGATGTTCCAAAAAATGCCGTTGAATGCGACCCAGATAACCCATAATGGAGCTAGCAGAAGCGTTGTCAGCCGCATCAATCAAAATTTGAACTTGAGTTCCTTGAGCTGACTGAAAATTTTTTTCAAAATCAGGGGGAATAATAACGAGAGCTCTCGAGATTTCTGATTCAAGATCATGAAACCCCTCTGTTGAACTTCTAACCTGCCTCGCTAAAAAGTAATCGGAACTTTTAAAGGTTGAGATTAAATTTCTGGAAGACTCTGTTTGATTGAAATCCAAAAAAGAAGTGGGGATGCTCGTAAGATCAAATTCAATAGCCATGCCGAAAATGACAACCATAATGGCCGGCAAAACCAGAGCTAACGACATTGTAAAAGGATCTCTTACAATATGAAAGACCTCTTTTCGAGCCATTGCCAAAGTCCGTCTCAAGTTAAAACCACGGGATGAAGCCAAAGCTGATGAAAACGCCTTAGGATTGTTCGACGAGGAATCTAAACTTGCCACTCACGAGTCCCTTCAACCATACGGATAAAAACATCTTCCAAAGAAGGAATGATGTTTTTAACATGGATATGATCCATCATTCCTGTCTCCATTAATGCTCGCTGCCATTTTTCTGGCTTAACAACTTCAGCATGAAACCGCAGTCCATAGGGCTTAAGCATTGAAAATACTCCTTGAGCTAACATTTGTTGTAGGAAATGAACCACTTCTTGAGAAGGGCAAGAGCCTCCATTTTCAATTTCCAAAACACCTGCGGGAAACGCCATTTTTTTCAAAATAGATGGTGACTCCATGGCCACGATTTCCCCTGATCGCATTAATGCCACGCGATCACAGTGTTCCGCTTCATCCATATAATGAGTCGTCACGAATACTGTTTTTCCCTGTGCCGTAATTTTTCGAATCAAATCCCAGAAGTGAGCACGATTCGCTGGTGTCACGCCTGCTGTAGGTTCATCAAGAAAAATAATCTCTGGATCGTGCAAAAGAGCCGCAACCAATGAAACTTGTTGTTTTAATCCGCCGGGCAAATCTTTAACCAACGTTTTAGTTTCAAGTTGAAAAGAAATCATTCCAAGCAACTGATCACGAGAGCGCTGAAACTTCTGAGGGTCCATTTTGTGCAGCTCGGAAGTAAAACGCAAATTTTCCTCAATACTCATATCATCCCAAAGAGTGAATTTTTGAGACATGTAACCAATGGAACGTCTTAATTCGATTGGTTTAGAATGATCTTCCACCCCTCTTAACTGAATCTCTCCTTGCGTTGGGGTAATTAACCCACAGAGCACACGGATGGTTGTCGTCTTACCCGCGCCATTAGCGCCAAGAAATCCAAAGATTTCACCTTTTTCAACACTGAAACTAATATTATTAACGGCGACAAAATCGCCAAACTTCACACTCAAACGATTGACTCTGAGTGCTTCCATTGGCTAGGCCTCTCCAACAAGTTCAATAAAGAACTCATTGAAATCAACCACTCCTGTTTCCATCAGAAGATTCTTAGGCTCCCCTGATTTGAGAATTTTTCCTTTATTAATCAAATGAACCTCCGTACACCTCTCCGCCTCATCCATATAGGCTGTGGCAAATACGATAAGAATCCCTTGCTGGTGCAATTGATATAACAGATCCCAAAACTCCCGACGGCTGATTGGATCGACTCCGTTTGTTGGTTCATCCAATAACAAAATTTTCGGCGAAGAGATCAGGGCGCACATCAAACCTAATTTTTTATACATGCCCCCAGATAATTTGCGCGCGGGTCGGTCTAAAAAAGGACCCAGTCTCGTCATATTCAAAAGATCTGTTTTTTTTCTTTCAAAATCTTCATTCGATAACTCATACAATGCTCTAAAAAAATCCAAATGCTCTTGAATAGAAAGATCTGGGTACAAACAAGGCTGTTGGGGCATATAAGAAATTTGAGCTCTGATTTCCGCAAAAGGAACAGCCCTTTCTATCGACTGGCTTAATGAGGAGCTGGTCTTTTTTTCTTTAAATTCGATGACTCCTGCACTCGGTTGCAAAAGACCTGCAACATGCCTTAATAAAGTTGTTTTACCAGCGCCCTCAGGCCCGATCAAACCATGCATCCGTTGCGCTCCAAAGACGACCGAAACTCCTGACAAGGCTTGTCGGGGGCCGAAGTTTTTATATAAATGACTCACTTCAATTTCTAAAGACATTTACTTTAATTTCACTTCTACCGTCATCCCAGATTTTAAATGTCGGTCTTGGTTTTCAAAAGCAACTTTTATACCGTAGACTAAGCGTGATCTCTCAGAACGAGTTTGAACATTTTTAGGTGTGAATTCCGCTTCATCATTGATTTTTTGAATGCGTCCCTGAATAATTTTTCCATCCAATTCTGGAATTTCCGCCGTTAATAAATCATTTAATTTTATTTGTGCCGCTTCATGGGCAGTGACATAAATATAAGCCCAAACCTTTTGAACATCCGCCACAGAAACAACTTTCGAACCAGGGTTCACCCACTCTTTTGGCTCCAAATAACGACTCATCACCACTCCATCAAAAGGAGTCTCGATAGAGCACCAAGAAAGCCGCATATCGATTTCTTTTTTCTTAGTGCTGGTCAATTCAAAGGCTTCCTGAGACAAGGCTTGTGAAGCCCGAAGACGAGAAGCCCTTTCAAAATCATCATTGGCTCTCTGACCAGCGATTTTTAATTCTTCGCACGCTAACTTCGCAAGAACCTGCCCCTTCTTAACTATTTCGCCTTCTTCTACAAAAATTTCATCAATCACTGTCCCAACCCTAGCTGGAAGGTCAATGCGCGTGACTTCCAGTGTTCCAGCATAGCTAAAATGATCTGAGTTTTTCAACCTGATGTACACGATGACACAAATAACGATCAATATTACCAAAAAAAGAAGGGAACGTTTACGAGCCGTAGAGGCAGAAGAAATTTTAGGGGGATTCATACAGCCTTCTCCATCAAAAAAGTTTACTAGCGGGTTTGTTCATCATTAAAAGAAATCTTACTTTGCAAATAGTCCAATTGATGTTTTTGGATCAAAAGTTGAGCTTCGATTTTCGCTCGACGCACCTGTGACTCCAAATGCTGAACCTGTGACAAAGCCACATCAATAAAACTCAATTTTCCCATATGATAGGTTTGCTTCTTTAATTGAGCCAATTGAGCGCTATTATCTTCCGCCTGTGTTGCGCTTTTCAACTGGTCCATCAAACTTTTTTGTAACTCTTGAGTTTCTCTGTACTGCTGTTCTAACTCTTCCCGCAGCGCCGCCGCTTGATACTCCACTGCCGAGGCTTCTGCCAGGTGTTTTGATTTTTCAAGGCGAGAACTGCTGAAATCAAATAAATCCCACTGAAGAGTGGCCATTAAGGTATTCTGATGGATTTGTGTTTTTTGTGAACCAAAAGGATAATCTAAACTTGAACGAGCTGACAATTGAATTTGCGGCCAATATCCTGATGTTTTACTTTCAGCAAGGCTTTGAAGACTTTTTGCTTTGATCTCCATCGCTTTCACTTTTAAATTTTCAGCCATGAAAGTGGGTTCCAATTCATGTTTCGGATCAGAAGATTGATGAATTAACGCAGTAATTTCATTCTCCCAGGCTGTCAGTTTCCAATGAATTTTATAATCAGATACTCCCATCAATCGAGATAAATTCATAAATGCCGAATTCAAATCTGATTTGGCTTGGCTTTCCCGAATTTCTGCATGCGATAATTCTAGTCGCGAACTCAATAAATCCACTCGACTGATAGCTCCCGCTCGATATTTATTTTGAATGTCCATTGCCTGTTCTTTGGCGACCCGAAGAGAGTCCTGAGATAATTTATACGTAACGACAGCAAGCTGCGCTTTGACATAAGATGAACGTAAACGAAACTTGGTATCCGTTTCCGCTATTTTTTTCTCTATTAGCGCTGATTTTTCTGCCCACTGTAAACTCTCTGCGAGATGTTTTTTATAACCACCGTCCCAAAGATTGTATGTCAGAGTAGGACCAATACTATACTGATGATGATCACTCAAGTTTTGCTCAATAAGACCAACCTTGATCTTTGGGACATCTTCGATGCTTTGAAAATGACCTGTTAAACTTAATTTTGGATACCGTGAAGCCTGCAAGGACTCAAGCTCTTCTCTTGCGCTTTTTAAATGAAAGTCCGCAGATAAAATCTGTTGAGAATATGAAAGAGTTTTCGCCTCCGCCTCATCTATCGTTAAAGACTGAGGCAAAGAACCAATGGGGGCCGGAGATAAACCCTTTTCTATGGCTACACCCCAAAATCCCCAGAAAATAAGTATGAATGCAGAAAAGCTTTTTTTATTAATCAAAATCCCATCCTTGGATGATAATTCATTCAAAAATCACTATATCATTTAGTTTTATTTATAAACAAACAGAATAACAAAATTAGAAAACAAAATGAAAATCCGATTTCCTTGTAGAACAGGAAACTTTTTCTATTGAAATACAGAAAAAATGTTTCAGCTTGAGATTTTTGCTCAAACCATTAGAATTATTTCATTTTTTATCTTTTTATGCCTTCCATTTTATCTATTATGACCAGCTTATTTCTTCTAACCTAAATCTAACATCGTTATTTTTAATCTCAGGGGGGATACATATGGCAATATTAAAAAAATTACTCACGTTGTTACCTAAGAATACCAAACATAAAATTCTTCGCAAACAAGTTAATCTTAATGCTGCTTACGAAGCCAATGGCATTACCGTTAAACTTGCCACTACCAAAGAAGAACTAGAAGCCGCTTACCACCTTCTCCATGAGGCCTATGTCGGAATTCGCATTATGGACCCTCATCCTTCCAAAATACGAGTGAACATCTACTCCACACTTCCCTTTACTTCTGTCATCATTGCAAAAAAAGACAGTAAGGTGATTGGAACAGTGAGTTTAATCAAAGATTCTCCAATAGGCCTTCCCTCCGACTCTTCGTATCGTACAGAAAACGATGAACACCGCATTGTCGGCGATAAATTAGTAGAAGTTTCAGCACTCGCTGTTGACTATGAATACAGAAAAAGCCAATCAGGAAGTACCGTGAGCCTCCTACTCATGCGCTACCTTTATGAATATGCCATAAAATTCATAGATGGAGATCATCTTGTTTGCACTATCCACCCAAGATCCATTCTATTTTACGAAGCTTTTTTTAACTTCAAGCAAGAAGGTCAAATTATCCAATATGGCTTCGTTAAAAACGCCTTAGCCGCTTATCTTTCTCTGAACTTGAGAACCCTTCCGGAGTGGTTCAAGGCAACAACAGGCCAAGAATCTCGAAACAAAAATTTTTACCGATTTTGGCACTTAGAGTGTTTAACTAATCTCATTTTTCCTCAGAGAAGCACGGCTCTGTCTTTGGACTCTGTAATGACTCCAGAATTGTTAGAGTATTTTTTTATGTTTAAAACAAATCTTCTCATGGAATTGGAAAGAGATCAACTCTCACTCATTAAATCAGCTTACAGCCTCAATTATCCTCATCACTTTGAGCAATGGAATTTATTTCGCTTCATAAAAGATCGCCGGTACTTTCGCTACCCCACTAAAATTAAAGCTTCTGTCAATAATGAAAATAATTTTTTAATTGCCGAAATTTTTGATCTCTCTGTGAATGGCTTATACCTTAAAACAAATGTTTCTTTACCCATAGGACAAGAGATCCATATTCAATTAATACTGGATCAACAACCAATCCCTCTCAAAGGAAAGATTGTTCGATCCCAATCCATGACAAGTAAACGCCTTCCTAGCGGTTATGGAGTGAAGTTATTGCAATCTTCGCAAAAAATCCTCGAACTTCTCGATCATGCTCATCATTGCTATAAAGAGCACTCAACAAAAAAGGAGTCTGCTATTGGATGAGATGTTGATCTGATATTTGCCATCGCAACCAGAGCAAATATAATAAAACCATCGCTGCCCCAACCTGGTGTAAAACAGCCAGTGGCAATGGGACCCTTAAAATCAATGTCATCACACCTAATGCAAATTGAAAGAGAAGAATACCAATAAGTCCCAAAAGGCCTCTTTGAATTGACCGAGGAAAATGATTGAGAGCGGCCTTAATATAAAGCCCTAAACTCAAAAATAATAATGACCATGCCAATATCCGATGGATCCACTGAACTGTCAGAGGGTTTTCTAAAATATTCAGCCATTGGGGAGATAAAGACCAACCTCCCAAAGGAAAAAAACTTCCTTGCATATCTGGAAAGGTATTGGCAATAAAACCCGCACGCAGCCCAGCAACAAAAGCTCCATAAAAAATTTGGATAATTAACAGAGTCAACATTCCATTCAATGCTGTTTTTAAACTGATAATAGAACTGCTTTTAGCGAACTCTTTAGAAATTTTATTTTGATCGGACATCGAATCAATATTGACTGAGCTTTTTAACTCCCATATCAAGCGCCAAAAATAAGCCAAAATAAAAAAAGCCAAAGCAAGATGAGCGGCCAAGCGAAAGTGACTCACATGAGGTTGATCCACTAAACCACTTACAACCATGATCCAACCCATTAAACCTTGTAAACCTCCTAATAAAAACCCCCCTAAAAACTTCAGAGCCATTTTGTGGCCGATAAAACCCTTACGCCAAAAGTAAATCCATGGGATAAAAAACACCACCCCTAACAAACGACCTATCAGTCGGTGAAAATACTCCCAAAAATAAATCCATTGAAACTCCGCTAAACTCATTCCCTTATTCACCAACTGGTATTGGGGCGAAGCTTGGTATTTAGCAAACACCTCCATCCAGTCTTCCAAGGTCAATGGGGGGATAGCTCCCATCAAAGGCTTCCATTCCACAATGGATAAACCAGAACCTGTTAACCTTGTGACCCCACCAATAATAATCATCATGATGACCATGCCACACAACACCAGAGCCCATAAAATTACTTTACTGTTTTTTTCATCTGTATTCATATTGGATTCAACCATTCTCTTAATTTGGTCCATCGTTTTCTCTTCTTAAAATCATGAACAGCCACGTGCAAGGCTCTAGGTTGCCCCACTAAAACCACTAATTTTTTCCCGCGCGTGATAGCCGTATAAATTAAATTTCTTTGCATCATCATCAAATGTTCTACAGTCAATGGAATAACAACCATCGGGTACTCCGATCCCTGTGATTTATGAATCGTAATGGCATAAGCCGGCTGCACGGCCTCCAACTGAGAAAAAGAAAACTCTACGATACGACCATCAATGATCACTTTAATAATTTGTTGATCGAGCTGTATTGTCTCAATAATCCCCATGTCACCGTTGAAAACGTCTTTATCATAATTATTCTCAGTGATCATCACTTTATCACCCACTCCATACAAATTACCGAATTTTTCAATTTTAGCGATGGGTTGTGGGTTAATCACTTGCTGAACCTTCAAATTCAAGTTTTTAACTCCTGCCAACCCTTTTTGCATGGGACTTAAAATTTGGATATCGTGAATAGGATTCAAATTGTAAGCTGCGGGTAAACGGCGGCTGATAAGTTCCACAATTGTCTTCTCAATTTCTTCAGATGTGTTTTTTTCTATGAAGAAAAAATCGCTTTGACGATGCGGCGTTAAATCAGGCATTTGACCTTCATTGATTTTGTGCGCCACTTGAACAATTTGACTTTCCTTGGCCTGTCGAAAAATTTGTTTCAAGGACACCACCGGTGCCATCTCGGATCGAATGACATCCCTAAGCACCTGACCTGGTCCCACAGAGGGAAGTTGATCCACATCACCAACCATAACAAGAGCCGCATGATCTGGAATGGCTTTGAGTAGAGAGTTGGCCAAAAAAATATCCAGCATAGATGCTTCGTCAATGAGAACAAAATCCGTCTCCAAGGGATTTAATAGGTTGTATTTAAAATTTCCGGTGTCTGAATCAAAGAGAAGTGTTCTGTGAATGGTCTTTGCTTCCAAATGTGTGCACTCACTGAGGCGCTTGGCTGCTCGACCTGTTGGAGAACACAACGTCAAGCGCATATCCAAACTCTCTAAATAACTCGTTAAGGCCTGGGTCAAAGTGCTTTTTCCCGTGCCTGGGCCACCGGTAATCACACTGATTTTATTTGTTAGGGCGGTATGAATAGCCAATTTTTGAAGAGGAGCCAACGTGAGTTTTAATTTTTTTTCTGTTTTAGAAAGATTTTTATCCAAATGTTCCGGATAAGGCCAAGGAGCCACCCCTTCCTTCAATCTCTTTAACTGAGATGCGACAGATTGTTCTGTTTTATAAAGAACCTTTAGATACACACAATCAAAACCTTCAATGCTCTCGGCGACTAAAAATCCTTCTTTCAACTCTTGTTCAAGTTCATTGCTAATAATGCTCCGATCAATATTCAATATGGATCCCGCTTCTGAAACCAAAGCTTCGCGAGGATATGCGCAATGGCCACGGTTGCTTTTTTCCGAAAGAATGTAATTAAGACCGGCTCTGGCTCTTAAATGCGATTGGTGATCCAATCCAAGACGAAGAGCAATTTGATCCGCTATTTTAAAGCCAATCCCTGGAATATCCCTACATAATTGATAAGGATTGGACTTCATTAATTCTATGGCGCACTCGCCGTATTTATTAAAAATCTTCATGGATTTGCTAGGAGAAACCCCATGGTTTTGCAAAAACACCATGATCTTCCGAACAAACCCCTTCTCCTTCCAACTGTCTTGAATTTTTTTCAAACGTTGCTGACCGACGTTTTCCACAGTTAACAATTTTTTCGGTGAATTCTCAATGACGTCGAAAATCTCTGAACCAAACGCCTCCACTAACTTTTTAGAAAAGTGCTCGCCAATGCCCTCAATGACCCCCGAAGCTAAATATTTTTCAATTTCTTCCAATGAATTGGGAGGAAGAAGATGAATCACATCCGCCGCGAACTGCACTCCATAATCTTTATTGGTTGTCCAAAAACCCGTTGCCGAAAGAGATTCTCCTAACGCCACCGAACCAACATGGCCCACCACTGTGACTAAATCATTTTTGTCTTTAATTCCTACTTTGAGGACAGAAAACCCATTTTCTGAATTATGAAATGTAATCTTTTCGACAACCCCTTCTATTTTAAGGGCCTTCGACTCCGTTGTTATTTGCTCTAGTTCTGGCAGCCGATAAGAAGGAGGAGATTTTTTCGCCACTATCTTTCCGATAAAATCTTTTTTGCAATGAGCTTACCGAGTTCCACCCCTGGTTGATTAAAGGCATCGATATTCAACCTTTCTCCCAGCGCTGCAACCACCAACTCAAAAAACATAAATAAAAATCCGAGTTCTTTCTCGGTTACAGCAGAGATTTGAAGTGTCAAAGTCGATACGCTCTGTTGTTCAAGGCCGAGCTGGGTTGCTTGGGCTTCTGCTGCTAAAAGCTCCCCTAATTTTTTTCCCACCATCAACTCGCCACCTGAAAAAAGCGTTTTAGAAATAATACTCCCTGCTTTTTCTGCAGCTTCATTTCGAAGAAAGATCACAAACTTATCTTTCGCTCCTTCAGCGATTTGTTGCAAAATGGAGTGTTGATCAGCGGGCCCCAAACAAGGCAGAGGAGAGCTTACTCGAGGCGCTGGTCTCTCATTACGATCCCGCTTTTTTGCGAGAGACTCCGCCCACAGCTGTTGAACCCAAAAACCAAACTCTTTTAAACTGCTGGAGTAAGACCAAAAGACCGTAATCCACTCTTCTCGCTGAAAGCTCATTTCACATTGAGCCACCAATTGAGAAAGAAGCGAAAGGGATTGACGGGCCTGAATGGCTCCTCGCCTCAAAGCTTCCAAATCCAATCCCATAAAGGCAGCGGGTAACAATCCCACCGGAGATAGGACTGAAAAACGCCCACCCACATCTAAAGGAACCTCTAACCGCGGCAAATTGTATTGATGAGCAAAGCTGCCTAAAGGGCTTTCCTTCGGTTCTGTCACCACAACACACTGTTGAGGCCAATCCAAGTTTTGTTCTTGATAAAATTGATGAATATAATCCGCTTGAGTCAACGTTTCAATGGTATTACCGCTCTTGGAAATCAAGGCCCAACAAACTGATTTCAACTCCGATTCAATAGATAATAAAAACTGATGGATGAACAAAGGATCAATAGAATCTAAAAATATGACAGAACGATCGGCCTGTGAACGACAAGCCTCTTGTAAGACTTTGCCTCCCAATGAACTTCCTCCAATGCCCAGAACCACCATTTTGGTGTAATTAGCTCGAAGCTGCTTTGCCAATGCCTGACAGGATTCCCACAATAAAAATCTCTCAGGAAGCTGGTGAAAGCCGAGGGCGGAATTTCTTAAAACAGATTCAACGGCGGCCTGAGCTTCAGTCAAAAAGTCAGAGTTCACTTGGAATTGAGAATTTCTTATTTGCATCATGCTCACAAAGTAGAAATTATGACCCAAAAAGTCAAGGAACCAGGATGATCCATAAGCATTTTACCGTCGCAACCTCTTTATGATATAGCCTCACGCACAAGGAGATTCTCCGATGATTAAATTCAACAGACAAAAGTTTTTCATCGCCCTCGTATGTGTTTTCGTGGGTTGGAGCATCGGTTTTTATATGGGAAAAAAGAAGACAGAAGAAAATTTGGCTCGATACCATCGAGTTGATGATTTATCTCACCTCTTTGGAATTCCCTTTCCCAATGATCCTGATCACGAAAAATCCCCTTCAATCTTGGATCGCTTCTTCAAAAAATGGTTTCATAATGAATCTCAAGAAAATAGATTGTCAGCGTCTCCCAGCGATTCTTTCTTTAACCACTCTCTTTCTTTTTTCGGCTTGAAGAATGCACAGCTCAACATCTCCACTCGAGAAGATGAAAATTTTATTTACATGGATATTGACCTCACCTCTTTTGATAAGGATTCTCTAAGCGCAAAAGTTGAAAATGACACTCTAGTCATTGAAGGAATACAAAAATCTGAAGACAGCAACAGCAGCACTAGTTCCCACTTCTACCAATCCTTTCCCGTTCCAGAAGGCACGGACGCTTCCAAAGTCGATATGTTCTACGAAGATCACAAGTTAATTCTAAAATTCCCTAAACTAACGAGGTAAATCGTGTTTGATCCGAAAACATTTTCTTCCGAAATTCCTAGCGAATCTACCACCACTTCATCTCACTCCAACCTCAAACTGGAAAACTCTTGGGCTCAGGTTCTTCATAAAGAGTTTTCCCAAGATTACATGAGCCAACTTAAACAATTTTTAGTTGATGAGAAAAAAGCGGGAAAAATCATTTTTCCAAAAGGGGATGAGTATTTTGCTGCCTTGAACACGACTCCTTTTCATGAAGTCAAAGTCGTCATCATTGGACAAGATCCTTACCATGGCCCCGGTCAAGCCCATGGACTCTCGTTCTCCGTGAAACCAGGAGTGCCACCGCCGCCTTCTCTTGTGAATATTTTCAAAGAGATGCACAGCGATCTAGGCCTCCCAACCCCCAACCATGGTTATTTACTGAGTTGGGCTCAACAAGGTGTTCTTCTCTTAAATGCCGTTTTAACTGTTCGCGCGAGCAATGCGGCCTCTCATCAAAATAGAGGATGGGAGCGATTTACAGATGCCATTGTTCATGCTCTCAATGACCAACGCGAAAATTTAGTTTTTGTATTATGGGGGAGTTACGCTCAAAAAAAGGGAGCCTTTATCGATAGGAAAAAACATTTTGTCCTCGAAGGACCTCATCCCTCGCCTCTCTCCGCTCATCGTGGATTTTTTGGTTCCAAGCCTTTTTCAAAAATCAATGCTTATCTCAAATCAAAGAATATCAAAGAAATTCAATGGCCTTTATCCAATCTTTAAAGACTGTTAAGATCTGTCTTTCTGATTTTTTGAGTATTTCACTTTTAGTCTCTTAAACATTCAATAATAGAGCTGATGAGGGTGAAACGATCGGCTTTATCGCTTTCAATGAACACACATTATGAAATTTTGTGGATAACTCTGTGGAGCAAGTGAACATACTTTATTAAATCTTTACAAAAATGAAATTCTCTCAGGATTCAGTCTGCTTAATTATTCTTTTGAATGATCTCTTCACACAAACCATTAACCATAGAATTCACTAGTATCGCAACACCCTACTCTCTTTCTACGGCGGGGAGACCTCGCGCGCCGACGCCCCGCCCGAGCCCCATGTCCACCGCGCCCTTTTAATGAATCATAATCCCTGACTGAGCAAACTTGATTTGAGCCATACGGTCCCGTTCGCTCACAACACTATCTTGAATGGTTACTAATTTTTGATAAAGTTTATTTTTAGCCTCTAAAATAGCCTCATAAATATTTTCTGAAGTCCCTTCTTCCATCAGGCTAATCCCATCTTCTTTGATGGTGATTTGAATTTGATGATGATGTTGATTTTTCCTTTTTCCTCGATCAACCTCTTCTGGTTTCTTAGAAATCACCGAGATTAGGCTCTTTGCCGTTAAAAAAGGTTCAAAATCTACGATCTGTTGATAGATGAATGACTTCACCTCGGGTGTTTCTTCAATTTCGACTATCTCCGACTGTCTCTTTTCCATACGAACCTCCTAGCAGAATGAGAAAAGCCATAAGAAAAGCCTACCCAATTACTATTGTAATACTGATTACTAAAAAAGTGCTGTCAAGTTTGGCAAATCAAATAAAATAAGATCAAAATTTTCAGTTGTTTCAAAAAGAGTCACAACTTTCTTTTCATATTTATTTCACAGGAATGCTGGAAGGGTTAACGCACTTCAATAAATTCCTTGAAAAAGGATTTTACAAACCTTGATGAAGATTTAAAAAAAAGCGTAAAGTACCTGAAATGACTCCAATACAGATTAAAAAAATACAATACTACAAAAAAATTCTTCTTCTTTTCGATCTTGTAGGAATCATACTTATTTTTTCCGTTGCATTGAGCTTGAGAATGAACACTCCCCTGCATACAGCTTTGAATCAACCACATTTGATCCTTATAGCCTTTTTTCATCTCACCTCCCTCTATATTTTTGGAGCTTACGATATCGGTGGAGAAATCAGCCCTATTGAAAGATTTCTCAGAGTTTTTTTCTCGGTTCTTTTGGGCTTTGGCCTTTTTGTGGGATTTATTTATATCAGCCGTTCTGAAGTTTATGGGCTCCTGGGAAGGGGTGTCTTTCTATCTTCCTTTTTTATTTTTATGTTCTATGCCTTTGGATTAAGGACTCTTTTTCACCAAAGACTTTCTTATTTAAGAGCTTTTCGTTGGAATTGGTTCGCCTTTGGCGAAAAATCCAGCCTGAATCGACTCACTCAAGATGCTAAAAAGAACTCTAATATTGGAAAACTAGAAACCCTTCTGGTCGAAGAGCCCAGGGATTTTAAACTCGTTATGGATCAGATTCAAAACCCTTGGTCCGGCGTCATCATTGCGTGTAAAATCCCGTTATCTGAAGAAATCTCTAACGAACTTCTCCGACGACGTCTCCATGGCCTACAAGTTGTGAATCTCACCCAAATCTATGAACACTTCTGGGGTCAATTGCCTGTGCATTTTCTTGAGAACTCCTGGCTCCTGACCACCGAAGGATTCAGTATCACTCACAACCCCGTAGGTCTTCGTATTAAACGTTTAATGGATATTATCCTATCTGTGCTTCTCTTCCTGGCGACTTGGCCTCTTTTTATCGTCACCATGATTCTCATAAAAATTGATAGTTCGGGTCCTGTTTTTTACCGACAAGTTCGAACAGGAAAAAACGGCCTTGATTTCTCTATTATCAAATTCCGCTCCATGACGACGGACGCGGAAAAAGATGGAGTGCAGTGGGCCCAAAAATCCGATGCAAGAATCACTCGCATCGGAAAATGGATCCGCCTGACTCGGATCGATGAACTCCCTCAAATTTTTAACGTCTTAAAAGGTGAAATGAGTTTTATTGGTCCGAGGCCCGAACGCCCCGAGTTTAACACGCAACTAGAAAAAGAAATCCCATACTATCAACTCCGTCATCTTCTTTCTCCAGGAATTACAGGCTGGGCCCAGGTCAAATACCCCTATGGAGCCTCCGTGGAAGACGCCATCGAAAAACTTCAATATGAACTCTATTATATTAAAAATTATTCCTTCAAATTGGATATGATTATCATTTTAAAAACGATAAAAATCGTTCTGTTTGGCAAAGGGAGGTAAACAATAAATAATTTCTTTCTTCATCCATTGAAATAGTAAATTCATCAGTTCTTCTTCCAAGATTTCCCCTTTTCCGATAAGCCCCTTCAAATCATCCAAAGACCGAGGTTCTCGAAAATAAACAATCCAGTGTGATTCTGAAGCCTCTACATCTAAAAAAAATATCTCTTCATTAAGCCGATAAGAAACCACTGTGGTATGGACCAGCTTCTTTATTTGAGTGGCAGGATGAAGTTGGATGAGATAAGGTTCCCCCATTTGAATTTGATCCGAGGTAAGCTTATACAGAGGTTCTTGAGCTCTTTGAGAGAGAATCACCATCCACTCTTTTGCAGCTGTTTCATAAACATCCCCCGAGCTGTTTTTTAAATATTCCACGAAACCTTCGCTGTATTCCGCAAGCTGACTCGTCTTCGGCGGAATTTCATCAATGTACATTTGAATTATTTTTTCAAAAGCGACTTCTCCCATTTTCTGACAAGTGTCCGTAAAGTCTTCTCGTAAACACTCACTTAGACGAATCTGATAAGCCCTCCGGTAAATATCAATCCGTTTCTGAGAAGAAATAGGAGGGGCTTCCTTAATGACTTCGAATAATTCATCATAAGGTTGCTGATGGCGAATGGATGCGTGAAGCAAGATCTGAAGTTCGGTTAGATTTAATGAATTCATTTTGTATCACTCCAATATTTAAAAGCTCGATTTCTAGTTCGCTCCATTCTGGAATTTTTTCATCCCGCTCAAGCATCGTGCTTTTGACTCCAAATAATTCGAGGGAATAGTTGTAAAGATCCCATACCTTGGGATCAACAGGAGCATCATGAGTGTCGATCAAATGATCTCCTTGATCACTATGGCCCGCCAAATGAATCTGGCCAACGCGATCACCAGGAATTTCTTTTAAATACTCTTTCGGATTAAATCCATGATTCACAGAACTAACATAAATATTATTTATGTCCAATAAGAGGCCGCAATCCGCGGCTTTCAATACTTGCTTGAGAAATTCAACCTCTGACATTTCAGGGTTTTTGAATTCAAGATAGCTGGATGGATTTTCAATCAGGATTCTTCGACCTAAATAGTTTTGCACCTGATCAATTTTGAAAATAATATTATTCAGCGCTTCTTGCGTGTAAGGCAACGGCAGAAGATCATGAAGCGTTTCACCATTAATGCCTGTCCAAGCGAGATGATCTGAAATAATGACAGGCTCGATTTGGTTCACCAACTGTTTCAAACGAAAAAGATAATGAGGATCCAATGTATCAACAGAACCAAGGTTGAGTGAGACTCCATGCAATGCTACTGGAAAGTTTTTTCTGATTCGAGAAAGCATTTGAAACGACTTTCCCCAGCCTTCTTTTTCCCAAGGCATATAATTTTCAGTCACAACCTCCACCCACGATACTGACTTGGGAGGAGATTCCAAAAAAATCGAGCGGTGGGCAGGACGTAGTCCCACCCCAACACCCAAATCCTTAAAAAGCGGATTCATTATCTACCTTTGCCAGCAGGCTTTGTTGTTGGTGTTGCCGACTCGTTTGTTGCTTTAGCATCAACCGCATTCGTTTCTCCCGTGGCGCGTCCTCCGCATCCACCTTTACCACAACAACCGGATTTTCCTTCCTTTTTCATTTTTTTCATTCCCTCTTCACCACAGCAAGCTCCCTTTTCTCCCGCTGCCTTCTCTGAGGTATTTCCGGGCTTTGCTGTGCCTTCCGCCTTTACGGCTTGAGAGGCTAATAACCCTGTCACAACCGCTGTTGTGAGTAACGATGCAATCTTGGTATTCATAAAAGTTCCTCCTTACTGAACTTCAGAACTTATTGAAAACGAAATCCATTTCGCCACCTTGGTCCAATTTCACTTCAGCATAGAGAGCCTATATCTCTGTTTGCTTTGAACTTCAGATATCTTGAACCAGATCCTTTTCAAGTAAGCTCTTAGTAAATAATCAAATCTTATTGACTTGATTCACCCCCTTAATTTAATCGTCGATTTATTAAGGGAGTCAAGAGATGGGACGAGTGACAACCTATGAAGTCTTCACCATCTTTTTTCTATCCGACTCCTTATCACCTATGCCTTTGTCAGTACAATATCAAACCGAACCACAGGATAGCGAGCTCTTTGTTCCCCAGGTAATTCAATATCTTGGAGTTCGATAGGACGAACGACTTTGCCTCTTTCAGCTCGCGGTATTTGATTCAAAATATGGTCTGTATCGTTATATTTATTACCCGCAAAATAGAGTTGAGTGGTCAGCTCCCTAAAGCCCCATTTTTGTACCTTATAGTGAATATGAGGAGGACGGATCCAATGGGTATCCGCAGGGTAATCTCCCGGTAAAATAGTTTTGAAAAGATAAAAACCCTCTTCATTGGTCATGGCTCTCCCCCAGTATTGAAAGTTTTTGTCTAAAGGTGCATTATTGGGATCATTAGGATGATTATACTTACCACTGGCGCAAGCTTGCCATATTTCTACTAAAGTCTCTTTTAGTGGCTGACAGTTTTGATCTGACACTTGACCTAAAACAACAATCTCTTCACCTTGCGCTTTTTGCGTTATGCCTTTCACAAAGGTCAAATCCCAGTCCTTGTCTATTTGATCTGCCACAGGGTAAAAAGGTCCCTCCGTCTGCGCTGGTGTTTTACCTGCGCATAGAGGGGCTGCGCCTGCTAACGTCGCAACACCTAACGCACTTCCTGCACCCAAACTCCATTTTAATAACTCTCTTCGTTTCATAGCTTATCTCCTTTTAGATTCATTGTTTTTACTTAGCCCTAGTTGATCGATCGACCCACTTTTTAATTAATATCGTCCCTACTCACTTCACAATGATGTTGGAATCACTCTATAAATGACCTGACGAAACGAATCCCTCTCTTTGGTCCCCTTCGTCATTGGGCCTTAATATAATGATAACTAAAGACAGAGAGTAATTGATTCTCCCTATGGTTATAATAAGCATCACCCCTTTTGGGACCTAAAAACCCTCCAGGCTTGATTGGCACTGAAAACCTATTGAAAAAACAAAAGTCATTCCAAAATGATGCTTTTTTTGATAGGATCATAAATAAGGGTGTCGTTAGCCTGAATATGAAATTAGGGTGAAATAACGGAGAAAAGGAATCTTCTGTCAATAAACGCTAAGATATTTATAAAATCGAGGTAAAAACAAAATGATTACAATTTCTGAAAAAGCAGCCAAAAGAATCCAAGTTTTAAAAGATGAAGAATCGCAAACACAAGAATCATTTTTGCGTGTCGAAGTTAAAAAAGGCGGTTGTTCGGGTTTGTCTTATAAAATGAATTTTGACTCAACCCTTTACCCCGCTGATAAAGTTTTTGAGCAATATGGACAAAGAGTAGTCATCGATAATACTTCATTTCTATATATTGCAGGACTCACTCTGGATTACTCCGGAGGCCTGAATGGAAAAGGCTTTGTTTTTTCTAATCCGAATGCTACCAAAACTTGTGGATGTGGTACTTCTTTTAATGTCAAACCAAACCCTACTCCAACAAAAGCAACTGGCTCATGTGGGTCTTAAGTTGAAGTAAGATAACAAAATTTTTTTCTATCTTAAAACAACTTATTCATTGTCACTGATGATTTTTGTTTTTAAAGGATTCTATCGTTAACCGCAGCCCCTCCTGAAAATCAACTGCAGGCTTGTAGCCTAACATTTTCACAGCCAATTCAATAGATGCTTTAGAGTCTCTGATATCTCCTGCTCGTGATGGAGCAAATACACGTTGTGATTTTTTTCCTATGATACCCTCAACGGCCTCTAAGAGAGAAAGCAAAGTTTCACTTTTTCCAAGGGCTAAATTATAAGCTCTGCCACAAGCCTCTTTTGGGGCACGAAGAGCTAATAGATTACCCTCCACAATATTCGTAACATAAGTGAAATCTCTTGATTGTAAGCCATCCCCATGAATCGTTACGGGAGAGTTATCCAAAACGCTGGTAATAAATTTAGGGATAACAGCAGCATACAAAGAATTTGGATCTTGCCGTGGACCAAAAACATTGAAGTACCTTAAGGCAATAGTCTCGATTTGATGATACTTCATAAATAATTCACAATATTTTTCACCCACCCATTTTTGTAAACCATAGGGAGAGATAAGATCAGGGCATAAATCTTCTGTTTTATACTCTTCCGAACTTTGGCCATAAACACTCGAAGAGGCCGAATAAATCACACGACGCACGCCATGTTTCTTGGCCGCCATTAGAATCTGAAAAGTTCCATTAATATTCGCATGATGAGAAATCTCTGGCTCCTCAATGGAGCTAATCACGGAAGGAACTGCCGCCAAATGAAAAATCACTTCTGGTTTTGATCGCACAGAACACGCCTGATCCAACACGGATGAATCGAGAATATTGCCTCTGATAAATTCCATGCGATCTATCACTGCCGACAAACGATCTAAGTGTCCTGAAGATAAATCATCTACTCCAATAACAAAAAAACCCTCTTCAACTAAGGCCTCACAAAGGTGAGAACCAATAAACCCTGCAGCTCCAGTAACAAGGACTGATGGTTTCATAACGCTCCTTAAAAACCCCATTCTGAATAATGGATTGTTCAAAATGATCCGAAATTTTGTTATAATTGAAATTTTTTCAAATAATTCCTTAAACTCACTCACAATAATGAACCGTGTTCAAGATGGCAACCCTTGGGCTCCAGAGAAACTGTTTAAAGAATGACTTGATCACAATATAAATTGCTTTTTCGCTAACAACCCCCTAACAATCTGCAACTTTACGAGATTTAAAAACTATACTAACACTGCCAGCTATAGGATTATAAATAACGCCTCAAGGAGACTTGCCTTATGGAATCGAACTCTAAACCTCGTACTGCCAAACCGGAATGGCTCAAAGTTCGAGCTCCCTCAGGTGGCGAATACCATAAAATCAAAGGTATGTTATCCTCTCTAGGACTCGCAACAGTATGCCAAGAAGCTCGATGCCCAAACATTAGCGAATGTTGGGGAGGAGGAACTGCCACCTTTATGCTCATGGGTGAAGTTTGCACTCGAGGATGCAAGTTTTGTGCTGTTAAAACTGGAAATCCACGAGGTAAAATTGATGAGATGGAACCTGAAAAAGTAGGGTACTCCATCTCTCAAATGAATTTAGAATATGTTGTCCTCACCAGTGTTGATCGTGATGATCTTCCTGATCAAGGAGCCAATCATTTCGCTCGTACAATCAAAACTATTAAAAAGTTTTCACCTCGACTTATTGTAGAAGTCCTTACTCCTGACTTTAGAGGAGAGAGACCTCTCGTCGATCTTCTTGTTGAGGCACAACCAGACGTTTTTGCTCACAATGTAGAAACAGTAGAGCGCCTTCAAAAGAAAGTCAGGGATCCTCGCGCTGGGTATGCACAATCATTGAGCGTTTTAAAGGCTGTTAAAGAGAAAGATCCTTCTCGCTATACCAAAACATCTCTCATGCTCGGCCTGGGAGAAGAAGATCCGGAAGTGCTGCAAACGTTGAAAGATCTAAGATCTATTGACTGTGATGTCGTTACCTTCGGACAATATCTACAGCCCACAGAAAGACATCTAAAGGTGGAAAAATATGTAACACCAGAAGCCTTTAAAAAATGGCAAGAGATCGCCGAAAGCATGGGTTTTCTCTATGTAGCCTCAGGGCCTCTGGTGCGAAGTTCTTATCGTGCTGGTGAGTTCTTCATGAAGGGTGTTATAAATAAAAATCGATTAAAGGAACAGGAGCAACAAAATGTCCATAGAAGTTAAACTTCCAGAAATTGGTGAAGGTGTTACCGAGGGAGAATTGGTCCGATGGCTTGTTAAGGTGGGCGATCTTGTCAAAGCAGATCAATCCATTGTTGAAGTTATGACCGATAAGGCTACTGTCGAAGTCCCAACTCCCACTGCTGGAACTGTAAAAGCTTTAAAAGCTAAAGAAGGCGATGTGATTAAAGTTGAACAAGTTCTTGTTGAGCTTGAAGCTGCAGGAGCTCCTGCTGGCGCATCCGTACATCCCACTCCGTCTTCCGCAAAATCGAATGCTCACACACCAACAGCTCCTACCGCGAATGGTCGGACCACAGCAACAGTCGCACCTCCTCCATCTGCGAATCTAGCTTCAGCAGGATTATCTTCAGTCAATACGACTCGTCAGGAGACAAAGACTCTATTACCACCTGCGGATCTTCATGTTCTTGCAACTCCTGCAACTCGTCGCTTGGCTCGAGAAATGAACGTCGATATCAATCAACTTAAGGGAAGTGGACTTGCTGGAAGAGTCACTCGGGAAGATATTTTACAAAATCAAACACATGCCGCTCCAACCACGACATCGGCAACAACCTCCAGCATTAATATCCCTCGTCAAGCCTACCAAGGACCTGTTGGCGCAGTTGAGGAACGAATTCCTCTTCGTGGGATTCGAAAGAAAATTGCTGAAAACTTACAAATGGCAAAACAAATCATCCCTCATTTTACATTAATGGATGAAGCCAATGTCAGTCAGCTTGTTCAATTACGTGAAAGCCTTAAAGGCCTCGCAGAAAAGGAAGGGACTAAAATCACTTATCTCCCCTTCGTGATGAAAGCTTTAATTGCCAGCATTCGACACTTTCCTCAATTCAACGCCTCTATTGACGACGCTTCTCAAGAAATTGTTTACAAGAAATACTTCAATATTGGCTTTGCTGCTGACACGCCAAACGGATTAGTCGTACCTGTGATTAAAAATGCGGATCAAAAAACTATCGTTGAGATCAGCAAAGAGATTATTGATCTTTCTAAACGGGCCCGTGAAGGTAAACTGAAGCCGGAAGAAATGAAAGGAGCGACCATCACCATCACCAATATTGGATCGGTTGGCGGAACTTATGCAACTCCCATCATTAATCATCCTGAAGTTGCCATTTTAGGTATGTACAAAATCCAAGATAAAGTGATTCTTGAAAATGATGATTTCAAGGTGATTAAAGCCATGAACTTTACAATTACAGCCGATCATCGCTTGATTGATGGCGCGGTAGCCGCAAACTTTTTAAAAGTTTTCTTTCAGCGCATTGAACAGCCCGGTGTTTTAATGGCCGATATGATTTAAAAACGCCAATAAATCTATATCGCCAAAGAGAAAGAGGTTATTTTATGTCTTCACAAAATTTTGAGGTTATTGTTGTTGGATCTGGCCCCGGAGGTTATGTCGCTGCCATTCGCGCGGCTCAACTTGGATTTAAAACAGCGATTATAGAACGAGAAGCTCTTGGAGGAGTTTGCCTCAATGTAGGATGCATTCCCTCTAAAGCCATGATTTCTGCCAGCCATTTTTTACACCGCGCCCAACATGATGCTCCCGAGATGGGATTTGAAATCTCAGGCCCCATTAAAGTGAACATGAAAAAGCTTCTTTCTTGGAAAGACAGTGTGGTTGCTAAGATGTCTGGTGGTGTTGGCCAACTTCTCAAAGGTAATAATGTAACGATTATTAAAGGAGAGGCTCGCTTTAAGACTGATAAAGAAATTACAGTGACTTCCAAAGAAGGAACAAAAACTTTTTCAGCACAAAAATTCATTTTAGCAACGGGATCACGACCTGTAGAAATTCCAGGTTTTACTTTTGATGAAAAAAATATTTTATCCTCAACGGGAGCTCTCGCTCTGGATGCCGTACCGAAAAAACTCGTGGTCATTGGTGGCGGCTACATTGGATTAGAAATTAGCAGCTACCTGGCTAAACTTGGAGCCGAAGTCACTGTCGTAGAATTTAATTCGAGCCTCCTGGCAGGGGTGGTTGATGCCGAATGTTCACAAGTTGTGAGCCGTCGTTTGAAAAAAAATGGCATTACAGTCCTTTTGAATGCTAAAGCCACTCAACAAAAACGCACATCCAATGGAATAGAAGTCACAATCGATGTGGAAGGGAAAGTACAAACTCTCACCTGTGACAAACTCCTCGTCACCGTCGGGCGTCGTCCTAATTCTGACCAAGCAAATCTGAAAGAAATCGGTCTAAATATAGATGAGCGGGGTTTTATTAAAACCAATTCTCAGCGCCAAACCAATATTCCTCATATTTATGCGATTGGTGATCTCGTCGGTCAACCTATGCTGGCTCATAAAGCCAGTCATGAGGGTGTCATGGTCGCTGAAATTCTCAAAGGTATGAATCGTGTGTTTGATGCCAAAACAATTCCTGCCGTTGTTTTCACTGACCCAGAAATCGCGTCTGCCGGTATGACAGAAGAAGAAGCTCAAGCAAAAGGTCACAAAAATTTGCTCATTTCTAAGTTTCCCTTTGGGGCCAATGGCCGCGCCGTCTCAATGATGGAAACAGAAGGCTTCGTAAAAATCATTGCCACTGCGGATACTCATATCGTGCTAGGAGTGCACATTGTTGGCCCCGAGGCCAGCAATCTTATTTCAGAAGCCGCTCTTGCAATTGAAATGGCAGCTCGCCTTGAAGACCTTGCTCTCACGATTCATCCACACCCCACTCTCGGTGAAACCATGATGGAAGCCGCGGAAGCAACCCTGGGACATGCCATTCATATTATCCAAAAACCTCTGACAAAAAATACTAAGTCCACAGGCGGAGTTCATCCTTAATGGATTTCGCCTTTGAAAACTGGGGGTTCATTAATTATACCCAGGCTCTTCAAAAACAAGAATTACTAGTGGAGTCAGTCCACCAGAAACAAAGTCCTCCCACTCTTATTTTTTGCACCCACCCACCCCTTGTCACCAAAGGGAGAGCCACCCAAGAAGGTGATATCACCCATTGGGATGGGCCCGTTTATGAAATCAATCGCGGAGGAAGAGCGACCTATCACGGACCCAATCAACTAATGATTTACCCGATTATTCCCCTCTATCATGCATCCAAAGAACGAACACCCTCCGATGTGGGATCTTTTCTCAGACAATTTGAATTAGCGATTGTAGATACCTTGAGAGATTTTGGGATAGAAGCTCAAGGTAAAAGCGACCAAAGAAAATTTGAAGAAAAGAGCGAAAAATCTCAAACATTCTCAAATGAAACCAATTCAAATACACTGAATGTTACTCATCAAGAACCCGCCAAAAAAGAAGAGACAGGCGTTTGGGTGGGAGATCGAAAAATCGCTTCTCTAGGCTTATCAATCCGCCATTGGATTACCTTTCATGGAGCAGCTCTCAATGTTGAACATGATCCCAAAGCCTTCCAAGGGATTAAACCTTGTGGATTTAGCCCTTCCATCATGACGAGCATCGAAGAGCTTCTAGGGACACCTCCCAATCGTGAACATATTATAAATTTACTGACGAAATATCTGCAAAAACGCCTGTAAGTGTCTCTGCAGTAAAAGCAATGTACAAACTTCAGAAAGAAGTTTGTAACTGTTAACTTTTTGACAGCCCGATGCCCACTTTTGGTAGTCCACCTTTAAAAAGAATCCAATCACCGATACTCGTCTTTAAATCTGATTTAATAGGATTTCCCAACTCCTGTCGAAGGCATATTTATTGCTGAGTCATAGATTAGTACAATGATTCCATAAAGAATATAAAATTGAAGGATTGAACTCGAATGAGCTTTCACAAAATAATGATCATTTTTCAAGTTTTTGTCCTTATCTTTCATCCTATGACAATCAGCGCTTCAGGTGACTTGTCAAAAAACTCAAATAACAACGATATAAATTCCCTCTCTGAAATAAGACTATTAGCGCATCCCAACACTACAAATCCCAACGGACAAGATAAACCTCCAGTGCTCGAAGTTGTCACTTATAGTGCGAACCCAGAGAACCTCAATCAAATTATAGACCTCATTAAAAGCGAATCTCAGCCTCAACTATTGGAAGAGGGTTCAAAAGAACGGACATCTAATGCTGATGAGCTTTCCACAAAAGAATCTCACCCTATCATTGTTGTCAAACTCAAGCCCAGCAGCCAAGAGCAGCACCCTCTTGAAGAACCGACACATCAGGCACTGAAAACAATGGGCTCTTCCACTTATCCAAAAAGATCTTTTATTTTTAAAGAAGTTTTATTTGATTTCAAAGAGAAAACAAAAAATTGGATCACAGATTACAATGCAAAATTGACTGTTGTGCGTTTTTTAACAGGCACCACAGTTCTTACAACAAGCATTATCCATCAATACGGAAGCCCTCTCGAAAACGCTCTCTTGGTAGGACTTCTTGCCGGTGCCATCACCGGCGCCATTCAATATAATACAGAAGCTTTTTCAAAAATTATAACAAATTCTGTTTATTTAGCTTCGATGGCAAAAAAATTAAACCTTTTATCTCACAAGGAAAACCTTCAACTCGAAAAAATTGATGCCCAATTAAATAAAGCCCAGTTGCATAAAACTGAAGCCCGCTTAAACGAAATTGAAAGCTTCGGAAAAGTGGCTCTCTTGGAAGTAACCTTTTTGAGCGTTATTCAATTAGCTATGTTTTTCACTCATATTCCTATCACGGAAAATCTTTTTGCAACAGCAGCAAAATCAATCGCCTCGCAGGGTTTTTATAATAAAGAAGTTTTCAAAAAAGCAAATGATCTAGAAACTCTCAAACCCCATTTATCGGGGCAAATATCCAAAGCAAAAAAGACTCTCTCTTTCTTAGGATCCATCTTATCTTTTCTCGGCGTCGCAGGCTCTATGACAGGTGTTCCCGCCTCCTATGTTTCCTTTGCGTTGCTTCTCGGTACAGGCGCTATTTTATATTCAGTCGGTCCCCCATTTATGAAGAGAAGATCTGCAGATATTGAAGCTTTTTTGGTAAAATGGTTTCCTCTGCCTTCAAATAACAAATGTCATCTGTTATTTCATTAACAATGCTTATGAAATAACAGAGAATTTTGATTAAAAATCCCTTTTACCTCAACTCATAGAATTTAAAATCAATTATAACTATATTTTATTTATTTTTATCGATAGAAATGGCAAATTTTTTGATTCCGCCTTGCTTAACGGCGTCCATCACTGAAACCACTTTGCCATGAGCCACTTCTTTATCCGCTGAAATAACAGCTTGAACCTCTGGGTTTTTTTGTGCTTCCGATTGGGCTGCTGTTAAAATTCCAGCTAAATCTGTTTCTTTGTCATTTAAAAACATACGTCCATCACCAGCCATTGTGATGGTAAAAGGTGTTTTTTCAGAACTTTCTCCGCTCGAAGCCTTGGGTAAATTAACAGGAATGCTTGGCTTCATAATCATAGGTGCCGTCACCATAAATATAATGAGAACAACTAAAATGATATCCACAAGAGGGACAACGTTGATATCTGAAATAGCGCCTTCATCATTATTATTCCATTGAGATGATCCCATTGCCTATCCTTTTTTGTATTTATAAGCCGCGCTTTTTTGCTAAAGAGAGACAAAGCTCCTTCATCAAATCAAGGTTTTGAAGTATCCCTTTCGATTTTTTAGAAAAATAATTATATGCTAAAACAGCCGGAATCGCGACAAACAGACCCGCTGCCGTTGCTACCAATGCAGCGGATATGCCCGCCATCACTGTCTGCTGACCAGCATCTGAAGAGACCGAAAGATCGTGGAAAGCCTTCATGATCCCCATGACCGTTCCCAATAGACCGATGTAGGGAGCATTGGATCCAATCGTTGCCATAAAACTTAAATATTTTTCAAGTTCCGGCTTTTCAATGAGCATAATGGAATTAAAAAGCTCCTCCAGTCCTTTAGACCCTGATTCTTTCACATGTTTTAAACCATAATTCAAAGCCCGCCCTTCAAGGGTTGTAACGTCTTTTCCTAGTTCTTCCACAATTTCATAATTTTGACTGCTGAGGGCAATTTTAACTTTTTCTCTCACTTTTTCGCTTTGTGAACTCACAGAACGAAGGACGAAAAGGCGTTCTAAAATAAGAGCAATACTTACGATACTTAAAACCACCAACAACCAAAGAACAAATTGATCCCCAATTTGCGCAACGGCTAAGAAACGCTCTGTTAACATACCTTTTGTCCCTCCATGATTTTGTTTAGATTTACAATTATTTCTGGCTCTCTCAATAAGGTCAAGATATCATCCCACCATGCACCTCGGTATGATTAGCCTTCTATTAACTTTATTTATCGTTAATCTTTGTTCCTGTCAGAAAAAATCAACAGGATCAAATTCTGTCTTAGTCATTGCTGTCGAAGGACTCTCCGGAAGTTCCTTTTCTTGCCACCCCTTTGAAGATACGGAACGATCTGGTTTTCAGGTTCTTTGTAATGAAGCTGTACGCTTTACACATGCTTACACCACGTCCCCTCTCTCTCAAGCCGGCTTAGGTTCTATTTTGACAGGCGTCGCTCCTTTAACCAATGGACTGCGTGATAACGTTCATACCTTTCTCCAAGCAAAAATAGAAACTCTTCCTGAAGACCTTTATCGCAGAGACGTCAGCACCCTTTTTATCGCATCAGCTCCAACCGTTAAGCGGTACTCAAGATTGCATCAAGGCTTCGAAAACTTTCATGACAACTATGATTTAAATAATAAAAACTTTTACCGCCCCATTTCTGATTCCATTCGAATTTTTAAACATTGGCTGAATTTTGAAGTTAAAAACAAATCTTATTTTTCCGTGATCCATGTTGCTGATTTGCTTTATCCGCAAGTGATCACTCAAACGGAGCTTCTTGAACCTAGACCTCGGGGCGTTGATGGCCAACTAGAAGAAATTGATGAAAATTTATTTTCTTTTTTCTCTTTTTTAAAAAAAAGCAAAGTCTGGGATCAAAGCTTCATTATCTTAACCGGTCTCAATGGCACGACGAATCCATCGAGGCTTTATGAATTACCAGGAACCAACTTATATTCAGAAAATGTCGCAATTCCCCTTTTTATTAAACCTCCCAAAGGAAGAGAAGAAATACCACATCAATGGAAAGTCGATGCCCATGTGAGTCTTCAAGACTTGGGAGTCACACTCTTTGAAATTTTTAATGTTAAAAACCAATCTATATCCGCTTCAACAGACCCTCTTTTATCTGGCGTTAGTTTATTGCCTTTAATCCGAGGAAAAAGTGACCCTAAACTGAATGACAAAACAATTTTAATTGAATCTTCATGGGGAATTTGGTCTCTCAACTCTTCCCCACGATACTCTCTACGCGACGACCAATGGCTTGTCATTTACGACAAAAAACCTTTGATTTACAATACCGTATCCGACCGCAATGAATTCAATAAACTTTCAACCAAAGATTCTTCCTATCAAACTATTTTAAATCGATTTCAATCTCATACCTCAAATATTCATCCTGCATTTTTTGAAAGACACGAAATTCATTTAAATAATGAAATTCTGTTCGCCCAATATATAATAGAAAACGAAGGCCAAAAAAAACTCGATATCATTAACGATTTTCGACCACAAATTGAAGAAAGTGTCATTTCCGAAAATTTTCAATATCTTGTTATTGATCAATTGCTCCGCCAAAAAAATTGGACTCAAATTGAACAATTAAACCCAATATGGAACAATCCCACCCTTGATCAAGTCCTCAATCTCAAGGCAAACAATCACGCAATACCAACATCTTATGAACTTGATCCTTGCTTATCTTTATTTGACCCAATGAAAGATACTGCGAATACAAACCCACACTCTCAAAAAATCTGCAAAAATAAAAACTTTAATTTACTGTATGATTATTTGAGTGCAGCAACTGAAAAAACCGATTCGCTACTGGATCAAATTCTTTCAGTCGTCCGAATTTATGAATTACAACTAAAAATGATTTATTTTGATCTTTCAAAAGGGGGAGTTGTTTTAGGCCCTAACACCACAAAATTGAAAGAAATTATAACTTATAAAATGATTTTAAATCTTCCCAAGTATCAAAAAGGAGCCCAGCAAATAGAACACAAAATCGGCCCCTATTAATAGTCATTATCCCTATCGTATTCCACTTATCTACCAATAAAAAAACCCGAGAATTATTCTCGGGTTTTTTTATTTCTTAATGACAAGAACGTATGAACGGATGCGATATTACATCATATCCATTCCGCCGCCCATTCCAGGCATGCCACCACGTCCTCCTGCTGCTGCTTCTTCTTTTTTAGGAGCTTCAGCAATCATAGTCTCAGTTGTAAGCATCAAAGAAGCAACGGAAGCTGCATTCTCAAGCGCACAACGAACCACTTTCATAGGATCAATAACACCATCTTTTACAAGATCTGTGTATTCATCTGTATAAGCATTGTAGCCATATCCAGCTGTTTTGTTCTGAATTACTCGATCAAGAACAATCGCGCCATCAAGACCAGCATTAGCTGCAATTTGACGTATAGGCTCTTCACAAGCTCTCTTGATGATCATTGCACCAGCCGCTTCAGCTTCGTCTTCAGCAAACTTGGATTTATCAATTTTCAAAGAAGCTCTGACGAGGGCTGTTCCGCCTCCAGCAACAATACCTTCTTCAACTGCAGCGCGAGTGGCATTCAAGGCATCTTCTACGCGTGCTTTTTTCTCTTTCATTTCTACTTCAGAAGGAGCTCCCACATGAACAACGGCAACACCGCCAGAAAGTTTAGCAAGACGCTCTTTCAATTTCTCTTTATCATAGTCAGAAGTTGTCTCTTCGATTTGACCTTTAATCTGTGCAATACGAGCTTGGATATCTGCTTTTTTACCGGATCCATCAATAACAGTCGTGTTATCTTTATCCGTTACAATGCGCTTAGCAACACCAAGATCAGTAATTGTCGCTTGCTCTAACTTACGACCCAACTCTTCACTGATGACTTTAGCACCTGTTAAAATAGCAATATCTTCAAGCATTGCTTTTCTTCTGTCACCAAAACCAGGGGCCTTAACAGCACAAACGTGAAGAATACCACGAAGCTTGTTAACAACCAATGTTGCTAAAGCTTCACCTTCTACATCTTCAGCAATGATCAAAAGAGGACGATTTTGTTTTGCAACAGACTCAAGAATTGTAACCATGTCTTTCATGGAGCTGATTTTTTTGTCGTAGATAAGGATGTAAGCGTTCTCCAACACTGTTTCCATTCTTTCATGATTAGTCACAAAATAAGGAGACAGGTACCCACGGTCAAATTGCATACCTTCAACAACTTCAAGCTCATCCGCTGCAGACTTGCTTTCTTCAATTGTGATCACGCCTTCACGGCCCACTTTTTCCATAGCATCTGAAAGCATTTCGCCGATTTTTTTGTCGTTATTTGCAGAAATAGAACCTACTTGAGCAATTTCAGCAGACCCTTTGATAGGTTTTGCCATTGTCTTAAGTTCATTCACAACAGTTTCTACCGCTTTATCAATACCACGCTTTACAGCCATAGGATTGTGTCCTGCAGAAACAATTTTAGCTCCCTCACGGAAAATAGCCTGAGCCAATACTGTCGCAGTGGTTGTTCCATCACCAGCATCATCATTTGTTTTGCTGGCTACTTCTTTCACCATTTGCGCGCCCATATTTTCAAACTTATTTTCTAGTTCAATTTCTTTCGCAACAGTCACACCATCTTTTGTAATCAAAGGTGAACCAAAAGATTTCTCAATGACGACGTTACGACCTTTAGGTCCAAGAGTGACTTTTACTGCATTCGCCAGAGTATTAACACCCTTCAAGATGTATCCTCTTGCTTCTTCACTAAAACGAAGTTCTTTAGCCATGTTATCTCCTTAATATAAAATCAATATTGATCTCTAAAAAATCTATTACTTATAACGTTACTTAATAATTCAATATAATTGTCTTAAAAAAACTAATTTTCACACCAATCTCTTTAAGACTTAGTGTACGATTCCTAAGACGTCTTCTTCACGCATCATTAAATACTCTTCACCATCCAACTTTAACTCTGTACCCGCATATTTACTGAAAAGGATTCGATCGCCTACCTTGATTTCCAATGGTAAAACTTTTCCATCCTCAAGAACGCGCCCTTTACCAGCAGCAACAACTTCTCCCTTTTGAGGCTTTTCTTTTGCTGTATCTGGAATATACAATCCACCCGGAGTTTTATCTTCCTCCGTAGTACGTCTTACTAAAATACGATCGTGCAAAGGACGAACGCCAACTTCTTTATTACCCATTAAGTACCTCCTTAAACTAGGTTTTGTTTTATTGTATTTTATTTAGAAAAGCCCTTAAACACGACCAAACCTCGTTGCCATCACTCACCTTCCTTTTGCAACTCCCAGAGGAGCGTCTTTAGAAGGCTTTCTTAGCTGCTGATGAGAATCGTTTTTAAGACCACTTCTAATTTATAAATGAATTAATTTAAACCCCTATAAAGTTTGATACTGACTCTTAAAGTTTCGCTCCAGATGAGGCGAATTTCATCTTCACATCCTAAAAAATCCAAAAATCAGAAAAAACCTTATAAAGATTTATAAAATTACCTTGGCATAAACCACAAGAACTACATTGGTGTTTAGTGAAATATTGTCAAGCTAGGTCCTAAAAAATAATAAAAACATTAACTCCCTCTTAACACCTGACTCAATGCGATAAAATAGAGTGCTGAGATTTGAGCACGGTCATAAGGTGTCTTTTTCGCTTTTCATGATACCAATAACTAAATAGTAAATATTTCGTACTGCTCAACGTGATAAGCGGGCTCTACTTTAAAAGCCACTGATTTGCTCATTTTCTTCTCAATGCTATCGAGAAGGGCCCCCTCAACTTCATAAATCCAATCCACCACATCACGATGACAATGAACAACGATGTTGCCTCTTTGATGACGATAGGTCATCAAATCTCGCTCTAGTTCAAGGAAAATCTCATGAGCAACAGTAGATTTCTTTTTCACATAACCTTTTCCATCACAATAAGAGCATGGATTACACAAAGTCTTGATCAAGCTCGGCCGCGTTCTTTTGCGGGTCATCTCCACCAAGCCAAGAGAGGACATGGAAACCACATGAGTGCGGGCGCGATCTTTTTGCAACTCTTCATTCAAATGAGCCATGACTTTGTCTCTATGGGATTGTTTTTCCATATCAATAAAATCAATAATGATAATTCCTCCACAGTTTCTAATCCTCAACTGGTGGGCAATCTCTTTAACGGCCTCCATATTCGTTTTTAAAATGGTATCTTCAAGATCTTTTTTTCCTACATAACGACCGGTATTCACATCAACCACAACAAGGGCTTCCGCTTCATCAATAACGATGTAGCCCCCTGATTTAAGCCAAATTTTACGATCCAATGACCGAGAAATTTCAAGATCAATGTCATACAAATCAAACAAAGGCCTTTGATCCTGGTAAAGCACTACGTTTTGCTTGTATTTTGGCATCAGCTGCCCCACAAATTTAGTCACTTTACGATAGACATCTTCATTATCAACATACACGCTCACAACGTCTTCGTTGAGCATGTCTCGCAGAGCTTGTAACTCAACATCCATCTCCGAATGAACAAGGCCTGGGTTCTTTTTCTTTTCTGCCGCTTTCAAAATGTCTTTACTCAGACGATCGAGATACTCAATGTCATTCTTTAAGCTCTCTTCAGTCGCGCTTTCTCCAGCCGTGCGTACAATAACTCCTCCCGAAGGATTTATTTTGGCAACCAATTCGCGAAGTCGTTCTCTCTCAGCTTCCGCTTCAATTCTTCGGCTTACTCCAATATGTTTCACCTCCGGCAAATACACAACAAAACGCCCCGCCAACGAGATCTGCATCGTAATTCGAGCCCCCTTGGTTCCAATGGGGTCTTTTGCCACCTGAACCAAGATCAATTGTCCTTCACGGATGAGCTCTTGAATCGGAGGGTACTTACTCGAGTCTGAAGATGTTTGCTCCTCTGAATCATTCTCCGCATCACCAACAGGTCTTTCCTCTTCAAGATTTCCACCATCAGCCAGGATATCCCCAACATATAAAAAAGCTGCCTTTTCGAGGCCAATGTCTACAAAAGCAGCTTGCATTCCTGGCAGAACACGACTGACCTTTCCTTTATAAATCGAACCCACCAAGGTCGGGGATGTTTTTCGTTCAATTTTTAGATCGGCAAGAACCCCACCTTCAAGATAAGCAACTCTGGTTTCTTGTGCTTTAATATTAATTAAAATTTCAGCTGGCATTGATTCTCCTCAATCTTAGTCAAAACGCAATAATCCGTCGGAAGGCATTAGTTGAGTCGACCTGCTATTCCACTGAAGACCTCTATAACACCCTTACGCTGAATTAGCTAGTCAGTGTCGCCAAATTGGAGGTGGACTTCGTTGCCTTGCTCAAATCTCACTCCAACGCAAAGGGACTACCTCCGTTTGAATTGAGCTACAGGCTCTTCGCCTACCTCCAATGGGACGATCCTGAATGATCCGATATAAAAAAGAATTTCTCGATAACGAAAAAAGAGTTGCAACACTCATGAGCTAGACTCAGATTTACAGAGACTTTACCGAGAAGGAAAGTATGGCTGTCATTGATGATTTATTAAAACTCATGATTGAGCATAAGGCTTCAGATCTCCATATTACCAGTGGGGCTCCTCCCTATTTGAGAGTTCATGGTGACATGAGAGCCGTGAATTATCGCGAACTTAGCAATCAGGACGTCCAAGGCATTTTATTTGAAATTCTCACGGAAAAACAAAAAAAATCATTTATTGAACGGTGGGAACTTGACTTTGCTTATGGCGTTGTCGGCTTAGCTCGCTTCAGAGGTAATATTTTCATGCAACGAAAAGGGCTGGGGGGCGTGTTTCGGGTGATCCCAGAGAAGATACTCACGGCACAAGACCTTAATCTCCCGTCCTCTATCATTGATTTGATTGAATGCGATCGAGGTTTAATTCTCGTGACCGGCCCTACTGGGTCCGGTAAATCAACCACTCTCGCCGCACTCATCAATCATCTTAATACGACACGGGAAGCTCATATTATCACTATTGAAGATCCTATAGAATTTATTCATCCCAATCTCAAATCTCTGATCAATCAAAGAGAACTCGGAAGCCATACAAAATCGTTTGCCAACGCTCTCAAAGCTTCTTTACGCGAAGATCCTGATGTGATTTTAGTGGGCGAGCTTCGGGATCTCGAGACAATTTCCCTTGCGATTACCGCAGCTGAAACTGGACACTTGGTCTTTGGCACTCTCCACACCAACAGTGCTGGAAAAACCATTGATCGTCTTATTGACGTGTTCCCTGGTGATCAGCAAGATCAAATTCGAGCGATGTTAGCCGAAAGCTTAAGAGGTGTTGTTGCTCAATCTCTTTTTGCCCGCACAGATCGACCTGGACGAGTGGCTGCTTATGAAATTATGAGAAACACACGAGCGATTGCCAGTTTGATTCGAGAAAAGAAAACCTACCAAATTGCATCTCAAATTCAAATGGGCGCCAAGTATGGAATGATTTTGTTCGAAAAATCACTTGGAGAGCTTGTTAAACGAGGAGTCATCAGCAAAAAAGAGATGGATGTCTTCTTCGGCCACACCGACGACAAAGTTGCTTAAAAAACGAAGCTCCAGGAAATACCCACTCCATCCAGAGTTTTTGAACTCTTGGTGTGGGAGCTCAAAAAAGCCAAGTTTACAGTCCCACCAGATTCAAATGTGGAGAGGGCCTTCTGATTTAAAGATTCATTGGTCACATACATAGAGCCCAGTAAAATCCCAATAGCTCCACCGATAGCGACATTGGAAAGATGATCCTGAGGGGTTTCATAAAAACTCAAAGTGCTGATCCCCAAAACAGCTCCACCCAAACTGCTCAACAGTATTTTAGCCACTTGAGATTTAACCGAAGGAGCCTCAACTCGCGACCCTCCCTCCATGGCATCACTGGAAAAACCCCATAAGCTGAACTGCAACACGAACAAACCTGTAAGAAAAAGCCTCTTTGTTTTACTGCCGAACACTGAACCACTCCTTGAACTCTTTGAAAGTTTATGATGATGTCAAATTGTCGCTTTGTTTTTTACGTGCGAATGATTTGAATCACCCGCACACTTTTATTCTTGGAGATCTTCATCGTGGTGACAACTAAAATATTAACCCTGGCTCCTTATATTGAGCACACTTTACTAAAACCAGAAACCACTCGCCAACAAATCGAAAAACTTTGCGAAGAAGCCATCCAATATTCATTCCAAGGAGTTTGCGTGAACTCCTGTTACGTTCCTTTATCAGCTTCACGCCTCAAAGGAGAAAAACCTCTTCTTGTTGCTGTTGTAGGATTTCCTCTTGGAGCGGGTTTGAGTGAAGCTAAATCTTTTGAAGCCCAATTAGCCGCCCAAAAAGGAGCTCAAGAAATCGATATGGTCATCAATATTGGTTTCGCCAAAGAGGGCCTTTGGAAAGAAGTCGAAACAGATATCAGAGCTGTGGTTAAATCTGTGGATATTCCCGTCAAAGTGATTTTAGAAACAGGTTTTTTAACAAATGAAGAAATCAAACGGGCTTGCCACGCTTCAGAGTCCGCTGGAGCTCTTTTTGTCAAAACATGCACAGGATTCGCCCCAGGTGTGGCCACAGTGGAACATGTCACACTCATGCGCGCCTCTGTTGCTGAACACGTCCAAGTCAAGGCCAGTGGCGGAATCAAAACCGCAGAGCAAGCGTTCGCTCTTCTCAGTGCGGGGGCCACTCGATTAGGAACCAGCTCTGGCGTTCAACTTGTCACTCATCAAAGCATTTCTTCACACTCTTATTAAAGGAGGCCCATCGCCATGTCATCAAGTCTCCCCTTTTTACCTGTTGAAATCATCAAGAAAACACGAGATCGTATTCCTCTTTCCACAGAAGACATTCACAGCCTTATCGACCATTATACCAAAGGAGCGATCCCCGACTATCAAATGAGTGCATGGTTAATGGCCGTCGTTTTGAAAGGACTGACTCACCAAGAAACTTATGCGCTCACAAAAGCCATGTTGCACTCGGGTTCCACCTTAGATTTAAAATCCATTCACAAACCAAAAATTGACAAACACTCCACAGGAGGAATTGGCGATAAAACAAGTTTAATCTTAGGTCCCATAGTGGCTGCCTGTGGTGTCGCTGTACCCATGATGTCAGGCCGAGGACTCGGTCACACAGGAGGCACTTTAGATAAACTTGAAAGCATTCCAGGGTTCAACACTCAATTAGATCACCTCACATTCAAAAAAATCCTCAGTCAACACGGCATCTCTTTTATAGGACAAACAAAAGATATTTGTCCTGCAGATAAAAAAATGTATTCCCTTCGGGATGTCACCGGTACGGTAGAAAGTGTTGAGCTCATCTCAGCTTCTATCATGTCAAAAAAACTTGCAGAAGATTTGGATGGGCTTGTTTTAGACGTCAAGTTTGGCAGCGGCGCTTTTATGAAAACCTTTGAAGCTGCAAAAACCTTGGCTCAATCTTTACAAACTATTGGAAAAAGTGATGGAAAAAAAGTCACGGCCCTATTGACCAACATGAATCAGCCCCTGGGAGCTTACATTGGAAACTCCCTCGAAATTCAAGAATGTCTTGAAATTTTATCAGGGCAAACATTAATCAATTCCGTTGGAACAGATCTTTATGAAGATACGAGAGAGCTAAGCCTCATCTTAGCGGCTCATATGATCAATCTTGCAGGCAAAGCTGAAAATATCACCAGCGCTTATCATTTAGCGAAGCAAACTCTCCTCAGCGGTCAGGCGCTGCGTGTTTTTGAAGACGTTTGCCAATGGCAAGGTGGGCACCTCTCTCGTTTGCCAAAAGCGACCTATTCCATTGAAGTGAAAGCAAAAAAAACGGGTTATGTCACAAAATTCAATGGCGAAGAAATTGGCATGCTAGCGATCAAATTAGGAGCAGGAAGAGCCAAGGTCACAGATAGCATCATCCCCACATCAGGCTTTCAATTGCATTTTAAAATTGGTGATCCAGTAAAGCCTGAAGATACTTTATGCACAATCTACGGAGAGTCTGAAGAGTTGATTGAATCCGTGGGTGAATCCCTTTTAACAAATGTTGTTATTGAAAAAAATAAGCCAATGCCATTTGAACTAATCAAAGAAATTCTGTACTAAGAAACTCAGGTGAACTGATTTTCATTGCCATACGAATGTGATTTTAATGTTCCTGCAATGTCAAATCTCTGTCTCACGTTCAAATGACCAAGGGAGAATTTATGTTGGTGGAAAAACTCACGCAAACTGTTTCCTATATTCAGTCTCAAAGTGCCCTAAGGCCCCAAGTAGGAATTATTCTCGGTTCAGGGCTAGGAAGTTTTTCCTCACAAATTCAAACTGAAGTCTCTATTCCCTATAAAGACATCCCTCATTTTTCCGTCCCTAGCATTGAAGGACATCGGGGTCATTTACTTCTTGGCCATGTTGGCAAAACACCTGTGGCCTGTCTTCAAGGACGTATTCATTATTATGAAGGTCATTCGATAGCTTCTGTCGCTTACCCGACACGCACATTAGCAGCGCTTGGTATCAAAACCCTTCTTGTCACAAATGCAGCGGGAGGTTTGCAACTCAATATGGAGCCAGGCGATTTGATGATCATCAAAGATCACATTAATCTTATGGGCACCAATCCTTTGATAGGCGCCAATGAGGCTTCATTGGGGCCTCGTTTTCCTGATATGACGGAAGCCTATCCTTTAGAACTCCAAGATAAAATGGAACATTTTTTGCGCATCCACAAAATTCCCTATCATAAAGGCGTTTACTGCGCTTTAACGGGCCCCACTTACGAAACACCTGCTGAAGTAAACTATATAAAGCTTCTGGGTGGCTCCGCTGTGGGTATGAGCACGGTTCCAGAAGTCATTGTAGCTAATCACATGGGAATTAAAGTGTGTGGGGTGAGTTGCATCACCAATAAAGCCGCTGGCATCTCAAAGCATAAACTCTCTCATGATGAAGTCACGGAAACCGCAAAAAAAGTAGAGGCGCAATTCATCGCTTTCGTAAAAGACTTCGTCGCCTCTTTGAGTTCAGTTCAATAATTCGCGGCTTGTACTTTTTCGTTTGGTAAAAATACGAATCCTTCGCTCGCCGTTGTTGAAAATCATCATGGTAAAACAACAATTTCATCCCTTGCTTTTTAAAGAAGGGTACCCGGAGGGAATTGCTCCCTCCGGTAGGTAGGTACCGCGGGGTCTTGGGAGGTCCACCCCTTAGTAACTATTCTTATTTAAAAAATGATACCTTAAAAAGATGTTTATATTTATTTTTACGTTTTTAATTTCTGAACTTACGTTTTTCACCTGTGTAATTTTAATCCACTAATAAATCGAGGCCGTAAAACTGAAAACTCAATTCATGGCGCCCAATGCAATCATCATCCAATCAATTTCATCGCCATTTGGGGAGCCGCGTTCGCCTGAGATAAAGTACTGACAGACGCATTCAATAAAATATTGTTTCTTGTTAACTCCGCTGTAGCCATAGCCACATCTGTGTCTCTAATGCGGGAATTTGCCGCAGCCAAATTTTCATAAGACACACCTAGATTATCTACTGTCGACGCCAATCGATTTTGAAGAGCTCCGAGAGAAGCTCTAAAACCGTTAGAGCGCACTTGAGCTTCATCGATAACGCTTAAAGCGTCTTGAGCACCTTCTTTAGAAGAAAAGTCGATGCCTGCCAGCCCCAAAGCATCCGCCGTTGCATTGGTTTCTGCGGCGTCAAACGAAATCCGATCCAATTTTTGATCGTTATTGATCCCCACTTGGAAATCAAACTTAACACCTGTCCCATCCAAAAGATTCACACCACTAAACCGCGTTGTTTTAGCGATACGATCGGCTTCTTCAGTCAAGTGCGTGACCTCTTTATTGATAAAGACTCTTTCTCGATCACTCACTGTATCTGAAGCGGCCTGAATGCCGAGTTCGCGCAGACGAGTCATGATATTTGAAATTTCATTCAAACCCCCTTCAGCCACCTGAACCATGGAGATTCCATCGTTGGCGTTACGAGCCGCTTGTTGCAAGCTCCTGCCGACAGACTTTAAATTTTCGCTGATACTCAAACCAGCGGCATCATCAGCCGCTTTCGTGATCCGGCTTCCAGAAGCCAATTGAGCAAAGCTTTTTTGAATCTCTCTTTGTGCTCCCGCCATGCTCCGTTGTGCATTCACTGATGCCACGTTTGTTGTAACTCTCATTCCCATAAGGACCTCCAATGATGTGTTGAGAATTCCTTTCCAGCCCTATCAACAGATTAAGGTTCCTACTCCTTATCTATTGAGGCCGCCCTTCCATCGAGCTTTGTTATTGTTTTCACACCAAACCTATCGGCCGGGTCTTGTTTCCCTTTAGTCGAGGAAATACAAACTGGACTAAAGCCCGATGAAAACTAGACTTAATGCGAGTGAAACACGACAATCAGCGAGTCTGAAACTCGACCAAAGAAGGGATTTTCTAGACTCTTGTCGAGGCACTATGAGCGATTCGACCAGAGTCCTATCAAGTCCAGTACAAACAAAAGTCTGCCCGAAAATGACTTGTCTCTATTATGGTTATTACAATACTTTTCTAATATTAAACTACAATAATAACGCCAATTAAAACTGCTCTCTAATAGGTCTCTGTCACGACAACGGCTTATTGGCCTTCTCAATGAAGAAGAATATAATCCCTAACTTGTATTTACTAAAATTGAATAAGCAGTTGTGCACCACCAGAAACATCGAGCCTTTGATCTCCATAGAGACCCGATTTTTCGTATAAGTAACCAAGACTAGCAACAATGTTCAGGGCGTAGTTAATCCATTTTATTTTTCCTGATAAAAGCTTATAAGCACCACCCACAGCCACTCTACCAACATTGGCGGATTGAGTGGAATCATCTAAATGATAGGAACTTTTTAAACCCTTTACGTTCTCATTGGAGATATAAAGAGTTAAGTCAGAATTCACTTCAAACATCAGTGATTGCATCAAAGCGTACTCAAGTAACTCAGAACGGCCCGTGATTCCTTCCACTTGAACTGAAATCCGAGGTGTAATTTGAAAAATGGCTCCTCCACCAAAAGCCCTGGAGCCATTAAAATTACCTGTTGTTAAATACACATTATTTTTTCGATTCTTTGTATCTACATCCAAATGAGGAGAAGGAAATTCAATGCTGATTCTCTGCATATTGGAATCAAGTTCCATAAAATCTTTTTGATTTTGATATTCCATTTCTGACATCGTTGTTACGTTATAAACCAAAGATTGAGCCCCACGAAATGGAGCACGATCATGAAAAACCCAAGATTCAAAAGAAACTTTCATATTGTCACTCAATGCCGTCGTAACTCCTAAATGGGCCACTCCCGTTCCCTGAGTTGTATTCGCAATATTCGCCCAGCCACCAAAAGTCGTCAGCGCCTTAAGCCCCTGATCAAAATTTCCATTCACCTGATCCTTTCCAACCGTGCCAAAAATGATCACATTATGGTTATCAGATGGAAGCCAGGCAAATTTAACACTGAGTTGCTGGAGAATAGTTTCTCTCGCGATGGTATCAATTCTTTTATCCATTTTTTGAATATGAGAATGAGCCAAAGACTTGATAAGCGATTCATTATTTGAAACAGCTTGAACCGTTTGTTCAACATTTTTATAGAGCATTGCTTGATATTCTGCCTCTGTGATCAGGCCTGCACCAATGCCAGGCTTTACTTGGGCTTCAAAGGCTTGTAAAACTTTGGCCGCAGCGGCTGTTGAAGCTCCTTCACGAACCTTTTCCATCACTTCGTGTTTAACTTCTTTTTTTACACTGTTCTTCAGCATTACCGGAGCTAACGACGCTTTTACATTCAGTCCTATATAAAATTTTTGATCTTTACTATAAACCTCTGGATCACTCAAAACATCATTGATTTTATTTCCTATGGTGAGGCCAAAATAACTTCTGGTGATATCCAAAGCTTTACGTTCATTATTCGTTAAAGCTGTATGTGATTGAATTTCAATATGAAAATATTTAAGAAATTGTGACGTATACTCATTTGGTTTCAATTCAATTTTATTAGGAATAGACTCATCCAAATGACTTGGTAACTTCATTCCATCTGGAAGTTGGGGTCGCATCGCTTTATCTAAAACTTCTGAGCTTAAGCCAGAACGACGGGGATCTTCTGCTTGAACTAAATGGTATGGCATAATCATTGCCATGGGTATTATTATCGACTGTATTTGCTTTAGCATTTTATATCTTTTTTTCATAAAAAATGGCCTCAATTCAAATGATTTGTACAATTCAAAATAAAATTCTCCACAAGAAGTTTTTCTTTGGATGAGTTGACAAAATTGTTTATACCTCTTCACACAGATGGCGAATTTACATGATTCATGTTTATATGTAAACTGTTATTATTTATACAAAAGAACAAATAATGGCACCTTAAAAATTTGAGGGAGCACGCAGTCCGACGATACAACAAACCAATCTTGAGAGGACGCCGCTCTGCTGAAAAATAAAACATGTTTGAATTCTTCAATATTAATGATTCAAACCAATCACTCGCTATGGTGTCAAAATGTTTGGCATAAAAATTATCATAAAAAGGGGGCAATATGGTCAAAAAAATAATTATGGTGTTAACTCTTACTTTCACGACTTACAGCTTTGGAGTTGTAAGCTTTTCTTCTATGGATGAAGCGCAATTAGCTATGGAAGCTCAAAAAAGAGCCTCTGAAGAAACAAAAACTATACTTTTAGAAGAAATTAGAAGGCTGAAATCTTCCAAAACAGAAATAAAAAATGATCTCTCTCACTTTAATCAATTGTTCGACATGGACCCAACGTCATGGGATCGTTGTGATGACCGAGGACGTGATCGCTACCAATGCGTCAAGCATTGTAAATCTCGCTGGTCCGACGGTGAATGTCGAGGGTATGAACCCGATTTTTGTGGCCCTGATGCCAAGTGCGTCGCAAAGTGTACAAGCCGCTGGTCCGATGGAACATGTCGAGGATATGAATCTGATTTTTGTGGTCCAAACGCTAAGTGTATTACAAATTGCACAAGTCGTTGGTCCGATGGCGAATGTCGAGGGTATGGACCAGACACCTGTTATTGATTTCAAACTAATACCTCGTCTCCCCAAAGAAGGCGAGGTTTGCAATGGAACAATTTTTGTTATCTAAGTCATAAAGATCAACAAAATGACCTTAGATGATTATTTATTTTAAAGTCTAAATCCTTAATTTAAATGGTCTTTTTTTACATTCGTGAATTGTACCACATTTGCAGAACCCACTAATAAAGAAAGCAAATGAGGTTTAAAGTGATTCAATTAAGATTAGATGCTCTATCCAAGATAACAGTAAAAGTATTTATGTCTCTTTTTGCGTGCCTAGGCTTAGTGGGAGCCCAAACAAAAGGTGCAACAAGCAATCAAGGGATTTCTAATGCAGAAACTTCTAGCGTAGAAAACAATATTAATATTGAAAATGGATCACGAGCCGTATTCAGTCAATTAATGAATAACCCTTTTCTTCACCAAACTTTCCATGAAGCTCAGCTCAGTCATCTTACAGATGAAGTTGATCGGTCTATTATCAATTTTTTAACCAAAACTCCTGAACTCATTGAATTCTATAATTTAATTTTAAATAATCAGACCAAATCTTTAAATTTTTTTACAGCTTCAGCCAATATCAATATGTTTAAAATTACGGATGATAATGATAAAATACAAAATAAAGATGCCATAAAAATCAGAGACTCTTATGAAAACTTCGATAAAATCATAAAAGAAACAGCCAGAGCATTGGGATTTTCAGAAGAGGCTATCCTAAATAGGAACGTCTACATCGCTAATGGACAAGGAGCCTTGAATGCTTTTACAGTAAGTGGCTCCCAAGATAAGATTATCGTAGTTGTTAATACTGAAATCTTAGACAAAATGACGGAGATGGAAGTTCGAGCCGTACTGGCTCACGAAATGGGGCACATTAGAGCGAGGCACACTGTAAATCAATATGCATTAAATATTTTGTACAAGATGCTTTTTGAATATCTTGCTGGAGAAAAAACAACTTCCACCAAAAATTTTGAAACTTTGTTAGATAAACTCAATCCCCATATGATTGCTGATATCCATAAAAAGAAAATCTACATGAATCCTCTGGAGACGCAAATGGCTCAGTATGAAAGCCAACTTATCATGGAGGCTCAAAAAGCTATTCTACGCTTACCTCAACAAGAAATCTTAAATTTGTTTCACAAGTTTCTCAGCCTTAATGTCGAAATTCTTAAATTAAAACAAGCTCCCCTTGCAACTATTAATTATTTTAAAACACTGCAAGGTCGCCTACAAAATGCAACCTCCCCTCTTTTACACCCTAATGAATTTAAAAATCATTTAGAGATTACTTTGGGATTGATATCTCCCTCTCAAGAAATAACCTCCGATCGCTTTGCAAGCTCAGTCTCATCAAACCAAAACATGGCTTCTGCAATTGCTAAATTATTGGGAGTTCCCTTTAAAAAAGAAAAGCGGGATTTCATCTTAGAAAAAATTGTTCAGCAAGCCCTTGATTACTATAAATTGATGCCTGAAGAATTCAAACCCTATTTTGAAAGTGGTTCTCACCCTCCTCCTATTCTCCGTGCCTTTAAAATACTTAACTTATCTAAAACTCCTGAAATTTTCTTTGCAAACCCCTTTATTAGAATTTTAATCATCGAAAGAGAACTTTATAAAACTCAACTTATCGTTGATAAAATAATGAAAGAAAATGGTGATCAACTCAATGAAATGAAAGATGTTCTTAACAAAGAAATAGAAAAATTAAATCAAAATTTGGTTTTAGTTACAAAAACTATTTCTAACCTCGTTCTTGAGGTTGAGCCTAAATTACTCAAGAGCAATAGAAATCCTCGCTTTGATAATTTAATTCAATATTTACTGTTCCATAAAGAACAAAGCTTCAGAACATATCAAGAAGTGACTTCTGAAATTCAAAAAATTTCCAATGAAGAAACAACAAATCAGCTCAGCAAAGCTCTGAAGGAAGAGCGGGTTCAACAACTCACTTCAGCTCTTGAAGAGTTAAAAAAAGATATCCAATTAGGAGATCGCCTACTGAGTCAGTTAAATGAAGCTTATAATAAATATCTTTTGGAAAAAGGCTTAACTACGCATGTAAAACGCAATATAGCACAACGGATTGAACAAATTACGACAGCCTCATCAACAGAACTCTCTGATGCAAATTTAAAAAAGCTTCAAAACTTAAGGGCTTCATTAACTGAATACTCTGGTATCCGAAAAGCAGGACCGAGAATACCAGTGAGTTGTCGCACGGTTTTTAATTAACCAGTGTAGCAACAGCACTAAATTAAAAGGGGTACAATCAAAAATTCAATTCGCAATAATAGCTGCAACCCAAACTATTGTTGCGAATTATAAAAGTTTATAATTAAAAATAACCTACATACCAAAACTTAATCTTTACAGCTTAAATGAAGAAAAAGATAATTTCTGAGCGTCAAGATGATCTAGATCATAGGGGTGGATTCTTATTCCTTGTTACTTTAGATCAATGGAAAGCATTTCTCAGCATCCTCATCGGATAAAGAATTTTTTAAAAAATCTCTGGGTTCGACACGAGCACTCGCGAAATCCTTTGTCTGCATTACGGATGGGTCCATGAATTTTACCTCCAGTTTAATCACCTTCCAGGAAATTCCTCACGAAATCTCCCTCTCTTATTTGATTTCCGGGTGTCCCTTGCGATGTCCTAGCTGTCACTCCAGTTCATCCTGGAATCCAAAAATGGGAACCCCGCTCAAGGAGGAAAGATTTTGCAAAGACATAGAAAAGAATCGTCAACTCATAACCTGCGTTCTTTTTCTGGGAGGAGAATGGCATCCAATAGAGCTTATTTTCTTTTTAAAAATAGCACAAAAAAAATTCTCACTGAAAACAGCTCTTTACACAGGCAGAGAAAATATTTCCACATCCCTAGAAGAGCACTTGGACTATTTGAAAACAGGTCCCTATCGGTCTGGACTAGGGGGACTTCAATCACCTCATACCAATCAAAAACTCATTGACGTGAAAACAAGGGAGAATCTTAATCATTTATTTCAGATCCAAGGAGGGTCTTATGGTCTTACTCAATGATCAACAAGTGAATCAAAAACTCAACTTTATTAAAAACTACATGACCAGCTTCAATGCAGCAGATGGATCTAAATTTGATGCTAATGCCAATGTAACTTCAAAAAATATCGCTACGTTAGAGGCAGAGATTCATAAAGATATTAATATCCAAATCAATCGTGCCATGGTGTCAAATAAAATTTGTGACCTATTCGGGGAAAAATTAGCCTCAGAGTATTTGCGGCAGATACAACAACATGAAATTTACGTCCATGACGAAACCTCATTAAAACCCTATTGTGTTTCCGTCACAATGTATCCCCTGCTTTTGGATGGAATGAAAAAATTAGGGGGAGAATCCGATCCTCCAAAACATTTGTCTTCTTTTTGTGGGAGTTTTATTAATTTTGTTTTTGCAATTAGTTCACAATTTGCGGGTGCAGTGGCTACTGTGGAGTTTTTAACTTATTTTGATCATTTTGCACGTAAAGAATATGGTTCTAATTACTTAAAACAACACTTTCGAGAGATCAATAACCACTTTCAACAGGTTATTTATTCCATCAATCAACCAGCCTCTGCTCGTGGTTATCAATCCGTTTTTTGGAATATTTCTCTATATGATGAACCCTATTTTAATTCCATGTTTCGAGATTTTGTGTTTCCTGACGGAGATCGCCCACAATGGAGCTCAGTCTGTGAACTGCAGAAGTTCTTCATGAATTGGTTTAATCGCGAGCGCACCAAATCAGTTTTAACGTTTCCCGTAGTCACGCTGGCATTATTAACTGATCAGGGAAAAGTCAAAGATCGCTCCATGGCCCAATGGGCCGCTCAAGAACTCAGTGAAGGAAATTCATTTTTTACATATCTCTCTGATAGCGCTGATAGTTTGGCAAGTTGCTGTCGTTTGAGAAACGAAATCAAAGACCATACCTTTTCTTACTCTCTCGGAGCCGGAGGAGTGGCAACGGGAAGCATTAATGTAATCACACTGAATATGAATCGACTTATTCAAGACCAACGCAATTTAACTGAAGAAGTTCAAAAAATTCATAAATATCAAATAGCCTATCGTAAACTCATGGAGGACTTCCAACACCATGGTTTTTTAACGGCCTACAATGCAGGGTTCATTTCCATGGATAAACAATATTTAACAATTGGAATCAATGGCATGGTTGAAGCTGCTGAATTCCGTGGAATTTCAGCAAAAAATAACGAAGAGTACAAAAAATTTGTTCGCCAACATTTAAAAACCATCTATGATTTAAACCGCCAAATTTCGGTCGATACAGGCTATATGTTCAATACAGAGTTCGTACCCGCTGAAAACTTAGGTGTTAAAAATGCCAAATGGGATCAAGAAGACGGTTATCGCGTTCCCCGCGAATGTTATAATTCTTATTTTTATGCTGTTGAAGATGAGGACGTGAACATAGTAGATAAGTTCATGTTACATGGGTCAGACATTCTTCAATATTTAGATGGCGGTTCAGCCCTCCATCTCAATCTCGAAGAATATTTAAGCGCACCTCAATTCTTGAAACTGTTGGACTTTGCGGCCACCACAGGCTGCAACTATTTTTGCACCAACGTAAAGATTACAATTTGTCGCGACTGCGAACACATTGATAAAAGAACCTATAGTCACTGCCCTCAATGCGGTTCGCAAGAAATCGATCATGCAACACGAATCATTGGTTATTTAAAAAAGGTCTCCTCTTTCAGCCAAGGCCGCCGTAGAGAACACTCCGTGAGACACTACCATCGCTCGTCTTAAATAGGTAGAGCTTGCCGTTCTACTTCAAAAGGGAATGATCTGTGGGGGGCCTTTTCGGTCAGGATGAAGCTCCAATTGATAAGCGCAATGCTTAGAGCAAGTTTCTTTTTTCCAATCCTTGGTTTCACAATCCTCACAAATCACAGCCTTTGTATCGCAGCGCTTGCATTCTACAAACGTTGCAGCAGGTTGACCGCAGTGAGGACATAATTTGTATTGAGTCGATGGTTGTAAATCTTGATTAACAGCGACACGGTGGTCGAAGACAAAACACTCTCCTTCAAATTGATCATGAGGACGCTCTTCAATATACTTGAGAATTCCCCCCTCGAGTTGAAAAACATTGTTATAGCCTTGACGCTGCAATTCTAAAATACCCTTTTCACAGCGGATACCACCCGTGCAAAAAATCAGCATCTTCTTATCTTTGGAATAATTCTGGCTTTCAAGCCATTGAGGGAATTCTGTAAATTTATCAATTCCTGGATTGATCGCCCCTTTAAAAGTTCCTACTTTAGTTTCATACCAATTACGGGTATCAATCAAAAGAAAGTCAGACTCCTCTTTTAAAACCTGATTCCATTGGCTCGGAGTTAGATGATGATTGTCCGCACTCTCTGGCATTAATTCAGGGGTCCCTAAAGTCACAATTTCTTCCCGAACTTTAACTTTAAAACGACGAAAAGGAGGCTTTGGTGCAAAAGAATCTTTAAATAAAAGATCTGGAGCTCTAAAACGTATTTTCAGCCATTCTTTGAAATTTTTTAAAGCCTCTTCATTAGGAGCCGCTATTGTAGAGTTCAAACCTTCCGAACCTATAATAACCAAACCACTGATTCCCAAGGACAATGCTTTTTCTTCCAATTCTTGCTGAACTTGTTCAAGGTGCTCAAGTTTCATGAATTTATAATAAGTGGTGATGCAATAAGCTGACATTCGGTCCGTATAGCTTAAAACCCCCTCCTTTGTAAAGATAGGACACCCATTTAATTTGTCAGCATCGCAAATTTGAAAAGAATTCCGCGATGTCGACTCATTCAGAACCGAATCGTTTTTTTAGTAGAAAATGGATGCCTTTTCAAAGGCGTTCTTAAGTCCCACAAAAGGTTTTATAATGACTGTCACCGAAGGGAGGCAACATCTGGTAATCTGAAAAAGATGGGGATTCCGAATAAGGTTGCTTCAATACCCCTAATAGCCGATGCACCAAAGTCAAATCTCCTGTCATTGTGGCTTCGCTCAAAGCCTCTTCCACTTTATGGTTCCGCGGAATAAAAGCAGGGTTGCTTGCATGCATCAAGGCCACAGCACCCTCTATCGCATCACTTTGGCGGCCAAGGCGCTCGCGCCAACGTTTTTGCCAAGAAACAAATTCCTCATCCTTATCGGAATTCAATAAATCTTCTTTTTTTAACAAAGATACACTCAACATTCTAAAGGTATTTGTATAATCAACTTTATTTTTTTGCATCCAATGAAGTAAATCTTGAATGAGCTGACGATCCTGATCTTCCTCTGTTGTAAGGCCTATTTTTTTTCTCATCATGGCGAGCCAATTTTTTTGAAAAAATTCTCCAAAAAAATAAAGGGCCCCTTCTGCTAGTTCCAATGCTTTTTGCTGATCGGAATGCAAAAGAGGAAGCAACACCTCTGCTAACCGAGCCAGATTCCACTGCGCCATTGCGGGTTGGTTTTCAAAACGATAACGTCCCGAGCGATCAATGGAGCTAAACACCGTAGAAGGATCATAGGTATTCATAAATGCACAAGGACCATAATCAATGGTTTCACCCGCAATGGACATATTATCGGTGTTCATCACTCCGTGAATAAAACCCACGCGCCACCAATGCACAATGAGTTGAACTTGACGTTCAATAACAGCATATAAAAAATCAAGCACAGGATTTTCACGATCTTTTAAATCAGGATAATGCCGATTTATAGTGTACTGGGTGAAAATTTTAAGGAACTCTAGATCTTTATGAAAATGTAAATATTCAAAAGTACCCACCCTAATATGACTAGAAGCAATGCGCGTCAGAATAGCTCCTGATAAAATTTTTTCTCTCTGCACAGGCTCACCTGTTGTCACGACTGCCAAACTGCGCGTCGTAGGAATACCCAAAGCATGCATGGCCTCGCTCATAATATATTCCCTTAGCATGGGTCCTAAAGCAGCTCGTCCATCGCCGCCCCGTGAATAAGGAGTTGGTCCCGATCCCTTCAGCTGAACATCCCAAAGTTCCCCTTGAGGAGAAAGATGTTCTCCCAGCAAAAGAGCTCGGCCATCCCCTAACATATTAAAATGACCAAACTGATGACCTGCATAAGCTTGTGCCAAAGGTTTTGCTCCTTCTGGCACCCAATGACCCGAAAAAAATTGAGCCTGTTTTTCAATGGATAATCCATTGAAATCCAATCCTAATGAGTCTGCTAAAGGCGTATTAAAAAGAATCAACTGGGGATTACGAACGATAGCAGGAGACTGTTCCGAATAGAAAATCTTTGGAAGAGCAGCATAACTATTTTGTAGATTAAACCCACCTATTAGTTTCATCACTCAGAAGATATCTGAATCCCACGCGACTGACAAGAATCGATTTTTTGCCTTAAAATCCCAAAATTTCATTATCCTTGTTTCACCGTAACTGACAAGATAGAGTGAATCTCTCTCGACCAGCTCAATGCAAGAAAAGTGTTGTAGCCGTAAAGAACGAGGTGAAGCTTTTGTCATTGGCTTTATTTTTAGATGTTATCTAAAATGAGTTTTATTGCAAATTGCGGTTTTCCATTAAAAATCTCTTAGAAAGGATTTCAAATGAAACCATTCGCTGTCTTGATCTTGTCATTTTTATTCTTATCAACAGGCTATGGCACCATCGATCTTGAAAAAATCAAACTCCCTCCTCAATTCAAAATTAATGTTTTTGCAAAAAACATCACCGGTGCCCGCTCGTTAACTTGGGGGTCTAAAGGAACTTTGTTTGTGGGGTCTCGTAATGAAGGAAAGGTTTACGCCATAGATTCAAACGGCACCGTTCATCTCTTAGCTCAAAGCCTCAATATGCCCAATGGAGTTGCTTTTTCAGATGGTATTCTCTACGTCGCTGAAATTCACAGATTAATCAAATTTCCTAATATTGAATCTAAGCTTTCATTGCCACCTCAGCCTCAAGTCGTCACAACTTTTCCCAAAGACGTCCACCACGGCTGGAAATATTTGTCTTTGGGACCGAATAACCTTCTGTACGTTTCTCAGGGAGTTCCTTGCAACATCTGTGAGTCCAAAGATCCCTACGGAACTATTTTTAGCATTGATAAAAATGGCAAGAATCAAAAAATTTTAGCACGAGGGATCAGAAATTCTGTGGGTTTTGATTGGAATCCCTCAACAAAAGAACTTTGGTTTACTGATAATGGACGCGATCATCTAGGTGACGATAGCCCACCCGATGAATTGAATCGCATTTCAAAAGTGGGTTTACATTTTGGATATCCTTACTGCCACGGAGGGGATTTATTGGACCCTCAGTTCGGCCAAGGCAAAAAATGCTCTGACTATGAAAAACCAGAACAAAAACTAGGAGCTCATGTGGCGGCCCTTGGAATGCGTTTTTACACAGGAAAAACCTTTCCATCAAAATACCATCGCCAAATTTTCATTGCAGAGCATGGCTCCTGGAATCGCAGCAGCCCCATTGGATACCGCATCGGTCTCGTTACTTTAAGCGATGATGGCCATGCAAAAAAATATGAAGTTTTCGCTGAAGGTTGGCTTCAGCAAGGTAAAGCGATGGGTAGGCCCGTGGACATTATCAATGCTCCCGATGGTTCTTTATTGGTCTCGGACGACCATGCAGGTCTAATATATAAAATACAATATCAAAAGAAAAAGTGATCCCTTATTTTTATTTTGATCTGATTTTTTTCAAGCCGTTGACATCGCCACATTGGAAAAAAGAAATTTCCATAACTCAAACCAAATGGAGGTTTATATCCCTCATACCTTGAAGTGAGCTTTGAGCAAGGCAATGAAATCTATTTTTAATTTGGTGGACATGAAAAATTATTAAACTCAACGTTCCATTAAAAATGAATTATTCTGACCTCATATTGAGCTTCAGCATTTGCCCTTTCCACTGCCAGGCCAAAAAAGTCCCTAGAATACCAATATAAGCCCCAGCAAAAACATCTCCCAAATAATGATTTTTTAAAATAATTCGTGATAGGCCCACACAAATAGCAAAGAGAAAAAAGGCCCAGCTCCACTTGGGATATAAAATCGCAAGAAAAGTCGCCAACGTGAAACCCACCTGCGTGTGTCCCGAAGGATAAGACTGGTAATTCCAATCCAAAGTAAAGGGTTGAAATTGTATCGGATAAAAATCAGGATTTACATAAGGCCGAGCCCTTCCAAAAATAGCTTTCAATACAAGGACTAAAATTCCCGAGATTAAAAAACAGAGAAACATAAAACCAAAACGATGGCGAGTTTCTGCCAATCGCTGGGCCCAAGTTAAATGAGTCAGTGAATAAGAAAACAACCTAGCGATCAGATATCCCACCACAGAAATAAAAAAATAGATATCACCCGCTCCCAAGGTCGTGAAAACTTTGGCAACAGGGTCAAGCCTGCCATTGATAGATTCATGAAACCAATGAGAAAGAGGCTGATCCACATAAAAAATTGAAAGAATTGAGCTGATGCCCAATATGAAACCCAAAACGATGATTCGCTTTCGGTTCAAAAAAAATAAAAACTGTTTTTTATCGTTATTTAAAACCATTTTTGTTGTTATTGCCTTATATATTTTTATTGAAATGCTCAATATTGGATTTTATTTGCTTTTTGCTTCCATTCCTCAAAAATCTTCAACGCTTCAGAACGATCCAATTGCACGGTAGGAATTTTTCTCTGTTCCAAAGAACGACTGATCTCTTGATAAAGAAACTCATCATCAAAATCAATTTCAGCAGCGTCCTCCCTGGTATTCGCAAAATAAATTCGCTCAATTCGCGACCAATATATGGCGGCCAAACACATCGGACACGGTTCACAACTTGTGTAAATTTCACAACCTGTCAATTCAAATGAATTCAAAACCTGACAAGCTTTTCGAATAGCTTCAACTTCCGCATGAGCTGTGGGATCATTTGCAGAGGTCACCCGATTCCAACCTTCAGCAATGATTTTTCCATCTTTTACTATAACGGCTCCAAAAGGGCCCCCTTGACCCAACTGCATGTATTCTCGTGATAATTCAATCGCCTTAGCCATAAATTTATTCTGCACTTTACAAAACCTCATTCTTAATACCAACGCCACAATGATGTTGTGATCTCTTGACTTCAAAGAAGTTACTGACAAAAATTGTTTCCTGTCAAAATAATAACACCTATTTTTTTAATCAAATTTCATTTATATTCCTTGTTGTGAAAAGCTAATTATCGGTGCAGCAACACCGCCTTTCTAGCATTTTCTGGAGGACTTATGAATTCAATCATTTTCAAAGCAAAAGCGATATTATTTTTATTAACTGTCACACTTTTTTCTTTTTCATTTGCCATCACAGAACCAATTGAATCGCAACCGCTAGACAACAAAAGTTCTCTTCGAAACTTAGAATCATCAGATTCTTTTTTCATCACTATCTCTCCACTGAACAATGACTTTGTCGTCTCTTTTAAAACAGACCATATTGTCGTTAATGCAGTACAAAATCTTACGAACGGAATCACTATAGATAAACATTCTTACTGTTTTTTTGACCCCTATGACCAGAAAGAAATAACGCTTCAATCAGGATCCATTTTATCAGTTGAATCATTGAGTCCTACGAAAACATTCCGAATCTCCGGCACTTTATTCTTTGGCCCCCAAAAAATATTTACCGTGTTCTTTCACGATAATGACAATAATAAAGCACTAAAGATGTCCTGTACGTCCTCTATATTTCCATATGTTTCCAATGGTAATTGGTATATAAATACCTTTCCAGAATTTGAAAAATTTAAAGAGGCTTTTGCACGCCATGGGCTTAAGCTTGATATCCAATTCTCGGCCAAGAATTCATCTCTACGCTAGATATATTTCACGAAAGAACGGATGTCATTGAGGGCATAAAAATAAGAATCGGCATGATTTGCCGTCGTTTCAAAGAAGACATGAGATTTTTAAAAAACACTGCTTAGAGAGCCCAGAGTTACCTATTGTTGTCACCAACAGATACCGGTAACCCTGATCTCAACAAGCTCTCAATTTCGAAGGCTCATGCCGCTGATGCTGCTGTCGGAGCCTTCGGTTTTTTACCACCACCCTTGGGTAAATTGGCTTTTTTACCTTTAGCCGTTTTATCAAAAGCAACGCTAAAAACTTCATCTACATTTTCTACAAAAACAAAATTCATTTTGTCTTTAAATTCTTTTGGTATATCCACGATATCTTTTTTATTAGGCAACGGAATGACAATGTTTTTCACTCCTGCAGATAATGCCGCCAAGCACTTTTCTCGAATGCCACCCACTGGCAACACTCGGCCCTGTAAAGTCACTTCGCCTGTCATAGCGATATCATGGCGCACGGGAACGTCTGCGGCCAAGCTGACAAGGGCTGTAGTTAATGTTACCCCTGCGGAAGGACCATCTTTAGGGATCGCTCCCGCTGGCAAATGAACATGAACTTCATACTTCTCAAAAAAATCCTCAGCTATTCCCAGCTCTTTGTAGTGAGCCTTAGCATAGCTCCACGCTGCCTGGGCGGACTCTTTCATCACATCTCCCAGTTGGCCTGTTAAACGCAATCCGCCAGTCCCTTTCATTTTTAGCGCCTCAACATACAGCACGTCACCACCCGCTTGCGTCCAAGCCAGACCTGTTACGATACCAACCTGAGGATCTTTCAACACCTCATCTCTTAAAAATCGAGGTGGCCCCAATAACTCAACCACTGTTTCAGGGGTAATCGTCATGTGTTTAGTTTCATTCATAACGATTTTTTTAGCTACTTTTCGGCAAATGGAACCCACTTCTCTTTCCAAATTTCTAAGCCCAGCTTCTCTTGTATAATGGGAGATAACGTATTCCAAACCGGGATCTGTAAAAGTGATATTCTCTTTGGAAATACCGTTGTTTTCAATTTGTCTTTCAATAAGGTGTTTATTAGCAATGAGTAATTTATCATTTTCTGTATAGCCTGAGATTTGAATGATCTCCATTCGATCCCTCAATGCCGGCGGAATATTCTCAAGCACATTGGCCGTCGCTATAAAAAGGGCATTACTGAGATCAAAATCCACGTTGAGGTAATTGTCACGAAAAGCTACATTCTGTTCAGGATCCAAAACCTCCAACATTGCCGCACTTGGATCACCTCGGAAATCACTTCCTAGTTTATCAATTTCATCCAAGACAATCACTGGATTTTTTGTTTTCACCTGTCTCAAAGCTTGAACAATTTTACCTGGCATAGCGCCAACATAAGTTCTTCGATGACCTCGAATTTCAGCTTCGTCTTTCACTCCTCCTAAAGCCACTCTAAAATATTCCCGTCCCATGGAACGAGCAATAGATTTACCAAGAGAGGTCTTGCCGACGCCTGGAGGACCTGCAAAGCAGAGAATAGGTCCCTTCATACTGCTTTTCAACTTCCTCACGGCCAAGAATTCTAAAATACGATCTTTAACTTTTTGCAGGTCATAGTGATCTTCATCAAGAATTGTTTTTGCTCGGTCCAAATCAAGATTGTCTTCTGTTTTCTTGGTCCAAGGAAGATCCGCTAACACGTCAAGATATGTACGAACCATAGAAGCTTCAGAAGCATCTGGATGCATTCTCTCAAGACGACCTAATTGTTTCAAAGCCTCAATTTCTACTGCTGAGGGCATTTGACATTTAATAATTTTATCGCGCAGCTCATCCATCTCTTCTGCTTTAGAATCTTGCTCACCAAGCTCACTTTTAATGGCTCTCATTTGTTCGCGTAAAAAATATTCCCTCTGCGATTTTGACATTTCGTCTTTAGCTTGATTTCGAATTTTTTGTTGCATTTGCAAAACTTCTAATTCAGCTGATAAAAGATCATTCACTAACTTTAAACGCTCTTTATGATTGACCGTCTCAAGTATTTTTTGCGCATCTGTAATTTTTAATCCTATGTTACTAGCAATCAAATCCGCTAACCTTCCAGGATCCGTGACATCATCCAGAACTAATAAAATATCGGGTGAAAGAACTCGACCCAACGCAATGACCTTTTCTATCTGTTCTTTAGCTGTACGAATCATCGCTTCGTATTCAACATGAGCTGTGGAACCTTGATTTTCTTCGATCACTTCCACTTCTGCTTCGTAGGATGGGGCTGTTTTGATATACTTCTTTATTCGTGCTTTTGCGACGCCTTTAATCAGTATCTTCACTCTGCCATCTGAGAGCTTTCTCATTCTCATAATTTCAGCGACAGTACCAACTTCAAAGATATTATCAGGCTGCGGATTTTCATCCGTAACTTCTTTTTGAGATACTAAAAAGATCAGTCTATTTTTAGTAAGTGCATCCTCTACAGACCGGATAGAGACTTCTCTTCCAACAAAAAGAGGTAAAATCATGTACGGAAATACCACAATATCTCTCACGGGTAACATGGGCATTACTGCTGGCATTTCAACAACTGGCTTATCATCAAAACTCATAGAGCTTTCCTCCGCATTCCTAAAGACACCATAGTCGTTTGGGGACTAATTGTTCTCTAAGAACTACTCGGCTCTTCATAAAATGAGCTTTACTTTTTATAAGTAAAATAGGACCAAATTAAGGTTTTTCTAGACCAACATTTTGAGACTTTTACTTGTGAAGATTTCTATTAAAGAATCTCAAGACTAAGGCCCGATACGGCAAACTTCGTTCACTCAGCCTTTATTAGCGTTATTAGCTTCTCGCTCTTCCTGACATTCTATGCAGTAAATAGCAAATGGCCTTGCTTCCAAACGTTTGGGAGAAATATCTATGCTGCAGTCTTCGCACTTTCCATAGTTTCCTTCTGCAATTTTGCTAAGAGCACGATCTATTTGCAAAAGGACAGTGCGTTCTCGTTCATGAATTTGATAAGATAATGTTAAATTGGTATCCACACTCGCAATTTCAGTCTCATCAGCGCGAGAAAACCCAATCTCTTCTTCTCTTTGCTCTCGTGTAAACTCTAAAGACTTATTTAAAATGGCAGCTCTCTTAGCAACCAATGTCTGCTTCATTGAAAGCAAATTGTCCTCCTGCATCCTACGCCCCCCTCCAATATCTCTCTTTGTTTAAAGATACTGTGTAAAACACACCGGTCATTTTGACAGTCGCAGGAGAGATAGTCCTAATAGGATTACCCTGTCACTAAAAAAATTTGCCTTGCTGAGCCAATAATCACGAACCTAACGCTACAAATCGAGAGGCTTTTTCTCATGGAGATGAATAAAATTTCCGCAAAAATGGTGTCACCCTCTGTTTACTCAAGCCGTTTTATTTTATTTCCCTCCACTGTGTATAAATAAAGTGGCTTTGTAAACTCTCGATCATCTCCCTTAATGATGGGATCAACTAAACCTTGAACAGAAGAAACAGCTCCTAATTTATCTTTGAAACTTTCTCTCGTAGAAACAGACTGTGATAGAACTCGATTTAACAATAAGCCAGCCTCAAAACCTTGAACTTCAAAAATTCCCGGATTCTCATTAAAATAAGACTTATATTTCTTTATAAAAGTTTGAGAAGACGCGGTCTTTTCGTTAAAAGGAGCGGCATCTACAAAAATGATTTGGTTATTCACATTAGAAACTCGTTTAATAATGGCATCATTATTCCAAATATTTGGCCCCAGAATGCGAATGCCTTTGATCCCATTAAAAGCTAACATGGCAGTAATTTGCCCCATCGCTTTAATTCCATCAGGAATAAAAACGGCATCAAAATCTACGACAGGCGAAAGATTTTTTTCATCTGGGCGCGCACGCACATTGACTGATTTTTGCCGATCATTCTTTTGTCTTTCTAACCAATGAATCTCTTCTTGCCGGTCTTCTAAAAAGAATGTTCCAGAGAGTCTTTGCACCAAACCAGAAAAATCGCTCTCGTCCGGCTCATAGCTTTGAACTCCTCTGATTTCTCCTCCACGAGCGCGAACTTCATCCCAAAATAAATTCGCATATTCCACGCCAAATTTATCATTGGGATAAACAATGGCAAAACGACGCATTCCCAAATCCTGCATGGATTTTTTTACTAAATACCTAATTTGCATTTCGCTCGTCATTCCAAAACGAAAAATATTATCACCCGTATTCGTTAATCCTGATTTTTGAGATAATGCTAAATTAGGAACATTGAGGACTTGAGATTGGTCGGCAACTGCATTGGCCGTCTTGCTTAAAAGACTGCCGACAACAGCGATAACACTGTCTTCTTGAACTAATTTTTCAACGCCTCTCCGAGCTGTATCCGGATTTCCTTCGCTATCAACAACAGCTAGCTTAATGGGATTACCAGAAACCTCTCCATCAAGGCCTAGACCCATTTGCAAACCCCTTAAAAGCTTTTGTCCTAATGAAGCATGTCTGCCAGACAAAGGCAAAATAACACCTATTGTGGATGGATTTACATAATTAACAAGATCAATTTGACTGATTTTCTTCTGAGAAATCTCTGCCAATTCCGTTTCTGGAAGGAACTGTATCACCTTTTGAAAAGACCTTTTAGCCGCAGAATTGTCTCTTTGTCCAAGATAGAGCTGGGCTAGGCGATAAGCCGCATGTCCTCGTAAAAATCCAAAATCAGAATCATTCGTAACATCCTCTAACTGTGATTGGTTCATGGTTTCAATTAACTGAAGCGCCTTTGTCCTATTTCTTGCCTCAACCTCTCCTTGGGCAGAAGCGGTGAGCTCTACATAAGATTTTGCAACTTCCAAAGGGTTGGTTCCTGAAACTTCCATAGCTTGAATTTTAATCGCTTTGATTTGCTTTACGCTTTGAGCCTGTAAATCAAAATTCTTTAAGCAATAGTCCATTCCTTTTTGTAACCGATCCCAATCTCTCCCTTGTTGAAACGATTTACCTGCCCATTGACAAAGCTTGAGCCGGGTCTCTTCTTTGGCGCTAGACCGGGCCGCTCTCAAATAGGCTAACCCTGCATCAGAATATTTTTGGATTTTTGTATATTCCTGGGCCAGCATAACCTCAATCTCAGGTTCAAAATCTGTGCCTTTGTAAGCCGTTCTTTCTGTAGAAAGAACTCTGATATTGTCTTCCGGCTTCCCAGTTTTAACTTGTTTTTTAATAGCGTGAATATGCTTTTGACGATCAGGGGTGATAGGCTTGATCTCTTTAGCGGGAGTGGAGTCAACTTCTGGAAAACTAGAACACCCCACAAGCATCCAAATTACTGTTAGAAAGACCAACTTCCATAAAAAATCACATTTTATTTTCATTTTTTTATCCTTAGGTATTGGGCCATTTTCTCCTTGAAAGAACGCACCATAGGAGTTTCACCTATTAATTGACTTAATTTTTCGATCAGTTCACGTTGCTCCGATGTAACCTCTGTCGGTGTATCCACGGTAACTTTCACGATCATATCTCCCACGCTAAATCCACCGACTTTAGGAAATCCTTTGCCTTTGAGTCTAAACATTTGACCTGTATGAGTCCCTGGGGGGATTTTGAGGGAAGCTTTTCCCGTGAGAGTGGGAATTTCAACTTGTCCGCCTAAAATAGCTTCTGCAAAATTGACAGGCAACTCGATGATACAATCATTACCTTCTCGACGAAACAGACTATGCTCCTGAATATTCACCACAACATAGAGATCGCCAGATTGACCACCGTGAGAGCCGCTATCACCCTCACCGCGCAATTTCAACCGCTGGGCTTGTTTCACTCCAGCTGGCACGGTCACTATCAATGTGGCTTTCTCTTCAGCATTATTCCTGACTCGAACAAAATGGATTGTTTTTTCACATCCTTGTGCCGCCTCTTCAAATGTTAAATTCAGTGTGTATCTTAAATCAGCGCCTTTCGCTGGTTTTGAGCGAGATGAAAATCCCCCGCTACTGGTGCGGCCTTTTCCAAAAAGATCTCCAAAGACCTCACCAAAAATATCTTGAAAGGGATCCCCCGTAGAGCCTCCACGGCCGTAACTAAAGTCGGAAGAATTTCCACCAAATGGTCCGCCGCCAAAAGGACCTCCACCGGCGCCGAAGGGCCCATTCCCCCCTGCTGCTGCATGCCCATACTTATCATAGGCAGCCCTTTTCTGATCATTAGACAAAACCTCATAGGCCTCTGTAACTTGCTTGAACTTCTCCTCTGATGATTTATTTCCTTGATTCTTATCAGGGTGAAGCTGCATCGCCAATCGCCGATAAGCCTTTTTGATTTCATCAGCTGTCGCCGATCGAGATACCCCTAACAAATTATAGTAATCTTGTTTAGACACTTTGGATTCCTTCCCACGGTTCTCTCGTCAACAAAACCAGTAAGCGCCAGCTTCATAATTCCAAATTTCACTCATTTTTGCCATTCATTGTGCTTTATGATTTCTGAACAGGAGCCCTAGCGACAATCACTTGAGCAGGTCGTATTAAACGATCATGAAATTTATAAGCTGTGCGAAAAACTTTTAAAATATAACCTTCAGCAACTGTGCTAGACTCCTCTGTTCCCAAGGCTTCATGCAAACTGGGGTCAAATGGAAGTCCCTCACACTTGATTTCATTCACACCAAAGCGGGACAGAGTTGACTTTAATTCTGAGGCTGTCATCTTAACTCCCTGAGAATAAACTTCAATGGTTTCTGGTGTTAATTTCGTAGCAAGGGCTCTATCAAAGTTATCAGCCACAGTAAGAATATCGGCAATGAGTCTCTCAGACCCATATTTCGTGATTTCAGCACGCTCTTTAATAGCATTTCTCTTATAAGTTTCAAATTCAGCCCGCAAATAAAGGTAATCATTTTTCCATTTTTCCACTTGCTGCTGTAATTCTTGTATTGAGCCCACAACTTCAGTCTCTTCAGAAGATGACGACGTTGTAGATGTTTCTTTAGGATTGACATCTTGTTTTAAGTTCTGCTCTTCATTGTCTTGTTCTACCACTGGTTCCTCCGTATTCACACTACTGTTTATTAACCTCAATTAAAATTGACATTCGCAGGTGATTTTTAAATCCGAAAAACTTTCTTAACCATACTTAAGGCTTGCTCATCTCTTCTACTCTAAAAAGGTACAAGCCTCAAATACTTGATTACTCAATAATATCCCTTTTTCCGTCAATCGCCATCGGTCGTTAAAACACTCCACAAGTTCTTCTTTTACCAACCTCTCAAAGATCGTTTCAACTTGCACCCGCCTAAAAGATCCAAATTTACACTCTAATTCCTCAAGGCTCAATCCCCGTTTTATCCTTAGAAACACATGGCAAAAATCCGTGAGCGATTGACGCTCCTCCAAAACTTCAAATTGCTCTGGATGACGAAAATCAATCGGTGTTAAAGCCCTATCATTGGGCAAACTTTGAATCCTTTGCGTGTATTCCTGAATATGACTTGGGTTCCAAAATCTTTTACCCCAAGCATCATCTTTCACATAAGAATGAGCACTCAGTCCAAGTCCCCAAAAATTCTCATCAGTCCAATAAATCATATTATGCTTTGATTCAAACCCAGGCTGGGCAAAATTGCTAATTTCATATCTAAGAAGGCCTAAACTCAAAAGTCCCTTTTCGATGATCTCAAACATCTCAATCTGTCTTTCTTCTGGAAGTCTTACCTTAGCCATAGGGTGACCTTCTGGTACAGTTAAACAATAGGCCGAGAGATGGCGGGGAGCAAAGTGACTCACCCATTCCAAATCTCTTTCTAGGTCCTCACGGGTCTGACGAGGAAGAGCAAACAACAAATCGAATGTATAATTGAGTCCCATTGACGATAACAGTTTTAAAGTTTTACGCGTGTCTTCAGAACTATGCTCTCGACCTACGTCCTTTAAAATATCATCTCGAAAAGTTTGAGCTCCCACGCTGAAACGATTGATTCCCGCAGCTAAGTAAATCATGAGCTTTCTCTCATCCACGGTGGCTGGATTTATTTCAATTGTAATTTCAATATCGGATCTAAAACGAAACCCTTGGTCTTTAAGCCCCTTCAGGATTCCCACGAGCCCTTCAGCCTCGACTAATGACGGGGTTCCTCCACCAAAATAAATTGTATCGACTTCAGAATCTTTGAATACGGGTCCATAAACCTGTATTTCTTTCTGCACAAGTTCGATATACTGTGTGGGGGGCAGTATTTTTGATTTTTCATAGGTTGCAAAATCACAATACCGACACCTCTGAATGCAATAAGGAATATGAACATAAATACCAAACGCCATTGGGAGTCTTCTCAAGTGAAGTATAAAAAAATTCAACTGAAAAATGGTCTTAATGTACTTTTTATTGAAAGCCACAAATCCCCTGTGATTTCCGTACAGATGTGGGTGCGTACGGGGAGTGCCGACGAAAAGCCTTCCGAACAAGGAATCAGTCACTTTATTGAACACCTTGTCTTTAAAGGAACCCCTAGTTTCAAAGTAGGGGAAATCGCCAAAACCGTTGAAGGCAGCGGAGGTGAGCTCAACGCCTATACCTCCTTTGATCAAACTGTTTACTATGTGACAATGCCTTCCAGCGAAACCAGTACAGCCCTTAAAGTCATCCATGAAATGACATCCTGTCCAAATTTTGATCCCATAGAAGTCAATAATGAGCGAGAGGTCGTGATTGAAGAAATCAAACGAGGCTTGGATTCTCCGGGACGAGTGGCTAGTCAATTACTGTTTTCAACAGTCTACCAAAAACATCCCTACGGAATTCCTGTCATTGGGTACGAAAAAATCATTCAAAAGGTTCCCATTAAAACTCTCAAATCTTATTTCGAAGGACGCTATCACCCCCGTAATATGTTCTTAGTCGTCGCTGGGAATGTCTCTAGCAAAGAGCTCCAAAAACAACTGAAAATTTTCGAAACGAGGGATATTCATAAATTCCGAACTGTCAAAAGGCCTCAAGAGCCTCTTCAAAAGAATTCTCGCATAAAAGTGCAAAAATCTTCTTTTCAAGATGATTTTTTTCACATCGGCTTCAGAATACCTGCAGCAACCCATAAAGACATTCCAGCTCTTGAAGCCCTTGCAATGATTCTGGGACAAGGGGACAGTTCACGTCTTGTTCACCGTCTTCGTATTGAAAAACATCTCGCCAATTCCATTGGTGCCAGCGTTTATAGCCCCAAGGACGCAGGGATGTTTTTAATATCCGGAACCTTTAAACAGGAACAATTTAATGACATGATGCTCGAAGTTGTAAAGGCTCTCCAAGAAGTTCGTACTCAATTAGTTACTGAAGAAGAGCTCAAAAAAGTAAAAATCAATATTGAAAGTGACCAGTACTTTTCTCTGGAAACCGTTGATGGGTTATCGAGAAGCTTAGGAACTTGGGAATTTCTTTTCAAAGATCCGGGGCATTTTGAAAAATACCTCGATCAAGTGCAAAAGCTATCCCCAAAAGATCTTTTAGTCGCTGCCCGAAAATGGCTTCAACCCCAAGCACTTACGTTTGTTTCCCTTGCTCAAGAGTCTGCAAAAACAAAAAAGCAATTCACTTCTCTACTGAAAGCCTTTCAAGGCTCTTTGAAAAAAGAACCAACGGTCGCCCAAGTTCTGAAATCATCTCCTAAAAAAATTAAACCCAGCAAAGGCCTCCGCAAGATTCCTTTGAAAAGCAGTGTTTCTGAAACAGAAAGACTGCAATTACCCTCAGGTGCTACTCTCTTATTGAGAAAAATCACTGAATCACCGCTGATCTCCGTAAAAGCGGCATTTGCTGGCGGGCTTCGAGCAGAACCCAGTGATCGTCGCTCCATCACTGAACTTCTCTCACGATCTTGGATTGGTGATCTCGACAATATGAAAGAAATGGACATCTACCAATTCTTTGACTCCAGGGCCGCAGCTATAGGTTCTTTTTCCGGACGTAATTCCATCGGGCTTAATTCCGACTTCCTGAAACCTTTTGAAAAGGAATGCGGAAAGCTTTGGGCCAAAATACTCACGCGCCCGTCTTTTCAAGAGTCTATCCTTATGAGAGAAAAGTCTGTCCTCACTCATCAAATTCAAAGTCGCAACGACAAAGGCGCGCAAAGAGCCATTCTAAAACTAGAAGAAATTCTGTTTCAGGGCCATCCTTATCAATTTAACTTGATGGGTACAGAAGACAGCGTAGAACAGGTGAAAATGGAAGACCTGAAGAGTTATTGGAATAAAATAGCAAATCCTAACAATTTAGTAATCTCTATCAGTGGCAATATTGATCCTGATTTTTGGAAAAACCAATTACAATCTCTCTCCTCTCAACTACCGCAAGGAGAACGATTCTCCAAGACATTCACACCTCGCCACCCTCTGGAACCAACCACTCATCACCAAGTTTTAAATCGAGAACAAACCCATATCGCCATTGGCTTTCCTGGCCTTTCTCTCAAAAGCCCCCATCGCTATACACTCCACTTGATTGACAGCATCCTCTCCGGACAAGGAGGGCGACTTTTTCTCGAATTAAGAGATAAAAACTCTCTCGCGTACTCGGTGGGTCCCATTCATATGGAAGGTATTGAAACAGGCTACTTTGGCGCCTATATCGGCTGCTCGCCTGAAAAAACAGAAAAAGCCATCAATATGCTCATTGAAGAATTTCAACGTCTTATTCATGAACCTGTTACAGCGGCGGAACTCCAAAAAGCACAGAAATATACCATTGGTCGTCACCATATCGAAATGCAAAAAACCAGTTACGTGAACTCTCTAATTTTATTTGATGCTCTCTATGATTTGGATATTAACGAAGCTTTTGAAATGGAGAAAAAATACCTCTCAGTGACACCACAGGATATTCAACGGGTAGCCCGTGAGATTTTTTCTCAAGTTCCCACCATTTGCACGGTTGGTCCTAATCCCAATTTGAATTGAAAAAAAGCTTTTCAATTTAGGAATAAAACAGCTAAGAAGGCTCTATGCTTCATTCAGAGCCTCCTCATTATTATTTAATTCAAATGTGGCAACATCAGCTTCAAAAAGAGTATGATGCTATCAATTGGCGATTTAAATTGAAGTTGGCCCGCCCACAATTCAAAATCGTGAATGTGGTTGGCTTTCTGGGGCAATGGGATCCTCTTCTCCGAGAAATGAAATTTTCTCACACTCTCATTCATTCTCACTCCTGGCCTATCGTGCTGGAAATTTTAAAGCATGAGATTGCCCATCAACTTGTTACCGACCGAGGATACAATGAGACCGGACACGGCCCTATCTTTAAAAAATTTTGCCAAGATCTCAGCGTTGATCCTCGGTTTCAACGAGCCCAATCAGAGATCCCTATGAATGAAATCGATTTTGAAAGTGCAAAAAATCTTGCGTCCACCGCTAGGGATATTGATCCTGAAGGCCAACGATTGATGGAGAAGATTGAAAAACTTCTCTCCCTTGCTCAGTCAAATCATCAGAATGAAGCTGTTGCTGCGATGGAAAAAGTGAATGAACTCTACGAAAAATACAATATCCAGCGCATTCAGAAAAAAAGTGACCTTCATCACTATCATTATCTTATTATTAACCTCAAGAGTTCGAAAACAAAAATCCAATACTCCATAATTTCATCTATTTTAACGGAACATTATTTTGTAGAAGTCATTCACTCTGATGTTTATGAACCTCTGACCAACCGTCGTTTCAACACTTTGGAAATCTTTGGAACTAAAGAAAATTTACTGATTGCAGAATATATTTTTCATTTTCTCAATCGCACTGTTGAGGAACTTTGGCTCCAGTATGCTCGCCTTCACCAACAAAAAGGAAAACACAAACGCTCTTTTCAATTAGGCCTTCTTCATGGATTCGACGCCAAATTACGCTCGAGTAAAACTACCCGACGCACAAATCTTACTGATCCTGAAACCACCAAAGCCCTTGCAAAGCTTGAAGAAGACCCAGCTCTTTCTCTTTTTATTGCCCGCAAGTATCCTAACCTCTCTCGAAAAAAGCGAGGCTCCAATCGTGTTTATGGTAGCACCTTTGAGCAAGGCCTCGCTGATGGAAAACATATTATCATTCACAAAGGCCTTGAAAAGTCAGGGCCTTCCAATGGTGGAGGATCTCTCCTTGGCTTCTCCAAGAAACTTTTTCTTTCTGTGGAGAAGCTCCCATGAAATTAACCCAACATCTCTTTGAGTTGAGAATCAATGGCATCCATGAATTGCTCTGTAGTGAGATAATCTTTGTCGCTCACCTTATCACCATGGATACAAACAGCTAAATCCTTTGTCATCTTTCCTGATTCAACTGTTTTAATACAAGCTTGTTCCAAGGTATTGGAAAAATTAATCAACTCCTGATTGGAGTCTAATTTTCCTCTAAAAGCGAGCCCTCTTGTCCATGCAAAAATAGAAGCGATGGGGTTAGTGGACGTAGGCTTCCCTTGCTGGTGAAGACGGTAATGACGAGTCACCGTCCCATGGGCCGCCTCGGACTCCATGGTTTTTCCATCTGGTGTGATCAAAACAGAAGTCATCAAGCCTAAAGATCCAAAGCCTTGGGCCACAGTATCCGATTGAACATCACCATCATAGTTTTTACAGGCCCACACAAAATTGCCGTTCCACTTAAGGGCACTCGCCACCATGTCATCGATGAGCCGATGTTCGTAGGTAATCCCAGCGGATTCAAACTGAGTTTTAAATTCGGCTTTATATAATTCTTCAAAAATATCTTTAAATCGACCATCATACTTTTTAAGAATAGTATTTTTACTAGAAAAATAAAGGGGCCATTTTTTTTGAAGGGCCAAGTTAAAACACGACCGTGCAAAACCTTTAATAGATTCATCGGTGTTATACATCGTCATAGCAACACCATCACCATCAAACTGATAAACTTCATACTGCTGAATCGGACCGCCATTAGTGGGCTCAAAAGTCATGGTGAGTTTGCCTGGGCCTTTTGTTACAATATCTGTGGCTCGGTACTGATCTCCAAAAGCGTGGCGACCAATACAAATAGGTGCTGTCCAGTTGGGTACTAATCGAGGAATGTTTTTCATAATGATCGGCTCACGAAACACAGTCCCATCCAGAATGTTTCGAATAGTGCCATTGGGGGATTTCCACATTTTCTTCAAGTTAAACTCTTTGACACGAGCTTCATCAGGAGTAATGGTTGCGCACTTAATGCCCACTTGATACTTCTTGATGGCCTCTGCCGCCTCAACCGTAACGCGATCTTCAGTTTTATCTCTATATTCCATTCCCAAATCAAAATATTTAATGTCGATATCCAAATACGGATAAATATACTTTTCTTTGATTTTTTTCCAAATAATCCGCGTCATCTCATCGCCATCCAGTTCTACAACTGGCTGCGACACTTTTATTTTTTTCATAAACACCCCTTTAATTATTTTAGGGAATACTGTACTACAGAACCAAGCAATGATTCAATCAGTGAAAGGTTTTACATGAAGATAATATTACTTATTTCTCTCAGTGTTTCTTTAATGGCCGGATGCGCAATAACTCATAAGCGAGGTGCTGACGCTCAAGTTGCTGTGGACTACTACCTTCAAAATAGAGGTTCTTTGCCTACCGAACTCAGTCGTATGGTTTCTTTAGACCACATTAATGAAGCTAATATTACGCTTCAGTGGAGCATCAATGACAAAGGTGAAACTCAAGATATCCGCATCGAACATGACACTCTTCATAATGAAAGCGTCAATACTCTCCTTATTGAACACCTTAGAACAATGAAATTTCCAAAATCGCCTAAATTCACAACGACAACGGTAGAATACACTTATAAGTTTCAAAAAAGTCAAACTCGGTGAAAAAATATTTGTTAACGGTATTTTTTAAAAATCAATTATTGAAACAACTGTATCTCAATGTTGTTTGATCGTATCTATATTGAAATTAGCAATGTCTGCAATTTGAAATGCAGCTTTTGCCCAGAAGTTTTACGACCTAAAAAAATAATGGCACCGGCACAGTTCCGGCATGTCATTCAAAACGTAAAGCACCATGCTCGTGCTGTCACTCTCCATGTTATGGGAGAACCTCTTGCGCATCCTCAATTCCAAGAATTTCTCCACATTCTCCATGAAGAGTCTATGCCTCTTATTTTAACCAGCAATGGCATTTTGCTCAATCGTTATCAAGACAGCTTAATTCAACTGCCTTCTTATAACACCAGCATTATTAAACAAATCAATTTTAGCATTCATAGTTTTTTCGATAATTTTCCAAATAAAGACATTACAATTTACTTGCAATCCTTGGTGGATTTTTCCAAAAGATTCATTTCTCAAAATCCAGATGCTTTTATTAATTTTCGCCTCTGGAACCTTCAAGGTTTTGATGCTGAATTAACTTCCAAAAATAAAATTGTTTACGATGCCCTTGAGTCTTTATTCTCCAATCCAGAACTGCCACACCAACTTAACGTCAAAACTCAAAAATCCTATCGCCTTGATCGCCATATCAAATTACATTTTGATACTCAATTTGAATGGCCAAGTTTAAACTCTCCTCATCAAGCTTCAGATGGTTTTTGCTATGGCCTTAGCAGTCAGCTTGCTATTTTAACAGAAGGAACTGTTGTTCCCTGCTGTCTGGACAAAGAGGCCGTCATTTCATTGGGTTCTATTTTTGAGGTGGATTTAAAAGCTATTCTAGCTACGCCACGGGCTCAAGGCATTATTCAAGGTTTTAAAAATCAAGTAGCCATCGAACCCCTCTGTCAAAAGTGCCAATTCAAGCAACGTTTTCAGCATCATTCTAAAGTCCTGTCAGATTAAATGAGAAAACTATTTCAGGGATCCTTAAAGCCTTCCTTCCCTTCAGCTTGACCGCCGTATAAAGAAATTACACCTTCATTCATTTAAATTTGAATCTATTTTAAAAGGACTTGAGTCTATAAGTTTAACAAAAATGATCTATTTCAAACTTTAATCATTTTATTTTCTTAATAACCAGCCTCAAGTATTCCACATAAAGGGCCGAACAAAAAAAGGCTCGTTTAAATCAGTCATATTTCTAATTATAAGGAGAGTACATGTCTAAATTAGTTGATGAACTAAAAAGTGATCATGAAAAATTAGCGCAAGTTTTATCTAATGCCTTAGCAAAAGGACCAACAAAAGAAGGTTTACAACTTTTAAATACTTCGAAAGCAGCTCTTTTAGCTCATTTGAAAAAAGAAGATACATTTTTATATCCAGAACTTAAAAAAGCGGCAACTAACGATAAAAATTTAAAATCAACTCTTGATACATTTGCTGCGGATATGGATAAAATTTCTAAAACTGCGATTGATTTTTTCACAAAATGGGAAAAAGGTGGCGATGGAGTTGAATTTGCCAAAGATATCGGTAATATAATTTCTGTTTTGCGTTCACGCATTCACAGAGAAGAATCAACATTGTATCCCGCTTTTGATCGTATCGTTGATAAAAAAGCAGCGTAGAATTAAAAATTATTATAAGTTTATTGTGTGAAATTGTTTATAAACAATTTCACACAAATTATCGAGCATAACGCTTTGTAATGCTTTCGCGGATTTCAGCTCCCTCGATGCTCAAGCGTGTCCATGGAATAGCTTTAAGACGTTCAAACTCAATCATCTCTTCTGTCTCTTCACAAACACCGTAAGTTCCATTTTCAATACGAGCAAGTGCATTTTCAATTTCAAAAAGTTGTTGTCTCAACCTTTCATGCATAGACAGAGCTTCAACCTCAGCTAAAACGCGAATGGTTTGATCAGCTTCATCACCACCCTTTTCGTCAGCATTCATATCAAAGCGCGCTTCCCTGACACGATTGAGTAATTCGGCTTTTGCTTGTACAAGCTTACTTCGACACTCTTTCAAAATACTCTCAGGTATTTGCGACATTTGCCCCTCCTTGCCTTCACCCATCATATTCTGATGGGGATAATCTCTTACTCTGTTATAATCTTTCATCGTAAGATTTGAATTATTTAGTCATAGAGTTGAGCGCTGTTCAAGCACTTTCTTAAATTTTCTTAAATTAACTAGCCCTCAATTATTTTCGACTAAATAAACAAATATCCCTGTCGAGGCACAGTTAAAGAGAAGATATGAAAGAATTCAACAGAAATCTTACATAAAATTAAAAAATAAATTATGCTTTAATATAAGGCATTTTTATTTATATTTTGCTACACTTTTAAATAGGATTTGCCAAAGCCTAGACGTTCATCCGGTCCCAGACCTCAAATCGGTAGTCGCACCAACCCATTCCTATTAAAATATTTCTTATGCGAAGATCACATCTTTATTTTAAAATTGTTTTTCTTTCTCTTATTTTTGTATCCCCACAATTAAAAGCACAATTTGTGGATTTAAATATACTGTCTTTCAATGATACATTCTCAACGACAGGAACTAATAAAATTTCACGCACCCTCTATGATGTTGGTATTGGCACCCTTTTGGGTAAAGGAGATACATGGCTTTGGGGGTTAAGTTTTGGATCAGGTTCTTTTATCGATGAATCCAGTAACAACACGACAACCTACACAGTAAGTGATTTTGGCTTAAAGTTGGGATTGTTCTGGACTAAACAAAAATCATGGTTCAATACCATTACCTATAATTTTCAGAGCACTGCGCAATATAATAACGGCACCAATGCTGTAGAGTTGAGGGGTACAAGTATCAAAGCTGATGTTGGATATGCTTTCTGGCCTACAGAATCCATGTCGCTGGCTATAAAAATATTTTACTACTCCAGCAATTTTAAAGAGAGCATCGAGACAGGAACACTTTCTAAAGTCAGTTATACGCGAGCTCTCATATACCCAGGCCTGAGTTTTATGACTGCCTACTAAGAGCGTAAACACACCTATTACAAAGTTATTTAAAAATCGAGATCCAGGACAACTGGACAATGGTCAGAGCCCTCAACGCGATCCCACATATCAGCGCTCTTAAGATATTTTTCCAGACCCTTTGTTACAGAAATATAATCAATTCTCCAACCTCTATTGCTTGGTCGTGCTAATTCCTTATAAGACCACCAAGAATATTTTTCTTTTTCTGTACTATTAAAATGGCGATATGTATCAATAAACCCAAGTGCATGAAGTTGATCCATCCACTCTCGCTCTTCTGGCAAAAAGCCGCTGATTTTTGCCAGCCGAATAGGATCATACACGTCAACGTCTCTATGAGCGATATTATAATCACCCACCATAATGATTTGTCGCCCTTGGCTTAATTGCAGCTTTAAATGTTCTAATAACCTTTTTAAAAAACCTTGTTTAAACTGATGGCGTACATCCCCTGAACCACCATTGGGAAAATAAATATTATAGAGTATGAATTTTGGATATTCAGTGATGACAAAGCGCCCCTCTGATTCATAATCTGGATAAGAAATTCCTGTTTGAACTGAATGAGGTTCTTGACTGCAAAAAGTAGCAACACCAGAGTATCCTTTTTTCACTGCTGAAGACCAATAACAGTAGGGATACCCCAATGTTTTCAATTCAGTTTCCACTTGTTCTTGATGTGCCTTGGTTTCCTGAAGACATAAAATATCAGCACTTGCACGCTGCACAAAGGGTATCAAATTTTTTTTATATACGGCACGAATACCATTCACATTCCAAGTTATTATCCTCATAAGCAGAAACTCCCTTTGTTTTTTAAAATACCGTCAACTATACTGAAAAGCACTGATGAAAACTCGTTATTTTTCTTTTGTTCAATCATTGTATCCAAATCTTGCTGATCGTTCTGTAGAGCTGATTTCAGATAATCTTCTATCTCCCTTTCATGTTGAACTTCCTCACTCCCTCTTACACCAAGCTCAATCCCTCATTCAAACTCTTTATCAATTAAGAGAAACCCAGGCATACCAAACCCATGTGTCTGCCGAAGCACCTCTTTCTGCCAAAAAAAATCCTGGGAATAAATCTCTTTGCATGAGTTATGACTTTCATCTTGATTCTGAAGGGTGCTTAAAACTTATTGAGGTCAATACGAATGCCTCTTTTTTATTAATGAGCTACTTTCTCTATCAAGTACGGGATCTTTCCCAACCCATTTCATATTTTTCCCTTAATGAATTGAATCAGAACTTTCTCGAAGAACACTCTCTTCACCAAAGCAATAATCAAAAATTCCATCAAAACCAATGGACTCAAAAAACAGATGATCCACTCAAACCTAAAAAACATTTATCCATTGCAATCATTGACGAAGCGCCTCAACTGCAAAAGCTTTACTTTGAATTTTTGCTCTATCAACAATTCCTCCAAAGTTTTGGGCATACTGTTGTGATCGCAGATCCAACTGAATTGGCACTAACCTCTGAAGGTCAAATAACCCTTCAGGGCTTTTCTCACTTACCTATTGATTTTGTGTACAACCGCACCACCGATTTTTATCTCGAAGATTTCACGACTCAAACTCTCGCCATGGCTTATCAAAATAATTCATTAACTTTGAGCCCTAATCCTCATGAATACTCCCTTTTAGCTGATAAAAAAAGACTGATTGAATGGAGCTTAGCTTTAGAAACAGAAGCCCAGAGAATCCTTGACATTAATACGCCTTCTATCGGCGAACAATTAAAACTGCACAAAAATCATTTTCTCAAAGCCATTTTACTTACAGAAGAAAACAAAGATTTTATTTGGTCTAATAAAAAGAAATTTTTTATAAAACCCCTCTCCTCTTTCGGATCAAAAGGAAGCTATCGTGGAGAAGGCATCAGCCGAACTTTATTTAATCAACTTGTAGGAAAAAATTTTTTAGCTCAAGAGTTTTGTCCAGCACCAGAGCATGTTTTTACTGCAAAAAATATTGAGCCCACAAAATTAAAATACGACTTACGTTTTTATGCTTACAAAAATCAGGTGCAGTCTGTGGTTGCTCGATTATATCAAGGGCAACTCACTAATTTGAAAACTCCTCATGGGGGATTCGCGCCTGTTATTTTCAAATAGTGACATTGACTTCAATAATTGATGCCATTAGCCTTATTTGAAAGTTAATTGGCGACACTAAAAAAGTGGAGTGAGAACAACTAACTCATTTTGCCAAAAATTGAATTTTCAATGTTGTAAAGCTTCAAGCCAAATAGGACCTTCAAAATATGATAACGAAGCAAAAAGTTATTTTTCTTTTTTTAATAATAACTTTTTTTAGGCTCTTTTTAGCCTATTTTTTCCCTATCACCGGAGACGAAGGTTACTTTTATCGTTGGGGACAAAATTTAGATACTATTTACTATGATCACCCGGGATTAGTCGGTTGGTGGATGTGGATCGCTCAATTTATGGGCCACTCTATTTTCTTTGCCCGCATTTTACCATTAGCGGTAGGTGGAGCCATCGCCTGGGGAATCTATTCCATAGTGAAAGATTTCACTCAAGATTCAAATCAAGCGCTGATGGCCTCTTTACTCTACTATACAACTCCTATGAGTTTGCTTTTTGTGCTGATTTCAACAGATGCACCTATGATTCTTTTCGTATTTTTTTCTGGATATTTTTTTCTGAGAAGCTTTAAGCACGCTGAAATTCCATGTTATATTTTGTCTGCAATTTGCCTCGGACTGGCCTTCTGGAGTAAATACTTAATGTTTTTCATGATCTGGGCTCTCCTTTTATGTGCTTTTTTATGCCTACGCGAATGGAGGCGAAAATTTTTATATGTACTAATACTTGCGGTCATTGGTTTTGTTTTTGCGGGAGCTCATTTCTATTGGTCTTCTCAAAATTGCTGGTGGAGTGTCCTTTTTAATGTTTTTAATCGCGACTCCGAAACTCAATTTAAATTCTCCAATCTCCTCACATACATAGTTTTTATCTTTTATCTAACCACTCCTTGGGTCCTGATTTTCATCTTTAAACAATTCAAGACTCTTCGTTTGCAACTGTCTCCACCATTGAAAAGCATCTGGATTCTTTACGCTGTACCCGTATTGCTCCTGGCATTACCCTCCTCTACCTATCCCAATTTACATTGGCCTCTTTCTTACATTCCTTTTGCTTTTGCTCTGATCGGACTTCTTCCTTTAATCCATTTTAAACGGTATCTTAAATACAATCTTGCTTTCACAGGCCTTCATTTCATTTTTTTAACCATCCTAATTTTTCTTCCGGATTCTTATTTTCAATCTAATAAATTTTATAATGATATTATTATGGGTAAATACGGTGATGAACTTGAAGAAAGACTGCAACAATACAAAGAAAATTATACTTTTGGAACCGTTGGTTATACCACTTCGGGACTCATGCACTACCACAATAAACGTCAATATCTCGTTTTCAATGATAAAGATAACAACGGACGAGGGGATGATAAATGGACTGATTACCGCTCCTTGGATCAAAAAAATATTCTCATTATCTCCACATATCCCTTTAAGCCCCTGCAATTGGAAGAATATAAGAATTATTTCAGTGATGTGATTTATGAAGAATTAAATTTCCGTGGAGCAACCTTTTTTATTGCTCGAGGCCATTTTTTCAATTATCAAAATTATCGTAACAATTATTTAACTTGGGTTAAAGATCAGTATTACAAAAGACCCTCTTATCTACCACCCGGCCAATGCTTTTTCTTTGAAAGGTATTTCCCTCGCCACTCCTCCAAGGAAACTTTATGAAGAAAGAAATTATCATTTTCGACCTTGATAACACTTTGATAAAAACAGATCTTCTTCATGAGCAATTTTTAGTCGCTTTGAAAAAAAATATTTTCAATATTGGGCTCATTTTAAAAAATATTTTCAAAGGAAAATTAGCTCTGAAACATTTTTTGGCCAATACAGCTCCCATAGATCCTGCCGCCTTGCCTTATCGTGAAAACGTCCTCTCGTTGGCTAAAAAATTCCATTCGGAAGGTCATCAAGTCATTCTTTTGTCTGCGAGCCTTGAAAGTGAAGTAAAAAAAATCGCCGATTATTTAGGAATCTTTCATGCAGCTTATGGCAGCACCAATACTAATCTGAAAGCTTTGAACAAGCTCAAATTCATTCAAGAGCATCTCAAAATCGATCAATGGAGTTATGTGGGAGACAGCCACGCTGACCTGCCCCTGTGGCAAGAGTCTCAAACGGCTTACCTCGTTAATGCTGATGCTTTTATTCAATCTCGTTTAAAAAAAGAAAAGCCCCATCAATCCATTATTCTGATCGAAGACCAGCGAAATTTTATTAAAACCTATCTCAAAGGAATTCGCAGTACCCAATGGGTTAAAAATCTCCTTGTTTTCGCTCCTCTTTTCTTATCTCATAAATTCAACGACTTTACGGCTTGGAACCAATCATTTCTCGCCTTTATTTTGTTTAGCCTGAATGCTTCCTCCATTTATATTTTAAATGACTTATTTGATTTGAAAGCGGATCGCTTGCATACAAAAAAAAGAACTCGCCCTTGGGCCAGTGGTGATTTGGGAATTCCTCTCGGACTTGTGAGTTTCATTTTCTTTGCCTGTTTATCTTTATTATTCACATTCAAAATTGATTTTTCATCCGGGCTTTTGCTTTTAAGTTATTTTACGCTCAATTTATTTTATACTTTTAAGCTTAAATCGCTCTTACTTATTGATGTGATTCTCCTCGCTTTAATGTATAACCTCAGAATTCTCTTCGGCGGCTTAATGGCAAATATTCCCATTAGCCCCTGGTTACTCACTTTTTCCGTTTTTTTCTTTCTTGGTTTGGCTTTCATCAAGAGATTTGCAGAGTTGAAAAAACACACTACCAGCAGTAAACAAAACGCGCGTGCCTATCATGTTGAAGATCAACCCATGATCGCCACTATTGGAGTTGCAAGCTCCTTACTCTCTGTCCTCGTATTTGCCTTGTATCTCAATAGCCCCGCTGTGCAAAACCTTTACCACAACAATAACTATCTTTGGTTAATCACACCAGCTCTTCTTTATTGGGTCAATCGAGCTTGGATACTTGTTTATCGTGGGAATCTTGATGACGACCCCGTCGCTTTTGCAGTAAAAGATAAAGCAACCTACTTGGTAGGAGCCTTTATATTTCTTATTTTAATTTTTTCAATTTAGGTTTGTATGACAAAATCAAGTTGGGGCCATTATCCTAAAACAACGCAAAACCTCCAATTCCTCCATTGGCCACCCAAGCAACTACCTACGCACCAAACTATTCTTCCCTATGGTTTAGGCCGCAGTTATGGAGACAGCTGCCTCAATGATCAAGGAACCCTTTTAATCACTGAAAAGTTAAATCGCTTTATTGATTTTGATCCAAGCTCTGGAGTTTTACACTCCGAAGCTGGCGTAACCCTCGAAGATATACTCTTACAATTTGTTCCCCGTGGTTGGTTCTTGCCCGTAACTCCAGGAACTAAGTTTGTCACTCTGGGAGGAGCCATCGCCAATGACGTTCATGGTAAAAATCACCATGCTGTCGGAAACTGGGGCCACCATATTGTGGAATTCACCCTCATGCGTACTTCTCCTCAAGAAATCCTCACCTGCAATCCTCATCAAAATGCAGAGCTTTTCTATGCCACCCTTGGAGGCCTGGGACTAACAGGCCTTATTTTATCCGCTAAAGTAAAGTTAAAAAAAATCCAAAGCAGCCAAATAAAACAGGATATGATTACCTTTAACAATCTTCATGAATTTTACCGTCTTTCTGAAGAATCTTGTGAAGGCTTTGAGTTTAATGTCGCTTGGGTTGATTGTTTCAAAAACTCTAAGCAGGAGAATCGAGGCATTTTTTTTCGTGGTAATTTTGATGACAACCAAATCTTTGAAACCCATAAACCATCGCGCCTCCTCCAAGTTCCTTTCTTTTTACCTAACCAAACTCTCAATGCCTTTACGGTAAAAGCATTTAATGAACTTTATTTTCAAATGCATCGATTCAAAGCTGGAACAAACCTTACGACATCTTACAATTCTTTTTTCTACCCTCTGGATGCCATCCATCACTGGAATAAAATCTATGGAATACAAGGTTTTTATCAATACCAATGTGTCATTCCTCTTGATAACAAAGCCGCCCTACAGGATTTATTCCAAGAAATTTCAAATTTTCAGCAAGGTTCTTTTCTCGCTGTATTGAAAGTCTTTGGTCGCATCAAATCACTCGGGATGATGTCTTTTCCTGTTGAAGGAGTGACTCTTGCTCTTGATTTTCCTGTAAACCCGAAATCCACAGAGCTTTTAAATCGTTTAGATGAAATCGTGATGAAAGCCAAAGGCCGCGTTTATATTGCAAAAGATGCTCGTATGTCTCAGAAGGCTTTTCTTGCTTATTATCCGCAATTCCAAAATTTTTTAAAATATAAAGACCCGGCATTTTCTTCCAGTTTTTTAAGGAGAATTTCATGAAAAAAATTCTAATCATTGGTGCCACATCCGCTATCGCTCAGGCTTTTTGCAAAAGAAGTCTACACAATGCTCAAAATGATTTTTATTTAATTGGCAGAAATGCTGAACAGCTCGAACTTATTGCCAATGATCTAAAAGTCCGAGGTGCACAAAATGTTTTTGTAGAAGCCGCGGATTTAAACACCTTCGAGCAGCACGAAAAACTCATTGAAAAGGCTCAAAATTGTCTTAAAAATTTTGATTGGGTGCTTGTAGCCCACGGCGTTTTGGGGGATCAAAAAAGTGCAGAACACAATTCCCACCAAACTTTGGAAATTATCCACTCTAACTACACTTCTCAAGCCACACTCTTAAATTGCATTGCCGATAAAATGGAAAAAATGGGTTCAGGGGTTATTGGAGTTCTTTCTAGTGTCGCGGGAGATCGTGGTCGCCGTAGCAATTATATTTATGGTTCTGCCAAAGCCGCAATCACAACTTTTTTATCTGGACTTCGCGTGAGACTGTTCAAATCCAATGTGCAGGTTTTAACCATTAAAATGGGATTTGTCGATACTCCCATGACAGCTCAATTTTCAAAAGGCCCCCTCTGGACAAAACCAGAAACTATTGCCATGGAGTTGGTTTCTCTTTTTGAAAATAAAAAAAATGGGGAGTACTACCTCCCCTTTTTCTGGCGCTATATTATGTTGGTGATCCGCCTGCTTCCGTCATTTATCTTTAACAAAATGAATTTCTTATAAGGGGTTACTATAAAAGCTCGTCAATAGCAACATCACCATGGCATCCACTAAATATGATCAATAACAATATCTCGAGCCATCACTGTTTTCCGACCATCATTTTTAGCAGACTCGATTCCTCTCATGCAGAGTTGTTCAATCGCCTTGCTTAATACGTCAATCGTTTCAGCAGAAGTATTCATTTCGCCTTTTTCTTTAATAAATTTCTTAATTTTGCTCGTAACAACCAATACATCTGACATGAGACCTCCCAGGTTCAAGTTTAAAAACTATATATTAGAATTGAAATACAAACAGGCTTTATTTTCAATATAAGAATTCACTGGAAGTGCTTTTTATTCAAAATTGGCATTGATGATATGTGTCCATTCCCTCTCAGGACGAACCACACGAATGATTTCTTTTTTCTTGCTCTGAAGAGGGATTATGACAAGATTCACTTGATCCTCTTCTAGATTAAAAACCACAAAACCACCGCCCGCCACGCCTTGTTGAGAAATGTGACTCCGTTGGTCAAAATAAACGATCTGGGATAAACTTTCTTTGTTTTGTATTTCTACTGTGAAATCACTATTTTGTACAAAGCCAACCACTGCACCTGTTTGAGGTGCATCAATGATTTTCAAATAGGTCCTGAGTTCCTGCATCCAATGAGTCGTTAATAAGGGGATATGAAGAAAATCTTCTAATCGAGTGTAGGAGAGCCTTACCTTTTCGTAAGGAGCCGCTGGTGTTGCAAGAACAAAAGAAAGATTTTGAGTCTTTGGCATGTCAACTTGAGCAGTTCCGTCAACGCCCACTTCAATGGGGCTTTTTATTTGCTGCACTTCAACAATAGCGCGAACAGGCTCACCTGAAAAGGCGTCAAAAGACCGAAAAGTCACAGAGCGATAATCACGACCAGGAGCTTCAACTTCAACATAAGAAACCTTTCCCGCAAAAGTCAGTGCATTATAGTGAATGTGCCTTCCATCTTCTAATTCTATAAGTAAATCTTGCCAACCAGGGTTTGTTAAAGCAATCGCAAACATTCCATTTTCAGACGTCTTCACGCGAGTTTGGTCTGGCAAATAAAGACCACCAAAATAACTGGTTCTCACACCCTGATGAGCTATGACGGTTGCTCCAGCAAGTGGCCGCCCTTTTTGTTTCACAATACCCCAAACAAGTGAATCTCCTCGATTCAAATTCAAAGAAATATCTTGCTCCGAAAGAATTTCCGAAAGCCCATTCATCATTCTATCAGGAAGCAAGGGGACGTCCCTTCCATCGGTAATATTAGAAAAAGATATCGTAGGGCGATGAAAGTCTGCAGTTGCTTCAACAATAAATTCTGAACTGGAATCATACTCATTATTAAATAATTGAAGACTTGTCTCCGGCATTATTTCTGATGAGTTAGGAGCAGGTGCAGACGAGGATTGTTGCACCTGAGGCAATGAAGCTCCCGCCAAAAAAAGACGAGGAGAAAAATCACGACCCCTATTTTCATTATTTTCATTTTTATTAGAAAGGGACAAATCTTTCTTGGTCCCATAACCATATGTTGAAACGGGTCTCGTTGGGTTTCTCTGATTTTTTTTGAGGATAAGCCTTGGTTTATTGGAGTTCACAAAATCTAATACAGGAATACGCCCTTCCCCGTCCACTCCACCTGACTTATGAGTCAAACGGCCAACGATCACTCCTTTAGTACTCTGCAATTTCATCGAAAAAGTTCCACTGGTGAGATCCACCTTAGCAACTTCTTTGGGGACACCTTCTTCAAACCTTCTCACATCAATGAAGTGTTGGTCCGTCAACGCTAAAGAAGAACCCTTTGAAAATTCAATATCGCCTTGAATCGTCAATGGAAAATGCGGTGAATTTCCGGTTTGGAATGCATTATTGTTATTTGAAAGCTCCCGCCCGTGACTCGCATTCAAACCCTCTTTGGCCATAAGGACTTTAAGGCGTTCCTTTAAATCTAACTCCTTCGTAGGGCCAAGCTCTTCTTCTAAATCAATGTGAGTTGGCAAATGAGCCATTTTTAAACGAAGCTTTTCTTCTTCTGTAAAGTAATCCACCGTCTTAGCTTCAATGGATTGTTGCGGAACCCGAGACGAAGAGCTCCATTTTTTAGAGGTTTCCTCCTCGAGGTTTAAAGTAAAACTCAATTCATCCAAAGAAATAAGACCAAGATCAGGATATTCTGCTCGAAGTTGAATAACCTTGTAATCACCCACGAAAGGATCAGAGACCTCTCCAGGAATAACACTCACGCGATTTATCACCTCTAAAGCAACAGCGGGAGGATATTTTTGAGAAAGCTTGACGTCAATCGGTGAAGCTCTGTAACCCAAATCAGATAATCCTATGAACTGGGAATAAAATAAAAAACCCCCGAAAAGGAAAGCCATCCTTACAAACGATGATGTCGCTAAATAACTCGAAGCAGGCCAACGAAATGTCATTCTCTTACTTTAAGAGCCCTCCGTAAGAACGTAAATAGATTTTGATTGACCGCTCTACATACGTCGGGCCCTTGAGCTCATCAGAATCGTTGAATCAAAGGTAAATAAAATATCTAGGCCTGAACTTTATTCTCTTGCTTTTGATGTTTGGACCATCGTCTGCAAGTCTTCCCATGAAAGAATGGGAATAGAGAGTTTCTGAGCTTTGTCCAACTTAGATCCAGCATCATCACCCACTACTAAATAATTCAATTTTGATGAAATGGAAGAAAGGACTTTTCCTCCATGAGCTTCGATCCAATGAGTGGCTTCGTCACGCGATACAGGAAGAGTCCCTGTGATTACAAACGTTTTTGATTGCAGTTGCATACCAGTGAGACTTTCTTTTCGTTCGAAAATCAAATGTTTTGTTTCTAACTCCAGAGCATCGCAAACAAAATCTTCGTCTTTCATGGCAGCAAGGATAGCCTGAGCCACCCGAGGACCAATGTCAGGAATCAAAAGAAGTTCTTCTTCCGTACTATGACTCAGAGCTTGAAAAGAAGAATAGTGTGTACTCAAGCTTTTCGCTGTCTGCTCGCCAACAAAGCGAATGCCTAAGGCGTAAATGAAACGTGAAAGCTGAGTGTGTCGGCTTTTCTCAATACTTTCTAAGATATTTGCAACGGATTTTTCACCTTTACGGTCCAAAGAGAGAAGTTGATCTTTTTTTATTTTATAAAAATCAGAAAAGCGACGCAATAAATTCACTTCTACCAGCTCTTCAATCAGCCGATCGCCCACTTTTTCAAGATTCATGGCACGTCTCGACACGAAGTGCTTAAAAGATTCTTTAAGAATCGCGGGACATCTTTTATTAGAACAACGACTGATAGCCTCATTAGGAGGTTTTTCAACCTGGCTTCCACAAATCGGACAATGCTCTGGAATTTTAAATGGGATTGAGTCGGGAGGTCTCTGAGAAATAATCACTCCAACAACCTCCGGAATAACATCTCCCGCTCTCTGAACCCATACCGCATCTCCAATACGGATATCCTTACGATCGATTTCGTCTTGATTATGCAAAGTGGCCTGAGCCACTGTCACTCCACTCACTTTCACTGGCGCCATGAGAGCCACTGGCGTTAGCGCTCCTGTTCTTCCGACCTGAACTACAATATCTTGAATCACTGTTTCTACTTGCTCCGGCGGATATTTGGCAGCTGTTGCCCACCGAGGGCTCCGGGCGACTAAACCTAATTCATTCTGTAAATTCAAAGAATTTACTTTAATGACAATCCCATCTATTTCAAAAGGCAATTTTGATCTTTTTTGATGAAGCCCTTCATAAAATTGAATTACATCTTGTGCACTCTTACAAACAGAACAGTCTTCGAGAGAGGCCACTGGAAAGTTGAATTTCTTTAATGTTTGATGGATTTCATGTTGGGAGCGAAAAGCGAAGCCATCAGTTTGGCCTATCCCATAGGCATAAAATCTCAGTGGCCTTGCTGCTGCAATTTTAGAATCAAGTTGCCGAATCGTACCTGCCGCTGCATTACGTGGGTTGGCAAAAATACTTTGTCCTGCTTCTTCTTGTTCTTTATTTAATTTTAAAAAATCAGACTTAAAGATTAAGATTTCTCCACGAACTTCAAAAACAGGCACTTGTTTTAACGCTTCAATAATGAACGGAATCACTCTGATTGTTTTGATATTATGAGTGACATCCTCGCCAACCGAACCATCTCCTCGGGTCGAAGCCACTTTTAAAAGGCCATGTTCATAAACTAATTCCACAGCCAGTCCGTCATATTTGGGCTCAACAAAATACTCGATAGGGTCCTCTGAGCCCAAAGCTCTTTTTACTTTTTTCTCAAATTCAGCAATATCATCAATGGAATAAGAATTTGAAAGAGACAGCATCGGAAACCGATGAGTCACTTTACGAAAAGACGCCAAAGCTTCCCCCGAAACTCTTCGGGAGGGGGATTGCTCTATGATCCATTCAGGGTGGGCTGCTTCCATTTCTATGAGCTGATTCCATAGTTGATCATATTCGTAATCACTCTTCAGAGGACGATCCAATACAAAGTAATGGTAATCAAGCTTATGAATTTCATTAACCAATTCAATATACTTTTCTTTTGAGATTTCTGGGGAGTGACGGTCTCGATCCATAATCATGTCTTATAACTTTCTATTTTCAATGATGCCAATCAAAATATGGAAACCCTGTTTTAACTCTTCCAATAATGACACTAGCTTGCTATAAATTCCCTTAATAAGGTGACTAAGGCTCCCCTTAGTCTTAAAGGAGACTTTCTGTGATTAATACTTCAGATATTGAAAAAATAGCCCAATTATCACGCTTGGAAATCACCCCAGATCGAGCCAAAGAATTAGCCGATCAACTTCAGCGTGTACTTAAACACTTTGAACAAATTTCTCATGTCGACACCAAAGGAGTTGAGCCCCTCATAACTCCTACGGAAATCGAAACCTATTGGCGCGAAGATTCTGTCGTTCAAGAATTAACCCCCGAAGACATGCTCGCGAACGCTCCCGACAAAATCGGAAATCTTTTTCGTGTGCCACCTGTCATCTAGAGCTTGGAACTGCTTTGAAACCCATTTTTGTTCTGAATATTCCGTCAAAACTCTCTCAAAAATAAAATTTCTTTTTAAGGAACTATAAAAATGAAAACAACAGATTTAAGTATCAAAGAACTTCGAAATAAAATTCAAAGCCGCGAACTTTCAGCAACTCAAGTTGTAGAAACATTTTTCAATCGTGCTCAATCTCTCAACAAAAAATTAAACGCTTTTATCACTTTGAATGAACGCGCCATCGATGAAGCAAAACACCTCGATCAACGATTGGCAGCTGGTGAAAATCCTGGTCCCTTAACGGGAATGCCAATTGCTATCAAAGACATGCTTTGCACTCAAGGGATCAAAACAACAGCTGGATCTAAAATGCTCTCTCAATTTGTCCCTCCCTACGACTCAACTGTTGTGGCTCGGCTCAAAAAAGCAGGTGCTATTGTGATTGGCAAAACAAATCTCGATGAGTTTGCCATGGGCTCTAGCAACGAAACTTCTTATTTTGGCGCTGTCAAAAATCCATGGAATTTAGATTATGTTCCTGGGGGCTCTAGTGGAGGGTCCGCAGCAGCACAAGCCGCACGCCTTGCCGTCGCCAGCATCGGTACAGACACCGGAGGCTCGATCCGTCAACCAGCAAGTTTTTGTGGAATCGTCGGTGTAAAACCCACTTATGGACGCGTCAGTCGATATGGTATTGTTGCCTATGCTTCTAGTCTTGATCAAGCCGGACCAATGACTACAACTGTCAGCGACGCTGCTGAAATTCTTGAAATTATTTCTGGCCATGATCAACACGATTCTACCACAAGCCAAAAAAAGGTTCCCAACCTCATTGTCCCTCAAGAAAAAAGCATGAAAGGTTTTAAAATCGGTTTGATTAAAGAATACGAAACAGATTCTTTAAATGCAGACGTCAGAAAAACCGTCCATTCTGCTGTAGAAACAGCAAAAATGCTGGGTGCAGAAATTATTGAAATCAATCTTCCACTGACACAATATGCTGTCCCTATTTATTATTTGGTTGCAGCCAGTGAAGCCTCTAGCAATTTAGCGCGCTATGATGGTGTTCGGTTTGGTCATCGTTCTGATTTTCATTCACTTGCAGCGATAGAGCTGGAAAAATTTTATTGTCGCAACAGAGGTGAAGGTTTTGGCTCTGAAGTTCAAAGGAGAATCATGATTGGAACATACGCCCTTTCCTCTGGCTATTACGATGCCTATTACAATAAAGCAGGGCAAGTTCGCAGACTCCTCACTGAGCAATTTAGAAATGCCTTTCAAAAATGTGACGTTATTTTAAGTCCTGTGTCTACCACTCCGGCTTTTAAAATCGGTGAAAGAATTGCGGATCCTCTAACTATGTACTTAAATGATATTTTCACCACCTCTACAAACCTCGCCGGACTTCCAGGGATGAGCCTTCCCTTTGGATTCTCAACTCAAGGATTGCCTATCGGTGTTCAACTCACCGCGGATCATTTTAATGAAGAAAAAATGTTTACCGTAGCCTATGCCTTAGAAGCAGCCGCTCATCTCTCGGAAAGGATTCCCAATGTCAATGCGTAATTATGAACCTGTCATCGGACTTGAAATACACGCTCAACTCAAAACTAACACAAAAATGTTTAGTTCTGATTCCACTCGTTTCGAAGCAAGCGACAACGAGAACACATCTCCCGTGAGTGTGGGTATGCCTGGAGCACTCCCTGTAATCAACAAACAGGCCATCGATTTTGCAATTCGTGCTGGCTTGGCACTCAATTGTCAAATTCGAAAAAAATCTGTTTTCTCAAGAAAAAATTATTTTTACCCTGACCTTCCAAAGGGTTACCAAATTTCTCAATATGATCTTCCCATTTGTGAAGAGGGTTTTATTGAATTCACAGTAGATGATGAACCCAAAAAAATTCAAATCATACGCGCCCATTTAGAAGAAGATGCCGGCAAGTCCACTCACCAAGGTGACTACACTTTGATTAATCTTAATCGCAGCGGAATCCCTTTGTTGGAAATTGTTTCCGGTCCTGACTTAAGAAGTGGAAAAGAGGCCAGTGTCTACGCTCGTACGGTCCGTCAAATTCTTCGTTATTTGGATGTTTGCGACGGCAATCTTGAGGAAGGCTCCCTTCGTTGCGATTGCAATGTCAGCGTTCGCAAAGTAGGAACAGAAAAGTTTGGAACACGGGTAGAAATTAAAAATATCAACTCGTTCCGCTTTGTGGAAAAAGCCATTGAATTTGAAATTGAACGTCAAATAGACGCCATCGAAAGAGGCGAGAGCATCGTGCAAGAAACGCGACTGTATGACCCAGATAAAAATAAAACATTCACAATGAGAACAAAAGAAGATGCACAAGACTATCGCTATTTCCCAGAGCCTGATTTACTTCCAGTCATCCTTACGGAAGCTCAATTAAGTAAAATAAAATTAGAACTCCCAGAGCTTCCCCAACAAAAATGTTCACGATTTCAAAAACAATATAGTTTACCCTTCTATGATTCAGAAATCTTAACCGCTGAAAGAGAACTCTCTGAATTTTTCGAAGAAGCCGTGAAAATCTGCAATAACCCCAAGGGAGTTTCTAATTGGATGATGACGGAGCTCTTACGAGAACTTAACGAAGCCAAGCTCACGATCCAGCAATCACCTATTTCTGCTGTCAACTTAGGAACACTGGTGGGCTTGATCGACAAGGGCACTATCTCCGGAAAAATAGCTAAAACTATTTTTGCAGAAATGTGGAAGACATCCGATCACCCAGAGCAAATTATCAAAGCTAAAGGTCTCACTCAAATCACGGATCCAAAAGCCATTGGACTCATCATCGATGAATTGATTGCTAAAAATCCTGGTCCTGTCAGCGAGTATCGAGCAGGAAAAACAAAATTACTTGGTTTTTTTGTTGGACAGGCGATGAAAGCCTCTCAAGGTCAAGCTAACCCTGAGATCCTGAATCAAGTGCTTTTGGAAAAACTTAAAGGATGATGAAAAGGAATTGTGCCATGAGAATATTAAAAATTCATTTCCACTTATTAAAACATTCACTTCACTTGTTTTGAGGCCCTATGTTTTCTTTATCTGCTATTTCAAAATATCTTTTGTGTTTTCAAATCTTTTTCTTGCCAATAATAACTTTGGCAAGACCTGATTTTGCAAAGAAAAAAATCCAAGTGGGACACAAAACCATAACAGTTGAAATCGCGGATACTCCCGAGAAAACCGCCTATGGCTTGATGTTCAAAAAAACCCTTAATGAAAATGAAGGAATGCTTTTTATTTTTACTAAAGAAGAACGTCTTTCTTTTTGGATGAAAAATACTTTCATTGACCTCTCAATAGCTTATTTTGATTCCAAAAAAATATTGACTGAAATCCTGGAAATGAAAGCAGCTCATTCTGAATTGCAAACTCACTTTGAAAATTATCAAAGCACTAAACCTGCTTTATATGCCCTTGAAATGAATAAAGGATGGTTTAAAAAGAATAATATTAAACCAGGATCTCAATTAAAGATTTTTTAAACAACCTCGCTATCTTTATTAATTAAAATCTCTAAGTGCCAGTTTCGTACATTTGTTCCATAAAAATTTTTTCAATAACGTCATCTCAAATAAAAACAAAACATTCACAGTTCAAATCAAACGAAAATCCATTCCTCATGCATCCAAATGAGTTTTGAAATACAAAAAATCTGTTTTTAATTTCGCAATACCGACTAGTTATGAGGCCAGAAGAGCCTTTCACGCACAATATTTAAGTCCGTAATTTATGAACTAAATAGAAAAAACTTAAGTTCTTTAGGCTAGTGAAAGTCCGGCTTTTACATCTTTTTACGAAGGCCAGTTGCGAATCACAACAAAAATCAAGTAATTTATTAACTATGAGACCAAAAATAGTTTCTAACTACAAATTAGAGGATACAATTATGGGAAAAAAAATTCTTGTAGTGCTCTTATGTGCATTGAGCGCACTCTACTTAACAAACTGTACGTCGAAAGGAACCGCAGAAGACGAAGAATCGGCCATTGAAGAATCTATGGACGATGGAAGTTCTGCTGAGGTCGAAGCTATCGGCGAAGAAGATTTTGGCAGCGAGGGATCGGCGATTGCGAGCACTACCTCTCCTGAAGAATCACCTATTACAGAAATTTCACCCTCAGAAACATCTTTAGCGTCTGAATCTCCACCCACTGAAATGTCTGATACAACGAGCTCTATGGAGCCACCACCTGCTCCCATGATGGACTCTTCCACACCTCCTTCAGCCGATGCTTTTGGAGCAATGGGATCATCATCTTCTGATATGACGTCTTCATTTGCGGAAGAAAAGCCAGCGCCCAAGCCGCCAGCTCCCTATCGCAAAGTAGAATCAGCTCCTTTTGATCGAAGTGGCAAAACCATGAATACCGTCTATCTGGCTCGTAAAAAAGACACTTGGTCAAAAGTAGCCGGAAAAGCTTTAAATGATTCTTCTATGGCGAAGACATTGAAGAAATGGAATCCATCTCTATCTCACAGAGAGTTGAGAATAGGGGATAAAGTTTATTACAATTCTCCTAACCGACCTGAAGATAACTCTAAAATTCTTACGTATTTTGAAGATCGAGGAGACATCCCTCAAACTTTCGTGGCGCAAGAGGGAGACAAACTTCGATCTGTAGCGAAGGATCTTTTAGGGAGTGAAGATAACTGGAAAGAGTTATGGGCTACCAATTCACTAGAATCAAAAGGAACTCTCTCCGCTGGAACAGAGTTACGTTATTGGAAAGATTCTCAAGAAGTCGCTCCTCCTATGGAATCAAGAATGGCAAGAGCAGAAATTCCACCGCCGCCGCCGCCGCCAGAACCAATGATGAATGAAATTCCCCCGCCACCACCCATGAATGACATTCCTCCTCCACCGCCTGCAATGAGTGAACCGCCGCCGCCAGAACCAATGATGCAAAGTAATGAATTACCACCTCCTCCACCGCCACCACCACCACCATTACCTCCTCCTACAGAACCACCTGTTGTTCAGGATGATATGGAAGCAATGGACCATGAAGATGGAGATTCGGGATTAGGAGTTTCCAGTGATATGGTACCACTCCTCGCTAGTGGAATTGGTATCCTCTTACTTCTCGTCGTCGTCATGGTGATTAGAAAAAGAAAGTCTTCAGCGATGGATGAAGCTTTTGATGAAAAAACACATGTTGGTTAATTTAACCTTATCAAAAGCATAAAGAAGTTGTGTGTAACAACTTCTAAAGAATGAAACATAAAAAACGGCACAGATTGAATCAAATCTGTGCCGTTTTTATTTTTATTCTATACTTCTCTTTTTTATGATTCCGTATTTTCAATCCAATGGGTCCAAACTTCAACTGATGAACAATAACTCCTATCTCCATCGTAGATCATGCATTTTTATTGTAGTCGCTTTCTAACGTTGAATTTCGCTTTCTCTCAAAAAAACCGACAAGAATCACCGAAAGCTCATATAAAAATGCTAAGGGTACTAAAAGCAATAACATCGTAACAGCATCAGGAGACGGCGTCACTACAGCAGCAAAAATAGCCATGATCACAATAGCGTATCTTCTTTTATCTTTTAAAAATTTTTGTGAAACAACACCAAACATACCCAAAACGACTAAAATAAGCGGTAACTCGAAAGCTAATCCAAAAGCTAAGTGGAGCATCATAAAAAATGAAAGGTATTCTGAAATGGTGATCATAGGTTGATCCACTTTACCGCCAAAATTGAGGAGAAACTCAAAAGTGACTGGCAAAACTGCAAAATAGCATAGAACAATACCCGCAACAAATAAGGACACCGCGGATACAATAAATGAAAGAGCATAACGTCGTTCTTTCATGTATAAGCCAGGAGAAATAAATTTCCATATTTGATAAAACCAAAAAGGCGATGAAAGCAATGTTCCAGAAAAAAGCGCAATTTTTATATGCGCCATAAATTTATCCATAGGAGCTGTGAAAACGAGGCCCATATTTTTTAAAAAAGGTGCAATTGGAGCCCTGATTAAATCAAAAATTTGCTCACTAAAAGAATAACAAAGTGCCGCTGACACTAGAATCCCCAATGCGGCTCGAATTAACCGAATACGCAACTCTGTAAGGTGCTCAACGAGACTCTGATTTTTATGATCAATTTCCTCCCCAAATTTCATTTATGAATCCGCCTTCTTGTTGTCGTTTGAAGCTTTCTCTTCATCCAAAGATCCTTTGTCTTGATCGCCATGAGCTTGCTTTGTCTCCTCTGTTTCATAGGCCACTTCCACGCTATATCCATGCTGATGATTCAAGGAGGGATCTTGATGATCCCGAGAATCAAGGGGTTTTTCCTCTGCTTTTTCTCTCTTTTCATCAATGGATTTATTAAAATTTTTGGGATTCGTGATAGAACTTGTTAAGTCTTCACTCGCCCTTTTTAATTCATTGATGGCTTTACCGAGAGCTCGAGCAATCTCCGGGAGTTGTTTCGGCCCAATAAAAATTAAAGCAATAACAGAAATCAGGATAATTTCAGAGAGACCTAAGTTAAACACACAACATCCTTTCTTCAAGTCACCCAACCCAATAAGCACTATTGAAAAAGAGACTCATAAATTTTTAAGTAATCCGCTCTTGTCTCATTGAATTTTTCTTGTGAAGTAAACTTATTACTACTTTTAACCTCCCTAAACACACATGTAAATCAATTACTTGACAGAATACCCAGAATCACTCTTATTTATAAACATGCAGGATATCCATTATCGACTCTCTATTTTGACCAAAGCCATTCAGCATAAAAATCTCTCTGCCGCTGCTGATCATATCGGATTGAGCCAACCACAACTTTCACGGGTGATTAACAAATTAGAAGAAGACTTCCAAGTTATTCTACTTGATCGTGGCGTTCGAAGAAAATCAAGTTGGACACCTATGGCAGTTAAACTATCCGAAACCTATCTTCAAAATGAAATGACCCTTCAAGCCTCTCTCAGGAAAATTCTAGGACAACAGCTTTTCTCTACTCTTCGAGTCGGTGCTTTAGAAGGACTTTCGATACTGGCTATGAACTATGTCCATGCCTTATTTAACGAATTTGATATCAAAGAAATCCATCTTGATATCTTCGAAATAGGTGAGCTGGAGTCACATTTTGAAGCTGGGGAACTTGACCTGATTTTTTCTTTTAAAGTCCCTGGACGACAAAAATACAAAAACATCCTTGAAGTCGGCTATCAGTCTGTTAATCCGGTCAACACAGATGGTTCTTATATGGTGAGTAGCCCCTATGAGTTTTCTCAATACAAGCTCAAAGGCAAAAAATTGAATAAGAAGTTTTTTTTAAGTAATTCCCTCTTTTTACGAAAAAAATGGCTTAAAAAATTTAAAGGAATGGGCTATCTCCCTTCCAAAATAGATTTAAAACCTAGCCAAGGAAAGCTTCCTCTCTATCTCGTAGGTTCTGATTTATTAAGCCCTCAAATTTGGAATGAAGTCATCAATATTCCGCGCACAGAAGAGATGCTACGCGCTGATCTTATTGATGAACTCAAAGCCTAATTTACGTCATTAGGAGAAAAAAATATGTCCTTGAGAAGCCTTGGCAGCGATAATCACGCCACAGTACATCCTCAAATCATGGCCGCATTAACAGAAGTCAATCATGGACAAACTCCCAGCTATGGCACTGACATTTGGTCATTGGAATTAGAAAAGCAACTGAAGAAAGAGTTTGGATCTCAGACAGAAAGTTTTTTGGTTTTTAATGGAACTGCAGCCAATGTTCTCGCTCTGAGAGCCATGGTCACTAATTATCAGTCTGTTTTTTGTTCCGATATTAGCCATGTCCTCATGGATGAATGTGGGGCTCCTGAAGTCATTGCTGGCGTGAAGCTTATTCCTATTCCCTCTCTCAATGGCAAAATCACTCTTGAAGCCTTAGAAAAGTATTGGATGCGCAGAGGGGACCAGCATTACTCCCAAACCCAGGGCATTTCTCTCACTCAACCCACTGAACTCGGCACCCTTTATACCACAGAAGAACTCAGAGCCATCATTACTTGGTCTAAGAAAAAAAATTTGAAAATTCACATTGATGGGGCTCGTCTGGCGAATGCCGCCGTCGGACTCAATAAATCTTTTCGAGAATTCACCTCTGAAATGGGAGTGGATATCATTTCTTTCGGTGGCACTAAGAATGGTCTTATGTTGGGAGAATTGGTGATTATTTGCAACCCCACTTTAGCAAGAAATTTTCAATACCTTCGTAAACAAAGCCTTCAACTTCCATCCAAGTCACGGTACCTCGCAATTCAATTTCTCACTTATTTTAAAAATGAATTATGGAAAAACATCGCCACACATTCACTCTCAATGGCTCAAGATCTCTATAGTAAAATTCATCACTATCCTGAAATCCAAATAAAGTACCCTGTAGAATCGAATGCCATTTTCCCTTCAATACCCAAAAGTTGGTTCAAACCTTTACGGGAACAATTTTTCTTTTATCTTTGGGATGAGCATGAATATATTTGTCGATGGATGACCAGTTGGGATACCACGAGAGAAGATATCGAAAAATTGGCCAATGAGATTTTAAAATTATCAAAAACTCCAAAAACCTAAAGAACCTTCAACTTATAACCTAGCCCTTACGGCCCACTCTTCATTGAATACGATCCGCTCCGGCCCGTTCTTTAATGACTGCTAACATCTACTGTCTTCCGATTTTTGCTCCTAGAGAAATCAATTTTTCCTCTAGTTTTTCATAACCACGATCCAAATGGTAAATCCGACCCACACTCGTTTCCCCCTGAGCCGCTAACCCTGCCAAGACTAAACTCGCACTAGCCCTTAAATCCGTAGCCATTACAGGAGCCCCCTTTAAAGCTTTTGGTTTCCCACGCACCACAGCCACACGCGATTTAGGCGTGATATCCGCTCCCAATCGAACCAATTCTTGAACATGCATAAAACGATTTTCAAATACAGTCTCTGTAATCACCGATGTTCCCTGAGCTATAGCCATTAAAGACATATACTGAGCTTGAAGATCCGTGGGAAAAAGAGGATAAGGCGCTGTCGTGACATCGACTCCTACCCAAGATGCACAAGGGTGTATGGTCACATCATCCTGAGTTACCGTACACTTGAATCCCGATTCTTGCATTTTGTAAATGAGCGATTCATAAAGTAAAGGAGAGCATCCCCTCACCTGAACTTCACCTCCTGTAATTGCTCCCGCAATGAGTAATGTTCCTGCTTCAATTCGGTCAGGCATAATAGTATGTTCAGCGGGTTTCAGTTGTTCCACACCTTCAATACGAATGATACTCGTACCATGGCCTGTGATTTTAGCTCCCATTGCATTTAAATAATTAGCTAAATCAACAATCTCTGGCTCTTTCGCGGCATTCTCGATAATCGTTTCACCGTCTGCTAAAGCAGCAGCCATTAACATATTTTCAGTTCCACCCACTGTTGATGTTTCAAAAAGAAAAGGAACTCCTTTCAGTTTTTTGGCTGAGGCCTTTGCATAACCTTCATTCAAAGTAATTTCAGCACCTAAGGCCTTCATTGCTTCAAGATGAAGATTTATAGGTCTGGCTCCAATAGCACACCCACCAGGTAAAGAAACCACGGCTTCACCGTATTTAGCTAAAAGAGGGCCCATACATAAAAAACTGGCTCTCATTTTTCGAACTAAATCATAATGAGCTTCAAAAGATTTTGGTTTCTTCACATGAACATAAAAAGTATCTTGTTCCCACGAAGTTTCACATCCTAACGATTCCAACAAACTTGCCGTTGAATCAATGTCCTTTAGCTTTGGAACGTTTCTAAAACAGTGTTTTCCCTCTGCCAATAAAGCAGAAAATAAAATGGGCAAAGCTGCATTTTTAGCGCCACTCACTCGCACACTGCCATTTAACTGATGCCCACCCTGAACAATCATCTTATCCATATTTTACCGCCTTTATAATACGATCTTTCTGATTAAAATCTTGAAGTACTTCAACAGATTGAAAGCAACCCTTCGCTTGAAAAAGCTTTTTAACCTCTAACCCTTGATTGTGTCCTATTTCAAAAAAACTAGCTCCACCAGGCTCCAATTGTTCCACTACAAATTGAATCCATGAAGAAATCACAGCATACCCTCCATCTGAGGCAAAAAGAGCTTCCGGAGGCTCATAATCCCTGACTTCTTTCTGGAGATCAGAATCTTCAAAATCAATATAAGGAGGATTTGCTACAATCACATAAAAACGATGATCCGACTGAAAAGCCTCTACTGAGCTTTTTATTAAATAAAATTTATCTTTATTTTTTTCATCTATGAGTTTTTGTAAATTAATCTGAGCATAACGATGGGCATCCTCTGATTGCTCTATTAAAGTGACTTCAGAGCCTTGTGTTTGAAGTCCTAATGTAATACCCAAACATCCCGTACCTGTGCCTAAGTCAGCTATTCTCAAGAGTTCTCTTGGATAGGCTTTTAGAAAAGAAAGCACTTCCTCCACAATTTGTTCCGTCTCAGGTCGTGGAATCAAAACTCCCGGGCCCACTTCAAATCGGCGATTATAAAAATATTTTTCACCTAATAAATAAGCAGTTGGCTCTCCTCTTCCTTTTCGAACGACAAGCTCTCGCAAAACACTAATTTCTGAATCATTCAAAGGTGTTTCATATTTTAAATACACACCGACACGATCTGTCTTCAAAACAGAGGCTAAAAGAAGTTCCGCTTCAAATCTTGGATGATTGATTTGTTTTTCATGAAAAAAATGCACTGACTTTTCGAATATCTCTCGAACTTTCATGAGCCCTTAATGCTGAGCTTGATTTTTCAAAGCTTCTGCCTGGTAATGTGTTAAAATAGGATCAATCAAAAGCTCCAATTCACCGCCCATAACGGCATCCATTTGATGAATAGTGAAGCCAATCCGATGATCTGTAATTCGTGATTGAGGAAAGTTATAAGTGCGAATTCTTTCAGAACGGTCTCCAGTTCCAATTTGAGCCAATCTTGTTTCAGAGGCCTCTTTCCGCTTTTTTTCTTCTTCAAGAGCTGCCAGTTTAGAATAGAGTATTCTCATGGCCTGCTCTCTATTTCCCAACTGTGATTTTCCCTCTTGGCAAAACACAATAATTCCTGTTGGTAGATGGGTGACTCTTACTGCAGAATCTGTTGTATTGACCGATTGTCCTCCCGCTCCTTGGGATCTTGTCACATCAATGCGCAAATCCTTAGGATCTATCTTGAGTTCATTTTCTTCTTGTTCAGGAATAATAGCCACCGTAACTGTCGAAGTGTGAATTCGCCCTTGTGTTTCTGTTTTGGGTATCCGTTGAACACGGTGTACTCCGCTTTCATATTTCAATTTCCCGTACACACTATCACCAGCAACACTCGCAATAACTTCTTTAACGCCACCTACATTACCTTCAGACATAGACAGCAACTTCACCGTCCATCCTTGTTTTTGGCAATAATAAGTGTAGGCACGGAATAATTCATCCGCAAAAAGACTTGCTTCATCCCCCCCTGTACCCGCTCGAACCTCAATAAGAACATTTTTTTCATTATCAGGATCTTTTGGAAGCAAAATGATTTTTAACTCATCTTCCATTAAGGGAATCTCCGACTCCATTTGCTTGATTTCTTCTTTCAAAAGTTCTCGCATTTCTGGGTCTTTTTCAGATTGCAGAAGAGCCAAATTGGACTCATAAGCTTGTTTTTTCTTTTTATACTCTCGATAAAAAACAACGACTTTTTCTAAACTGGCAAGTTCTTTCATTAAACTTCGATATTGCTTTTGATTAGAAGCAATGTCAGGCTTTTGAAGCTGTAAATTAACTTCTTCATAACGGGATTCGACTTCAGATAACTTTGAAAACATTTTGAAACCCTTACTGCAGGAGTTTTATTCCCCAGCAACTCTATCTTAAAACCTTTTTACTTCGTGAAGTCTCTTAGACAATCCCTTGTTCCTATTGAACCAAAGGTTAGTATTCTCTATCAAATACCTATAACAAATTTTTATATGAAATGGAAAAATAAAAATGCGACCTATTGGTCGCACTTTCTAAAAAAATAAAAACTATAATGCCTACTTTTTAGGGCCGTACTTCTTACGGAACCGATCAATACGACCTTCAGTATCCATTACACGCTGTTTACCAGTAAAGAATGGATGAGAGGCAGACGATATCTCCACCTTAATCACGGGATATTCTTTACCATCTTCCCACTTCATGGTTTCTTTTGAACCCAGAGTTGATTTACCTAGAAAAGTATAATCACATGAAACATCTTTAAAAATTACATCTTTTAGCTCGGGATGAATATTTTTTTTCATCTTATTTCGTCCCCTTGTTATTACGGAAGCCATGACCTCTATCACAGAACAAAACCTCTTGTCGAGTTCTTTTCACACTAATTAGTCAGTATGCGGAATTGAGTTTCATAGCACCAATTAATTGCCACCACTCATTCCATTCAGGAACTCTTTATTCGTTTTAGTCGATTGAAGCTTACCAAGCAAAAATTCCATGCTGTCGATCACATTCATAGGAGCTAAAACTTTACGTAAAATCCACAAACGATTTAAATCTGCCTTTTCTATCAACAAGTCTTCTTTTCGAGTGCCTGACTTATTAATATCCATACACGGAAATATTCGTTTTTCCATAAGCTTACGATCCAAATGAATCTCCGCATTGCCTGTTCCTTTAAACTCTTCAAAAATAACCTCATCCATTCTGGAACCCGTATCAATGAGAGCAGTAGCAATAATCGTTAAGCTTCCACCCTCTTCAATATTTCGAGCCGCTCCAAAAAATCGCTTTGGTTTATGAAGAGCATTGGAGTCCACACCTCCTGATAAAATCTTTCCTGAGGGAGGAACAACAGTATTATAAGCTCGGGCAAGTCGGGTGATAGAATCAAGAAGAATCACAACATCGTGCTTGTGTTCCACTAAACGTTTTGCTTTTTCAAGAACCATTTCAGCAACTTGAACGTGTCGCGTAGGTGGTTCGTCAAAAGTTGAACTCACCACTTCTCCTTTGACGTTTCGAGACATGTCTGTAACTTCTTCAGGCCGCTCATCAATCAATAAAACAATTAATTTCACATCGGGCCGGTTAATAGAAATAGCATTAGCAATATTTTGCATCAAAACGGTTTTACCCGTTCGAGGAGGTGCTACAATCAAGGCTCGCTGCCCATTACCCAGAGGAGCCATTAAATCCACGACCCGCGTTGTGTATTCTCCAGGATTATATTCGAGTTGCAGTCTCTGATTAGGGTATAATGGAGTGAGGTTATCAAAAAGAATCTTATCTTTACTTTTTTCCGGAGTCTCAAAGTTAAGTGAATCCACTTTAAGAAGAGCAAAATAACGCTCTCCATCTTTAGGGGGGCGAACAGTTCCCGTAATGGTATCTCCCGTACGCAATCCAAAGCGACGGATCTGAGAAGGGCTGACATAGATATCATCTGGTCCTGGTAGATAATTGTAATCAGGAGATCTTAAAAATCCATAACCATCTGGTAAAATCTCAAGAACACCACTTCCATAAATATCTTCCCCTAAGCGAGCAGCTCGTTTGAGGATTTCAAATACCATATCTTGACGGCGCATCCCTGCTGCATTTTCAATTTTTAGCTTAAGTGCGAGAGTCGTCAAATCACCGATATTTTTAGATTTTAAATCTTTTGAATTCAGCTCACTTTTTTCCGCATCAGTGAGATTAATTTCAGCTAAATCAACTTCATAATTCGATCCATCGCTATTGGCAGAGAGATGATGATCTTCTTGTGAGAAGGACTGCTGACCTCCTCCTTGAGAACGTCCATTTCCACCATATTGCTGGCGATCTTGTCGGTCCTGTCGGTAGTCTTGCCGATCTGGGCGCTCTTGACGACCCTCCTGGCCTCGGTAATCCTTCCGGTAATTATCTTTTCGGTAATTATTATTATACCTATTTTTATCAAATTTTTTCTGATAACCACCATTTTTCTCTCTCTGAGGCTCTCCTGTTCCTGTTTCAGATGAGGGAGCTGCATTCGAATTTGTTACTTTGGCAGAAGATGGTGTTGAAGAGGATTCTGCAGACTTGTCAGCAGATGACGCACTCTCAGCAGGAGAGTTTTTCATGGATTCTCCTTGATTTGCTGATGACTCTTTGGCTCCACCCTCCTCTGTTGTAGGTGGTGCGGCTACCACTCCTTCGGAAACTTCTACTGGAGGTTTAACTTGAGTTTGTTCTTCTGAAGATTGTTTTTTACTTTCAATAGATTTAGTTCTTCGAGGCTTCTTAGCCTCAGGGCTTGAATCTTTAGTTTCGGACAAAGGAGACTCCTTGATTTGCATTAATTAAAAAAAAGAATGGATTTCAAAAATATAGGAAAATACAAGCATCTATGACTTAGTCTTCAAGTTTACTGGATTCCTTATTTTTGTCAATACGATTTTATCGGCCAGCCACTGAGCTGATAGGCTGAGAATCTCATTTTTAGTAAGTTATTGTCATGAATCCTATTTTTGTTTCATGAAACTCGTGGTTCAAAATGAGACAATAGTCTAACGGACCTTAAATTGATCTCTTTTAAAGCCAAGTAAAGGGTGGGCTTTTTTATTTTTGTTTTAAATTTAGGCATAACAACCTCAAGATCTTCTTCTTTTCTTCCGAAAGAGAGGTTGTGAGGAAGGAGTCGTTATGTCATTAGAAAGACAAATAGCCCCCAGAATTCCACTTTCAATGGAAGTGGAATACAGAAAAAGTTATTCTCGAAACCAAAACCAAGGAACATTGAAAAATATCAGCCTCACAGGTGCTTTTTTAGAAAAGGAAACACCAGAGTTTCTTCCTGGTGATCGACTTCACCTTGTACTGAATGTTGGTTCAAGAGTTCGAAAATTAACTGCAGAAGTTATTTGGAGAGGCCAAAAAGGGGTTGGGGTTAAATTCCACCACTCTAATAATCGAGATTTACAGATTGTTGATGATTTGATGTATTTTGTTTTAAATAAAAGAGAAAGCCAAAAAGATGTCCTCGGTGACATTTTCAATAAAGTCGGGTAGAAGTAACAAAATCATTATTTAAAAATGAACGGCCCGTAATACACTACCTCACTGCTGACGTAATCCATTTATTCGTAATTGATTTACCCTGACTGTAAAAAATAATATCTGCTAGATTTATTTTTGAAATGAGTTTTTCCAAGCTTTGGTCTAAAATGGGATGCCTGTAATTCCTGGCTGTTTCCCATGAACAATAAAGCCAAGAAGAGTGATCCGTCATTTGAGGATGTGGTAAGATAATACTTGGAGCCAAACTGACTTGTTGATCAAATGCCAATAGAAAACAGCGTATCGCTTCCATCTCCGTCATTGTTTCGTTATACTCATATTCTATGCTCATGAACTCTTGAATCATCTGTTCAGCTGACAAATGAGTTGCCGCTTTAATCACGACTCGTAAACAAGATCTATCGTTAGAAATATGGCATTGAACTACAGAAGAAATGGCTAAGGTCTCCATAAACTCTTGAAGAGATTCAAGAACCCAGCGCATGGTCTCTAATCCCCTTAAAAGACCTACTTCAATTCCTATGAGCACTGAAGATGAAGACGTCATTTCTTCATGATATGACATCATCCATGGAGTAGACACCATTTTTCGCTTGAGCAAGTAACCAACTAGCCCCGACTAAAGCGCCCTTAGCGAAAACAGTTCGATTTAAGGCCGTATGCTCAAAAGAAATAATTTCTTCATCAGAAACCGCATAAACCTTATGAACTCCAAAAATACCACCAGCACGCATCACAAGAGGAGGAGGACACTGTTTATTAACGACTTTTTCTAACTCTGCTTGCAAAAAAAGAGCAGTCCCACTGGGATGATCTTTTTTGTAACGATGATGCCACTCCTCCAATTGAAAATCAAAGTGGGCTGTCGATTTAAATAAGCTCATTGCTCTCTTTAACAAAGCAATTCCAAGACTCATATTAGGAGACCACAAAATAGGAATAAAAGCTCCAGCAGCCTGCATTTGATCGTGGTGATGTGGTGCCAGACCTGTAGTTCCACTCACAAACGGTATCTTATAATTTTTACAAAATGCCAGGGAATCTTCAAAAAGTTCTGGAGACGAAAAATCAATAAGAACATCAAGATGAGAAGATAACGTTTGATCAAACTTCAAAGCCTGGATTAAAAATCCGTTCGCATTATGACCAATTCCCAAACTCGCTTCAAACCCAGGGTGTTGATGAATCAGGTTAAACAGTTCTTTTCCAATACGCCCACCAGCACCAGCAACACCCACTCGAGTAACGTTACTTTCTTTTTTCACATTAACCCCATTTTCTGCAATTCTGAAACTAATTCTCTGGAAGACGGCTCCTCTAATTCACAAAGAGGAAGGCGAAGTTCGGCTGATTCTATCAATCCCATCAACTGCAATGTCTTTTTGACGGGAATTGGATTAGCTTCCGAAAAAAGCAATCCTATTAAATGTAAGTATTTTTTATACGTTTTTGCCTGGCTTTTATCTTTTAATAAATCAGCAAAAACCTGGGGAATAATATGGCTCGCAACAGAGACAACACCGTGTCCACCCGCCTCTAAAAACTCCGGATAAGTTCCATCATCGCCTGATAATAAAAGAAAGTTTTCCCCACACCCTCTCGCAATCGCACTTGCTAATGCAATATCTCCTGAAGCCTCTTTAATACCAATAATGTTTTTATGTTTGGAAAGTGTAATGATGCTCTCCAATGAAAGTGATGTGATCGTTCTTGATGGAACATTGTACAGCACGACAGGAATTTGAATAGACTCAGCAATGGATTCAAAATGCGCAATCAATCCTCTTTGCGGGGGTTTATTATAATAAGGCACCACAACTAAAACAGCATCGGCTCCTAAAGATTCAGCGGCTTGGCTGACCTTAATAGTCTTTTGTGTCGAATTAAATCCTGTTCCAAGAATAAGGGGGACTTGCGGATTCACCCAGGATTTCACTTTAGAGAAAATTTCAGCAACCTCTGACCAGTCTAAAGTGGGACTCTCTGCGGTTGTTCCATTGATAACAAAGCCCCCTACACCCTGATTCAATTGAAACTGCACAATTTTTTCTAGTGAACTAAAATCAATTTGATTGTTTTTAAAAGGGGTGACCAAAGCAGTAATGGTTGTTTTAAAATTTTTCATAAGCGACCTTCTTAAAAAATTATTCTTACATTTTATGTTAAAATTGCTTTAGGTAAACACTCGATTATTTCCACCAACTGCGCAGGCCCTATAAGCCAACAAAAATCTTCTGCTGCTTTCAATTCAACAGATAAATCGCCGCCAGGAGTTTGAATCGTCACTTGTTTGTCTTCCCCGTAAGAGAAAAGCTGAGGGTATCGATGAAAGATAGCCAATCCCATGGAAACCACACCTGTTCCACAAGATTGCGTGAAATCCTCAACCCCGCGCTCAAAAGTAACACCTTCAAAATTACCATTTTGATTTTCACGAAAAAAGCTCACGTTAGCACCTGCAGCTCCGAACTCCTTTTTGAATCGAAAATGCTTAGCCATCGGTAGTAAAGAGTCGCGTCTAAGATCCGTTGTTGGGATAACAACATGAGGAACACCCGTATTAATAAAACAGTATGGTATCTCTTGGCCTTCTTTTTTTTCTATTTCCCATGAAGACCTGATCTCATGTCTTGGCATTTTAACTCGAAAAATATTATTTTCCAAATATTGAACCTGAATAACTCCTGCTTCTGTTTCAAATACAAGCTGCGATTTTGAAAAGCCTAAATAATCTCGTACAAAAAGCGCCATACACCTTGATGCGTTTCCACACATTTCTGCAGACGAACCATCTTTATTATAAAAATCCCACGCATAATCGCAGGCCCCATTCCCTTTTATCTTTATAATGACCAATCCATCAGCTTTTGTTCCGTACTCAGAACAAAGAGTTCGAGCCAAGGTCCTTCGATCGTTGATCTCTAGAGAGAAGTTATGGTTTTTTTCAATGAGTTTGCTCTCTTCAATAAAAAAGAAAGTGTTTTGAGTTGCGCTCATTTTATAAAACTTCATTGATTTTTCTCTTTAACTCTCTTTAGAGATTTATTTTTTTTGCGGGCTTCTTCTTTTGTTTTTACAGATTCAGGAGTAGGAGCGCTGTTTTCTTCTTTTTGATTCAATTCCATTGTATCTGTGCCTATTGGCATTGTGGATTCTAGCTTTTGATCCTCACTCTCGGTTGAAGTCTCTACAAGCCCCCGCCCAATGAAAGGAGGGTGTTCAGGAGGCAAAGGGCGACCTTTCACACCACAACCTAAACCACCGCTCAAAATAAATAAGAAACCTGCAACGACAGTTTTTTTCATCAACAAGTTATTGCCTTTCACCTTTTGCAAGAGAATCTTCAATCTCTTTTATGTGACTACAAACCCAAGGATCCTTGTACTTATATGATAAATCAAAATTGATTGGGTTATGGCACAATTGTTTGTATTTTTCGCCTAATACTACTTTCTCTTTTTGCTTTTTTTCATAAAACCAATAAACGTAAATAATCTCAGGGTACTCTTTAGCCATGGTAACCCCTTCTAGTGGTTGCAATGCTTCGCTTGCACTGCCCAATAATAACCTCTGTTTATTTACAATCCAAAAGGGTTGACTCAAAAAAATGGGGTCTTGCTTAACAATAATAGAAAGAGCTTCTGATTTGTTTTTAATACAGACAAGCTCTAAAAATTTAAAGCTCTCCAAGTCTTCGTCAAAAGGATTAATTTTTTTTAGCTCTTCAAAGTTTTTTTTAGCCCTAGGACATTCATTTTGGCTTAAAAGGGTAAAAATAAGCCCTTTTAAAATCAATCCATTCTGCGGCTCTAAACCTAAAGCTTCTGTAAACTTCTCTATGGAATGAGTTTTATCGTTTGAATAACTCGCAACAGCCAGCTCATAAATCTGTTGTGCTTTTTCTGAGATAAAAATCTCAGTGCATTTTTTTAACGCTTTTGAAATTTCTACAAATCCTTTTGTTTTAACGCCCTCTTTATCTAGCGAAGAAACTAAAATCTGACAGGCTTTGTGGCGCTCACCTTGGAGAAGCAAGGATTGAGACTTATTGATTAAATCCTTGATAGAAGAATCTGCGGATTCTAAATGATTTTTGGAATAACTCGACCAGCTCAAAAGAAAAAGGGTTGCCCACAGGACAACCCTTAATTTTATTGACATTGTTATTTCTTCTCAAAAGAAACAAGCTCAGTAATCACTGATCCCATTTGAGTTTGTCCAATAGTTTTTAAAGCACCAGAAATAGGAATTAATTTTGGATTAACCCATTGTTCAGCATCTTTATTTTCTTTTTTATCATGAATTTTGAAATAAACGGCTTCGAAAGTTCCTGCAGGAACTGTAATAGAGGTTTCTTTTACTTCAACAACTTCCATCTCGCTTTGGTCAGGAATCTCTTGTTCTTTTCCATCAACCAAAATTTTCTTTACGGCACCTGTATTAGCATCGATAAGAACAGAAGCATTTTGTTTGCCCATAAAACCCAGATCAGCGTTTTGGTCTAGCCAATAGCCTTCATCTGATTTTTCACGAACAATAATATCTAGCTTTCCTTTAATGAAACCGGCCATAGAAATATCGTAATGACAAGCATCACCAACCGTCCAATTAATTGAAGCTACCTTTGCTTGTTCCATAGTGCTTTGCTGAAAGCTATGCACAAAATCCATAACAGAAATCTCTGCGGCCATGGATACTGTAGAGACTAACACTCCTAGTGCTAAAACCATCTTTTTAAACATAAACTCCTCCTTGTATGGGTTTATCAATTTTGGTTTATACCAAAATAACTCTCCGTTTCGCGATTTAGTGAAGTCAAACCACTCCCAAGTGTCAAGCGAAACTAAACAATAAACAACTTCAATTGTGACTTGTTGCAAGATAAGTGAGGGAGTCGTACTCCTTCACTACGAGGATTGTGCGTCGTAACTTTTTACAAGAACTTGTCTTGGTTTACTTCCATTCGCTCCACCGATGACACCCTCTCTCTCTAATATTTCTATAAGACGAGCAGCTCGTGGATATCCCAAACGATATTTACGTTGTAACAAAGAAGCACTAACTTCTTTCACAGAAGAGACAAACGCAACAATTTCATCATACATTTCATCATATTCACCAGGATCTCCCTCTTGATCACGGCCTTCTGAAAACCCACCTTCATGATCTTGAGAACGATCCAATAAACTCATCAAATGAGCATCGTACTGAGGTTCTGATTGATCACTCCAAAATTGAGCGACTTGATTAATCTCAGCGTCCGATAACCAAGGACCATGATGCCTAATGGGTTTATCTGTCCCAGGAGCCCGAAACAACATGTCTCCACGAGCCAAAAGTCTCTCAGCACCAGCCTCATCCAAAATAATTCTCGAATCCATTTTACTCGCTACTTTGAAACTAATACGGCCCGGAATATTGGTCTTGATTAATCCTGTTACAATTTCTTTTCTTGGGCTTTGCATACAAAGCATCAAATGAATTCCACAGGCTCGTGCAAGTTGTGCTAACCGCACTACGCTCTGCTCAACATTATCAGCATCTATTTGCATCAAATCTCCAAACTCTTCGACAACGATCACTAAATACGGAAGCTCTTCATAATAATATTTGAGATTCTTTTTATTTTTCTCATCGTACTCTTCGTTGGTTTTTTTGTGCGTTTCTTTTTCTTCAGAATTCATACTTTTAACTGATTCATTAAAAGCCTCTAAACCTCTCGCTCCAAATTTTGACATCGAACGATACCTTTTATCCATTTCCTTAACAGCCCACCGAAGAGCTGCCACAGCCTTCTGCGTTTCAACAATAGGAGGCAAAAGCAGATGAGGAATTTGACTAAAAGCCGCCAAATCCACCTGCTTCGGATCAATGAGGATCATCCGTAACGATTTAGGGGAATGTTTAAAGAGCAATGCCGTGATCGTTGATACGGTAAAAACAGATTTTCCTGAACCCGTAGAGCCCGCCACAAGTAAATGAGGCATCTTTCTTAGATCAAAAATATGAGGGTCTCCATTTGTCTGTCGCCCCAAGGGAATAGGAAGCTTGATATCTTCTTTCCAAAAAGTTTCCTCAGCAATGAGGTCTTTCAAATATACGGTTTCTCGCGTTGTATTTGAACTTTCAATACCGACCACATCCCTACCAGGAATGGGGGCTATGATTCGAAGTGATTCGCTGGATAAAGCAATTGCCAAATCATTTTCCATGCTCGTTATATTACTTAACTTTACATCAGCATTCGGTTTGAACTCCAGCATTGTCACGGCAGGACCTGATTTAACGGCAACAACAGCTCCTGTCACATTAAACAGTTTTAATTTTTCAGTCAATTGTTCTGCTTTTTTCTTTAATTCTTCTTTATCTACTTTAGGGCGAGAAGCCGGGGGATCCTCAAGCAAATTTAACTTAGGCATACTCCAATTTTCAATTTTCGTTGGTGCCTGAGCTTTCATAATCACTTTTCTTTTAGACGATGCAGATATATTTTGGTTTAATGCAAAATTAGAGTTTTCCTTGGTGTCTTTTGCATATTTACTTTCAAAAATAATTTCATTCTCTCCGACATCGTCACTACTCTGAATGGGTTTCAATTTTTTGATTTTTTTATCAACGACATCTTTGAGTTTCAACGGAAGTGAAGTTGCCTTAGCCTTAACATCAGAACCGGAAACTGCTAATCTTTGATTTAAAAACAATCCCTTATAAAGAGCTGCTGATCCTGCGCGTAGCCCTAGTTTATTTAAGAGAGATTGAAATACTAAAAAAATCTCCAAAAAACTCTTTTGGGTGAAAAGAACAAGTATGACCGCAACACTCGTCCATAGAAAAATTTTTGATCCCAACGGGTTTAAAATCCCAAGAAGTCCAGCCCCGATTAATTCGCCAACAAGTCCTCCTGTTTTTAAGTTATTTTTTAGAATCTCGGAATCTTGTAAGTAGATATTAAAAAGCCCAGATGTCACAAGCACGAATGCTAAAAAAGGCAAAACCTGAACTTTTCTATTACTGGTAATTCGCCCACGAACCCCCTCTATACCATAGTAAGCCAAATAGGGGATGCCGAGCCAACTTGTTAATCCAAAAATATGCAAAAGCGTGTCTGACCAAAAACTACCCACCAAACCGCACAAATTTGTAACTTTAACAAAAGTCAAATGATTGAAAGACGGATCCTCAGGGTTATAACTAAACAGTGATAAAAACGTCACTGAAGCACCTAAAAGAAAACTAATTCCAATGAAATCAGAATAAAATTTACCAAACCAATTTTTCATACCGCAGAATTTCCTTCACCCATCCCATTTTCACTTATAACCCCTGTAAACTGAAGCTTTTCTGTCGCGGTATTGGTGAACTCAGACCATAGACTGGTTTTTTTAACTTCAGAGTTCATTACTTTTTTTCAAAACATTCATGATTGATTCCTATAAACTCTATTTTTTTGAAAAAAATAAACTCATCTGAGATCAAAATAACCAACTTTTTATTAACAAACCTATTCTTTTTGAATTGATCTTTCCTAAAAAGATTTTCTCTTATATAATCCGTGCCGGCTTATCAATCATAAGAGGAATAAAGTAAAGAGGTTCCGTGATCAAAATCAATGAAGTGTTTTTTAGTATCCAGGGAGAATCCAGCTTAGTTGGTTTTCCCACTGTTTTCGTAAGAACCACAGGGTGTAATTTAAGATGCACCTACTGCGATTCGACCTACTCGTATTATGAAGGTTCCAATATGTCTCAAGAAGATTTATTGGAATTAATTAAAGGTTTTGAAACCAAATACGTTTGCATTACAGGGGGAGAGCCTCTCTTGCAAAATGAAATTTATTCTTTAATGAAAACTCTTTGTGATAACAACTACGTCGTCTCTCTTGAAACTAGCGGTTCCAAGCTTTGTCATCAAGTTGATCCCCGAGTGAAAATCATTCTTGATATTAAAACTCCAGATAGTGGGGCAAAAAATTCTTTCAAACTCGAAAATCTTTCAATTCTTTCTCCAACAACAGAAATTAAATTTGTTATCACCAGTGAAAATGATTTTTCATGGTCGGAAGATTTTTGCCACAGACATCAATTATTTGATCGAAATCAAATTTTATACAGTCCCTCTTTTGGTCAAATAAACCCACAATGGCTGGCTGAAAAAATTTTATCTCAAAAGTCAAAGGCCAGATTACAACTACAGCTGCATAAGTACATTTGGTCTCCTGATAAACGCGGGGTATAGAAATTTAAATTTTGATCGTTTTATATGTTGCCAAATCTCCTTTTCGGACGTAAAGAAATGTCCTATTTTTTAAACAACCAACCTATACGACCTAAAGGAAGGGACACTATGTCTGTGAATCTGACGTCCAATGCAACTCCATCCAACCCCGTGCCACCCGTCGCTCTTTCTGCTATTAACAATACAGAAAATCTTTTTGTGGCTAATTTGTCTTCTATCAGTCTTGAAGAGCTTGTAAAAAAACGCTTAGAAGTGCATTTTCAACACCAAGCTGCGATCGATACTGATGCGGGTGGATTAAAGCTCTACGACGTTGTTTTGCAACAAGTTGAAAAACCTCTTTTAGAGCTTGCGCTAAGAGCTACTAATGGAAATCAAGTTAAGACAGCGCAAATGCTTGGAATTAACAGAAATACTCTTAAGAAAAAAATTGATTCTTATAAAATCCGTGTAAAGCGTTTAAGCTAGTTTAAGTACTATCATAAATAAGTTTTCGGATACCAAAGTCGCCAAATTGAAAAGAGAAGGTCCTCATAGCGCTCTAACTACTTGGAAACATTGTTTCTCTCTGTTAGAATGAGCTGAGTCGTAGTAACAATCCTTCTCTATCGATATGGCGATGGTTCTCATTCGATTAATAACCATCACTATTTGTGAGATAAGTCTTCGATGCAGACGGTTAGCAAAAAGTTTTTTAATTTAACTTTTGATAGTTCCATTGATGCTCCTCTCTTCCTAGACTAAGATGAATTTTGTATGTCCTTTGATCCAAAGTTACCACCACAAAATATTGAAGCTGAACAATCTATTCTTGGCGCGCTTCTTCTTGATAAAGAAGCTTGGGATCAAGTCTCTGACATTATTACAGCTACTGATTTTTATCGACCTTCACATCAAAAACTATTTACAGCGATCTCTCACCTCCAAAGAAATAATACAGAAGTAGATATTATCACGGTTCCTGACTATTTGAAATCCAAGGGAGAATTCGATCAAGTTGGTTCAGATTACATCATTCAATTAGTCCAAAATACGATAACCACCACAAATATTGCAACCTATGCTCATATTGTGAAAGAACGCTCCCTGCTGCGCAAACTCATTCAAGCTTGTTCAGGAATTATTCAAAAAACCTACGCACAAGATTTTGAGTCTGTAGAATCATTCATCGACTCTGTCGAAGGCGAAATTTATCGAATTAGTGAAAGCCGAGAATCTTCAGGCCTCACAGAGGCCTCCGATATCGTCTTCAAAAGCATGGAAAAAATTGAACAACTTTATCACCAACAAGCCGATCTCACGGGAATATCCACAGGCTTTCAAAGACTGGATCAAATGACCTCAGGGCTTCATCCTGGTGAACTAACTATTATTGCGGCCCGTCCCTCTATGGGTAAAACAGCATTCAGTCTTAATATTGCTCAGCATGCAGCCTTTAGACAAAAAAAGTGTGTTGCTTATTTTTCTGTGGAAATGAGTAAAGAATCAGTAATGATGAGAGCTCTTGCTTCAGAAGCAAAAATAAATCTTGGGGATATTCGCAGTGGTCGCGTTCCTGACTCTGCTTGGCCAAAGTTAGTCGCAGCGGCTTCTATGATCAGCGAATCCCTGTTTTACATTGATGACACTTCTGGTGTGAGCCCTGCAGAAATCAGAGCTCGTTGCCGCAGACTTAAGAAGCAAAGTGGTCTTGATCTTATTGTTATTGATTATCTACAAATTATGGATTTAAAGCAAAAAGTGGAATCCAGAGAAAGAGCTGTGTCCGAAATTTCACGCTCCCTTAAAGCCTTAGCCAAAGAACTACAAGTTCCTGTTGTCGCGCTAGCACAGCTCAATCGCTCTGTTGAAGGACGAGCAGAGAAAAAGCCTATGCTTTCTGATTTAAGAGAATCTGGATCCATAGAACAAGATGCTGACGTCATTATGATGCTTTATCGCGAAGGGTACTATGATCGTGCTGACGAAGGAAAAGCAGCTCATGCAGAAGTTATTATTGGTAAACAAAGAAACGGACCGACAGGATCTGTTGACTTAAAATGGGAACCTAAGTTTGGTCGATTCTGTGATGCTGATGAGATACAACACACACCACCTCCACCGCCACCCATTCCTTTAAACCCACCAGGAGCAAGACCAAAAAATTTCGCACCCAATGCGAATTAACTTCAATAATTATCTGCTTAGTTTCTGGGTTTGAAGAAAAACCCATTAAAGTTAGAAACAGTCCCATGCCTTGCTCAAACCTCGCTCTAACATATTTATCTACGTTAAAGCAAAATCTGAACAAAAGGCATCTCACCTGCTTGAAATAGATTTATGCTCTTTCTACAATAACTTGAATCTCGCCCTGTAAGCCGTCTCCTAGTTTTACAATGGCTTTATGCTGTCCAAGCATTTTGATAGGCTCCTCAAGATGAATATCTCTACGATCAATTGAAAATCCTGATTTTTCAAGTTCTTTGGAAATATCAGATGTTGTAATAGCTCCGAAAAGTTTATCAGATTCACCAGCCACAACCTTAAAATTAACAGAAACACCTTTCATTTTTGTTAATAGCGCTTCTCTTTCAGCATTGGCCTTCTTTTTTTGAACTTCAGCAACCCTTTTTAAATGCTCCCATTCACTTACTCGCTTTTCTGTAGCTTCTTGAGCTAGTTTTCGCGGAAATAAAAAGTTTCTAGCATAACCAGCAGCCACATTAATTAGGTCACCAACTTTACCTAAATTCTTAACATCTTTTTGTAAAATTACTTTCATATCATTGTTCTCCTAACAATTTTACGGATTCAGTCGAATACGAATAAATCTTTTCCTAAATTCAACCCAAAAATCTATTAATCCAATGGCAGCTACAAGGAAGAACAATTGAATTAAAAAGACAACATAGGTTATAAAACGAATAAAAAAACCAAGTTTTAATGCAATAAAAAAAGTCTCTATAACCGCTATCCCTTGAAGGAAATAAAGAATCACCATCACATTAACAACATTAGTTGCAAACATAGATAGGGGCTTATTCCCCAAATCTATAAAACTAAATAAAAATGAAACCATGGCAAGCCAAATATATCCATCAGGGAGTCTAAAATTGAGAAGATTCAATGGTTCCGAGTTCTCTACTGGAAACTTCATTAATCTTGTCACAGAAGACTCAAATATAAGGCCCAATGCCAAACTTAAAACTAATAAAGCCACTAACATAGAAGGCGCTTGTCCTACTAATGTTTCTGGATCAAGTTTTACTAAAGAGGAGTTCACCTGCTGAGCTTGCTTCAAAATGATTTGAATTTGTTCATGTAACCTTACAGAAAGGGTTGTTCCTTGAGATACTAACCATTGTTGAGTTGCAAGAGTCGTTGCCAAAAAACTAACAACTAAGGCTAAAGCGCTCGATATAAACAATCTTTTATACCGATCAAAAACCTCAGAAAATATTCCAATCATTAAAGTTACGCTCATCAAGCTAATCGCAATAGGAATAAAACCCGACAAAAACAAAATACCGATAGCACCGCCGTAGGAGGCCCAAAAAGCAATCCTCGTATGGTTCTTAAAAGCGGCCCGAATTAAGGGAGCTACCAAAATAAAGGGAAGTGCAGAGCCTAGCATGCTCAACCCTACCATAACTCCAAGTTTCAGATACCGCCTGATCAAAACCACTTAAAGTTTCCTTTATTTTCTGGATGGGCCATCCGATGACATCGATGCCATAGCGGCTCTCTTTGCCTGAATTTTAGCTTCTCTTTCTTTTTCTTTATTAGTGCTATCTACAATTGCTTTTTTAAATGATTCCATATATTTAGATAGTGGCTGACTTTCATCTAAACGAGTGTGCATGTATCTCATCACTTTATCATTAATGCGCATTGTTCTTTCAATTTCAGTAATGGCTGCTGGCTTAGATTCAAAAGTAGAGTGAAAAAAGAGGGCTTTACGTGACTTTCCAATAGAATTAGCCAAATTTCTTTTACCCCAGGTATCTAAGGAATAGATTGAACCACCAAATTGCTCGATAATTCCCTTATTTTTTTTGAAAAGCTCTTTTTGCTCTTCGAGGGTCGCGTCTGGATGCATTAGGACTACGACCTCGTAATGACGTTTTTGTTCTGTTGTGCTCATAATTGATCCTTTCGGTTTAGCCAGCCCCACAGCAAGAGGGAGCAAGGACACTTTTTTAGAATGTGTTGTCTAACATGATATCTTTCATAGAACAAGCTGGAAGATCGTAAGATTCTCCTGCTTATCCCAAGATAAAGTCAGTTTTTTCCGAGATGATTTGCTCTTATCGAGTAATCAAAATATCATGAGATTATGTATACTTACTTAGAAATTGCAAGTGGATCTAATAAAGGTATGGTCTACCGACTTCAACCAAGCCTCCGCCTGGGATCTTCAAGTCAATGTGAAATTCCAATCTTGGATTCTGATGCTCCCCCTATTCATTCTGTTGTTATGTATGATCATAAAGATCAGCTTGTTCTTGTTTGCACCAATGCTGTTTACGAAATTTTGGCCAATAATAAAAAGGTAAAAAAGACTGTTCTCTATCAAGGAAAACTTTTACAGATTTCCAATACTCACCTCCGCATCAGGGTCTCAGAGACGCCCCTTATTGGAGCCATTGACCCTCTCACTCTCAAACAATCAGAAACTCAAAATAACCCTCCTCCAACAACAGATGATGTTTTTGAAATCGACGATAAATCCAGAGTCACCGTTTTTGAAACCACAAAGTCACTTCTCATTAAAGAACTTCAAGCTCTTGTAGATTCTTTTAATGCTCCCTACCCACACCCCAAAACTTTTAAACTTTTTAAACAACCTATTCGCCTAAAAGTAGAGTCTGGCCCTCAAGCTGATGATGAATACTGGATCTCATGGGGACCCAGAGATTTTGGTCCTCAATCACTGGAATTCCAACTTGAATTTCCCCCTTTCCCCCCAGTGCTCTTCACACTGTCCTCTAATAACGAAGGCGAGATTATTTTTTCTACCAATCACCCTGCCTACGCATCTCTTAGTGGCCAAACCTCCTCCACCAGTGTTATAAGCGATGGGAGCAAAATTCTTGCTGGTAATTCAACTATTTCCGTTGAGTTTGTGAAAAGTGATGGGGGAAATCATGATCAAAGTTGAAAAAAAACTTGGTTTTTTCAAAAGTTATGATGACCATCTTGTTTATTATGAAACTCGTGGAAAAGGTGAAGTCATTGTCTTTGTTTATGGTCTTGCCTGTCTTATCAATCACTGGAACCATCAACTTGACTATTTTTCAGCAACTCATCGCTCGGTTGCTTTTGATTTAAGAGGACATCACAAAACCGCAAAACCAGAAGCAAAAGAGTCTTTAACCCTTGATGCTCTAGGAAAAGATTTGAAATTTCTCCTGCAGCATCTGCAAGTCTCTCACGCTCATTTTGTAGGACATAGTTTTGGCTCTCAAGTAATCTTAAATGGTTACAAGCACAATCCTCAAATCTTTCAATCTATGACTTTTATTAACGGCTTTGCATCCAATCCAATAAAAAATATGTTTGGAGTGAACCTTGTTGAAAAATTTTATTATTTCCTAAAATCAAATTATATCCAAAATCCCATTTTGTGGAAAAACTTGTGGAAGTTGGGCGTTGAGAACCCTTTAACAGTACCCTTAACATCAATTGCTGGTGGATTTAATGTTAAACTTACAAGCTTAAAAGACATCCAAGTTTATGTAAAAGGTGTTGCAAATATGGACCTTGATGTTTTTCTTTCTCTTTTTGAAGAACTTATGTCCTTTGATGGGGATTCAATTTTAAACTCTATTGATTGTCCTACTCTCATTATTAGTGGAGAAAATGACAAAGTAACCCCCCTTAGTTTTCAAGAAAAAATGGCCCATCAAATTCCTCATGCTGAATTTTTAAAGGTTCCCTATGGCTCTCATTGCACTCAACTTGATTTTCCTGATTATATTAATTTACGATTAGAAAAATTCATTCATACATAATTAACCTATGAGCACATGAGATCTCTATTTCTTATCCCTTTTTTTATATAAGATGTGGCTTCTCCATTTAATTTATAGTTCAGATGTCTTCATCTGAACTGAGTGTTTTCAAAAGTTACATTAAATTTTAATGCTGTGCATTATCGTTCAAGTATCTGAAGCTATTAATGTTTATCCGTTATCAAATCATTTGGTTACGTGATTTGTAACCACTTGTGTGCATTAATCCTATACATGCCAAAAAAGCTATATTAATCCGCCAATAAACTAAGCAGAGAGCTTTTTTAAAAAGGAGTTCTTTATTCAAAAGCTCTCAACCAACACTAAAGAAAGGTCTTATTGTATGAAATCACAATTTATTTTTATAAGCTTGATTGTTTTAAGCTTAAACGGATGGGGGTTGTCACCCATTCAAACCGATCTCTTTTCTGGAACCATAGGGTTACAAAACTCAATCCAAGATGATTTTCTATCCTACTCCGCTGAAAGAGATAGTTTAAAAAATCACAGTCTCCTCAATGCCTCCTCTTCTTCCACAGATCAATTCCTTGCTTTGAAGGCTGCCTACGACAAAGGGACACCTGTTTCTTTCCATCAAGCCTATGGAGTTTACACTGGAGTATGCTACCAAAAACATACTTATTCTAATACGAAAGAAGACGACTACTACCGTTATAATCCCATGAGTGGAGCTCTCGTTGTGAAAGAGTTTGATCTTGAAACAGATAGTGATCCATTCTTTCCCCCAGCAGAAGAAAAAAAGGTCTTATCTGGTTTTAATAACGAAACAGATCGTTTTTCTCAACTTACAGCAGAGCAAATTGTGAAGGTCTTACTTAAACTGGAAAACGATGTGAAGAGGAAGAATGATGCTCGTGACGAGATCCTCTCATTATCACCACTAAAAATTAAACGTTCTTATGATTCTTATATTACATTTCCCAAAAGATTTAATGAGATTCTAGGCTTTGTTCTCTACCAAAACGATATCTTTATGAAAATGTCCTCGGGTGAAAAAACCACTATAAAATGGAAACACAGAGACCAACCTCGAGAGAGAACAATACAAAAAGATGAAGACCTTGTGTACTGTCGGTTTTTTGATAAAAAATAGCCTTCTACAGATAAATAATTTTTATCTATTAAATAAGGTGTTATTCTTACTCTCCGGCCTAGGGTTCATTCCTTTTGGGGATGAGCCACTGCTAGTAAAGGATTAGTACCATAAAAATAAAAACTTTTCTGAATATATATGAGGCTTCGGGTGTTTTGTTCCCTTCAACCAAAATATCCGAAGCTCTCACTCTCTTCAATCTTAAGGTGAAAAATAAATGAGGAGCCAATAAAAAACTAAACCAATGAATGAAGTCTTAAAGAGATCGCTCTACAGCTTTAAATAAGAAATCACTGAAAAACCCTAAGCCCAAAACAAAAATCATACTCACGATGATTAAAGTTTCAGTTGCAGGAAGAAATCTCTCTGAATCTTCGGCCTTATTATTATCATGCATATACATCACAACCACAGGACGCAGATAATAGTAAACTCCAATAACCGAGTTGATCACACCCCACAAAACCACCCAAAGACGCCCTTCTGATAGTGCAGCTGAAAATAAATAAAATTTACCGAAAAAACCAATCGTGGGAGGTATGCCCGCCATGGAAAGAAGAAATAAGGTTAAACAAAAAGCCATCATGGGGCGGCGTTTGGCAAATCCCGCCATATCATCCACTGTGAGTTGGGTGTTTTCATTCACTTCAAAAATATTGACGATCGCAAAAGCGCCGAAGGTCATAATGGCGTAACTGATCAAATAAAAAATCACACTAGAAGCCGCAAAAGCGCTTTGAGAACTAATCGCACTGGAAAGCACGCCCACTAAAATATATCCAGAATGAGCAATCGAAGAATAAGCCAACATTCTTTTAATGCTGTCTTGTCTTAACGCAGCCACATTTCCGACAATCATTGTTAGCACGGCTAACCATTGAACTACATTTAATAAGTTCTCAGAATAACCTAACGATTGAATCGAAACAAATCGCAAAAAAGCCGCCATTGAGACTAACTTTACAGCTGTAGACATATATGTCGAAAGCGATGTTGGTGCCCCTTGATATACATCAGGTGTCCAAGCATGAAAGGGAGCAATAGAAACCTTAAAACAAAAACCAATAATGATAAAGACCGATCCCATTAAAAAAAGTCGGCTTGATCCTACCAAATTGGGAACATTCTCGATGATGTCGCTAATGTAAGTCGTTCCTGTTGTTCCATAGATAAAAGCAATCCCATAAAGTAAAATAGAAGAAGCTAAGCTTCCTAAAAGGAAATATTTAAACGAAGCTTCTTTACTGAGTTTTTCTTCGTTACCCATGGCAATTAAAAGGTACAAAGCAAGCGACATGATTTCTAAACCAATGAAAACAACGAGTAAGTCTAATGCTGAAACAAGAACAAGCATTCCAAGAGAAGAACTCAATAATAAAAAAACATATTCTGAAAATAAATTCCTATTTGTAGCAGGACTCTCATAAGCAATAAATAAGGCTCCTATTGTAACAATAAGAGCCGCTGAGCCCGACCAAAAAGCAAGACCATCAAAGACAAGAGCTTTAGAAAAAACTGTTTGGCCTTGACCCGCAAAAGTCCACAATAACATCACGCTCGTGATCAAACCCACCACTCCGATAGAGAGTGGTACCAACGGATTAGGCTCTTGGTTTCCTCTTAAAACCTTAATCCCCAGAGGGATTAGGCTAGTTACAAATATAACAAGAAGTGGAGCAACCCTTAATAAATCTTCAAGTCCTAAGTTAATTTCCATAATTTGATTCCTTTAAAGCCATTGGATAGCTCGATTCTTTTTCTAAAACACTCAGCTGGTAATTTCCTTGATTAGCAATGAAATGTTTTAAACTTGCTTCTGATAAACGCAAAAATGAACCTGGAAAAATTCCCATCCAAAAAATAAGAACCGTCAAAGGAACAAGAACTAAAATTTCTCGTAAATTTAAATCATGCAGAGGATGATCCTTATCATGAGTAACCAATTCTCCCGGTTTTCCAAAGAAAATTCTTTTGTACATCCACAACATATATACAGCACCAAAGATAACTCCTAAAACAACAATAGCACCTACAGCCTTATAAGCTTTGAATGTTCCTAGTAAAATTAAGAACTCACCAATAAAACCATTTGTCAGAGGCACAGCTATGCTTGAAATCAGGGCAATAAAAAAGAAGAGAGCAAACATTGGCATCTTTCCCGCCAACCCTCCATACTTCGCGATCACACGATTGTGGGTTCGCTCATAGACCATTCCAATCAACAAAAACAGAGCTCCCGTACTAATCCCATGATTCAACATTTGATAAAGAGCGCCGGTCACTCCATACTCATTCATGGAAAAAAGACCTAAAATAATATAACCCATATGAGAAACTGAAGAATACGCAACAAGCTTTTTAACATCGGGTTGAACCATTGCGACCCAGGCACCATAGAGTATTCCTACCGCTCCAATAAAAAGAAAAACCCAAGCGTAGTGAGCTGCCGCCTCCGGAAAAATGGGCATAGCCCATCGGATAAAACCATAAGTTCCCATCTTAAGCATAACTCCAGCCAGTAATACAGAGCCTGGAGTTGGGGCTTCAACGTGAGCATCAGGCAACCAAGTATGAAATGGAAATACGGGAACTTTAATTGCAAAAGCCAAAGCAAAAGCAAAAAACATCAATGATTGGGGGCTCAAAAATTGTCCTTGTATAAAAGGAATATCTAATTTGTAAAAATCAAGAATACTGGAGCTCATCTGACCTGTGACTTCTTGAGTGACTAACATTAGATAAATCAATGCCACCAACATCAAAACAGAGCCAAACATGGTATAGATAAAAAACTTAACTGTGGCGTAAATACGTCGCGTCCCGCCCCAAATACCAATGATAAAATACATGGGAACAAGAGATAGCTCCCAAAAAAGATAAAAGAAAACACCGTCAAGAGCTAAGAATGTTCCCAGCATTGCTGTTTGCAATACAAACAATGCGATATGAAAGCCTCGAACACGTTCTTCAATCGCCTTCCAACTCGCAAGAATTGTAATAGGCATTAAAAAATTAGTCAGTAAAACAAGCCAAAGTGAAATCCCATCAATTCCTAAAAAATATCGAATTCCAAATCGTTCTATCCAAAGATAATTTTCAACTAACTGTAGTTTAGGAGTCGAAGGATCATAAAGATGTAATAAAAATAGGCTCAAAATAAATTCTAATAAGCCAAAAGCTAAAGCTAAAGGTCGAAGAGTTCTTTCACTCGGCCAGGCCAGTAAAATCAATCCAAAAACTATTGGCAGAAAAACAATTGTTGAAAGCAACATGAATTACCTCATTAATATATAAGAAAGAATGACCACAAGACCCAGTGCCATATACATTGCATATTGCTGTAAATTTCCATTTTGTACTGTTCTTGCCATCGCTCCTGCTCCTTTTACAAAATTTGAGCACCAGTGAGTACAACGATCAATAAAAGACACATCCACATGCAACCAAAGATTTTCACTCAACCAAACAAAAGGTCGAATCAAAGCCTTTTCATAGAATTCATCCACTCTGTATTTGTCTACTAAAAGGCGATACAATCCCCCAAAGTTTTCAGAGAGCTTTGAAGGAAGTTCTGAAGCCTTCCCATAAAAGATAAAGGCAATACCACTGGAAAGAAGAACTAAAGTTACTGAAACTCCCATCAACGTCCATTCTTCCTGAGGATTGGCAGCCGCAAGACCTGGAATTTTAGTAATCATAGGATTTAACCAATGCTCCCAAATATTGGCTGGGTGGCCTGGCAAAATTTCTGAAATAATATGGGGAATACCAATCCATCCTCCAATAACCGATAATATCGCTAAAACAACAAGCGGTATCCACATTAGGGCTGGAGACTCATGGGGATGAATATTTTTAGGAACTCGACTCTCACCCCAAAAAGTAAGCGCCATTAGACGAGTCATATAAAAAGCAGTCATTACCGCCCCTAAGACACCTGCCACCCAAAGTGCAGGATGACCCATTGGCGAATGATAAGACATCCAAAGAATCTCATCTTTAGAAAAAAATCCTGAAAATCCAGGAAACCCTAAAATAGCTAACCAACCCATGGCAAAAGTCAGATGAGTAATGGGTAAATACTTTTTTAGCCCCCCCATTTTTTGAATATCTTGCTCTTCATGCATGGCATGAATCACACTGCCTGAACCTAAAAACATAAGTGCTTTGAAAAAAGCGTGAGTCATCAAATGAAATAAAGCAGATCCAAAAGCACCCACGCCTACACCCAAAAACATATAACCCAATTGTGAGACAGTGGAATAAGCAAGAACTTTTTTAATGTCATTTTGAACAATACCAATAGACGCTGCAATCACTGCAGTGGCAGCTCCCACAATAGCAACAACCAATAAAGCATTAGGCGCAGCCATGAAAATAGGATTCAAGCGAACGATCATGTACACCCCTGCTGTTACCATTGTCGCCGCATGAATCAAAGCGGAAACAGGGGTTGGGCCGGCCATGGCATCGGGCAACCAAACATAGAGGGGAATTTGAGCTGATTTTCCAGTGGCTCCAATAAAAAGCAATAAACAAGCGATCGTTAAAGGATTTAACCAATCATGCGTTGGAGTTGATGGCGCTAAACCATTTAAATTTGCAAAATCAATCGTTCCAAACTGTAAAAATAAAATAAACATCCCAATAAGAAATGCAGCATCACCTATTCTATTGGTAATAAAGGCCTTCATTCCTGCAGCTGCCTTTGATTCATCTGAAAACCAAAAGCCAATTAATAAATAAGAGCAGAGTCCGACACCTTCCCAGCCTGCAAACATAACTAGTAAATTACTGCCTAAAACTAAAAGCAGCATATTAAAAACAAAGAGATTCAAATAAGAAAAATATTTAGCAACACCTTTATCATGATGCATGTACTCTATGCTGAATAAATGGATGAGCGAGCCTATCCCTGTAATGATTAAAATCATGATGCCACTGATTTGATCAATAACAAAAGAAAACTCCGCCTTGAAATTTCCAACTTTAAGCCATTCGAAAAAACTCACAACAATACGACGATTTTCTTCTTTCATTTCCGTTAAGTTTAAAAATAAAAGAATCGAACAAACAAAGCTGATAAAAACCATTGTGGTTGCAATAGCTCCCGCAACCAAATGATTGTGTTTTCGATAACGGAATCCATTGATGAAAAAACCCACTAGAGGAGCTAATAAAAGTACGGCGACTAAAGTTTGATGATCCATAATTAACCCTTTAAATGTTCAAAGAACCGAATATTCACTTCTTTAAATCGTTTAAAAATAGAAGCTACTATTGCTAAACCAACAGCAGCTTCAGCCGCCGCAATGGTCATCACAAAAAATACCATGACTTGACCATTGATATTTCCTGAATATTTACTAAAAGCAACAAAGGTTAAATTAACGGCGTTGAGCATGAGCTCAATACTCATCAACATGACAATGGCATTTTTTCTTAAAAGGACTCCCAAAAGACCTAACGAAAAAATAATCGCTGATAACATAAGGTAATGATTTAATCCAGGCTCAATCCACGCTTCATTTAACATGCGTCCCACCTTTACTTCTTGCAAGAGCAACCACTCCGATAGCAATAACCAACAAAAGAATGCCAAGAACCTCAAAACTAAAAATGTATTGTGTGAAAAGCAATTGACCTAAGGCTTTTGTCGATTCTATGCCTGTAGCACTATTTGTAACCGCTTGATCACTAATAGCCTTGTAAAGCTCTTTTGACATAGAAACAGCACCAACAATCAAACCAGCTAACAAGCCACCTAACAATAATTTTACAGAACCAGAGAAAGCTCCTTGCGTAAAAGCCTTTTTTTCTTTGTGTAAATCAAAAAGCATCAGGACCATCACAAATAAAACCATTACGGCTCCTGCATACACAATCAACTGAACCCCTGCGAGAAAAAAAGCATTCAATGTCGCAAATAAAGCCGCCACCGTCACCATAGTCATCACCAAACTCAAAGCGGAAAAAATAGGATTTGCAAAAACAACCACTCCGAGAGCAGAAATAAAAGTAACAAGAGCAAGAAACCAAAATAAAAATGCATCTGTTGTCACGTTAAGGCTCCTTTAAATTTTAGAAATTTGGATAACAATGGCAGTAATAATGGTATTGGCCAAAGCCCAAGGAAGCATCGTCTTCCAGCCTAAGTCCATCAGTTGATCATATCTAAAGCGAGGCAAAGTCCAGCGCACCCAAATAAAAAACCACAGTAACAGAGCTAGCTTTACAAAAAATGAAAGAAAGAGAATAAGAGCGGTGAAAATACTCACACCCTGAGGTCCATATCCTAATTCCGTAGCATAATAACGTAAAACTTCAGGTGTGATTCCAGGAAATGGAAAATGGTAGCCCCCTAAAAATAAAGCGATAAACATTGAAGAACCCACGATCATATGACCATACTCTCCAATGAAAAAGAGAAGCATTTTAAAGCCCCCATATTCCACGTGAAAACCCGCAACAAGTTCAGCCTCACCCTCTGCCAGGTCAAAGGGAAGCCGATTACTCTCAGCAAAACAAGCTGTAAGAAACAATAAAGCTCCAATCGGTTGATAAAAAACACCCCAATTAGGAAGAAAGGGCACTGTTACAGTGTGACCTATAAAAGTAAAAGCTAAGGGTCCTTGTTGAGCTGCAATAATTTCACCAAAGTTAAAACTGCCATTTAAAAGTAGAACGCCCACAATAGATAAACCTAATGCCAATTCATAGCTAATGATTTGAGCACTAGCTCGGAGAGCTCCCAATAAAGAGTATTTATTTCCAGAACCCCAGCCCGCCATTAAAATAGAGTAGGTTGCGAGAGATGAAATTCCCAAAACAAAAACCACACCCACGCCAATCTCATATCCTTGGAATAAAATGGTATAGGGACCCCACATCTGCCCAAAAAGCTCAAAGCGATCAATAAGCAGAGGCGTCGCCATGGGGATGGCGGAAAAAGCAACAGCTCCTGGAACGAGAGCAAAAATAGGGGCCATATAGTAAAGAAAAGGTACGCCCTTTGCTGGAACAAATTCTTCTTTAGTCAAAAATTTTACAGCATCAGCCAAAAGCTGAAGTAAACCCAAGGGGCCCACTCGATTTGGACCCAAACGATTCTGAATAAAAGCAGACCCTCTCCGCTCAACCCACACCAAAATTGGAACCGCCTGCACCATCATTAAAAAAATAAGAACAAGTTTGATCCCATTAATTCCAATTTCTACAATATCTGATCCCATTATTCCCACTCCAACGCTTTAGACTTCACTTCCCAAACAAGTCCAAAAATAAACACTAAAAGAAAGAACCCCATGCACAACAATGAATACCACCCCATGGAATTTGAAATAAAATCTTTAAAAGTAAGAGCCCATGGATACATGAAAATAATTTCAATATCAAAAAGGATAAACAAAATCGCTGTGAGATAAAATTTAACCGATATTTTTGTATCCTTTTTATCAATCCCAGGAATACCACACTCGTAAGGAGCGGATTTAACATCACTCACACTCTTGATTCGATTGCCAATTCTATTAGCAATAAAAAGCAGTAAGGCTCCAAAAGCTGATATGAAAATAAATAAAAAAATCACTCCACCTAAAGGCATGCCCACACCCCTCTGCCATAACCATCTCTATAAAAACAAATCTTTGCTCAAAACAACCAATCTTGAATTGGCACTCAAAGCAAAACTAAAATGTATTAATAATAAGTTTCACAATAGTGATTAGTTATAATCACACTTAAGGTGAATTCCAAGAATAATGTGCTAAAGAGTTTTGTTCCCTCATGACCAGTTTCATGGCATAACACCGAACTCTATGAAAATAAGTCATTTGAATCCCCATCTGGAATCTATTCTTGAGCGTTACTTTACTCTTTCAAAAAAGAAAGTGGACATCATTGGTACCCATTCTTCTTTGGCACTTGCTTTTCTTCTAGCTCAATCCTACTCAAAGAAAATCAATGAGTTACCACACTTGATCGTAACAGCGAGTTTAGAAGATGCAGAAACTCTAAAGCAGCATCTCGTCGCCTTTCACTATCCAAAAGAAATCTATCTTCTTCCCTTTCATGATGTTTCACCCTACTCCACACTCATCCCCAATGATTTTGTAGCTACAAAAAGAATTGGTTGGATTCATGCCGCCGCCCATGCCAAACCAGGTGATATTTTTATTGCGCCCGTCCAAGCCCTTCAGCAAAAAACACTTCCCTTCTCACAACTTCATCAAGTCAGTTTTAAAATTTCAGAGGGTACCGAATTCAATGCAAATCTCACCAAAAAACTAGAACGCTTAGGATATCAATCGGCTCCTTTCGTAGAAGATCCTGGGCAGTTTGCCATAAGAGGAGGCATCATTGATCTTTTCTCTCCCGCTCTTGAATACCCTATCCGTATTGAACTTTTTGGAGACCTCATTGACTCCATCCGCTTATTCTCTCCTGAAACACAAAGAACCATAAAGCTTCTACCAGAAGCCTACGTAGTTCCGGCTCATGAAGTGGTCTATGATCAAATCTCCATTGACGAAGTCCTTTTTCATTTTCGTCTATCATTAGAAAATAGATCTGTTAATAAAGATGAGGTCCATGAAATTCTGTTAAGCCTAACTCGCAATCACTTTTTTCCAGGTATTGATTTCATGTTGCCATTTTTTTATAATAACAGCACTTCTCCTGTAGAGCATTTTTCTAGTCCGTTAAGTGTTTGGTTTTTGGATGGCTTAGAAGTAAATCGAACTAGTGATCTTTTTATAGAAGAAATAAAACAAGCCTATGACCACTCAGAAACTCTAACAATCCGCCCCCCTTGGAATCATCTTTTTAGCCCCATTGATCAAATCTCGTTTCCTTTAGAAAGTCGTATTGTCACCTTTAATCGCATTCTCATTGATAATAATACGCAGACTCATGATCTCCCTGAAATTATTGATTACCAAACTCACAAGCCCACAGAGTTTTTCAATCTCCTCCAAAGCCAATCTGTCGGAAGCGAATCTTGGTTACAGTCGATTCATACTCGTCTCCATAAATGGCGCGAAGATGGATATACAATTTTTATTTTTGGACGCAACCATCAACAAGCTGATCGACTCAAATTCTTTTTAGAAAAATCTAACTTTAAAGTCGAGCTCACAAAAGATGATGAATTTTTACTTGAAGATTGGTCGCTGTGGCAAAAACGAGATCCTCATTTGCTTCACATCTTACCTCTTTATCTAGGAGAAAGCCTTCGCTTTACTGACGAAAAAGTTATCTTTTTAAGGGATGATGATTTTTTAGGGAGTAAATCCCGCCTCAAAAAATCTCAGAGTCAAAAAGAAGTTCAAAAACAGTTTGAACGACTGAGTTTTGGCGATTTAAATCCTGGGGATTATGTCGTTCATATTAAACATGGCATTGGAAAATATGAAGGGCTGAAAATCATGCCCGTGAACGGTTTCAATTCTGAATTCATTCAAATTTCTTATAAAGATGCAGATAAGCTTTATCTTCCTGTCTATAGAATAGGACAACTACAAAAATACTCCAGTGGCCTCGCCTCTGTTTCTGTTGATAAGTTAGGAGGAACCAGTTGGGAAAAAGCTAAAGTTAAAGTTAAAAGTCATCTCAAAGACGTAGCTAACGAACTATTGCAACTCTATGCCATGCGCTCCCAACTGGAGCGATCTCCATTTTCAATTCCTGACGCGGATTTCGCAACCTTTGAGTCTGGTTTTCCCTACGAAGAAACAAAAGATCAATCACAAGCCATCCAAGACGTCATTTCTGATTTAATCTCTTCAAAACCTATGGACCGTTTGATTTGCGGGGATGTAGGCTTTGGTAAAACAGAAGTTGCGATGAGAGCTGCTTTTAAAGTGGCTCAAGATCGAAAACAAGTAGCCATCTTAGCTCCCACCACTGTTTTATCCTTTCAACATTTTGAAACTTTTAAAAAACGCTTCCATCATTGGCCTCTAGAAATTCGAGCTCTCAATCGATTTGTAGATTCTAAAGAAATGAAAAAAACCTTATCTGATATTAAAGATGGAAAAGTGGATATTCTAATAGGAACTCATCGGATTCTTTCAAAAGATATTGCTTTTAAAAACTTAGGCCTTCTTATTGTTGACGAAGAACAAAAATTCGGAGTGGTTCATAAAGAAAAAATCAGAAAAATGCGTTCTTCCGTAGATACTCTCACTCTTTCAGCAACACCGATTCCACGTACATTGAATATGAGCCTTGTTGGTATTCGAGATTTAAGTTTTATTAATACACCTCCTGTGGATCGTTTACCAACACGCACTTACACCTGTAAATTTGAAAGTGAAACCATTAAAAAAGCCATCACAGCCGAGGTCTCGCGCGGAGGGCAAGTTTACTTTATTCACAATAGAGTTCAAAGTATCTACGGCATTGCAGACGAACTTCGTAACCTTCTTCCAGAGCTGCGTATTAGAGTCGGCCATGGACAAATGAATGAAGATGAGCTTGAACAAACTATGATTGCTTTTTTCAATCATGAAATAGATGTTCTTGTTTGTACTACCATTGTAGAATCGGGAGTCGATGTAGGAAGAGCCAATACTATTTTTGTTGATAATGCCCACCAAATGGGGCTTTCACAACTTTACCAATTAAGAGGTCGGGTTGGACGATCGAAACAAAGAGCCTATTGCTATTTGCTGGTTCCAAAAGGAAAAACGATTGATAAAATCGCCCAGGAACGCCTCCGTGTCATTCAAGAAAACACTGCCTTAGGAAGCGGGCTCATTGTGGCTCAACATGATTTAGAACTCCGAGGAGCCGGTAATATTCTTGGCGTTGAACAATCGGGAGCCGCAGATCTCGTTGGCTATGAACTTTATATGGATTTACTCAATGAAACGCTCTCTGAAGCTAAAGGAGAAGAAGCCTCTGGCATCGAATTAGATCCCGAAATCAATCTACGCATTCCAGCACTCATTCCTGATACTTATATTCCAGATATCAGATTAAGGCTCTCATACTATAAAATGCTTTCTCATTTAAAATCTCAAGATGAACTTGTGGAGTTGGAAGATGATCTCAAAGATCAATTTGGACCAATTCCAGAACCTGTCCTTAATCTGATGGGAGTCATGCTTTTGCGACTCAAATGTAAAAATTTAGGAATCAAAGATCTTACTGCAGGATTAAAAAATCTCTCTCTTATTTTCTCTGAAAAAACGCCACTGAAGCCAGAGACCATGATTCAATTAGCCATGCGAGAAAACAAGAAATACGCCATTGCTCCAGATTCTAAGCTTTCGATTCGCATGAATCAAATTTCTATTTCAAGAATTTTTGAAGAATTAGAGCTTTTAGAAAAATTAAAATAATAATGCTAATTAATAGCTTCGTCTGAGATTAAAATAGCGCAACCGTTGGGTTAGTATTTCTAGTGTTTAACAATACTTTCCATTTTTAAACGAGCCTTCGCATGGTCAAGTTGATCTTGAAGTTGTTTCCAAGTTTCGTCGTCCATTGTCTCCGTCAACATCCGTTTTTCAGCAGAAGCCAGATCTTGTTGAGCTGCCTTATAGTCAATTTCTGAAGCGGTCTCAACAGTCTCAGCGAGAACATTCACCCCTTCAGGAGAAATATTACAATAGCCCCAACTGATGGAAGCAGCTTCTTCTGTACCATTTGTTGCTTTATACCGAATAATGCCAGGAACCAGTGTGGTCACCAAAGGCTGGTGACCAGGCAAGATATTCAACTCACCTTTATAAGCTGGGAGAGTGACTTCAGTCACTTCTTGCCCAATCAAAATTCTTTTTTCTGGGGTGACGAGGGTCAATTTCATTGTGCCAACTTCTTAGCTTTTTCGATCACTTCTTCAATAGAACCAACCATGTAAAAAGCTTGTTCTGGAAGACTATCATGTTTTCCATCCAAAATTTCTCTAAATCCTTTTACTGTATCTTTGACATCAACATATTTACCAGACATCCCTGTGAACTGCTCAGCAACAAAGAAAGGTTGAGATAAAAATCTCTGAATTTTTCTCGCACGATTTACAATTAACTTATCTTCTTCGCTTAATTCATCCATTCCCAAAATAGCAATAATATCTTGTAACTCTCTATATCTTTGAAGAGTTGCTTGAACATCTCGAGCACATTTATAGTGTTCTTCTCCAACAATATCAGGTGACAAAATTCTAGAAGTGGAGCTCAACGGATGAACCGCAGGATAAATTCCTAGAGCTGCAATATCTCGATCTAAATTGGTAGTAGCATCTAAGTGGGTGAAGGTTGTTGCAGGAGCTGGATCCGTATAGTCATCCGCTGGTACATAAACGGCTTGTACCGAGGTAATGGATCCTTTTTTAGTAGAAGTAATCCGTTCTTGGAGTCCTCCCATCTCTGTTCCAAGAGTGGGCTGATAACCCACAGCAGAAGGAATACGGCCTAGAAGAGCTGAAACTTCTGCTCCCGCTTGAGTGAATCGGAAAATATTATCCACAAAAAGAAGAACGTCTTGATTCTCTACATCTCTGAAATACTCTGCAATTGTTAATCCTGTTAAAGCCACACGAGCTCTGGCTCCAGGAGGTTCATTCATTTGACCATAAACAAGAGCTGTTTTATTTAGAACTCCAGATTCTTTCATTTCCATCCAAAGATCATTTCCCTCACGAGTTCTTTCTCCCACCCCAGCAAATACAGAAAATCCACCATGTTCAGTGGCGATATTACGGATGAGCTCCATGATTAAAACCGTCTTACCCACACCTGCACCACCGAATAAGCCAATCTTACCGCCCTTCGAGTAAGGGGCTAATAAATCAACAACTTTAATCCCTGTCATTAGCATTTCTGTGGCAACTGTTTGATCTTCAAACTTCGGTGCTTGACGATGAATAGGCCATCTCTCTTTAACAGACAAATCTCCTGCCTCATCTACAGGGTCACCAATAACATTAATAATTCTTCCTAAAACTTCACGTCCAACAGGAGCTGTAATCATGTTTCCGGTATTCATTACTTTTTCACCGCGGATTAACCCATCTGTAGAATCCATTGCAATAGTTCTGACTACGGAATCACCAAGATGCTGAGCAACTTCAAGCACTAAATTATGTTCTTTTGAATCAATCCCTTTATTCGTTACTCTTAATGCTGTTGTAATGGGAGGCAATACACCACCATCGAATTCCACGTCCACAACAGGACCCATAACTTGCTTAATTTTTCCGTAATTCATCTTAATCTCCTAAACATTAATTCTATTTTAAAGCTTCTGCCCCAGTGGTAATCTCAATCAACTCTGTTGTAATTTTCTCCTGCCGCAACTTATTATAAGTTAACGTCAAGGTATTGATCATTGCTTTTGCATTATTCGTAGCGCTCTCCATTGCTGACATCCGCGCTCCATGTTCTGAGGCGACGCTTTCAGACATACATCGATAAACTTGAACAGAAAAATGTTTTTTTAAAAGTTCATCAATAATGACTTCTGGAGAAGGTTCAAAAATCATATCTATAGCAAAACCAACAGAAGTTTCTTGCTTATTAAAAGTCTGTTTACTTAAATCAATGGGAAATAATGTTTCCGTTACGACAACTTGAGAAATAGCTGATTTAAACTCATTATAAACCATTCTAATTTCATCGTAATCACCCTGTAAAAAGTGACTTAAAAGACGCTCAGAAACCTTAGATGCTAATTGATGTGAAATTTCACGATCTAACTTGGTTATCACATCAATAATAGGTAACTTTCTTTTTTGAAAAAACTCAGCTGACTTTTTACCAATAAAAAGAAAGTCCATTTTTTCTAAATCACTCGATCTGGATTTATAATATTGATCAACAAACTTATTGATATTTGCATTGAAACCAGCACAAAGGCCACGATCACTACTAAGAACGACAACAAGCACTTTCTTTTGATCTTGCTTTAATGTGAGGAGAGGGTGCTGCACTCTCTGAGTTGCAGCAATATCAGCAATCACCTTTATTAAAGTTTGAGCATAGGGTCTCATATTAATAATATTATTTTGAGCTCGACGCAACTTAGCGGCAGAAACCATTTTCATGGCTTTTGTAATCTGCTGAGTATTTTTTGTCGTCTCAATTCGAGCACGAATATCCTTCAAACTAGCCATCGTATTCCACTACTTCGTTGGTTGAAAAATAGCTTTAAATTCCTGCAAGGCACTCACTAAAAGCTGTTTAGTTTCATCTTTAACTTGCTTATCACTCGCAATGTTTTTTGGTATGTGAGAGTACTTCTGATGCAAGAACTGAAGTAATTCTTTTTCATACCTTTGAACATCTTTTTCTTGAACTTCATCTAAATAACCATTAGTTGCTGCAAAAATAGAAATGATTTGATCCTCTACCTTTAGCGGCGCATATTGCGGCTGTTTCAACAATTCCACCAATCGACGGCCCCGAGACAACTGCTGCTGAGATGCCTTATCCAAATCCGATGCAAAGGCAGCAAAAGCTTCAAGCGCTCTGAATTGAGCTAATTCCAACTTAATAGAGCCAGCCACTTGTTTCATGGCCTTAATTTGAGCAGCCCCACCCACCCGTGATACTGATTTACCAACATTCAAAGCAGGTCTTATCCCTTTATAAAATAAATCTGACTCTAAGAAAATCTGTCCATCTGTAATTGAAATCACATTTGTTGGGATATAAGCAGAGATATCTCCAGCTTGAGTTTCAATAATTGGAAGAGCCGTTAATGAACCAGCACCCATTTCATCGGAAAGCTTTGCGGCTCTCTCTAACAAACGAGAGTGAACATAGAATACGTCTCCAGGATAAGCCTCGCGTCCAGGAGGTCTTCGTAAAAGGAGCGACAACTGACGATAAGCTTGTGCTTGCTTAGTCAAATCATCATAAATAATAAGTGCATGGCGACCTGTATCTCTAAAATACTCAGCCATAGTTGTGCCTGAATAAGCCGACAAAAACTGAAGAGGAGCAGGATCAGATGCGTTAGCTGCAATAACTGTTGTATATTCCATCGCACCGGCTTGACGTAACTTTTCTACAACACCAGCAACAGTAGACTGCTTTTGGCCAATCGCCACATAAAAACAATAAACACCTTGGCCTTTTTGATTAATAATTGCGTCGATAGCTAAGGCTGTTTTGCCCGTTTGCCTGTCTCCAATGATCAATTCTCTTTGTCCGCGACCAATAGGAATCAAAGAATCAATCGCTTTATATCCTGTTTGTAATGGCTCATGAACAGACTTTCTTTTCACAATCCCAGGAGCTTTTAATTCAATAATACGAGATTCTTTAGTCTCTAAAGGACCTCGGCCATCAATGGGCATTCCCAAGGCATTCACAACTCGTCCCAATAGAGGTTCACCGACTGGAACTTGCACAATCTTTTTGGTTCTCTTAACAAGATCACCCTCTTTAATTTCTCGGTCTTCACCAAGAACAACAACACCTACAGAAGATTCTTCTAGGTTTAATACCATTCCGTAGACTTCACCTGGAAACTCCACAAGCTCCCCGGCCATAACCCCTTCAAGGCCATGAACACGAGCAACTCCATCACCAACTGAAAGAACACTTCCAGTTTCACTGACTTCTACTTTTTTAGAGTATTGAGCAATTTGTTCTTTTAATACGCGACTTATTTCGTCTGCACGAATATGAGTATCCACCATTAATTCGCTCTCCTATTCAAATCTTCTTTTAATCTTCTTAAATGAGAATCTAATGTATCTTCAAATGTCCATCCACAAACTTGAGCTAAAATACCACCGACAAGCTTTGGGTCTTCAGAATAATTTAAAATGACCTTTTTCTTTATAAACTGAGAAACCACAGATTCAATTTTGTGTCGGGCCTCAGAATCTAACTTAATTGCAGAACGAACAACCCCTCTTGTAACACCATTTTCAGCATCAACAAGAGCCTCATAAGCTAAAAGAGTATCTTGAAGGTGATTTGAGCGTCCATTACCAATCATAAGCTTAAGAAAATGCGTAATATCTTCAGAAAGGCCTTTACCAAGAGTCGCCTTATCAAAAATCTCTAATTTTTGTTGTTCTGAATACAAACTTGATGAAAAAAAACTGTTTACAGCCGTATCTTCTGAAATAATCTTGATAATGACTCTTAATTCGTTCAATGCAGCAACTTTATCCTTAACGACAGCATAAAGTGCCTTTGCGTATCTTTTTGAAATAATAGACAACTGATTCACTGGACCACCTGCACTTTAGAAATAAAATCTTCCTGCAGCTTTCTTTGATCATCGAAAGTAGCTTTTGATGATAAATCTCTTTTAGAAAGTTCAAAGGCTTCTTTGATTATTTGTTCTTTTAACTGAGATTTGGCTCTCTCCAACTCCAATTTGGCCGTCACTTGAGCCTCTGCCTTAATTTTTGTCACTAATGAGTGAGCCTCTTGAATCATTTGTGTCCTCATATCATTAGCATCTGTTTTCGCTTTTGAAATTGACTCCGCTCTCGTTAATTTAAGTTTATCTAAACTAGATTTAACCTCAGTGTACTCAAGCTCTGCCTTCCGAAGACTTAATTGTGCTTTTTCTTGAGCCTGCAAAAATTGATTTTTACGAGAATTAAAAAAAGCCACTATTTTTGTTCGTCCAAAGTAAACAATAGAACCAAAAATAATAAAAACATTGATGGCTTGATAGAAAACAACTCTCGGAACCCCATCTTCGTGATGTTCACCCGAAGATGCTAATACGACACTCGAAAAAATATTTACGAATAATATCCAATAAATCATCTTCATTTTAATTACCTAATCTAGCATTTTCTTAGTGATGGATAGTGCGACACCGGGAATTTCAACTCTCATCTGTTCTTGAGCTTTTTTAACTTCAGCAGCAACATGCTCTCGTGTTTCTTCAACAACCTGTTCTGCTATTTTTTTAGCTTCTGTAACAAGTTTTCCATGTTCTTTTGAAGCAAGACCTCTTGTCTCATCAAAAATTGACTTAATTTCTGCACTTACATCTCTTGCTTCTTCTTCGAATTCCCTCTGCAAACCCTCTGTTTTAGACTGATAGTCTCGTGCTTTATTTTCACCACCTTTAGTCCGGCCTTCCCGCTCTTCAAAGGCAACAAAATAGGGCTTAAATAAAATTTCTTTAAGAAAAAAGAAGGTTACTACAAAAATCAAAAAACAATAAAAAGTAGTATGATTTATTCCGAGCTGATTGAGTATGGCCATTACTAAATCCTAGGTTTCAAGTGAGAGTTCCTGGAAGTAGCATTTCTTTTATTTTATGGTCAAGAATAATTATTTTTCATTTTTACGTTTTAGGCATATGAGAGGCTCCCTCAAAAACAACTCCTTCTTCAATTTTAAGACTTGGCGTTGTAACCGTGCCCTTAAAAACAGCAGGTGGATTCATAATAACCTTTTTACGTGCAAAAAGATTTCCCTCGACATAGCCACTAATAATAATAGTCTCAGCCTCGATCTCAGCAATAACCTTTGAACCAGAATTAATAACAAGGGTGTCTTTCGTAAAAATTTCACCCCGAAAGTTACCTCCTATCTGAACAGTTCCCTCAAAAGTGAGCTTTCCTTCAAAACTAGCACCTTGGTCTAGGATTGCAGTTACATTTCCTGAGGTCCTAGTTAATGCTATTTCTTCCATGCTTGCTTCAACTTTTCTGTCAGATGATTAAGCTCATCATCAGAATAAAAAGATAAGGTTAACTTTCCTTTTCCTTCTGAATAGTCGATGGCCACTTTGGTTCCCAATATTTTTTGAAGCTCTTCAGCAAGAGTTGCTACCATCTTTTTCTTTAAATTTTCTTTTGGATCATCTGTATCATCCTCAAAAGATAATCCTTTTTGAGCTTTGACCACTAGTTTTTCAAGAGCGCGAACACTCAATTGATCCTTTTGCACTTTTTTAGCAAGCTCCGCTTGAGTTTTTGGATTTTCTATAGATAACAGTACTTTACAGTGGCCAACAGAAAGCTCATGGTTAACTAACATATCTCGGACAGGATCTGCTAAAAGCAGAAGGCGAAGAGAGTTAGCAATCGTAGCCCTTTCCTTCCCTACCTTTTCTGCAATTTGTTGTTGGGTTAATTTGAATTCCTGAGCCAATCTTTGATAGGCTTCGGCTTCATCAATAGGATTTAAATCCTCTCTTTGAATATTTTCAATGATCGCCAACTCCAAAGAATCCTGATCATTCACTGTTCTAATAATGACCGGAACCTCTTGAAGCCCCGCCATTTGCGCGGCCCTCCAACGCCTTTCTCCAGAAATAATTTCCAACGCCCCACTAGCATGCTTTCTAGCAATGATTGGTTGTAAAATTCCCTTGTCTTTTATGGAACTTGAAAGCTCTTTAAGACTGTCTTTGTTGAACTTTTGACGTGGCTGAAATTCGTTGGGATGCAGTTTTTCAACTGCTATTTTCCAAATACGAGCTTCTGGAGGAACTGCAGGTGGCTGTATAACCGGACCACTCGTAGTGGCTGCAGTCGTTGTCCCAGCCGTCCCCTTAGAGTTTAGAGATGTGACAGGCACTTTATCTAGGGATGCTGAAGCTCCAACCCCTGATGATTTATTTTGTTGTTTTTCAATTGTTGAGTTTTCTAATGGTTTACCTGCATCTGATACGGGGGGCCCTCCAAGAAGCGATCCTAACCCTCTTCCCAAACGTCCTTTTTTTTGTTGTTCAACTCCTTTTTCAGCCATTGATTTCTTCCTCAGTTATTGAATTATCATTTAATTTTATATCTTTATCATTATTAATAAGTTGGTTTTGTTCTTGTACAGACAGGGAATCAACGCGATGCACCAATTCCTTTGCAAGCTCTAAATACTTTACCGCACCAATCGATTTAATATCATACTCTAAAATATTAAGTCCATGAGATGGTGCCTCACTTAATCGAACGTTTCTTGGAATTACAGCATTAAATACTTTCTCGCCAAAGTGATTTTTTATTTCTGCAACAACCTGATGGCTTAAATTATTCCTTGTATCAAACATTGTAAGAACAATGCCTTCAATATGTAAATTTGGATTTAAATTCTTCTTAATAAGACCCGCTGTATTTAAAAGTTGGCTCAACCCCTCTAATGCATAATATTCACACTGAAGAGGAACTAAAAAACTATCAGCAGCTGTTAAAGCATTTACTGTGAGTAAACCCAATGAAGGCGGGCAGTCCAAAATAACAAAATCATATTCAGAAGCAATGGATTGAATTTCTTGTTTTAATTTAAACTCACGATGCTGGGTATCTACAAGTTCAATCTCAGCTCCAACTAAATCTGAGGTCGATGGAACGACCTTTAGGCTCCCAACCCTTGTAGTGTAGGTCCCCTCTACTATTGTTTTTTCGCCAATAAGCACATGATAGATATTAAGATCCTGAAATTCTGATTTTTTGAGGCCCAACCCACTAGAAGCATTTCCCTGTGGGTCTAAATCAATCAAAAGAACTCTCTTACCTATATGAGCTAACGCAGCCGAAAGATTTACTGACGTTGTCGTTTTTCCAACTCCACCTTTTTGATTCGCGATACATATTGTTCTTGCCATATATAAACTCCATTTATTAAACGGTCCTCAATTTTTTTTACTGTGGCAAGTAAATTCTCTCGACTCAAGATTTTGTCTCTCTGTGCCGATGTTCCACGTAGAACATTATGCATTTATCAAAGCAGCTTCTCATCATTATATGTTTCTTTCTTTATGGGTGTAAAAAACCCATCCCAAACCCACATTTGAATGACTATATTTATCAAAGCTTAAAGCAAGAACTTGTGATGACTGAAACAAAGCTTGCAGATATCTCAAAACAACATCTCGAATTCATAATGAAATCAAAAGACCCTGGTCTCACAACAACTGATATAAAAACAGCACGGGCTAAAGCAGATGTAACAAAACGCGAGATTAGAAAATTGGAGCAAAAAATTAAATATTGGAAGCTAAAACTTCTAAGCCGCGAAGAACTCGTACGAAACGCATACCTTGAGGCCTTTAATAAAGGCCAGGAATGGAACAATAAAGAAGAGATTGAAAAATTTAAAAAAGCTCAAATATGGGGACAGCAACGTCAACCCGCCAATAAGCCAATAGAAAACTTAAAAGAAGAAAAAGAATCCACTACGATATCTCCTTCTGATGAATGAATAAATTTTATTTCAAAACGAGTTTTTTGGAAAAAATCCGTGTTAATTTCAAGGACTCAAATACGAGCTCAAATTAATAAGATATTAACTTTGGAACTGGTATAAAATCACTTCACTTGAATCCTTTTTTCGTAAAATAAAAACTGTGATGAATCAACCACTCAAACCTTGTTGATTATGCCAAATTGTAAAAAATAAAATTCTCAAATTAAATAGAGGTATTTTTAAAGCTGAAGTCCGATTTAATTAAATAGGGAAGTTTTATTTTAACTTAGCAACACTTAATAAATTAATAAACTCTCTTTTGAATCAGTTAAAAGTAGGTTTTAAGGAATAAAGAAAAACTTATTAGATACTATAGTCTTGTTTACTAACTTGTTCCACGTGGAACAAGTTAGCAGGACCTTAATCTGCAATTTTATTAAGTTTAATCACTGCAAATTTTACTTCTCCAACAGGAAGACGATATTCGGCAACAAGGCTTGGAATCCAGAAGCTACACAACTGACTTGGAATATTAGCAATCTCCGTCGCCCATTCCTCACTTTTCATCATATAAAGACTTCCACCTTTTTTAACCTGCTTACGCAAAGCTAAAATAGCTTTAGAAATAGCTGTTGGGCCCCTCATGATAACTAAATCTAAGCTACCAGAAGGAATAGCCTCTAGTCCGATAACCTTCGCTGTTAAATTAGATTGATTTAATAACTTCGAAATATGTGTTACAAATTCAACTTTTCTAGGATCTCTATCTAAAATGGTTACCTTCACCTCAGGAAAAAGAACTGATAGTACTATTCCAGGAAATCCATTTCCTAACCCAATATCAACAAGTGCTGTAGGCTTAGCGTCTTTAACAATTTCTTTACTCGCCATAATAGAGTCAGCAAAGTGAATGACATCTGAAAAAGGAATTGTTTTTTCAGAAATAAGATTTAAAGAAGGATTTAATTTAATAATTTCAGAATTAAATAACTTAAGTTTATTTACATGATCTTCTGATAAATCACCAAACCACTCTTTAATGCGCCATAATTCTTTTTGTTTATTATCCTCTGGTGGCTTATTTCGTTTATTGAAGTAGTCCAATGTCAAACTCCCTTAGCTTCTTTTGATGACCTTTTAAGTATATCATAATCGCTTGAATTGCAGAGGGATTAACACCGCTAATGCGCCGAGCCTGGCCTAAAGTCCGTGGTCTAATTCGAGATAGTTTTTCAATTTCTTCTGATGATAAACCTTTGATTTCAAAATAATTTATTGATTCTGAGAGTTTAAGGGATTCAAGTCTTTTTGTTTGTTCAATGATTTCTAACTGTCTTTTCACGTAACCAGAATATTTAACCTCAATTTCAACACTTTCATTGATCTGAGGGTCCTCATCCATGTCAAATCCAAGCTGTTTTAAATCTAAACTTGTAACCTCTATACGACGCAATAACTCTTCAAAAGTTAAGGACTTTGTCAAAACTGGTGTGCCTATTTGTGAGAGTTTTTCTTGTATGATAGCAGAGGGGTTAATTCTTGCGGATTTTAACCGAGATAATAAGCTTTCTCTTCTCTGATTATTTTGGTTCATTAATTCAATGGCTCTTTCATCGACTAAACCAATCTTTTGAGACACCTCACCTAATCTATCTAAAGTATTATCTTCTCTCAAAACTAACCGATGTTCAGCACGGGAGGTAAACATCCGGTAGGGCTCCTTTGTTCCTTTTGTCACCAAATCATCAAGGAGAACCCCAATATAAGCTTCTTCCCTTCCCAAAATAAACTCTTCTCTTCCAAGAACAGAATGAGCCGCATTAATCCCAGCAATTAGACCTTGAGCTGCAGCTTCTTCATATCCACTTGTTCCGTTAATCTGACCCGCTAAAAAAAGATTTTTAATCGTTCTAGTTTCTAATCTATGGTAAATTTGAGTGGGCTCGATAAAATCATACTCAACAGCATAACCAAACCTTGCTACTTTCACATTTTCTAAACCTGGTATTGTTTTTAAAAATTCAAGCTGTGCTTCTTCTGGCAAACTTGTCGAAATTCCTTGAAGATAAATGAGATCTGTTGATAAGCCTTCTGGTTCCAAAAAAGTTTGATGGCTCTCACGGTCAGAAAAGCGAGTAATTTTATCTTCAATACTAGGGCAGTACCTTGGTCCAGAACCTTCAATAATTCCACAAAACATGGGTGAACGATGAAGGTTATTCCTAATAATCTCATGAGTTTTCTCATTAGTCCGGCTCAAAAAACAAGGCACTTGCGGTAGTTGGTAACTTCGAGAAGATTGAAAACTAAATGGATAGAATTGATCATCTCCAAATTGAGGTATGGTTTTAGACCAATCAATACTCCCCTTGATCAACCGCGCAGGAGTCCCCGTTTTCAAACGCCTAACTTCAAAACCATATTCAGAAAGTTGATCTGAAAGCCCAACCGAAGCGTCATCACCGATTCTTCCTCCCTGAATCTGTTTCAAACCAAAATGCATAACCCCATTCATAAAAGTCCCCGTGGTCAAAATAACAGTTTGAGATTGAATACGAGAACCATCTTTGAGAATAACTCCAGAACACACACCTGAATTTAAAATCAAACTCTTCACTTCACCTTCAAGAATATCCAAGCCTTGTTGGCTATAAATAAACTGTGTCATAAGATGAGAATACAAGTGCTTATCATTTTGTGTTCGGGAACCACGAACTGCAGGGCCCTTTCTACTGTTAAGTCTTTTAAATTGAATACAAGTAGCATCAGCAACAAATCCCATTTTCCCACCAAGAGCATCAATCTCTCGAACCATGTGCCCCTTAGCTAAACCACCGATGGATGGATTACAACTCATATACCCGATTCTCTTGGTGTTTGTTGTAACAATTAAAGTCTTTAGACCAAGCCTTGCACTTGCTAAACAGGCCTCTATTCCGGCATGCCCTGCCCCAACAACAATGACATCATAATTCATAATAGGACCCTCTATTCATTAACTTTGTGGAAATTCAATCAATCAGCAATAGCACGATCTTCACTTACCTATACAAAACTCACTAAAGACTCGATCCAAAATCTGATCATCAAATTGTTCGCCTAAAACCTCTTGAATGCGTATTAAGGCTTCTTTGATTTCCAGTGCCAAAAACTCTGGGCTCGATGAAGATTGGGCCAAAAGTCCAGCTCTTACTAAACATTCAGAAGCTCGCTGTAAATTTTCATAATGCCGAGCCTGAAATAGGATGGCTTCATCTCCAAAACTTCCTGTTTCTAAATGGCTTTCAATGAGTTTTAGAACCTGGTTTTGAGTTACTAAAGCTTCTGTCTCGCTTTTTGCAGATATAAAAATACTTCTTTTTTGAATAAAAGTCTCAGCTTCAGAAACATTTTGGAATTTATTTAATTGAGTTAATAAATTTTGCAATTTTTTTAATAGTTCTAATTGCTCTTCATGACAGATTAGATCGACTTTATTCCCAATAAAAATAATGTTTGAAAGAGACTCTGGAAGCTGAGGAACCAAAGATTCAAAATGAGGATTTGAAACATCAAAAACAGCTAAAATAAGGTCTGCTCTCTGGATACCCTGTTTTGTTTTTGAAACCCCCAATTGCTCTATGGGATCTTGGGTCTCTCGCATGCCCGCACTATCCGTTAAGGTCACTTTTACACCTTTAATCATTATTTGCTCTTGAATAAGATCACGCGTTGTTCCCGGAATAGGTGTGACAATGGCTCGCTCTTCAAAAAGAATACGATTTAAAAGACTCGATTTTCCAACATTAGGCTCCCCAACAAGAATAACTTCAAACCCACTTTGAATTCTTTGTCCTGATTTAAAAGAGCCTAATAATGTTAGAATAGGTTCTTGGATTTTTTGAATTCTCTCTTTAATTTCAGAAGCATTAATAATTTCAATATCTTCAGTCGTAAAATCAATAGAAACTTCAAGTCGTGCCAATAAAGCTGTAACCTCAGACTCTAAAGCCTTTAATTTAAATGATAAGCCGCCTTTCAGTTGGTTCATTGCCACCTGTAGTGATTTTTCACTCTCACTATGAATCAAAGAAAGAACGCTTTCAGCCTGAACTAAATCAACTTTACCATTTAAAAAAGCACGATAAGTAAATTCTCCGCGATCCGCGACCCGTGCTCCATAATAAGTTGCATTTTTAATAATTTGCTGTGCGATAAAAGGACTTCCATGACAAGAAATTTCAATTGTTTCTTCTCCTGTAAAAGAAGACCCTCTTTTAAAATAGGTAATAAGAACCTCATCAATAGGTTCAGAAGAGTTTTTTTCTGAAATTAAAGTTCCAAAATAAACTCGATGAGACTCTGGCTTTCCTGGCAAAAAAGGAGCAAAACATCTTGTCAGAGACAAAGATTTGTCCCCAGAAATTCTAATGAGGTGAACTCCTCCCAAACCTGGAGGAGTGGAAATAGCACAAATAGTATCTAAATCCCTATCTCCACCAAACATATTTATTCAGCAGTCGTCTCATCTTCAATGTCAGGTCTTTGCCCCTTAATAGGATAAACTTTGATCTTCTTGTATAAACCATCACCAACTGAACGACTTTTCACTCTTTGGTCATTTGCAAGATGTTGGTGAATGACTTTTCGATCCTTAGGGGGAAGAGCTCTAAAATAAACAGATCGACCCTTTTCTAAAGCAATTCCTTTGAGCTTTTCTGCAAGATCAATCAGTGCTTGATTTGATTCTTCTCTGTACCCATTACAATCCACTACAATATTAGTTCTATCTTCAGGTAAATGATGCTGTAGAACCCTTTTAATTAATAATTGAAAAGCGTCAATTAATTGACCTTCTCGATCCTTCAATAAATCCTCATCAGGTCCATCAAAATTAACAATAACTACGGGCTCATCATTTTCTTCGGTATGTGTAAGGCTAAACTTCAAATTAAAATCAGCCCGCTCCAGAATCCCCTGAATTGTTGATTCAATCAAACTCTCAACTTCAGCTGGACCTTCTTTTTTCTTACCACCACCAAAAATTTTACTAAAAAAACCTGCCATTTTTCCCTCCATCTATCAAGCTTTGGCTAACTCCACTGAGCTCTTATCTTTTAAAAACATGTATTGTTGTATTATTCCAAAAAAAGTGCTCACAAACATATAAAGAGTTAAAGCACTTGGTAAAGAAATCATCATTAAACTAAATATCAATGGCATAAACTGCATGATCTTGGCTTGAGCCGGATCCATTGTTGTTGGAGTCATCTTTTGTTGGATGTACATTACTAACGCCATTAGAATAGGTAACACATAATAAGGATCTTTTACGCTCAAATCATGAATCCAAAAAATAAAAGGGGCCTTATAAAGTTCTAAACTTTCACTAAAAACTCGATAGAGTGCAAAAAAGACCGGAATCTGAAGTAACATAGGCAAACAACCACCCATTGGATTCACTTTATGTTTTTTCATTAAAGCCATCGTTTCACGATTCAAAGCCATCGGATCATCTTTATATCTCTCTTTAATATTCTTAATAAGAGGCTGAACTTTCTGCATGGCTTTCATAGACTTAAAAGACATGATATGAAGAGGCATAACAACAATTCGAACTAATAAAGTTAGCAGAATGATAGACCAGCCCCAGTTACCTACGACACCATTAAACCACTTCATTGTGTTCAAAAGTGGCTTTGCAATCCACGAGAAAAAGCCAAATCGTACAACATTTGTTAATAAGGGATCCACTTTTTCTAATAAACCTGTGTCTTTAGGACCAAAAAACCCAACTCCCTTTAATACTAAATTTTTATGATCGTTAATCAAAGGATAGTTTAAAGTTCCTTTAATAAATGGATTTGTTGCTTTATGATCAATTAAAAAATCGGGTATTATTTCGGATTTATCAATAAAGGCCGTACTAAAATAATGACTGTTAATGCTGGCTAAAAAAGTTTGTTTTAAAAGAGCATGAATGCCCTCTTTTTCTTGTGCTAAATTAAAATCTTTTTCACCTTCTTGATTAAGGACAACAATCTCTTGTGTTTCCAAGGGTGGCGCAAAAATACTTCCTTCTTCTACTTTTTTAACCTCTTCTTCAAGGGTCATTGAAAGACTTGGGATTGAATTTTGACTTGAGTCTATTCTAGTTTCCACATGAACATTATATTGGTCAAAAAAGATCATTCTTTTTTGAACTGTAATCCCATTCAATTCAGCTTTGCCAATAAAACGACCTTCGTCTTCTTTGGTTATGTCAAAATGTATTTGCTGACCCCCAAGGACTGTTGCAAATAAACCACCCTCTCCTCCAGAAAACAGTATCGGTTTATCGTCTCTTCCTATGTACCTATTCAATTCTATATTTTTCAAAGACATCCCCTTCGAGGAAATCTCTAATTTAAACAGCGAATTTGCGTAACTTATCTTTTGCTCTGGTATTGTATTATCTTTTTTGTTTGTGTTTTGAGAATTCTCAATCACACCTTGTTTTCCAGACTCAACTAATGCAGGCTGGTGACCCTCACGATTCTCAACAATTGTTTCAGAGGTTTGTTTGGTCGGTGCTCCATACTTTTTATTTATATACTGTTGCCAACCAAACCAAATAACCCCCACCAGTAAAATAGCCCATAGAGTACGTGGATCCATAAAATTATTATCTTGATTCATCTAATACTCCATTTTGTTCTGGCACTGGGTCGTACCCTCTTCTACCAAAGGGCCTACAACTCAATAATCGCTCTATAGTTAATTGTGTAGCTCTAAGAAAAGTGAATCGTTGGTAACATGCTAGTGAATAATCAGAACAACTTGGCTCAAAACGACAACATCCACCGAAATGAACAGACCCAATGGATTTATATACTAACATCAAAAAGATCGAAAAATTTTTAAGACTTTTTTCTAACAGAATCCCTGAGTTTTTTTTCAAATTTAAATAACTCTCTATACATTTCTTCACTTCGAAGGTTCCTATAAAAGGTTTTCTCAAACGGCTTAAAAACAACATTTATATCAAGACCACTGACCAACCAAATATCTTTTAGCTGAACCCTGATAAACTCCCGACACCATCTTTTAAGTTTATTTCTCACTACCGAATTAGATACTTTGCGGCTTATATTCCAAAGAATTCTGATTTGTCTTCTATCGGTAAACTGCCAGTAAACAAGAAGCCAATGATTAATATGAAATTTAAAACCATGACTTCTTAAGTGTTGAAAATTAATCCGATCAGAGCGACTTAATTTATTGTTATTTTCCACCAATAGCAATCACAAGTCGTTTTCGCCCCTTAGCCCTTCTTCGAGAAAGAACTTGTTGTCCATTTTTTGTAGCCATTCTAGCGCGAAAACCATGCGTGCTTTTGCGACGTTTGTTTCTTGGTTGATATGTTCGTTTCATTGTATTCCGCCTTTATAATTTTACCTGTTAATACTAAAGCCATTTTTAAACTTTACGCTGACATCTTCTCTGAAACTTAATGTCTTTAAAGCTTAATTTTAAATCAGATTGTGCCAACTCAAAAAAGAGTGGTGATAAAATCACAATGGAGCGTCTAGGTCAACAGTTGAAAACAATTTCTGAGTCTGTTACTACGACTTTTCCACAATTTTACAGTCATTTTAATATTTGAAAAAGAGGTGTCAGTGGATCCTTTGATAGATCTTTGGGCTCAAATAAAGTCTAATCTGACGACAAGAAACGATAAGAATAAGCTCTTTCAAACTTGGCTTGGACCAGTGCAACTGCTAAAAACAGAAGAAATCCAGGGAGTCATGATGTTTTACCTGGGCGTTCCTTCAAAAATGCATCATTATTGGATTTCAAATAATCTTGAAGGAATTGTCTCTGAAATCGTTAATGTTTATAAAAAACCTTTTAATATTCAGCTAGTTATACAAGACTCTATGACAAATGAGTATATGATGGATACTCACCATCTCTTACAAGAATCTGTAACTGTTAATGAACCTCCTTCTTCTATCAGTAATCATGGGACTCCATTTAAAATACAACAAAGCCAAAAAAACAAAACTGATGATATCCTCAATCCTGATTATACTTTCCAAACCTTTGTTGTTGGAAAAAACAATGAATTTGCTCATGCTGCAACTTATAACATAGCTCAAAACCCAGGCAGCAGTTACAATCCTCTTTTTATTTGTGGTCCCGTTGGAATGGGTAAAACTCACTTACTTATTGCTGCAGGAAATCACATTAAAGAGAAGTCTCCTCACATGAGGGTCGTTTACGTGTCCGTTGATCGCTATATTAATGAGTGCGTTTCTTCTCTTCGTCATGGTCAGATGGATAAATTTAGACAAAGATATCGAGAAGGGCTTGATGTTTTGCTTGTCGATGACATTCAGGGTTTAAGAAGAGGTGAATCTGTTCAAGAAGAGTTTTTTCATACTTTAAATGAGCTCTTCGAAAAACGAAAACAAGTAATTGTCGCAAGTGATCGAATTCCCAGAGAGATTCTTGGTCTTGAAGATCGTATTCGATCTCGTTTAGAATGGGGCCTTATTGCTAATATCCAAATGCCTGATATTGAAACAAGAATGGCTATTTTAAGATATAAGTCTGAGAGAATGAGTGTTAAACTCACAGAAGATGTCATTAACTATATCGCAAGAATTTCTAAAACAAGCATTCGTGAACTAGAAGGAAATCTAAACCGACTTAAAATGTTCGCCGATCTCCAAGGCTTACAAATTGATACCGATCTCGCCAGGAAAGTTTTAGCCATCCAGGAATACGAAAATACAGCAACCATAGAAGATATCCAAAGGGTTGTTTCAGATTATTATAAAGTTAGAATCCAAGACCTTAAGGGTTCTAGTAGAATAAAATCTATCGTCGTTCCAAGACAAGTTTGTATGTTTTTAATTGAAAAACATTTAGGTAAATCATTGACAGACATTGGCCGATCTTTCGGAAATAAAGACCACACCACTGTCATTAATGCTCGCGAAAGAATTAAGAATCTACAAGGCACAGATCCTGATTTAAAGAGAGATATCGATGAGTTAACAACTAGAATCCACAATATCAACGGGTTGTGATTGTGGATTTTGTATAAACCTGTGGAAAGCCTTGTGGACTCTTTTGTGGAAATGAGTTTTCAACAAAATAATAAAGAATGAGGAGCTTTTTTACACACCTTTATCAACATTGAAAGTTCATTAAAATTAAAGGTTTAGGTAACAATCTACAGAATACATAATGCTACTACTACTACTAGATTTAAAAATAATAATTAGAAGTTATATAGATGGGGGAAAAGATGCATTTTGAAATAGAAAAAAAAGATCTACAGGAGGTTATTTATTTAGCACAAACAGTAGCTGAAAAAAAGACCAACATGCCTTATCTGATTAATTTATTGATAGAAGCAGAAGATGATCATGTCTCTGTATATGCAACAGACCTTGAAATCAGTATTGCTGCAAAAGCTCCAGCCAAGATTGTTGTAAAAGGCAAAGCCACAGTTCATGCGAAGTATCTGAATGAGATTGTAAAAGAACTTAATGATCTACCTGTCACAATAAAATCTCAGGAAAATTTTTGGGTTCAAATCCAACAAAAGCGTTATCAATCTAAATTGCAAGGAAGTGATCCTCATCAATATCCGGTTTTTCCAGTGATTGGAAGTTGTGATTTTATCACAATTAAAGCCTCTGTTTTAAAAGAAATGATTTCTAAAGTTCTTTTTTGCATATCAAACGACGATACACGATATCACCTCAATGCTGTTCACTTTGAACGTTATTGGGAAGACCAACAGTTTCATATTAAAATGACAGCAACGGATGGCCATCGTCTTGCAGTTGTTAGCAACTCTGTGGATAAAGTTAATTATGGGGAAGATAATTCTAAACTTAATGGGGTTATTATTCCTCGTAAAGGTTTGAATGAGTTGAATAAACTTTTAGAAACTGTGGATAATTCTGTGGAACTTGCCATTGAGGGTGCACAACTGGTTGTTAAGCACAAAGAGACTGTTTTACTTATTCGTTTGATAGAAGGTAAATATCCAAATTTTTTAAAATTCATTCCTCAAAAAATTAATCATCATATCATTGTACCAAGACAATCACTTCATAGCGCCGTGAAGCGGGTTTCTTTTCATGCTCATCAGAAATCAAAAAGCATTATGTTAGATTTTAAAGAATCAAAAGTTCAAATCAGCACCAGCGGACAAGAAATTGGAGAAGCTTTTGATGAAATTGAGATAGATTACAAGGGCGTTGACTTTAAGGCCACTTTAAATGCTCGTTATTTATTGGAGATGTTATCTGCAGATAATTCAGAACTTGTTGATCTCCAGCTCATGGCTCCGAACTCTCCTCTTTTAATTAGAATTCACGATAAGTCAAATTACACTTGCGTTCTGATGCCAATGAAATACTGATGAAGAAGGAAAGACTTTATGCAGGTCAATTCGATTCGGTATCATAATTTTAGAAATATCAATGATATTGAACTTCAATTAGAATCAGGTCTCACTATCTTATTCGGTGACAATGGACAAGGAAAAACAAATTTTATTGAAGGAATTTATTTGTGTTTAACAGGTGAAACTTTTAGGTTTGGAGACAATTTTGATTTTATCCGAGCTGGGAATAAGCAAGCCTCTGTGACTCTTTCTGTTGAAAATAAAATGATTGATGAATTGAAGTTTTCAATAGACAACGGTAGAAAGTTACATTGGGAAAATGAGAAAAAAATTTCATCTCACCGTCTGTCATCAAAATTTCCAGTGGTTCTTTTTAGTCCTGAAAGCTTGAACTCTATTAAAGAAGGAAGCTCTGAAAGAAGAGATTTGGTTGATCAGTTTTTATTAATGTGTCCAGATTTAAATTATCAGAGGGTTTTCGACGAGTACTCTAAAGTTTTGAAATCCAAAAATAAGGTTTTAAAATCTTATGTGAATCAAACAATTTCAAGGGACCAGGCTTTTCATTTATTGGCATCATATGAAAAACCTTTTCTTTCGTTAGCAACAGAACTCACCCATTGTCGAATTCGTGGTTTAAATGCTTTATCTGAAGATTTTCAAAATGCTGCATCCCTTTTGTATCATCAACCTGTGGATATCTCTGTGGAGTACTTAATATCAGATAAAAATGCATTGCATTACAAACAAGATCAGGTTTTTGAAAGTCTTCAGACAAGAACGATAGAGTTAAGCCAAGCAGAAATGGCGGTAGGACATAGTTTAGTGGGTCCGCAGAAACATGACATAAATTTTTTAGTCAATAATAAAAGTTCGCGAATTTTTTGTTCGCAAGGGCAGCAAAGAACGCTTATATTAGCTTTTAAATTGGCTCAAATGATGTATCATAGGAGGGCCTATGATACAGTACCTATCTTGTTTTTAGACGATGTTTTATCGGAACTGGATAGCTATACTCGGGCCAATCTGGTGAAATTATTAAATAGGATGGAAGGACAGATTTTTATTACGACTACTGACCAATATCTTTGCCGTGATTTAACAGGGCAAAAACAGAGGTTCATGTCGGTGAGTCGTGGGGGATTTTCTTTTCTGTAAACTTTGATAAAGAGGGCGGAAAGTTCATTTTTCTAAAAGATTCTACTAAAAGAATATCAAAGTCTTTCGATAAAATGAGTTTTAAGTCAGACACAAGTTATGAGGAGTGAAGGTGTCGGAACAAAATACAATAGTTGCTGCAGAAAAAAATTACAGTGCTGATTCTATTCAAGTTTTAGAGGGTCTTGAAGCTGTTCGAAAACGGCCGGGAATGTATATCGGAGATACTTCTTTTAAAGGGTATCACCATTTAGTTTATGAGATTGTTGATAACTCTGTCGATGAATCATTAGCTGGTTTTTGTAAACAAATTCAAGTCACTATTCATGGTGACGAGTCTATTACGGTTGAAGATGATGGCAGAGGAATTCCTGTTGATAAGCATAAAACGGGAAAGTCAGCTTTGGAGGTTGTATATACTGTTTTGCATGCTGGTGGTAAGTTTGATGGCTCTTCTTATAAAGTGTCTGGTGGACTTCACGGGGTTGGCGCATCCGTTGTAAATGCGTTGTCGCTTCGTTGTTCCGTAGAAGTGAAAAGAGATGGCTTTATATGGAAACAAAGCTTTCGGCGCGGAGTTTCTGATGGAGAATTGCAAAAAATTGAAACAACAACTTCAACAGGAACGAAGGTTAACTTTTTACCAGATAGAGAAATTTTCAAAGATCCTTCTTTGGTTTACGATTATAATATTTTATCAAATAGATTTAGAGAACTCGCCTTTTTAAATGCTGGTCTTCATATTTCATTGAAAGATGAAAGAACCGGTAAAAAACAGGATTTTCAATATTCTAATGGACTAGCAGAATTCGTTACTTATTTAAATGAATCAAAAAAAGCAACTCATAATGACGTCATTTATTTTAAAGGCCAAAGAGATGAAGTTGAAGCAGAGGTCGCTTTGCAGTGGAATGATTCATACACAGAATCAATCTATTCTTACTGTAATAATATCAATACCATCGAAGGTGGAACTCATCTCATAGGTTTTCGAGGTGCTTTAACGAGAACAACAAATGCTTATGCAACAGAAAAAAATATTCTTAAAGATTTAAAATCTAATTTAGAAGGTGAAGATATTCGAGAAGGTTTAGCCGCTGTTGTTTCTGTTAAAGTTCGTGAACCTCAATTTGAGGGGCAAACAAAAACAAAATTAGGAAACAATGAAGTTAAAGGTATTGTTGAATCTCTGGTTAATGAAAAGCTTGCAGATTGGTTTGATCGCAATCCTGGAACTGCTAAAACAATTATTTCAAAATGTGTAGAAGCCGCAAGAGCTCGAGAAGCTGCACGGAAAGCGAGAGACCTGACTCGCAGAAAAACAGCATTAGATTCAGGAGCTTTACCTGGAAAAATGGCTGACTGCCAAGAAAAAGATCCAGCTCTTTGCGAACTGTATTTGGTCGAGGGAGATTCAGCGGGTGGTTCGGCAAAACAAGCAAGAGATCGCAAAACTCAGGCCGTACTTCCTCTTAAAGGTAAAATTCTCAATGTTGAGAAAGCTCGGTTCGATAAAATGTTAACAAATGATGAGATCAAAATGATGATTTCAGCTTTGGGAACAGGCATAGGAAAAGATAATATTAATCCAGATAAAATTCGATATCACAAAATTATTATTATGACTGATGCGGATGTTGATGGATCGCATATCCGAACGCTTCTTCTCACTTTCTTTTATAGGCAGATGCCGGAAGTTATGGAAAGAGGGTATATTTATATTGCTCAGCCCCCTCTTTATAGAGCTAAAAAAGGACAAAGTGAAACTTATCTCAAAGATGATCACGCATTGACAGAGTTTTTACTTTCTTCTGGTTTAGATAATATTCAAGTGACGAGTTCAGTAGTTTCTAAAGAGGAACTAAGAGAGGTTATCCTTAATACAAAGAAATTAAACTATGTTCTTGAATCTATGGAAAGACGATTTGCTAAAGAAATTCTTATAACTTTATTAGAAGAAAATAAGGATGTTGAACAGATATTAAGTCAAACTCATTCAGCAGAAGAACTTGGACAACATTTACTAGAAAAAATAAAAAACAACAAAAATTGGAATTTTTCAGACGCAAAATTAAAAATTGAAACTACAGAAGTTGAAACAAAAATTATTTTATCAGCGTCTCGTTTTGGGGAATATTCTGAAACGACTCTTACTAAGGAATTAGTTCAAATGCCGGAGTGGAAAGAACTTCATAGAATGTGGAATGAAATTTCTAGTAAGACACCGTTGCCCATTCGTTGCAAGATTGGTTCTAGTGAAGAGCAAAATTTCACAGAATACCCTTCTTTTTGTAACGCCGTTTTAGAAGGATCAAAAAAGGGTTATTACATTCAACGTTACAAGGGTCTTGGGGAAATGAATCCAGAGCAACTTTGGGAAACGACCTTAAACCCTAAGAATAGAAGTCTTTTAAAAGTTTCCATTGAAGATGCGGTTGCTGCTGATGAGATTTTTAGTATTTTAATGGGAGAACAAGTAGAGCCAAGAAGAAAATTTATCAATGAGAATGCTCTTTTTGTTCGTGAACTAGATGTTTAATTTAAATTGGAAATTTTATGCAAGAAACAAATGATTCAAATCAAAAAGGTATTAGCATTGTAGATATTAACAAGGAGATGAGAGAAGCTTATCTTCAATACTCTATGAGTGTTATTGTTGGTAGAGCTTTGCCTGATGTACGAGATGGTTTAAAGCCTGTGCACCGACGTATTTTGTATGCACAGTACGATTTAAATAACACTCATGATAAACCGTACAAAAAATCAGCTCGTGTGGTCGGAGACGTTATTGGTAAGTATCATCCTCATGGAGATGTCGCTGTCTACGATACCATGGTGAGAATGGCTCAGGAGTTTTCGTTAAGATATCCACTTATTGATGGACAAGGTAACTTCGGATCTATTGATGGTGATAGCCCAGCAGCACAACGTTACACAGAAGTTAGAATGACTTCACTGGCAGAAGAGTTATTAGCAGATATTGAAAAAGAGACGGTTTCTTTTGGCCCTAACTACGATGATTCGCTTTTAATTCCGTTAGTTTTACCATCAAAGTTTCCAAATCTTCTCGTTAATGGAAGTGCTGGTATTGCAGTTGGTATGGCGACTAATATTCCTCCGCATAATTTAAGAGAAGTCATTGATGGTTGCATTGAATTGATTAACAACCCTGATGTTTCTATTGACCAATTGATAAAATTAATTCCTGGGCCTGATTTTCCAACAGCAGGTATCATTGCTGGCCGAGAAGGAATTTTACAGGCCTATAAAAAAGGGAAAGGTATTATCAGCATAAAAGCAGTCGCTGAAATTGTTCAAATCAAGGATCGTGAAGAAATTATTGTCTCTGAGATTCCATATCAAGTAAACAAGGCCAAACTTATTGAAAGCATTGCAGATCTTGTCAATGAGAAAAAAATTGAGGGTATTGCGGATATTCGAGATGAATCCTCTCGGGAAGGAATGAGGATTGTTATAACACTGAAAAGAAATGAAAATGCCAGTGTTATATTGAATCGACTCTATAAGTTTACTCAAATGCAAGTCAGTTATGGAATTATGATGTTGGCTCTGGATGCCAATAATCAACCTGTGCTTTTTGATCTCAAAGGAATGTTGCAAGCTTTTGTTAATCATCGAAGAGAAGTTGTAACCAAAAGATGTATTTTTGAATTAGGAAAGGCGAAAGATCGCGCGCACATTCTTGAAGGCCTTATTCTTGCGCTGGATAAAATTGATGCTGTGATCTCTGTGATTCGTGCTTCAAAGGAAACTCATTCTGCTAAAGAAGCTCTTGTGGCGACATTTGGCTTCAGTGATCGGCAAGCTCAAGCCATTCTTGAAATGCGACTTCAAAGATTAACAGGTTTGGAGAGAGAAAAGATCGAACTTGAATTAAAGGAATTGATGGAACTGATTCAATGGCTCAATTCAGTCTTAGCTGATGTTAAAGAGATCTATAAAATTATTGTTAAAGAACTAGAAGAAATAAAAGAAAATTATGGGGATGAAAGACGAACTAAATTAGAAGGATCTTCAGAAGATATCGAAGATGAGGACCTCATTGCCGAAGAGAGTATGATTGTTACATATACCAATACGGGTTATATCAAAAGGATGTCTCCTGATGAGTATCGTCTACAAAAACGGGGTGGCAAAGGTTTAAAAGGTATTGAAACGAGAGAAGAAGATTTTGTTGTTAATATTTTTATGGCTAATACAAAAACCACGCTCTTGGTCTTTACAGATAAGGGTAAGGTTTATTGGGTTAAAGTCCATCGATTACCGTTGGGGACGAGAGTTTCAAAAGGAAAGTCTATTGCTAATGTGCTTAATCTTGGCTCTAATGAAAAAGTGAAAGCTGTTTTGCCGGTTGAGGAGTTTAGTGATTCAAAATATGTAGTCATGATTACCCAACAAGGTGTGGTTAAAAAAACTCCTCTTGAAGCATTTTCAAATCCAAGGCAGGCCGGTATTATTGCTCTGACAACGGATCTTGATGATAGTGTTGTTGATGCAAAGCTCAGTGATGGGCTCAGTGAAATTTTCGTGGCAACCAAAGAAGGGATGTCTATTCGTTTTGATGAAGGCGATGTGAGATCCATGGGACGATCCGCTCGAGGGGTGAGGGGAATTACCCTTGGAAAAGGCGATATTGTTGTAAGCATGGAAATTATTGCCAAAGAGACAACAGAAACACTTTTGATGGTGACAGAGCAAGGCTTTGGAAAAAGAGCTTCCATAGCAGATTACCGAGTTCAGAGCCGAGGAGGCATTGGATTAATCACTCAGAAAATTACCGAAAAAGTGGGACATGTTGTTGCTACGAAGCTAGTGAGTGACAAACATGAGATAATTATCACAACCGATAAAGGGCAGGTCATAAGAACTCGCTGTGGTGAAATTTCAGTGATTGGAAGGAATACAGAAGGAGTAAGACTTTTAAATATTAATAAAGAAGAGCTTGTGACAGGAGTAGCCACATTGCTTGATACAACAATGACTTTGGATGAATCTGCAAATGGAGGAGATGCAGGTCTTCATTAGCTTAGAGTCTTTTCTTTGCGATATTCGGCAGGGTTTATTGTGAAATTAAGTTCATTTTTATTTTATGTTGGATTCTTTATTTTCAATGTTGGATGTCAGTCTCGACAACAAGTTGAATTTGACCGGGGTATTAAGAGCCAATCAAGAGGTGATTTTAGTGATGCTCTTTTAGACTTTGAAAAAGTAATGAAAAGAGAACCTAGTAATTCCATTTCGCTTCGCGCGGCTCGAGAGAGTCTTAAGATATTGCTGTATGAAGTAAAAAATTATGAAAAAGCGATCGATCTTTTGAAATTTTTGATTCTTTATTCTAAAGATCCTGAAGAGCGATGGAGGTCGCAGAATCAAATTGCTCAAATTTATTTTGATCACCTGGCATGGTATGATAAGGCTTTGGTGGAATATAGCAAGCTCCTTTCAGGTGATTTGCCAAAGGAAGAAAAATTACGAGTCCGACTGGCTATCGCAAGATCTTATTATTATTTAGGCCAATTTTCTCAATCATGGAGTGAAACTAATCATTTTCTAACGGAGCAGGACCTTTCGGAAGATTTTCTTTTTGACGTCTATTTGCTTCAAGCTAATATTCAACAAGCACTTAAAAAATTTACAGATGCAGCTAAATCTTTTGAGCGAATGATGGCTCAATTTCCTGAAAAATCAAAAAAAGAGAATATTGGAATTAATTTAGCTCTGTGTTTTGAAGAGCTTGGAGCCTATAAGGATGCTTTGAAGACTCTTGAGGAGATGAAAAGCTATTATCAACCTAAAGATTATATCGATTTGCGCATAAAGAAGATAAAAGATCGACTTTTAAATCAACCTAAGAAAAGACTAAAGAAATGAAAAATAAAGGATTGATATTTGTAGGAATGGGTTTTGAGGCTGTTGGAGTTATTATGGCTTCTGTATGGATAGGGCAATGGCTGGATGAGACCTTTCATGCTAAGGGTCTATTTACGATTGTGATATCTTTTATTGGCCTTGGTGGATGGTTTGCTCACATTCTTTTTATGCTGAAAAAAATGAATAATTCGTAGAGATATTAAAAAATTGGTTGCTCTTATTGAAGTGGTTATTGTATGAAGGACTCCAATTTGTTTTTGGTTTACCATCTTTTTGGGATTAATAAGTTAAAAGGTTAAAATGTCATTTACTTGGGCAAATTTAGTTCCTGGTGTTGGTCATGAGCTAGCACATGTCGCTACTGTTGGTGTTGTTTCAGTAGTGCTTATTATTGCTGCAATCGCTGGTCGTAGAGCCTTAGGTGCTGGAGATCAGGCTGTAGTTCCTGTAGGTCGCTTTTCATTACGTGGGATTTTTGAACTTCTGACAGAGTTTATTGTGGGTTTAGTGGACATGATTATTGGTCATCATGGCAGAAAGTTTGTTCCATTTTTCACAGCCTTATTTACTTTTATTTTATTCAATAACTTAATGGGCGTTCTCCCTGGTGTTGTTCCTGCCACAGAAAATATTAATTTAACATTTGCAATGGGTTTATTTTCTTTTGCTGCCTATAACTATTATGGACTCAAAGAAAACGGTATTCATTATTTAAAGCACTTTCTTGGACCCTTCTTACCGTTAGCTGTGATCATGTTGCCTATTGAATTAGTTTCAAATTTTATTAGGCCTTTTAGTTTATCAATGCGTTTAGCGAACGTTATGTTGGGAGATCACACTGTTCTGGGTGTTTTTCTTGATCTTGTACCAGTTCTTGTTCCCATTCCTTTTTATTTACTAGGTATTTTTGTGTGTTTTATCCAAGCCTTTGTATTTACATTGCTTTCTATGGTTTATATCTCAATGGCCACGGCACATGAACACTAAATATAATTAACAAACAATAATAAAAATAAAAAAAGGAGAATCATCCCATGAGAAATATTTTTGAAAAAATGACACTTATTTTAGTAGCACTTGTGTCTTCACTACCTGCTTTTGCTGAAGAAGTTACGGCAACCACATCAGCTGGAAATTCTGGTATGTTGGCGATTGGTGCTGGATTAGCTATTGGTATTGCTGCTTTTGGTGGAGCTCAAGCTCAGTCTAAGACAGCTGCCGCTGCTCTTGAAGGTATTGCTAGAAACCCTGCTGCTCAAGATAAAATTTTTACTCCAATGATTGTAGCATTAGCGCTTATTGAAGCTCTTGTTATTTTGGCTTTCTTGATTGCTTTATTTATCAATAATAAAATCTAAGCTCATTTTATTTATCTGAGTGAAGGCACTTTAGTGCCTTTCAAAGAGTTATAAATTGTAAGTACGATTGACTTATTAAGAGCTTTCAAAAGATCAAAAAACGGAGATAGAAATCTCCGTTTTTTATTAAATTCTTATGATTGTCTGTGCATGATTAACTCATTGCCAAGTCAATGCCCTGGCTCTTAAGTAATATGATGATAAAAATTATCAAAATGAATGGCTTTTGATTAAAAAGTTATAAAAACCATCTTTAATTCGTACTATAAGTAATCTTTTACAATGCTTTCAATAGAGTCTTGAATTTCTTTTAATCGTTTTTCTGAATAGGCTTCGAATCTTAAGACAAGAACAGGTTGAGTATTCGATGCTCTTGCTAGAGCCCATCCATCTTTATATGAAATGCGAATTCCGTCCAAGAGATTAACTGTATATTCTTCTGTATCGTGAGAAAATTTTTCTTTTAATTTTTCTACGATCAAAATCTTTTTTTCTTCTGTGGTGTCGATTCGAATTTCAGGAGTATTAAAAGCAGGTGGAAGGTCATTTAAGAGATGCGACAAGGGTTTTCCTGTTTTTGAAAGAATTTCTACAACACGTAGACCAGCATAAATAGCATCGTCATAGCCATAGTTACGATCGGCAAAAAAAATGTGTCCGCTCATTTCTCCACCAAAAGGAGCCTGTTCTTGTTTAATTTTGTCTTTTATGAGGCTATGGCCTGTTTTCCACATAATGGGTTCTCCCCCATTTTTTTTAATGTCCGAATAAAGGCGGTCAGAACATTTGACGTCACCAACAATTTTTGCCCCTTTTTTATGGGCAAGAATATCTCGTGATATTATCACCATTAATTCATCCCCATAAACCATTCTTCCATTTTCATCGACAAGCCCAATACGGTCAGCATCTCCATCAAAACCAATACCGACAGCGGCATTTTCTTTTAAAACCGCTTCTTTTAACATTATAAGATTTTTTTCAACAGTTGGATCTGGATGATGAATGGGAAACCGACCATCGGGTTCTTCACAAAGAATTGTGGGGTTGATTCCTACACTATTAAAAAGCTTTCGGGCAATCACACCAGCGGCACCACTGCCGCAGTCGAGGATCACTTTGATAGGACCAAGCTTGTTAAATTCGTCTTGGTAACGATTAATGTAAAGAGGAAAAATATCAAAGTCTTTTGTTTGGCCAAGGGCTCCCTCATACCAATTTTGAGCCTCAAATATTTTTTTGAGATTTTGAATTTCTGAACCAAAAAGAGTATTTTTTTGAAGGCAGATTTTAAATCCATTATAATCAGGAGGATTGTGGCTCCCGGTAATCATGATAGAACCAGTGACATTAATTGAAAAATTAGAAAAATAATTCATGGGTGTTGTGACTAGTCCCAGATTCAAAACATCAAGTCCCCCTTCATTGAGGCCTTTAGCGAGAGCTCTAAAAATAGCTGGACTTGAAATTCTAGCATCATAACCAACGGCTACTGTGGAATGGGCCTGTTGTGTTTTTTGATAGTGATAAGTTGAATAAGTCCTCCCAAGACCATAAGCGAATTCCAGGTCAAATTCTTTTTCAAAAACTCCTCGAATATCATATTCCCTAAAAATAACTGAATCATAGGGCATTGTAAGAATCCTTTCTTTTGATTAATAATTCACACCATTTGAGAGCGGCAATCATAGATTCTGGCTGAGCCTTTCCTTGGGCAAAAATATCTTTAGCTGTGCCATGATCGACACTGGTTCGAACAATAGGAAGTCCAACGGTTACATGACAGCCACCTGTGCGACTATGGATCATTTTAAATGGAATTAATCCTTGATCATGGTACAGAGCAACGAAAAAAGCATACTTTTTCCAGTTCTCTTTAAAAAAGGCAACGTCAGGCACCAGAGGACCTGCAAGAAATGGATATTTGGAGATAAGGGCTTCTAAAGTTTTTGTTTCAAAATGACCGATGAGACCAGATTCTCCATTATGAGGATTTAAACCCAGAACTCCTAGCGGGCGATTTTGGTATTTGGGAGGAAGAAACTCTCTCGTCCACTGGAAAGTTTTTTGAAAAGCAATTTCCAGAGATTGAGATGTTAAAGAAGATTCTACTTTATGAAGAGGAATATGGCCGGTGAGAAGAAGAACATTAAAAGCATGACCTAAAAATCCCATATAAACATGGGGAGCATGGCAAATTTTACTTAACAAAGGTGTATGACCAATACTCTCTAACTGAGCGTCTATAAAAGTTTTTTTTGAAACTGGACCTGTCACTAGACCCTGGATAAATTGATTCAGACATAGCTGTGCAGATTCTTGTACCCACTGGGCTGGACTCTCTGAAGAGAGGATTTCCAAGTAACGATAGGGAGATTTTAAAGAATGTGCTTCTGTTAATGCTTCAGAAAGTGAGTGAAAAGAACGAGTTGTTTTTTTAGGGAGAGGCCTCCAACAAAGTTTATTTGAAGTGGATTTTTCTCGAAAAATTAAGTAAGTCGTTTTTGTGGATGGTAACTGTTGTAGGGCTTTCATTGTGACCTCAAGTCCAATGCCATCCCCATCACCTGTTGTTATTGCAATCAATTTTTTTTTCATGAAAGTGTTAAGTTAATGACCCGCTTATCCAGCTTTAGAAGAATGACCCGTGTTAATCTTAATGTTAGAATCCTCTCTTTTTAGATCTAACCATGCTTTGAATTGGCGCTTAAAGACCTTTTCAAAAAGAAGGCCTCGGTATCGGTCTTTTGTTCTTTCAAATTCGGGATCTGTCACCAACTTCTTATTCATAACTTTGAGGATATGATAACCTGTTCGAGAGCGGACGACTTCAGAGGTGTCTCCAACATTTAAATCTCGAACTGCTTTTTCCATATCAGATGAAAATTCACCTGATTTAAATGTTCCAAGTAGACCATTTGGTGCCGTATTCGGCTCTTCAGTTGCCTTATTCAGAAGGGTATTGAATGGTATCCCATTTTTTATTTGCTCCAGTACCTTTTTAGCTCTTTCTAAGGCCTCAGTGGGCCCTCCTTTTTGAGGGGAAAAATAAATATGAGCAAGAGTGTATTCAACAGTTTTAGAAATTTTCTTTCCTGATTCGTTAGCATAAAACGCCAAAATATCGTCATCACTGAGTCGGATTTTAGAAGTTACCTCTTGTTCTACAATTGATTGTCTTTCAATTCTTTGCTTCATAAAGGATTGATAATCCGGAATGGAGATCCCCTGCATTTGAATATTTTTAAAGAGCTCTTCTTTGCTCATGCTGTTTCTTTTTGCGATGTCACGGATTTCTTGATCCACTCGATCCATGGTAATGGTCATGTTTTGTCTTTTAACTTCAGAGTCTAGAATTTTTTCATTAATCAAAAATTGCAGTTGAGCCTCTCGGTTTTTTTTTAATCCATCAAGGGTTTGGTCAAACAATAAAAGATCATCAATCATGGAGGCCTTTCTCAGGCGCTCTTCCAGTTGATTGAGATCTGATTGCAATACAGGCTCATTATTAACAATGGCGACGGTTTTTTCTACTAAGACGGCGGCATGAGATTGAAAATTCAAGCTACTGATAATAGTCAAAAATAAAAGTGAAAAATAATTATTCCTGATGAGTTTCCACAGACATCGTATCGATAAGTTTTTGATCTTTAAATACATTTATGCTCCTTATCTGCTGACTCAACCAGGTTTTAAAATACAGTTGATCCGTTTGTGAAGCTAATTCCCTTTTTATAGAGTTACGCACCATGGTTAAAGGAGTAATACCAGATGGAGCTTTTTTTACAACAAGCATTATATGGTATCCATAGGGGCTTTGGATCACCTCGCTTGGCTCCCCAAGAGGAAGAAGAAAAGCCTTGTCGAAAACTTCAAGGGTTCCCTTTTCGACCCATCCCACAATACCACCGTTTTTATTTTCAGGGGCAATACTAAATTGTTTAGCAAGACTTTCAAAAGACTTTCCTTTTTTGAGTGAAGAAGCAATTTTTTCAGCATCAGCTTTTTCTGAAAGGACGATCTGTTGGAGGTAAATTTTATCTTGGTTTTTGTACTTATGCTTATTGGATTCGTAGTATTTTTGAATGCTTTCTTCACTAGGAGGAGGGATTTCTTTTTGGAGAGATTCAAAAACTGCTTTTTCAATGAGGCGATTTTCGACAGTTTTTTGCCACTGATGAACAGAAAGACCCTGACGAGATAATTCCTCTCTGAATGAAAAATCGTCAGGAAAATCAGACCGGATGGCCTTTTTCTCAGATTCAATTTTTTCTTTATCAATTTGAATGTTATGTTTTTGAGCCCAATTTTGCAGTATGGAAGAAACAATAAAATCGTTTATAATAGACTCTTTTGTTTGTGCTACAATCTTTGTGTCTTTTGCCATAAATGAATCATATTTAGAGAGTCGCTGGGCCAATTCATCAGCAAATTGCTTTGACGTTAGTTCCTTTGAATCCACTTTAATTACAACTGTGTGTTGGTAAGAAGCATTGTTCCAATGACAGGAGGTGAACAAAAAAGCTCCCACAAATAAAAACTGAAACCCTAGGAGCCTTTTAAAAGAAATCATTTTAATAATTTTGTGTTGGTTTTAATAGTATAATTCTTTTTGAGTTGATCAAAATACTTATTGAATTTTTGCTTTCTGATTTCGTCAAAAACGGCGGTTCGAATTTGTCTTTTATTAGCGTTTTCATAAGTGTTTCGTCCAGTTAGTTTGATGATATGAAAGCCATAAGGAGTTTCAATAAGGCCCTTTACCTCGCCGATTTTCATTTTAAGAGCAGCATCGTAATAACTAGGAACTAATGTGAGGCGATTTTGCCAGCCAATATCACCCCCAGTTTGTTTGCTGAGGGGATCGTCTGAAAATAAACGAACCAATTCTTCAAAAGATCTTTTACTGGTTTTCACTTCTTTGTTGTAAATCTCTAAAGCCCTTTTTTTAGCGACCTCAATTTCTTCAGGTTTAGAGCCCGGTTTGAATTCAATGAGAATGTGACTTGTTCGAATTTCTGGGCTGTTTTTGTACCAGGCTTTCATTTGCTCTTCATTCACTTTAATGCCAGATACTTCAGGGCCTAGGGTTTTTTCTAGTAGTCCCTTGTAGAGTTCTTGCTCCATTTTTTCTTTTACAGCGGGATCATTACGCAGTCCCTTGCTTTCAGCCTCTTGCAGTCCAACATAATAGCGAACCAAGTCTTCTAGGAATTCTTCCTTTGAAGGAGGGTTAAGGGTTTGAGAGCGAACTTCATTATATTTTTTCGTAAAGTCTCCAAGAGTGATTTTTTTAGAATTAATGATGGCAATAACTTCAGAATCATTTGAAGCAAAGAGGCAAACTCCAAAACTAATCACCACGTAGAAAGATAAAAATGGTTTTATAAAACTCTTATGATTCATAATAAAGACCCTCATGTTGTGTGATGACGTTCATAGCACTAAAATTAGGCTAACACCGATAAACAGACTTTGTCCAATTTTATTGATGCTTAATGTCTGAATTAATATCATGTTTTGGTATTCTTGAAGCTGTGGACTTGATTTGAAGGAACCAAAAAGTATTCGGAATTATATGGTATTTGTTTACTTTTCTGTGAGAGTTATCACTTGTTGTTTTGCGTTGATCAGATTTTGTTCCAGCTGAAGGGCTAACTCCATTGAGCGAGGATCCATTTCTGGACTGACTGGTTCCATGGGACCAAACCATTGTACTTTAATGCGGGCAAAAGGAAGGGGTAGAATCGCTTTATTCCAAGCTTTTTCGAAAGTATAGTAGCGATTTGCACTCACTCCTGCCCAAAAAATGGGAGCATTTGCGAGCCGAGAAATTTCAAAAATTCCTGGTTTTACCTTATAGATAGGTCCTTTGGGACCATCGACAGCCAAACTAGAATTCCGATGGTGGTACTTCATAAACTTAAGTAGTCCTCTTAGAGCAGAAACACCGCCACGTGTAGATGAGCCGCGGCTGCTGACACCCCCTAGCTTTGATATCATCCATGCCATTAAGTTCCCATCCTGGGAGGTCGAAGTAATCGTTGCAAGGCGATATCTTTTTACTAAAGGAAGTAAAGCAATTTCGTCACCATGCCAATGAGCGAGGAGAAAAGGTTTTTGCTCTTTCAGCCATTTTTGCAGTAAAGGAGGTTCAACAATCTCAATTCTCCAGCTCCACCACAATAATTTTAAAATTAGAAAAGTTATGGGAGGGAGCAGGTACTTTCTGAAAAATAGTCTTATCATCAATGAGCGAGGACTTGTTTAAATTCTTCAGTGAGTTTAGGTAAGATTTCAAAAAGATCTCCTACGACACCATAGGTTGCTTTTTGCATAATCGGAGCATTGGGATCGCTATTAATAGCAACAATCACTTTACTTCCACTCATTCCAGCGAGATGCTGAATCGCTCCAGAAATTCCAACAGCAATATAGAGGGTTGGTGCTACTGTTTTGCCTGTTTGTCCAACCTGCATTTCGTGAGGCACCCAGCCGGCATCAACAACGGCTCGAGAGGCTCCTACGGTTGCTCCTAAAACGTCGGCGAGATCATTTAAAAGTTTAAAATTCTCAGGTCCCTTAACTCCTCTACCCCCCGCAACGATAATATTGGCTTCGGTTAAATCCAACCGTTGCGATGTTCCCTTCACTATATTTTTGACAACTGTTTTCAGGTCTAAAGAAGGCGCAGGGATTGATGTGATTTGGGGCGAACTATTTTTATTTGGTTTTTCCATAACAGGAAGTTGATTCGCTCTCATAAGCACAACCGGTGTTGTTTCAAATTGAACATCCGCAAGACATTTGCCGGAGTATAAAGGTTTTGTCGCTTTGATCTGTCCGTTATTGAATTCTAAATGCGTACAATCACTTGCACAGGCAAAATTTAAACGCGCAGATACCCGTGGAAATAAGTCCTTTCCGAGCGAAGAACTGGAAGCCAAAATAAGATTTGGTGTGGCTTGCTGGGCAACTTCAAAGAAAGCAGCGTCAAAAAGTTCAGGATTGTATTGATCGAAGGATGTATCGTTGAGTTGATAAATCTGTGTGACCCCCCAACTTCCTAGTTCAGAGATAACAGAGTGAGAATGAGAGCCAACAAGAATCGCAGAAATTTGTAAAGATTCTTTGTTGGCAAAAGAGAGAAGTTCTAAGGCACTACGTTTGAGTGTTCCGTTTTGATGTTCAGTGAAAATTAAAACTTTTGACATGTGTTAAATCCCCTTTTGTGATGAAACTTGCGATACAAATTCTTAAATAGCATTTAATTCAAAGTGCTTTTGCTTCATCTCTGAGAAGTCGAACAAGTTCACGAACTTGAGTCGAAGCATCACCACTGATAATTTTAGTGGCAGGTTTTTCTGGAGGCAGACGATAGTGTGTGAACTTAGTACCTAAAGTCTTTTCAAGATTGAGACCATTCAAATCAAGTTCTTTTAACACCTTCTTTTTAGCTTTCATAATTCCTGGGAGGCTAGCGTAGCGTGGGGTATTGAGACCTTTGGTGGCAGAGATAAGAGCTGGGCCTTGCATTTGTACCACCTCTTTATTTCCACCTTCTACTTCCCGCTCTACAAGAAAAGACTCGTTGGTCACGGTTAATTTTGAAATCACTGCGGAATGAGGTATGCTAAGAATTTGTGCAACCATTGGTCCTACACTGGAAGCATTGTCATCAATAGCGGCTTGACCCGTCAGAATGAGATCGAACTCCCCTTCTTTTTTTATTGTTGCAGCAAGAGCCTTTGCTGTTGATAGAGGGTCGAGAGATTCAGGAGCATCAATGATGATGCCTTCGTCAGCACCCATGGCAATAGCTGTGCGCAAAACATCAGCGACTCTTTTTTTGGGCCCAAGAGTGATAACAGTAACAACAGACCCAGGGAGAGATTCTTTTATTTTAACGGCTTCTTCAATGGCGTATTCATCATAGGGATTAACCACCCACTTGACTGTGGCCGCATCAATTCCACTTGAATCAGGTAGAATTTTGATTTTTGTTTCTGTATCGGGCACTTGCTTTATGCATACAAAAATTTTCATTGAAACCTCATTTTATTTTTTCAGCTCATTTGTCTCTGTAGGAAAATTCTTAACGCGAAATAGTTGTGAAAGCAAGTCTCCTGCTTTTTTGATCAAGGGAGATTCAAGCCAATTTTGAAAAGCCACGCTCTTAGCCGCAACAAGTTAGGAAGAGGAGATGGAAGATTTATCTTTAGGGACTATAGACAAAAAAAAATCTAAGGGATAAAATTTAATAAATTTTCAAAAGGGAGCTGGGAAATCATGGTGAGGAAGCTATGTTTTTTAACATCGACACTGGGTATGAAGTATTTAATGGGAGCCAGCGGTTTAATCTGGGTTGGATTTGTGATGGCTCACATGCTGGGAAATTTGCTCTTATTTGTGAGTGCTGAGGCTTATAATGTATACGGTCACAACCTTACAAGCGGGAATATTATTTATCTTGTCGAAGGAGCCTTGATTTTTTCCCTTTCCGCTCATGTGATTCAAGGAATTCTTTTGACCTTAAAAAACAGAAAGGCCAAGGGGACTCAATATCATGTTCAAGCTGCTGGGAATAAAAAAACTCCATGGGCCTCCAGAACTATGATTTTTCATGGAACCATTATTTTGTTTTTTGTTATTTACCATCTTATTACATTCAAATTTGGAACGTATTATTCAGTTATTATTAATGGAACTGAAATGAGGGATTTGTATCGTTTGGTCGTGGAGGTTTTTTCGAACCCTGTTTATGTTGTTGGATATGCCATTTGTCTTCTTTTGTTAACAGCTCATTTAAGTCATGGCGTTGCATCGATGTTTCAGTCTTTTGGTTTCAATAACCGGGCTCATGATAAAAAAATAAGAATGGTAGGTCTCGTTTACGCTTTCATCGTTGGTGGTGGTTTTTTAATACAACCAATTTATGTTTATTTTTTAAACTAAGGAAAATTTTTTATGTCGACATTAGATGGAAAAATCCCCGCAGGAAATATTGAAGAAAAGTGGACTCAGTATAAATTTGATATGAAGTTGGTTAATCCAGCAAATCGCCGCAAATACAATGTTATTGTTGTTGGAACAGGTTTGGCTGGAGCCAGTGCTGCGGCTTCTTTGGGTGAAATGGGTTACAATGTGAAGGCTATTTGCATTCACGAAAGCCCTCGTAGGGCTCATTCTGTTGCAGCTCAGGGTGGAATCAATGCTGCTAAGAACTATCAGAATGATGGTGATTCTGTTCAGCGGCTTTTTTATGACACTGTCAAAGGGGGAGATTTCAGAGCTCGAGAAGCCAATGTTCATCGTTTAGCAGAGGTTTCTGTTAATATCATTGATCAGTGTGTAGCACAGGGAGTCCCTTTTGCTCGCGATTATTCTGGATTATTGGCCAATCGTTCTTTTGGCGGCGCTCAAGTGAGCCGTACATTTTATGCTCGAGGACAAACTGGACAGCAACTTTTAATTGGGGCTTATTCAGCGATGATGAGGCAAGTTGAGGCCAAACAAGTGGAGCTTTTGTATCGAAGAGAAATGTTGGATTTAGTGGTCATTGATGGAAAAGCACGAGGTATTATTTGCCGAAATTTATTGACGGGTGAGATAGAGTCTCATGTGGCGGATGCCGTTATTTTGGCAACCGGTGGTTATTCAAATGTCTTTTATTTATCTACAAACGCCATGGCTTGTGCGGTAACGGCGGCATGGCGAGCTCATAGACGAGGCGCTTTTTTTGCAAATCCTTGTTACACTCAAATCCATCCAACATGTATTCCCGTTCATGGAGACAACCAATCTAAATTAACACTGATGTCTGAGTCTTTGAGAAATGATGGACGTGTTTGGGTTCCAAAAAATAAAGGTGATGCGCGTTTGCCCCATCAGATTCCAGAAGAAGATCGTGATTATTATTTGGAGCGAATTTATCCGAGCTTTGGTAATTTAGCCCCTAGAGATGTTTCTTCCCGTCAGGCTAAATATCGAGTGGATGAAGGGCGAGGTGTAGGGTCTACAGGTGTGGCAGTTTACCTTGATTTTAGAGATGCTATTCATCGTTTGGGTGAATCTGCCATCTCAGCCCGTTATGGGAACCTTTTTCAAATGTATGATAAAATCACAGGAGACAATCCTTATAAGACTCCTATGATGATTTATCCCGCTCCTCACTACACCATGGGGGGATTATGGGTCGATTATAATTTAATGAGTACGATTCCAGGACTATTTGTGGCTGGAGAGGCTAATTTCTCTGATCATGGAGCGAATCGGTTAGGGGCCTCTGCGCTCATGCAGGGCTTGGCTGACGGGTATTTCATTCTTCCCTATACGATTGGAAATTATTTAGCGAGTATGAAGCTGGATAAAGTGGCTTCAACTCATGAAGCCTTTAAGGAGTCAGCTCAAGGTATTCAACAAGAGGTGAATAAACTGATGTCAATTAAAGGGAATCGAACGGTGGAAAGCTTTCACAAAGAGCTAGGACGTCTAACTTGGGAGTATTGCGGTATGGGTCGTAATGAGGCTGGGCTTAAAAAGGCCTTAACTGAGATTCCAAAGCTTCGTGAAGAATTTTGGAATAATGTTAAGGTGCCAGGAGAGTCAAATTATATCAATCCAGAACTTGAAAAGGCTTGTCGGGTTGCTGACTTTTTAGAGCAAGGTGAGTTGATGTGCGAGGATGCTCTTCATCGTAAAGAATCTTGCGGAGGGCATTTTCGCGAAGAAAGTCAAACTTCCGAGGGAGAAGCGCAGAGAGACGATACAAATTTTTGTTATGTAGCGGCTTGGGAATGGCAAGATAAGAATAAAAAACAAGTTTTACACAAAGAAGAGCTTCATTTTGACAATGTGAAACTCGCGACAAGAAGTTATAAATAAAAATTATATTATAGGTTTGGAGAGAAATATGGCCTCTACAAAAGCAAAAATTTTGAATTTAGTACTGAAAGTTTGGAGACAATCTGGGCCGAAGTCTGAGGGAAAATTTGTGGAATATCCTGCAAAGGGAATTTCAACAGATGCTTCTTTTTTGGAAATGCTAGATGCGGTGAACGAGCATATTATTGCTGATGGTGGTGATCCCATTGTTTTTGATCACGATTGTCGTGAAGGTATTTGTGGGAGTTGTGGATTCATGATCGATGGCCAGGCTCACGGTCCTTTGCGCTCCACCACTGTTTGTCAACTTCACATGCGACACTTTAACGATGGCGATAAAATTGTTTTAGAGCCATGGAGGGCTCAATCTTTTCCAATCATTAAAGACTTAATGGTGGATCGAACGGCTTTAGATCGAGTGGTTTCTTCGGGCGGATATGTTTCTGTAAATACTGGGTGTGCTCAAGATGGAAATAGTATTCCTATTAGAAAACGTGATGCAGATGAGGCTTTCGAAGCAGCAACATGTATTGGATGCGGAGCCTGTGTTGCGAGTTGTAAAAATGCTTCGGCTATGTTGTTTACTGGAGCTAAAGTTTCTCATCTAGCCCTTTTGCCACAGGGTCAAATCGAACGTGAAGAACGAGTCTTGAACATGGTTGCTCAAATGGATAAAGAAGGTTTCGGTGCTTGTTCAAATACGGGTGCTTGTTCAGCTTCTTGTCCAAAAGACATTGATTTAACCACTATTGCCAGACTGAACAGGGAGTTTGTTAAAGCTACAGTGAATAAACACAATACAGATCAAAAGCTGGGGGATGGCTGAGCTCCTCCCCGTCTTCGCATCATAAATAATTTTTATTTTCAATTATAAAATATATATTTAAAAAAATGGCCTTTCTTACGGGATATTTTTTAATGCGCTACTGTTAACATTCAATGAATGAATGTCACAAGGGAGTGGCATTAATCTAAGGAGGGGTTATCGTGAGAGGGGTTAAAAACTTAATTTCTATTTTTGCACTCATGGTGGTGAGTCAGGGCTTTGCTAATAGTCCTGAAGCTGTACCAGGAGAATATGTACTTAAAGTTAAAAAAGAAGTTTCTCTATTAAAAAACTGGAATGCTTTTGAGAAGGCTCTCGATGTTAAGGTCAAACGTGTCATTCCTCATACAGATCTTATTGTTGTGACATCAAATAATAAAATGATGATGGAACCTAAAGTAGTTACAAGCCAATTATTAAAAAATAAGTCTGTTCTTCTTGCAGAACCAAATTTTATTTATAGGGTTAATAGAGTTCCTAATGATCCTGACCTCAGTAAATTATGGGGGTTGATTAATACAGGGCAGGTTGATTCTTCGAAGAGGGAGGGCGTTTCTGGAGCTGATATTGGTGCTCAAACTGCTTGGGATTTAGAAACAGGAAGAGAAGATCTTCTTGTGGCTGTAATTGATACGGGGATCGATTACAATCATAATGATTTAAAAAATAATATCTGGTTTAATTTGGCTGAGTTCAATGGCAAGCCAGGTGTGGACGACGATAATAACGGTTTCGTTGATGATATCCATGGCTATGATTTTTCCAATAGAGATGGTGATCCCTTTGATGATCAGGGCCACGGAACTCATTGCGCTGGTACCATTGGAGCTAAAGGAAATGATGGTGCTGGTATTGTTGGCGTGGCGTGGAATGTTAAATTGATGGGAGTTAAGTTCCTTGGAGCAGATGGCAGTGGAAGTTTAGATGGTGCTGTGGAGGCCATCAAATATGCCACTCAAATGGGTGCTAAAATTATGAGTAACTCATGGGGTGGAGGCGGTTACTCCGAAATTTTAAAAGAAGTGATAAAAAAAGCTGGTGATCAAGGTATTGTTTTTACTGCAGCGGCTGGAAATCATTCTGCAAATAATGATAACTCCCCTTCTTATCCAGCAAGTTATAATTTACCGAATGTGATTTCTGTTGCTGCCGTTGATAATCGGGGTGAATTGGCGGGTTTTTCTTGTTATGGACGAAAAACAGTTCATGTTGCAGCTCCTGGGGTGAATGTTTATAGCAGTACCCCTAATAACGGATATGCATCTTGGTCGGGAACGTCCATGGCTACTCCTCATGTTACGGGAGTTGCAGCCCTTCTTTTATCTCAAGAGCCTCATTTAACGCCTGTAGAAGTTCGTACTCGGCTAGTTAAAACTTCAAAGCCTATGGCTTCATTAAAAGGAAAAACAGCTTCCAATGGTCTTGTGAATGCTTATTTAGCTTTAATCAATGAACAAGCACCACCGGATCCTAATGATCCTGAAAATTGGACAAATACCCAGGCTCTGAATATTTCAACTGAGCATCCTTATCAGAATAATATTGAGCAGAGCTGGATAGTTGAAGTACCTGGGGCGAATGAAATCGCTCTTTTCTTCGAGAAATTTAAGACAGAAGCACGTTATGATTATGTTATTTTAACAAATCGAGCGGGAACTGTGTTTGGTGAATTTTCTGGTGATATAGGTGAGAGATGGTCGTCTGTTATCAATGGAAATTATGTTAAAATTACCTTCAAAACAGATGGTAATGTTAATAATTTTGGTTTTGAAATTACAAAAGCAGCTTTTCGTTAATCACCTATGATTAGAAGTCAGTGGTATCACGAATTAAAGATTTATTCGTGATACCAGCTTTTGTATCTAGTAGATGAGTTGGGTTAAGGATAACAAGGCTTTTAATTTTGAGAAAAATCATTTCCCGTTGCAGAGTTACTTTTTATCAAAAAAGTAACAGTATTTAAAGTCTTCATCTTTTTGAATTGTTACTTGTTGATTAGAGTTCTGCTGTCGCCATTGCACAGTTCTAGTTTCGCCGGCGAAGACTTTGGTCACGATATAGTTTTGATAGAGAACAAAACTATGAATATCGCTGAGCCTTATGTAAGATTCATTATTAGGATTAACAGCATTAGTGGAGGTTTTAATTTTTAATGGTGATAACGTGAGAATCTCACTTCTAAAACGATAGTTCTTTTTCCAAGAGTTTTCAAAAGCAAGTAACTCCTTCACAATTTGCTCTGCTGTATGTTGAGAAAAATAATCTTTTTGGGTGTAGTCAAATTGTAAGACCTTTTTTTCTTTCTCCGGAAAGAGAGGGCCATTATCTATTTCAGGCTCAAACTCTTTCACAACGAGAGCTCCACTCATGGGATTATAACGGTAGTAGTCGTCTTCTTTCGTATTAGAATAGGCGTATTTTTGGTAGCATACTCCAGCGTAGACTCCATAAATTTGCTGGAAGGAAACAGGTGTTCCTTTATCGTAGGCAGCCTTCAACGTGAGAAATTTATCTGCTGACGAAGAGAGAGCGTTAAAGAGACTTAAGTTTTTTAAACTCTCTCTTTCAGCGGAGTAGGATAGAAAATCATCTTGGATTGAGTTTTGTAACTCTATGGTTCCAGAAGAGAGATCAGTTTGAATGGGTGATTGCCCCCATCCGTTTAAGCTCAAAACAATCAAGCCTATAAAAATAAATTGTGATTTCATAAAATGACCTTTCTTTAGTGTTAGTTGAGAGCTTTTGAATCAGAGAAATTCTTCTAAAAAAGCTCTCGATATGTATTTGTTAGATTAATAACCTTACTGATAATAAATCCATAACCCCAAACAGCAAAAGTGATGAGCAATGAACTCGCAAATGAGACAAAATCTCATTTGCTTTAACGAATGAAAGTTATTCATCTGTAGTAAAACTACTTTCTATCAAAAAAGTAGCAGTATCTAATTCCTTCGTTTCTTCGAATAGTTGTCTCTCGACGTTGGTCTCCTTGTTCCCATTTTACAGTGGTTTTTTCACCCACGGATACTTTCATCACGATATAATTTTGATAGAGAACAAAGCCTAGAATCTCACTAAATCTTTTGGGAGATGTATAATCAAGATCAGTAGAAGTTTTAACTTTTAATGGTGATAAAGAAAGAATTTCGCTTTTAAAATTATCCCCTATCTTCCAAAAGTATAGTTCCTCTATGATTTGCTCTGCTGTCAGTTGAGAAAAATGACCTGTTTCGTTATTAAAACCATACAAGACCTTTTTTTCTTTTGCAGGAAAGAGAGGGCCATTGTTTGCCTCTGGTTCAAATTCCTTCACAACGAGAGCTCCACTGAGGGGATGATAACGGTAGTAATCATCCTCTTTCTTATTAGAATAGGCATATTTGTTATAGCATAACCCAGCATAGACTCCATTAATTTGCTGGAAGGAAACAGGTGTTCCTTTATCGTAGGTAGCCTCCAATGTGAGAAATTTATCTGTTGAAGAAGAGAGAGCGTTAAAGAGACTTAAGTTTCTTAAACCGTCTCTTTCGGCGGAGTAAGATAGAAAATCGTCTTGGATTGAGTTTTGTAACTCTATGGCTCCAGAAGAGAGATTGGTTTGAATGGTTGATAGCCCCCATCCGTTTAAGCTTAAAACAATCAAGCTTATAAAAATAAATTGTGATTTCATACAAGGCCCTTTCTTTTATGTTGGTTGAGAGCTTTTGAATCAGAGAAATTCTTCTAAAAAAGCTCTCTGCTTAGTTTATTGGCGGATTAATATAGCTTTTTTGGCATGTATAGGATTAATGCACACAAGTGGTTACAAATCACGTAACCAAATGATTTGATAACGGATAAATATTAATAATTTTAAATACTTATAATTATAATGCATGGAATCAAATTTTCAGGGTATTTTTGAAAAATCTAAAATCAAAAAACTTTATTCTATAAAAGGAGTGAGTTCTTACAGCCCGTATTTTCTCATCGTAGAAATGGCCGATTTAAAACCAATTCGAGCAATGCGTGCCATGATTTTTGGGTTTAAACTAAAGTGATCCACAAAAAACATTTCATGATTTTGTGGGCGTGGATGAATATAGATATAATCCACATTAGGTTTGAAATTCACACGCTTTTCAATAATTTCTAAGATTCGGTTGCGGTGGATAGGTTCCACATGAGCCTGGCGGAGGTAGCCTTCCACGGCGTTGTAAATGGAACGAATTTCTTGTTGATGTTCAATATGTTTTTCAATTTTTTGCTGAATTACCTGGTATAAAGCTTGATTAATAATGACAGGAATTCCGTATTGATGAAGGCTTCCGAGTTCTGGAGTGTAGTGATAGGGTTGCACGGAGTAGCTTGAAATTACAAGATCGGCGCCATGATCAGCAGCAACATGGGTGGAAAGTGTATCGCGGATTTCTCCATCAAAAAAATAAAGCTCTTTGCCATTATTTTGTTTAATACCATAAGGAGCAAAAACAGGGGGGAGCGCTGTTGATGCTGCAACAGCTTCACTGATTCGTGCAAAATTGGCATACATAATGCGTGCATCTTTGGAAACTTCTTTGAAGTCTCCGAAGATAACTTTTCTAGAATGATTGAGTTGAGTGCCGACAATGAAAAGCTCTACGCCCAGGTCGCTGAAATTATTAATTTTAAGAACATGTTTTCGAAGATAAGATTCAACTCCTCCCGTTGTAAAAATCCCGTTAATCCCAAAAGCATGTTTCAGTAAAGATTCTAAGCCTCCGGAGAGGATTGATTTTTTACGAAAAAAATGGGGCACTGATTTAATGATCCCCCTAGTATTGATGGCAAACATATTTCGATAAGTGAGTGGTTTTAATTCATTGAGACCAAACTCATTAAAAACCTTATTGTATCCAAGCCCCACTTCAAAGGCATTCACCAGACTTTCGATTGTATACCCAGAAGCGAGGACCGAGCTGATAAAAGACCCCGCACTTGATCCTACATACAAACGAATAGTCATGGGATCATTGGGTTTAGAAGATCTTTGGACAGTTTCAGGAGATCCTCCTAGAAATCGAAAACCTTTTTCTTTCAATGCAAGGCACACACCAATATGAAACGCCGCAGCCTTTATTCCACCACCACTCAGGGCTAAAGCGATTTTTTTCTTTTCGCGTATTCTCATATCTCAAGTATTCCACGATAGGGCTTTAGTCGTAAATGATTTGTTAAAATTTACAACTGCATGGAAATATCACAGTGAGTATCCAATGAATATTCACTGTGATATTTTGAGTAGCCATGATTATTCAAAATCCACGGATGAGTATTCATTGGATATTCGTTGAATATATATTATGCATAATAATGTGGATTAATGTTAGTTCTGTGGATAACTTTTTTAATATTGAGTATTCAATGAATATTCAACTGTGGATACTATTGTGGATAGTGAGTACTTAAAGGTTATTCATGCTGTGGGAATACCTGTGGATATTGTGGATAACGTGGATTTTGAATACTCAGATGAATAGTCATTGCGTTTAGAAATTTTTTTTTGAATACTCATTCCCACTCAAAATGGGAGATTTATGGATTTATGGCTTTCAGTCATTGATTACGCAGTTGTTAAGAAAGTGAGCATTAGCACACTTCGACGGCGTATAAAGTCACAAAGCCTTGAAACAAAGATTGATAATGGACGGTATCTTATTCGTATTCCTCAAAGTGAAGTGGATACTTTTGAAAAAAACATGCAATTTGAGCCTTTACAAAATCGATCAGAAGATCGTAAGTCAGACACCAATCCGGCATTATCAGCGTCTATTCAAGATTTAATTCAAGAGCTCAAAAGTGCGTACAGTCAAATCCTCTCTGAAAAAGAGACAATGATCACTCAATTAAAGTCGGAGGTTGAAATTCTAAAGCACATCAATCTCTTCCTTGAACAACAGATCATGAATTCTCCTCAACCGTCATTGCCAACGAAAGACCAGTACTTGGATCCCGACTTAATTTAGTCTCTATAAAGTCCGTAGAAATACCGATTGCGAATTGAAGTAAAAAGTGGGTTCAAACCTCTTTATTCTAAGGAGTTTCCATGGATGAGAAACAAGTTTATAAAAAATATTTATTAATATCATTTTGTTTATTCTTGGGAATGATTTCCTGTCAGAAAAAAGAAGAAGTTGTAAGTGTTATCGATGAGGATAACAGTCAATTCGCAGGTAAACTTTGCTACGGATCCTCAATTCCAAACCAATATGTTTTAGGATGGTCTGATGGATCTTATTCCCTTTTTAAAGGAACTAAAGAAAATTTGAATCAATGGATTCAACAACGATCGGTTGAAGAACAAAAAAATCCAATAGCTAAACGTTTGCGCTCAGCAGAACAAAATAGAAAATTTAAGTGGGAACACAACCTGAAAATGCAACAAGAGGTTCAATCAAAAGGAAATTCTTTTCCTGGTTCTTTTTGGCAAGTCTGGGGACAAGCAGACATCCAAGTTGATGCGCTTTGGGAAAAAAACATCAAGGGAGCAGGTATTGTCGTAGCGGTTATTGATGGTGGGGTCGATCAATCTCATCCCTCTTTAATGAACAGAATTTATGTGAACAAAGAAGAAATTCCCAACAATGGTGTGGATGATGATCAAAATGGATTGGTTGATGATGACAGGGGCTTCGATTTTTCAAGCGGAAAATCTCAAGGACCTGCTTCTGATCATGGAACCCATGTGGCGGGGATCATCGCTGCCGAGCCAAAAGAGAGTCCTATGCTCGGTCTTGCGCCAGAGAGTCAAATTCTTCCCATCAGTATTTTCGGTGGACCTTTTGGGGGCGACATGGAAAGTGCGATTCTCGCTCTGAAATATGCAGAATCAAGAGGAGCCCATATTGTCAACGCCAGTTGGGGAGGGGCCGTTTGTGCAGAAACCATTCGAGATGCGATCCTTTCACTTTCGCATAAAGATATTTTATTTGTAACAGCTTCAGGCAATGGTGGATTCAATATCGAGCAAGAACCTGAGTATCCCGCTTCATTTAATCTAGAAAACCAAATTACGGTTGGTGCGAACATGCCTTCTGGGTTGATGGCATCTTTTTCTAATTATGGATACCATCAAGTGCATGTTTTAGCTCCTGGCCATCAAATTCTGAGTACTGTTCCTGGAGGTTGGGCAATTATGAGTGGAACAAGTATGGCGGCGCCTTTCGTGAGCGGTCTTGCGGCCCTTTTGTGGAGTGCTTATCCTAAATCCACTTCTATTCAAATTAAAAAGGCTATTTTACAGTCAGTAAAGATCCCTAAAGACTATACACCTGTCCTTTCGAAGGGCCGCATTAATGCCGTTCAAGCTTTAGAAAAGTTGGAGCTGCAATTGAAAGCAAGCCAAAAGCCTTGAGTTTACTTATCAAAAGGATCTCTCGAAGTTATTGTTGTAAATGACATTTTCACAAGACCAATTCTTTAGAGGATAATGCTATCCCTTGTTGATTTAGCATAAGAGTCAATCTTCAGCGAATGGTCTTATCAACACTTCACAATTGATCAATTCTAGCAGACTATTGACAAAGAGAATCCATGAAAGACGCCCTCTATGTTTTGATTAAAACATGGGCAATATAGAGGGTTAGTAGAGTCTTCTTTTAGAAAGAATAAAGTTGGAGATAAAGATATATGCGTTACTACATCGAAGATTTGGAAAAATACGATGGACAAGAAATTGAATTAAAGGGCTGGGCTTATAATGTTCGTTCGTCAGGGAAAGTAAAGTTTCTGGAGTTAAGAGATGGTACAGGCATGGTTCAGTGTGTATTTTTTAAAGGGGACTGCGGAGAAGCTATTTTTGATGCCTTTGAGAAGATCACTCAGGAATCCACAGTTCGAGTCATCGGAACGGTTAAAAAACATCAAAGGCAGGCCGGTGTTTTTGAAATCAGTGTTAAGGATTGTGAAATTTTGGCGCCATCAAAAGATTATCCTATTACTCCAAAAGAACACGGAACCGATTTTTTGATGAATAGCCGTCACCTTTGGCTCAGGTCTAAGAGACAACATGCCATTTTACGAGTGCGAGCCGAAATTATTAAAGCTGTGAGAGATTTTTTTGATGGTCGTGGATTTACTTTAACAGATGCTCCTATTTTTACTCCTAGTGCCTGTGAGGGGACTTCCACGCTTTTTGAGACAAAATATTTTGATGAGAAAGCTTATTTATCACAGAGCGGGCAACTTTATATGGAGGCTACAGCCGCTGCTTTTGGGAAAGTCTATTGTTTTGGGCCCACATTTAGAGCCGAAAAATCAAAAACACGAAGACATCTCATTGAGTTTTGGATGGTGGAACCGGAGGTAGCATTCAATGATATGTATGACAACATGGAATTGGCGGAGCAATTTATCGAATATGTCGTGCAAAGAACAATTAAGAATAAGGCCGAAGAGTTGCGGGTTCTAGAAAGAGATATTTCGAAATTAGAGGTGATCAAAGGAAGCTTTCCACGACTTCATTACAAAGAGGCTGTGCAAATTATCAAAAAAGAAAATCCTCAGTTCATTGATGGTGATGACTTTGGTGGAACAGACGAAACTATTGTCAGTAGTAAATTTGAAAAGCCCGTTTTTGTTCATCACTTTCCTCAAGCGATTAAAGCTTTTTACATGAAAGAAGATCCCAATGAACCTGGTTTTGCCATGGGCTGTGATCTTTTGGCTACAGAAGGATATGGTGAGATCATCGGTGGCGGCCAGAGAGAAGAAAATATTGAAAAATTACTTTTAAAGATCAAAGAGCATCAATTGCGTGAAGAAGATTTTGCTTGGTATCTGGATTTGCGTCGGTTCGGGTCATTCCCTCATTCCGGGTTTGGTTTGGGGATTGAGCGTGCTGTAGCATGGATTTGCGGCTTACCGCATATTCGAGAAACTCTTCCATTCCCACGGCTCTATGGTCGAAGTTATCCTTAATATAATAAGAAGAAAGGGAAGTCTTTGTGAGTGTCATTCAAGAAAAATTGAAGGATCTGGAAAAGCGGAATGAATTGGCGATGGAAGGCGGAGGGCCGATTCGTCGTGAAAAGCACAAACAGGGAGGACGATTAACCGCCAGGGAAAGATTGGATGTGTTATTGGATCCTGGCAGCTTTGTCGAGACGGATCGTTTTGTAACTCATCGGTGCACTCATTTTGACATGGCCTCCAATAAGTCCCCAGGAGATGGAGTTGTAACGGGGTACGGTCGCGTTAATGGAAAGACAGTTTTTGTTTATAGCCAAGATTTCACTGTTTTGGGTGGAAGCATGTCTCGCACGCAAGCTAATAAAATTATTAAAATCATGGATATGGCGATCAAGGCGGGCGCTCCCATTATAGGGCTTAACGACTCAGGAGGGGCCCGTATTCAAGAGGGCGTGGAAGCCTTAGGCGGTTACGCTGATATTTTTATACGAAATACGATGGGTTCAGGAGTCATTCCACAAATCAGTGCGATTATGGGGCCTTGTGCTGGAGGCGCCGTTTATAGCCCTAGCATTACAGACTTTGTCTTCATGGTTAAAGACACCAGTTACATGTTCGTGACCGGACCTGATGTTATCAAGGCTGTGACTCATGAAGAAGTGACCAAAGAACAATTGGGAGGTGCTGGAACTCATGGTACAAAATCAGGAGTCTCTCATTTTTCTTGTGATTCTGATAAACATTGTTTGTTGTTGATTCGAGAGTTATTGAATTTTTTGCCCGGCAATAACGTGGATGATCCTCCGATTTTACCTACTCGGGACAAGCCCAATCGCCTTTGCGAATCTTTAGAAGATTTAATCCCTGATAGCCCTAAAAAACCTTATGACATGCTAAAACTTATTAAAGAAATTGTGGATGAAGGGTATTTTTTAGAGGTGCACCAAGGTTTTGCTAATAACATCATTGTAGGTTTTGCGCGTTTTAATGGTCGAAGTGTGGGTATTGTAGCCAATCAACCGCAAGTGTTGGCAGGATGTCTTAATATCGAGGCCAGCCGAAAGGCCGCTCGTTTTATTCGTTTCTGTGATGCTTTCAATATTCCTATTGTCACGTTGGTGGATGTTCCCGGTTTCTTGCCTGGGACAGACCAAGAATACAACGGCATTATCACCCATGGGGCAAAACTTTTATACGCTTATGCGGAAGCGACAGTCCCTAAGGTCACTTTGATTACCAGAAAGGCTTACGGAGGCGCTTATATTGTGATGGGCTCAAAGCTTTTGAGATCTGACGTCAATCTTGCTTATCCTTGCGCTGAGATTGCTGTCATGGGTGCTGATGGTGCAGTGAACATTATTTTTAGAGATAAAATCACTAAAGCATCTGACCCGGTGAAAGAAAGGCAAAAACTCACTAAAGAGTATGAAGAGAAGTTTAGTAATCCCTATATTTCTGCAGAATTGGGTTATACGGATGAAGTCATTGAACCTTCTCAAACACGATTTCGAATTATTGAAGCTTTGGAGATGCTTAAAAATAAAAAAGATTATAATCCTCCCAAAAAACATGGGAATATCCCTCTATAAGGTTGAATATGAAAAAATTTAAAAAATTATTGATCGCGAATAGAGGAGAAATTGCAATTAGAATCACGAGAGCCTGTCGCGAAATGGGGATTCAATCCGTCGCGGTTTTTAGTGATGCTGACAGAGACAGTCTTCATGTTTTTTTATCCGATGAAGCCTACAATATTGGTCCTGCTCCCAGCAAAGAATCTTATTTGAATATTACAAAAATTATTGAGGTGGCAAAAAAAGCGGGAGTGGATGCCATTCATCCAGGCTACGGGTTTCTTTCGGAGAACCCTCTTTTTGTTAAAGCGGTAGAAGCAGAGGGTATCACTTTTATTGGTCCGACGATTTCTAATATTGAATCAATGGGCGATAAGTTAGCGGCAAAAGCATTGATGAAAAAAGCGCAAGTGCCTATCGTTCCAGGAAGCGATGGTCCCATTGAAACTTTGGAAGAAGCCCAAAAAATAATAAATAAAATTGGATTACCCGTGATCATTAAGGCTTCGGCGGGTGGTGGCGGCAAAGGAATGCGTGTTGTTCGTAAAGAACAGGAGCTGGAAAGTGCCTTTAGAGCTTGTCGTTCCGAGGGGACTAATTATTTTGGGGATGGTACCGTCTACATTGAAAAATTTGTGACAGACCCCAAACATATTGAAATTCAGATTTTTGGGGATAAACACGGTAATGTGGTTCATTTATTTGAACGGGAGTGCTCTGTTCAACGGCGTCATCAAAAAATTATCGAAGAATCACCGAGCCCATCGTTAACACCAGAAATTAGAATCAAGATGGGGGAAGCTGCCATTCGGGCGGCCAAGTTGATCAATTATGTTGGAGCAGGAACCTTAGAATTTATTTTCGATAACCAAACGAAAGAGTTTTTCTTTATGGAGATGAACACTCGTTTACAGGTTGAACATCCTATTACAGAGTTGACGACAGGAGTGGACCTCGTTCGTGAACAACTGATGGTAGCAATGGGTCATCCCTTGAGCATAACACAAGACCAAGTGAAGCAAAAGGGACATGCGATTGAAGTGCGTGTTTGCGCTGAAGATCCGATTACTTTTAAACCGAGTCCAGGGCAAATTCGTGCTTGTAGTCATCCTCAAGGGCCTTTTGTGAGGGTTGATTCTTACATTTACCCTGGGTATGAAGTGCCCATTTATTATGACCCAATGATGGCTAAGATCATTACTTGGGGAGAGAATCGCTCTGAAGCAATTCTTCGAATGGAGCGCTCACTCACTGAATTTATTTTGACGGGTGTGAAGTCCAACATTGCTTTGCATAAGACCATTCTTTCTCATCCCCAGTTTTTGGATGGGACTTATACAACCCAATTTATTGAAAGAAATTTTCAGGTGGAAGAACCGGAAATTTTTAAAATTATGGATGATAAAGTATTTTTAATTGCGGCGGCCATTACGGCTTATCAAGATCGAAAATCTAAGGATGTTCGACAGCTCAATTTAGTCAGTCACTGGAAAAAAATTGGCAGAAAATTAATGATGAGGATTTAAGAACATGTATTTTGAATCTGAAATGAACGGAAAAAAATATCATATTGATGTGGTTGAAACCAAACAACATTGGAAAATTTCCATTCAAGAAGAAGGGAAAGATTGGGAGTTCATTGAAATCAATAAAACAGATTATAAAAAACCTGAGGCTTATGTGAGTTTTCTTTATGAAGGCTCTTCCTACCTCGTAGATGTCGTGGGAAGTGATACCGATTATACTGTTTTTACAAGAGGATCTTATCGCACTCTGAAAATTTTCAATGATGAAATGTTATTGCATCGAAGTTTGAAGAATTCAGGCTCTATGAGTCATGAGCGGGAATTGAAAGCAGGAATGCCAGGAAAGATCATTGAGATTTTTGTGAAACCCGGAGATGCCATCAAGCATAACAAGCCAATTTTAATTATGGAAGCCATGAAAATGGAAAATGAAATGCGTGCTGCCGCCGATTGTGTCGTAAAAGAAGTTTGTGTTAAACAGGGTGATAGCGTTGATTCTGGGAGCGTGCTGATTCGTTTTGAATAAGCAAAGGTGAGGCATTAAAAGTTCAATTCAATAACGTATTTTATTATTGACCTTAAAATATAAAAAGAATGGCTGGGATATCAGCAGGGATTTGAGGTTAAAATTATGAGTTCTGAAAATACATTGCAGTTTAGTAAGCATCATCATGAAGTTTTAATTCGAGAGACGCACATTGATACTTTAGGGCATGTCAATAATGCGACTTATTTACAGCTGTTTGAAGAAGCTCGTTGGGAATTTTTAACACAAAGACATTTTGGCATTGGCGAGATTCAGAGAAAAAAACTAGGGCCTGTGATTTTGGAAATTCATTTGAAATTTCATAAAGAAATCAAGTTACGAGAAAAAGTGATTATTGAGACAGAGACTTTAGACTATGAAGGAAAAATAGGGACACTAAGCCAACTGATGCTCAAACAAGATCATCAAGTGGCTTGTGAAGCAAAAATGGTATTTGGTCTTTTTGACATAGAAGCGAGAAAACTTATTTTGCCAACAAAAGAATGGCTCTATGCCATTGGTGGTCCTTCGATAGAGTTATAAACGAAAAAGCGGCTTTGGGACGTGATCGATGTCACGCAATTCTTTTTCATATCGAATCAATCAGTATGTACTGCCACCCATTTTTTTTGAAGATAAATGGCCATGAAAATGCCGGGAAGTGCAATGATGGCGCAAGTTAAAAAGAACAAAGCCCAACCTAATTGATCCACCATGATTCCTGAAAATCCAGAAAAGAAATTTCTTCCAACGGAAGCAAAGCTTGCCAATAAAGCATATTGCGTGGCTGAAAATCTTTTATTTGTGAGTAAAGCCATGAAAGCAAGAAAAGCAGAAGTCCCCATTCCGCTAGTGATATCTTCAAAAACAACAGCCAGAGCCAGTGCCCAATTTTGTGGTCCCGTCCAAGTGAGAGACATGAAATAAGCCGTGGAAAGTGCTTGTAAAACACCAAATAACACAAGGGCGCGGTACACATTTAATTTTTTAATCAGCAGTCCACCTAAAAAAAGTCCAATGAGAGAAGAGAGTAATCCCACTGTTTTAGCAATAAAGCCGACATCTTGGTTGGTGAATTGCATATCAACATAAAATTTATTGAGCATTTGACCAGAAAGTGAGTCGCCTAGTTTAAAAGCAATAACAAACGTCAGGAGCAGAAGGGCTTGTGGTCTCTTAAAAAACTCTTTAAAAGGTTCAATGACAGCCTCTTGTAAATTTTTAGGAATAGGTTCGGAGACCTCTGGTTCAGGAATAAAGAGACTGGTTAGAAAACCAATTCCCATAAGACCGGCCATGATAAAATAAAGTTGGTTCCAAGTTAAGTTGAAATCGGCATCTCCCACCAAACCGATACCCACTCCTCCAGAGATTAACATGGCAATGCGATAGCCATAAGTTGTCATAGAAGCCCCAAGACCCATTTCTTCATCGGGAAGAAATTCGCGCCGATAAGCATCGATGACGGAATCTTGAGTCGCGCTGAAAAAAGCAACTAAAACCGCCGTCAAGGCGAGAGGAAAAAGAGATTGGGTGGGATGAAACGCACCCATCGCAGCGATTAAAACGATAAGGGCCACCTGGGTCAGGATGAGCCAGCTTTTTCTCCGTCCGGTTTTTGTCAATTCATAGCGATCTAATAAGGGAGCCCAAATAAATTTTAATGAATAGGCCAAACCCACCCAACTCATAAATCCGATGGTTTTGACATCAATGCCTTCCCGAGCCAGCCACATTTTAAAAGTGCCTCCTGTTAGTAGGAGGGGAAGTCCGCTCGAAAAACCCATGAGAATGGTGATGAGCATCCTTTGCCAGGTTTGGAGTTGTGAAGCTTGCTTTATTATCACGAAGAGCCTCTTTAAATAAAACTCAGTTTTCTCATTTTCCAAAGGAGATGGCTAATATAGGGTCGGCGTGACTCTCCTGTCGTGACCATGAGAAGTTTGGTTATTTTAAGATTTTTAGGGTCTGTGTATAATAGGATCAGCATTTCCCTGATGAAATTAGTGTTGAGAGTGATGTAATTATCGGTTCCGACGCCGAGTTGGACACTCTTTTTTTCCCACCATGAAAAAGGATGGTCTTTGTAATCTTGAAATTTTCCGGTGAGTTTGTTGTTCGATGAGGGCAGGGCCACTAAAGAAACACCTTTGTCGATCAGGCGATTAAGAACGTCGTGCTGATAGTGCTCGACTTCTCTGGCCGTATGAAACTTGGCTTTTAAAAAAAGAGTGGTTTCGGATTCATTGAGAGGTTGGCCCCGAAGTAATTTATCACAAACACCTTGGTGTTGACCCCAGTCCATATCGATGAGCTCTTTGTAAAATTCAGAACCAATCGGTACATGTTGACGTGATTTATTCATATTAATAATACTTTGAAAAATGCGATGAAAATAAAAATTGGGGTTAATTCCCAAACTGACTCCATGTTCTAGAGTGTCGATATGCCAAATATTCATGGCATTATCAACGGCTTGAATTCCCTTTTTTAAAGTATGCCAAACCTCTCCATGATGGGATCTGATTTTGAAGCCACGGTATTGCAGTTTACGAAATCCAGAGAACATCTCATTGAAATGTTCTTTTCGGTAAAGATCCAATTCACTTCCGACCGTATCGACATCAGTCATGTGTGATTCGAGTTCAGGATGTTTTTCCAGCATGTAAATGAGCGTGTTCACTTGCTCCATAAATTGGTCTGTTCGATTTGAGAATTTATTTGAATCGAAGAAATCCCGTTCTTTTCTGAAGGAGGGCGACAATACAAAATCAAAGTCAGGTCGTTCCTTTTTAAAAGCCATGAAGCCTTCGTAAAGACCCATGATTACTTGCTCTGAAGAAACATCATCAGATCCAGGAATATTCTCTCCTGAAGCTGAGCTGGTTCTTGCTAAGGTGAATTTAAGCCGAATTTTACCAACATTATAGCGATGGTAAAGATCATTAGCCATGTGATAAGCCGATTCTTTATGGGCTTCTTGATTGACGAGAATCAATTTTGCTAAGTAAAGGATCTTGAGATAAGAGTTAAATCCTTCATTTTCTCTCAGTCGAATCAAGTTATCAACATCGAAAGGTTTTTCGATGGGGAGAGAATCGTTTCCATAAACGTCTTTTATTTTTCTTTCATAAAGAGTTCGATTGGGCCCATCAAGAAGTTTTTGAATGCGTGGAAAAATAAAATCCGCATTGAGGGAGCCTGTAAGGTGAATGTGCTCTTCGTTGTATTTAATAGGAAAGTGTTTGAAAAATTCAAACAAGGATTTGGAGACAGGATGTTCAAGGAGAGTGTTAATTGTCACTCGATCCTGCTGAAAATCAGCGAGAAGTTCCCGAAATTCTTTTACGTAATTGTAAGCGCTTTCATTTTGTTCCTTAAGGTCGCTTTGGAGTAAAAGATCGAGGGTATCCATGAGAGATATCCCATTGGTTTCACTAATAATTCCAGTTAGCCACTTTGTTAGATCATGAATGATTTTATCTTGTCGAGCAAACATGAGATTAGACTAACCTTCTCGTTCTGTTCTGTCTAACTTATTTCTATTTATTCGAGTGAGGGTGCCTTTTGGCTGAGTGCATTGATTTTGTTCAAGCGTTCTTTTTCTATCCAGGATCAGAAAATTGATTCATTAACCAGCTTTATGGTTCAAGTAATTTTGCCACAGCAGAGGTACTGTCATATCGTTTTGTAACTCCAGTTCTACAAGGGTAATCCAGTGTGGGGCTTCTGGTTCTTTAAGAAGAGGCATTCCTGCAGTGGCAGGGGTTCGATTTCCTTTTCTTTGATTGCAGTGACGGCAAGCTGTAACCACATTATTCCAATTTTCAGGGCCTTGTTTTGAAATAGGAATCACATGATCGATGGTTAATTCTTTATTGGAGCATCGCTTTGCGCAGTACTGGCAAATATATCCATCGCGGAGATAAACGTTTTGCTTGGAAAAACGGACACGTCGAAAAGCCACGGAAGAAATATAGGTTCGTAATTTGATAACGCTTGGTATTGGGAATCGGGCTTTGGCGGAGTGGATGTAGATATTATGAAACTCGATGACATCCACTTTATCGGAAAGCCAAAGGACGATGGCTTTTTGCCAACTAATGACTTTCATCGCTTCGTAGGAAGCGTTTAAAAGTAAGGCGGATCTATTTTGGTTCGTTTTGAAATTTTCTTTGACCATGCCTCCGTCTACTCGTTGACATTACTTCTATTATTGTAGTTAATTTGCCGACGAATTTGCAAGACCTGAGGTCATTCTAATGTTTTTTAGCAGGATATAAGAAATATTTATGCCATCATTTGATATTGTTTCAGAAATCAACACTCAAGAAGCCGATAATGCCGTTAATCAGACCCTTAAAGAGATTGAAGGGCGTTATGATTTTAAGGGAAGCCAGTGCCAATTGCTCTGGGATAAAAAAGAAATCACCCTAAATGCTGAAGATGATTATAAAATTAATACGATGAAAGACATTCTTCAAACTAAGTTTCATCGAAGAGGGATTGATATTCGCGCACTCAACTATGGCAAGATAGAAGAAGCCGGTGGGCGAATGCTGAAGCAGAAAATCACTTTGAATCAGGGGATCAGCAAGGAAAACGCAAAGGATATTACCACGTATCTAAAAGATTTGAAATTGAAGATTCAACCACAAGTGATTGATGACAAAGTGAGGATCACATCCAAAAGTATTGATACTCTTCAAGAAGTTATGAATTTACTACGTTCCAAGGATTTCGGAATTCCGCTTCAATTCAATAATATGCGATCATGATGTTTGCATTTGTTGCTAATCATTTATAAAATAAAACTTAGCCTCAGGTTTTCTGAGGAGGTTTATAAGGAGGCCCAAGTGGGTAAGAAGTTATATGTAGGCAATTTGCCTTTTTCGATAGATGATCAACAATTGCACCAGGCGTTCTCGAGCTATGGCCAAGTTATGTCGGCCAAAGTTATTATGGACAGAGATTCTGGAAGAAGCAAAGGCTTCGGTTTTGTTGAAATGGCCACAGATGAGGAAGCTCAAAACGCAATGGGTTCAATGAATGGCACCCAACTTGGCGGTAGAGATGTCAGTGTTTCTGAGGCTCGTGATCCTGGCCCTCGCACAGGAGGTGGCGGTGGATTCAGAGGCCGTAATGGTGGTGGACCACGCGGTGGAGGCGGTGGACGCCCTCATGGAAATCGACCTCCACGTCGATTTGGCGATGAATAAAATTGGAGTTTTAATCTCAATTTAAGACAAAGGGCCGAGGAACTCGGCCCTTTTCTTTTTCGTGACTCTTGGATTAGGATCCATGTTACAATTAATGTGATGAGTACAGCATGTCTTATTGAGCAAGACGCTCAAACTTTAAAATTAATGGAAAAAACCCTTAAGGAGGTAGATCCTCAACTGGAAGTGTTGTCTTTTGGTGATTTAGAGGGTTTTTACCAGTGGTTTACAGGTATTCTCAATAAAAAAAATTCAGATTCTTCTTCTGGGACAATAAATAAAATTAATGTAGAAGGCTTGAAATTAAAACTTCTCATGGGAGACATACAATTTCTCGGTCCTAATTACTTTACGCTCATTGAAAAATTGAGAAAATTAATGGTGCGTAGAGGCTTGCTTAAGAGCGAAGACGAATTAGCCATTCTTTTAACTGCTTTTGAGACGCCTCATATGGATTTAAAGCAAATTGAAAGTCGTATCATCACTAATATTGTATTTAAACCTTTTGATATCCCTATTTTAAAACAGCAATTGAAAATAGCCTTGGCCCATCAAAAACCAATGAATGATTCTGTCGTATATACGCAAAAAATGGAATCCACCGCGGAAATGTTGAAAGAAGTGCAGCTTGAGTCATTTACAGAGTTGGGTTTCATCACTCGCAGCAATCGAGAGTTAAAAGTGAACGATGTTTCAAAATATTATAGCCATTATTTTGAAGCAAAAGGAAAGATCAGTGTTTTGGCTCGTTGTATATCATGTCGTCCTCATCCTCGTCTTCCGGATGAGTTTCAAGCAGAATTTCGTTACTTTGGGATTACGAATCATCAGGTGAGGGAATTGCGACAGACTTTTTTTACCATCCAACATGGAGATGGCCGCTCCGAAGGACTTTCCAAAAAAACTTATCCGCGCGCCATTAAAAAAGATCTCTTGGACGCCAACTTAACGACTCATTTTATGATTTTTTTAAAACCAGGTTCTGACCCCAGCTTGGAGTTAAAAGATGCCATAGAACAAAATTTATCCAATGTGTCTGTGGCCATTCACCGCAATCTCTCTCTTTTTCTTGAAGCCATGGGAAGAAATGACATGAGTCCCTTAGCTCTTAAACCAGTTCATGGTTTGGTAACAAGCGCTGACGCACTCGCTGGAGGAAATGGCCTTGCAATGTGGGCTAAGGTTTTAGCGCAAATTGAAGATTTTAATCGCAAACAGTTTTCTTTAGAAGTCACGGCACGACCCAAACTGATCTTGACCAGTCATCATGAAATACCAGAGGAAAAATTAAGAGCTTGGTCAGAAATAGTGACAGATATTATTTACACTCCTTCTGATCGACCTCACTTGAACAAACGGTTGATAACACTATTTCCTGATATTCAGCCTCGATTAGAAACGACGGATATCTTGAGTATGAGTACAAACGAAATTATTCGAGTGGCCAATCCTATTGCCATTACTTCTATTTCAGAAGCTGTTTTAACCATGAAGTATTACCGCTCTATTTCGTTTCATTCCTTTCGCCGTTTTTGTTTGCCATCCAGAGAAGGAGAAGAAAAACTCGAACTTCTGGCTGCTTGTTTTTATTATGAGAAAAAAAATGATTATTTTATTAATCACTTTGTATTTTTTGGAATTACAGATAAATATCTAAAATACATCCGCAAATGGATTTTGGAGAGATACATTTCTTCTAAAGAAAGTAAAGCGACAGGATCTGTTGCTTAAATGAGTAGTATTCTTCCAATATTTTTTAATTTAATGACGAGCTTTAAGAGCAAGGAACAAAAATATGAAGAAAGTTTTTATTCTTTTTAGTATGCTTGGTTTTTTCTCACTCTCTTCAGTTTATGCTTTAGAGGTTCAAGGCCATAGGGGAGCTCGTTGGGTACGGCCAGAAAACACGATCCCCGCGTTTGAATACGCTCTCCAAGTGGGAGTAAACACTTTAGAGTTGGATACGTTGGTAACCAAAGATGGAAAAGTTGTTGTTTATCACGATCAAACCTTAAATTCGTCTATTTGCTTAACTGCGGATGGAAAAAAAATTAAAAAATCCATTCCTATTCGTTCTTTGACGTTGAAGGAGTTAAAGTCTTATGACTGTGGTACTTTGGTAAATCCGCGTTTTCCAGACCAAGTTGCTCAACCTAAAACGTCCATTCCCACTTTGGAAGAGGTTTTTGATTGGGTTAAAAAATCCAAGCATGCATCAGCTGAAAAAGTTCTTTTTAATATTGAAGCTAAGAGTGATCCACGTCGTCCTGAATTTTCGCCCGAACCAGCAGAATTCGTGAAATTAATTTTGGAGGAAGTGAAGAAGCACGGGCTCTTGAAAAGAGTCACTTTACAGTCTTTTGATTTTCGTTGCTTAAAGGCTGCTCGGGACGCCGATTCGAATTTATCTCTTTCTCTGTTGCTTGCAGACCGTCCTTCGCCATCCGTAAACTTAGTTGATTTGATGAAGGAATATAAAGCTCAGATTTTGTCTCCAAACTTCAAATGGATTACGGCTCAAGATATTATTCATCTTCATCAAATAGGAGTTCGAGTGATCCCTTGGACAGCGAACACTCGAAAAGATTGGCAAAGCCTCATTCAAAAAGGCGTTGATGGAATTATTACAGATAATCCCAAGGATTTGTTGGATTACTTAAAAGAAAAAGGCATAACCACTCGTCTTGATATAAATAGGGGAGTCGCTATCGCAAAGTTCTTTCCATTGTTGCCAAGCTTGAAAAGGATGGAGCGTTCAACACTCAAATTGAATGGAGACGTACTTTTCGTACCTTGAAGTAAGATTTGAGGAGGTTAAAAAACTCAATTTTTAATCTTACCCCATCGGCAAGTTATAGAGGATAATGGATGAGTCAAATAACTGAATTACAAAGAGCCGTTGAGATTCTTCGAAGTGAAGGCTTGGTGGCGATCCCAACAGAAACAGTTTATGGATTAGCCGCTAAGATTTCTAGCGAGAGGGCTTTGCGCTCTATTTTTACCATGAAAAACAGACCTTTTTTTGATCCTCTCATTGTGCATACGGATTCTATCGATGGAGCTAAAACTCTAACGACATTTTGGCCTCATAGCGCGCAGATATTGGCAGAGGCTTTTTGGCCGGGACCATTGACCCTTGTTCTACCTAAATCAAAAAAAGTAAGCGATTTAATCACGTCTGGTCTTGATACGGTGGCCATTCGAATTCCTAGACATTCCATGACCTTGAAAATGCTTAAGGATTTAGGGGAGCCTGTAGCGGCACCGAGTGCAAATCAGTTTGGTAAAACAAGTCCTTCGGAAGCAAGACATGTCAGGCAAGAGTTTGGTGACAATGTTCTAGTTGTGGATGGAGGACCTTGTGAGGTTGGCATCGAATCTACAATTATAAAAATAAACGAAACAGAGAGCACTCTTCATATTCAGTTTCTTCGCTTTGGAGCCATTGGTGAATCAGAACTTCAAAAAGCATTGCAAAAACAAAGTAAAAAAATTGAATTTGTTCGATCTCAGGATAAAGACTCTGCTATTGAGTCGCCGGGACAAGTCAAACATCATTATATGCCGCCAATTCCGCTTTTAACGATTGAGAGCGTCTTGTGGCAAACAATGAGAGGAGAAATGGGATTAATCAATGATCGCTTGAAGACACAGTTTATAAATCCTGGAGTCTTGCATTTAAGTTCGGAACCAGAACAAGCCGCACGAGAACTCTATGGTCACTTGCGAATTATGAGTGAGAAATCTCATGATTTATTGATTTTTGTGAAAGAAGAGAAGCATAGAGGCGATTTTTGGAATGCTATTTTAGATCGTTTGCAACGGGCTTCAACTTATACCTTGTAAGTCAGCAGTGGAGAGCGGAATAAATCGTGCTTCGATTTGGTTCTGGGCCTTAGTGGCAATATCTTTGTGATTGGAGTCTCCGTTGACATGAACAACATCAAGAAAGTCCAAGGTCATTAGGCAATGATTGATTTGAGTGGCATTCCAGATAGATGTTATAAAGGGCATATCATCATACCAACAGAGCCAATCTCGATGTTTACTTTGAACGGGCTCACCATTTACAAATCTGAAATTCACCACTGCAGGCATCACGTGTGCATTGCTGTCAGCACAAGCCATGAGAAGCGATTTTTTAAAGGGCAAAACTTTTTCACCATTTGTGGATCGTCCTTCTGGGTACAAAACGACATTAAAGCCGTCATTTAGAGCCGCTTCAATTTCTTTAATCTCACTTAAAATATTATTACGATTTCGGCGCTCTACGTACATACAGCCACCCATTTCTGTAAGCCAACCCAAAAATGGGGTTTCCTTCATCTCTACAGAGGTTACAAAAAGGCTGGGGATTGCAGCGGCAATAGCAAAAATATCAAGGTATCCAAGGTGATTGGAAACAATCAAATAAGTTTGATCTTGCATTGGAGGATTGGTTACTTTGAGTTCGACATTGAGTGCCTTTAAAGCCAGGTCACTGTGGTCTGTCACATTTTGTTCGAATCGCTTTCTCCGTAAGTGAGGATCAGCGGTTGTGATATGAATGAGAACAGCCTTTATAAAAAAAAGGGCTACGACTGTGATTAAACGAAAAAGTCTGAAAATTCGAATAATAACCATGGAATTTTATTCCTAATCGAGAATCTTGAAAAGAGCAAATATTTAGTCTAGTGGATAGTCTCTGTAATCATCTTAAGAATAAGATCGCTTAATGTGCTTGTAATCCAATCGGCGACAACGATGCACATCATTGTGAGGACAGCGGTATTGACTACAGAACGGCCAACGCCTTTAGCGCCCCCAGTGGTCTTATAGCCTTGATAAGTGCAAATACTTCCAAGAATAAAAGCAAAAACAAAGCTTTTGAAGGTTCCGCTGATAATAGAAGGAAGAGTGATCAATGAGGGAATGTAGCGGACGTATTGTTCGTAACTCACTCCTGCAAAAAGATATCCCATGAGTGCTCCGCCAAAAACAGACATGATTAAACCCGCACCCAAAAGAAAAAAGCTGGAAATAACAATGGCAATGAACCGTGGCACAATAAGCTCTTGGATGGGATTAGCCCCAAGGCAGCGAATCGCATCGATTTGTTCTGTCACACGCATAGTTCCCAATTCTGCAGAGGTGTAGGCACCGATCTTTCCACTGAGTAAAAAAGCAATGAGTAGCGGCCCTACTTCACGAATGGTTCCGCTGGTGGTGAGACCCCCTAAATAACCAATCGCTCCGAATTCACTCATTTGCATGGCAAATTGAATCGCCATAATTGCTCCCACAAAAAAACCCGCCATGGAAGTTGTGGAAACACTTTGCATGGTGACCTGCCAAATTTGTTCTAAAATCTGTTGTCGTGAGGAAGGATACTTGATGGAGGTTATAAGGACTTCTTTTAAAAAGAGAATGAGTGAACCAATTTCAGAAAAAATATTTAGGATGTAATGACTAAAGGAGTTGGGAGTCATTTTTCACCTCAATGAGAAAATCTTCGACCAAAGGGACTCGGCATTGGAGTATTTCTTGAGGTGTGCCTTGAGCGACGATATTTCCTTGATCCAAAACAATGATCTTATTGGCAATGGCCAAGGCACAGGCCATGTCATGACTAACGACAATCGAGGTTGCTCCTAAGGTGTGCGAAAGATCTCTAATAAGCATGTTAACAGCATTTGTTGTGACAGGATCAAGGCCTGTTGTGGGTTCATCAAACAAGAGCACTCGAGGGACAATGGCGACGGTTCTTGCGAGACTCACACGTTTTTGCATCCCATAAGAAATTTCAGAAGGATATTTGTTTTCAATGCCTGTGAGATGAACCATGGTCAGTGCATTGCGAACTTTGACCTTAATTTCTGCTTCGGACATTTTAAAATGTTTTCTTAGACCAAAAGCAACATTATCAAAAATAGTCATGGAGTCGAAAAGAGCTGGATGTTGAAAAACCATGCCACATTTTTTCCGTATGGGAGCAAAATCGGCTTCTGAAAGTTTTGTGACCTCTTGATGGTCAATATAAATTTCTCCTTCATCAGACCTCAAAAGCCCTACAATAGTTTTTAATAAAACAGATTTCCCGGTGCCAGAGGTACCCAGAATGAATAAAATTTCTCCTTCATCGAGATCAAAAGAAATTCCTTTAAGAATGGTGCGATCACCAAAACGTTTTACCACATTTTTAAAATGAATCATGCCATCACCGTGAGGGGCCCGCTGAGCTTACCGTTGATAAATTGTTGAATGCGCGGATCTTGATTGGATCGAATGGACTGAGGTGATCCTGCTTCAAGAACTGCTTGATCTACGACCATCAGGATGCGGTCTGACATTTGGTATGCTCGGTTCATATCATTGGTAATCGCGACAAGAGTAGAGTTTTTCTTTTTTTGCAATTCGCAAATGAGGTCCACGATTTTGCGACTTGTAATGGGATCAAGACCTGCTGTGGGGTCATCGTAAAATAAGATTTGAGGGTCTAATGCAAGAGCACGCGCAATGCCCAGTCTTTTTTGCATACCGCCACTGATTTCATCTGGGTAGAGATTTTTTGCATGAGGAATCGCGACGGCTTCTAAAAAATAAGCCACAAGCTTTTGAATATCTTCTTCAGGAAGATGGTTCACTTCCCTGAGCGGAAAAGCAATATTTTCTCCGCAGGAGAGAGAGTCAAAAAGAGCATTTTTTTGAAAAAGCATCCCCAGGTTTTTTAACAGCGGAATCTTGGTGTCTTTGGGAGTATGATGCCAATCGCAGCCTTGAATAAAAACATGTCCACGGGTGGGTATAATGAGTCCTGCGAGAGTTTTCAATAAAACTGATTTACCTTGGCCGCTGGGACCAATAATCGAAACGCGTTCTCCTGGTTGGATTTGTAGGTTGATTGCGGAGAGAATAGGCTCACCACGGAAGTGGACGTCGACATTCTTGAGTTCAAGGGATGGTGACGCTACGTCCAAAAAAATCCTCCATCAGTGAAGTTCATGACTCCAGCGAGTCGATTCGTTAATACTCGATAAGTTGCAATCAATAAAAGTGCGTTCATGCACTCTCTATAAAATATGATGAGGAGATTTTATGGTACACACAAGAAAAAAGATCGCGGTGATCGGGGCTGGTTTTGTAGGATCAACCTGTGCTCATTGGGCCGCAGCAAAAGAACTAGGAGATGTTGTTTTATTAGATATTAATGAGGGAGTCGCTAAAGGTAAGGCTCTTGATCTTTATGAGGCGGCGCCCGTAGAGTTGTATGATTCTCGTATTGTCGGGACCAAAGACTATAAAGACATTGCTGGAAGTGATGTTGTGATTTTGACGGCGGGACTTCCTCGTAAGCCAGGAATGAGCCGCGATGATCTTTTAGCAACGAATGCGAAAATTGTAAAAGCTTGTTGTGAGGGAATTCGAGAATACGCTCCGAACTCTGTCCTTATCGTTGTTTCAAACCCACTGGATGCTATGGCATACGTTGCTAAGCAAGTGACAGGCTTTCCTCGAGAGAGAGTGATTGGAATGGCGGGGGTTTTAGATACAGCTCGAATGAAAACATTTATCTCTGAAGAGCTTCAAGTGTCAGTGAAAGACATTCATGCGATCGTTTTAGGGGGGCATGGTGATGACATGGTACCAATGCCCAGACATTGCTCTGTTGGTGGCGTACCATTGACGGAAATTCTTCCAAAAGACAGAATTGAAGCTATTGTTGAAAGAACAAGAAAGGGTGGAGCGGAAATTGTTGGTCTTTTACAAACGGGATCCGCTTTTTATGCTCCTTCTGCGAGTGCTGTGCAGATGGCGGAAGCCATTGTAAAAGACCAGCGTCGTATTTTGCCTTGTGCAGTAGAGCTTCAAGGTGAATACGGAGTGAAAGGGCTTTTTGTAGGAGTTCTTTGTAAGCTGACAGGTAAAGGTATGGAAAAGGTTTTTGAACTTCAATTGAATGAGTCCGAAAAAGCAGGTCTTCAAAACTCAATTAAATCAGTTGAAGGCCTTGTGACAGCTCTAAAAACAATTCAATATTAATTTAAACAAGTAAAAAAGGTGATCAACCATGAATATTCATGAATACCAGGCCAAGGAAGTTCTTAGAAGATACGGAGTTGCTACTTTAAAAGGAAAAGTAGCTGATACTCCCGAGGAGGCTGTGCAAGCGGCTCGGGATGTAGGAGGTTCTCTGTGGGTTGTTAAAGCTCAGATTCATGCCGGAGGAAGGGGAAAAGGCGGTGGGGTTAAGCTCGCTAAATCTCTGGATGAAGTCAAAGCTTTAGCCGGCCAAATTTTAGGAATGAACCTGGTGACTCATCAAACAGGCCCTGAAGGTAAAAAGGTTCACAAAATTTTCATTGAACAAGGATGTAATATTCAAAAAGAATATTATGTGGCTGCTTTAGTTGATCGAGCGACAGGGCGTGTTGCAATGATGGGATCCAGTGAAGGCGGGATGGATATCGAGGAAGTTGCTGCTCATAAACCGGAGGCTATTAAAAAAATAGATGTGGATCCTGTGATCGGTTTGGGAGTTTTTCAAGCGAGGCGCTTGGCTTATGAAATTGGGATACCCGCCGCTAACGTCAATAAGGCGGCACAATTTTTTATGGCGCTTTACAAAGCTTTTGTGGAAACAGATTGCTCCATTGCAGAAATCAATCCTCTTGTTTTAACAAAAGAAGGTGAGGTTTTTGCTCTTGATGCTAAAATGAATTTTGATTCCAATGCGCTTTATCGTCACTCCGACATTGTTGAAATGCGTGACTTAACCGAGGAAAATCCAACGGAAATCGAAGCGAGTAAGTATGAATTAGCTTTTATCAAGCTGGATGGAAACATCGGTTGTTTAGTCAATGGAGCTGGATTAGCCATGAGTACCATGGATATTATTAAGCTTCACGGTGGCACTCCAGCCAACTTTTTGGATGTAGGTGGAGGCGCAAGTCGGGAAAAAGTGACGGCCGCTTTTAAAATCATTTTAAAAGATCCAAATGTTCAAGGCATTCTGGTGAATATTTTCGGTGGAATTATGAAGTGCGATATTATCGCAGAAGGTGTTATTGCCGCGTCTAAAGAAGTTGGCTTGAAAGTTCCGTTGGTGGTTCGTTTGCAAGGGACCAATGTTGACCTAGGTAAGAAGATCTTGGCTGAAAGCGGGCTTAATATTATTCCCGCAGATACTCTCACCGATGCCGCTCAGAAAATCGTCAATGCTATTAATAAGAGATAAGAAGGAGATACCGTGGCCATTTTAGTTAATTCAGAAACGAAGGTTTTAGTTCAGGGTTTTACAGGTTCTCAAGGAACATTTCATGCCGAACAGTGTTTAGCGTATGGTACAAAGGTTGTTGGTGGGGTTACTCCGGGCAAAGGTGGAACAACTCATTTGAATCTTCCCGTTTATAATTCAATGTATGAAGCTCGGGAAAGAACCGGAGCCAACGCATCTGTTATTTTTGTGCCTCCGGCTTTTGCGGCGGATTCGATCATGGAGGCTGTCGATGCAGGCATTGAATTAGTGATTTGCATCACGGAAGGAATTCCTGTTTTAGATATGGTTAAAGTAAAACGATTTATGCAAGGAAAAGGATCTCGTCTTATCGGTCCTAATTGCCCGGGTGTGATCACTCCAGGGCAATGTAAGATTGGAATCATGCCTGGTCATATTCATAAACCGGGCCGTATAGGTGTTCTCTCTCGCTCTGGAACCCTGACTTACGAAGCAGTTCATCAGCTAACAGGCTTGGGTTTAGGCCAGTCGACATGCGTGGGAATTGGTGGCGATCCAGTAAATGGAACCAATTTTATCGATGTCCTCGAGCTTTTTCAAAAAGACCCTAATACTGATGCTGTGATTATGATTGGTGAGATTGGTGGAACAGCAGAAGAAGAAGCTGCTGAATATATTAAGCGAGAATTTAAAAAGCCAGTCACTTGCTTTATTGCTGGGGCTACGGCTCCCAAGGGCAAGAGAATGGGCCATGCGGGTGCGATTATTAGTGGTGGTAAAGGAACGGCCGAAGCAAAATTTCAAGCACTTGAGTCGGCAGGATGTAAGATTGCTCGTAGCCCAGCAGACTTAGGGACCACTTTAAAAAACTCATTGTAATAAGCGATTAGGCTTTGCGGAAGTGATTGAAAGAAAAAAGGAAATTTTGGTGACTTGAAGTAAAGTCTATTTTATAGGTTTCTCAATAAATGCTAATGATGGAATTCCTTTGTTGGCATTAAATAATCTAATGATCACATTCTAAGAATCAACGGGTTTTTTATAAAAAACTCGAGGATTTCTTTTTTAGAATAAGGAGCTGATATGGCAAAAGAATTAACGTTTAGTATTATTAAACCCAATGCAATGAAAAAAAATGTCATTGGGGATGTGATTGAAACATTTGAAAAAAATGGATTAAAGATTGCGGCAGCAAAATTAATGGTAATCTCTAAAGATAAATGCCAAGAGTTTTATGCTGAACATAAAGAGCGTCCTTTTTTTGGTGAACTTGTGAGTTTTATGACCTCAGGACCTGTGATGGTAATGGTTCTATCAGGTGAGAATGCTGTCGTGAAAAATCGTGAGATCATGGGTGCAACAGATCCTAAAAAAGCAGCAGTAGGGACCATTCGTGCTATTTATGGAGATAGTGTTGGTGAGAATGCTGTTCATGGAAGTGATAGCCCTGTCTCTGCTGCGCGCGAGATTAATTTATTTTTTGAAAAACATGAAATTTGCAATGAATAAAGAAGCTTTTTTCAAAATCAATAAGCTCAGAAAAAGCCTGGAAAGACCAGGCTTTTTCTTTTTAATATTCTGTTGATGCTCGAGCGCGCATTTTTCGGTATCGCGGTAGCAATTCATGAGTGTAGTATATGAATAAATTAATGAATGACCAAAAATAATTTGAAAGATAATTCAAACAAAGTCTCGAAAAATATCAATTGGATTCTTTTTTCACAAATTGCAGGGAGAAATGAATGATGACAATAATGGATCAATCGCGCTGATGGCTCCTTCTGTAAAAAAGGGAGATGTCCTTGAGCTCAAAATTGATAAACTCATTTATGGAGGAATGGGGCTGGGGCGTTATAATGGTCAAGTGATTTTTGTTGATTACTCTGCCCCAGGAGATCATTTAGAAGTTGAAGTTTTTGAGGTAAAGAAAAATTTTTCAAAGGGCAAAATTCTAAGAATTTTGAGTGAAGGTCATGGGCGAACCCATCCTCAGTGTAAAGTCTTTGGTCAATGTGGTGGATGCCAATGGCAACATATCCGTTATGAAGAACAGGTCAAAAGCAAACAAAATATTTTAGAAGAGATCGTTAAAAGGTTTTTACCGAATGAAGAAATGCAATTTGAGCCCTTTCACCAGAGTTCTCATTTTTATCATTATCGGAATCGCATTCAAGTACGCGTGGATAAAGAAGGTAAGCTTGGATTTTTTGAAAAAGGAAGTCATAATTTAGTAGAAATTGAATCATGTGCTATTGCTGAAGAGCCCTTGAATCTTGAGATTCAAAAAATGAAACAAAAAAAATTAGAGCCGGGAAAGTACAGACTACAAGTAGGTCTTAACAATAATCTTACAAGAACTTTCGTGGAAACTCAGGAAGAGCCCTTAGGTTTTGCGCAAATCAATCATTCCCAGAATGAACACCTACAAGCCAAAGTATTAAAATATTACAGCGAGCTCCAAGGATATCCCATTTTTGATCTTTATGGAGGTTATGGAAACTTATCTCTTCCACTCGCAAAACGTTATCCTCAAGCCACTGTGGAGTGCGTGGAATGGAGTTATGATTCTATTACGATGGGGTTAGAACTCGCACAGGAACAATCGATTCATAATCTGCGATTTATCAATATGGATGTGAAATCTTATCTTCAGAGACTCCATTTACCCACAGAGAGTTTTGTCATCATTGATCCTTCTCGTGATGGTTGTGACACAGCGGTTATTCAGGAACTGGCGATTCAAGCTCCAAGATGGTTGGTTTCTGTCAGTTGTGACCCCATGACTTGGGGGCGTGATTTAAAACGATTTCTCGATGGCGCTAGGCAAAATGGATTTAAATACCGCATAGCGACTATACAGGGGCTCGACATGTTTCCTCAGACCGATCATATTGAAGTATTTAGTGTCTTAGAGCGTGTTTGAAAAGAGAGAATTAAAACTTTCATCAGGATCTGGGAGGGATTTTTTGGAAGTACGAGATAAAACGATATTTGATATCAGTGTTTTTTTCATACGTTTTCACAATATCTTGTATCGAAAAAAAATAAGGCGAGGAATAACGCTAGCCCTGTTGTTTTTCTATGGTTTTTATTTGAGTGGTTGCGTAAGCCCTGGAGCAACGACAAAAGATTATGCAGATCTTCATTTCAGAGTGGGATCTGCGCATTTAGAAAAAGGAAATTTTCCTGAAGCACTCAAGGAGTTGCTACAGGCAGAATCTTACAAAACAAATAATCCCTTAATTTATAATAATTTGGGTATGACCTATTTTATGTTAGAGAGATATGAACAGTCAGAAATCAATTTTAAAAAGGCGATTTCACTCAATCCTAATTTTACAGAAGGTCGAAATAATTTATCAAGAGTATTGGTGGAGAGAGGCAAATATAGAGAGGCTCGTGAACAAATAAAAAAAGTACTGGAAGATTTAACTTACACGCAGCCGGCTAAGGTTTTTATTAATTTAGGTTTATCTTATTTTAAAGAGCAAAAATACTCCGAATCTAGAGAAGCTTTCCTTAAGGCCGTCAACTACGATAGAGAAAATTGTTTAGCTCAGAGTTATTATGGTAGAAGCTTGTTAGAGATGAAGGAACTTCAGCGTTCTATTCAGGTTCTTGATAAGGCTTCTGCTTATTGTTTAAAAGTTAATTTTGATGAGCCCATTTACTTCAGTGCGATTGCCTATTATCGTATGGGAGATTCAATGAAAGCTCGGGCGCGATTAGAAGCTTTAGTGCAGAAAAACAGTTCCCTTAAAGATAAAGCAGAATCGATGTTAGAAATTCTAAGGAAGTAATCAATGAAAAAAACAGGTCAGCTATTAAGAGAAGCTAGAGAATCTAGAAGAATTTCACTTCAAGAAGTTTCAATTCATTTAAAAATCAACAGTCGTATTTTAAAAGCGCTTGAAGATGGAGATATGGAGCAATTACCAGCTAAAACCTTTTTGCGTGGTTTTGTTCAAAGTTATGCTCAATTTTTGCGTTTAGATGGAACGGAAGTGCTTGAGTTGTTTCAATCAGAAATGGGAAGCACTCATCCAAAAACCATTATAAAAGCGTCAGAAAATACTTCAGAGAGCCATAATGAGGTGATGATTCATAATAATGAAGAAAATGAAAAAGAGGGATTCACCGCTGTTGCAGGATCAAAGGTAACCTCTCCCCATTCAGTATCGACACGGACAGAGGAGGCCGTGGCTGCTCTTCCAATTAAAAAGGAAGAGATTATACCTGTCGTTCAAGAGCCACTTGTTCCAAGCCTTTCTGTAGATCAAAAAACATGGTCAAGATCTATGAAAATTGGCACTTTGGCCATTATTATACTTATTGGTGCAATTATTTATGGTGTTATCAAAACGATAGAAAAATACGAGCGCGAAGCGACGATTGTAAAGCCTGAATCTGAGTTAGAAGTGCTTCCAAGGACAGAACCTGAAGCGCTTTCTCTCCCAGTGAGTTCAGAGCCTCCTCTTCAAGATGGGACTGCTGAGAATAAAGAGAGTATGACCAATGGAGAAGCTGTAGATTTAAAAACAACGGAGCCAGAGAAGGTTTCGAGTGAGTCGGCGTCATTGACCCATTCACAGAGTGCCTCTGTAAAAGCAGTAGAGCCGTCAAAACCACCTGCGGAAGGGAGTGCGGTTCCGCCTTCTCCGCCACCACCAGCTGCAGCGGCCACAACTGTTGTGACGGAGGTGCAAAATGCAGAAAAAAAAGAAGCCGTAGTTGAGCCAACTCCCCAAAGTCGTCCGCAAGAAGTGATTATCGAGGCTTTAGATAAAGTCACTATAGAGTATAGTATTGATGATAAAGCCAAGGCGACACTTGTTTTGAGCGCAGAAAAAGTTCATACTTTCAGGGGAGATAAAAAGCTGTCTTTTAGTTTTAGCGATGGTGGCTCAATTAATATTATTCATAATGGAAAAGATAGAGGCGTTCCTGGGCATCTCGGGAAGCCGTTGCAATTAAAATTTCCAGAGTAAGTGAATGATTAAGCTTTGGTGGATTGCCCTTCTTATAAAGTGTGTATTAGTCAGTTTTATTCCTTTAACGGCGGATGAAAATTATTATTGGGTTTGGTCGCAAAACTTGTCTTTGTCTTATTTTGATCACCCTCCGTTTGTGGCTTGGTTGTTTAAGTTGGGTCATTTTTTTCCTGAGATCATGTTGAAGTGGCCAGCGGTTTTATTTGGTCACATTTCATTTATCTTCTGGTATTATTTTCTTAAAAACATAGGCTTTGATGAACAGCAATGTAAAAAATGGTTTGTTCTTTCTCTCTTTGCGCCTCTAGTGGGTATGGCGAGTTTGATTTTGACTCCTGATCTCCCAGTTTTATTTTTTTATACCTTAGCTCTATTTGCTTTTGAAAGGGCTCTGACGACGCAGAAGTTAAGTTACTATATCCTTTTTGGCTTAGGCGTGGGTGTGGGATTTACAGCGAAGTATCATATTATTTTGATCTTGCCTTGTTTGTTAGCGTATCTCTTCATGCAAAAGCTTTTTAATAAAATTCGCTGGACTTGGGTGGGAGTAAGCCTTGTTTTTATGATTATTGGGGCTTTGCCGGTGCTTTATTGGAATTTTGAACATGACTGGATTTCTTTCCGTTTTCAAATGGACCATGGATTTGGGAAAAAAGATTGGAAACTTCACTGGCCTATTGATTATTTGCTAACGGTTTTAATTTTCATATTCCCTGCTTACTGGGTTCTTTTTTTCAAAGCATTGCGAGAAAACAAACAAAAATTACTAATATATCTTTCGGTCCCTATTTTTGCTTTCTTTTTGTATTCATCTTTTAGCGCGAAAGTTGAAGGTAATTGGAGTCAGCTGGCATTTTTACCTACAATGTCTCTCTTGGCCTTTTATGATGATAAATCTTGGAGAATCAAAAGCTTCACGTTGTTTTGGGGAGTGAGTTTAATCATTTTGTTATTTTTTTGGAGACAGCCTCGTTTTGAAAACTGTCCTGAAAAACTTTGTGAACCGAAAAGATATGAAAGAGTTCTGGAAGTTGAACAAAACTATCGTCCCTTTTTTGCATCGAGCTACCAAATGGCATCATATTTGTGGTTCAATACCAAAAGGCCTATCTATAAGCTCTACGACATGAGTCGGACGGATTTTTATGATACCTTGCCAGAAAGCAAGCCGTCTCCAGGGGCCCATGAATTTTATTTAGTTAAACACAGTCAAACAGATGTGCCTTTGTGGGTGAAAGATCAAGGTTATCAAGCGGAGCTTATTAAAAATATTGATGAAGATTTAGTCTTGTTGAGGTTTTATCGATGATAAAATCAACAATGGTTTTTTTTGCCGTGCTGATTCTTTACTTAATTTACGGTTTCATGGTCTCTACTTACAACGTCAATAAAAGATCTTTATCGATAGATCAAAATCATCCTTATCCGTTTTATGACTATCGTGGAGTGACTAACGTGTCTTCCATTAGAACCCTAGGTAGTGGTGAAGATAATGAAATCATAGAAGATGCCAAGCAGGCGGATTTAGATTACGTCATTATTACGGATTATAATCTTTTGGATGATAGTTCTTCAACAGAGTCCTATTATGGTAATTTATTGGTTTTAAGGGGAGCAAAATACAGTTATCTTGATTCTAGGCTTCTTTATTATCGTGTGGACGGGTTTCCACAAGCCAAATCTTTAGGTGAGATTCAAGTTCACTTAACTGATTTCTTAACTCAGCCATTAGAGTCGAGAGGAGAAGCTTCGGTAGTGTTGGCGCATCCTTTTTTGAAAGGTTACAGTTGGACTGGTGAGTGGCCCGTGGGTCTTGATGGTTTGGAGATCATCAACTTTAAACGTGTGCAACAACAACATTTAGAAGAGTCTAAAGCTTCTTTTATTTGGAGCCTTTTGATTTATCCATTTAATCCAGAGCTGGCTTTTATTCGATTGTTTAAAGAGCCTGAGAATGAAATTCAACTATGGAGTTCATTAAATCAAAAAAAACCGGTTGTTGGTCATTTAGGTCTTGAGGCAACAGCAAGGGCCATTCCTTTTACGGGTTCTGTGATTAAGTTTCCAAGTTATGAAACTTTATTTCGCTTGGGTTCAGAGCATGTGCTGTTGCGTTCGGAACTGACGGGCAGCATGAAGAGTGACAAGGTCAAAATTTTGAGAGCTTTAAGGCGCGGAGAATTTTATTTTGCTTTGGATGTTCTCGGTAATCCAAAAGGATTTAATATTTTATTGCAGGATCAAGATCAGTTTTATTTGATGGGAAATCGAATTAAATTTAAAAATAAATTAAAATTTAGAATTGAATTGCCTCAAGTAGAAAATCCAGCAGAGGTTATCGTATATAGAAATGGTGAAGAGTTTCAAAAGCTCCCCGGAGAAACAACAGAAATACCTATTGAACAAGTTGGAGTGTATCGATTTGTGGTGCGATTAAAAGTAGAGCTTCCTTTGCCAGATCAGACACGATGGATTCCTTGGTTGTACACGAATCATTTTTATGTGGATTGAGTTTAGCATTAACAAGCTTCGTGGCGTTATTTCTTATCCCTTGGCTTGCGCATCAGGAAAGCGTTTGATATAAAACCGGTTGATTTAAATTTTGGTTATATGGAGGGTGCCAACAGAGTCCTTTATTTTATATCTTTTTATGTTTCATAACTTGTGGGGGGCAGAGGTAATGAATCAGCAGTGTCTTTTCGTATATGGATCCATGGCTGAGGGTATGGTTCATTTTGAAAAAGTCAAAAATTTTATTAAATCTATACGAACAGCAACAGCATACGGAACAATCTATCGGCTTAAGGTTGGGTATCCGGTGATGGTCTTAACAGGTCAGGATTTAATTCAGGGGAATCTTTTGGAGTTAAATACGAGCGATATTTTATGGCATCTACTTGATGAGTTTTATGGTTGTAATAGGCAAGATCCATGTAAAAGTTTTTATCGTCGAGAATCAGCAGAAGTCTTAGTTGATGGCGAGATCACTCCTGCAAGTCTATATGTTACAAGCATAGAAAAAATACCAGCGAATGCACAGCTTATTCCGGGGGGCGATTGGCAAGAGGCTTTACGTAGTCTTCCTCCTCTTTGCGATCGATTGACGGATAAACAAAAAAATTATGTATTAAAATTAGGAGCGTCTTCAAGCCGTGAAATTGTTCCCATTGATATGACTCTTTATAGGGAACTCATGAGCTTGGAACTCATTGTAGATAAAGGACGTAGGTTGGCTCTTTCGCAATTTGGTCAAGAATTGTATCGGCACTTAAAATAATCATGTTAAAAAACATTGCTACGAGTCATTCTTCTTTTAAGGTCGTTCTTGTTGAACCAGAAATTCCTCAAAATACAGGAAATATTGGTCGAACATGTGTGGGGACTCAGTCTGAACTCCATTTGATCGAGCCTTTTGGATTTGAACTCAGTGATAAGAACTTAAAAAGAGCGGGGCTTGATTATTGGCAACATCTCAAGTGGTCAACTTATCCTAATATTACTTCTTGGGAAACTCAGGTTGAGAATTGGGATCGGGTTTTCTTTTTTAGTACCAAGGCTACGAAGTCGTACTTTGAAGTTGATTATAAATTGGGCGACTCCTTGGTTTTTGGCAGAGAAACTAAAGGGTTACCCTTAGAGCTACATGAAAAATATCCAGAAAAATTTGTGCAAATCCCACAGTATGGGCCTATTCGATCTTTAAATGTTGCAACGGCTGTTGCGATCGCTCTTTATGAAGGGTTACGACAAATCAAGCAATAGAGAATAGGAAGTTTTAGAAGTTGAATTCTCCTGGATGATTTACTGTCACGAATTTAGAAGAGATTTTGTGTTGGACCCCCTTCAGACTGAAATTTTCATTGTCGATTTCAAGAGAGAGGTAGTAGACTTAAAAAATGTTAAATCAAATTCTTGCAAAAATATTTGGTACTAAGAACGAGCGAGAGATTAAAGCAGTCATGCCTCTCGTTGAAAAAATTAATAGCTTTGAACCTTCGCTTCAAAGTCTCACTGATGCTCAAATTCAAGCAAAAACTTCAGAGTTTAAAGAGAGAGTTTCAAAAGGAGAAACTCTTGATGATTTACTTCCTGAAGCTTTTGCTGTTTGCCGGGAGGCGGGTAAGAGAGCATTAGGGATGCGGCATTACGATGTTCAGATGATTGGTGGAATTATGCTTCATCGTGGTCGTATTTCTGAGATGCGAACAGGAGAAGGAAAAACTCTTGTTGCCACTTTGCCTGTTTATTTGAATGCCCTGTCTGGCAAGGGCGTGCATGTGGTTACAGTGAATGACTACTTGGCTCGTCGTGATGCCGAGTGGATGGGAAAGCTGTATCAATTTTTAGGGTTATCAACAGGAATTATTGTTCATGATTTAAGTGATAGGCAAAGACGCGAAAACTATCGATGTGACATTACCTATGCCACCAATAATGAATTGGGGTTCGATTACCTTCGCGATAACATGAAGTTTGACATAAAAGACTTCGCTCAGCGTGAATTGAATTACGCCATCATTGATGAGTGTGATTCTATTTTAGTCGATGAGGCGCGGACTCCTTTGATTATCTCGGGTCCAGCGGAGGCCTCTACAGACAAATACTATTTAGTGAATGAAATTATTCCTAAATTAGTCAAAGAGAAGCACTTTACAATGGAAGAGAAGACTAAGACCGCATCCCTTACGGAAGAAGGAAATACGAAGGTTGAGCAGTTACTCAACATTGAAAATTTATTTGATCCGAGAAATATCGAGTTGCTTCATCATATTTATCAAGCTTTAAAAGCCCATCATTTGTATCGACTGGATGTGGATTACATGATCAAGGATGGCGAGATTGTCATCGTCGATGAATTTACAGGCCGTTTAATGCCTGGGCGTCGGTGGAGTGATGGTTTGCATCAGGCCATAGAAGCCAAAGAAGGCGTTAAAGTTAAAAATGAAAATCAAACATTAGCGACAATTACTTTTCAAAATTTTTTCAAGTTATACAATAAAATTGCCGGTATGACCGGAACCGCTGATACGGAAGCGGTGGAATTTCATAAGATTTACAATTTAGAAGTCTCTGTTATTCCAACAAATAAAATAATCAGCCGAAAAGATTTAGATGATGTCGTTTATAAAACTCAAAATGCGAAATTTAAAGCGATCACTGAAGACATTCGAGAAAGACGCAAAAAATATCAACCTGTATTGGTTGGAACTGTAAGTATTGAGCGATCTGAAGCTTTGAGTCAGGCTCTGAGAAAAGAAAATATTCCGCACGAGGTTTTGAATGCTAAACATCATGCTCGTGAGGCGGATATTATCGCGCAAGCAGGGAGAAAGGGAGCCGTCACGATTGCTACGAATATGGCCGGACGGGGAACGGATATTTTATTGGGAGGTAATCCTGAAGTAATGACTCGTCAGATTATCAAGGATGAGACCAGCGAAGAGTTTCAAAAAGGTCTTATGAAGTTCAAAGAGGTGTGTGACGCTGAGAAAAAAGATGTCATTGAAGCCGGGGGACTTTATATTATTGGAACGGAAAGACATGAATCTCGTCGTATTGATAATCAGCTAAGGGGTCGTGCAGGACGACAAGGAGATCCAGGGGAATCCAAGTTTTATCTTTCTCTGGAAGATAACTTAATGAGAATTTTTAACGGAGAGAGGATTCAAAAAATTATGAACACTCTCAATGTTCCAGAAGATGAGCCAATTACGGCAGGCATGGTCACTCGCGCTATCGAGGGCGCTCAGCGAAAGGTTGAAGCTCATAACTTCGACATTCGTAAACATCTGTTAGACTATGACAATGTGATGAATCAGCAGCGTCAGGCTATTTATGCACTTCGAAAGAGTATTTTGGAGGGTGTTAATTTAGAGAGAACGATCTTAGATATGCTAGGAGACGTTGTCTCTGTAACCTTAGATGCTCATGTTCCAGAAGATGGTAAGACCGGGCAATGGGATCTTAAAGGGCTATCTGCAGCTTTGCAACGCCAGTTTGGTCTGACCATTGATTTTGATTCACAACCTCAGCCGGCGTTAAATGATATTAATAATATGGCTAGCCAGGGCGTGAAGACTATTTATGAAAAACAAAAACAAACAATAGGTCCACTCTTTGAACAAGTTCAAAAAATGATTGTGCTTCAAACCATTGATCAGCGATGGAAAGAGCATCTTGCTTTAATCGATCATCTTAAGGAAGGCATTGGACTTCGAGGTTATGCTCAAAAAGATCCATTGATTGAATATAAAAAAGAAGCGTTTATGGCATTTGAAAATTTGAATAATCTGATTCAATCTGAATCCATCGAAAAATTGATGAAAATTCAACTCGTGCTAGAGCAAGGACAACAAGAAGAAATTCAAGACATGATGTTAGATGAGCAGGATCAAACTGATCTTGTTTATCAATCACCCTCGGAAGAGCCGATGGGAGAGTCTTTTGCGGGAATGACACAAGTGCATGAATCCTCCCCCTCAGGTCCTGCTAAAAAGAAAATGAGTTGGCAAGCGGGCCCCTCTCGGCAGTCTGAGGGTTCAAAATTAAATCGTGCTGATCGCCGGAAACTTGAAAAGAGAAAATAGCACCAACGCCAACTAATGGATCCCTAGTATTTTAGCGCCGGAACCCATAGTTGGCCCTTTGGGGGCTTGCGGCGCTTATGAAAGCGGAGAGTGGTGTAGTGCCTTCAACACATTGTCCTGTTTGTCACAGTCAAATTGAGAGTGTTTTTGGCATGTTTCAATGTGGCCATTGTCAATCGATTTTATTTGTTGATTTCGCGGGAAACATTATTGTTGGTGGCTCTGAATCAGAGGATCAAGATTCGTCTGATGACATGCTTAACGATCCTCAAAAAAATCTGGCTTCACAGGAAGCCTTCGTAGAAGGCTTTATGGTTTCTGAGCCATCAGAGGGTGAAAAAATTTCTGGGATCGAATCAGAAGAAGATACGGATGTAGGTGATATTGAATTAACAACGCATGAATATTCTGCTGTTCATACGGAAGAATTTGGGAACATCTCAAACGATGGAAGTGGAGAGGTTGAAAATGCTCCTTCTTGGGCAGCTCCAGCTCCAGCTCCAGAACCAGGAACCCCAGTAGAAGATGAAGTTTTACAAGCTCCAGAGGAACCTTTATTTCCGGTTGATCCAATACATTCTGATTTATCTTCGGGTCCTGTAGGTCCTATGAATTACACCATTCAAATTAAAGGTATTGATACAGCCCATTTAAGAGTTTCGGTTTTAAGTGCTTTAAGTGACAAACGTCTAGGTCTAGTTGGTGGTGAAATTTCTGATAAAATTGAGCAGGGGCAATTGGTCATTACGGGCCTCAATCCGGTTAAAGCCAGTGTATTAATGAATACTTTAAAAGAATTGTCTCTTGAGATAGACTGGAAATTGTATGGAAGAGAAGAATCAACAGACTCCACAGGGGATATTTAAAGCTTTGAATTTCTTTATTTTCTTAATAACAGGAATTTTTATGAGCGTCTTTTTTAGGGTAGATCATGCGGTGGGAGAATCTAAAGAGACGACAGAAAAAGAGTCTTCTGGTGGTTTTATTAAAAAAGATGAATACTTGGAGCTTAACGCCGCAGTAGAACAACTCAGTGCCAAGGTTAAGACTAAAAATGAAAATTTAAAAAAATTACTTTTAGATAAAGATAATGTTAAAGATTCATTGGCTTTTAAAGACATCATCAAGCAAATAGAAATTGAATACAGGGAAATTAAAGATTTGTTGGATAACATTGAAAAGAAAAAAACATTGTTGAGACATCGTTTTCCAGAGAGAAGCTTGGTTAAAAGCGGTGAAAAAATGAAAGAACAAAATATTGAAGAGATCACTGTAGATGAAGTGGTTGAAAAAAAAGTTAAAGAACTTTTGAAATTAGTAGATACCCATTACAAGGGTTTGGTTCCATCCCTGTCAGAGTCAGGCCAATCTCATTTAAGTGAGAGAGCGCCAGCCAATATTGTTGAGGATCCTAAAAGTTCTGAAAAAATAAATTCTTCTGAGGGTGCGAATCAGCAAAATTCTGAGGATTTTTCTCATCCTCTTCTTTTAAAAAAATGAGGACTCTTCCGAGTGTCTCGGGTTGAGACAATCGGAAGCAAATAGGACTTTATGGCTTTATTCTCAAAAATTTTAATCGCATCTTTTTAAATTTTCATTCAAAATGGATTTAATGAAGTCATTGAATCAAACCCTTTTGCGTGCCTGTCCATGGTATTTTGTATGTTTGTTGTTCTTAGGGTGTCAGACATCACCCATCGTAGAGTTTTCGCGAATTAATTTAGGGCAAGATAAGTCGGACGTGATTGAGCACGCTGGAGGCCCTTCGTGGAAAGACCGAAAAAATGGTATGGATCGTTGGACTTATATTTTATTCCAAGATGGTGTCAGATTAGAAAGACAGGTTCTCTTTGCTGATGGAATTGTGGCTTACGTTGGAGATCCCATCGAGCCATTCATTAGCGCTGAGGAGCAGGATTTGATAAACGCTGAAAAAAATAAAGAATTGGATCGAATGGAGAGGGCCGTTTCTTCCGCCCCTCATTCCAATAGCCGCCGCTCTTCTCTTTTCCCAGGAGAAAAAACAGTTCCGATAGAGGAATTGTCATCAAATACTAAGAAATCATCAGAACGAGCCTTGCAGTCAAAATAATGAGAGGTTGTATCAATCATCGTGGTTGATTGAATGGTCTTCTGCCTTGATTTATACCAAGGAATTGTATATTTTGCATTCTTCCGTTGTGGGAAGTGGGGTGAGTCCTTGGTGGTATTCTCTTTATTGGCAGTCTTTTTCACGTTCTTTTTGAATATTCATGGTCTTCAAGCCCAGATGATAGAGTCCTTTGTACTCCAATATCAACCCTCCGCCCAACCTGAGGATGTTCGCTCTTGTGAGGCCGATTACCTAACACGTTTAAAAACTCCGGGGGTTCTGAATATTGCGGTGGCACTAGGGTACAGTGACACGATTGATGAAGGTTTTAACTTGGTGACTGATCAGTGGGTTTTAAAGACCGTGGTCACGCAGTTAACTAAAGGTTGTCAGTACTCCGGGCAGGGTTTTTGTGAATTTATAAAACAGTATTCAGAGCCTCATGAAGTTCAACTTTACTCCCGTGAGCTTTTGACTTCGGATCAACGAAAACTTTTGGTGAATTTGTATATCATGAACAGCAGCTATGATATGTCTCATGAGGATAACTTGACGACTTATCAAGAAGAGCAACGTCTCAAAAGTGAAAGAGTTCAAAGTTTTTATGGATGGGCTTTGCAACAAGCCGATGTTGTTTTTTATGAGGGCCATTCAAGGGATGGTGGAGGTCCTGATTTTTCACCTCCGCGATCCAATAAAAATGAGACTGTGGATTACCCCTGGTATCGTAAAAACCAGCCGGGTTTAAAGTTTTTATTAGCACAATTAAATCAAGTTACTACAAAACCAATGGTTTTTGGTCTTTTTAGTTGTGCATCTCAACAGCATTTTCAAAAGAAATTGTCGAAATATTTTAATAAGTCCAATACAATTATGAGTACACGAGTGGTTGAAGCCCATTACACAAAAGAGGCTCTTTTATTTTCATTGGAATCTCTACTCAATTTTGAGTGTAGCGATCAGCTCAGCCAAAGATTGAAGGACACTTCATTTATTATTAATCGGGGATTTTGATTTTTTAAACCTGAATCAACACGAAAGAAAGGATGCTTTTTATGTTTGGATTAGGGGTATTTGAATTGCTCATCATCTTAGGAGTTGTACTCTTATTTTTTGGTGCTCGTAAGTTGCCAGAGTTGGGCAAAGCACTTGGGCAAACAGCGAAGGAGTTTAAAAAAGGGATCAAGGATGAAGAGATTGATGTCACAGAATCTTCTCGCCAAGCACAGTTAAAAAAGAATTCAAAAGAAAATTCAGATTCTTAACGGCATAATGTTTAAAGACAGGTGGCGTTTTTCAATTACCTAAGGGTCGAGTTGTTTTTGTAAAGCTTCTATTTTTAACCACTGTTCTCCGCTAAATAAATAATCAGTTTTAGCCATAAGCAAAGCAAGATGGGTATTTTCACGTGAAAAAAGATTTTTAAGACGACGGTTGCCTTTTCTTAGCAAATTTTCGATGGGTTGTATTTGATTTAAAATCTCGAGGGCTTCATATAAAGATTGTTGTTCTGTCTTAAAAAGGCCCCATTCCGCTTTAAAAAGAGTCTCTGTCAGTTGATAAGATGATGATCCTTCATTCTCAGAATTTTCTCCAGGAGTAGAGGGTTGTGGAAGGGAATGGGCAGGACGAGGTTTTCTGGGAAAACTCAGAATTTTATTTAAAGCTAATAATAAGGGCAGCATTAATTGGGTCGTGTTGCTGGTGTCGATCGAGAGTTCATGGGTTCGTGCGAGATAATGCATTAAAATTTTGGCGTTGTCTTCTTGAGACCAAAGAGACGCGAGAGTTGGTAAGATATGTTCTAATATTTTGAGATCATGAAGTTCTTCAAAGACCAAGCTAGGGTCATCTAAACGCATCAACTTAAAGTACTCTTCTCGTTTTCTTGGCAGAATGGATCGCGTAAGCTCTTGGGAGTGAGTTTCAATGGCCAAACGTAGAGATTCTTCAATACTAAATCGAAGTTTATGAGACAGGCGAATGGCTCTTAAGATGCGAATGGGATCTTCTTTGAGGCGTTGTTCCGGGTTGCCGATCATTTTAATAAAACCATTTTCGATATCTTTTCTGCCTCCCACATAATCGATGAGTTCGTCATGGATGGGATCATAGAAAAGACCGTTGACTGTGAAATCACGACGTTGAGCGTCTTCCATGGGAGAACCATAAAAGTTATCGATAAAAGATTGATCGTTGCCTTCTAGTTCTTCAGGGAGGGCACTTCGTCTGAATGTTGCAATTTCAAATTGACGAGATCCTCGCTTCACAAGCACCAGAGGAAAGCGTTTTCCTATGATATAAGAGCCTCTAACGTGCTTACGTACTTGTTCTGGTGAGGCCGAAGTGGCGATATCAAAGTCTTTGGGATAGATACCAGCGAGAAGATCTCGAACACAACCTCCAACAAGATAGGTTGTAAAGTTAGCCTTTTGAAGCCGTTCGATGATTAAAGTGGCTTCTGGATCGATCCAGTTAAAATGAAGTGATGGTTTTTGACGTTTTTCCATTAAAATAGAATAATGAACCGGAACCCATGGCTTGGTCAATCTAGCAATTATAAAAGGATTCTTGTGAATATATTAGATCAGCTTCACTATCAGGTTTTAGGATCGTCTAGCTCTTCTTCTCAGCAGCCTCTTGTCTTTCTGCATGGGTTGATGGGCTACGCTTTAAATTGGAGGCGCATTGCAAACGCCTTTCAAAAGAGCAGACAGGTGCTTATTTTTGATCAGAGGGGGCATGGAAAATCTTTTCATCCTGAAAAAGGCTATAGTCCTGAAGATTATGCTGATGATTTAGCACTTTTGATTACAGCTTTGGGGTGGGAAAAAATTGATTTAGTGGGACACTCCATGGGAGGAAGAAATGCATTGAATTTCGCCTCTCGTTTTCCTCATCGAGTGCGTCGTTTTGTGATTGAAGATATTGGACCCGAGGCCGCTCCAGGATCTTTGGAGCGGATTCAAAATTTAATTCACGTAGTGCCCGTTCCTTTTGCGAGCAAATTAGAGGCTAAGGAATTCTTTATGAATACATTTCCAAAGCTAATTTCTCATAATGCTCAGGCACAGACGCTAGGATCTTATTTTTACTCTAACATGATTGAAAATGAACAAGGCCAGGTGAGCTGGCGATTTAATCTAGATGCCATTATAGAAAGCTTAAAAGATGGGCGTAAAAAGGATCGTTGGGAAGAGTGGGAGGCTTTGGAAATGCCAACACTCATTATTCGTGGAAAAAAATCAGAGGACTTAACATCTGAAATTTATTTAGAAATGTTGAAACGAAACTCTTTGAGTCGAGGAGTTGAAGTGAGTGAAGCTGGTCATTGGGTTCACTTTGATCGCCCCGAAGAGTTCACGCAGATTCTCCAGCAATTTTTAGATTCAGAGGAGGCCGAGATTTTAAGACCAAACTTTGACTTTCGAAGGAGTTCCGATTAAGTTTGGGTTTTGGATTCCTGTGTATGATTAGCAACGATAGTGTCCAAAATGAGCTGAGTACAACCTTTAATTGGCATTAATACCAGTCTTAAACTTTTGGGTTTCAGGTAAAGCAAATGGTATTATCGTTGTCATAAGCGTGAGCTCCTTTCTAGATGAGGTTTATAAATTGAAATTTGAAGACTTAAAATTAACTCCGTCCCTTTTAGCTCCTATACAAAAACTGAATTACACGGAGTGCACGCCCATTCAGGAGCAAGCAATGCCTCATGTTCTGGAGGGCAAAGATTTGGCGGGCTTAGCTCAGACGGGAACTGGAAAAACGGCGGCATTTCTTCTTCCTTTGATGGAAAGAGTTTTACGTTCTCAAAAAGTACCTGAGGGAGCCACTGAAGAAATCATAGATTTGCACAAAGTCAGAGGATTTCCCGATTGGAAGCCTTTTCATTGGATTCTAATTTTAGTGCCCACACGAGAACTAGCCGAGCAAGTGTTACAAAATATTAAAACTTATGGCTTTGATTCAGGTTTGGAAGGGTGTTCTATTTATGGTGGAACAGGCTATGAAAAACAAAAAGAAGCCTTAAAGAGAGGCGTTACTTTTGTTGTAGCGACTCCGGGTCGTTTGATTGATCTTTACAAAGAACATAATGTGGATTTGAAACTCGTTCGAGCCATCATTTTTGATGAAGCTGACCGGATGTTTGATATGGGATTTAAAGATGATATGAAATATATCTTGGATCGCATTCCCAAGGATCGACAGTTTTTAGTTTTCAGCGCTACCTTGAATTTGGATGTCTTGAACACCGCTTATCAATATGGAGCTTCTCCTGTCGAAATTAATGTTAGCCGCGATCAGGCTAAGGCTGAAAATGTAGAGGACTCTATTTTTCATTTGGGCCAAGAAGAGAAGTCTCAATATCTGCTTTCTTTATTTAAAAATCATAGTCCTCGGCAAACAGTCATTTTTAGTAATTTTAAAAATCAAATTGAACCCATCGTCAATTTTTTAAGAGCCAATAACATTCCTGCTGTGGGTATTTCAAGTTTATTAAATCAGGCTCAACGCAATCGTGTGATCGCGCAATTTAAAGCGGATAATACAACGAATGTATTGGTCGCCACTGATGTGGCCGCGAGAGGGTTGGATATTCAGGGTGTGGATATGGTAGTCAATTTTGAGTTGCCCACGGATGCTGAATCCTACGTTCATCGCATTGGTCGGACAGGTCGAGCGGGGCAAACGGGCAAAGCTTTTAGTTTTGTGAGTGATAAAGACGTGGAATCTTTGCAACGGATTGAAGATTATTTGAAGCATAAACTGGAATCGAGTTGGTTTGATGATAGTCAACTTGTAAGAGATTTTATTCCTTTAAAGTCATCTTATGATTCTATGGAACGAAGACCACGGGCGTTTAATGGAGAGTCTCCTCGGGACTTTAAAGGTTCAAAACCTTTTCGTAAAGGAGAGGGCGATTATCGTGAGGATCGTTCTTCTCGTCGTTCTGGCGGCGATTATAAGAAAGATCGCTCGACGAGATATGGCGCTAATAATAGAAGTGAATCAAAAAGACATGAGGGTTCATCGGAGCCAAAGGTGCAATATAAGCACCGGCCCAATGCAAGTTCGTCATCGGCTATAAACCCAACGGCTGCTCGTCAAACAAAACATCGTTCTCATAACAATAAGGGGCATTACAAGCATCGGGCTGCTACAAAACCCGTTGTTTATAAAGTTACTTTGTGGACGCGAATGGTCCGTGTTGTGAAGAAGTTCTTTAAAAACACTTAAGCTTTTGCTCCAGTGAAATAAATATAAATTATTTTTTATTTTCGTTTAATCGTATCATGGGTATAGTGACGGGTTCTTAACTATAAGGAAAAGCGATCATTGGATCCATTGAAAGTTTTTAATTAATTCCGCACACTGAAGAGCTGTTTCATTAAATTTATTGATTTCATCAGCGCAGGTCATGACAACGGCAAATTCTTTTTTGACCACAACAAACTGCCGAATTTGTTTATTTTTTTTAGGGTGAGTCAAGTCCACTAAATAACAGGGCTCATCATCCAACTTCATTTTCTGAGTGTTCAGTATTTCAAATCCAAAGTAGGGATATTCTTTCACCCATTTTTTAACGTAGGAATCAAAATTCGTAGGAGAAGTGAATTTATCGATATTGATGGTGAAGCGAGCCGATTTTTTTAGAGGATCGGCTGCAAAGTATTCAAATGTATTAGTGGTGTTAGATTGAATATCTTGTTTAAGGTTCCAAAAAGTTTGTTTGGAGTTTCCAATTCTGAAGCCGTATTCCGAGACGACAATATTTTTGAGCAGTTGTGAAACTTCTGAAGAACCCATCCCTGGAATCGGAGATCCCAGGGAGGAGAGTGGTAGGGTGAGAAAGCAAACCATCAAGATATTCATAAAAAAAGAAACACTGTTTTTAAATTGAGTTTTTGGATCCAAAAACGGCATGATCGGGAGCCTTTCTTTTGATGGTTATTTTTAAAGGAACTAACGTTTTTTCCAATAAGCCCAAGCGCCAAAGAGAATAGCTAAAGTGTATCCAATAAAACTAGGCATGGGAACTCCAAAAATAAAACGGGAGGTAGGTTGCCCTAACATGATCGTGGCACTGATAATAAGGCTAGAAACAATAAGTCCCCAATAAAGGATAACACCAAAGCGATCAATGGCCTGTGGCATCTCTTTCATACCAAGAAGTTGGATTTTTAAAGCAAAACTTGGATGATTGAGCTTGCGGAAAGTTTGTCGTATTTGTCGTGGAAGAGTGTAAAAGAGATTTTTAGAATCTCGAAGTACTTCCATGATTTCTTGAGTGATTTTTTCGGGATCGTATTGGGCTTTTGCCAGTTGGGTGGCAAATTCCAGAGCGTATTGTAAAAAATCAAAATCTTTGATAATTCGCCGACTTAAACCTTCAATCGTCACGATGGATTTAAAAAACATCATTAATTCTGTGGGAAGGGAGATATGGTTTTTAGTGGCAATAGAAGAAGAGTTCATCAAAATGCGCCCTAGATTGACGCCTTTGAGAGTGAGGCCGTAGTAAGGAGCTATGACATCTCTCAATTCCCGTGCAAATTGATCCTGATCTATTTTCTCGTTAAAGGGAGCCAGATTGATGTATTCTTCAGCCAGACGGTCATAGTCTTCCATAGCCATGGCCAAAAGCATGTTCGCTATGGCCGTTTGAGTTTTACGGTTGAGGCGTCCGACCACTCCAAAATCAATCAAACCGATTTTATTTTCGGGTAAAATAAAAAAGTTACCGGCGTGTAGATCACCGTGAAAAAAACCGTAGTGAAAAACCATTTGCATGTAGCACCGTAGGCCGGCTTTCACAATGGCTTCTCGATCTACCGTCAGTTCATCGAGGGTTTTTTCAGAAGCGCTGAGTGGTGTTCCTTCAAGGGCTTCTAAAACTAAAACACGTTCTGTGGACAATTCAAGATAGACTTTGGGAATAATAATGTGAGGGTCGTTTTTGAAATTTTCTGAAAATCGTCGGATATTATTAGCTTCAATCAAAAAATTGGTTTCAAGCTCCAGTGTTTTAAAATATTCGTCGACAATCCCCACAGGATTGAAGGGGCGAGTCTCTTCAATATATTTTTCAAGCAGTTCCGCTAAAAAGTACAAAACATTCAAGTCGTCATTAATGGTATCTACAATTCCGGGCCTTTGCACCTTGATGACCACACTGGTTCCGTCAATGAGCGTGGCTTTGTGCACCTGAGCAATACTCGCTGATCCCAGGGGTTTCGAGTCAATCGATTCAAAAATTTCATAGAGTTGGCTGCCAAACTCATCCCGTAAAACGTGTTCAATCACCTCAAAATTCAATGTTTGTACAGAGGCGTGTAATCTTTCAAATTCTCCTACCCATGAAGGAGGAATCAAATCAGGACGCGTGGCTAACAACTGACCTAATTTAACATAGGTGGGGCCGAGTTCTTCAAAACTCATTCGAATGCGCTGAGGGATGGTGTATTTATCAATTTCTTCGGAGGTCGTGAATTTCTCGAGGAGATAACGACCTAACTGCAAACGCTCGAGTACATTATGTAGACCGTGTTTAGCGAAGACTGCGAGAATGGTTCTTAGCCTTCCCGCGTTTTTTATTGTTTTTCCTAGAGTCTTTCCGGTTTCGATGATCCTCACGTGAAGGCTCCTCCTTGGATTTTATTTTTTCTAGTAAACGAGAAAGTTTTGATTTCTTTTTATTTGGAGAGGGCTTTGGTGAGTCTTTCGTTTTTGGACGACGTGATTGCCGCTCTTCCTCTTTTTTCGGCGAATTTTTGTTATTGTGAGATTTGATGGATAATGGTCTTTGATGGACTTTGCTGTCTTCTTGTAAATCAAAATTAATTTGTCCTAATTCAACATCCACGCTTACCAGAATAACTTTGACCGATTGCCCTAACTTGAAAATCATTTTAGAGCGATCACCAATGATCCTTAAATTATCCTCATCAAAAACCCAGCGGTCGTTCCCTAAGTTTTCGAGTTTGACTAAACCATCAATGTCGAATTCTCGGAGAAGAACGAAAACTCCGAATCGAGCGACCGAGCTGATCATGCCATTGAACTCCTGGCCAACAAAACGAGATAAAAATCGTGCTTTTTTGATGCTCATGAACTGGCGTTCACATTTTACAGCCCGTTGTTCGGAAGCCGATAAGATGTTCCCAGCGGTGGTGAGTTCATCCAGAGAAGGCATGGGGTAGCTGGTACTTGATACGACATAATGTTTGAGGAGTCGATGTACAATGAGGTCGGGGTATCTACGAATGGGTGAAGTGAAGTGTGTGTAGGATTTGAATCCCAATCCAAAGTGGCCAATATTGTTAGAGCTGTACTTGGCTTGACTTAAAGATCGAAGGGTCAAAATGTTAATGATTTGCCCTTCAGAGTGATCTGCGAAATGCTCGAGAGCTTTGGAAAGTTTTTTTTGTAATGAACCACTGCCATTGAAACGAATTTTAGAGCCTAGATTGTGAAGATAGACTTCGAGTGATTTAATAGAATCGGGGCTGGGCTCATCATGAATCCGAAAAAGAGAGGGGTTCTCTTTGGATTCGAGAAATGTGGAAACAGCAACATTGGCGGCTAACATGAGTTCTTCAATCAAACGGTGAGCAAATAAACGCTCTGACTTTTGAACATCGACAGGATTACCGCTGGCATCGATCTTAAGTTCTGTCTGGGCAATATTTAAATCGAGGGAACCTTCTTTGAAGCGACGATTCATCAGTACTTTTGCTAGGTCTGAGCATTTGAGGATGGTGTCTTGCACGGGTTTTAACTTTTCAATAGGAGTGCCATCAATGATTTCTTGTGCTTCGCCGTAGGTAACGCGAGCCATGCTTTTCATGACAGCTTCATAGAAATGAGCAGCTAAGGGTTCTCCTTGAAAGGTGAATTGCATATCAGCGACTAAACAAAGACGGGGAACTTGAGGCTTTAAAGAGCAGAGGCCATTACTAAGAACCTCTGGCAACATGGGGACAACATAGTTGGGAAAGTACACGCTGGTTCCCCGATCATAAGCATCATGGTCTAAAGAGGTTCCTGGTTTCACATAGTGACTGACATCAGCGATAGCCACCAACAGATGAAAACCTTGTTTTGTTGTTTCAACAAAAACAGCATCATCAAAGTCTTTGGCGGTGACACCATCAATAGTAATGAGAGGAAGATGCGTGATATCTTTGCGTGTTTTCCAATCAGCAGGAACAGGATCTTCCTTGAGCCCATGGGTTTCTTTTAGTGTTTGGGCCGAAAAAGCTTCGGGGACATTTTGTGTTCTTAAAACACGTTTGACGTCATTCAGGGGGTCTTCGGCATTTCCAATCACCTCTACGATTTTACCAGTGAAGGGTGTTCCTTCTTCAGGATAGGTGAGAATCTCAATGTGTACGAGATCTCCCTCTTTCACAGATGGAGAATCACTCCTTTTAATTTTAAGATCTTGACCCCAAGCTTTGGAGTCATCAGGTATTAGATACCATTGGTCATTGAGAATTGTAATGCGGCCGACCAGTGTCTTCATCCCTCGGTTCATGATGCGGATGATTTCTCCGTGGTATCGGTCTTCACCTTTTGATTTAAATACTTCAATAAAGACTCTATCATTGGTCATAACACCAACCATAGAATGTTTAGAAATATAGACATCAGCGTGTTCAGGATTATCAGGAATTAAAAATCCAAATCCATCAGCGTGTCGTTTGATAATACCAGTAATAAGTTTTTTATTTTCTTTTGTCATTGCCGTAAATACTAACAGGGTCTTTACAAAAGGCCAGACAAATCAAAGTATAAAGCGGAGCTGAGGTATACTTTTTGAGGTTCATTTTTATCTCACAAAAATAAGATCATTGAGTAAGCAAATTTGAAATAATTTATTTTTTAAGCAGAGAATTCCTTAAGTATATCAGTAAAGAAGAGAATCGACGCAATGAATCAACAAGAATTAGTTAGTCTTCAAAAGGTGAAGGTGTGTGTGAAATAGGAAACAATCGCCAGCAAAAAGGCTTCAGGTCTTGTTTTTGTGGTGATTGTTTTCAGTGCACTTATAAACAGGAATCTATTTTTTTAAAAAAACTTTCGAGAAGCAATGGCTCGCAAATAAAAATCCATTGCTTCAGTATATGGGCCTTATTACAGTCTAGATATTGGAAAATAACAAAAAAACTTATGGACGCAAGTCTTTAACGAAAGGAACAAGTTATGAAAAAGGCTCTTTATCTTGTTGCGGCAGTTTCTTTGGCCGCATCTCCCGTGATGGCATCTAAGGCTCGCCAAAAGGCACTTAGCAATACGACAGCGATTACAGATATCCAAGGTATTTTTGTAAATCCAGCTGATGTTCACTACGTTGGTGACTTTGCGACTTTTGAAATGGGAGAAACAGCAACAAATGGTAGCCTTACAAGTAATCCAGATGCTGAAGGCGGATTTTTGTACACAATGGGAGACGCTAAACTAGGTCTTTATTTAGGCAAGACAAGCCCTAACGTTACATGGCTGAGAACATTAGCTGGTACCGCTGCTGGAACAGCATTTTTAAGTCATGAAAATCCATTCGAGATTTTTTATGGTGCAAAAGCTGGGGATCAAAATTGGGCAGTAAGCTTCAATTACTCTAATTCTGACAAGAAAAATACTGATGCACCTACTGATGATGAAAAACAATCTGCAATGGGTATTCGCTTAGGTGTTAAAAACGATATCTGGGGAGCTTTTGCAAATGTGGGATTGAGCAGTACAGCTGAGTCTGGAGATACGAAGTACAAAGGCAAATCAGGACTTTCTCTTGGTGGTCATTACTTTATGGATTCAATAAAAATTATTCTTAGACACGATATGGCTGGTGCCAAAGCAGATAATACAACAGGAGATGTGTTTGATTACGATCTTGCTGAAACAACTATTGGATTTACCAATGCTTGGAAAAGTGAAGGCAGCATGGCTTTCTACGGCTTAGCTTATAAAATGAAGTCTGAGAAATATAAAGAAGTTGGTGCTATGACTAACTTGCCTATTATTAACACGCCTGTTGCTAATGACTATAAGTTTGAAACAACTTCTATGCCATTTACTATTGGTGCGGAAGTATTGGCAACTTCTTGGATGAAGCTTCGTGGTTCTGTAAGCCAGAATTTTTTCATGAGTTCAAAAAAAGAGACTCCTAACGATACAAATACAGTTGATCACAACACCACAACAGCTGCTGGTGCGGGATTTGTTTGGGGAAAAAACAATCTTGATATCGTGATGACAATGGGAACATCTGGAACGCTTGATACAGCTGCTTTTGGAACAGATGCTTCTTACACTTATATGTTTTAAAAAAGTAAATATTAGAAAATTAATAAATAAATTAAGATAAGAAAGGTATAATTTATGAAAAAGATGTTAAGTTTAGCGTTAATTATTGCAGGAAGTACGGCGTTTGCTACTCAAGCTAGATATGGAGCTCTTGGTGGAGCTAAGCACTTAACTGATATGCGAACTGTTTTTGCTATCCCCAGCGACATGATGTTGCTTCCAGAATCTATGGAATTTAACTTTGGTAACACAACTGTTGGTAGCAATACTGATGGCGGTATGATCAAAGCTATGGACGAGGCTCGTCTTGGATTTTTTCTAGGTGCTGGCGATAAAGCAAGAGGCAATTATTTAGGAGCTGAAAACCCATTCTCCGTTGCTTACAGTGCAAAAGCGGGTGATATGGCTTGGGGTGTTTTGTTTAGCTACTCAGCTTCAGATAAAAAGAACACAAGTGCTGCTACGGATGATCAAACTCAAAGTCTAATGAATCTTACAGGTTCAATAGTTATGGGTGACACGACAGTAGCTTTAGGTTTGGGCCTTGTTGATAAAGCAAAAGGTGATGGAACATCTGAATCTAATGAAGTGACACAAGCTCCTATGGAGTTGGGTGTGTACCACAAGTTGAGTGATTGGACTGCTTATTTCACTTATGGAGCCAATACAGAAAAAGTTAAGACAGCTACAGAAGCAAAAACGACTTCTAGCAGCATGGAACTCGGAGCTGTTCATGCAATGAAGAGTGAAGGCGCTGACTTCTTTTATGGATTAGCATTAGAGATGAATGAAATTAAGCCTGATGGTGGTAAAACAAGTGAAATGTATTTACCAATCATTTTTGGTATCGAAGCAGATGCAGCTTCTTGGTTAACTCTTAGAGGTTCTGTTACTCAAAACGTTCTGTTGAGCAGTGAGAAGACAACAGGAGGAACTCCTTCTGGTGCTAATACAGTAAATCACAATACAACAGTGAATGCTGGTATGGGCTTCAAGTTCACTAAAGCAACATTAGATATTGCTCTTACGTCTGCAGCAACTGGTGTTATCGATGGATCTTCTTTCGGTGCTAATGCTGGTATGACTTATTTATTTTAATTAAGAAATAAATTGTTTATCTCAAAAACCCCTCGAGGTTGAACTTCGAGGGGCTTTTTTATTTTCATCGGTTTTTTATTCCTTTTATTGGGTCAAGGCCCTAGCTTCAAAGTGAGGGAAGGTTTGTTTACAGTAGGTTACAGGCCCAGTGATTGGGGAGAGAAAGAAAATGAATAAAATTGAAAAATCACTGATGCGTGTTCATTTATACTTCGACCAAAATTCTAAATAATCTCAAAGCTGTGAGTAGAATTTTCGGATGGATTTAGTAAAAGGCTCTGTAGGTTGAAAATTAAGATATCGTTTAAGGTCCGCTAAGGCTTCGGAGATATAACCGAGTTCTTTATAAAGATAGGCCCGACGAAGTAAAGTTTTAGGATCAGAGGTTCTTAAAGATAAAATAAGGTCATAGATCCTGAGAATTTGTCTTGAAGCTTTTTTGGGGTCTAACTGATTTTGAAAATACTCCAAATAGGCGAGAACAAGATCTGAAAAATCAATACGACGAATTTTACCAAAGTTAAAAATAAGATCGAGAACTTCTTGTGTATCGAGAAGACGACCATTTTCATCAAGAGAAATATACTGAAATTCGCCTTCAATTTCAGTTTTAAGGGCTAAATGCTTTCCTAGCAAAACAAAGTTGAGAGAAAGGCCTGTGAGGTGAGCAAAATTTTGTAGAGCTAATCCCATTAAAATCTGAGGTGCAACAGCCTTCTTTAGGATCTTGGCCTTATCTTCAAAAAAATATTGGCGGAGAAAAAGCAGACGTTCTTTGGGTGCCAGAGCGTTAAGGTTAACAGAACTTAACTCGAAGGACCAAAATTGAAAGCGTTTTTTTAGTTTTTCGATAGAATCCTGAGTGAGATGGTTTCCTTGTGCATCCTCTGTTTGCAAAATTTGTCTTAGTTGAAAGAAAGCATCGAGGACACCAATCTCTTTACTCTTCACAGCTCTTAAAATTTCTTCTAATTTTCTAATTTGTTCGATTGATGTTACCACAATACGCGTTAGTTTGAATAAACTTCACTTACTTTTCAATAGAATCCCTTAGTGCAGTGTTCTAATGAGCTACCTTAAATTCTGAAGGTTTTACTGTTAGGTTTATATTTTTTGTATCATGCAGTTAAAATGAGGCGTTGCCGTCGCAAGAAAAAGAGGTCTAGACCTTTGTCGGAACTTCTTTGGTTCCATAAAAAAAAAGAGCCATTCTTGATGAATACCATTAGAATTGTCGAATGGATTCGAAAACTTTAATTTTGGAAAATAAAATTGTGGAGTTAGAGAAGGAACTTGTTTTGAAAGAACAAGATCTTTTACGTTATAAAACAGAACTCACAAAAGCTAATCATGTATTAGAAAAACTCATCCATCAAGTCACTCAAGAGCTTCGAGTGGCGGCTCAAATACAAAAAGTGTTAGTTCCAACAACTTATCCGAATATTCAAGGTGTGGAATTTAGCACTAAATTTATTCCGGGAACTCAACGAGGAGGAGACTATTTTGATATTTTTGAGCATGATGATAAGCTTAAGTTTGGAATTTTAGTTTCATGTTCATCAGGTTACACGATGTCAGCTTTATTTTTGTCAGTCTTGCTGAAGATGGCAGGCCAAATGGAGGCGCGACGTGGAGCAGAACCGCATCTTGTAATCACTAAAATGGTTCAAGAGCTGATGCCACATATGCAGCATGGTAAAGATCGAGCCAGTTTATTTTATGGAGTCATTGATCGTCGCACTTTTGAAATGCAATATTGTCAGGTTGGCAACAATTTGATCTTAGCTGTTGATGGTGAGACGGGCAAAATGACGGCACTTCGCAGTGAAGCCCCTCCTATTGTTAAAGGATACAGTCATCAGTTGACTTGTCAGACCGTTGTATTAAATCCCTGTGATCGCCTTATTATTGCAAGCGAGGGAGTGGTCCGGACAACAAACCTTAATGGAGAATCCTTTGGGTTGGATCGCTTGAGTCAAGCTGTGTTAGGAGCTCCTCAATCAGGAGTTCATGAAATGAGAAATGAAATCTTATACCAGCTTGAAAAGTTTGCTGAATCCACAGAGTTTTCTGAGGATCTTACGATTGTGGTAACTGAGGTTAAAGAACGGATTTTAAAACTAGCAAGAAACTAAAAAGCTCAGTAAAGACCCATCCGAAGCAAGTTGAAAAGATCAGAGGGCTATTTTCATAGTCAGAGCATCGATACACAGGTTTCTCAATGGGTTTTTGAGCTTGAATGACAAGAAAGGGATCATCGATGGTTGAAATTTACACTGCAGCAGTTGATAAGGGGCTTGAGGGAGTGGTTGCATGTACGACCGCGGTGTCTTCCATTATGGATGTAACACTTTGTTATCGTGGCTACACGGTGGAAGATTTAGCAGAAAATAGTCATTTTGAAGAAACGGCTTTTTTATTGTGGAACGATAAGTTGCCTACAGCTACAGAGTTGGAAAGTTTTAAGTCAGAAATCTCAGAAAGCATGTCCTTAGACCCTCAATTAATTGAAGTCATTAAAAAAATACCAGCGAAAGATGTTCATCCTATGGCATGGTTGAGAACGGCAGTCTCTCTACTTGCTCATTTTGACTCTGAAGCACAAGACAATTCAGTTGAGGCCAATCGGCGCAAAGCCACTCGATTGCTTGCTAGAATGGGCACTCTTATTACAGCGTTTGAGAGCCTTCGTCAGGGAAGAGAGCCTTTATCTCCCGTTAAGGGGAAGAGCCTCGCTTGGAACTTCCTTTACATGCTGACAGGAAAAGAGCCTGATGCCGAAATGGTGAAAGTTTTTGATATTTGTTTAGTTTTACATGCCGATCATGAACTTAATTGTTCTGCATTTGCAACACGCGTAACCGCTTCATCTTTGAGTGACATGCATTCTGCGATTGTTAGTGCCATTGGTGCCCTCAAAGGACCTTTACATGGGGGAGCTAACGAGCAAGTTATGCTGATGCTAAAACAAATTGGAACGGTAGAACAAGCACGTCGCTTTGTGAAGGATGCCCTTGCCAATAAAGAGAAGATCATGGGTTTTGGTCACCGTGTTTATAAGCATGGAGATCCTCGAGCAGCGATACTCAAGAAAATGAGTGAGAAACTTACAAATAAGATAGGTGAAGGTCATTGGTATGAGATGTCTTCTTTAATCGATGATACCGTTCAAAATGAAAAAGGTCTTTTACCGAACGTTGATTTTTACTCTGCCACTGTTTATTACAGCATGGGGATTCCTATTGATCTTTACACACCCATTTTTGCAGCTTCAAGGATTTCGGGTTGGGTCGCTCATGCTTTTGAGCAGTATGCTAATAATCGGATTTATCGTCCTCGAGGGCAATGGGTGGGAAGACAGGGTTTAAAATACACTCAAATCGAACAACGTAGAGGTTAGTTTGTGACTTCTATTTTTACTCGAATTATAAATGGAGAGCTTCCTTCTTATAAAATACAAGAGGATGAACATACTTTTTCTATTTTAGCGTTGGATCAGGTCAATCTTGGGCATACTTTGGTAATTCCAAAGCTTGAGATTGATTCTTTTATGGATTTACCAGAACCTTATTATTCTGCTGTTTTTACAAATGCTAAAATAATTGCCCAAGCTATTCAAAAGGCTACACAGTGCCCAAGAGTGGGAACCATTATTGCTGGGTTTGAAGTTCCTCATTTTCATTATCATTTGATCCCTGCGTGGAGCATCCCAGATCTTAATTTTGCTAGAGCTCAAAGAAAAACTCCTGAAGAAATGACAGAAATACAAAATAAGATTATTTCTTTTTTATAATGCATATCTTATCTCTGTGGCTCAGACTCTTTAAGATGATGGGCTAGCCCGGATTCCAGCAAACAAACACTAGTGTTTGTACTCAAAAATCAGCTCATTTTTGAAAAATAAGGATTATTTGATTAAATATTTTGCTTAATATCTATAAAATTTGTTTTTTTATGAAAAAAATTAAAGTAAAATAGTACCTAGGGAGTTCAATTATGAACTCTAAACCTATCAAGGGTTGGGAAGGAGGTGGTGTTTGGTGATATGTGACTTATGTAGTTTAACCAACGCGGAGGTGAGGGTCTCTTAGGCCTGAACTTTTGTTAAAACCTTAGGGCGAAGCCATTGACTTCGCCCTTTCTTTTTAAAGCAAAGCAACGAAAGTCCTGCAAAAATAAACAGCACTGAGTCAAAGATCAATCGCTGACTGTCAAAGTTGTGTCTCGACTCACGATCTTTAAAATAATTTTTATTGAATGTTAAAAAGTTTGTTACGAATGCGGATTTCGCAATGGCGACAACTGGCTTCTTCCCTAATGAGTTCTTTGGGATGTTCCACCGTGTACGTGAAGTCCAAAGGTGTACCGCAAAGAGAGCAGTTTTTCATTAAAGATAAAATTTCATTGTATTTTTCGAACTCATTATCTTTAGTTTTGAGAAATTCTTTTAAATTGTTATTGCCTGGATCATCTGAAAAATTGCTATGCATAAAACCTCCGGAATTTTATGCATATGCAAAACTGATTCACAGACTTAAGAAGGTGATTTAAAAGTTCCTCCACGAAAGATGTGTAGGACTCAGATTTGTACCGTCAATAGGCTGGGATGTATTGGTGATTCGGATTGAACCATTCAGTCTGCGAGTGAGAATTTGAGCTTCTGTGGAAGTTGTAGGAGCCTTCAGGGAGGCAGAATCAAAAATATTCAATGGAATACTCTGAGAATAACGACGATGGCACAGAGACCCATCACTATAAGGTTTTTTGAATCGACAACTGAAATGGCGAGAGGGATCAAAAGTTTCGTAATAGAGGTTCACATCAGATGAGTTTTTTTGTGCAACCCACCATTGTCTTAGATGAACTTCTTTTTTAGAAAATGGAAGTTTATTGTTTGAAGGTAAATCTCTTTGGATCATTTGAAATTTTGATTTGAAGTGAGGGCTGTTGTTGATTACAAAAGATTGCAAAACAGCTGTTGTCGTTGCGTAACCATACGCTGTTGCAAAACCACAGTGATCCCCGTAGGCTAGGCCGAGAGCTCCTAGAGTTGATGGCGAGTTAGAGGCATCAATAAGCGTCTTGGTATTAAGATCAAAGTTCACAACATTATCATCAGCGCTGGCCCAGGCAAAAGTTGGGATTTCAAGAGGTATTTCACCCGATTGTGAGAATTGATTTTTATCGAGAAAATCGCTTGTCCCCGTTGGAATTGGTGCTGTACGACCGGGAGGAGAAGTCCGTTCCCATATTTCACCGTAGCGCAAAACAATATCTGTTAACATCTGAGGAAACAATTCTGCTTTGGGAGGAAAATACGAATCAAGATAATCCTGCGCTTCATTCAAGTAAGGAGCTGCATCTTTAAAATACTTCCAAGTCACAGCGGTGAAAATTTTTCCTTTTTTAGTGGGAGCATACATATCTTTCAAAGTGGGTCCCAAATTTACAACGGGGCAAATGGCAGTAGAAGAGTTAAACAGAGCCTTTTCACCAGCGGCTTGAAACAGGTTCTGCAAGCGACTGACACCTAAAGCGGCGGATCCACCGAGACTGATACCCACGGCATGGAGGCTATCGATGGTTTCTTTATAAGGGCTTTCGTTTTTGAGCCATCGGCCAATGTCATAGAGATCATAAGCTTCATAAAATCCACCCATACGCAGGGAATAATTATTTTTGATATAATTGTGGCCAGTATAGTTGCTGACCAAAATAATATTAAAAGGAGATTGATCAAAGAAATGAATTACAAAATTTGTCATTGAAGGACTGGATGTGACATCACAAAAAACACCACATTTGATAATGACCCAAGGTCTTGGAGTCGTAAGATCTTTAACACCAATGTAGGCTTCTAATTTTGAACCATCTGACAAATTCAAATTTACGAATTGAATCGAAGGATTTTTTTTCAAATCGTATTGCACGGTTGCAAATTGGATCAGCCCCAGCAGCCCTTTGAGATTGCCGCGAGTTAAATAAGAAGAGCATTTGTTAAAATACTCTTTGGTGAGTTGAGCGAATTTGTTGGCATCTTGGTATGAGGCCAAAGAATGAGTTGTGAATTCATGGGGATTGCATTCTGGTGGAATGGGATGGCTAGATGTTCCTAGCGGAATGTTTTCAAGAAAAGAACGAAGGGCTTCTTCTTGAGATTGAGTTTGTGTTTTCAAATTTTTAAAAAGTTCTTGGCTTATTATTTTTAGAAAATCCTGAGATTCATTTTCATTAGCTTTAGATTTTTGGCTCATTAAAACCAGAGAAATGATCAATGGGGTTATAAAATAATTTTTAATCATGAGATCACCCTTTCTCGAGGGAGTTGAAAATATTGAAATTCTCACTCGACTAAGGTTTTCATCGTCAAAAGTCCGTATTACTTAAGGCTAGTTTTTCCTTTCTTTCTCTGGATTCTTCAACTCGACACAAGGCCCTGTTGCTTACTCATTTAAATCAACCAAAGCTCTTCTGTATTCAATTTTTTAGTGAGCCATCAATGCTTTAATAAGGCTTGAGTAGATCTTTTTTTCATAGAAGTCTTGTTGAACCCAGACCTAAGTCATAGAAAATTGTATTCAGACAATTATAATTTATATTGCAAGACAAGGTAAATTTATGTGAACTGGTCCTTAAGGGAGGAACTTATGAGAGTTCAAATTTTCAGTACCATATTTATTTTTATATTTTTTACAGCTTGTGCTCATAAATCCACAGTCAACACTTCAGCAAAGATGGGAATCCGGATCCCTGATTCTTTGGAGTCAGAAGCCCTCATTCGTTACGATTACAAAGATAAAGAAATCACTGAATTGTGCGATGATCAGTTAAAGAATGTTAAAAATCAGCTCAAAGATTGGAGAGTCAAATACGGAACGATGTCACAGGGGGCACAGGCGTTGCTGGATTTTGAATCCATCTTAGCTGATTTTTCAGATCAAACGTCTCCATTGATTTTTATGTCGAATGTTTCTCCGGTTGAAAAATTACGCCAAGAGGCTTTTCAATGTAAAGATAAAGCACAAAACCTTCAAAATGAAATTTTAACAACACGTGATTACTATAGGATTTTAAAACAAACTAAAGCGATTTCACCAGGCGAGGAGCGATTACTTTCAGAAACACTGACGCAATTTGAAATGAATGGAATGAGTTTGAGTGATGAAGACCTCAAAAAATATAAATTGTTGGCAGACCAGCTCTCACAATTATCCACTCAATTTGACCAGAATTTGAATGGGGATGTCTCAACGTTGACGTTTACGGAAGCGGAATTACAAGGCGTAAAAGCTGATTTCTTGGGTCGACTTAAAAAGAATGCTGGTGGCCAGTATATTGTTACAACAAAATCACCTGATTACATTCATGTGATGGAGAATGCAACCCATTCCGAAACAAGAAAAAAAATGCTTTTTGCCTATAACAACCGACAAGCTGAGAAAAATACGGCTATTTTGCAACAAGCAATCCAAATTCGTTCTGAAATGGGTAAGCTTATGGGGAGCGAAACTTATGCCGATTATTCTTTAAGAGAAAAAATGGCAGGCAATAGTAAGACAGTATTTGATTTTTTAAATGGCCTTAAAAAGAAATTATCTAGTAAAAATAAAACAGAAATGGCTGTTTTACAAAAATTTAAAAAAGAGGAATTAAAAGATTCCACTCCATTAGCCCCATGGGACATTTCGTATGTCTCTAATCAGTTGAAGATTAAAAAATACCAGTTAGATCAAGATCTAGTGAGAGAATATTTTCCCGCTCGTCATGTAATTAACACCACGATGGATATTTACGCTCAATTATTAGGGGTTCAATTCAAACACATTGAACAAGCACCTGTTTGGGCTAAAGACGTTGATTTGTTTGAAGTCACAGATGCAGAAAGTAAAAAGGTCATTGCTTATTTTTATTCTGATTTGATTCCTCGAGAAGGAAAGTATGGGCATGCTGCGGCCTTTGGCTTAGTGGTGGGAAGAAAGATTTCGAACGTCGATAACATAGAGGAATACCAAACCCCTGTGGCTGCTATGGTTGCGAACTTTTCTCCAGCAGCCCCGGGTAAACCTGTGCTGTTGAGCCACGATGAAATTGAAACCTACTTTCATGAGTTTGGCCATATTATGCACTTTATTTTAACAAAAGCACCCTATGCAAGCCTTGCGGGATTCAATGTTAAGCAAGACTATGTTGAAGCGCCTTCGCAAATGTTAGAAAATTGGGTTTGGGATAAAAATGTTCTCAAAAGAATGTCTCAACATTATTCAGACCCTAAAAAACAAATTCCAACAGATTTAGTGAACAAGATGCAAAAACTAAAATTATTTAATAGCGGTATTCAAAATACTCGACAATTGGTTTTTGGCTTTTTTGATATGACGATTCACACTAATCCAAAATTGGATGTCACTGAAATCTACGGTAAAATTCAAAAAGAATTAACAGGAATCGCTCCTTTAGCCGGAACTCATTTTCCTGCAACCTTTGGTCATATGATGCATGGGTATGCAGCGGGATATTATGGTTATCTATGGTCAAAGGTTTATGCCGAAGACATGTATTCTGAATTTGAAAAAAAAGGGATTCTTAATTCTGGAATAGGGATGAAGTATCGGAGAGATATTTTAGAACAAGGTAATATGAAAGATCCTCTCATTTTAATTAAAAACTTTTTAGGTAGAGAACCTAATAACAAAGCCTTTTTTAAAAGCTTGGGACTTTGAAGAGTGATCCTGTAGCCTTCATTTTTAAAAGAAATATCGAATCAATAGAACCATTCGATAACGCAACCATGAGATCCAAGAGAGTTTTAAAACTTCATTTAGATGAATCACTCTGCTCTGGGCTATTTTGGCTTGCCAAATAACGAGTAGTTTTTGAAGCATGGGAGCGGTATCAATCACCGCTTCAACCTCAAGGTCATGAATAAGGCTTCGATAGTTCAAATTGCTAGAGCCGATAATGGCCCAATCATCAATGATAATTGATTTTGTATGAATCATTTGATTTTGAATTTCTCGTATCACAATTCCGCGATGGATTAATTTTCTGTAAAAGATGGGTGCAAACCACTTCACGACAGGTACATCAGTGGTGGAGGGTAAAAGAATAACCACCTCTACCCCTTTTCTCGCCGCAACTTGAAGGCTTCTTAAAAGAGTTTTATGGGGTACAAAGTAGGCGTTCATGATATAGACTCTAGAATGTGCTGTTCTGATTCTTTGAAGGAGATCTCTCCAGTATAAGAAACGCAGTACAAAGTTATGATTGAGACGAATTTTATGCTTAAGAGGAATCCATTTAGGATAATTTTTAAAGCTGAGGTTAAGACTACTCCAAAAATTGAGAGAGTTTGGTTGGGATTTGTAGAATTCACGGAGGAATGCTCGATCCAGGATAGAGACTGACTCCCCTTGAATTTGAGCGACAAGGTCGAACCAGGGAAGAGAGTTATAAATAGAAAAATGTGATCTTGCGAAGTTAATGCTGCCAATGAAGGCGGAGTAACCATCAATAACCACTACTTTTCGATGATTTCTTTTATTGAGACGTCGGCTGTGCCAAAGAAGATGAATTAAGAAAAGAGGAAAGAATAAAAATCTCCATTGGCGACGCCAGGGCAGTGGATTGTAAATTCGTAGGGGGATCCAAGTTTCTTCACTCCAGGCTTGTAGTTCTTTGATATCTCTAAAGCTTCCAACTCCATCAGCCATCAATTTAACGTCAATACCCTGGGAGTATTTTTCTTTTAGAAGAGAAAGCAATTCTTCGCTCGGATGTGGAAGCTCAAAGATATAACTTTCAACGTAAATAGATTTCTTGGCTTTAGAAATGGCGTCCAAAAGAGCCTTTAAATAGGAGTCTCCATTTTCAAATATGTTAATGACTTCATACTCAACAGATGGCTTCATGGGGGGTCTTGTCTTTATTTACTTCCATGCCACTGAGCAAGGGCGTGTCATTATTGTTTGATTTTAAATTTTTCAATAAGTGATAATGGAACTCTGAGGGATCTTTGTATATTTTTATTTTATTGAAAAGCTCGATGGATGGGGGTTTTTTCGTTAATAGGAATTTTAACCATTGTTTGGTTCTTGCAGTAGCAAAATAACCGTTAATATGATGAGCACATCGTGAATAAAAATGAGTGATCAATTCTTCAATTTGATTCCATTCCTCTTCTTCAGAAAAAGCAACGACGTTCAGATTTTTTATTTTTTTAAATAAAAAAGGATTAGAAAGGCCAGCTCGTCCGATCATAAAGGCATGGCCTTGGGTTATCTCTTTACAGGCATTGAAGCTATGGACACTATCAATATCTCCATTGGCAATGACAGGGATATGAATCTTGTGTTTTAAGTGAGAAATAAAATGCCAATGGGCAGGAGGACGATAGCCTTGTGATTTTGTTCGACAATGAACTGTGATCCAACTGGCCCCTGCTTCTTGGAGGGCCAAAGCATTTTCCACAAAAAGAGAAGCGTCTTCAAACCCCAGGCGAATCTTGCCGGAGACGGGAATTGTTGCAGGAACAGACTGTCTCACAGACTTTGTGATATCATACAGTCGATGGGAAGCTTTGAGAAGCACAGCTCCTCCATCATGCCGGTTCACAGTCTTTGCTGGACAACCAAAATTAAGGTCGATTCCAGCTGCTCCGAGCTCGGCCGCTCGTTGTGCGTTTTCTCCCATGGGAAGAGGATCTCCACCCAAGAGTTGCAAAATGACGGGCGTGCCTACCGAAGTTTTACTTTCTGTTAAGAGCTCAGGGCAGTGACGATAAAAAACTTTATTGGGATGTAGATTTTTTGTTACCCTTAAAAATTCCGTCACACAAAAATCAATGCCACCCAGAGAGGTTAAAATATCACGCATGATCCAATCAGTAACTCCTTCCATCGGAGCCAGAGAAAGGCAGAGAGGATTGGGGTCTTCACTTGTAGAACTTAACAGGTGGATCATAACACTCATCTTTATTTTGTGACGTTACGTCTGGTGAAGCCTCATGAACCTCTGACAGACACAGTGAGCCCTTTCATACTGTCTAAACTCTAAACACTCAAGTGCAGTTTTTTGAAAAAAATTAAGGAAATACCAAATTAATACGTTTAGAGAGCCTTTCTGCTAGGGAGTGGCTGGCATGGTTTGTGCCAGAAGTAAAGGTAAGGAGGCAAATATGGATTTAAAAAAACCAACTCTTATTTTTGCCGCCTTATTTGGATTTTTTATTTTTTGGGGAGGGACACACCTCTTTAAAATGAAAAAAACGGCACCCTACTCATCCGACGAACTTTTTACTTATATTATGCCCAAGTTAAGCCAATATGTTCCTAAGTTTTCTCTTTTTGATAGAACTTTTATTGATAAAAGAAAAAAGCTCGCACCGAAAGCATCTGATTCGGCTCATGATACAAAAGCTCAGCAAGCAAAAAATAACCTTCCCCCTAATCCTGCTGTAGCAGCCAAAGGCAAGCCTGCAAACTCTCCAACCCAGAACAACAATCCTTCTGGAGCTTCTTCTGCTAAGGCTGATCCCCGTGGCAGCTCAACTGACAGAGTCAACGGAGATGATTCTCATGCTGGGACGCCTTTAGTGGGCGTGAATTCAGGTTATCAAGAACCCCTGCAACCCAATCCTAAAGGTCCCGAAGAAACAACGACGGTTGATGCTCAGGTGAATGATTGGAAATCAAGAATTTTGTCAAATCCAACTCGTGAAGTGATGAATGAATTTGTTTATGAGTTTGAAATGGAAAACATTACAAGAGATGTGTTTTATAGAGTGATGGATGAATTAGTGAATGAACGTGATGCTGAGATACACGCATTAACACTTTATGGTTTATCTGATGTCCCCACTTACGATACGTTGAGTTTTTTATTAAAACATAAGGATGCTTATTTTACCCAGCCGTCCATGTATCAAACGGTTTTATCTCAGTATGAAAAAGAAGATAAATTGAAGCTTCTCACTATGGCTTTAAATAGTGGTGATAGCTCAGTCGTTTTAGGAGTCATGCCCATCATTAGTAAGGTTGGAAGTCAATTAACCGCTTGGTCTTCTGATTCCAATCCTTCTCCTGAAGATGAAAGAGCTCAAAGAGGCCCTGCTCATCGTAGACCCAAGGGAGAGATCATTCTTATCATTAAAATGTTAGGATCTTTACAAGATTCCAAAAACCATCAAATTGCATTTGCCGCTCGGGAAACTTTAAAAGAGATCAATTATCATCCTCCTGCGAGTAGTGGCGTTGAACTCTCTTCCACAGTCGATTCCAATTCTTTTTAGCCTTTTTTTACAAGACAATCTCTTTTTTAAAATTGTATATTTTTATTTGCTGTTACAAAATTCTTTTTTGGTATCACTAAGTTAGAAAGAGGCAATGTGTTCTTAGTTCTCATGGAATAGGAGGTATACCTCCTATGTGTTGAAGTGGAATTTGAGCCAATCCACGAAGCCTGTTTTCTAATTTCGCGACACCAGCCATTTATTTTTTGTAGATATGATTGTTCAAGGCGCATTTGGAGATTATTATTTCAGTTTTAGGGATTGAGGGGGTACGATCTTATTGGCAAAATGGATGATCTTGCATTCAATTTTGAAAGGGGTTTAATAAGGTGCTAAGTCGCTCTTTTCTTTTTATTTATATATTATTTTCTTCGCTAATTTCCTTTGCCGAGCTCACTTTGCCAAAACAAATGGATCGAACTAAAATGAAGAGCCTCTTACAAGTTATGGGGCCGGCGACGAGTTCTACATTATTATCGTCTCCCTATCCTTTAGGTGGATGGGAGGGGTTTGAGATAGGGCTTTCAAAACACTATTTACCAATTTCTTATTTATCTGAACTAGATCCTGCTCTCAGCGAGCAAAAAGATTATGATTATCCTTTAATCACAGTCGGCAAAGGGCTCTTTCATAATATTGACCTATTTTTAAGTATCATACCCATCATCAATATTGAGTCTTTAAATTATTTTAATACTCAATTGCGATATCAGTTTTGGAAATCACAAAATAATGTATTTCATCTGTCCGGATTGCTCTTTGCAGGTACTTCCACGATTAATAATCACTTGAATATGCAAAACTATGGCTTTGATGTTGTGGGAACTGTTATTTTAGATCGAGTTTCTATCTTTCTCGGGCTTGGCAGGCTTTTAAATACAGGACGCTTTATTGGAGGTAGCAATGGGGTTACAGAATCTCAAAATACGGAGACAGAGAGGCTTTCTCTACCCCATCAATTAATAGGGATAGAGTGGCCTTTTGGAAGGTTCTTTCTGGCAGCAGAAGTGGATCGATATATTATTCCTCATTATTCTGTAAAGTTAGGTTATCGCCACTAAGGGGCTGGAGTGATGATCGCATATTTTGAAGCTTAAATTCTTTACATTTTTTTTGTGCTTCGTGTGAGTTAGAATGAATAGGTTAGTGGAAGTAATGAGTCGCCTTAAGTCACGAGCTCTACCATCAAACCTGAACCCTACAACCTGTGTCAGCAAGAAACCTTATTGACACTTTTTCAAAAGACTATTAATTCTTACATTTAACACTGTATTCAGGCGTAGCTCAGTTGGTAGAGCAAGCGGCTGTTAACCGCTTGGTCGGGGGTTCGAGTCCCTCCGCCTGAGCCATTTTTACCTAATACGAACTTTTTTCCTCCATTAACAGACCCTTTTGAATCAACCCCTTCGGGTGTATCCCGAAATAGTGGGTTGATCACAATTTCCAGCTTGTTGTCAGGGTGAATGATGACCTTCGGAATAATCGCCTGGATGATTTGCTGTTTTTGAAGGTCGCAACGTTTAGAGAAATTGGAAAGCGCCTGACGAATTTTTTCTTGAAGGGTCTTTTTCTCGAAATGTTCTTTCAAGGCAAGTTTGCGGTGTTCCAACGCCTCGATCTGGTCTTGCAGATTGGCAAGCTCCGCCGTTGCCCGTGCCTGCTCATCCATAATCATTTCCACAACCTTGTCCAAACTCCCATCTTTAGCCGCCGTCCGTAGGTGCGAACGAAAGCCCTCGACAGCCCCTTGCAATTCATCAACCTTTTCTTTCTTCAAAATCAATTCACGATCTATCTTTTCAACTTCACTATCTCGCTTGCCGATGGAACTTTGAACGATGCGCTCCAATAGACCGCCGTCTTTCAAATACTGACGAACTCTGTCCGAGATGAATTTTTCGATGTCTTCTTTGGGAATGCGAACGCTTGTTTGCGCCCCTTTTTTTCGATCTTCATAATATCGGTATTCGCCGCCCTTGCCAGAAGCGCCGACTAGCATCGTCCCATCGGATTTTTGCAAAATTCCAGACAACAAATAAACCTCTCCTTTCGATTCGGGCTTTGAGATTTTCTGTTTGTTCTTTTCTAGTATGGCCTGGGCTTGATTGAATAGTTCCAACGGCACGACTGGCCCGCTCTCTTTGAAATGACCGTACTCCCATCGAACCATTCCGTTTTCGTCTTGAAGCGATGGGAATTGATTCCAAGTGTCCTCAAAAAAATCGAAGCCCCGAATTTTGGAACTGGTTAAAAGCGTGCGGAGAGTTTTGGACTCAAACGGCTCTCCGCCGACTTTCTTTGCTGGAACTCTGTTGCCATCTTTGTCGATTTTTTCTCGTGTTAGGCGTTCCTTTGTTCGATAGCCCTTGGCATTGCAGTAATTGGCGGTTGCAAAAAGCTCTCCCGTCAAAATGAATTGATTAAAAATATCGGTCACAGTTTCTTGTTCTTGAGAGTTGATCACATAAAAGCCGACTTTTGATGGGTGAGGATCAAGCCCCAAAATTGGCGCTGTTGAGCTATCCTTTCCATTGTTGACCCTGGCCTCACGCATTTTCTTCGTGATTTTTTCTTCCAGTTCCAAAGAGTATTCTTCGGCCCAGGAATTTTTCGCATTGAAAACAAGACGGCTACCACGGTCCTTATAATTGAACTCTCGCCCTTCCTCGACAATTAAAAGTTCAACATCATTCTCGTGTGCTGCTCTGACAAAATCCAGATTTGCGGCCTGTGACCGACTGAGACGATCAAGTTTTTCGACGATAACAAAATCAATTTTCCGCTGTCGAACTGCATTCAGTAGCTCTCTAAACTCAGTCCTCAAGTGATGCTTTGCCTGATTGCCGCTTCGTTCCTCCTCGATAGTCCGAGTTAAAACATAATCAATGCATTTTCTTTTCGAGTGATCCTTTAGAAATCGTTCGATCATGTTCTTTTGTTGCTCGTTTGAACCGTGCTGGACATTGCCCTGATCTTTTGTTGATACCCGAACGCACGCCCAACCCTTCTTTGTTCCTACTTTAGTCTTTTTCATTTGAACTCCCTGTATCTAAAACAAAATCAGTCAACAATGCTCCAAGCGCATTTTGATCAACGCAATCCTGAGTGAAGATTTCTGTCGGACGAAGGGTGGAAACGTCGATGAGGTAGGCGCTGACTTTTTGTCTTTTGCTACGGCTCTGTGCTTTTATTTTTCTAGCACGATTCTTTTCATTTTTCACGTCGTTGCTGCATTTCTTGCAACGAGGCTCCCAGCGGCCTGCGCCCTTGCTATGAAAGTCAGTGATCACCTTTTCTAACAGGCAGCATGTGCATTTCTTGTGAGACGGAACACTCGGTTCCTCTCGTTCCTGCACAGAGCATGTTTTTGAAATGATCCTCGACTCCATGAAGTCAGGATCACCCACGGCATGGGGGGTTCCGTGGGGGGCTTATCTAGGGCTAGGGTTGGCCGCTAAATATCGTTTTGTCGGTAACTAGATAGATCTGTTTATTTTTGAGAATGATCAGCTTGCCCCAAGCTGGATGCTTTTTCTGGTCTTTACCGCCAGTCTTAAAAACAGCATCTCTCAATGACTTAAATTGCCGATCACGTTTCTTGTGAACTCGCTGCAACTTTTCGAGCAAATCTTTTTCGTCTATTGGAAGTTGCCCACGTTTTGCGTCTTCGATAAGCCATTCAAGAACCGACTGTTGCATTGGCGTCGAAAAAGAATAAGTAACGTCAGAAATTTTAGCCTCTGTGTAGTTTCGATTGTAAGTCAGATCACCTAACGTCCACGGTGAGGCTAATGAGGGTCGAGATGAAGTCAGAGAGCCGCTTTCGCTAATCCAGTCAGAATCATTCAGCATGACTCGTAAATCTTCGGCCAATTCTGAAAACAGACTTTCTGAGGACTCCAGGGCCTCGTCCACGTTTTCAACTACCAATGCCGCTTTGCTTTTGGACACACCTGAAGCGGACAGCAAGACAGTATAAGGATCAAAATGTTGAAGCCATTCAGAGTCCGTTAGTTTTCCTATCAAAGTCGTGTCGAGAATTTCGCCGACGCTCTCCCAGGCATCCGAAAATAAGTTTTGGAATCTTGATTGGCAGGACACTTTTATAAGGTTCAACAGATCTGAAATTCCACCTCGGACTTTTGGAGCGCCAAGAGTTTGATGCGATGACTTGAGAGAATGCTCCAGTCGATACAGCGATTTGAAGTGATCTTTTTGAATTTGATTTTCCTCTAAGTAGCTCACGAGGCTTTTCGCAAAGTTCAGATTTTCCGTGCGCTCAAGCTGACAAAGGTCCTCCGCAACTCGCTCAATGAATGCTGACCAATGAGGTCGAATTTTTGAGAGTATTGATTCAACGTCAATCTCAGTCGTTCCGATTAGGTCTGACGGTAGTTTGGGTGAGCCGATCAATCGAGGGGAGCGAGAATCAAAAGCAGATAGAAACGTGAAGCCGTCTGACGGCCCAACGCCTTCAGTGAAAGCCACAAGCTGTTGTGTGAGGTTATCAAATGATGGGATGTCTCCCGATTCGCAAAAGATTCTAAAGAGGCGCTGCGCTCGCAAAAAAGATTTTGAATCTTTACTCTCCATTAGCGAAGCCATCTTTTGAATGGACTGTTGATTGGTCGAGGAAACAACTCTTGTTAAATCGAGTTTGTCAAAAAATTCACGGATAATATCGTGGAGGGCTTCGTCTTCTGTAGAGCCGAAATCATCGTCATTACTAAGTTCAAATTTTAGCTTTGATTCAATGTCTTCCGTGTGGCTCTGAAGTGACTGGATCAATACGTCCGGTGATCCAAGCGCCTTGTTGTTTTCGCTAATGAGTCGCAACGCCGTTTCGTGAATGGAAAGTTTGATTTTATCAATTAAGTCCGACGCCATTACCCATTGTCACCCACGTCATTTCATCAGTCAAATTCAGCGGTTATCTAACCCCCCACGGCACACCCCAGGACCAACCCTATTCTGATTTTGTCACCGAATTAACGGCGGCAACAGATTCCAAACGGAATCAGGAGGGTTAGCAAATGAGACACGATAGTGGATGAGCCAATCAAACGCTCCACTCACGAATCTTTCGGCGATCCAACAAAAGAGAGTGGAACGAAACATTGAATAGAAATAGTAACCGCTCCCTCACCCTGACGGTGAGGCGAGCTAACTAACACACTTGGCTGAATCCAAAACCGCCCAAGGAAAATTGGATTTCGCCGCTAACAAAGGAATTTTATGAAAGACGATAGCAATAACTACTTTAAGGCCAAAATGAGAAAATTTAATCAGTCTAGCTTCAGACTAACTGACGTGACCGACTTATCCCAGGGTGAGCATCCAGAAATCTTGCTGGACTTGATTCCGTTGTATCAATCGGAGTTTTTTATTGAATCGGCCATCGCAAGCATTCTGAATGCGATCCTCACGCATAGGAAGGCCGTGTTTCTTAAATCAACGAGTGACATCAAAGATTTGATCAACAAAGACCCAAACAGAAAATCCGTGAGGACTGACGTTTCATCAAAGGAACGCAATCGAATTATTGCGGCTTTGAAAGATCAATTCGTGGACGAAATCGCTCCAGGAACATCGGCCCCGAATATCCCAGCGATCTGGCAGGTCACGGATAAGAGAATGCTTGAGTTTTTATGTCAGGAATTAAATTTGAGTGAGGCTGACTTGATCGAGCATCAAAGCGAACCCATTCTTGAATGGAGAGCTGACGTGGAAAACCGCTTTCAATCAAAAGGTCGCAACAGGCAAAGTGATCAGGAGCCAGCGGCCAAGAATATCGGGAAGTCTTCTTACAATAACAATGACGACGACGATCCACCTCCAAGGCGCAAAGGCTTTCGGCGTGAGTAGTTGGTTTTCGTCCGAAAATCTGATCCGACATTTGTTAGAATGACAGCAAGGCCGTCGCATTTGTGGCGGCCAGGAGTTGTTATGATGGGACATCAACCCAAATCAAGATTAGGCGTCAGAGTATCAGGACAGACAAAAGCCATTCTCGACGAAATGTGCAAAGGCTTGGGAGTGAATCAATCGGAGCTGATAGAGCGCCTTGTGATGAACTACAGACGTGGTAGATTCACAAAAGACAAAATGAACTATCGGGCCAGACTCGCTAGGGCGCTTGAATTGATGTCGGACAGGTAACTGTCAAAACTGTCTGAGACAAAATCAACTATTCGCAAGGTTTCCAGCGAGTTGGATTTTTATTCTGGCGTAGTCGTAGGGTGTCCGGTCCAACACGTTGGATGCAAAGCTTCCGTCGGCAACGACCGCAAGTTGTAAAATTCAAATGATTGATCGTTGTACTGGTTTTTTCTTAAAGTGACGCCGAAGCAATGTCGTGATCGGCTCACGAGGCTTTGGACTGTTCATGCTCGATTCGTGAGACCAGCCAGGACAGAGACTCACCCTCCAGGGCCGACATGACCGCTGCATTCAGAATTGCGGGCGTTATATCAACGTCGAGGGCTATCAGAAGCATTTGAACCTGGGTCTCCCATTCCAGGCCCATACTTGTATCGGGCGCACGGCGCACGCAATCGACCGCCTGACGCCAGATTCGCTCCATTGCAGGTGTTAGCAAGGGATCTTTTTTCGACAGCTTCCCTGACTTGGTATCATGGCTGTTCATATATCACCCCGCACCCTTTTTAACAGGCCCTTCTAAAATACCCTTTTTGACGGTCTCAGACACCGAGGCCCTACTGATACCCAGTCGCCTTGCGACCTCAGAGACCGACAATCCTTGGCCTCGAAGCTCCATGACCTTTCCTGGGTCAACCTTGCGTGGACGGCCTATCTGGGCACCACGGGCCTTTGCCGCTGCCATACCTGCGATTGTCCGTTGTTTAAGAGACTCCACCTCGAACTGGCTGAAACAGAATAGCAAGTGTGCGAACAGCCGTCCTTGTGGCGTGGACATATCAACTTGATCCTTGAACGAGCAAAAGTGAATACCTAGTGTTTCGAGGGTCTGAATGTTTTCAATGAGATTTCTGATATTCCGACCGAAACGGTCGAATCGCCAACAGCATACAATATCGAATTGACGTTCGTGAGCCGCTTTCATCATGCGTTGGAAAGCGGGCCTCTGATCATTCGTTCCGGTCCAATGATCCTCAAAAATTTCCACGACCTCCCAACTCCGCAAGTCGGCATATCTAACGAGGTCGTCTCGTTGCAAATCCGTGGATTGCTCATCAGAGCTAACCCTCAAATAAAGGCACGCTCGTTGCTTCATAAATAACCTCCAGTGTGGGGGAGCCTGTTTGGCCTAGGAAAAGGAGGCTCCATTTCAGTGCTTAGTGGTCGGTCCCGCAAAATTTTATTTTTCAAAAATTTTCTGAGTTTCAGAAAATAAATAGTTGAGTAAATTGGTCCACTGTTGATCATGTGACTGCCTTTTCAACTCCTAATGATGTCGGAAGTATCCCAGCGCCAGAATTACGAAGCTCAAAAAACACGGGGCACGCTTCTGGGAATCCTTTGAACTGCAAATCAATCTGAGTGACCGTCTCAGCGGGTTTCGAGCAATACAACCCGAAGTCGATCCAGCTAAAAAGATTGGAGCTACCACGCAGACTTTCACCGCCAGTTTTACCGCCTTTCTTGTTATGGTGAACCAAGAGAATCGTTGCGCCAGATTCGATCTGGATACTTCGTAGGCTTGAAAGAATCGTATTGATCTGACCTGAATGATTTTCCGACACGTCACCAAGACAGCGAACCAGTGGGTCAATGATGATCAGTTGAATTTGACGGTCGAGGACGGTTTTTTTCAAATCAGAAATTGTGCTGCGATCATCAAGGCGAAAATCGTATGTCGGGCAGATATGAATTTCGTCCAAGTCACGAAGCGAGAGACCTCTGCCCTGAGCCATAAGTTCCATTCTTGATCGAACGATTTCGGCAGAATCCTCAAGTGGCAGATACAAGACAGACTGTTTCTCCATGACGTCGTGAGTTTGAAAGCATTTTGAGCCAGTTGCGAGACTGACGAGAATTTCGCTGCACACCCAGCTTTTGCGAACTTTTGGCGGCCCGCTGATCACGCCAACAGAAGACGAAGGAAGAAATCGGTCGATTAGAAAACGATTGGATTCCTGTCGAGCCTGTAGCTCGTTAGGGCTGAAAATTTTGAGCGCCATCCGACTCCCTTCAGGGAGCCGTTATAGCTCCCTATCTCTTTTGTTTTCTCGCCTTTGCGAGCGCCGTTAGCCTGGACGAGATTTCTTCGTCAGCCGCCTTTTTCTGTTTCAAAACTCGGTCACGGTCAGACTTCAATTCGTCTTCATATCGCTTCGTGATCAATTCCCTGACCGTTTCAACTTCCGTTCGACCTGGGCGCAGACTCGTGATGACGAATAATTGCGCCAAGATTTCCGGTTCCAAACGATAGCTAACGGCAATGCTTTTAATCTCATTTTTAGACATGCTTTAAGCCTACTTAAATATGTATTGCTTTGCAAGCATTGCTATCATTTCCAGTTTGCTATTTTTGACAGCATGGGTCAATATAAAAACAACAGGATCGTAGAAATGAACCAGTTCAATACGTTAGTGGAGGCGCAAAGGGCGCATGAGTATTGGGTTCCAAGGCAGACGCAAGAGGCACAACAGCATCATAGAAAACACGACATGATCGTAGCGATTTCGAGTCTCTGCGCCTAATTGATCCGAAACGGAAAAGGATGAAGAAGGCTAAGTTAAACGAAATCTTAAAAAAGTTGATCGACGACAAAGGCGTGAAGCTTGCTCAGGTCGCAAAGGCCACGGGCATTCCCGCCTCAACGGTCGCTTCATACCTTCATGGCAAAAAAGCTGCTTACAACCCAGATCATATCTTGGCGCTGTCGGACTATTTTAACGTGACCACTGACTTTTTACTTTCAGGGCAAAACTCCAAACTTAATTCATTGAACTCACTAAAAACATCCGAGGTCTTCAGCGGTTGGCTGAAGGTCAAAATTGAGCGAGCCATTCCTGATGACGAGGGGGGTTCAAAGTGAGGTCACTCATATTTAGTTTAGTGATTCTGTCGGGTTTTATATCATGGGCCGAAGGTGTGAAGCCTATGTCAATCGAGGTTGATTATAACGATTTGCGAATGGATGGCACATTAGATCGAGAGGCCGCACGCAGAGCAATGTCTGCAAAGAAACAGGACTTTGCAGCATGTGGCTTTGTCGATGGCAAATTGGACCTAAGCTTTCAGGTTTCAGAGGACGGAAAAACAACGGATAGCAAGTCTGTTTTATCGCCGAAGCGTGATCAAAAGACTGAGGATTGTTTCAAGGCCGTTTTGTCTCAAGTGAATTTTGGGTTTTCGGGTACCCAACAAAGCACAAAAATGTCTCTACAATTCGATATTGGCGTTAAAGAACGTAAAGCGGCTCAGGAACAGCAACGGCAATCTCAAGAGACCGAACAGGCAAAAATTGAAACGAACAAAATTAAGTCCGTCGAAACTGAGGCCGACAGAAAGAACCGTGAATATCTGGAACAAGTTAGAGCTAATGCGCTCCGTGAAATGAACGAACAAGCTGCAAAGCAAAATGCGCAACTCAAAACCACACTTGCGTGCAATGACACCTATTCAAAAGATCACTCACTTGAAGCATACAACCGCTGTCTTGATCAGGCCAAGTATGGAGGTATATCCGAGTCAGCGAAGACCTGTAACAAAACGTGCGAATCCCAGAGAATGAATCTGGAAGTTCAATGTCATCAAAGGTGCAGCGGTGGGCATGTAGCACGCAATAACTGCATTTCTTCGTGTCAACGGAACATCGCCAGTCAAGCCGACCTGTGCAAAACAGGCTGTCGATGAAATGAGACAGGAGGATTTCGATGAAAAATACGAATCTTTGGATGATTGCGCTTTCACTCAGTCTAACTTCATGCCTTGGTCAACAAGGCGGTAGTGGATCGGACGCCTCAAGCGGGTCCAATCCTAAAGCGTACAATAGCGCCTTGAATGCCGAATCCCAATCGGCGGTAGCAGCTTCATACAAGCTAGTCAAACTTGACGGCTCAACGCCAATCGACGGATCGGAAAACAAAATTCTTGTTTGTACGCCAAAATTTGAAATTTGCACCGAGACCTGCATTGCTGCATACGTTCCAACCGCTGAACGTTGGTCAGTCTTTAAGACCGATTGGCTTTCTCCAAGCGGAAATTGCGTGGGCGTAGCTATGGCTTATGCCGATGGCAACTCTATTCCCCGCTTTAAGTTATGGGTTGGAACGTACGTTTTCACACACGGAGTTGTTGGATACTGCTCCGTTAACTTCAATAGTCCCGATTACTTAGGCAGGGCTTATTTTAGCTTTGAGCGGCCAGTCAATGCGTCAGCTTTTTATCAGCACAATTTGTTCGATCTGTCTGGGACTGCAACCGGAACGGTTCAACTTCTAAATTTCAATCCTCCAGGACTTTACACATATCACGACGCTTCTATTTCAAATGCGGACATCACTCCCCAGCTTACAAATTTTAGCTGCATAAAAGAGTCAGAAATCAGTGGGGCATTTCAATGAATCGAGCACAGAAACAGTCAACTATGCAAAGGACATCCAGATGACAGAAAAAATCTTAGCGATAGGGGCCGTGTTATTTCTATTGAATCTTGTTTTCATGCACGGATATTTTTTCTTGAAAGCAAAGCGCCGACTTGAGGACGAAATAAATTCGCTCCCTAACGATGCGGAGTCGGTGATTCAAAAAAGGTCCGCCGAACTCAAGAACGTCCGAAAAAATGGAAAGAAAATCTCTTTTGAGTTGGCCGCTTCAACTTTGAAGCTGTCTGACCTTTTGGCCGATGAAAAAGAAGACCTTTGGAACGTGGTTTCACCTCAGCGTTTTGATATTACGAAAACATGGTACAGAGGATTTCAGACCTGGAATCTGGCGATAGCGAGTCAGGGAGTCGGTGCGAGAATAGTCGGAATTGGCTTCATCTTGTTCGCCGTCACAACATTTTGGGGCATCGTCGGAGCAATCGTGTGGGCTTTCATGGCAAGCCAATTCGAGACTCAATTAGGATCAATCCTCAAGGAACGACAAGGCCCTGTGAAAGTGGCGTCTTAAAGGAGGGGCCACGCACGCACATGGCCCCGAACGAAATCACGCCTCGACAGTTTCAATAAAGCAAATCTTGCAAGAGGACGTTAAACTGACCGCCTGAAATCTGACAGGTCTCCCAAGTGTCATCCATTTTCTGACATTGCATCGGTTGAGTCGAATAGCATCCGGCTCCTTGGAGTGATGCAACCTTGAAGCTCGTATATTCCGCCGGATTGATCGGCGTCGTTACAATGTAGTAGGTGCTCCCCGAAGTTGTGCTGACGAAGCTTGGAAAGTACCAAACAAAAGTTCGATCATTGCAGCACATGGAACCAAACCCGCTCGTCTTATCAAAATAGTTTGAGTCCGTGGCCGTTGCCAAAAGATTGCCTGGGTTTCCACTAAGGTCATCGTACAGGGAGACGGTCTGTCCGCTTGGATAATAAATGCCCGTGATAGCTGCGCCGACTCTTGTTTGAGTGACGGCAATCGGTTGAGCGAATTTCTTGTACTGAGTCCCAAACGAAAAATTCGCTCCGCCGTAACTAAGGTCACAATCAAACATGGGACTATAATCTCTCCAGTCGGTTGACATGACTGGCGGTGTACCGCCGCCATCGTCAGGCCCGCTGCCCGTATCGGACGACGGCAAGCGTGACGAGCCTCCGCCTCCACTGCAAGCGGCGAGTGTTAAACAAAAAAGTATGGCCAATAGGTTCTTGGACTGTCTCATTCTGATCCTTTCGGTTTGGACGTGCGAAATTGCCCGCCTCGGAAAGAATTATCGGTTTTGAATGAGTCCGGCGTTTTGGGAGGCCGTTTCAACAGTTGGATTTTAAAAGCGGAGGCCATACCTTAATGGGATGCAAAACATCAAAGGGCCAAAGAATGCAAATAGCAGTGACAAGGCATTGGAGCTTGTTGCCGTTCGAGTCGGTGCTAGTTTTCTGGGAATTTTGTCCGCACATTTGATTTTGAATGGACACACGCCGACGCCGAAGGAATTTGTTCCGATCTACCTGGCGGCGTTTCTGTCGGCCTATGCGTTTATCAAGAACAACTACAAGCTCTCGGAGTTGGGTTCATTCGGTAAACAGTATCCAATAAGCTTTTTAGCGAACCTCAGTATGCCCGTGTTCGGGTTCTTATTTTTTTTGATCGGACAATCCGTTGTCTTTTCACGACAAGACTTGATCCAACCCATTGTTGGCGTTTTCCAGCTGACCGACGTTTCACTATTCTCTGCAATTTGCGGTTGGGTGTTTGTCCACTTTGGAACGAATCTCATTTACCGAGACCTAACGAAATCCTTTTTGCCGTTCACGATAGACAAGTATTTGCTGGCCCCCGCAGACGGTTGGCTCATGGGCCTACTGGTTTACTATTTCTCGGTGAGATGGCCTCTCGTTTGACAGATGCGAGTCATGGGCCATCCTGGAGACCCTTGACGATTTTCATAACCGTTGCGGCTTGCCATTTCGCAGTTTTGGATTTCGTCGGTATCGCCATCGAGTTAAGGACGGCGGCAATTTTCCAATAGCTAAACCCCTGCTTGCGGAGACCGATCATTTTTTGAATGACTTGAGTCTCACCCTTATTTTCGACCAACCGCCCGTGAAGTAGTTTGGAGCCGAATCTGATTTGCCCTGGGTTCAAGGCGTGGCTTTCCTCTTGGCGTCGCAGACGAATGCCGTGCGTCTTTAGATGGGTTATGACTGTCGATCTGGAGGAACCTATCAACTTGGCGATTTGCCTAGAAGACATGCTCTCGGTGACATATTTCCGGTGGAGGAAAGCCCGATTCTGATACCAGGGAATGACTTGAAACTCAGTGAAATCAGAGATATACAATTTGGAGGAACGACCGTTCTTATTGGCCGCATGGTGCGAGCCATTTTTTACCGAATTACCCAATAAAATCAATAACTTATAAGCTTGTGCGTAGGGGTTTTGATGTAGGGGATGTCGGGGGGCTCTACGCCAAAGACTGGGGCAGTCGAACTTTTGTTAGCCAGCATAGGCTTTTACTCGGATTTTAAAATTATTAAAATTTCTCATTCCGTAAGCTCGATTCAATATCTCATCTATTCTTCGATGTAAACCTTCCGTTA
>CAUJGP010000023.1 GCA_963170155.1 Bdellovibrionota bacterium | reverse complement strand
TAAGCAGTCCCAAATTTCTCTCTATAAAAACGATCTTGAACTCCTTTAAACCGAGATGGCGTTGAACCTTCTTTTCGAGGCCAGCACGAAATGAAGTTTCTTTTCATCATCATATAGGTCTTGTAGCCTTTGCTGATGAGCATCCAATAAACAGGTTCAAAAGGTGATGCTATTTTTGCACGCAAAATGAAATAGAAAAAAGCCATCTGTAAATATTTGGTTCCCCAATAATCTTCTCTGATGACGGTATCCCCAGAGTAAAGAAATGTTCCTCGACCAACGTCTGGCATCTTTTTCTTAAAAATAGTGCTGAATCCAACAAGGACGTTATGCTCATTCCTGATGAACATAACATGGGTTTTCTCATTCAAATCTTCGATAAATTGCTCATAAGAGATATCAACATAATACTTTTCGAAAAGATGATACATCTCTGACAAAATTTCTGAATTAAGTTGCTTAACTGTTCTTGAAAAAAACTGAACTTCCATGTCCCCCCCACGTTTTTTTTCAATCAACCACTATGAAGGCTAATTTAATCATGGCAGTTTCTTCAAGCTTTTTCTATAACAACTTTTATTTATTTAATTATAATTTTTATTTACACCTTCGGCTTCTAACTACAAATCTCCATTTTTATTCATCTTTTTAATTGAAGAACCACGCCTTTGGGAAAATGACGCTATCTTGTAAAAAATCTTCACAACAGGGTCCTCGAACAATGGCGTCCAGGCTTTCCTTATGGAGTCAACAATACCTCCGCAATGAAACGATCAAATTGATTTCTCACCTGCCCTCCATCTTTGGAGCCATTGTAAACAAATGCGAAGCTCATCACTTCACCGTCTTCGAGTCCAATGTAACCCGCTAAAGTTACCACGCCCGTCAATAAACCCGTTTTAGCTCGTACCCACCGAAAGGATTTTCCATTTTTCATTCTATTTTTTAATGTCCCATCAATTCCCGCAATAGGAAGACTTGAAACAAACTCAGAGTAAAGGCGAAAATCTTTTCTTACTTTTTCAAGAACTTTGACAAGCGCCTGAGGAGTGATTTGATTTTCTCTCGTCAACCCTGAAGGATTAAAAATAGCAAACTCATCGTCAGTGACGCCAGCCCCACGAACACTGTCTCGAATCAAATCCAATCCCATCGGAAGACTTCCCGGAACTCCCTTTAACACTCCTAACTGCTTAGTGAGCATTTCGGCCACGTAGTTATTCGAAAATTTATTCATATCAGCCAGCAGGTGCTCAATGGGCCGACTCGGAGATTCCGCCAAAATTTTCGCTCCCACCGGAGCTTTTCCTGATTTTATTTTACCTTTTAAAATAATTCCTTTTTCTTTTAAAAATTGTTTGAGATTGTACCCTGACCACAAATTTGGATCCGTAATGCTCTTGTAAACAACCAACTCTTTACTTCCTTCTGCAATGCGACCCTTCACCCGGATAAGATCCTTGCCCTGGGGAGTGTGCTGGCGCTCCACCGAATAATCCGTTGTCTTGCTCGTCTTGATCTCTGAACGAAGTTGGATATACTCATTTTCTGGATCTATTAGAACAAGAGCGGGATCTCCGCTCTTCGAACCAGGGCGAATAAAAATATTCACAGAATTCCAATTAAAAGACATGGCTCCAACAGGAGCATCATAGGCCCGGTCAACGCGGTAGTTTTCTCTGGATTCATCAAATCTTTTATTATCAAATAGGCTATCATCCACAATAATATCGCCATCGATCGTTTTTATTTTTTCTCTGGTAAACGCATTCACCAAATACCACATGCTTTCAGAAACAAAACCAGAATCACCGCCACCCACCAAATAAAGATCTCCTTTTAATACATCCTTTTCTTTCTTAGCCACGCTCATGAGTTGAGTGGTAAACTTAGTACCCGGAGGGATGTTCTCCAAAACGGCAAGGGCCGTAAAAAGTTTGGTGACCGACGCTGGAATAAATTTTTTACCCCCATTAAGATCGATCAGTTCCGCTCCTTTATGAAAAACTGAAATCCCCATTTGATTTTTGTCTAAAAGCGCTGACTTAAAAAACTTCTCTGTTCTGGTTTTCAAATCTTGGGATTCCGCAACTTTAGCTTCACTAACAAGAACCTCAAAAAGAATCACTAGAATCAAAAAAATGTGGGGCTTGAAAATCCATCTTCTCATACTGTTGTCCCTTCTGTCCGCACTAAGTTGCACTCTCTCTTGATTATTTTAATTTGTCACTGACGCTCATCCCTAGCTGGGAATGGCCATAGAGTCTTTGATCGCATTTAAGTAAAATCGTTTTTTCTTATTCTCTATCAAACATAAAGCGGAGAGATAATCACCATCAGGCCCCCTAATAATCCCATAGGGAAAGGCCTTCCGCGTTTTTCCTTTTAAAGATCCGCTCGTATAAATAAACTCAATTTCTTGTCCTTTTTTCACCGCTTCTAGCACTCCCCGAAGATGAAGGTTGGATTTTAAAGATTGAATGGAATAATTTTGCCAAGATAAATCTTTACCTTGAACATCCAAAAGATCTTGAAATGTGGCGTTCTCCCCAATCAATTGAAAGCAATGGAGAGCCACTTGTAAGCAAGCGCGAGCATCACTCTCTGCTCGATGAGCTGGCCCCGCATCAATTTTCAAGTGTTTGACCAAAGTTTGAAGTTTATGATTTTCAGTGCCTTTAATCACTTTTCGAGAAATGAGGCTGCTGCATAAAGGAGGAGTTTTCGAAAGAGGCAACCCATAGGTTTCCAGATCTGCAACAAGAAAGCCGAGGTCAAAAGGAGCATGGTGAGCAATTAAAATATGATTACCAATGAACTCACGAACTTGACCAATCACTTCCGACATAGGCGGAGACGATGCAACCATTTCGTTGGTAATGCCGTGGATATTAATAACCTCTTGATCCATCAACTTTTGAGGCTTGATGAGCTGATTGAAAACAGCGATTTCCCTTCCGGCTTCCCAACGAATGAGGCCAACCTCTACAATCTCATTCCCTAATGGGTATGCGCCTGAAGTTTCCGTATCAAAAGAAACAAAGGATAACTCTTTCCATGGGGTCTGTAATATATTTTGTTGCATCACTCTTACTTACTATTTATGCCAATAAAAGGTAACTCTTTCATTAGTCTCATTGAGTCGATATTGCAAAATTGGAAAAAGAGACGAGGCGTTTAATACCCAAATTAAACAAGAGCGTATCTCTCATGCGTTAAATTGAGACTAGATCAACAAGACAGCAAGCCTATTTTCAATTTCAAAATACCAACTATTTACGAACTTCCTTCCGGAAGGACTCGTTGAGATCATCGTAGAGATCTCGGTTACGAGGCTTATTGTCAAAGGTTGTCTCTTGAGGAGCAACTTCTTTTTTCTTTTCCTGGGGTTTGACATTAGATTCTTTGGTGCGTCGAATATGAAATCGAATAAAACCAGTCACGGCACTGGGGGGTTCATTTTTCTTCCTTGCTTTAACATCAATTTCTCCTTCGACTTCTGTTGTCTCATGCTCAAGACTGGACTTTACCTTCAGAAGAATCAAATCCAATCTTGCCGCCGCGACTTTAGAAGCCAGGGTGGGATCAGCATCGACAACACCTTCTAAAAGTAATTCCGATGTGATATGAATTTTAGAATTTTCTAATCCACTCACCACCTTTTTAACACGATTCATAATATTAATAAACTCACTCGATGTCTCTGAGGTCCCTGGCAGAAACAATTTATTATCAGGGATGACAAAACTGATTTCATTGTAATTCACCTCTAATTTATCAGCATCCTTCCCCACCTTATCAGCGATATAAGACAAGGCGATCTTATCATCCTGGAACTCAAAAACATTCGGTGTCTTATCCATGGGCTCCAGTAATTTCGCAACGGTATCCAAAGGTTCATTCAATAAATCAGCGAATAGTTTTTCCAATGTCAATTCCACTCCAAAATTCCGAAACTGATACTCAATCACGCTTGGCGTGGAAAAATAATCAGAGATGCTTTGACGGGCCTCAGGGCTGATACTGAGTAACCACATACATAAAAAGAATGCCATCATAGCCGTCATAAAGTCAGCAAAAGCCACCTTCCAGGCACCACCGTGATGGCCACCACCACTGATGGTTATTTTTTTAATCACGGTGATGGTTTTTTCTTTTGCTGCCATAGACTATGCAGCCTTTTTCTCTTTAAGTTTTTCTTCTAATTCTTTAAAACTAGGACGCTCATTAGGAGCAATGGTTCGACGAGCATATTCTACACACGTATTGGGATTCGCTCCTCTTTGCAGAGCGACCAAAGCCGCTTTAATCACTGCTAAAAATCGCCCTTCCGCTTCAATGTCATTCAACATTTTAGTCGCAATAGGACCAAAAAAACCATAAGCAAGAAAAACCCCAAGCATGGTTCCCACGAGAGCGTGACCCACAAGAGCTCCAATTTTTTCCACACCCTCTGTGAGATGCCCCATGGTTTTCACGATCCCCAAAACCGCGGCCACGATCCCTAAGCCCGGTAAACCATCGGCAATGGATTGGATCGCGTGCTGAGCGGCATGCTCTTCTGTATGAGCGGCTTTGATATCTCCATCTAAAAGATCATCCACATCATAGGGAGACAAATCAGCAGCTAAAGTTGTTTTCATAGTGTCGCAAATAAAATCAACGGCGTGATGATTCTTTAAAATTTTAGGATAAGCGGTGAAAATATCACTTTTATCGGGAGTTTCAATATGCGCTTCCACCGCTTGCGGTCCTTCTTTGCGGAATTTTTGAAATAAATTAAATAATAATTGTAGCAGCTCCACATACTCTTCTTTTTGAGGGCCTTTCGCCGTCATGGAATGAATCGCCATCTTGATGGCCATCTTTACCGTTTTCATGGGATTCCCAGTGATAAACCCACCGATCGCTGCTCCAAAGATAATCACAAGTTCTATAGGAGCTGCGTGCAACACAGGTCCCAACTGTCCACCCGCAGCAACAAAGCCTCCGAATACGCAGACAATTACAATGATTGCACCAACAAAACCCATTCGTCCTCCGAATTAAGATTCAATCTATCAAATCTCTTTTCGGAACAAACCACGAATATTTTAAGACCCGCCAATATTTCTAGACCTTTAGCAATAATTCATAGATATTGTTCTACCGACAAACTGAGTGAGGCAAGCATGAGATTATTTGTTGTATTTACTTTTTTGTTTTCTATTCTTTTCTTTCATCAGGGAGGATTCAGCCAACAAAGCTTCGCTCAAAAGGGCTTCAATCAAAATTTAATGCCTACAGAAGCTGAAGATATTGTTATCAGTATTCAAACCGTAAAACTAGCACCCTATTCTGGTCCCTCAGAAAAACCTCGAGAGCTGAAAATAGAACTTCTGATCAAGCCTGGATTCAAAGCCTATGTTGACCAGTTTAAACTTCATATTCTTGACCCTTATCCCACCAAACAAAGCACTCTCCAACTGGAGCCCATTCATGAGTTTTACGATCGATTCTCTAAATCTAACAGAAAAGGGGTTAAAGAGGCTTCCACCTTAACCTCTATGATTGAAATTCACCAGCCTCTGAAGAATGGTTTGCACAAACTCCACCTTGAGCTGGGCTTTCAGGCCTGCTCGGAATCTGTCTGTTACTTTCCTCAAACCCTCAAAAAAGAAGTCGAGTTCGTAGTTCAAAATGAAACGCTGGGTGTCGGGCTCTCAAATGATAAACCCAAGAATCTTTTAGAAGAAAATTTTTTAAGCGCGCAGCAACGAGGACTTCCTTATCTTTTTATTTTTGTTTTTTTGGCGGGAGTATTAACTTCTCTAACCCCTTGTTTGCTACCGATGCTTCCCCTCACTGTTGCCGTGATCGGCAAAGGCCATGATCATGATCATAAATTGAAAAAATTTATAAATGCTCTCACTTATGTTTTAGGAATTGCCACGACCTACTCAACCCTAGGCCTTATCGCCGCTTCCAGTGGTTCTTTATTTGGTAATATCTTAAGTCATTCATGGACTCAATTTGGATTTGGTGTCGCCTTTGTTTTCATGGGCCTTGCTCAATTTGGGCTTTTTGAATTTCAAACTCCTTTATGGTTACAAAATCGGTTTCAAAAACTAGGTCGTGCGACAGGAGGCATTTTTTTATCGGGATTAATTTCTGGCCTTATCGCAAGCCCTTGTGTGGGTCCGGTGCTCGTGGGCATTCTGACTTTCATTGCTAAAAGCCAAGACCATTTGTTGGGTTTTGGGCTTATGTTCATCTACGCTCTTGGGCTTGGACAACTTTTGATTGTTTTGGGTGTTTCATCTAGTTTACTTTACAAATTTCCAAAAGCTCCTTGGATTATGACAGGTTCCAAAACTATTTTAGGCTTTGCTCTTATTGCGAGTGGACTTTTTTATTTAAGTCTTCTTTGGCCCAAATTCAATGGTAGCGACAACAAGACGGTCTACACCAATAGCCAACCTAGCGACACAGATACGCTTAAAACCAAACAAACACGACTCCCTTGGTTGAGTTATTCAGACCAAGCCTTTGAAGAGGCACAAAAAGCAGGAAAACCGATTCTCTTGGATTTCTTTGCAGACTGGTGTTTAGCCTGTCACGAATTAGAGGACAAAACATTCTCTGCTCCAGAACTCGAAGAGATTATGAAAACATTTACGCTGATGCGCTTTGATGCCACCAAAGAATCGCCGGAACTCATCAAGCTCAGAAAAAAATACGGAATCATGGGACTCCCCACTATTCTCTTCTTCAGTTCCGCCGGAGAATGGCAAGAAGAGCTTACTTTAAATGAATTTGAAACCATTCCTAAATTTAAAGAACGTCTGGAAAAAATAAAAAAATAACCTTGGTTTTTTAACCAGGGTAAAGAAAAATTCTTTGAAGAACATTAGTAAAGTATAAAGAAAAAGAGCGAGGCTTTCATTAAAGACTCAGCTATTCACTGCAGTTTAGCGATGAGTAATAATAGCAATAGCACAAGAAACTAAAATCAAAGCCGCTCCCAAAAGTTGATTTCCAGAAATCGATTCTCCCAACAAAAACCAAGAAAAAAGCATGGCAAAGGGCGCTTCAAATAAAAATAAAATGGAACTCATTGAGGCACTTAAAAAAGCTTGGACGCGAACCTGAAGAGAAAAGGCGATCATCGTCGCTCCAAACGTAATAAGACTGAGTCCAATCAAAGCATCTGCTCTAAAAACAGTTGGGATCATGGGTTTGTGGCTCATTAAAGCAAAAGGAAATAAAAACAGCGCTGCCCAAAAACATTGTGAAAGATTGAAAAGAAACGGAGTTTTAAATCTTTTCCCCAATAAACCCACTTGATAAATATGCCAAGCAGCGAAAAGTGCGCAAGCAAAAGTGAGCGTATCGCCGCGATTCCACTCTGACCAATTAAGGTTCAGTAAGAAACCCATTCCCGCTAAGGCTCCAACAATAGAAATCCAGAAAAGAACTGGTAACTTCTTTTTATGAAGATAAGTCTCCAGCAATGGAACAAAAATAACATACAAAACTGTGATAAAACCACTTCGAGACGGGGTTGTATATTCCAAGCCCATTGTTTGTAAATAAATAACAGCTGCAAAAAAAAATCCAGGGGCTAAACCCATTCTTATTTCTTCTCGACTCAGGCGCCATTTTCGGAAAAAAAATCCCATCGTTCCACCGATCACAACCGGAATGAAAAAACGGATCAATGAAATCTGGGCACTATCCCAACTTTTTTGAGCAAAGGGCACCGCCACAAAAGCAGCACCCCAGAATAAATCTGCAATTAATAATTCAAAAACCGCTTGCCGTTTCGACATCCTGAACACAGGAGCTTTTACTGAATTCATACCCTATTACCTATCCATTTCAGTACTCAATGCCATGCTATGATAAGCCTTTTTAAAACTAAAAAGCACATCCAATTATTTTTTCATCCATAAGGGTTCCTCTCTGTCCTCTATTTTGCTTCTATTTCAAGCACATCACTAAGAGGAACTCACCTTCTCAAGTAAGCCCTCACTCAAACATCTGGTGCTCCTCTCTGGAGAACCTACCGAATACAGTCAAAATCGCCCTATAATAATGAGAAAGAGATGAATTTTACACTTATCACAATTAAAGTATTGCCCCTCCATTGTTCTCCATTTAGAGTGGGAGCTCGATGAAAACAAATGCCAATAAACAAAGTGTTCATAAGCATAAGTTCGTTTTTTACCCTTGGATTAAGTTTCGTTCACAATGTCAAGATATGAGACTTGTGTGGAAAACTCAGGGGTTTAAAGCCCTAGTTAAGCAATATGGATGGAGATTTTTTCTGCTTGTTTTCTGCTATTATTTAGTGAGAGACGTAACGCTGTATATTTTACTTCCATATCTTGTAGCAAAAATCAGCATGCAATAATCCCCCAGTCGGTATCGCGATCCTTGCTTATGAGTAAGAAGGATTATTAAATTATGTCGTCTTATTTTATTTGGGATGCTCAACTCTTCGAACTTGGCATTTCCAATCTAGATCAAGAGCACCAAAAACTAATTTCTTTGATGAATCTCATTTATGAAAAAAATCAATCCGCCAGCCCTAAAGAAGAACTTTTAAAAATCATGAATGAGTTTATTGATTTTGTTCTTTTACATTTTCATCACGAGGAATCTCACATGGAGAAAATCAAATTTTCTGATCTCCATAACCATCGATCTATCCACCACAGGCTGCTTTCTCAACTAAAACAACATCACCAAGACTTTGAAAGTGGTTCCTCTGAAAAAATAAATGAATCTTTTTTTGATTTTTTAGCGCTCTGGTTAACAACTCATATTCAACACTTTGACCGACAATACACTTAGTCGGTGTCGCCAAAGTGCAAAAGGATGAAGAGCTCGCAACTTAATTAATCTTCGTCTTCCTCTTCATTCATAGTGCCAAGCCCATATTTTTCCACTCGATATCTCATGGAACGAAAAGAGATATTCAATAACTTCGCTGCTCTTTTCTTGGTCCCGTTAGCGACATGAATTGCTTTGATGAGAAGCTCTTTTTCGATCTGGCCTACAATCTTATCCAAGTCAATTCCCTCAGGGCCAATCTCAATTTCTTGGCTCGATGCCATTTTTCTCCCTGAAGGAGTATTAACAAAAGGCGGTAAGCTTTCGGGAAGTATTGTCGAACCGGCCTCCAGGGCCACTGTTCGTTCAATAATATTTTCTAATTCACGGACGTTGCCAGGATAATCGTATTTCTTTAAAATTTCCATGGCCTCTTGGCTGATACTGCCAATGCTCTTTGTTAATCGGTCATTGTATTTTTTAAGAAAGTGATTTGCTAACAGTGCAATATCATCGCGTCTTTCTCTCAATGAGGGTGTTTTAATTAAAATCACATTCAATCGATAATATAGATCTTGGCGAAAACCACCTTCATTCACCATTTTTTCAAGATCCCGGTTTGTCGCAGCAATAATTCGAACATCAACCTTAATATCATCCGTCGCTCCCACTCGCCGAATAATTCTTTCTTGAATGGCACGAAGTAACTTCACTTGGATGGAAAGCGGCAACTCTCCCACTTCATCTAAAAACAAAGTCCCACCATCGGCGACTTCAAATAACCCAGATTTATCCACCACAGCCCCAGTGAAAGACCCCTTCTTATGGCCAAACATTTCTGACTCCATGAGGTTTTCTGGGATAGCTCCGCAATTGATGGTGACAAACGGTCTGTCCTTCAGCGGGCCATTGTAATGGATGGCTTTAGCAACAACTTCTTTTCCTGTTCCTGATTCTCCCGTAATTAAAACATTTGTGGGAGCTTGGGAAACCCGACGAACCAAATCAAAAATACGATGCATGGATTCTGAATTACCGATAATATTCTGAAAAGAGTTTTCTTTCACCAACTCTTTTTTGAGGACTCTGTTTTCAACCTCTAAATTTTTACTCCTTAGAGCGTTACCGATAACAATGCGCACTTCATCGATTTTAAAAGGCTTAGTGATATAATCATAGGCCCCAAGCTTCATGGCCTCCACCGCAGTTTCTGTCGTGCCAAAAGCCGTGATCATCATAAATAAAAGATCTGGAAAATTATCTTTCACATGCTTTAACAATTCCATTCCAGTGACTTGTGGCATTTGCATGTCAGAAATAACCAAATCAAATGTTTTTTTCTTTAAAAGATCGATGGCCTTGGCTCCATCTTCCGCCAAGGTTACTTCGTAACCTTCTTTCCGGAGCATGATCTCCAGAAACTCGCGAATGGACTCTTCATCATCAACAACCAGAATTCGAGATTTCATTACAATGTCTCCTTGTCGCCATCAATTAAAACAGCAAAACCTTTATAAGCCGTGAATATCACGATACCGACTTAACCTTCACCTCAAAAACACTTTACTTCTCAAAGGTTACTACACTCTTTGATCTTAATCACGAATTCTGTGCCCTGGCCCTCTTCACTCTCGACTATGATAGAGGCACCATGAGATTCAAAAACTTTATGAGTCACAGCTAGACCAAGTCCGGTCCCTTTACTCTTGGTTGTATAAAAGGGTTCAAAAATTCTTTTGCGAGTTTCTTCTTTCATACCGCTTCCATTGTCTTTAATCCGAATTAAAACATGATCAGCCTCTCGGTCTAGACGAAGGGTCAGGATGGGAGACAGTGTTTTTTCGAAAGCCTGGTAAGCATTGATGAGAATATTCAAAAAAGCTTGTTTGAGCTTGTCCTTGTAACCCAAAATCTGAACTTCTTCTTGCCAAAGAAAATCCAATTTAACGTCCGTTCTCAACTTTTGATTGAACTGAAGAAGCTCTATCACTTCTTGGATCAAAGGGACCAATTTGACGACATCGGACGGAGGAGGCAAAGGCTTAGCATAATCGAGAAACTCAGTAATTAATTGGTTCAATCGATCGGTTTCTTTAATCACAATATGAAAAAGCCTCTTATCTTCTTCATTGCCAGCCTGCGCTGACAAAAGTTGAACACTACCGCTGATGCTGGCTAAAGGGTTTCGAATTTCATGCGCAATTCCTGCGGCCAATTTACCAATGGCCGCCAGTTTCTCCTGATTTCTCAAATTCTCTTCAATCTCCCGTAAGCGAGTGACATCTTCAAGAACAAAGATTTCTACTTTCTCTTCGAGATCAGAAAACTTTATTTCAGCTTTTTGGGAGCGGAGAACTTTAGATGAATCCTCTGCGCCGTCCACACGAAGTTCGATGTGTCCTCGCTCATTCCGCGTTTGATGACTGAGCCTCTGATACAACTTTGACCAAACTTCTTTTTCTTCAAAAACAGAATTCGGTAAAATCTCTCGAGCTTTTTGATTCCACTGCATTAAATGCCCTTTGGAATCAATGGTTAAAACTCCTGAAGGAATATGAGAAAGCACCAATTCATGGAGATTTTTAATTTTTCGAATATCCTGCTGAACTAAATCTAAACGAATCCCCAAAGTTTCAAAATACTCACTCAACTGACCTGCCAGATAAGAAACGAGCAACAGCGAAACGTTGTTTACCACAATCGCTGTCACATAAAAATAAAGCTTCATCTGCGGCGAAGATAAAATCGCAAAATTATAGCCAATCAACGAAATCAACCCCACCAAGTAGCTTCCTCGCGACTTTAAGGTGAGCCCGGCAGCAATGATGTTAATCAGATACAGAAAGAAAAAAAGAGATTGATTCCAGTTGATTTTAACCAGGATGGCTGAAATCAATAGAGAATTCAGAACATAAAGAATCCACCAAAAAACATCCTTTTTCTTAAAGTAATCATAAAAAAAAGCAAGAAATGACAGTAAAATAGAACCCAGCGCACCGACGGCAAAAAAAGGAATTAATACCTCTGGGTTAAAAAATTCTTTTTGAAAAAAACCAGAAACAACGACAACAGCCACACTCACAAACCAAAAGACAGTCAGTAAACTCAATGCATGCCAAGACCAATTTTGTTTACTGGTTTCTGTTGCCATAAAAATTATTGTCCTTTGGTGACGGCATCCGCCATACCAAAAATAGGAAGATACATTGCCAACACCAATACCGCAATAATACCGCCAATAAAGACAAGTAAAATAGGCTCGATCAGGGTCATCATTCCTTTCACGGCGTTATCCACCTCATCTTCATAAAAATCAGCAATCTTGCCCAACATTGTATCCAAAGAACCTGTTTGCTCCCCAATCTCAATCATCTGAGCAACCATCTTAGGGATAATAGGGATCTTATTAATCGGCCCAGAGAACCCTTTCCCCACAGCAACCATTTCTCGGGAACGGAGCAAATATCTTTCAATAACGGCATTGCCGACTGTTTTTGCTCCTACCTCAATGGCATCGAGCAAAGGAACACCCGAAGAAAGTAAAGTTGCCATCGTTCGAGAAAATCGAGCCACTCCCGATTTAATAAACACATCTCCAAAAATGGGAATTTTCATCAAAAGCTCATCGATTGCTTTTTTTCCATCTTCCGTAGCATAAAAATTTTTAACACCAATAGGAACAAAAACGCCGACAATCAAAGCTGCCCACCAATAAGACTGTAACCATTGGCTAAGACCAATCACCATTTGTGTGAGGGCCGGAAGTTCACTGCCACTCGTTTTATACATGTCTTGAAATTTTGGAATGATAAAAATTAAAATAAGCGCAATTACAAGCGCCGCCACCAAAAGGACCATTACAGGATACATCATTGCTGACTTGATTTGATTTTTCAGCTTTTCTGTTTTCTCTAAATAGACTGACATTCGCCCCAAAATTACATCCAGAGCACCAGAGGCCTCTCCTGCCCTAACCATATTGCAATAAAAATTATCAAAGACAGTCACATGCTGAGATAACGAATCAGCCAAAGCTTTTCCTCCCTCAATGGAAGCTTTAGCTTTAGATAAGACATTTTTAAGAACAGGAGTGGTACTTCCTTGAATTAAAACTCCCAGAGACTCCACAACAGGAATCCCCGCATTGATCAATGTCGCAAATTGCCTTGTGAAAATTTGAATTTCCTTGGATTTTACCTTTGGCGCTGTGATCTGCTCCAAAAAACTGGGGGTTTTCGCTTTTTTATTAATGTGTGTCCGATCCCTCACCACCACGAGCTTCAGTGGAACCAGTCTATTGTTTCTCAATTTATTTTTTGCATCACTGGGATCAAAAGCTTCAATCTCTCCCGTGATAGGACGGCCTGATAGATCTTGTGCAGAGTATTTAAAAACAGGCATGTCATCCACCTAATTGAGATAAAAGATGATCGAGTTCATCTAGATTGGGAGATGCTAAAAAGGCTTGTTTTAAATCAATTTTTTTTCTTAAGAATAATTGCAACAAAGATTTATTCATGGTTTTCATTCCCTGTTTTTCTCCATGGGCATGAACTCTTTTTAAAACCTCTCCGGCATTTCCCACTCGCAATGGTTCTCTTAAGGATTCATTAATTAAAATAATCTCCTGAGCTAGGGCTAAATTTCCTTGAAGTGATGGAACCAGCCTTTGATTAACAAACAATGAAAGATCCTGCGCCAATCTCTCATAAACAAATTCTCTTTTATCTTCAGCGATTAAGTGATTGATTCGATTTTGCAAAGCTATAAAGCTTTCTACCATGACGGTCATAATAACCAACTTGCCAGATTCCACTAAATCCAGAGCATGTGTGAAATTATCAACATTCAATGGGATGTCCAGGCCAATGACATCTGCCGTTTCCAAACTCCTCCAGATGGAATTAGCAATAGGGCTATACCCGACTTCAAAGCTGGTGATCACCGATTTTTGCATCTGATAAATGCGATCAATCACAGACTCAACGATGGCAACATGCGAAGCCTGAGTTTGATTGATGATTTCAATCAGTTTTCCCATCAACGTGGATTTACCGCTCCAACTAGGACCAGCAATTAAAACGAGTCCTTTTGTTTTCAAAACTTGTTCATAAATTGCCGGAGGAATGGTCGCTTTGACATCTTCATTTTGTTCAATCGTAATTGTTTTTAAATTTCCTGAATAACCCAATTTATGTTTATAAATATGAAAGTTAATATTAAAACCGGAGCTTAAACTCACGCTCCCCATGACGACGCCTTCATTATCCAAAGTTTCCTTTTGCCGATCATTGAGGATGGAGTGCAGAGTTTCGTTAACCTCTTGCCCAGAAAGCTTTTGATTGACGACTGGAACCCAACCTTCGTAGGTTCGAATGCGAGGTTCTGCAAAAGGCACCAAAAGAATTTCAGAGGCCACATCCGTTCTCGCTTTTTCAAATAGTTCAATGACTTTGTCCATTATGCATCCTTCACTGAAGCGCTCAACACTTCCTCGATGGTTGTCTGCCCTCTTTTTAATTTTAAAAGACCTGAACGTCGAAGTGTTCTCATACCTTCTGCTCTTGCTAAACGACGTAAATCATTAGAAGTCGCTCCTGTCATCACGGCCTCTTTGACTTTCTCGCTCATAGACATCAGCTCATAAATGGCTAAACGCCCCTTGACCCCGGTATTGTTGCACACGCCACAACCTTTTCCTTTCATCACATGGTAATCTTTCACTTCAGAAAGATCGACACCCATGTTGACCAATGTTTGAGGATTGGTTTCCACGGGGACTTTACAACTTTCGCAAACTCTCCCCACCAATCGCTGGGCCACCACTAAATTCACGGTTGAAGTAATGAGGTAATTGGGAATTCCCATTTCCGTTAAACGCACAATCGTGCTCGGAGCATCATTGGTATGAAGAGTACTCACTACCAAATGCCCCGTGGAAGCCGCTTTAAATGCAATCTCTGCTGTTTCTAAATCCCGGATCTCCCCCACCATAACAATATCAGGATCTTGTCGAAGAAAGGCTTTCAAAGCCATTGAAAAATTAAGGTCGATGTCTGGGTTCATTTGCACCTGATTGATGCCTTCAAAATTGAATTCAATAGGATCTTCCGCCGTACTGATGTTGACGTCCGGTTGATTGAGCTCTTGCAAAGCAGAATAAATAGTCGTTGTTTTACCACTTCCCGTCGGGCCCGTGATCAAAACCAATCCTTGAGGCAAATGAATACAGTCTCTAAACAATTTTAGATCATCTGGTTCAAAACCAAGAGCTGTCATATCGAGCTTTAAATTGGATTTGTCAAGAAGACGCAAGACTACCTTTTCACCCCACATTGTGGGAATCGTACTGACCCGAAAATCAATTTCCTTGCCCTTAGAAGTGCGTGCTTTAATACGACCATCTTGAGGTTTACGTTTTTCTGCGATATCCATCCGAGACATGATTTTCAAACGACTCACGATCGCATTTGTAGTTCCTTGAGGAGGGTCCATCGCATCTTGCAAAGAACCATCAATACGAAAGCGAATGCGAAAACGTTTTTCATAGGGTTCAAAGTGGATATCTGAGGCCCTTCTCTTCAATGCTTCAGCCAAAACCATATTCACAAATTTAACAATGGGTGCATCGTCACTGATACCACCTGTTCCCACCTCAGTCGTCAAAAACTCAATTCCTGCGCCAGCACCCTCCAAAGCAAATTCTTCTTCGCCCTTTTCAGTCATTTTCGTTTGTAAAGTCACTGTCGCTATCTTTTCACCGAAATAACGATTAATCGCACTTAAAATAGAAACATCCGGTGCGACCACCACTTGAATCTTGCTCCGAGTGAGAAAACTCAAATCGTCTCTTAAAAAAATATTACTAGGATCTGAGAACGCGACCACCAATACGTTTCCTTGCTTCATAACTGGGATTACGCAATTTTTTTCACAAAAATCTCTTGGCGCCAGCTTAGCAATAGTCGGGTCAATATCAAATTTAGTTAAATCAATACTCGGAATCTGATACAACTTCTCTAATGCTTTAGCGATTTGATGTTCTTTGGCAAATCCTTGCTCCACCAGAATAACACCAAACCTTTGTCCTGTTTTTTTTTGAATTTCGAGGACCTTCTCCAGCTGTTGCGCCTTGATAACGCCTTCCATGATTAAAAACTCGCCTACACGATGAGCGGACATGACTCCCTTTTCTAGCACAACGATACAACTGAGTGGATGAATGAAATAGGTCTGTGCTCTATCATTTACTAGTCTAACGTGAATGATTTGCTAATTTAACTGACCCAAGGGCTGGTTTTAGACTTTAATTTGAAATAACTTCTCTGTCGGCATTGTCCCAATTTTTTGAAGGGCCATCACCGCCTCATTGATTTGCACTATAGGCAAGTCAATGCATTTAGCACCAATGGCTAAAGCTTCTTCTATCAATGGCATCATTTCTAAGGGGTAAAGAGTATTAAAAATCAATCCTCCACGCTCTAAATAATTAAAATAGAGCAAGGCGGTGAGCAGTGCTGTGTTTCCACGTAAATCCTCACAACACACCATCACCGAATAAATGCCAGGAAGCAAAATCACTTTTTCTTTCGTAATCACCTCAAATTTAATCTGAAATAAAGAGCTTCTGACAAATTCTTGAAGGGCAAAAGAGCGACTGTTATTCTCAGTGACTAATGTGATATGTTTCAATCCTAACTCTACAAGTGTGAAAATCGCCTGAATGGCTTCAACTGAGGAGCCCACCACGAGCCCTGATCCTTTAGTGTTCAAATAGGGATGGTGTTGAAGAATCGTGGAATGGATGCCCTCTTTAAAATTCAAATGTGGCCAAAAAGCTCCATTCTTTTTATAAAAAAGATCCACCGTTTCCAATGCTGAAATTAAAGGGGAGGCCGCCAAGAGCAAAGGATAAGCTCCCTTTGCCTCAGATTGACTTAATCGAACCAAATCAAACCCATCAAAAACTCTACTTTCTCTGAGTTGGGCAGAAAAACCATGCCCCCCAATTTTTTCATTCTTTCGAGGTGCACTCATTTGGTTCTGCACTTCATAATTGATGGAGCGACCAATAAGCTCACTAACCTTTTGGTACCACTGATCCCAAGCCATGAAAAAAGGAATTTCTCCGATATGAAGAACTCTAAGGCTAGCTTTCTCTGACAACCTGAACATCCTTTGCAATTTGAATTTTCAGAGACTCAACATCTTTAAATTGGATCTCTGGTCGCAAAAAACGAATAAATTCCAGCTTAAGCTCTTCTCCATAAATATTCTCTGAGAAATCTAACAAGTGAGTTTCAATTTGTAATTCGCTGGATTCATCAAAAGTGGGATGCACTCCTATATTGGTCGCTCCCTTCCATTTTTTTCCAAGAACAGACACTAAGGTGCTGTAAACACCATGACGTAAATTATGAACCGAAGAAGCCTTAATGTTAGCTGTTGGAAAGCCTATTTGGCGACCTCGCCGAAAGCCTGAAATCACTTTTCCAGAAATAGAAAAAGGCCGACCGAGGAGAGATTTTGCTCTCTCAACGTCTCCACCCAGAAGGGCTTGCCGGATCAATGAACTGGAAACTCTTTGACCTTGAAATAAATAAGGTTCAGGGACCAAGACTTGATATCCCAACGAGGGAGCTAAATCTTGTAATAAAGCAACATCTCCTTCGCGATTCTTCCCAAATCGAAAATCAGGACCAACCACAATGGCTTTGAGTGAAGTGGAACGAACCAATCTCTCTAAAAAGTGCCGAGCGGTCTCATCCCTCACTTGAATTGTAAAAGGCTCTTGAATCCAATCGTCCACTCCCAATCGCTCCAGTTCAAATTCTTGGTCCTTAGAAGAACTGAGAGGGTATCTTATTTCGTTAGGTCTTAAGACCTGTAAAGGGTGAGGAGAAAAACTCAATAAACCCGACCGAGCTCCCCATTTTACAGCCAAATCACTATTTTTTTGGAGGAGATACTGATGCCCTAAATGAAGGCCATCAAAGTTACCAATAGAGAGGATCAAAGGGCCATGACTCTGATAATTACTCATTCCATTAAATATCTTCATAAACTTTATACCACTCACCGTTTAGCTGACTCTACTCCATAATGTACAGTCCCCTTTTCCTTGAACTCAACCATTATGTCTTCACCATCCCAACGATCTTCATTTCAATCTTGAATTACAAACCTATATCGAGTATTTTTTGCGTCGCGTGATCAGATTCATAGAAAAATTCATAAAATGGTTTGAAGAGATTTTTACCCTTCAGGATGTGGCCCATCCCGTGAAGGGATTCTCACTCAGTCGAAAGCTTCAGTTATTACTACTGAGAAGCTACCTTGCATTCAAACGTCATCAGGCTATTTTTGTCAGAGCTTTGATTGCTTGGATGATTGGTTTAGCAGTCTTGCACCTTGATGAAGCCGGTAGTTACGATCTACGCCTTTCGCTTCGAGGAGAACAAGCTCCAAGCTCCGATATTGTTCTCGTTGAATTCTCAAACAATGAGTTTAATGAGCTTTTTTTACAAAAGGAAAATCTGCTCGGCCCTCATGATGACCCTCTTTTCTCTGCGGAATCCAGGTACTGGAATCTTGAATTGTGGAGAGCTTTGCTCGGCAAAGTTCTTTCCATGAATCCCAAAATGGTCGGCGTGAGCTTCTATTTTGACGAAAGAATGAGCCACAATCTGTCTGCCAGAGACTGGGATCTCTTAACCCATAAAAATATTATTTGGATGGGAGCTCTCTCTCAAAATGGAATGGTTCAGCTCCCACCCTTCTCTGATAAAGTGAAAAAAAACTATGGGTTTGTCGATTTTTCAAGAGAAGAGGACGGTATGCTTCGATCCGTTCCGGCACTCAATCCGTTTATTCCCTCATTCCCCCTCAAGTTAGCAAAAAAAGTAAATTCTCAAGCCAAATTTCACCCTTTTTCCCATAAAAATTTGATTAACTTTCGAGGCTCCTCACGGTCGTTTCCCCACTACCAAGTTCATGAACTTCTCAGTAGCCAAATCTCAAGGCGAGATCTTAAGGATAAAATTGTCATCATTGGAATGAATTCTGATTTTCAATCAAAAATAGCCACTCCGGTTGGGGTTTTGTCACGATCCGAGGTTATTGCTCATATCACTGATAACCTGATTCATGATCGTTGGATCAAACGATTACCCAAATCAGCGGCAGTCGTGGAACTTTTTATCATCATGTTGATCTCCGTATTTTTCATGACGTCCTTTCCGCAAATGGTCGCTTTTGTGTTTCTTAGTTTTTTCAGTTTGATCATTTTAACTTTTTCCATCTGGTTTTTCGATACTCTGAACATTTGGACCCCAGCGCTTTCACCTCTCATTCAAATCATGTCCACATGGGCTCTCTTTGTGGGATATTTAGCCTCTCGTATGGAAAAGAAAAATTGGCAATTAGAACAAGAAAAGAAATCTATTGCTGAACTGGAACAACTTAAAAATAATTTTGTCAGTCTCATCAGTCATGATCTCAAAACACCCATTGCTAAGATTCAAGCGATTGTTGAGCGCTTACTACTCAAAGAACACACTCCGGAACTCACTCAAGATCTGAAGTCCCTCCGGAACTCCAGCCATGAGCTCCATCGTTACATTCAATCCATTTTGAAAACGCTCCGATTGGAGGCAAGAGATTTTCATTTGAACAAAGAAGTGACTGATATCAATGATCTCGTAAAAACAGTCTCTGCGTTGATTAAACCTTTAGCTCAGGAAAAACAAATTCAAATCACTGAAAATCTAGAACCTTTGTTTAGCATCGAGGTCGATCCTACGCTCATTCAAGAAGTTCTCAGTAATATTTTAGAAAATGCCATCAAATACACTTCAGCAGGTGGCCATATTGAAATTACAACTGAAGAAATTGAAGCCTTTGTCATCATCAAAGTGACAGACACGGGAGAAGGCATCAATCCGGAAGAAATCGAAGAGGTTTTCGGTAAATTTGTTCGAGGGAAGAACCAGGATTTAAAAACTAAAGGATCAGGTCTTGGACTCTATCTTGTAAAATACTTTGTAGAGCTTCATGGCGGACGTGTGTTACTGTCAAGTCAGGTTGGCAAAGGAACGTCCATTGAACTATACTTACCGACAGAACTTTAAGGGGGAGAAGAAGCGCTTGGAAATTTATGAAACGCCCACTCTCGTGTAAATAAAAATCTAAGTGATTTCTTCAATAAAACTTCAAATGAACAACAAGGAGCCCAAATGGAACAATTGAAAATTTTAATTGTTGATGATGAAAGTGAGTTAAGAAAATCAGTTGCTTCCATTTTAATAAACACACTCCCTGATTTTACTTTCGAAATCGATGAAGCGGGAACCGGTTCCGAAGCGCTCTCTCTCGTCCGTATTAATGACTACGATTTGATTTTAATGGATGTTAAAATGCCAGAGATGAACGGTCTTGAAGCTCTCACTCACATCAAAGAGCATGACCCCAGAACATTTGTGGTCTTAATGACCGCTCATTCTAACCTCCAAGACGCAGTCAGCGCCATTAAAGAAGGGGCCTATGATTATTTGGAAAAGCCAGTCTCTCCCGAACGTTTGATCAATATTGTCCGACGGGCTGTTGAAGCCAGCGAGATGGTCTCTGATCTTGTTTTATCCAATCCTATTTTTGATGATGATATTGACAGTGAGTTTGTGGGGCATTCCAGAAAAATGAAAGAAGTTTTCTTTCTCATTAACAAACTTTGTAAAGTGGATACAACAGTTTTAATTCGGGGTGAAAATGGAACCGGAAAAGAACTAGTGGCTCGAGCCATACACTACAATTCTCCCAGAAAAAACGGGGCTTTTGTAGCGATCAACTGTGGTGCTATTCCCGAAGCCCTCATGGAAAGTGAGCTTTTTGGTCATGAAAAAGGGGCTTTTACAGGTGCCATCGAAAGAAAAATCGGTAAATTTCAATTGGCCAATAATGGAACTCTTTTTCTTGATGAAATCGGCGAGCTCAAGCCAGAAATGCAAGTGAAGCTCTTGCGAGTTCTACAAGAAAAAAAATTCGTTCCTGTAGGAGGACAGCGGGAAATCAAAACCAACACGAGAATCATTGCCGCCACCAATCGAAACTTGGAAAAAATGATCGAAGATAAAACATTTCGCGAAGATTTATTTTATAGATTGAATGTCTTACCCATTTTTCTTCCTCCCCTCAAAGAACGAACCGATGACATTCCCGCACTGGTCCAACACTTTATTAAAAAAATCGGAAAGAACCATCCTCATCAAATCAAAGGAGTGGCTCCCGATGCCATGGAAGCTCTCAAACGTTATCATTGGCCAGGAAATATCCGAGAGCTTGAAAACCTTATTGAAAGGGCTTTTATCATCGAACCCAAAGATGAAATACAATTATCCAGTCTTACGGACGCTGTTCATCAAAATGCTGTCGCTTCTCAAACAAATCTCACGACGCCTGTGATGAGTAATCCTAATGGTTACGATGGTCCGCTTAATTACGACCTTTTTAAAGAGCAGGTAGAAAAGGATTTTATTATTAGTGCCCTACGAGCCAATCGAGGAAAAATCAATCAAACCGTGGCCCATGCTAATATCCCTAAAAATACTTTGCTCCGAAAAATAAAGAAATATGGCATTAATCCAGAAGACTACAAGGATTAGGCCTCTTCATGTTTAAAGACCCAAAAGCACAAATCATTATTATGATCTATCTTAGTCTTTTTGTGTTAGGGTTGACGGATAACCTAAGGGGCACATTATTTCCAGAAATTTTAAACACCTTCTCTCTTTCCAGTACCCATGGATCTTATCTTTTTGTGATTACCTCTGTTTTTTCCATCATTGCCAGTTATACATCTCATCAGTGGATTCAGCGTCGTGATGCCTTGCAAGTCTGGCGCTGGGGAGTTTTACTGATGGGCCTTGGCACTTTCGGTTTTTTTATCGCCCCCCAATTTACGCCACTACTCTTCAGCGGAGCTGTTTTGGGTTTGGGATTTGGGATCTTGGCTGTGACACAAAATTTATTGATCACCACAATAGCCTCTCCCCAAACCAAGCAAAAGATTCTTTCTGGACTCCATAGCATGTATGGTTTTGCGGCGTTTTTAGCTCCTCTTTTAGCAAGAGAAATGACCAACTCTCAATTTCCCTGGAAGTATTTATTTTTATTAGCGGCTCTTCTTATATTTTTGCTTTATATAGGGATATTGGTACTTCCGGCATCTCGGAGCAAAGTTTCCACGTCTTCTTCTCAAATCTCCCCTGTACAGCCAGTAATGCACGCATTGCCTTCTTCGAATGGCAAACCTTTATTACTCACTCTCATTATTTCTTGCTACTTCTCCATTGAACTCCTCATGTCCACTCGCATGACCAGTTATTTAAAATTTCACTATCAATGGACACTCTCTCAATCCAGCCTTTATCTCACTTATTTTTTTATTGGTTTGTTGGCAGGACGAGTTTTTTTTATTTTTTTTACCCCTCCATTAAGCACGAAGAAAATGCTCCTTCTCTCACTCGTAAGCTCTCTCATAGTGATCACTCTAGGACTAAAAATCGATCCGCTTTTTTTAAGCTTGAGCGGCCTTTTTTTAGCTCCGTTCTATCCCTTGAGTATCTCATTCATCAGTGAACTCTTTCCCAATCAGGTTTCATCCGTCTTGAGTAAAACAATCAGTCTTCAATCACTCTTTTTTATCTCTATGAATCTTATTATTGGTTATTGGACTGATCTCTTGGGAATCGCTTCAGCCATGAATTTTGTTTTTATTTTAGGAGGAGCGGCTTGGCTTCTTCTCATGAAACTATGAAAAGGATCTTCGAGATTATCATTACTAATGGAATTAACAAACTGTCCTAATCCTTTAGGATTCATCATTCTAATTCCTGAGGACTTCTTGGGGGTTTTAATGCTGACTATTAAGAACTTCTTTATAAGCCAGCGTCGAATTTCTTTTACCTAAAAAACCCATTCGTTTTTCCACCTTGAATCCAGCTTGATGTAAAACTCTTTTTAAAACTCCGGTACAGGCATACGTAGAGAAAACAGCGGGGAGGGATGATCCCACAGTCTTCATTAAAAAAACATTCAAAAAATCTTCAGTCCAAAGATTCGGTGTTGTTTTTCCACTAAAAGCATCAAATAAAATTAATTGATACTTCGGCGAGGGTAAACTAGAAGAATCAAGGGCACCTCGAATTTCCCATTCACCCTGCAAATAAATTTCAAAGAGCTCTTTTTTAAGATCATATGCAGGGTAATCCTCTTTAAAAAAATTCAACATCTGATCATAAACTTTATTTTCTACGTCTCCCTTGAGCCAATGAATAAACAGATCAACAAGTTCTGCTTCTATCTCATAGGTCAACAAATGAATTTTTTTTTGGTGTTTAAGTGCTTCCGCTACCGAAAGCAATTCAATGTATCCCAACCCTAACCCCACCACCAGAACATTCCACGATACCAGTTCCTTGTGCTCCGCTAATCGCCTCAGAGCTTCTCCGTAAATATACTGAGTTTCCGAATAGGCACCTCCCAAGTGATGCATCGGTTCTGTCTCACCTCGGAGGCTTGGGCTTCCATCGGCCGTCTGTAATACTGAAAAATGACCATGGTTTTGCAATTTGAATTCCTTTCATTGACAAGCCAATCTGAGTTCATTATCACTGCGTTTCATGGAAAAAAAATGGCCTGGTCTTCCCTACTATCCTATCAGTCAATTCTACACAAATCATTTTGGTGGAAAAGTTTATAAAATTCCAGTCTCTGTGGTGGATAATTGTCCAAATCGAATGGGATTAAAAGGAATGGAAACCTGCATTTTTTGCGATATCTGGGGATCCGCCGCTAAAAGTGAATCTCTAACAATGCCTCTCGATGAACAAATCACCAAATACCATCAAGTCATTGAGAAAAAATATAAAGCTAAATATTTTTTGATTTACTTCCAAGCTTACACCAACACGTTCACCAAGATTTCGCAGCTCAGAGACAATTTTTCCAAAGCTCTAGAATATCCTTTTGTCAAAGGACTTGTGGTGGGAACGCGCCCTGATTGTTTAAGTCCTGCTGTCTTCAAATTATGGACTGAATTCCATGAAAAATCCTTTGTAGCTGTGGAGCTGGGTGTGCAAAGTTTTTTTGATGATCAACTTCAATTTCTCAAGCGTGGTCACACCAGAGCTCAATCCATCGAAGCCCTGCACAAAATTTCTCAAAACACCCCCGTGGATTTAGGCATTCATTTAATGTTCGGCCTTCCCAACGAAACTGATGAACGTATTATAGAAACGGCAGAAATCATCAACCATCTTCCTATTTCTAACGTCAAACTTCATAATCTACATGTTCTAAAACATACCCCTTTGGAACAGCTTTATCTCGCGGGCGAATTTACTCCCATTGAAAAAGAAGAATACGCCCGTAAAGTGAAACTTTTTCTACAGCATCTGTCTCCACGAGTTGCTGTTCATCGACTTGCAGCACTCTCCTCACGCAGAGAAGAATTAGTTGCACCTGCTTGGACTGGAAATAAAATGGAAACTCACCAATTCATCGTCAACGCCCTCAGAAGTGATGGTTCTTACCAAAGCCAATATTACCATCCTCAATCCGATCAAGATCATGTAGCGTCTTTGAACTTGCAAAAACAAGCTTCACCCTATACTCTCCAAAACAACATCGAACCTTAAAAAACAAACTTTCATAAAATAATCAATCATGGAGGTTTTAAGATGAAGAAAACCACAATTTTTTACTTAGTCGCAATCCTGTTAAACACGCCTTTTCTTTTAGCTGAAACCATCGTTACGGGAATGGGAAGAGCCTCTTGGAATATCGATGAAGGAATTAGTGTCTCAGAAGCCTTTGATGAAGCAAAAAAAGCAGCTCAACAAGAAGCCTACAAGCACTGTAATTCTCGTTATCCTCTCCGAATTTCCGATTGGACGTTAGAACAATCAGGCTCAAACAATAACGGTTTTGTCCTAGCGATTGCTACATTCCGATGTTATGAAGGTTAGCTTTCTGCTTGACTTTATTGATACTTAAAATCAAATGCAGTTCGAGTAGACTTACATTACGCCAGTAAGCCTCTATTCCTCCCAAAAAGAAGCCTTTGATAGATGCTTTCTCCTTTCGATTGGCCCTATTTTGTCACTGTCAAAATCATAACATCTATTTTTTATTAAACAATTTTGATATATTGGCAGTCTCAGAACACCTGGGTTTTTCAATAACACTCTATTCTGACTCTGTTGATAACGCTACAATGCGATACTCCATAAGAAAGAATAAGAAGCCGAAATACCCAAAATAGAGATCTTTAAAAAAATAGGTCTTTTTATGATTTTTTTTAATCAAAATAAGGAATGGGCATGAATCGCTTTTTATTATTTACCCTATCTACACCCCTATTTTTCTTTTCTTTTGCTGCCCATTCAAAAAATCAATGTATTGATATTTTTGTAACTTCAGCGCCCACAACAAATTCAAATAAAAAAGCTTCTAGCAAAGAAAACAAACAAACAACGAAAAAATTGAAAGCCACTGAGAGCAACAGCAAAAAATCGGCAGAACTGACCGAACAGGAAGAATTCAACAGACTGGTCGACAAATACCATCATGTCGTCGAACATATTTCTGGCATCAGAACCCAGATTTCCGTACTTCAACGAATGACCGGAGATGTGACTAGGCAAGCTCTCTTTGATCATCGTCTGAAAAATGAAAAATTGAAGTTTTTCACCGTCTATGCCAATGATTTGAAAACAGCAGTAGACCAGGTTCAGAGCATTTTCATCGATGTAGAAGGAAACTGGTTCAAGTTGCAAAGAATTTACAAAGCTGAGCAAGAAGGTCAGAAATCACCTTACAGCATAGATGAAATTCAAAAATTTAAAACTGAGTTTGCCAGGAGTTTTGAGGATTACGTCTATATCCGCAGCACTCTGGAAAAATTAATCAAACTCGATATTCAAGAAATTGCGACGGTGGAATCCTCAGATAATCTCTCCATTAATCCCTCTCATTTAGCAAAAGAAAACGCCTCGTTTTTATTAAACCATCTAGGAATACCCAACCTTATCAGCAAGGGAGATGCTCTCTATCTTCAACGCCCTCCCTTAGAGGAAATTATAGATTTTTTTAAGGACCACCATGATCTTTTAATTATCAAAATCAAACATGAGCTGGAAGCCCAAAGAAAAAGAACGGTTAATTTACTGGCCTTTACTCTTTTCCAAGTTGAACTCATCCAAACTCAAATCATCCGATTTTTGCCCCGCCCCCTACGTCCTATCGCTGGTGCCGCTCTAGCCTTAAACTACAATGAATATGTTCTTAAAACTTATTTGCCCAATATCATAAAAGTTCTGGATACTCCTAATCAACTTCGCTATCAAAGATACACGGTTTTACGAACTTTAGCGGCAGAAAAAGACACTCTCGAATTTTTGATCACTTTTGCCCGATTAAGTTTTTTCACAAAACAATGGGTCGAATTAAAAACAGACGCGGAAAACTCAATCAAAGAAACAGGAAGCCCTCTCTTTAAAAAGTTTTATGATCAAATGATTTTAGCGGAAACCGTAGCCACTAAATCCACTTGGCTCAGCCCGTTCTATAAGCCAGCGATTATTGATCATGTCCGTAAATGGGGTGCTTCTTTGAGTTTTTGGGTCATCCTGCTTTATTATATTTCAGATGATCAAAATAGACTTCATTCGGAAGATCTTGTTCTCCTTGATCCCTATAACAAAGATCAAGAAAAGGCTCCGGAAACTCCCAAAAGCCCGCCCCCGCGAAATTTACGTATTTTGGAAGACAATCCAAAATTCAATGAAATCGTACAAACCTTGAATGATTTTTATGTTTGGTTTGAAGCCATGCCCGGCCAAAAACATTTAAAACATTGGCAAGAAAAGGAACAATGATAGCGACAAATATAATTGCCCCTTATAAAGGATATTAAGGAGAAGAACTGATAATTCCTAAGGTCAGGGTTCCACCACTAGAAATCCTGTTAAAAAAATAATTTCCAGCCACAGGAACTGGTGCTGATTGATTAGTAAAAGTGAGGTCACCTAATTGCCCTCGGTCATTTAGCCCCCAGCAATACGCCGCTCCTGATAAAGTCACTCCACAAGTATGATAGTTTCCCGCACTGATTTGTGAAAAAGAAATTCCTCCTCCGATCAGTGAGGGAACACCTCGGCCGATGGAAGAACCATCACCGAGCTGTCCATAATTATTATAGCCCCAGCAATAGATAAAGGAATCAACAGAAACAGCGCAAGTATGATTCGCACCGACCACAATCTGTAAAAAACTCAAACCACCAGCAATTTCAATAGGGCTACTGGAGTCTATCGTCATGCCACTATCACCAAGCCCATACAGGCCTCCATATCCCCAACAATAAGCGATTCCACTGACAGCAATGCCGCAGGTGTGATTGGCTCCCGCTGCAATGTTATTAAAATTCATCACTCCTGTAACCATTGTCGGGAGAGATCTATTCGTGGTGGTACCATCACCGATTTTTCCAAAGCTATTAGAACCCCAACAGTAAGCACTTCCCGTTGTTTTGATTCCACAAGTATGCAGCCGGCCTAAAGTGACTTTAATAAAAGGTATGCCTTCATCTTCTACGATAAGAGGAACTGTAGATTGAGAAGTGAGTCCACTATCCCCCAATCCATTCTCCAAGTAACCCCAACAATACATTGTTCCATTAGTTGTGATTCCGCAAGTATGAGTCTCTCCCACAGCAATGTGAGTAAATGACAAACTACCAGAGACGAGAGTAGGACTGTTTTTAGATACCGTGCTCCCATCTCCTAGTTGACCTTGAGTATTGATTCCCCAACAGTACGCCATTCCTGAAGCTTTGATACCACAACTGTGTCTTTGCCCGGCAGCCACTTCTGTAAAATAAGACCCGTTTGTGACAAGACGAGGAAATATTTTTCTGTTTCCCAGTTGTCCATAAAAATTATTTCCCCAACAGTAAGCTCCTCCTAAAGAAGTTAAACCACATGTGAAAGACCCACCTGTCGCTATCTGAGAAAAAATAAATTTATCTGAAATCATCGTCGGGTACGATTTGTTAACAATTGTTCCATCACCCAACTCTCCACTACTATTGAGACCCCAGCAATAATAGCGGCCAGTAAGAGTCGCACCACAGGTATTATAACTTCCCAAAGAAATACGAGAGAACGAATGGCTCCCAAGAACAAGGTTCGGAATTGTTCTATTGCTGTTGGTGGAATCGCCCAGCTGCCCGTAAGAATTATGACCCCAACAATAAACCGATTGATTCATCATGATTCCACAGGTGTGAAAATCTCCAACGGCAATCTGTGCAAAAAAATTCCCTGGCATAATAATAGACGGTATCGTCCGACTGTTTGTGGTGCCATCACCCAATTGTCCATAATTATTAGATCCCCAACAATGAACAACCCCTGTTGTTGTAAGACTGCACGTATGCTGTTTTCCCGTTGCAACCTGCAAAAAAGAAAAACCCATAGAGATCAACACAGGATTGGGTCTATTCAATGTCGTACCATCTCCTAATTGGCCATAAAGGTTCTCACCCCAGCAATAAAGCTGCCCAATTAGAGCAATTCCGCAAGTATGGTTATTTTTAGCCGATAACTGAGAAAAAAGAATTCCTCCTGAAACTAAAGTAGGTGTGAATCTATCCATAAGAGTGCCATCACCCAATTTGCCTCCAGCATTTTCTCCCCAGCAGTAGGCCTGTCCACTCGCAGTGATGCCACAAGTATAAAACCGCCCCAATGCGAGATGGGTAAAAACAAAAGCCCCTGACACCGGTGTGGGAATCAACTTGTTGATGGCTGTTGAATCTCCCAACTGTCCATAAGAATTATTTCCCCAACAATACGCCAGCCCTGATAATGTCAGACCGCAAGCATGATCCATTCCAGAATAAATTTGAGCAAAACTATGCTCCCCATGGACCGGCAAAGATAAATCTGGCTTTAACAATCGAAGAAAAGAAGTGTTTAATTGTGCACTGTCGTTGATTCCCAAAGCCACAGTGAAATCCTCCGAGGTGGAAGAAGTCACCCATTCCGGACTATCCAACAGCTCTGTTTCATTTCCTGCCTGATCAGAAGCGACAACCTTCATGTAATAATTCGTCGTCTTTTTTAAGACGACACCACTAATATTTTCTCCCCCATAAATATCAAACCAATCAGAGACCGGAGAGTGGTCTGAGGCTTGTATCACTCGAGCTTTAGCGCTTCCAAAACCACTTTGAAAATCATTAAAAGACCACGAAAGAGTGGGAGTTTCTGTGTTTGTCGAAGGTATGGAGCCCAATACGAAACCAGAAGCGAGGCTCGGTGGTAAGACATCAGTCGTCCATCCATCAGACACTACAGTACTCGAATAAAGACCGCCGGTGATGAGAGCGCGCAACGAAGCATAGTAGGTCGTATTTGGTGTTAAACTCAAATGTGCGAGTTTGGCATGGTTATTTTTTCCAACACCCGTCCATCCTTGAATATCTTGAAGACCAGGACTCGTTCCAATGGCAACCTCGTAAGAATCAATACTCTCACTATCCATATCCGGATGATTCCAGCGAAGATCCGGAGAATGAGAAAGGGAGGCAGACCACACAAGAGAATCTGTAAAATGAGTGGGGACTGTAGATGGATTAACATTAAAAGGAGAGCTGATCGTTTCCGTTATTAATCCAGAAACCATGGCTTTCAGTTTATACCCAATACCAATATTATAAATGATGAGATCTGAAAACGTCGCAATACCATTGACTGCCATTTTCGATAAACTTCCACCCAAATTCAAAGAAGGACTTGATGAATCCAGCATGATGTTCACCATCTCTGATGTCGCATTTGCAATATTCCCATAGGCATCTTGAACTTGAACTTCCACGGCCGGTAAAAGCGGAGTGTTGACCAAAGCATCTGAAGGCTGCACATGAAAAGCAAGTTGAGTCGGAGGCCCTGCAATAAAAGACACTTCACCTCCTTGCAAAGAAGCCGGTGATGTCAATGAAATTTCTTTATTCTCTGCTTTCGTAGACTTCAATAAACAAGTAGAAATCCCTGATGCCCCACTGGCACTACAAGCACCATAGGTGTTCGTGGCATTCGTATCTGTTGCAGTGAAAGTCGGAATTACATTCTCAATAGGAATATTATCCGAGTTCTTAAGAACAATAGATACTGTAGAAAAATTCACTTGATCAGCAACAACAGGGCCAGTACCCGTGATAGAAGAATGTAAACTGGAGACAGTCGTATTGACTTTAAATTGCGCCAAATTATTGAGCGCTGCTGTTGCATTACCCGCATTGTCCTTTGCAACAACTGAAATCCAATAAAAATTTCCATTCTTCAAAGACGAAGAACATGAGGTCAAAGAGTGATGATTCACAGGAGCGGGAATGTTCTCGGTGGCACACACGACCACGGAAGCGTCGCTTTCATAAAGAGTGACATCATAAGAATCTGCTCCCAGACTCGCATCCCAAACGATCTGGGGAAAGCCATTACTGGATGTAAAAAAGAGATCCAACAAAGTATCATTGATACCGCGAACACCTAAAATATTAAACCCATTGGGAGAAAGCGTATCTTTAACCCACACAAAACTTGTTGCATCAGAAAAACTCTGAGACACGCCTTGGTTGTTTTTTCCAATCACACACAATTTCAATGAACTATCTGTAAATGAACTCACATTATTTTCAATAGGAACCATCACACTCAAGTCAGAACCATAACCCTCTTCTTGACTACAATCAGTGCGACTCTCTTCACCTAATTTATATCGATAAGATTGAATACGGCTTCCATTCACAAAAATGCGAAGAGCCAGGGCATTGCTGGGCGAAGGGGGCAAATTACTTAAAGATATTTTATTTGAACCTACAGATGTTAAACTGGTAATTTTAGGAATCGCATTACTACATGAAACCAAAAGAAAAAGCGCAAGATTCACAATCAACAAAAACTGAATCTTTTGCTTTTCCGATCTTAAAACTCTAAACTTTAATTTTCTAAACGTTCTAATAAGTTTAGATTTCAACCAAACGTCCATACCTTCTTATCGGTAAAATCAGCTGAAAACTTAACCACTCTTTGACAAGCCTTTATCCTTGAAAATTCAAGAATATAGAACCATCAAGTGGCAGAAATGAGACGCTTTCTTCTTTCCGCAAAAACCAAACTCATCTTATTTTTTAGCCAAAAATTTAGATCGAGATGATAAAACCACCAAAAAATGGAAGATCCCTCAAAAAGAACCCCTCCTTTAGAGGGGTTTCCTGAAATAAACCAAATAATCGTGAAGCCCCACCTGCTCTACCAATCCTAAATATTTTTTATTTTTAAAGGGTTTTTTCCAAAACATCGCTTTTTTTCTAACCATGCATCCCAAGGGACTTTGCCCTGTATAGTCAGATCCTTCAGAAGAGCACGGCAACCTTTGGATTTCTGGCTCCTGAGCATTGCTTCCCAATGGCACCAGGCTCAGGGACAAAAAACGGGCTTCATTAGGATGATATTTTAACCTCTGCACAGGATTATCTTTGATCAATTGAGATGAAAATACGTGGGGTACCAAAACGACTCGTCGCATTTCTTTACCTGTAGGTGAATTCCAATCCGCTTTCAATAAATCTTCGTTTTCCTTTAAATCAATAGGCTTTTCGCCTAGGCCCCAAGATTCTCCTTTTTTCAAACCTTGCTCAATCAAAATTTCATCGAATTTCCACCCTGGCTCCACCGTCTCTTGAAGAAATGCTTTCCAAATTTCAAAATGCAACGGTTCCTCAGGATCAACACCCAAAAAAACAACTGCATGATCTTTAATTTCTTGTCGGAGCCTCATTCGAATCGCATCACTGAATTTTTGTGGCTGTTCAAACTCACTGAGTTTAATTTTAGCGACAGGTTTACCCTCTAAAGTCAATTGAATGACCCAAACCAATGCGATAATAGTGAGAGTTCCAATAAACACAGCATAAATTTTTTTCATAGCTTTTCTCTTCTCAAAGAATCATTTTCTTGGTGCTGTAAAATAGCCCAAATTTCCTCTTTATCAAGAAAATTCCTCGACATTTTAAAGTTCTACGATTAGTTTGGATGCATTCTAACATAAGGACTTGATCCCATGAGACAGGTACCACGCGAAAAAATTTTAATTATTGGAAATGGCCGTGCGGCCAAACACATTCATTTTTATCTCACACAACTTCACTTCGATATTTGTCATTGGCACTCTAAAGACTTAAACCCGAGATCCATTTCTTTTCCTTCAACATCTGATAAAGAACTACAGCAAAAAATGGTAGAGCTCCGAAGTCTTCATGAAACAAGTCATCATACCCTCTTGTTGATCAAAGACTCTGCCATCGAAGAGTTTTTAATACGATATCCTTTTTTACGCACGTCCAAGACTCTTCATTTTTCTGGAAGTCTTGACATCCCTGGGGTCGCTAATATTCATCCTCTTATTAGTTTTGGAGATGATTTATTTGAACCTGATTTTTATCCACAGATTCCCTTTGCTCATTTTGATTCTTCGTCGCATCAATTAACGGACTATCTTCCAGGTCTTCCGAATCCCAGTTTTTACATTCCAAAGAATGCTAAAGCCCTCTACCATGGCCTATGTGTTGCCAGTGGAAATCTCACAGTCTTGCTTTGGCAAGCTGCTTTAGAAGAATTTAAAAAGAATTTTGCGATTCATGATCAAATCTTAATGCCTTATCTTGAAAGCATTACTCTGAACCTTAAAACAAACTGGAATAAAGCGTTAACAGGACCCATCGCTCGTCGCGATGAAATCACTTTGGAAAAAAATTTCGAAGCCCTTAAAAATACAAACCTCAACGAAATTTTCACAGCCCATATTAAACTCGCCTGGCCTGAATTCGCCTCTAAATATTTTAGTTCCAACGTTGGCTCACCGATTAAAACACAGGAGAAAAAATCCCATGACACCCATTAAAGTCCAATCGGTTACAGACTTTCAACTGAAAAAAGAATCCGGTCAAAAGATAACAATGGTGACCTGTTATGACTCTTGGTCTGCCAAACTCCTTGATGCTTCTCCTATTGATGCTCTACTCATTGGTGATAGCTTAGCAATGGTTCAACATGGACACAAAACCACTCTTCCAGCGAATCTTGCGATGATGGCTCTCCACTGCGAAGCTGTCGTTCGAGGGGCTCCTCATCAATTTCTCGTGGGAGATCTTCCTTTTATGAGCTACCGCAAGTCTTTCGAATCCAACGTCAGTGCCGCTGAAACTCTGATGAGAACAGGAGTTCATGCTGTCAAACTAGAAGGCGCTGATGGTAACATCGAACTCATCAAGCATCTCGTTCAATCGGGCATCCCAATCATGGGACACATTGGTTTGACACCTCAATCAATCTATCAAATGGGCGGCTTTCGCGTTCAAGGAAAAAACCCCAAAGCAGCGGAACACTTGAAAAATCAAGCTCTTGCTCTTGAAGATGCGGGTTGCTTTTCCATCGTCTTGGAATGCGTTCCTTCCACCTTGGCGCAAGCAGTGACTCAAAGCCTCTCCATTCCCACTATAGGAATTGGCGCTGGTGCGAATACGGATGGCCAAATTCTAGTGCTCCATGATCTCTTGGGATTCAATCAAGAGTTTCAACCTAAGTTTGTGCGACACTATCTCAACGGCGCAGAATTGTTTCAAAAAGCCATTGAGAGCTATGTTAGAGACACTCACGAGGGGCATTTCCCCTCTGAAAAGGAATCTTATAAATGATTTCTATTTTAAGAACAATCGAGGAACTCAATCACTTCCGCCAAAAAATTTCTGGCACCGTGGGCTTTGTTCCCACGATGGGAGCTCTTCATGAAGGACATGCTTCTCTCCTGCGACAAGCTCGCAAGCAAAGTGATCATGTCATTCTCAGTATTTTTGTTAATCCCACTCAATTTAATGATTCCAAGGATTTAGAAAACTATCCTCGCACCCTCGAAACGGATCAAATTTTAGCTGAACGAGAAGGCGTGGATGCCCTCTTTATTCCCCAATACAACGATCTCTACCCAGATCATTATCTCTATGAAGTAATTGAAAAAAAATGGAGTCATCTTTTTTGCGGAGCCTACCGAGAAGGTCATTTCAATGGGGTGTTAACAATCGTGCTGAAACTGTTGAATCTTGTTCAACCACACTCCGCTTTTTTTGGAGAAAAGGATTATCAACAATTACGCTTGATCCAAGAAATGGTAAAAGCCTTTTTTCTAAAAGTTCAAATTGTTCCTGTCGAAACTTGCCGTGAAGCAGACGGTTTAGCCATGAGTTCAAGAAATGTAAGGCTCACTCCCAAAGATCGTCAGCGTGCACCGCTCTTCCACCAATGTTTAAAATCAGCACCCAGTGCTCAGGCGGCACGTCAAAAACTTGAAGAGCACGGGTTTCGAGTTGAGTATATCGAGGATTGGGAAAATCGGCGCTTGGGCGCTCTCTATTTAGGTGCAGTGAGGTTGATTGATAATGTCAAAATCGAACATTAATAAAAATAATCTGAGTTTCAACAATAAGAATGGAAAAAATATTTTGATTCTCATCAGCGGATCCATCGCGGCCTATAAAACTTGTTTTGTTATTTCAAGACTCGTGCAAGAAGGTCATGAGGTTCAGGTCGCCACGACTCCTCATACTTCTCACTTTATTGGCACCTCCACTCTCGAAGGGCTCACCGGGAAAACGGTTCTCAATGAAACCTTTACGTCTCAACACGCAATGGACCATATTTATCTCATTCGCTGGGCTGACCTTATTTTACTCTGTCCGGCCACTGCCAATATCATCAATAAAATGGCCCATGGCATTGCCGATGACCTCGTTTCCACTTTGTTTTTAGCTCATGACTTTAAAAAACCTTTTCTTGTAGCTCCTGCGATGAATACGAACATGTATCTGCATCCCTCTACTCAAGAATCTTTAGATCGATTAAAAAAATGGGGACTCCGAATTTTACAAACAGAAGAAGGCTCTCTTGCCTGTGGAGAAGTGGGCGCGGGTCGATTAATGGAGCCTGAAGACATACTAGAGGAAATTGCAAGGGCTCTTGATATCCCTCAAACCCAAAGCAATAAAAACAGCTTTGAAAATAAACAAAAAATATTAATTACAAGCGGAGGCACTCAAGAACCCATCGATGCCATGAGGGTTCTTACAAACCTGAGCACAGGTCAAACAGGGGCTCTTTTAGCCGAATTTTTTTGCGATCAAGGTTTTGAAGTTCACTACCTAGGTGCCCATCAAGCGGTTCAACCCAAAAACTCTTGTCTTAAAACAATATTTTCTTCTTTTCATGATTTGAATGAAAAACTAAAAAATCATCTTTCCACTCATGATTACGCTGCTGTTATCCATGCCGCTGCCGTCAGTGATTTTCATATCTCTAAAATTTCTAATACAGAAGCGCAGTTTAACCCAACCTCTTCGAAGATTTCATCTCATCAAAAAGTGACTATTGAATTAGAGCCTAACTTTAAAATTCTCCCCCTTTTAAAAAGCTATTCTCAAAAAGAAAAACCAGATTCGGCTCAACACAATGCTAAAGGCTCTTCAGCAATTCTCTCCAAGAAAAATCTCATAGAACACCATGATGATTCTCCTCTAGTCGTAGGATTTAAATTTACCTCCACCCAAAACATCGATGAAAGAGCCAAAGCTGTTAATAAAATTTTTAACGAAGGTGGTGTCGATGTTGTTGTTCATAACGATCGATTTGATATCAAAAAAGAAAAAGGACAGCACCCCTTTACCCTTTACTTTCAAGATCAAAAAACTTCTCTTGCGGATCCTTTAGTGTTAGCCCAATCATTACTACAAATCATACAGCAGACCATCCATCAAAAAAATCTTTCAAAGAAAGGCCGAACTCCATGATACTAGCTCTTGATGTTGGAAACACCCAAATCTTTGGTGGTGTCGTTGACAAAGATAAAATTATTTTAAAGTTTAGAAAGACCTCCAAAACAGGCGCATCTTCAGATGAGTATGGTCTTTTTTTAAGATCCGTCTTGAAAGAAAACTCTATCGATCCATCCCTGATCCAAGAAATCGCTATTTGCTCCGTGGTGCCGGATGTCGTTTATTCTCTCCGAGGCGCTTGTCGAAAATATTTTGAAGTGACTCCATTTTTACTGCAACCAGGAGTCAAAACTGGACTCAAGATCAAGTACAGTAACCCTATAGAAGTAGGCTCGGATCGAATCGCCAATGCCATCGCTGGAATCCATCTTTACCCTGAAAAACCACTCATCATCGTTGATTTAGGAACCGCCACCACTTTTTGTGCCATCACTAAAGCTAAGGATTATTTAGGAGGCGTGATTATCGGCGGCCTCCGACTTTCCATGGAAGCGCTTGAAGCTAAAACAGCGAAACTCCCTTCCGTTGAAATTATGGCAATGACTACAGTTTTAGGGCGTTCCACGACCGAATCTCTTCAGTCAGGACTTTATTATGGCCACGTGGGGCAAATTAAAGAAATTACGACTCGCATCACTCAAGAGTGTTTTCAAAATGAAAAACCTTTTGTCATCGGCACCGGTGGATTTGCTGGTCTCTTTGAAAAAGAAAATCTTTTTAATGTTGTCCACCCTGATCTGGTCATTACAGGCCTTATACAAGCTTTAAAAATAAATAGAAGTGGCCTCAATCATTTTTGAATCCACTTTAACTCATTATCATTGTTAACAAAAAAGGATATTCATTATGCATATTGAAATGTTAAAGAGTAAACTTCATCGTGCTACTGTCACCGATGCAGATTTAAATTACGAAGGTTCTATTTCCATTTGTCCAAAGCTCATCAAAGCTTGCAACTTTCTTTTAAATGAAAAAGTGGATATTTATAATTGTAATAATGGCGCTCGCTTTTCCACCTATGTGATCAAAGGAAAAGTGGGAGAAGTTTGCCTTAATGGAGCGGCAGCTCGTCACGTTCATAAAGGTGATATTGTTATTGTTGTCAGCTACTGCACCATGCCCCTGAACGAAGCAAAACTTCACAAGCCTACAGTTACTTTTGTAGATAATAAAAATAGAATTAAGTAAATACTTGCGACAGAGCCTTTAAAATAAATCTCACAGGTTTTTTCATCAACGGGAACTTCTCCATGATTTTCACGATAGAAGGAGAAAACCGATAGTAGACCGAAATAAAACTCCTTCCCCAAGGGGTTTTAAGTAAATAACGATCTCGAAACAATCTGAATTTTTCAATGTAATGCCACTCATTTTGTTGTTCAAAGACACAAGTTGCAATGAAACAAAAATTCTTCTTATACATCAGCTCCCGAGACAAATTTTTAAATATTTCAGGATTGCGCGCTTTGCCACGGTAAGAGTCTGCTTTTTTAACCAGATCAATTACAATAGGGGTATAAGGTGCAAATTGAATCAATTTTTGCGCCGTCGTTAACATTCGGGCACGGTATTTCTCATTGGTGTCATACACCCGCAATAAATCCCAATAAACAGAAGCAATGATGGTGAGTTCTTTTGTAGCTAATCGCTCTTTAAACAACTCTGGCTTCAACCCTGCTTCTTTCACCTCGAAAACAGTTTCCAGTAATCTCAGATACTTTTCATAATTAATGATCGCTTCTCCGTAGGATTTTCGATTCATTAGGTTTCTAGCTTTCTTCAAAAGAGAAACCCGACTTCGCCACAACTTGGCGCGAGAGTCTTCTTTGGTCTTTTCATTGATCAACACCGATGACCCTTGGCCGGCCAATTCATTCATTTCACTCATACAATTAGCGCAAAGAGAATTTGGTAAAACCATTGTCGAGTGGGCAATCTTAATTTTTTGGCGTAACACCGAACTCACGGGTGTTAGGGCATTCGTAGCCATTTGGCAATGAGGGCAAGTCATCTCGGTCATGTCTTAAAGATAAAACAAACTTTCTTTTAAATAAAGCGAATATCCAATCTCTCACTTTAGTCGTAGTCGTAGTCGTAGTCGTAGTCGTATCGTCATCTCCATCTTACAGATGAATCAAGTGGCTAAATTAAAAAAGATGAAAAGGTCTTTGTCGTTTACAACATATTCAATGGATCAATATCCACATGGACCTTAACTTGAGAAACTACCCATTTGCGATCTCCCATCAATTGACGAATAAAGGTATTGATGACCTGAGATTTGTGCCCCTTGATCAAAACTTGATAACGATGTTGATTGCGAAGGCGCGCCAATGGATACTCACTGGGCCCGAGCAATTCCACCTCTCCGTAGCTTGTTGGAAATCGGCGTAGCAGCTCGCGCCCTCTCTCCGCCACTTGCTGTGAAACCAATTGAACCTTATCAAGCTTGGAACTAGAAATGCGAATGACCGCCATTCTCCCAAAAGGGGGATACAAAAGCTCCTTCCGATTTTGCAACTCTTCCGCCGCGAAATTTTCATACTCTGTCTTCTTAGCGCAAGTAATTGCAGGATGTTCCGGAGAATAAGCCTGAATAACAACCTTTCCCGGGAGTTCTCCTTTTTGGGTGTGACGCCCGGCCCGCCCACTCACTTGAGTGATGATTTGAAATCCTCTTTCGGCTGCACGAAAGTCGGGTAAGTGCAAACCCACGTCCGCGTTCACAATGCCCACCAAATTAAGATTAGGAAAATCAAGGCCTTTTGCAATCATTTGAGTTCCTATCAAAATATCAATCTCACCATTCTCCATTCGCTGCACTAAATCCTCAATATCCTCTCGAGATGTGATTTCATCACGATCCGCCCGAGCAATGCTTTTATCTGGAAATAAGATTTGTAAATCACTTTCCAACTGTTCTGTCCCCAACCCCAAACTGACCAAATCACTTTGTTGACAGCTGGGACACAGGGGATTCAGCGTTTGCCGAAAATCACAGTAATGACAAACTAAATGGTGTTTACCATGGAGAGTTAAACTGATATCGCAATTAGGGCATTCAAGAATAAAGGCGCATCCTGGGCATTGAACCACATTGGCAAATCCTCTTCGATTCAAAAAAACAGCCACTTGTTTTTTTTGCTCCAACTGCGCCGTCATTTCTCGCAACAACTCATCTGAGAGCCAGGACGGCAAAAGAGATGGTTTTTCTTTTCTCAATAGTTTTTGTTTTTTAAGATCCACAACCTCCACACTGGGTAATGAACGGTCCTCCACTCGCCGGCTTAAGCGATGCAAATGATAGCGCCCTTGTAAAGCATTGTTCCAACTCTCCAATGACGGAGTGGCTGAACCCAATAAAGCGGGGATATCCTTAAGATGAGCGAGCTTGATGGCCGCGTCACGGGCATGGTATTTTAAATATTCATCTTGCTTAAAACTGGGCTCATGTTCTTCATCAACAATGATCACACCAAGATTCGGAATAGGGCAAAAAAGAGCTGAGCGCGCACCCAATAAAATAGATTTGTGTCCATCCACAATCTGCCACCACTGGTTGGTTTTTTCCCGGGGCGTTAAATGAGAATGAATCGTTGCCACCTTTTCCGCTCCAAATCGAGCTGTAAAGCGATGAAGTAACTGAGGAGTTAAAGAAATCTCAGGAACAATCACCAAACCCCGTTGACCCTGCTCCAAATGCCGAGCCAACACGTTCATGTACACTTCTGTTTTACCGGAGCCGGTCACTCCAAAAATAAGATGCACACCAAAATTTTTTTTCTCAAGAACAGAACAAACTACATTCTCTTGTTCTTGAGTGAGTCGTGGAGGTTGATCCGCCTCAATGGATTGAATCAGGGGCCTTTTGCGTGAAGAAGCTCGGCGCTGACCTACTTTTTTTTCTAAGGGTGGGAGCATTGTCGCAGCGACTTCGCCCACGGGGTGAATATAATAATCCGCCAACCACTCTAGCCACTTTAAAAAAAATTCATCGACCTGTGGCCATTCTCCATTGATTTTATTGATGCTCTTAACTTCAAAATCACCTTTTGGAGCGATTGCCGGACCTAGAACAAGCCCTTGAGTCAGGCGATTGCCCAAGGGAATACGCACCCATTGTCCTCGCTGGAGACTCTTTTGCGCTTCGATAGGAAGCTGAGAATCAGAATAAGTCAAAGTTCCAAAGAGTGGTGCATCAACGGCCACTTGCCAATATCTGCAAGGTGGCTCATTCATCGAAACCTCGAATAAAACTCCTCAATCAAGTTTTTACCAAAATGCCGTTCAAACTCTGGACTTCTGCGATTTATTTTCTTTTGAAATACAGGACGAAGTTTATTTAAATCAGCAGCCTTAACAGAAGTGGCTTGAATTTGCGCTGTGGAAAGAGGTGTTCCCCATGTCAATTGCATTTCTTTGGACCACCGGGCTCCTCGTCCAAAGGAAACCAGCTTATTAAAATTTAATTCTTCTCCCTGAATATTTCTCATTTTTAAAAGATGAAAGAGATCTTGTTCCACCCACAACCCTGGAGTGAGTCTTTCATCTCGCGGTGAGGGGCCAAAAATATACGCTACAACACCACCAGTTCGTCCTAATCTCAAAAAACTTTCCGGTTGGTATTGAAAGCCATTATTCCCTGGAATTTTTTTAAAATTATGGGAGTTGAAAATCTCCTGGCCAACCACCCCATGCTGCACTAAAAAACGCATGAAATTCTCTGTATTTTTAATGAAAAACATTTTTTCAAAGAGAGGTCGGGATAACTTACTGGTTTGTGCTCCTCCGGATAAAGAACTTGTTCGCTGATGATCCGAATAGTGAACCTGAAAAGAAATCAGCTCTTGGAGATCTTTCTCTCCTTGAACAATCAATCGAATGGAGTTTTCATTCTCAAAAAGCCACTGTTCTTTTAAAAAAACAGTGCCCTGCGCCGATGACAATTGCACCAATTGCTCAACATGCAAAGGAGTTTTGATGGCACCTTCCACCACTTTGCTCAAAATCATTTTTGCACTGGGGATATAAGCCAAAGAAACCCCGCCACTCATCCCCAATATAAAAACCACAGTTTTTGAAAGACTAAGAAATTGAATGCATTTCCAACACCATCTTCTTATTAAAAAAAATTGCATCAAGATCATTTCCTCATCCATTTCTTTTTATTTGTTAAATGCCTCTTTACTATCGAGTCACAATCTCTCTAAGATAAGCCTTTACCTCTGAACCCAACTCAGGATGTAATAACGCCATTTCAATATTAGCCTTGATGAACCCCAAAGGATCGCCCGCATCAAATCTTCGACTCTCAATAGCAACAGCTCTCATTCCGCACTTAAGCAACATTTGCGCCATGGCATCCGTCAATTGAATTTCACCATTTTTACCTGGTTTTGTTTTTTCTAAAAATTCAAAAATTTGAGTATCAAACACATATCTTCCGGGCAAAGCCCAACGCGACTGAGTTTCTGTGGGCTTTGGTTTTTCAATAAGACTACGAATATGAAACTCATTTGTCACTCCAGAATCCATGGGTTCCACGTTAGCAATACCGTATTTAGAAACATCTTCATCGGCAACAGGCATAACCGCGACACTAGAAAGACCTGTCCGGCAAAAATTATCAACTAAAAGTTTTGTCACACTGGGCTCAGTTGCTTTTTGAACCATCACTTCATCCCCCAAAAGAACAGCAAAAGGTTCATCACCCACAATGGGTTTGCCACAAAGAACCGCGTGTCCAAGCCCCAAGGGTTGCTTTTGACGAATGCTGATAATATTAGCCATATTTTTAATACGATTGAGGCGATCCAAGACAGCGAGCTCACCTCTTTGTGCTAATTTATCCTCAAGCTCATAAGAAACATCAAAGAAGTCTTCAATGGCTGCCTTTCCACGTCCTTGAATCAAAACAATATCACTAATTCCTGCTAAAACAGCTTCTTCAACAACATAAAAAATGATGGGAGAGTCCACTAAAGTCAGCATCTCTTTAGGAATGCTCTTGGTGGCTGGCAAAAATCGGGTTCCTAACCCTGCCGCCGGAATAATTGCTTTTGTAACCTGAGGGGCCTTATTCAGCATAAAATTCCTTTCTCATTCGTTTTCAAATAGGATCCCATACGACTTTGCGATCCATGGGACTTTAAAACTATGAATTTGAACTGATTCTCAACTTGAGTCAAAATTAAATTTTTATGATGTTTTTTATAAAACCAAGGGTATCCTAAGAATGTGAGTTATAATCACGAAAATGCAGGGGAATTCTAAATGAAATTGAAACCTTCTCGAACCCAACTTATTTTTAGTGGTTTTTTTGTAGGAATCATAATCATACTGACCAGCTTTCAAAATTGTGGGACTCAAGACTACTCTGACTCCTTAGGTCTTCCATCAACACCTGATGTTAATGCCAATAATGCCGATGAGATCCCATTTGCCTTCGATTATCGCGTTAATCAAATCACTTATATGAGCTGTAGTCGCAGTAAAGATAAAGTAGGGAATCTTCAATCGAGCACGACTCACTTAAACAATCCTTCCGTTTTTTTCACCTTTAAAATGGGATCCTACCCCACTAGCAGTATGGATGCGGCCGGGCTCACCTTCAGGAAAGAATTCATCGACTATGTTATTGCCAACCTCACCCACAAAGGCACTATCACTGATACCAACATTCAAAATGCCATCACGAATGCCACGGCCCATGGAGGAGCGGCTCTCCAATTTGGTATTCGCGAATCCACACCCATTGCTTCCAGTCTTGTTTATTTTAGCGGAGGTGGATCTCCTGTAAAAAGTGTGGATTATGACCTCATCCCCCAAAATCTTCTTCTTACGAGCAATGAATTTCTTCCTCAACTTCTTCAACTTTTTAAAAAACCCCTTCCAAGACTGACCACTTTAGGCACAGCCTCTTTACAAACCTACCGATTGGAAGGGGCAATAAATTATCAAAGTCTGAGTCATTATGATGAAATGGCAGCCCAACAGATCCGTGACCAATTAAGTTCGGAGGCCGGACTTTCTCAAATTTTAACGGTCACCTACTCTAAAGATCTTCGCGTAGTAGAAAATCTACAAACTAGTTACGAAGCCAGGGGAACCCATTCCCTCGATTCCAGTAATCGAGTTTGGGGAACTGGTTTTAACCTTAAATTCCAAAGCGCAACAAATGGAACGCGTTGGAAGGAAAATATTCTTAAATCTGTAACAGAATCCGATCTCTCCAATTTTAATACGATGGCGGCCTCCACCTGGAGCTGTCCCAGTCACTTCCGCTATCTGATCGTTTCTCCTCAGGATCGTAATCCAGGAGGAGCTTACCCCTGCAAAGACCCCAATGAATCCCAACTCACCCCTCAACAAATGAATACACTCACCATTTTGCGCAGACATCTGCCTTCTTCTGAGTGGATCATCGATCCCGAAATGGAATGTATTTCTCCCAGAAAAACTCATTTAGACTGCTACGGAAACAGAGCTTTTAATCCCATTGATTATTATGGAAGTGCTTCGCGTTGTGGTTTAGACGATAATAATAATTATCTTCATCGTGATTGCGCCGAGTACGTGAGCGTCTGCCTCAGAAATTGACACTTGCCTTCAAAACACCCCAAAGGTAACCTCAACTATCAGTTCTGATAACTTCAAAAAGAGGAAAACACATGGGGCATGTCTTGTGGATTCAATTACTCCTACTCGTTCACACCACCATTAGTGTTGCTTCCATTGTAAAATCATCTCAATCACGAATCACTACACCCACCACCTATGGTGCGGTCTCTGGGGGCCTTGCGGGAGCAGGTGTCTCGTCAGTGGATCCGGGAGAAAGTTATATTCTAAACCCTGGTGCTATCGCCCATTTACGTGGAGCAACCATAACATTCGGAACAAGCGACCATAAATCCACCTTTAAGGATCAAGCCAATGCATCTGCTTCTTCTTCGCAGAAGGGATGGCACCTCAGTATGAATGAAAACTCCCCCGATTCATTCATGGCTTCATCTATCTTCATCAATCAATCCCAGAGTCGCGAAAACAATGCTCAAGGGGGACAAACCTCTCTGTTTTTTAATGATGCCTGGCTAACTCTAGGCAACTTTGTATCGCCTCACCTGGCAACAGGCCTGAGTTACCATTACCGAGATACCCGTAACTCGCTACAAAGTTATCAGGAACACAATTTTGGCATTGGCTTTCTCTGGACTCCAGTAGAAAATCTGGGCGTAGGATTGAGTTTTCTTAACTTTAACTCTCCACCTAAAGACGTTCCCATCGCCTATACTCTAGGAAGCACTTCAGGGCTGGGTCTTCTTTATATTTTTAAAGATTATCTAAGACTCCGATTCGATTATACCCAGAAAAATCACAGTCTTGAATCATTATCCTACAATCAAGTATCCTTGGGTTTAGAAACCTCTCTGTCGGATTGGCTCTTCTCCCGTATTGGAGTGGCGCAACAAACAAATGAAACGAATGAACTTGTTAGAAAATACAGTTTTGGTCTTGGTTTTTCTGGTCCCCGCTTTGGTGTTCACTATGCTCTTCAACTATATCAGCAAGCTCAACAAGGACAAGAGCATAATCTTGACTTAGTCATACCCTTTTGATAGCCTTCTCGCTTCGTTGATCACTTAATTTCTAATTTTTGGTCACGATCTTAAATTATGGTTCATTATTAATAATAATGTAAAATCTGATGAAAAGCTTCTTTCATCAGCCTTTGCGGTAATCTTTAGTAGAAGGTGGAAAAATGGCTTCAAAAACGATAGCAACTGAGAAAAAAAGAAGTAAAAGAGACTCTAAAATGGGTCGAAAGCGCAAAGCAGCCTTAAGAGCAAAAGGAACTACAAAAAAACCTAAAGACCTTTTTGGGGATAATTAGTTCTAAGCCTCTCAACTGAAAAAAGGTGTTCGCAGTTCAATTCTAATATAGGCGCGAACCCTTATTCAGTTAAATCAAAACAAAATCATAATAACCAAGATATATATCAAGGATTCATATTTTTTCGAGGTTTTACTCTTTTCTGTAATCCCCCAAGAAGGGCTCAACAAAGAAAGATACGCTCTCTCATGGGCTAAGCTCCTTGCGCTAATCCTTCAGGAATTCTTCCCTCTTCTATCGCTTTTGCTATTTTAAGATGATCTTCGTGCCCTATTATTTCCTTAGCCTCGGACCACGGCAGTGGATCTATCGTTCGTAAAGAATCTCTCTTCACTTTAGCTATTTTCTGAAAAGAATCTTCTATTCGGGCCAAGGAAATCCTCTCCTGTGAAACCGCTTTCTCTAAGGCATCTAAAGCTGTCTCTGACGTCTTTAGCTCATTACAATAAAGCAAGAGATCGTTCCCCACCTCCAACGCTCTGATCGCAATCTCTTCCGTCGACCAATGATGTGTCAAAGCCTTCATCTCCAAATCATCCGTAATAATAAGACCTCGATATCGCAGTTCCTGCCGTAACAAGTGATTCATCGGCTGGGATAATGAAGCTGGGTACTGAGCATCAATCGATTTAAATAAAACATGAGACATCATAATCAGATCCACTCTAGAGCGAATGGCTTTACGAAAAGGAACTAACTCAACTTCATTGAGACGCTCCATGCTTACTTGTTCAATGGGAAGCTCTTCATGACTATCCAGCATTGTATTACCATGCCCTGGAAAATGCTTTGCACAAGCGATCATTTCAGCTTTCATGTATCCTCGAATCAGAGCCGAAGACATTTTAGCCACGATCTCAGCATCTGAAGAAAGCGCCCGATCACCAATCACAGTATTATTTAGATTCGTCAAGACATCCACACAGGGTGCAAAATCAATATTAATTCCAACCGCTCGAAGCTCATTTCCCATGGACATAGCCATGTTAAAGGCCAATGAAGGAGAATCAATTTCACCCAATTTTTTAAGTGGGGGCCACTGGGTAAAGGGAGCTTTTAACCGTGCCACTCGCCCTCCCTCCATATCGATAGAAATGAAAAAAGGAGTCTTAAATTTTGTTTGATGTCTCAGTTTTTGAATAGAAGAGCAAAGACTGTGTATTTGTTCTGGGGAATGGGTATTGCGTCCCATCAAAACCACACCGCCAATATTATTTTTAATCAAAAAAGATTCTTCATTTTTCGTTAACTCGGTTCCCGCAACACCCACAATGAGCAACTGCCCCAACTTCTCTCTTAAGACCACACATCCTCCATCATCTTCGGTACTTAGGCGCCGTCTGAAAGGTCTCTAAAGCAGACAACAACATGAAAAACACCTGTCACTGAAACTCAAAAAAAATAAATTTTCAAGTGTTGTTTCCTACTCATCTTGTTTTGTTTGTATTCCTAAGCCGGGACGAGCCCCTTTTTTTCCTTTTTCTTTATCAGAAAGTTTCGGTTCTAATTTTTTTAATTTTGTCCCCGCTTTACTGGTAACGGAAGATGAAGCCCCTGGAGAAGCAACCGACGAAGCTGAAGATGTCGCATCCTTATCCGCAAGAGCATGAACTTTACCTTCTGGAATATTTCCAAATAAAAGTCGTAAATTATCTGCCCCCACAGAGAGTCCACCCACCGCTAAAGAAGGTTTCGCCACCAAATCCAGATTCAAATTTTTTTGAGGAGCAGTTGTGCTGATCATTTCACCCTTATTTGTTGCATACGCAAGGAATTGAGCTCCCTTGTAATCATTCAAAATCTTGTAAACAGGCAAACCTTTATAAGTTTCTTCTGATTGAACAATTGCTGTTCCTTTGTAAACGTCCCCGTCCTCTTCCGCCACGGCTTGATATTCGTATTTATTCCCTGCTTTTAATCCTTGAGGATTTTGCAAAATAGCATAAGCCAGAAAGGTGCTAAAAAAACTTCCCTTGGGCAATTTTAAATCTTTTTTGGTTGTAATACCTTTGTGAGTTGTTTTCACCGCGAGAATCCCTTTTGAAAAACGAGCATCAATGGTCTTGGTTCCCTCGGGCCCAAGAAGGTTATAAGAATAACTCACTGGCTCCAAAGCTTCCCCGGCATAAGCTTTTAGGCTTTCCGTGATATTACCACCAAATTCATTGTATTTAATAAGACTGGTAGAGATAAATTGTTTCTTTTGAGGATCAAATTCATATTTTTGGATAGTAAATCCGATAAATTGACCTCCTAAAGTGATCTTCGAATAACCTTCAAACAAAACCTGGGCCTGAATATCCTGGGTCAGTAAAAAAATGAATAATAACCACGATATAAGGCTAAAGCTTCTTTTACATAAATTCATAAATCCTCTTCATTTTGCATATAAAATTTTAATTTCACATAAAATAAATTTTTGTTTGAAAATACCAATTTTATTTTCTCAAAAGAGACTCTTCATTTCAAAGTTTTTCTAAGTCCATTCCTAGAAACTCATCGCCAATGAGCCGCTAGCTCATTATCCCATGAATACAGAATTCCTTGAATTATTATTTTTTGAATTTAGAAAATCGATAAACCGCGATTCCTGACAATAAACTAGACGTATTGATGAAAAATGTTTATTTAAGTTTGAACAATGCCCCTAAAATCAATCACAATGGAGCTATGAAATCTTTTCTGGTCACAAGATTTTGCAATCCCAGGACTAAAGGCTCATCAGGGCAAGTCTCTCTGTTTCTAGTTTTTCTTTTTCAAATATTTTTTGTTTTTTTTGCAATGGTCGTCAATGTTGGTCTTTTAGTTTACTATAAAATTAATTTACAAAATTCCGTTGATCTCGCCGCTTATTACGGAGCTATGAAGCAAGCGGAAATGCTTAATACTATTGGTCACGTCAATTATCAAATTCGCCAAAGCTGGAAACTTTTGGCTTATCGATCCCTGATTCTTGGCAGCCTTGGACCTGATAACCATCCTGCCCGCCCACTCACTCCGAATTCAGACAGCTTTAAACCTCCTCCCACCGAAACCATTTATGCTGATACAACCGGAGAGCCTTTATTGCCTGTATTTTGCATTACAATTTCTGAGCTCTACGTCAATCTTATTGGCGTCGGTGATGATAATACAAAAAAAATTATCAACATGGACGACAACCAATGCCGTCGTTTCAGAGGACTTGCATTGAGTGGATTTAAGATCCCAGATGTGATTTGGACTCTTCCTGGAACCAATCAAAAAATCAGAGAAGGAGCGATTGCCCTTCAAGATCAATTCTTGGGAGAATTTTCAGGGGGTGGAGTGAGAAATTATCTCACTCTGGCCTATTTCATTTATCTCTTTAGAGCTGACAGCATGAACCGCCGTAAAGTAATCGCTGTCTTAGCCAACACCATGAGTAAAAATCTCCATGACTTTGCCGACATCGAAGGGAAAAGCGTTGCAGAAGGATCTGCGAAAGTATTTTCTAAAAACCTTGCCGATCAAAATAACACACCAGACGTGCAATTCGAGTTTTATAACTCTCTCGCAAACCCAGGCTGTGGTGGTTCCAATCCTGATATTGAAGCTCTCCCTCACTGGCTCAAAGAAGTGGATGTCCTTACGGATCTTCCTTACATGGATAGTGAAATCAATGAAAACATCTTAGATGGACCAGAAAAAGCAGCACAAGCTCTCCGCTACATCGGTAGAAACCATGAAGCGTCTATTCCTTCTACCATCAAACCCAATCAAGGCAGCTACAATGGATTTTTAATTATTAATAGTTTTCTTGGTGCTCAAGGTCTCCCAAAGCATGAAGCGGGACGATGGACGACAACGGTAGGAGTAGAAAAAAATCCTTGGTGCATGCCCTATATTGGAATCAAAGTCTCCAGCTCTCCTAAGCTCCCTTTCATGCCTGCTCGCTTTTCTCCCACGCTTCATGCAAAAACATTTGCCAAGCCCTTTGGAAGCCAAGTGGGTCCATGGTACGGAAAAACTTGGCCAGGACGAACCATTAACTCGACCTCCGATACTAATGATGCCAACCGTATTGATATGCGGCTTCCTCCCCGTCTTTTTGAAGGAGCATCAAATAAACCTTCTTTAGCTGCCGCTGATCAGATTCGCTTTCTCCCTAATTACTCTCGATTTCCTGGAGATCGCTTTGGATTTCTCTCCCAAGCGGCCCGATGGGCCTATGGTCGGTTCTACTGGAAGACAAGACCCACAAAGCCGCCTTTCTGGACATCCATGTGGAAAGAACCCTCTTTCGAAGCCATCAATAAAAATTCTGATTTCTCATCTCCCTTCTTTATGGGCCCATTGAGTGGAGATATTTTAGCAGATCCTTATCAAAATAAATTTTTTGCTCTCGCAACGAACGTTAATCAAGCAAAACAATTTGCCAATGAAATGCGAAAATCAGAAATGGCAGCTGTCGCGCCAGATCTCTTTGATATCAGCTATTACCCCATCGAACCACGCTTCAATGAATTCTTATTGCCAAATTTGCAAAGCTTCATCCGGACCTATAACAGCAAAAGGCCTTCTCTTCTTGTTCGAGGGGATTTAGGTTGGAGGTCCCCCAATTTTCCTGGTGAACCAAGATTTGGAGATGGATCAGCCAATATTGAAAATCAAGTTGAATTGTTTAAGCTTCATGATTTCTACAGAATTACAGGTCAACAGGTTTTTCAAAATATCACTAACCCCGCACATCTCCTGACCTCATGGGCAGAGACTTCCATTATAGATTATGACCCTTCAATCTCCAGTCATAAAATGGCCGACTGCTCAACTCGACTACCCGCTCAATCAGAACCATGGACGCCCGGAGGATGCCTTCGAGGAGGGCGAACGGGTTTTTCTGTTAAACTGGTTTCAAAAAAATTTCTCTCTAATACCATTCCTCACTTAGGAGGAGAAAGCATTAGTGGCGTCATTTTAAATCCTCCCGATCCTGATTTTTAAATTACAATCCGCATCAAGTTATTGTAATTATTAATCCCTAAAAAGTTCTAGAAAATCTATAAAGTATTTCTCATATTCACCGAAAAGAGTGACAAGGAGTGTGAGTATGTCGAATCAGTTTTCTTTTTTCAAGGGACTCAGAGGACAGGTGTTGATCATCAGCGGTATCATGGTTTTCTTCTTCATCATATTAACGTTTGCATCTTATCGATCATTACATTCGTTAAAAGTTACAATTGATGATTTATCTAAAGAAAAAATGCCACAAATGCTTATTTTAGGGCAAATGAAAGCGTCCAGCCAAGCCGTCCCAAGGGCTCTTTGGCAGGCTTATGCAAATACCAGCAGTGAAAACGTACGCGCTATGTATATGGAAAGAGTTAATGTCCATATCGACATCATTAAAAGCAGTATTAATAGACTCGTTATTAATGATGCCTCTGAGGATCAAAAGCAACTGATCAGCAGCCTTCGTTCAACTGTAGGAGAACTTGAAAGCAAGCTGCCGAATGTCTTTGGTAAATTAGAAAAAATGAATGGAGAACTCGATAATGAGGTACGGGCGATTATCTTAAATGATCTGCCCAGCATTACCACAGCGATCGATGACTATGTTGAAACTCTGTCACTGGGCTTTGAAGCCATGAGTGAAAAAACTATTAAAGATTCAGATCGCACATACACATTGACTTTGATGCAAACCGTAGTGACGTCCATCATTGCATCCATCATTGCAACCTTGGTTTCTATCTTTCTTTCCAACAAACTTGTCAGGAACTTTACAAGCATTACGAATCGAGTTGCAGAGGCCAGTGGACAAGTTTCCGCTGCCAGCCAAAACTTATCCAGTTCAGCAGAGCAACTTTCTGCTGACGCTCAATCTCAAGCCTCAGCGATCGTAGAAACTTCTGCCGCAGTGACTGAGATTTCCAGGGCCGTTGATGCCAACGTGAATGCCTCTGAAAATGCCACGCAAATGTCAGAAGAAATTCATGGCTTAAGTCAAAAAACGAAGGGCCTTATGGGAGATTTGTCAGACGCTATGAAGTCCATCCTAGAGTCAAATCAGAAAATTGAAAACCTGGTTCGAATCATTGGCGAAATTGGTGAAAAAACAGAAATTATTGATGAAATCGTATTTAAAACTCAGCTTCTCTCTTTCAATGCCTCTGTTGAAGCAGAAAGAGCGGGAGAGCATGGACGAGGTTTCGCTGTGGTGGCGCAAGAGGTTGGGAACCTAGCACAAATGAGCGGCAAGGCAGCAACAGAAATTGCTTCCATTGTTAAAGCCAGCATTCGTGAAGCCGATCAGGTTTCTAATGAAAACAAATCACGAGTGGTCGTTGGAGACAAATTAGCCCTCCAAACTCAAGATCAAATGAACATTGTTATCAGCAAAATTGAGGAAGTTTTAAATGCTAACAAACTGATTGTAACAGCCAGCCGAGAACAACGATCTGGTTTGGAACAAGTTTCTATCAGCATGGAAAATTTGAATGTTATCACCCAAAAGTCAGCCAATATGTCTGAAGAGACTTCAAGCAGCAGCGATGAACTTAAGGGTCAATCTGGAAGCTTAATGGATCTGGTTGATGAATTAAGATACGTCGTCAACGGAAGCCGTGGAAGCCAAGGTGGACTTGACAACAGTTCAATAAACAAAACTATTTCTATGGATGAAGAAAGAAATAATAGAAAAAAAGGACATTACTCAGAAATGGAAGATCGATTGAAAAACTGGAAAGTTTCATAAGAATCTTTCTTCCATCAAACTTAAAAAACTCAAAAGAGATTTCCGAAAGGAAATCTCTTTTTTATTTATTTTCTAATTGCAAATAAATAAAGACCAATCGTTTCACCATTAGATCTAATGGGCTCATAACAAGTATCAAACATAAAATCGACAATCTTGGCTTCTCCACAGTATGCTTCACCTCTGCTTGCTGGTCCATAAGCTGGAGAATCCACTGCCAACTTAGTTCCAAGTACTTTTTTACCTTGAGCATTCAAGATCGTCGTACTAATCCTGACAAAATCACTGCCATCTCTCACAAATACAGTTGCTGCAGAACCCGAACCTTGAGCATAAGCCACTTTTTTCAATTGATCGTCATTATTAGCCACGCCAACTTTACCAAAATTAATATCTGGAGCCATGACATCTCCAACTTTTACCTTTGGTTCTACTACCAAGATAGGAGTTTCTTTTCCATCTTTGGTAAACGCCTTCTGCAGAGCCATCACACCATCTTTCGGGCTTCTCTGAGATACTTCTGACTGTGGAGGTGAAGTCTTGATACAGCCCACAGAACTTATAATAACTGCAGCTAAAAATACTTTAAAAAAAGACATATCCTTATTTCCTTTCAATTTTGCGACAACAATCAGTGAGACTGTCCTATAGAGATTAGCGTAAGGATCTCCCTTTGAGATGGGAAGGTACGAAAATATTCCTTTTGCAAAACTAGTCTATAGTCTGGCTTCCTACCACGCCTCGTTTGATTATTTTGTCTAAAATTGCAACACCCCTTCTACTGGAGAAAATGACCCTTCATATTGTCACGAAAATAATAATTTTTTAAAATTTTAGAGAAATGAAGCTTCATACCTTAAAGTTAAGAATTAATTAAGCCGAAAGGTGAGTCTGAGACAGCAATCTTAACTCAAGAAAAGTAAAGATTGTGGGTCCAGCAGGACCTTCCGTTCTTAAGTGATGAATTGATAAGACCAAGAGTGTTTTTGTTTTTAATTAATGAAAGGTAATGATTTCTATGTCTCAAAGTGGTGCTAAAAAATTTAAAAAGGGAGAGATTTTATTTACAGAGAATGACACGGTCTCTTCTCTTTTATTTATTCAATCCGGTCGAGTTAAGTACTTTCTTTCTCGAGGCAAAGGACTTGATATTCAAATCATGAACGCTCCTTTTGTCACTGGAGAAATTGCACTCTACTCCACCAGTCGATACCCCTACTCTGCCATCGCTCTTTCTGAAGTTTCTGCCTTTGAAATCCCTATAGAATCAGCCAAACAAACTCTGGATGGAGCTTCTCAATTTTTCAAGACCTTAACAAAAGGATTAACAGAGCAATTGAAAGTTGTCATTAACGAGCTCAAAAGCTTTAAAATTGAACAGGATCAGACGCCTTGTCCACCAGAGCTCATTCCTCGGCTTTTTGGAGGAGTGTTCCACACGATCAAGCATACAGGAAAACTCATGTCAGACCAATCTCTGGAAGTTGATTGGACTGTCATGAAAAAGTACACCCATCGTATCTTTAATCTCGCTCAAGACAAAGTTGAAGCGGTCAATAATCTTCTTGTTAAATTTGGACATGCAGAACTTAAAATTGAAAAAATAGAAGAAGACCAAGAGACGATTGAGCAGTTAACAAAAATTTATTACAAAAATTATAAAGTATTAGAGTCTTTCTTTGAATTTTATCAATTTTATTTTTTTAAAAGCGGTAAACAAGACATTTTAAAATATGAAGAACCCATTTTTAATATTCTCAGAGGGTTAGTAACCCTATCCACCAGTGTCGTTCCCGATAGATCGGGTATGGTCAAATTGGATTTAAATCAACTATTAGATCATTTAAAAAATAACTACCAGTTGGCTGTCTCAGCAAGTCACTGGCAAGTATTAGAGAACAAAGGGCTCTTTTCTAAGAGAGCTCAAGGAGCCGATGGCAAGTTCTATATTTCCTTTCACTTAGACGATTTTCAAAAAACATTTTTAGCCTGGCGTTTTTTAAGAGAAATCAACAAGTGGAATATACTTGGCGCTATTAACCCTAAAGAACCTGAATTTCCGCCGCAAGCCCCTTCGCCATCCCCAACAGCGTCTATATCAGAAATTCACTGTCCTGAATGCAAAGCACTCATTAATCATCAACAAAAATTCTGTGGTGAATGTGGTTTTAAACTCAGTGAAAAAGTTGCAGCTTAGAAGCGAAAAAACACAGTATTTTCTCTTATTTTTTTCAATTTAGCGATGAAAATTTTATTTTATTTTTATCTTTGAGACGGCCATTAAACGAACGAGACAATTTGGCGCCAAAGAAATTTAATTTACCTCCTCGACTTGAACATTCCTCAAAAAAGTTCAATCTAAAATTAAGAGAAAGGAGAAAGATATGGTCCCATTACAAGTAGACTATAAAAACTTCGATCGGCGTCCTGATTTAAACTCTATTATAGAAAGGCAAGTTGCAAGACTTGAGAGGTATTTTGATAGGATTACGTCTTGTCATGTTGTGATTTCTAGACCTCACAACCGACATCAAAATGGAAACGTGTATCACGTCCATATTGACTTGCACATTCCTGGCAATGTGGTCACAGTCACTAGAGAGCCCGGAAAAAACGGTCGACACAATGATATGGGTTTGGCTATTCGTGATGCCTTTAAAGTCGCGAAAAGAAACCTACAAACCTATATTGATAAACTACGCAAGGGGAATATTAAACCCCGAGAAAAAGCGTTATATCCAACGACAGCTTAATAAAATTATATTTAAGAGTGTGTTTGATTGAGTGTCTGTATTTTTTTATTTTGTCGCTCAAATCAGGTGGACACCAATATGGATAACCTGTTTCTTTGGATGCTCTGAGCATCGCGCATTTTGAATCCAGATCCTCTTCAAACACTCTCTGAACCTTTATTTTTTATCAAAAATAACACTTGAAACACGTTCAGTGATAAAAGTAATGCCACTTTTAAATTGGCATTACTTTTTATTGATTGAGTGCAAAAGATCGAAAGATCTCGCCACGATGTTCAAAGTTTTTAAATTCATCAAGACTTGTTCCTCCAGGGCTCAGAAGAATGGCATCACCCCATTGAGCTTTTTTCTGAGCAAGTTTCAGCGCCTCCAGCATCGTCACACTCATGGAACCACCAAGTTGGCTCAAGTATTTCGCCTTCTCTCTGCACTCACCAAAAAAATAAGTCTGAATATAGGGGTTCATTCTCATGGTAGAGAGCTCTTCCCAAGGTAAATTTTTATCCCTTCCTCCCAAAAGCAAATGCAAGGTTTTTTGATGATGATTCAAAGACTCTAATACGCTTTGTACCGCAATCTTAACGCTTTCCATTGTTGTTGCTTTACTATCATTAATATACCTTACACCGCCATGCACCCCCAAGTTTTCCACTCGATGAGGAAGTCCTGGAAACTTCTTAAGCCCTTCAAACGCAGCCTCTGGCCAACCCGCTTGATCAATCAACTGTGCCGCCATAGCAATATTATCCAAGTTGTGAGAGCCCAGCAGTTCACATTGGGTTAAAGAATGTTGAGCCATTAGAGGGTCTTGACGATTTGTCCAAATCCACGGAAGGCGTGGCTCTCTTTTCTGTAACCAAGATTGCAACTCTCCCCCATTAGAATTAAGAATCAAAGATTTTTGGGTCTGTTTTTCAATAACCCACTTTGTTTCAAAGTAATCATGTTTACTATTGTATCGTTCTAAATGATTGGCGGTAAGATAGGTCAGTATTGAATGATCAGCGTTGAGCTCCGGAAAGTTTTCTAACTGATAACTTGAAAGCTCCAAGACCACCCGCTCGGCGCGGGGACGTTTTTTTTGTAACACTTCCATAGCATATATAGCCAAGGGTGTTCCAAGATTACCACCCACAAAAAAAGATGAACAAAATTGTTCAAGGACAGCGTTCAATAAGCAAGTAGTCGTGCTTTTCCCCACAGAACCCGTAATGGCAATCAAGGACTCTGTTGTTAAAAGCCGAGACGCCAAACTTAACTCACTCGTGATAAAAATTCCTGTTTTTTTGGCTTCCATAATCCAAGAAGATTGAAGTGGAACGCCAGGAGAAACAATCAAACTCTTTGGCTGACCTTGAGTCAAGAGTTCCGCACTTGAATGAAATTGAGCCTCTACAGAATTATGATCAAATGTAAGGATGGATTTGTTGGAAACCCCAGCAGCCTCTAAAAGCTTTTTGACAGCAGTGCCAGTCACTCCCATTCCTACAATGGCACAAGGAAGAGGGAGGTCTGAAAAAAATGCAGAAGTCATGATTAAAAACGATGCCCTAACTCATAAGATTCCATTTGTCCTAATCCCCAAATGATCAAATAAATAACCCATATAGAACCAACCACTTTAAAAACTAATGTGCGTGGTAAACTAAATCGCTCCACCAACCCTACAATCAATAAAAGAGCGGAAAATAAAAAACCTAGCAAAGTAATAGGAGGAAAAAAGGGGCTTAGTGTGTGAAAAATAAAGAAAGGAATGTTAGATAAAATCACCAAGGTCAGTAAGTCTTTATGAGGAAGATTTTGCTGCACTAAAAAAAGAAAGGAATAGTAAAGAAACAAACTCGTAATTCCCGCTGTAACTAAAGCAATGGGAGGGATGACAAGGACTGCTTGAAGAATTCTCCAAATGCTGAAGTTGATAAAGCTGGCGATAATTCCCGAAATAAGACTCGTTAAAATTTGCAAAACAATGAGTGTTTTCCAATCCCACACAGGCATATTCTTCATAACTGCTACTGGATTTTTAAAATAACGAATGAGAGTCGAAGTTAAATCTTTTAAGTCAACGCCAAGAATTATCATAAAGCCTATTCTATCGAAAAGTTACAAAGGTGCAATCCTTATTCCGAGAAGGATTCTCAAAAATAATGCCAAACAAAGCTTCAAAAAAATTTCTGTCGACGATAAGCGAAGTAATAAAGTCGGCGGCACCCTCCTCTCCCTATCTCCATGGCTATTCTGAGAACTTGATAAAGGGCTAGAAGTGGGAATGCTCTTTGGCTCCAAGTAAAGATTGCTTTATCATTTAAAGTATTATGAAGAAAAAAATAGGACTCTTCCTTATTTTAATCAGTTTAGGGTTGAAAACTCACTGGGCACAATCAGCGTCGCCCAGTACCTCTTCAAATACTGAAGAAATTTCTTTTGATGAACTCGTCAAAGAACTCAATTCTAAAGTGAATTCACAAAGCCGCGTGAATATGAATCCTGAATCAAAAGACCCCTTCGAAAGTCTTCGAATTCATCTCTCTCTTGGCTTTATACAAACTGTCAGTTTGCTTCAAATTGAAGATCGCTCCACCAACCGCTTAGAGGATGGGATACAATTGGGCTTAGGGATTGATTTATTCTCTCCTCAGTGGATTGCAGAGGGAATTCTCAAAAACTACGGTCGCTCGACACAAAATGATTCCCATTTATCTTTGCGTGAATTTGATCTGCGCTTAAATTACTTGCAATCCACCCCACAAAACAAAATGAAATTCCGGCTTTCCAATGGATTGGGTGCTCGTTATCTGCGCTATACAGATAAGCTCTCAGGAGCCTCTCAGTTCCAAACAACACCTGTTTATTTATTGGGAGCGGGTTTAGTCATTCCTGTGGGTAATCACTTTGACCTCAGTGTGGAAGTCCAAGGCCACCTCACGTTGGTCCATGAAACAATCGATCGTCACGGTCTCAGTGTTATAACAAGGTTTGATAATTTTTTTTAATGGATAATAAAATATTAAAATTAAGAGAATAGACAAGACTTTAGACTTGTCTGGCTTTTCTGGAGAGGTCCATGGGCGATAAAACTTCCTCTAAACTAATGTGTTACTGTGCTTTTTGCAAAACTCCTCATCGTATTTATAAAAAAAAGGGATTGGGTTTCTGGCAGTTTGTAGTTGCACTCACTCTCACCGTCAGTTTTATGTGGAGCTATTGGAACTCTTGGAATTTACAAGCCATTCCTCTTTTGCTTTTAAGCTTGTTTTTAAGTGAGTTAATTCTTCACTTTCGTTGGAGACTAGCACTTATTTGCCGCCAATGTGGTTTTGATCCACTGATCTATAAAAAAAGTCCTCGTTTAGCGGCCTCTAAAGTCAAATCCTTCTTAGAGCGAAGAAAAAAAGATCCTCGTTTTTTATTAGCGCCAGCCATTAAATTCCCTAAAAAAATAAAAAGTAACCCTCTGTGATCATGGTCAGGAGGGTCGATCTTGAACGTTAATTCTCTGCTTTAGAAAGTTTGGTTGCTTTTTCAAATAAATTCAATCGAGTTTCAACATCTTGAGAGTTCACTTTAAGGAGTGAAGACAACCCAAACCCTTGCACCGTAAAACTAGCCATCACTGATCCAAAAACACACGCCCACTTTAAATCGTTCGTTGTGAAAGAAGAATGAGCTCGGCTCGCTAAATAACCAAAAAAGCCTCCGGCAAAAGTATCACCAGCTCCTGTTGGGTCGATCACGTCGCTCACCGGAACTGCGGGAAGCATAAAATAACCCTCAGGGCCATACATTAAAAACCCGTACTCACCCCGCTTAATCACCACAAATCGCGGACCCATTTGCAAAATTAGAGATGCCGCCGCGATGGCATTAGAAGCTCCCGTTAATAGCTTTGCCTCTCCCTCGTTAATCAATAATGTATGAACACGAGATAAAACTTTGAGTAAATCAGCACGTGCAGCATTGATCCAAAGATTCATGGTATCCGATGCAACAAATAAAGGGTTCTTAACCTGATCCAAAACCCTAAGCTGCAACTGAGGGTGAATATTAGCCAAAAATACAAACTCACTGTTTCGATAGCTCTCAGGAAGCTCTGGATTAAAATGCTCAAAGACATTCAAGTCTGTTTTAAGTGTTTTAGCTTCATTCATATCGTTTTCGTAAGAGCCTTCCCAATGGAAAGTCTTACCTTTCGCAGTTATCATTCCCTGAGTGTCAATATTTCTTGTTTGAAGAAGCTCTAAATCCGAAGAAGCGTAATCTTCTCCCACGACTCCAACAATACGAACAGGAGAAAAAAGAGAAGCGGCAACAGAAAAATAATTCGCTGAACCTCCAAGAGTTTTCTCAACTTTTCCCCGAGGAGTTTCAATGCTATCATAGGCCAAACTTCCAACAACAACGATGTGATTTTTCATAATGACTCTTTTCTATTGAATTAATTTAATGGAGCATGGAAATTGGGTTCTAGAACATTAAGACGTCCTGGGTGACCCTTGTAAGTCGCATTGAGCTGACCACAAGCCGCATAAATATCACGACCCATAGTCTTTCTTAAAAGAACATGAGCGCCCAAACGAATCAATTCATCTTGAAAAAGCTTAACGGCAGCCTCTGTCGGACGCGAGTAACCTGATTGAGGATGCTCGTTGAATGGAATAATGTTAATCTTACAAGGAATGCTCTTGGTGAGTTGATACAACCGCCGTGCATCTTCTAAGGAGTCAGTCACCCCTTTTAATAAAACATATTCAAAAGTAATTTTATCACGCGTCACCCTAGCATGCTCACGACAAGCCTCTAGAAGATCTTTAAGAGGATATTTACGATTGATTGGCATGACTTGAGAACGAATATCATCAGAAGATCCATTAAGACTCACGGCCAATCTCACTTTAGCGGCGGCCACACGCCACATTTCTGGAACCAAGCCTGAAGTTGAAACCGTGATTTTTCGTCGGGAAACATTCAAGCCCCAATCGTTGTGAAGAACGTCAATAGCCTTAAAAACAGCGTCAGGATTATCCAAAGGTTCACCCATTCCCATAAAAACAATATTACTGATCCTTTGCCCCTCAGGGAGAGTCCCAAGAACTTGAACGAATTGACCTACAATCTGCCCTGCACTCAAACGTTTTTTTAGCTTTTGTTTTGCTGTAAAACAAAATTTACAAGCCATGTTGCAACCCACTTCGCTGGACACGCACAAAGTTAAGCGGTCATCGGAGGGAATAAGAACGGATTCAATTGTTTCATTATCACCCACATCAAAAAGAAATTTTTGGGTGCCATCAATAGAACTTTTTACATGACTGACCATCTTGGGGAGAGAAAGATCGAGAAACTGCGGTAACTCTTCTCGAAACTCCTTTGACAGATTCGTCATCTGATCAAAATCATAAATTCGACGCTCATAAACCCACTTAAAAAGTTGTTGGGCGCGAAATTTTTCCTTACCCAACCCCTTCAGCAGCTGCTCGAGGTCCTCAAGGGTCAAATCAAAAAATGGGGTTTGAGACAACATCATGGATACTCCAAAAGTAACTTCAATCTATTAGGAAATTCCATAACATAAGGAACCATAGGTGCCAACGAGATTCTTAAACTAACACCTCGACAACAAATCTGGTCTCTCCAAGTTGTAAAATCTCATTTTTGATAATAACTTAGCCTTAGTTTTAGCTTTACACTCCCTTACACTCTACAAAGATGAGTTCAGAGACTGATTTTCCAAAACCCATTGAGCCGCAGCTGGCGTTGGCATATTCTCTGCTTTGATAGAAGAGAGGGGAACCGTAAAGATCTTAGTCATAGTTTCATTGAATAGCTTTTCTGTTTTTTTCCTCTCCAACACAAATAAAAACTGATTTTCCTCTGTTTTATGCTTCAACATCCCTAGAGCCATCGCTCGCAAAACATGAGGGTATCTGTATGTTGGTAACTGAACAACCACCTTCTTTTTATCTTTCTCAGTGGTTCCCACTTCAATTTCGACATCTTGCTTTTCACCTGTTTCACTAAACAAATACTTTCGTGCTATCTCCCCTAGATGACTGGGAATCTCCGAAAACAAATCAGGATTTGAAAAAACAAGAGTTTCTGTTATTTTTTGCTCAGCAAAGGCGGCGGTTCCACTTAAAATACCCAAATTAATCTTTTGCATTTCAAGACCTATTTGTTTGAGATAATGAGTGACCTTGCTTTTAATATAAGTCATCTCAGCATCAGAAAACTCATACTCTTGATCGTCAAAGCCAACGCCTTTTCTATTAGATTCTAAAATCCTTTCAAAAGATTGAATCCAAGCTTCGGTTATGTTTGGCTCCAAATCAAAAAGAAACTTTTTAACTCCGCCACGTTTGTTAATTTCAGCAAGAACATACTCTATTTCTTCTTTTTTCACAGCCTCTGAGTTTCCCCCGTCAACCACAGGGTATTGGCGTTGAATTTTCAAAAATTGTGACTTTCCATTCAGTAGTTTTAAAAATTCGAAATGAGTCCTGAGCGAATTCATTCCAAAAAGCTTCGCTTCTGGCAAAGCGACTTTTTGAATAGAAATTGGTTTTTCTCCGCGCAAAGGCGCCTTAGCATAAATATATGTAGATATAATGGATTCTAATAAGGTCCGCCCTGCTTTTTCAGGGTTCCAACCTTTGGCATCCACAATGGAAGAACCAACATCGAATTGAGCACAATCTATAAACTGTCTCTTAGAAACATGGGAATCCGTGCAAAAAAGCGGAAGTTCTTCGGGGTTATAAACTTTTCCATAATAAAGTGTCTGAATGGCTTTTTCATCGTAGGGCAAAGCTGTACTCAATTTTGCAATTTGATCTCCCGTCATAATAGACTCTTCAAAGACTTGGTATTCCATGACAGAACTGGATGTGATCAACCCATCATCTGTCTTTCCGTTATTGAAGTAATTTCTGATGATCTGGGGTCTTTCTTCACCTGCATAATTTGCGGCTAAAGATCCGGCAAAATTATGCCTTAGCCCTAAAGTGTGCCCAATTTCATGAGCTGAAACCTCTCTAACGTAATCTTGAGAGGCTTTAAGAATTTGCGCATCATCAACCCCTGAATTCACCATATTAGATAAAGAAGAAATAAAAGAATTTGTTATGGATAAATTACACAAAGGTTTTTTTATGAAACCATTAAGACCAACCTGATGGACTCTTTCTTTTTGAAGAGCCTGCTCTTCACTAAATTTTTTTAATAACTTGCGGGCAGACCTTTTTCCGCTGACAGCAAATATACTTGTAAAGTAAACTTGCGCATGAAGAATTTCTCCCGTTCGAGGGTCCATTTGAGCATCTGCATAAGCAAACCCCGCATTATCCCAATTCACCCATTGCACCACATTGTACTTTAAATCAGGAGCCGAAACCCCTTTGGGTGCATCGATAACTTTAATAATTTCTTTCCCATAAGCTTTATTCCAATAGAGAATTCCATCAATAACCGCTTGTTTAAATGGCTCTGGGGTATTCGCTGATACAGCAAAAATAATAGGCTTTGTTTCATCAAATTTAGAAATATGAATATGCTCTGGAGCATTTTCACTCTGATAAGGAGCCGCTTCAAAAAAACCCATCCACTCAAAATTTTGTTTTAATGCAACTGGTTTAAAACTAGAGCTGGGTCGGTAAGGGCTCAAATAATATTTAACTTCTGTCGGAACTAATCCCAAGTTTCTTTCTCGTCCCATAGTGCTCAATCTTGCAACTTGTCTTAGTATTAAATGATTCTCTTCAAAGAACATCTCTTCAATGTAAGCTTGCTGAATCGTTTGGGAGGCATACTCAAGACCAGGGTTATAACCAATTCCACTGATATCACTAGCCCTCCAATCCTCCGTAACAAAAAGTTCACTCATTCCTTTATTAAAATCAAATTGAATGATCTCATCAATGTTATCTTTAGTTCGCTTCAATACAGGAAATACAGCGAGAACCAAGTTTTGAGGAATATCCTTAGAAACAGAATTTCCATCCACAGAATCCAGCAACACAATTTGATCGCCTCTTTCAATAAATCGAACAATGCGGCTTTTGAGACCAGAACCCAGAGCCACACGAGGCTGCACAATCATTGATGATTGAAGCAAAAACTCCTTATTTAAAGCGCTTCTGCGAATTTCTACTTTATAACCTGAAGTTCCTAAGCCCGAATCATTATCTTTAGATACATTAGCTGAAGAAGGATTAACTTCAGGCACTGAGAGAGGATTTACCTCAGAGGTTTCAACAACTTCAGAAATAGGCTCTTTTTTAGAAGCTTCTCTTTTTGGAAAGGCTATTGGTTCCGGTTTTAGATTTTGCTGAACTTGGATTCTTTTTATAGATGCTGCTGAGGTCGGAATATGGAAAGAATGCTCAATTTTATCTTTTGCACGAACTTTCGGATGAGATTCATACGTGGTATAATGAAAAGTTTCTTTTTGATTAGAACATCCAGACGTACCCAAGTGAATAAAAACCAAGATAAAGCTTAACTTTAAAGTACTTGCAGTGGAAAGATTTAATTTTTTTAACTTCATCAAGAACTCCCAAATATTTTTTAGTCAAGCTCAGCGCTTTTTCTAAAAAAATGTCATGCAACGTATCCCGACTCCTCCAACAAAAGAGGAGCCTTGTGGATTTTATCACACTTAATCATATAAATAAATTTAAATTAGATATAATTCAAGAAAGCATCGTAAATTCATTAAAATTGAGAGCAAAAAAAGTCACTTTGAAAAAGTTGTTACATATTATGAATTCACAAGCCATTTATTGGCACTCTATTTTAATTAAACGGCTATTTTTAAACCTAGAATCATCAATAAAGCGTTTTCATTGTAACACAAAAATAAAAACGGAGCCTTCTCTGAAGACTCCGCCTTAATTTCATATTTATGACAATATGAAGTTTTTTATTTTAAATAATTCAATTATTATTGAACTTCAATTGAAACTCGAACAGAAGGAATAATGCTGTAAATTGCTTTTAGGCTATTAAAAACCACTTTTACTACTGCTCCAGTTGCTTTCACTCCCAAATGAATCCCTTTGTTGGCAAGCTTAAGTCCTGCTTTTCCCCATGTTCCCAATTGGACAAGTCCACTTTTAGCGTGATCATAAACAAACATACCCGCATCAGTGACAAGTACTAGAGCCGCGCGAGCTAATGTCATCGATGCACTAGCGGCATTCACAACAAGATTAATTGAAGCTTCAGCAGCTAATCTTAAATTTTCATAAGCAAAGCTAGCTAGATCTTTAACTGTATCTGTTGTTTCTGCAGCAATAATTTTAACTTTAGCTATGACCGTTGTTAAGCTTTTGGATGAAAAAGCATAAACTTCTGCCAACCCTGTGCCCACAGCTGTGATAGTAATATTGGTCAATCGATATGTTTCATAAAGAACAACTTGAGCTCCGTTATAAAGCTCTTTTCCAAGGTACGAAGCACCTTTTCCTACTCCTTTTAAAATTTCTGTAGCCAAAGCTCCAGTAACCACAATCATTTGTCTAGTGCTGTCAAAGGTATACACAGCTGTTTTTCCTGCCGCGATTAAAAGATTATTAGCATTAGTAACAGCCATCTTCGCTGCAGCTCCCGTAAGGTAAATAGCATCATGAATAATTTTTCTTCCATTCACATCAACAAAAACTTGCTGACCAAGAACTCCAGTTTCCACACTCACGCCTGGTTGGAGTGGACGAATAGAAATTTCTGTCTTTATAAATGGTGTCTCATTAGCCATTCCCAGTGCTGGCGCCAAAGCCATAAGTAACCCTAACATTAATTTTTTCATATTTTCTCTCCTTTTTATTTGTCTTTACTGAATAAAGACTTGTTTAAAACACACGATTTCTTCTTCTTTTATTTTTAAATATTTATTAACAGATTAAAATCATATGCCTTCGTTAAAAAGGTATGATCTCTAATCAAATTGTGTTCGTAACCCCAAGCTTTAGAAATTATTCTTATGAACTCAAAAAGCTACTAGTACACTTCTTATCTCTCATCTATTAAAAAATTTAAATTTACATTATTTACAAAAATACTGTTTATTAAAAAGATTTTCATGATCACTGATCGAAGCTAAAACCTTTATCAGCCATCAACTGTGGATGCTTATAATCAAAATTTTATTGAATACAATTTTTAAGGGTGTCACATTTACGTTGTTTTTGATGAAGTCGGCATTAACAGGAATCATCTGAAAGATTTATGGTTTAAACTATGAAAATCTTTCAAATGAATTTAAGTAATCCCAACAATCTAATGAAACTAATGAAAAATAATAACCAGCTTAGTCTTAGTCTCTATTTTTTTAATTCCTTAAACGCATCAAGGCTTCGTCAAGAGAAGACGCTTGAGCTTGAGCTTGTTGCAGTAAAATACGGTCAGCTTCAACGACATCTTCGGCCGCGTTTTTGATGAAATTCTCATTATTCAGGCGCCCAGAAAGACCAGCAATATCTTTTTTAAGTTTCTCAAGGGTTTTTTCTAATCGTTTGATTTCTTCTTCAATATCCACAAGTCCCTCAAGAGGCACCACAACCACCAATTTAGAGCTCCCAAGCACGACGGGAGCAACAGCACACTTAGACAGATTTCCTTCTTCACCGATGATCAAATCACCCACTCGTCCTAAAACCTCAATAACTGTGCGATTATTCCCAATGATTTTCTGAACAATTTCATCCTTGGGGGCAAGACGAACAGAAATTTTTTCTCCTGGCTTGATTCGATTTTCACCGCGAATGTTTCGGATGGCAGAAATAGTTTCTTTTATCAAATCGATTTCAAAAGCGGCCTGTGCATTTGCAAACTGCAACCATTCCTTATCATTTCCAATGGTGGGAAATGAATCCACGATGCAAGCTTTATTTCGAATGGGAAGTTTTTGATAAAGCTCCTCAGTGATAAAAGGTGCAAAAGGATGCAACAATCTCATAATTCGATTGAGAGTCTGAGCGAGTACCAATTGTGTCGTTTGCTTTTCAAGTGTTTTTTCACCAGACATAATGGGTTTAATAAACTCAATGTACCAATCACAAAACTCATTCCAAATAAACTTATAAAGAGCATTCGCCGCATCTGAAAATCGATGGGAATCCAAACCGGATTGAACCGCAGCCTCCACATCTCCGGTCTTAGCAATAATCCATTGATCATAAGGCGATAGATGGGCTTTGCTTGGCAAAGCATGGATTCCCGCTGATGGGACTTCAAAGTCCACTAGATTTTGAAGGCTGAATCGCGTTGCATTCCAAATCTTATTCATGAAATTACGATACCCCTCCAACCGCTGCTCGCTGAACTTGAGGTCTCGTCCCGATGCTGTTAAAGCCATCAGAGTAAATCGCAGGGCATCGGCTCCATGCTTTTCAATCAATTCAACGGGATCGATAGAATTATTGAGGCTTTTGGACATTTTTCGTCCTTGGGAGTCGCGCACCAAACCATGAATGATAATCTCACGAAAAGGAACATCTCGTTTGAATTCAAGGCCCATCATAATCATGCGAGCCACCCAAAAGAAAATAATATCATGGCCCGTCACTAAAACACTGGTGGGATAAAAAGTTTTTTGAGTTTCATTTTCAAGAGGCCAACCCATAGTGCTAAAAGGCCAGAGAGCCGAACTAAACCAAGTGTCCAGAACATCCTCATCTTGAACTAACTCAGAACTTTGACATTTTTCACAGCGAGAAGGTGCATTTTCCTCAACCATGATATGTTGGCAAGATTGACAGTGCCATGCGGGAATACGGTGCCCCCACCAAAGCTGTCGAGAAATACACCAGTCTTCAATGATGTTCATCCAATGTAAATATGTCTTCGTCCAAGATTCCGGATTGAAACGAATTGTTCCACTTTCAACCACTCGCTTTGCTGGAGTCGCTAAATTTTCTGTTTTAACAAACCATTGCTCTGATAAAAAAGGCTCAACGACCGCACCCGAGCGGGAACAATGCCCCACAGAATGAACATGGGGTTCTTCTTTTTCAAGAAGTTCTTGAGCTTTCAAATTTTCTAGAATTTTTTTGCGACCTTCGGAAACTGAAAGCCCTTGATAAGCTTCTCCTGCTTGTTCATTTAAACGACACTGACGATCTAAAATATTAATGAGAGGAAGCTCATGTCGCTTCCCAACTTTGTAATCATTAAAATCATGAGCGGGAGTAATCTTAACAACTCCAGAACCAAACTCTTGATCCACATAAGTATCCGCAATAATGGGAATCGTTCGATGAGTTAAGGGTAAACGAACTTTTTGCCCAATCAAAGAGGAATAGCGAGAGTCTTCAGGATGAACGGCGACCGCCACATCTCCCAAAAGAGTTTCCGGACGGGTTGTTGCCACAATCAAAAAACCCTTTCCACTCTCAAGAGGATATTTGATGTGATACATGGAGCCCTTCACGCTCTTATGCTCAACTTCAAGATCACTGATTGCAGTCTCCAGAGGGCCACTCCAGTTCACTAATCTTTGACCTCGATATATCCAGCCTTTCTTAAAAAGTGAAACAAACACCTTTCGAACGGACTGAGATACATTCTCATCGAGCGTGAACACCGCTCGATCCCAATCACACGAATCACCCAAGCGCCGCATTTGTTTGTAAATCCGATCACCATAAGTGTGCTTCCATTCCCAAACTTTCTCTAAAAATTTTTCTCGTCCTAGATGAGTTCTTGTTTCCCCTATTTTTTTGAGCTCTCGCTCCACCACTGATTGCGTAGCAATTCCCGCATGATCCGTTCCTGGCAACCACAGGGCATTGAATCCACTCATTCGCTTCCATCGTATTAAGACATCTTGAATCGTATGATCAAGCGCATGCCCCATATGCAGAAAGCCCGTGACATTCGGGGGAGGAAGAATGACTGAAAAAGGCGGCTTTGTTGATTGGTCCTGCGCCTTGAAAAATCCAGAAGACTCCCACCATTGATAAATCTTATCTTCAACTTCTTGTGGATTATAACGATCTGATAACTGCTCTGACATACTTCGACCACCCTAAATAGAATGAAAGGATTTCCAACCACCCTTAATACAATAAATATTCTTATAGCCCTTCTCTACCATTTCAGAGGCCAATGACAAACTGATATCTCCTTCTGGACACATTAAAACAAACGGATGTTCCAAAGGACAATTCATGTGTTCTACGTGAGCCCAAAAATTCTGAGCTGTAAGGCAAACTCCAGAGCGCATCACCATGGCAATCGGCTCCTCTAAATTTTCTGAAACATTCATATCAACAAGCAACAATGCAAATGGTACTTTATTCCTTACTAAATTATTCAATTGAAAATAGCCAATTTCTCCTACTTGGTGATTCATGCTTTTACTCCTCGTGAGTCCGGAAGTTGACTGAATTGCATGAGTGCGATCAGTAAGCCAACACTGGATAGCAAACAAGACGCTGCAAAAGGAGACTTCACAGAAACAGAATCATAGAGGACACCTCCCAAAAGAGGTCCAAGAATTCGTCCTAAAGAAGCCAGGCTCTGGGCCACACCGAGGTTTTCCCCTTGCTCTAACTCTGAGCTCACCAGACTAATGCTCCCCAGAATAGAAGGATTGATAAACCCATTTCCCACAGAGAATAAAGTGATTGCTATGGTTAAGTAAGGGAGAGCATCAGCAAGTGCAATTCCTAGAGACCCAAAAGAAAATAACACCAAACCCATCACTAATAATCTTCGTTCCCCTACAACGGGAACTAACTTTCTCACTAAATAACCTTGGGTTAAAATAATGATAACTCCGATATAAACAAAACCATAACTGACTTTATCCGCTCCCCATCCATAAACCTGACCCACATAAAAGACCAAGGTTGATTCCACCGCCGACATCGCCAGACCTGCTAATAAAAAAAGACTCAAAAGAGAACGTAAGTTTTCTAACTTAAATTTTTTAATAATTCTTAAAAAGCGATTTTCTGATTTTTTAAAAGAAGGCGATCGTTTTTCTGGAGGCAACGACTCCGGTAACTTAAAATAGGCAAAAGTAAAAGTTGCCAAACAAAGTAAACCCACAAAAAGAGCAGCGGCTGTAGATCCAATCAGCGGCTCAGATGAAAACTGTTGAGCCACATGGATCACTCCTCCTCCAATAGCTGGCCCAATCACAAATCCTAAACCGAAGGCCACTCCAATCAAAGCCATTCCTTTAGAGCGTTCTTTAGGAGAGGTGATATCTGAAATATAAGCAGAGGCTGTTGAAATACTTGCTCCAAAAAATCCGGCAAGAGCACGAGCAAAGAACAGTGACCAATAATCCCTCGCAAAAGCAAACCACAAATAAGTGAATGCTTCAGCGAATAAACAACCCACTAAAATTTTTCGGCGACCAAAACGATCGCTCAACTGTCCCCAAAAAGGAGCAAATAAAAACTGCATCAGTGAAAAAACCGCCATCAACCAACCCACTTGAGTGGCTGATCCCCCCAATTCACGACCAAGCAAGGGCAGGATGGGAATAATGACTCCAAACCCCACTAAATATAGAAATACGGTGGCAAATATTAGTGCTTTTTGCGAAGAAACTTTTAAATTCATTCACTTGGGATATTGTCATTATCTGTTAAGTTTGTACAATAATTTAATGAAGTTCATGCAAAATCTGATTTTTATAATTTTAAAAAACACCCTCAAATTGACTTGCAGCGATCAAACCCCTCTAAGAAGGAGAGTAAAGCTCATCTTACTCTCTCCTTTTTTTATTGTGTTCCTAGTCTCACCTCTTCTTGCAAAACCCCAACTCTCAAAATCCTTTCGTCCCCAATGGGGAGAAACCCTTTTGCAATTTGAAAGTTATCACTCCACGGCTAACTATGATAAAACAGGAAAAGTGGCACCCCTCCCCAGCGCTGGCGGCTTTTGGGCCTCTACTGGATTTGATTTTGCAGGACGCTACGTCTTTTCTCATCGCTTAGCAGCAACAACGGGGCTAAGCTTTGTGAACTCTCAAGCGAACCAAGCCTCCACGACTCGATACAATGAAGGCGTTCAAAATTTTCGTGGGAGCATTGAATATAAAATACCCAGTACTTTTGCTGACTTTATTGCTGAAGGTCATTTTCAACTCTCTCTCTATAAACCTAACGAAGCTATCCTGAAGCCACTCTATGGCGATGGCGCCCACGAAGGGGGCGGAAGCTTTTGGATCTTACAAAAGTTTGGTGCATTTTACTGGCATGGAAAAGCGGGTCTTCTCTTTCGCTCTGATGGTCTTTCCAGTCATCTCCCCCACCAAGTAGGACTTCATTGGCGGTTTTCTCCATGGACATTGAGCAGTGTTCTCGATGGCACTATTCCTATTTCTGCCGATACAATGGGGGAAAATCAAAGACACTCCTATCTCCAACGTAGTAATGCTGGGAGCTGGATGTATCGAAGTGCGAATCCCACTCGATATTTTCTGGATTTTCAAATGAAATATGAAGTAACCAATCAATTTGGTTTTAATGGGGGCTGGGGAACTAGTATCCTGGGAAAAAACAGTAGTCATGGAACACGTTTTTTTATTGGAATCGATATTTACTGGCCTCCCACAGCAACCATCAATAACAAATCTCCCTTGAAAAATACTTTATTGCCGTCAAAATCGCCAACCCGTGATGAAGAAGAATGGAAACAAAACGAAACAACAATCCCTCTCTCCCTCTGAAATCTAGGCCTGTGTTTCTGCTTGAAAAAATAAAATAACTATGAATAATGAATCAAAACAAATGGTGGAACAATGAATGAAAATTTAAAAATATATATGGGGAACTTTTGGGTGCTAAACGAAAGTGGCACCCTTACTTTAGGGTTAACAGAAGAAACTCTTGCTGATTTTGACGAAATTCTTTCTTTTGATTTTCCCGAAGAACAACAAAACGTAGAAGCTGATGAAGTCTGTGGAACTATTGAAACAAACGATGGCCCTATTGATATTTATTGTCCCGTCGACGGAACTGTGACAGAGGTCAACACCACACTCATGGATGATCCTTCTGTTCTCATGGAAGATCCCTACGGAGAAGGCTGGCTCATTAAGTTTTCCGCTGAAGAAGACTACAGCGACGACGAAGACGAAGATGATGACATGGATGACGACGACGAAGACGAAGATAATGACGAGGACATGGAAGACTAAAAGGTCCCTAGGCCGCGAAGAGCTTTATTCTTTTTGAATATGATAACCATCGTTTTAACTCGGAGTCTTTAATTGATATTAAATGCTCCGATACATTGAGATTTCTTCAAATAAAATGACTTTTTTTGTCCATTTTTAATATTTTGAACTTCGGTCGCCTCAACAAAAAATGCCTTATCTCTATAACTCTTACACCCTTGTATAAGAAAACATTATCCCACCATTGATTTTGTTGATCTCATTTCCAAATAATTACTATTTGGCTCTTTTAATATAAAAAAATTTTATTTTTGGAAAAATAAAACTCAGCTCCTCGCGGATTCCATCATCCCTCCTCATTTTGGCTCATTTATTGCTCTATATAATAGGAGGATACATCTTTGTTAGTACCATCAAATGTGTCTTGTTTTTCGACAGTGCTTATCGCGATTATTAGGAGGTCTTTGTGCGTCTCACAGATTTTGGGAAGTTTTCATTAATATTAATACTTTTATCAACAAGTGCTTCTTGTGTATTAAAGAGACGAGATCAACCCAAAGATGAAAATGCTAATAAGCAAGAAAACCCCCTTTTTGATGCAACATCAGACCCCACTCTGATCAAGAATCCTTATAAAAATAGACCAAGCCACCTGGAGCCACAGGGACAAATGGATTGGGAAACCTTTTATAATCCCACTGACATGGAAGCTCGAGAGCAAGCAGAAAGAACCAAAGAAAGACCTGAATGGAAAAGACTTACGGGCCACAAAATAGATTTTGACGAAAAAGGCGCCCTCAAAGACTTTGCTTACACGGATTCCAGCCCTGATTTTTTGATGAGTAAACTGAGAGTTTTAAAAAGAGATCCGTCACTCTCTTTAAAACAAAAACAACTTTCTTCAGAATTTGCTAAAGAAATTAAAAATGTAAAAATACAGAGTTCGCCAAGCGCTCGCTTTTCAATCCTGGTCCAATACGAAGTAAACCGCTATTATGAAGTTTGGAGCTCTGAACTCAATCAAAATGAACAAAAAAAAGAAATGATCACCATTCAGACAAAAAAACTTTCGGGCCTTTCACAAGAGGGTGGACGTTACGCCACTCTTGTAGAAATGAAATCTAACTCTAATAAAGAGGCCCAAGATTTATCTGATTCCGAAATGAAAGCAGAATTACGTTGTTTAGATTTAGAATTTCAAAATAAGTGTTCAAATTATTTTCTGCAGCTGACTCGCACTAAAAGTGATGGAACTGAAGCCCAAGCGGAAATTATTGTCCGATCGGCTGTTGCCAACATCAATGAGATCACGGTCAATAAAGATAACGATCAAGCTCTCTCCTCAAATACAACTCGTTTGTTGGACTTGTTCAATAAAACAAACAGTGATCATCATTTCGAAGATAAACTCATCAAAATACACAGCCTTGCGGTCGTTGATGGAATATCAGAATTTAAACTAGAACTTGAAACAAACAAAGCAGAATCGATCTCAATCGGTGGCCCACTAGTTACAGGATTAGGGAATGCCATTCCCATCAAATACCCTGTGGCAAAAAACCCAGACTTCAAGGTCTTTAACGAAAAAAATAAAACAAAAACAGATTTGAACTCGCTATTTGACGTGGCCCTGTTGGATTACAACAATGGAAGAGGAAAAATTAAAATTACTTTTGAAAATACCATAACCTCAAAAGAATCACCTTATACGGAAGGCCTTACCGTGACTTTCACAAGTAAAATTCCTTCTGTAATCAAACTGGATAAAGAATCAATTTACTTTCATCCAGAACCATAATAGAATCCCTTTTCTACACAAGAGGAGGGCTTTCAGAGATGTACATAGTAACTGGAGCCAATGGTTTTATTGGAAGTGCCATGGTTTATGAACTCAATCAAAAAGGTATTTCAAATATTCTTTGCGTCGATACTGTTTCACCCGAAGAACGTCCCATTCCTCTCAATGGAGCTCAGTATACCCAATTTATTTCAACCACTCCTTTTATAGATTATCTCTTTAAAAGCATAGATCCCTCTTCCGTTACGGCTGTTATCCACATGGGAGCCTGTTCTTCAACAACAGAAATGGATAAAGACTTCCTCTATCAAAACAACACGCTTTACACACAAAAAATTTTTGAATGGTGCCGAAAACACGGAATCACTCTTATCTATGCGAGTAGTGGTGCTACTTACGGCCAAGGGGAACTTGGTTTTTCAGATTCCATCGATTCAGAAAAACTAAAACCTCTCAATCCCTATGGTGAATCCAAAGTGGCTTTTGACCGGTGGGTGATGCAGCAAGAACAAGTCTCCGGCACTCCATCATGGTATGGACTGCGCTTCTTCAATGTTTATGGTCCCAATGAGTTTCATAAGGGCGCCATGAGCAGCTTGGTTTACAAAGCCTTTCATCAAATTTGTGAAACAAATGAATTAGGTTTATTTAAAAGCAACCATCCTGATTATAAAGATGGGATGCAACTGCGAGATTTTGTGTACGTTAAAGATGTGACTCGCTGGATGTGGGAACTTTTAGAAAAAAAACCAACCTCAGGAATTTACAATATTGGATACGGAAAAGCCCGTTCGTGGCTGGACCTTGCTGAAAACGTGTTTTCATCCCTGCATAAGCCCATGAAAATCAAATGGTTAGAAATTCCCGAAAGCATCAAAAATCAATATCAAAATTTTACAGAAGCCGATATGAGTCGTTGGCAACACAATAATATGAGCCCTCCTCAGTGGTCTCTCCAGCAAGGTGTTTTTGATTACATCAAAAATTATTTACTGGCTGAAAAAAATATTTTCCAAAAGCCTCTCTAAATCAAATGCAAACGAACCCTATCATTTCTTACGAAATTCATGTTGTGCTGGTTAAAACCCTCTACGCTCTCAATATCGGCTCTGTATCTAGAGCCATGAGCAATATGGGAGCCATACAATTACACCTCATCCAACCCCAGTGTGCTCTCACCTACGCTGCTCAGCAAATGGCTGCCAATGGCCAAGAAGCTCTCAACCATCGACGCGAATACGCTTCTTGGAATGAGTTTTTAGAGCAAAACCCCGAGGGCGTTCGAATCGCCTTTACGGCCCGTGATGGCAGAGCTCGAAAGTTGTTGGACTTACAAGAAGGACTCGGTAAAATTTCTGGATTACCAAATATACAACGATCAAAATTAAATAAAATTTATCTTATTTTTGGCCCTGAAGATTGCGGCCTTTCTGGATTTGACGTGGATCAAGCTCACTATGCTTGTTCCATACCCACCTATGGCCCTAACTGGAGCCTGAACTTAGCACAAGCAGTACTCTTGGCTCTTTTTATTGTGAGAGATCAGTGGGGAGGCGCGCGCACCCCTCTCAATGGACAAAAATCACCCCAGCGGCCAAATCCAACGAAAGACCTCTTCATCCCTTCTTTAGATTCTTTACCTACAAAAGAATTCTTTTTGAATGAAACAACCCCCTCAAAAATCAACCCCTTGGTTCAAGAAAATGAGAAAAAATTATCTTCCACGACAAAGGCGAAAAAAAATAAAAACTCTCCCGACAAAACACTCTATGAGTGGATCGAAGTGCTTGGATTTGACCTCAAAAAAAGACGCATTAATGCTTTCACCGTTATGAGACGGATTCTTCTTCATAATGTTCCAACTCCTAAAGAACTCAGAATTTTTGAAGCCGTCTTACAACAAACAATCCGCAAACTCAAAGAGCACCGGCAAAATAAAAAATAGAAAAAATATGCATTACAGCACTGACAACAGAAAAATTGACGTTATTTTCTGATTCAAGAGGCGCTCACGGGTTCTCTGAACTTCTGGCTTCATCGCCATATCAAAATGATCCGTGTCATTTTTCTAAAGATCTGTACTGCTTTTAAAGTAAAGAGCTGAGTTCCACAAAAATTAAAGTCCCTGGTCCATAAGAAATCTTAGAATCGTGTAGATCCTTTATTACAACTTATTTTCCAAAAATGAGACATAAAAATGTTAGAGAAATAAGCAAGAGAAGAAAAATGAATACTAAACTGTAAATACATCTCAAAGAAACAAGAAAGACACCGATAAATGAAAGTGATTTTAACCCATAAAGGTGTAACTTGTCGCAAATAAACTCAAAAGCTTCTATTATTATGAATAGGCTTCCCAATGATCATTCCCTACCAAACGATCATTCAAATCCAAGCGCTGACCTTTCAAGTTTAAGAAATCAAATTGATAAAATTGACAAAAATCTGCTTCAACTTTTAGATCAAAGAGCTGCCATCGTTAAACAAGTCGGTGATTTAAAGAAGAGAGAAAACAAAAAAATCCGCGATCCTCAGCGTGAACAAGATATTCTAAATACTATCGTGAAAGAACCTCATATCCATCTTTTAGATTCAGAAGTTAAAAATCTTTTCTTTAATTTAATTGCGAACTTCAGAGCCATTGAGGCAAATCATACCCGACGTGCCCAAGCCTCTTCGCTACCATCATCCTATCAAGTAGGCTTTCTGGGATTTGGCCTTATTGGTGCTTCCATCGGCTTAGCACTGAAAAATCAATGCCCTCACTGGACATTTTGTATTTCTGATCCTTTTATTGATCCACATGAATTCACAGTATGGTGTCAGTCTCAAAAAGCACCTCATTTTCAGCTCATTCCTGAAGACCAGCTTACAAAATGTGATATTGTTTTTTTGTGCGCCCCTCTTTCCGTGAATGAAGAAAAAGCTCTTTTTCTCGCTCAAAACAATAAAGTGATTCTTAATGTGGGAAGTGTCCTCATTGACCTTCCTTCCGTTTACGGATTTCATCCTCTAGCAGGTAAAGAAGAATCCAATTTTCAATCCGCTCAAGAGGATTTATTTTTTGGTAAAACAATCTGCCTCACTAATATTTCTTCCCAACAAAGTGATCAACTTTTACTGCTCCAAAATTTAGTCGCTGCCCTTGGAGCAACTCCCTGGGTCGGTGAGACACAACACCACAATGAAAGTCTCGCTTACAGTAGCCATTTGATTCAACTCCTTGGTATGGCTTACGGACTTTGCCTCAAGCAAAAGAATTGGGATAATGCTTTAGAGCTACTTCCATTGAATGCACTTAATCTACTCAGACTTAATGGGTCCAATACAGATATGTGGATTCCCATCCTCGAAAAAAACCAAAAATTCATTTTAAACTCTATCGGTGAATTAAAAAAAGAAATCGATAAAATAGAATTTCATCTAAAAAATAAAAACAAAGAGGAGCTGCAACTTCTCTTTTCTCAATGTTTAGAAATCTATAAAAACATTTACCAAAAAGGAAGTCCATTATGATCGTCGTCGTAAAAAAAGGATATAAAAAAGAGAATATTCAAACCCTATTGAAGAAAATCGAAGAACTCGGTGGCCACCCCCATGTTGTGGAAGGCAAAGAACAATTAACAGTCAGCGTATTGGGAAAAACCGAGAAAATTTCGTTAAAATACTTTGAAGTATTTCCTGAAATTGAAAATGTCATGCGTATCTCGAAACCTTTCAAATTAGCGTCGAAAGACGTTATCCCTGAAGGAACCGTGATTGATGTGAAAGGGGTCCACATTGGACAAAATAATTTTTGTGTCATGGCTGGTCCTTGCTCTGTGGAAAGCGAAGATCAAACCTTACGAATTGCAAGAGCGGTCAAAAAAATGGGGGCCACAGTGATTCGAGGAGGAGCGTTCAAGCCTCGCAGCTCTCCTTACTCTTTTCAAGGTCTTGGAAAAAAGGGTCTTGAGATTCTTCAAATGGCTTCAAGAGAAACAGGGCTTCCCATCGTCTCAGAAGCCATGGACCTTGATGGGGTGGAGATGATGATGGACTATGTTGACATCATCCAAATAGGAGCCCGAAATATGCAAAATTTTGCTCTTCTTAAAGAGCTTGGAAAAATCGATAAACCTATTTTATTAAAACGGGGAATGTCTGCCACCGTTGAGGAGTGGCTCATGAGTGCGGAGTATATCCTTGCAGGGGGTAACCACAAGGTTATTCTTTGCGAGAGAGGCATTCGTACATTTGACACTCAATACTCTAGAAATACTTTGGATCTGAACATTGTTCCCATACTCAAGTCACTCACTCATCTTCCCGTCGTGGTCGACCCTAGTCATGGTACAGGATTTCGTCATTTGGTTTCTCCTATGGCCATCGCTGGAATGGCAGCTGGTGCCGACGCCCTTATTATAGAAGTGCATGACAAACCTGCGGAAGCTCTTTCCGATGGTCCCCAGGCCCTCTTACCTTCTGATTTTGAAGTTTTAATGTCCAAACTCGAAAAAGTCGGTGAAGCTATCGGCAAAACATTTCAAACTGAAATATCCAAAAAAGGAATAGCTTCGTGAGTTTTTTTTATAAAGGAATCATCCCTGCATCAAAATCGTTAATGAACCGAGCTTTAATTTGCAAATCCTATGACGGAAAATTAAAGCTGCTGGGAGACTCTCAATGCGATGATGTCCTAATGATGAAAAAAGCGATTGAGGAATTCGATCCATCAAAAACAAATATTATTTATAATTGTGGGGCCGCTGGCACCACTTTAAGATTTTTGGCGCTACGACTCTCACGAATTCCAGGCCGCCACGTTCTCAAGGGAACAAAACGCCTCATGCAAAGGCCTCAACAAGATTTACTCGATGTTTTAAAACGTCTGGGTGTTCAATCTTCTACAACAGATGATTCCCTTATCCTGGAGTCAAAGGGTTGGCAGAATTTAAATCAACCCGTTCAAGTGCAACGAAGCGTCTCTAGCCAATTTGCTTCTAGCTTGATTCTCAATGCTTGGGATTTAGAAACAGACTTGACCCTAGAAACATTAGGGCATCCTATTAGTGAAGGCTACTTAGAAATGACCTTAAAGGTTGTCAAAAACTTAGGGATGCAAATTGAAGAAAGACAAACAAATCAGGGAACCTCTTATCGAATTTTAAAACAAAGTTCAGTGATTACTGAGACGCCTTATCACGTCGAAAGCGATTTAAGCTCGGCCTTTGCCATTGCTGCCTATGCAGCTTTAAATGGAGAGGCTCTCTTTGAACGATTTCCTCACCCCAGCTTACAACCTGATGCAGAGTTTGTTTCTATTTTACAAAAAATGGGAGTGAATATCGAACTTCTTCCACCTCATTCGCAATCCGAATCCCCATTTTACCAACTCAAGATCAAAAAATCGTCTCATTTTCAAGGTATTGAGTACCCTCTACAGTCATGTCCTGATCTATTTCCTGTCTTAGCGGTGCTCTGTGCTTTTGCTCAAACACCCTCTAGGCTCTACGATGCTCCTCAACTCATTCATAAAGAATCAAACCGTATAGCCAAAATCTCCGAACTTCTTAATCAACTGAATGTCTCTCATGAAGTTAAACCCGATGGCATGATCATTAAACCCTCACCAATGATACATCAAAAAATAAATCCTTTTGCTTACGACACCGATCACGACCATCGCCTTGCCTTTGCCGCAGCCCTAGTTCAATCCCAAGCTATTCCCATTGAAATTCTGCATCCTGACGTCGTTACTAAAAGTTTTCCTGAATTTTGGGATTTACTGAAATAATCATTTTCTCAATTCGTAATTTAAAGTTGCAATTGTTTGTTATTTTGCTGAGCAACCCAACGACCATCTTGCATGCGAAGAACTCGTGGGAATCGTTCGGAAAATTTAAGATCATGAGTCACAACGACTAAAGTGAGTCTCATTTGTTTTATTAAATCAAAAAAGAGATCTTGAATAATTTTACCGTTCTGTGAATCCAAATTTCCAGTTGGTTCATCAGCAAACAGGATTTCAGGATCGTTAACCAGAGCCCTCGCAATGGCAACACGCTGAAGCTCACCTCCGCTCAACTGATTTGGAAAATGATCCATTCGACCTTTTAAACCAACCTTAGAGAGAAGTGCTTCAGCCTTTTGCTCAGCATCGGGGAGACTCAATCCTTTCAATCTCGCCGGCAACATTACATTTTCAAGAGCATTAAACTCAGCCAATAAATGATGAGCCTGAAAAACAAATCCCAAAGAACTATTACGGTAAATTGCCAAATCCTCATCACTGAGTTGCGATAAATCTTTATTTTTGAAGAGCACCTTGCCTTGATCAGGGCTATCCAACGCTCCCAAGATATGCATCAAAGTACTTTTACCCGCACCAGAAGCGCCAACGATGCACAAAGCCTCACCTTCATAAATATGCAGATCCACACCCTTGAGGATATGCAACTGCCCACTTCCTTGAGAGTATATTTTATGAATGCCCTGAGCACTCATCAGAGTTTTTTTATGAAGATTCGAAGAACTCGTAGTGTTCGTATTCAAATTACCATTATTCATATTACCCATGCCGTTCCCATTATTCATATCTCAACCCCTCAACAGGACTCAACTTTGCACCTCTCCATGCAGGAGCTAAAGTAGATAAAAAACAGATCATCATGGTGAAGAAAAAGATACAAAAAGTATCGAAGATCCGAATCTGAATGGAAATTCCATCCACATTGTAAACGCTTCCATCAATCACACCTAAACTTTTCTGAAGCAAAGCAAAAATTCCGCAAAAGACTAACCCTAAGAGAAAGCCGAGAATATTCCCAATAAGGCCAATCAATCCTCCTTGAGCATAAAAAACTTTGCAAATCCACCGAGGTGAAGCTCCCATTGCCTTTAAAATACCAATATCCGAATACCTTTGAACAACATTGATAAATAAAGTACTCGAAATATTGAGTGCGGCCACAATGACAATAATTAATAAAACTACAAATAAAATTGGTTTTTCAATTTTAATGGCTTCAAAAAGATTATCGTCTTCCCAATCTTGAACCCAATAACGAGCTCCTAACTCTGCGGCCAAACGTAAACCGTAGGCACGGGCCTTTTCACTCTCTTTTATTTTCACCATAAGCCCCAGATATCGATCTCCCAGCATTGCAAACTCCTGGGCAATTTTAAGATCCGTGATCAGATAACGTTCATTGTATTGGTGCTTGCCCAGATCCACGATGCCACTCACCAGAAACTTTCCCATCTTTCTTTTAAAATCGACAGGATTCAATTCATTGGCTGTAGGCAATACCAAACGAAACACGTCTCCTACCTTGAGATTAAAGGTCCGAGCAAAGCCCTTACCGACAATAACCCCCATCCCCTCGTCACTCCTGGGAAAGCTAAAACTTCCTTCCACCAATCGTTTGCGAATACCGAGATGTTCAACAGCTTTTTTGGTATCCACTCCCTGAATCATCACGCCTTGAATTCGTCCCTTGTGAGCGGCCACGGCTTCAACCATAACAAATGGAACTGTGGCCGTGATTTCTGGGACAATGGATTTCAACTTTGATTCAAATTGAGAGGGCTTCTCAATGCTCTTGCCCTGCTTAAAAACAATAAGGTGCCCGCGAACATCAATAATTGCATTTTTCAAAGTTGTCTCAAAGCCACTGACGACGGCCATGGCCACAGTCATGCTGGCCACTCCTAAAATTAAACCTACAAAAGAAAACCACGAGGCAATCCCCGCTTTCTTTTGCCCCGATTTTAAAATTCTCAATGAAAACCAAAGCCAAGAACTCACTCTTAAACTCCCGCTGATGATGAGGCTAATGTCATCTTTGATTTCAAAAAGGCCATAATAAAACCTTCGAGATCTCCATCCATAACATCTTCCACCTGAGAGGTCTCGTAATCGGTTCGATGATCTTTAACCATGTGATAAGGGTGCATGACATAAGAACGAATTTGGCTTCCCCACTCATTCGCCATTTTCTGGGACTCTAAATTTTCTTTTTCTTTATTGCGCGCTTCAAGCTCTTTTTCATAAAGGGCTGCTTTAAGCATTTTAATAGCTCGCTCTCGGTTCTGAATCTGACTGCGCTCATTCTGGCATTGAACAACGATACCTGTTGGAATGTGGGTCATTCTCACTGCTGAATCTGTTTTATTGACGTGCTGACCCCCGGCTCCACCAGCACGATACGTATCAACTTTAACTTCTTCCATCTTAAGATCAATTTTAATATCATCATCAACTTCAGCCCAAGCAAAGACTGAAGCAAAACTTGTGTGTCGTCGAGCATTAGAGTCGAACGGAGAAATCCTCACCAAGCGATGAACTCCAGACTCTGCATTCAAGTAACCATAAGCGTAGGGCCCTTGAATATGAACCGTCACTGATTTTATTCCGGCACCCTCTCCTTCTGTCATTTCTAAAATTTCTGTCGCATATCCATGCTTTTCCGCATATCTCAAATACATTCTCATCAACATGGACGCCCAATCGCAAGACTCTGTTCCTCCAGCTCCCGAATTAATCGTTAAATAAGTCCCATTGGCATCCAGCTCTCCACTCAATACCCTCTTAAGCTCTAATTCTCTCCCTAAGCGTTCTAAAGCAAGCACTTCCATTTTTGCTTCTTTGAAAGTAGCCTCATCCTGAGCTTCCAAACTCATCTCTAAGAGCACTTGAGCATCATCAACTCTTTGTTGAAAACTTTCATATTCTTGAATGGTTTTTTCTAAAAAAGATTTTTCTTTATTGAGTTTTTGCATTTCTGCTGGTTTGTTCCAAAGATCAGGATTTTCAGCGGCTAGTTCGAGCTCCTTAAGACGTTTTTGCTTTTTATCGACGTCAAAGATACCCCCGTATTTCGATTGTCAGCTCCTGCAGCTGTTGAGTTTTAATTTTAACTTCATAAGATTCTGTGACTAGGGACACATTTCACTCCGCTATAAATGCCAACGATAAACCATGTTTTGACCTTATCATTGATTCAGTTTTTAATTTCGAGACACCGACACACTCATCGCTATTGCGAAACTCTTTTCGGCATTGCCAAACTATACCCATTTTCTTAGTGGAAGCTCAAGTTATGATCTTTGTTCAAAAATCATAACACCCAAGGACAATAACCCTTAATTCAATAACAATACAGAGCTTTGCCATTAAGATCATACTGGTTAAGTGCTTGCTTTAAAAGCACTTATTCCCATGCAGAATTTTTCTACTGCGATGAGAGCATCCACCTCATCAATCTTATTTCTCAAATAGCCTCTGAAAATACATCCAAAAAATTCTAAAGCTATTTTATCAAACGGCTTCGATATCTTGTATTGTTTCGTATGCTCTTATTTTATTTTCGAATTTATTTGCGCCATTTTTTCAATGATTTTGAATTCCTCATTTCGAACAGGCATAATTGAAAGTCTCTGACCTTTTTTTAATACTTCCATTTTGGAAAGCCTGGGCTCTTCTCGAAGATCCTCAAGTGAAATGATTTTGGAAAATTCCGCCTTAAAGGCCACTTCCACACAAAACCATCGTGGTGACTCAGGGGTTGATTTTTCATCGTAATAGGGGGTTTTTTTATTCCAACTGGAGGCATCTGGCTTTGCTAACCTCGATACAGTTCCCAAGCCAGCAACTCCAGGAGGCTGAGCGTTTGAGTGATAAAACAAAACAATATCCCCCACCTTCATTTCTTTCATCATGTAATTTCTTGCTTGATAGTTGCGGACCCCTTCCCACTCCGTACGACCATCGCTCTTTAAATCCTCGATAGAATAAACTTCTGGTTCTGACTTCATAAGCCAATAAGCCATGGCAGCATTCCCCCTTCAATCCTTCACTGGATTAATACAAAACTCGCTTTTGATGAAGCGGCGGTACCAATTTACCAATATCGCATTAACATTAACATTAATATTTTACTTCTTCAATATCCGCAGAAAGGCTCTGAAAATTCAACTTAATATTTTCTGGTAATTGCACGTGATTCGCTGGCAAGGAAAGTCCATCGTCTGCACACGACACCTTGTAGTCATTCAATTGATTTTTTAAATCTATCAGTTTTTCTAAATAAGTCGTCATTTTGTGTTCATGGAGTATGTATTTTGCTGAAAAAACATTTTTAATCATGGTTGAATAACCACAGGATCCTGGATTCGGAAAAAAACTAACCTGGCTAAGATCTTTGTATTTGTAAGTTGCCTTCGTGGACTTTTTAGCTTCAGTACCACTCAAATAAATCATAGCCCCTGCATGGGCATAATCAACACAAGGTACGTTTGGAACTAAATCATTTTCATTTGCTAAATTATAAACCCCTACACCAAATTCCTTTGCTTTTTGTGTGTAGTGAATGGCAAATTCTCGGTTTCCTACGCGAGGTGCTCCAAAAGTGTAAATGGCTTTAAGATTCCCTTTAAAACCAACATTTTTAGAAGTGAGTAAGGAATACATGGCAATATGGCCAATAGCTCCTCCCAAACTATGACCCGTGATAAAGATGGGCTTATGGGGTGCTTTCTTAAGTGACTCTTCAAGGGTCTCTTGAATAAAGTTTCTTAACGCCACATGAGCAATATAAAAACCCTTGTGCACATCCCCTCGCCTCTCTTTCTCTTCAAAAGACAATTGATCCAAAGCCATAAGATTCAACTTTATGTCTGCCGGGTTGTACTCTGTTCCTCGAAATAAAATAAAAATAGCCTGATCACTTTCAACAATGTAAGCCTGAGTATCCGCCACCACATTTTTATTCAAAGTATGCTGTTCACAACGCTCTGCTGTCCTAAGATCATTCCAAATAGGAATCCTATCGATCTCTAAGGTCTTCCCTTCGTACTTTTTCATGGATTTGAATTTACTCACATAACGATCAATCTGATTTTTAATTCGTCTTTCATCAGGAGTTAAAGCTATGGACGCTTTTATTTTATTAAGAATTCCGAGAAGAATTTTTTTATCGTGATAAGCCGCTGTATTCTTTACCCCACATCTTTTATTACATAGCTCACGGTTTTTCTTGTTAAAAGAGTGAGCCGTAGAGACCAAAAAGCATTCCGTGCATTCAGGTCTAATACAAGCCTCCGCGGGAAGAGGCGTAATCCAGCGAGTATAGATATTATCCTGTCTATTATCGGTTCCTTCTCCTAATTTTTGTTTGGTACTTGTATAAAATTTTATATTTTTAGGGTCTATCCCAAAATTAAAGCTTGAAATTACATCCTCAAGAAGAGGTTCTTTTTCATCCCACTGCGGTAAATTAGCCATTAAAGCATCTGCTAAACCAGATAAAATCGGAACAACATACTTGGGCTCTTTATAAGCTTGATAAGAAAAAGTCCCAAGCCAATAAGCATTTCTAAAATCAAATTTGCTGGTTTTAGGGCAAAAATCGACAGAAACAGAAGTCGTTTTTTTGAACTTATTGTTAAAATTAAGTGAGTCTGCCGTTTGAGATTCAGCAGCAAAAACCATTGCTCCTTGCAACACAAGAGACAATAAAATTGTAAAATTAACACTATAAATTAAACTAAGTTTAGTTTTAATTTTATTGCGAACTAAGCAAAGCACGAAGAACTCCTTACATCTTCGATCACTCATTTCAATTCATGTGCCATGACAATTTAATATTCAAATAAAATATATTAACTTTGAATGCTCTTTAGGTTTATTTTTTGACGGTTTTAAGTGCTAATGATGAATTTATTTCTTTGAAATTTCATTAAAGTTGATAATCAACATAAACAGTGTCACTATTTTATCTCTTAGAATTTATCTCTTAAAAAAGGAATCCTATAATAATAAATATGAATTTCTATTACTTTTTACTTTTGTATTTTTTTCTAATCCCTGTTTTTACCACTCCTTTGTGGAGCCATGACATCACATATGAGTTGGACCCAGAAGTGCACCGAACATCCGATATTCCTTTTCAAGTTCATGAAGGCCATGCTCCTTTGAGCCATTATCTTTCTATGGAAATCCCGTTTGCTCCCATCGCTCACCTCCGCTCACAAATTGAAAAATCTCACCCTCAAAAACTGAAGCATCGTGGCGAAGCGCATATTACCATCATCACTCCAGTTGAATACACTCAAGTTTTAAAAGAAAAAATCTCCATTCATGAAATAAATCAAATAGCGATGAACGCTCATGTTCAGTCATCCAAATTTAATATTTTGTGTTTAGGAGAAGGAAAAGCAAAACAAGCGTCCACATTCTACGTGATTGTCAGCTCCACGGAGCTTCTCAATCTAAGAGTTGCAATCCACCAATTATTCATTTCACGCGGCGGAAACCCTTCCGCCTTTAATCCTCATCACTATTATCCTCATATCACTGTCGGATACACAGAAAGAGATTTACATGAAGCCGATGGGATTATTAAAAATAAGAACACTTGCATTGGGACCATTATTTACCGCAATGACAACCTTAGTAACCCTCAGAAAAAAACATTTTCTTTATTTTTGTAATAAAGGTTTTAAAAAAGGCCCCGTCACACTTTTTGAATTTTTCACTAAACTCTCGGGAGTGCCTTCTGCGACAATGAGTCCGCCTTTGCGTCCCGCCTCAGGACCAAGATCAATCACATAATCTGCAATTTTAATCACTTCCAAATTATGTTCAATCACCAAAACAGTATTTCCCTGATCCACTAATTCTTGTAATAATTCTACAAGGCGACGAACATCATCAAAATGTAGCCCCGTTGTCGGCTCATCTAAAATATACAAGGTATTTCCTGATCCTCTCTTGGATAACTCGCGGCTGAGTTTAATCCGCTGGGCTTCTCCACCGCTCAAGGTGGTTGAACTTTGCCCTAGCGTCATATAATCAAGTCCCACGCGCTGAAGAGTATCGATTTTTCTGTAAATCTGATTGTGGTTTTTAAAATATTCCAACGCCTCTTCGACCGATAGATTTAAAACATCAGAAATGGATTTGCCTCGGTGCTTGATCGCTAACACTTCGCGATTGTACCGTTTTCCCTCACAAATATCGCAAGGAACAAACACATCACTTAAGAAATGCATTTCCAGCTTCACCTGCCCTTGCCCCTGACAATGCTCGCAGCGCCCTCCCTTTAAGTTAAAACTAAATTGACCTGGTTTATATCCCCGGATTTTGGATTCCGGCAACTGGGCAAAGAGATCCCGAATTAACGGAAATAACCCCACATAAGTAGCTGGTGTCGAACGCGGAGTCCGACCGATGGGCTTTTGATTGATATGAATCACCTTATTGATATAATCCAATCCCAGCACCTTTTGGTATGGAGAAGGATCAACTTCCGCTCCATTCAATTCTCGTGCTAAAATTTTATAAAGCGTATCCATAATCAATGTGGATTTACCACTACCACTCACGCCCGTAACAGCTGTAAACGTTCCTAATGGAACTTTCAAATTCACTCGTTGTAAATTATTGCCTGTCGCCTCTTTGACTTCCAGATAACGCCCATGACCCGTGCGGCGTTGGAGTGGAAGTGGAACACGCAAATCCCCTCGCAAATACTGAGCCGTGAGACTGTCGGGATGATTTTTGATTGTCTCCAAAGAGCCTTCTATCATTAAATGGCCCCCCAGCTTGCCTGCTCTTGGACCTAAATCTATGATATGATCTGCATAACGAATGGTGTCTTCGTCATGCTCCACCATAATGACCGTGTTACCACGATCTCTCAGCTCACCGATAATCTCGAGGAGCTTATGATGGTCTTTAGGATGAAGACCAATACTGGGTTCATCCAACACGTACAAGACTCCAACCAATGCCGAACCCACTTGGCTCGCTAAACGCAATCGTTGTGATTCGCCTCCCGAAAGCGTCTGCACCGATCGATTGGCACTGAGATACCCCGTTCCCACTCGAGTTAAAAAACTCAATTTATCTAAAAGAGGACGGACTATTTTTTCACCCAAAATTTTTTGCTTTGATTGAAACCGTCTCGACTCCAACCATTCTTTCAAATCATCGATAGATAATTGCGAAAGTTGCGCGATATTGAACCCATCAATTTTGACGTTTAAAGCCTCTGCTCGTAATCGTGCTCCCCCGCAGGCGCCACAAGGCTTCTCTCGAGCTTCAAAATCACTCTCTTCGTCTTCATCGCCAGAGTTTTTTCTATCTTTACGATGATACTTCACTTTTTTAATTTGCCGGAGCCCTTCATCAGAGACGCCAAATTCAGTCTCCTCGACCACATCCAAGGTCCCTAAACCGTGGCAAACCTCACAGGCTCCTTTTGGGTGATTAAAACTGAAAAGTCGTGGTTCGATCTCCGGAAAACTAAATCCACACTGGCTACATACAGATTTCAGAGAAAATAATCGTCGCTCTCCGTTAAGCTTTTCAATGATCAATCGCCCCTGAGTTAAACTTAAAGCTTTGTTCACACTGCTCTTCAAGCGTTCAACTAAACTTGATTTAATGATCAGTTGGTCTACAACCAAATCAATAGTATGAGCCTTAGTTTTCGCTAATTTTTTAGCTGAAGCGAGTTCAATAAACACACCATCAACTCGAGCTTTTACAAAACCCATTTGAGCCCAGCGCTGAAACTCTTTTAAAAATTCTCCCTTTTTATTTTCTGCCATGGGTGCCAAGAGCAAAAATTTTGTATTTTCTGGCCAAGCCATCAATGTTGAAACAATTTGATCCGGAGTCTGACTCATCAAGGGAATATGATGATTAGGGCACTGTGGAATTCCAATTTTAGCAAATAACAACCGCAGAAAATCGGAAACCTCTGTGACGGTTCCCACAGTGGAGCGAGGATTGGTTGATACAGACTTTTGATCAATGGCAATAGCTGGTGATAATCCTGTCATGGAGTCCACCTCAGGCTTTTTCATTTGTTCTAAAAATTGCCGCGCATAGTGGGAGAGGCTTTCAATATAACGTCGATGACCTTCTGCAAAAACAGTTTCAAAAGCCAACGAAGATTTGCCACTGCCACTCAACCCTGTCATCACCGTGATTTTATTTCTGGGTATTTTGACAGAAACATCCTGGAGATTATGCTCTCTGGCTCCCTTGACAACAATGCCTTCAAATTCGTTCAAATGCTCCAAGTGCTTATCCCCCAATTTTTCTTTCCATTATTCTTGAGGTGCTTAAGACACTGGCTAGAAAAAGTTCTCAGAGGAACTTTCACTTTCCCTTGCGACAATCAGGGCAAATTCCATAAAGTTCCAAAACATGACCCGTTAATTCAAAGCCCAGCTCCGCAGCCACCTTTTCTTGAAGATTCTCAATGGCATAATTTTCAAATTCAACTATTTTTCCACATTCTATACAGCTCATGTGGTCATGATGATGGGTGGGGGCCAATTCATAACGAGCTGGCAAGCCTCCCATTCGCACTTCTGAAACAAATTTGTATTCTGTTAATTTTTTTAAAAATCGATAAACCGTAGCAAAACCAATCTCTGGAAATCTTTTATGGACCAAATCAAAAATCTCTTGGGCCGTAAAGTGATGGCGACCCACCGCTAAGACTTCCAAAATAGCCCGACGCTGATGAGTCACTTTTAAGTGCATCTCACGAATGATTTTTTTAATTTCAACATCGGTTAACCGATCCGCCTTCACGGATTTACTAACCTGAGTTTGAGAACGAGGCAATTTCATTGGAACTCTATCTGTTACTGTTACGGTTTTAACCCACCCTCAACACCCTTAGTGACAATACTAACAGCGTTGTGAGGGTGTAAGCTTTCTAAATGACTCACCTCAATGCGGTAATCATCAATTTTGTTTATAGATGAGATGGCATTTTTCAACTTTCTTGCAGCATCCTCGCAAAACATCAAGTTTTGACCATTGAGTAAAGCAAACTCTTGTTCATCTTCTCTTTTCACAGCGGCTTGAACAGGAGTTCCCAGACTTTTCTCCAAACGATTAATCATCTCAATCCACTCAAAGGAGCTTTGAAAAAGTGATTCCTCCGTAAAGCGAATTTGAATTCGTGCTAATGAACGTTGAGAATGCGGAGTCGCTAAAATCCCTTGGGTCGAACTCAACCAATGATGAACATCGTTCCGAGAAACTTGCTCTGTCGTAAATTCTTTCAAAAAATGATCTTGAATCAATTTACGCGCTAGTGCCGCTGAACAGGGACATGTGCTTGAATAAGTGATGGTGAACTGCAAATCAAAATACAAATGGCCCTTATCAAAAGTGGCTCCAAAAATAAGGGGATATTTTCTCCAACCAACATTGGCACTCACCAAGGCAGGACGCTCGACCATATAGTCAAAGGCTACCTCAATAGCGCTGGATTGACTGAGAGAAACATGGGATTCAATGAATTTCTCTAATAATTCTTTAAGAAGGGCGAATGAAAACACTTTCGAAGTCAGACCTTCTTGAAGCTGAAGATAAAGCCGCGACATGTGAATTCCTTTAGCTTGAGGGTCATCAAGACTCACAAAAGCGTTCACTCGCGCCGGAGTTAAAAAAGAAGATTCATCAAGGTCGCTCCCATGGTCTTTACTTTCATCGGTGCTCCTTTGATATTTGTTGCCAACTTTAGGGGCACTGAGCCGAACAGGAACTTCTATTTCTTGCATACCCACTCGATCCAATCGACCCGTAAGCTCTACTCTGGTTTCTCGTGCAATATCCGGTAAAGTCAAACCCAAGTGGTTGATATCTTTCTCTAAATTCTTATTTTTCTTCTCTAAGTTTGTACTCATCTTGATCCTAACACTTTAGCACCCCCTTAAAGCTCCAAAGGGATGATTTCGCGGCACTATAATACTGATTTTGCAAAATTTGTATTCTAAAGTTGAATAAGATCCATGAAAGATAGGATTATTTTAGCCTTCAATGCTCAAGAAGCTTTTCACATGATTTCCATAAAGCTAAATTGTTAATTCATCGGCAACACCAAAAAAGAGTTTATCAATATCAGTTCACTCGTTAGTGTGATCTAAAATGCAATTTTCCCCAATAAGAACCCTCTTAATACTTATAAAAAATCGTTAGTTGCAAAAACCATTAGCACTTTGTAATATTTTCAAATTACAAAACCATTCCTTAATAGCGAGGAATTAATCTCATAGTACCAATGCAAAACTTGCTGTCGCGCAATAACTCTTTTTGTAGAAGGACTTTTATCTATGGAACTTATTTTAGCAAGCACCTCACCTTATCGCAAAAAACTCTTAGACACGAGAGGGATTCCCTTTAAAGCCATTGCGCCACTCTGCAACGAAGATGATTTAAAGGATCCTTTGCTGGACGCTATCGCTCTCACACAAAAATTAGCGAAAGCCAAAGCCGAAAGCCTCAAAGAAAGCTTTCCTAATGCTTACATCATCGGGAGCGATCAGGTATTAAATTTTAACTCTAAGATCTTTGGTAAGCCAAAGACAAAAAAGCAAGCGCTAAGCCAACTTCTTGAACTGCAAAACCATACGCATGAATTGGTCACTTCTCTCTATGTTCATGCTCCTCACCACCAATGGCTGCACACAGAGCGAGTTTCATTGACGATGCATCCTTGGACAAGCTCAGAACTGGAGGCTTATATTGAAGCCGATCTTCCACTCGATTGCGCTGGTAGCTACAAGCTCGAGCAAAAAGGACTTATCTTATTTAAAGAAATCCACGCCCAAGATTATGAAAGCATCATTGGCTTGCCCTTATTAAAATTATTTAGCATCCTTAAAGAAGCAGGCTTCTCTTTTTTCAAATAAGGGCTTAATCATTATGAGTATAACACAAACACCACTTCTTACAGCAGCCATTGAGGCCCAACGACAGGCCTATGCTCCTTACTCCACAAAATTAATTGGCGCCAGCGTACTCTGGGCTGATGGCCATATCACCAGTGGGTGCAACATCGAGAATGCCTCCTACGGCGCGACGGTCTGTGCAGAAAGGGTGGCCATTTGGAAAGGAATTTCAGAAAATCACCTTCGTCAAATCAAAGAAATCTTGGTTGTAAGTCCAGCGAATCCGCCATGGCCCCCCTGTGGAGTCTGTCGACAGGTTATCAGTGAATTTGCTCATCCCCAGACTTTGATTCATTGGAGTGATGGCCTTTCTGTCATTAACACCAAAACTCTGATTGAAATGCTTCCAGAAACTTTCAACTCCCAATTTCTGAAATAATCATTTTCATGGATACCGTGATTGAACTTAAAAATGTTTCTGTGGGCTTTGGAAATGACCTTATTTTAAAAAATGTGAATCTCTCTGTAAAGAATGGGGACACTCTTGTTCTCATCGGCCCCAGCGGTGGAGGTAAAACAGTACTTCTCAAAACCATGGCGGGAATTTATCACCCACTGAAAGGCCAAGTGATCTGTGAAGGAATTGATTTTACAACCCTCACTCAACCAGAAAGATATAAACTCGCCCAGCACTTAGGAATGCAATTTCAAAAAAGCGCTTTGTTTGATTCCCTTACAGTTTATGAAAACGTTGCTTTTCCACTCAAAGAGCACGGGCATTTTTCGGCAGCTCAAATGGATGAACGCATTAAAGAGTGCTTAAATGCTGTCAATCTGAGCTCTTCAGCACACCTGTATCCTCATGAAATCTCAGGTGGTATGCGCCAACGACTCGGAATTGCTCGAGCTATCGCTATGAAACCCAATATTGTTCTTTACGATGATCCTACGGCTGGACTTGATCCTATCAATACAGATAAGGCTGTCGAACTTATCATTGATTTAAAACAAAAATACAACGCTACAATCATCGTAGTGACTCACTCCATGAACGCTGCTTACCGCCTCAATGGCACAATAGCTCTAGTCGCCAATCAAGAAGTGCTGGTCACAGGTGATCAAGAGCAAACGAAAGCGCACCCAGATCCACGCGTACAGCAATTTATTCAAGGAAAGCTTCAAGGTCCTCTCACCTTCGAAAGTTAGTTTCATCATTGACAACACCTCAAATCACCCCTAGAGTAGGCGTTCGTTCTTTTAAAATAGAAATCAATCGCGGGGTGGAGCAGTCTGGTAGCTCGTCGGGCTCATAACCCGAAGGCCGTAGGTTCAAATCCTGCCCCCGCAACCATTTTTTAACATTTGGGGAAGGCTTAAGTAGTTGAAATCACAAAAGAGTGAAATCAAGGTCTTCCCCAAAAATGTTAAAATGTAAAAGGTCAAACGGAACGAAAAATCACCGAGGGGAAAATGGCAACAGCCAAAGATTTAAAAATCAAAATCCCTCTCACTCCCTCACAAAAAGCCTTATTTCCCGCAGTAATTGAAAAAATAAGTTCAGATCCAGCAATGCTAATGAGCCAAGTTTCCATAGAAAATGGCTCATTGGTGGCTTCTTGTTTTGATTTGCAGGATGTGACGGAAGCTCTTGCTGAATCGGCTTCTCAACTTGAACTTCATCGCTTTAAGAAACAGGCTCAAGAAACTCTCGCAACATTAAGCGCGACTACTTCAAGCCTTCATTTGAAGAAAAACTATCAAGCTGCAATGGCCACACTCGGTTAGAGGCTGTGATCATATAATTTTCATTTTCCGTTTTGATTGCTCTTTAAGGTCTTGTTCGCGGCCAATTTGTTCATTGATGTGTGAATAGATTTGGACGGATCTTTCTTCGTTATGCCCCGCCACTTTACGGGCTAAAAAACGATTTTCGTCTGTATGTCCGTAGAACCAAGTTAAAAAAGTGTGGCGGAGTTTATGGGGCGAGCGAAAGCGGAGCTTGGTTTTGTCAAAAGCCTTTTGAACATCAAGATAGAACATAGATGCGGTCAACCCATCAAATAGCAAATAATCCCGCTTTTCTTTTCCGTGAGTTTTCTTTTCAAAAAGATCCTGCTGGGTGTTCCAGCGTTCTGCCAAAATGTTCCATGCCTTTTTATCAAAAACAGGAATGAACCTATAATGTTCAGGAGCAATTCTATTTCTTAATTTAAGTGGTTTTCTTGGAACGGTTCCGACATCCCAAGTTTGCCCGAAGCGGTCTTTGATTTTTTTATCCGCACGAATACTGCCAAGTGCGGGTTGACTCTCAAGGCAGATGTAGCCGTGATAATTTCCAAGTTTTTTATAGAGGGATATTTGATCGTGAAGTTTAGTGAGAGATTTCCCCTTAAAGTGCCCCTCGGTGATAAACGCCATACAAAGCCCAAGGGCTTCGTTCTCTCTCATGCCAGTTCTGGCAAGCACGGTGAAAAGGTCATGCGATTCTTTACGAATATCAAGCAAAGCATCTTGGATTTTTTTAATCTCGTCCTCTTCCAAAATGTCCAAGGCTGAAACTTGCACCATTTCGGATCTCTTGTATTGCGGACACTTTCTAATGGGTTCGTCATTTTGGCGACCCACCATTTCTAAAAATACATTAAGGGCTTTAATAACTTTATTTTGAGTGTTTAGGCTTAATTTGTTGCGGTTCCACTTGAGCGGCTTGACTGCTTTGAGCCACGTGCGAAACTCGTCGTAATGCGCGCTCCAAGCCAAATGGTTGTTGGCTTCTTTGTGATCCAAGAAAAAATGAAAGGCGTAGCTTTCCAAGTAATAGACGTCATTTTCGTAGCTGTTTGGTGCGCGCTCTTTTTGATAGGCTTCAAAAAGTTCAAGTTGTTTGGTGAAGTCTTTATATTTTTTCTTCCACTCAACCCGAAGTTGCGCGCGATAGCGAACGGCATCCTCTTCGGCGCTTTTTGACTGACAGTAGGTTTTGATCACTTCCTCATCTTGAGTTTTTCGGATGTGTTCGGGAATACCGTCCACAGGCACGGGTTCGTAGCGGCGCTTTTGCTGGTTGTAGCGACGAATGTCCCACCTCCAGCCATCTTGCTTGCCCGTTGCTCTGTTGATTTTAGGTATTTTCTTATACTTCAAAAGCCCACTCCCTCAATCCACCTTTTCGGGTGCTAAACTCCAATCCTTAACAACCAAAAATCCAGATTATTTTGCTTGGGCATTAGTAGCGCGCTTTGTCCCGTGCGCCCAGGGAAATAAAACAAGGCCAAAGACAGGCTTTTTTAATAATCCCACCTCTAATTTTTAATAAAATCCCCACTGAACTGGCTTCACATAGCCCGAACCGTGCGCATTTAAACGGCCTTGGTTTGCCCGTGGTCGCATTTTCGGGGCTGATCCCTGCGTTACCCCCCTCCCAAGTCAGCCCGTGCCTTTAAAAACAGCACAGCAGATTATTAAAAATCAGCCCAAAGCATGACGCGCAGCTCTTAATTCTTTCACTGTCTGTCATTGTATGTTCTTGTCAAAAAATGCCTCTACTGTTCTAATTTTCGGGACAACAACAAGAGAGATTTGTTTTTGGAGGGGTCGCACGTGGGCGAATCAGATCGTTGGCTATCGGTAGAAGAAATTGGGGCGCATTTAGGTGTCTCAAAGGAAACGATTTACCGTTGGCTTGAAAAGAAAAAGATTCCCGCTCATCGCGTGGGTCGTTTGTGGAAGTTCAAAACCCGCGAAGTAGATCAATGGGTCATGGACGGCGGCGCAACTTCACACTCCACCGAAGAAAAACAACAAGGGAATGTATGGCAAAGCTAACAGAACAAGAACAACAAGAGGTCACACGATTTATTGAAGCTGGAAAACCACTTCCAGATAAATACCGCTTTTTACTTTTTGAAGATAAACGCGAAGTGGAACTTGTTTGGAATGGCAAAACGAACGAAGTCACCAACATTGCGTTGCCCTTTCAAACGATTGAGCAAGTGGACGAACCACGCGAGGAAGTTGATACAAAACTCCAGCAAAGTCTTTTTGACTTGGATGCTCGCGGTCGTCAGATTCGTGGTTGGACAAATAAACTTATTTGGGGCGACAACAAACTCATTCTTTCATCACTCAAGAATGGCCCACTCCGTGATGAAATTGATAAGCAAGGCGGATTGAAGCTTATCTACATTGATCCGCCCTTTGATGTTGGCGCTGATTTTTCTATTGATATTGAAATTGGTGACGAACAGCTCACGAAAAAACCAAGTATCCTGGAAGAAATCGCCTATCGTGATACTTGGGGCAAAGGGGCCGACTCATTTATTGCTATGATACATGAGCGACTTGTCATTATGCGCGACTTACTCGCTGAAGACGGAACGATTTATGTTCACTGTGATTGGCGCGTAAATCATCACTTGCGCCATGTTTTAGATGAAGTATTTGGACCAGAAAACTTTTTGAACGAGATTATTTGGTCTTACTATTCATTCAAACGAAAAACTTCTCGCAAGTTTCCACAGAAACATGACAACATTATTTCTTACAAAAAAGACCAAGATAATTTCATCTGGCACACGCAGTTCAAACCGCACAGCCCAGAATATCTAAAACGATGGAAGAAAGATAAAGATGGCCGTCTCTATCGCGACGATGTGAATCCTACTGCGGGCGGCACTCGCATTATTTATCTTGATGAAATTGAAGGTGATATTGTTGATTCCGTTTGGGACGACATTCCGCCAGTAAACTCACAGGCGAAAGAACGAGTTGATTACCCCACTCAAAAACCCGAAGCACTCATTGCCAGAATTATTGAGGCAAGCAGTAACAAAGATGATTTGGTAGCTGATTTCTTTTGCGGGTCAGGAACTCTTGCCAGTGTCGCAGAAAAATTAGGCAGAAGGTGGATATGTGCTGACTTGGGCAAGTTCGCAATTCATACAGCCCGCAAGCGAATGATCAGCACACAACGCGAGCTAAAGGAGCAAGGGAAGGACTACCGTGCTTTTGAAATCCTTAACCTTGGTAGATATGAGCGACAGCTTTATGTTGGGGTAAATCCTGACTTGCGCGAAGAACAAAAAGCAAAACAGTTAGCTGAAAAAGAACAAGCGTTCATTGATCTTATTCTTAAAGCCTACAAAGCCGAAGGCACAACGGGATTTAAAGCTTTTCAAGGCAAAAAGAATGGTCGCGTCGTTGCGATTGGACCAGTCAATATGCCAGTGTCACGTTTGTTTGTTGAGGAAGTGATCTCGGAGTGTCGTCAAAAACATATTACAAAAGTTGATATTCTTGGCTTTGAGTTTGAGATGGGACTTTTCCCAGACTCACTTGAAGAAGCCAAACGCAAAGGCATTGATATTTCGGCAAAGTATATTCCCGCCGATGTTTTTGATAAGCGTGCAGTAGAGCGCAACCAAGTCTCGTTCCATGACGTGGCCTACATTGAAGCTAAAGCACACTACAAGAAAAACAGTGTGGCGATTGAGCTGAAAGATTTTTCTGTATTCTACAATCAAGATGCAACCAGTGATGTTGCTGACGGTTTGAAAAATAAAGCCAGCAAGGTCGTGGTTGAACAAGGCCAGATCGTTAAAGTCACTAAAGACAAAGACGGAAAAATTAAAAGAGAAAAACTGACCGCCAAGTGGAGTGACTGGGTTGATTACTGGTCCGTAGATTTCAACTATGGAAGCAAAAAAGAAATCATCCGAACTAAAAATCAAGCCACTGATCAATGGGAAGAGGTCTGGACTGGCGACTACATTTTTGAAAATGAATGGCAGTCATTCAGGACGAAGAGAGATCGCTCGCTTGAATTAAAAAGCCCCTATCACGAGTTGGAATCCAAAACACAAAAGATCGCCATCAAGGTCGTGGACATTTTCGGTAACGACACGATGACCGTTATTGACTCCACTGGGAAAGGAGAAAGGTAATGGCTTTGCATCCTGACTTTCCAGAATCACCGTATGCCGTTCTTGATCCTGCAATTCGTTGGTTCCCCGCGGACGAAACTTTGCGGAATACCAGCTTTGAAAAGCTACTCCCTCCGCTCGTCCCTGAACTGCGCAAGCAAGTTAAAAAGTTCCGTGATAGCGGATACGAGGGCGCCACCGCGACCAGTAAAAGTCTTTTGAATTGGTGGTTCAAAACTCCGCACGTGATCCAGAAAGCGGACACCTCGTCCGAGTTCCGTTATTTCTTTTCACAACGCGAGGCTTTGGAAACCATCGTTTACCTCGTTGACGTAATGAAAGTGAAAGACAAGTTTGACCTCATTCGTTTTGACAGTTCTGGCGCAATCTCGGCCAATATGTTTGACGAAACTTGGAAGCGCTTTGTAGTCAAAATGGCAACGGGCGCAGGTAAAACCAAGGTCATTAGCCTTGCCCTGGCGTGGAGCTTTTATCACAAGCTCTACGAAGAGAACTCACCAATGGCTCGTAACTTTCTGGTGATTGCCCCTAACATCATCGTGCTTGATCGCATCTACAAAGACTTTCAAGGCTTGCGGATTTTCTTTAAAGACGACCCTGTGTTGCCTCATGACGGTTACGATGGGCGCGACTGGAAAAGCGACTTCCAAATGGATCTGCACATTCAAGACGACGTGCGGGTCACGCACCCCGTGGGCAATATCTTTCTAACAAACATTCACCGCGTTTATTCGGGTAACGACATTCCAGCCTCGGCGAATGACGAAAACTCTATGGATTATTTCTTGGGGCCGAAACCTGTTACTTCAACCAATGACTCCACGGTGGATTTAAGTAAAATCGTCCGCGACATTGACGAGCTAATGGTCATTAACGACGAAGCCCATCACGTCCACGACCCCAAAAATGCGTGGTTCAAATCTATTCAAGATATTCACAACCGCCTCCAACAAAAAGGAACAGCACTTTCTCTACAACTGGATGTAACGGCAACCCCGAAACATTCCAACGGTGCGATCTTTGTTCAAACGGTGTCGGATTATCCGCTCGTTGAAGCCATCAAGCAAAATGTGGTGAAACACCCACTTGTGCCAGACGGCCCAAGCCGTGCGAAACTCACCGAAAAGAAAAGCTCCAAGTTCACCGAGAAATACGCGGACTATATCAACTTGGGCGTGATTGAGTGGCGCAAGGCTTACGACGAACATATCAAGCTGGATAAAAAAGCCATCCTGTTTATCATGACCGACGACACTAAAAACTGTGATGATGTCGCCGAGTATCTTGAGAACACCTACGCCGACCTTAAAGGCGCTGTGCTTGTTATTCACACCAAAAACAACGGCGAAATCTCGGAGTCCAATTCAGGCAAGAACAAAGAGGAGCTGGATAAGATCCGCCACGAGGCCAATATCATTGACAGCAATGACAGTCCTTACAAGGCGATCATTTCGGTCATGGTGCTTCGTGAAGGTTGGGACGTTCGTAATGTGACGACCATTGTGGGCTTGCGTGCGTTCACCGCTCAAAACAACATTTTGCCAGAGCAAGCCTTGGGGCGCGGTCTTCGCAAAATGTATCCAGGTAACATTCAAGAGTTTGTCAGTATCGTGGGCACTCCCGCCTTTATGGACTTCGTAGAATCCATCCAGCAAGAGGGCGTGGAACTTGAGCGTGGAGCAATGGGCAAAGGCTCAACGTCGCGCACTCCTATCGTGGTTGAAGTGGATACCGAGAATAAGAAAAAGGACTTGGACGTTCTGGATATTGAGATCCCAATTCTTACACCACGGATTTACCGTGAGTATAAGAACCTGAATGACCTCAATGTGGCGAAGTTCGGACACAAGACCGTTGAATATCGGGATTTTTCTGCGGACGAACAGCGCGAGATCGTTTTCAAAGACATTACGACGGGCGACATTACCCACACGACGGTCTTAGATGCTTCGGGCATGATTGATTTTAACAGCGTGGCTGGCTACTTCACTCAAACCATTATGAAGGAACTGCGTCTGGTTAGCGGATACGCCATACTTTACGGCAAGGTCAAAGAGTTCATAGGCAACTATCTTTTTGGCAAGGAAATTGAATTGGAGTCCCTCAACACCGTTAGAAACTTATCCGAGGTTGAGGCTACGAGAACAATTATTGAAACCTTCAAAAAGAAAATCAACGATCTCACCGTTCAAGACAAGGGCGACGCCGAGATCCGAGACCATATCAAATTGCGGAATACTCGTCCGTTCATTGCCAAGGAACAAGGGTTCATTGTTCCCAAAAAAAGCATATTCAACAAAGTGATTGGCGACAGTCACCTTGAGCTTGAGTTTTCAACTTACCTTGAAAGCTGCGATGACGTTATCTCATACTCCAAAAACTATTTAGCCGTTCATTTCAAAATTGATTACGTCAACGCGGACGGCGACATCTCAAATTACTACCCAGATTTTTTCGTAAAGGTCGCGGACAACGCAGTCTTTATCGTGGAAACTAAAGGGCTTGAGGATCTGGATGTTCCGCTAAAAATGGCACGCCTGAAACAGTGGTGCGAAGACATTAACCGTGTTCAAAACAAGATCAAGTATGACTTTGTTTTCGTGGATCAGGAATCGTTTGAAAAGTATCAACCAAAGACCTTCAGGCAACTGGTTGAAAACTTCAAAGAGTATAAAAGTTAGGGGGCAACATGGATGACATTTTAAACGAGCAAAACCGCTCACCCGAAAGAATAGAAAAACAGCCGTGGCAGATGACCAAGGCTGAATACGAAATCAAGTTTGGCGCCCCACGGGGCAACTCCACGGTGACGGGTAACTTTTCAAGGCACAAAAGCGCCGTTGAGATTGCGCTTAATCGTGGCTTGCCCGTTCCCGCGGAAGTTTTAAAAGACTACCCCGATTTGATGGATGTGTAGCGGAGAATTATTGAAAGGCAGTTGTGATGAGTGTTTTGAGTCAAGGTTCAGTATGGAGGAAGTGGGATCTACACATTCATACCCCTGCATCTTTTCATTGGAATGACGGGAAAAAGTTTACTGCGATGACCGCCCAAGAGGCGGATGAGTCCTGTAAGAAAATAATTGAAAAACTTAATGCGATTGAACCCGTGGCATTTTCTGTCATGGATTATTTTACTTTTGATGGCGTTCTAAAAATCAGGGAATACCTAAAAAGAAATCCCACGACACCGCTCAAGAAAACATTATTCCCTGGAATGGAGTTGCGCATTGAGGCTCCAACCGATTTCAGGCTGAACATTCATGTCATATTTGACGAATCGGTAACTGACCAAGAATTGCAGGACTTCAAAGGCAAGCTACAAATCCTTGGCAACAATCGCCCTCTCTCAAGGGAATCTATCATTCAGTGCGCAAGAACACTGACCGAGGACAAAGCTAAAGAATATATCAGCACGGGTGACTACAAAAATAATGACGACATCGCTTATGAGCTTGGATGTAAAACGATACGAATTACGCGGCAATCATTTGAGGATGCCGTAACAGCGCTGGGGCAAGAAAAGTGTCTGGTGATTCTTCCATACGAAACCTCAAACGGAATTGAAAAACTGGACTGGAAAACAAATCCACACGAGGACAGGTATTTTTTAAGCAAGGCGGATTTCTTTGAGTCGCGCAGCCAAGCCAACATTGATTTGTTCTTGGGTCGAGAGACTGACGACAATAAGCGATTTTTAAAAGATTTCATCAATACGATTGGCGGACAGCCTAAACCTGTATTGTCGGGATCGGATGCTCACAAGATTGCTGACTATGGAGTTTACCCTTCCAATAGAGCGACATGGTTAAAGGCCGAAGCAACATTCAAGGGATTAAAGCAGGTCAAGGTTGAGCCATTGTCCCGTTGTTTCATCGGTGAAAAACCAGAAAAGCTAAAAATCATTTCAACCAAGGCAACCAAGTTCATTTCTAAAATTGAAGTCAAGAAAACGGCCAATAGCAAGTTACCCGAAGCATGGTTTGATAATACCGTTCACTTTAATCCTGAATTGGTCGCCATTATTGGAAACAAGGGATCTGGGAAAAGCGCACTTGCTGACATTCTTGGATTGCTTGGAAACTCAACTCTGCATGAGAACTTTTCTTTTTTGAACGGTGAAAAGTTCAAAGAAAAACAAGGGATCAAGGCTGTAAACTATCAAGCTACTCTCACATGGGAGAATGGGGATACTTCGCAAAAAACTTTAAACGAAGTCCCAGAGAAATCAGCCTACGAAAAAGTAAAATACATTCCGCAGTCATATCTTGAAAAACTCTGTAACGAAATAAAATCCAAGGAGAGCCTGTTTGATAAAGAATTGAAAGCGGTAATTTTTTCGCACATTAAACCAGAAGACCGCCTTGCCTATGAAAACTTGGATGACCTTCTCAAGTTCAAAACAGAGGAAACCACGAAAGAAATTGAAAAATACAGACTGGAACTCCGTGAGGTCGCCAATCAGGTCATTGAGTGCCGAGAAAAACTGACGGAAGACTACAAAAAATCTATCACCAATAAACTTTCAGCAAAACAAGCTGAACTCAAAGCCATCAAGGATGCAAAACCCAAGGATGTTCAAAAGCCAGTTGCAGGTTCCGATCCTGAAATAGAAAAATCCGTAAAAAAACTTGAGGCTCTACAAAAAGAAGAGCTTGAGGTTTCAGGTAAAATCACGATTACAGAAAAAGAAATCCAGGAACTAACAAAGAAAAAAGCCTCATTAGAAAAAGCAGAGTCGCAGATCAAAAACTTGGAGCAGGAAACCGCCGACAAGGTTTCAAAAATCAAAGAGGCTCTGGATGCGAATGGCTTTACTGATGTTAACTTTTTCACCTATGTTGCGGATCTAACTGGACTCAAGGGCGCTTTAGATAAAGTGAAAGCTGACTTGAACTCAAAAAATAAGTTATTGAGCCCCGATGAGCCCGAAAGTCTCGTGAACAAAAAAGAGAATATCAAAACCGAAATTGCCTCCCTCGCTGAAAAGGTGGACGAGCCAAGCAAAAACTATCAAAAGTTTCTTGAGGAAACTGAAAGATGGAACAAGGCTGTTGAGCAAGTCCAAGGCGATGAGAATAATCCAGACACCATTAGTTACTATAACTCGCAGTTGAGTGAGATCAGCAACATCCCCGCGAAGGTCACGAAACTTGAAGAACAACGCGATCAAATCGTTGGACAGATTTATTCAAAAATCAGTGGTCTCGCTGATGTCTATAAAGAGTATTACGCCCCTGTTCAAAAGTTTGTTGAATCCAATCCGTTTGGTGGTGACACATTCAAGATGTCATTTGACGTGTCTATCGTTGACAAAGGCTTCAAAGAAACTTTCTTTTCACAGATTAACCGAAACAAAGTTGGTTCGTTCTATGGAACAGACAATAGCGAAGAGTTGATTAAAAAGACCTTGGATTTATTTTCGTTTAACACCGCCGAGGGGGTAAAGGATTTTGTGGGAAAAATCTTTTACTTACTTGAACATGATGATCGTGATGGCAAGGCAAAGGCCAATAAGTTTGAACTCCAAGCAAAGGGATCGCCTGCGGATTTATACTGTTATATTTTTGGTCTGGAGTATCTGGAGCCGCGATATTCACTTCAACTCAACGGAAAAAGTCTTGAGCAACTTTCGCCTGGTGAGCGCGGAACGTTGTTACTCATTTTCTATTTGATGGTGGACAAAGACGACAGACCACTGATTGTTGATCAGCCCGAAGAAAATCTTGATAACCAAACGATTTTCAATGTTCTCGTTCCTTGTATCAAGTCAGCGAAAAAGAATAGGCAACTTTTCTTGGTGACCCACAACCCCAATCTTGCTGTTGTCTGCGACGCTGAACAAATCATTGTCGCAAAAATTGATAAGGCTAACGGAAATAAAGTTCACTATATCTCTGGCGCCATTGAAAATGCCGAGGTCAACAAAGCTATTGTTGATATTCTGGAGGGCACTCGCCCCGCATTTGACAACAGGGATAGCAAGTATCACAAGGCAACGGTGTAGCGCCCTCGGCTTGCTCCAAGCCCCCTCAAGGGGCAACTGGAGCAGAAGACGAGTTTCAGTAAAATGCGATCCATTTATTATTTGTTCGGCCAATAGGCCGACAATCCCTGTTATTTGCTATTTTCTATTTATATCTTCTTTTAGAAGACTGGACCCTGGGGATACGCCATTCAGCAAAAATGGGTGATCTCTGGGAGGTTTCATAAAAATCCATTTATAGACCGTGACCATAAAAAGGGAGGGTCTATGAACGAGAAAAACAAAAAGCCGCGGGAGTTATTACTTTACTTCACGCCAGTCTATAACGTCCTTATTCAAAACTGGTTTTTAAATGTCATTGAACGCAACCTTGCGATTCTGTTTTCAAGTTGTCCCGACGGAGTATGCAATTGGAGCCGTGAACAACTGAAACGATATTGTGAATGTGGGCCTTATCACCTGGAACGAGCGATCAGGCGACTCAAGTTCTTACATATCATTGACATTGACCGTGGCGGTTGGAAACAAAGCAACCCACCACGGCGGGAATCCAACACATACACTTTTCAAGGTGATCCGTATCGCTGGCGCGTAACCAAGGAATTACAAGAACGGATCGTCGCTGAAACTTTAAAACTTGGAAAAGAACCGCGCCCATTTGAACACAAGGGCTTTGAAGATCAACTCGCCTTTGAGATTTCCTTTCAAAAATCCGTTCCTGCTTACGCAAACGGGAAAAAAGGACGGCGCAAGCAAAGTCGAGATCTGCAACAAAGCCCTAACGAACCCGCAGAAGTTCAATGGCCTAACACTGATGATAAAAAGTGGTTGGATCGGATGGCCTATATTTTGGACGACGACTTGAGTTTTATTTCGTTGGCTTCAAAATACTATCAGTATACGGACGACATTGAAGTGGCCCGCAGCTTTCACGATCACGGATTTTCTGCACACAAGCTAACTTATCTTGAACGGCTCCACTACATTTTCACTGAACGGCGCTCGAAACTACATAACGAGGAAGATATTGCGGTCTTTGATCAAATTGAAAGCTGGATAGATAGTGGAATCCCGTTCGGCAAAATATCGCTCAAGTTGGAGTCGCTAAAAAAAGAAATGAAAATGAGCAAGGGAGACTAAACGCTACTCCGTGAAAGGAAGAAACGGAGTTTTGTCCCGTGGTGTTCAATCAGGCATTATTCATCGTCAGTGTCTCGTTTTTTCTTTTTCTCTTTCTTGGCAAGAGTCTCCTCATAGCCAAGCGCAAAACCCAGAACAAACGCAACTAAAACCCAGTAAATTGAAACATCCATGTTATCTCCCTTGCTCGTTCTTTAAATAGAAACCGCAAATCTCTACGGCCACCAAAGATCCACAAGGCTGCCCAGCCACCACAGAAGCCCCGAAATGGCCAGCATTGCCAGCGCAGGCAATCCACCCCCAAGCCATAGCCACCCAAGGCCACCTAAAAGAGTTCCAAGCCAATAAATGATCAGCCACTCAATGACGATGGTTTTGATTTTTCGCGGACGCCCCGCCGTTGGTCGTGCTTGTTTCATACGGGTTAAATGGAAGCCCATGATCCATTTATTTACACGGAGGTCATTTATGGAACTGGAACACATGAACATTATTTTGCTGAATAAAAACTTTTTGTCCGAGGTTGGGCTACGGCTTTTAATTTATGCCCAACTTGTCCGTGAGGTTTCGGGCATGGGTAACGAAAAACGGATCATATTTTTGAGCCGCCGCCGCATCTGCAAAAGGCTTTCAATATCAATGGGGGCTTGCCGTTCGGCGATCAGGCAACTGATAGATTATGGGTTCATTAGTATGTGCGACAGCCGAGGAAATAAGATTGAAGATTTCTCTTCTAACTTCATTTTCATAAACCCAAAAGAAAAGCTCAATCACATCAAGATCAAATCTGTTTTAGATTTGATCGAGAAGACCAAGGAAACCAACGCAGGATCAGTGAATGACTCTGCGGTTGGACTATTTGACGAGATTTTGAGCGGGAGGAATACGTAAAGTATATCCAGAATAATTATTCTGGGGTGTCTTCTGGTGCGCGTGACAACTAATGACCGTGGGACATTGAGAAATCCATTTAACAATGAAAGACGCTATTTCAATTTTTTGCGTGGTGTTTTTTGAAACCAAAAGAAAGGAGTATTTTTTATGAGCTTAAAAGAAAAGTCACTTCGGAATACGGCGTTTGTTGAACTGCCAGACCCCAAGATTCGTTACCTGATTTGGGACAATGACCATGACCATCTGGCAGTTCTATCTTTTGAAGACGACGGCACTCCACGAGTCAAGTATTACGCGTCCGTCTCACCCGAAGTTGAGATTTACGTCTTACGGTTGATCCGCGAAACCCAGCGCCACCTTTACGGCTACTAACTCGCCAAGCGTTCCTTTTCTTCGCGGCCAACCGCCAGGAAACACCAATTCACAAACTCGTCGTCAACCTCCTGCATGACCTCTGGTAGATACGGCATAGCGAGCCACTGCTTTTGTTTTTCATCCGACCATTGTCCAACCGTCAGTTGATGGTGGCGCTCTACCGCCATATTCGTCAAAAAGCTGCGGGCGATATGGTAGTCATCCTTTCCACCAGTGGGCATGAGCTGATGATAGCGGTTCGGGAATAGTTCTTTTGCCGCAATCTTAATTTTTTCAACTTCTGGTTTTTTGGGAAACAACTCTTTTATGTGGAAGTCATGGCGCATGGGATTGTAGCCGTGTTTTTTTATATCTAACTCACGGTATCGAGTTTCAATTTCATGATCGGTCAAGTGAACATGGTTGATATGGGGCTTGAACCAAGTTTTGAATGTGAATCCAATATGGCGAATCACATCAATCAATAAACCCGTCACACACACCAGCGCCCACATTCCGCAAATCATTGGGACTATCATTAAAAGTAAACCTGGGATCGCGATTAAAAGTCCTGCTATCATAAAAACCTCCAATCCATTCGTTCATCCAAAGGATCGAGCATTATTGCCCGATCCCAATACTCAAGGCACCCGTGCCAGTGTAGTAGTCCGCAGGTTGACCAGAATAAAACAGAGTCGTGTAGCTTGTAGGCGTAGCCATCAGAAAAACATTTGTGCCGTTGAAGTTTCCAATCAATGCGGTCGCCACGGCTCCAGTGTATGAGTTCGCAATAACGAGGGCATGGCTACTTTGATCCGACATTTGGTTGCCGTATTTTTTGAAGTAACCGTCACCAAAGAATGTGTGGGCTGATCCGTTATACAGATTGAACCCTGACGAGTTCAATGCCTCATTGCCACCACCTTGACCAACGGTTGAGCCATTCGCGATGAGAGCGCCAAGAGCATATCCTGTGGAGTCGATCTGGTTATAGGAGTCGTAATACAAGCGCAAGGTGTTTGGATTTGAAATGTTGAGAGTTGCTTGCTCAAAACCAAGCCAAAGGTTCGTTCCGTTTTTCATGACCAGAGTTTTGCCGTTCGCATAAATCTGCGTGCCATCGGTGGCTGTGATTTTCCCGTTGGTGCAGGCAAATGAAATATCCGTTCCTGCATCAACGTCATAGCGAGCCATCACGATAGATGGCACACTTTGTTGCTTAAAGGCATGGCTCGTAATTTTCAAGGTGTTGGCATAGGTGTTTACAAAAACCGTGACCGCTTGAGCGCCACTCGTATTCGTCAAAAGCACCGCCGAATAGTAAAGTGCTGAACTCATCGGGCAAGTAGGTTGATAAACAGCCACGTCAAGATCACGGGTCGTTTTGTTTTTGACCTCAACATACATTTCATTGCTCACGATGACGTTGAATAGCGAGCTTGGCTCCATCAAGTTGTTGGCGATTTCATTTCCAGACGTAGAAAACCCATAATAAGAAGCATTGCCAGAAACACCATCGCCGACTCCGCCACCATACGAGCATGAGCCGTCGTCAATTGTGGCCGATGGGTTAAAGTTGATTGCGCCAGAATGGGTGCAACCATAAACCCCATCACCAATAGACGGAATTGCGCCGCCACTACCTCCGTCACCACCGCAAGCGGTTAAGCCAAAAACCAGCAAAGCTAAAATTGAAAGTCTCATAGATACCTCCTCAAGACTTGTTTCGTATTTTTTTGACCCTAATTTCAAAAGACCCAGAGAATAGTTCCGCCATCAGTTCGCTAATGAACTCACTTTTCTGCGAAGGCTCGTCTTGTCCGTAGAGCAAGTAGAAAAGTGAAACATGAAGGGCTTGAGCGACCGCCATCACCGTTGAAATGTCCCGCGGCTGACGATTGCTCCTCATGTGGGAGATCGTTGACAGTGGAACACCTGCGGAAAACGACAGCTCTTTGAGCGACAGCCCTTGCTCATTCATCAGCCGAATTAAAGTCGGCCCTATTTTTACCTCCATCTTTTTATCCATCGGGGCTACTCCGTTCCTATCGTGAGCGAGTGAGCAGAAGTTCAAGCCAGTTTCCCCAAAGAAAAACTTTTCTCTCTTGTGGCTACGAGGCATTGAACTTTCAAACTCACGAACGCCCATAATTAGATCCTGGCGCGTTTGATTTCGTTTGAACGCGGGAAAATTAAAAATAATTGCAAGTAGCCATAAGCGTTTGAGATCGCTGAACGTAGGGCGCACCGTTATGAGAGTGGCGCAGTTCTTGATCGTGGGTGTGGCAATGAATGATGGGGCATTTTCTTTAAAGAACTATTATTTCCACCTAAAACTCTGGACACAGGAATTATTAAAAATGCCGAGGGGGTCTGGTTTTTAATAATTTTGGCCGTTTTCTTAAACGGCTTTAAATGCCCACAGAGAGCCTCGGTATAGGCTGACCTACTCACAGCCCCAGAAAACTCCGCCACGGGCGAGCCAGAGCCGTTTAAAGTCGTGCGGTCAGTTGGTGGTTTGGGTGGATTTTGGCTTGGTTTTAATAATTTGTATTTAATAATCTGGACGGCAGGCTTGGTGGGTGAATTATTAAAAACGGCAGGTGGGTCATTGGTTGGCTCTGTTCAAAAAAAGAAGCACCCATTTTTCGGGTGCTTCATTAAGTTTGTTCCATTTGTTTTACCTTGGTTAGTTAAAGATCGTTTTCAACGTCATGGCCTGCGTCTTCCAGTGCCTCGATCACAGTATCAACATCGTAAAAGTCGCCTTCAATTTCGATCCAGCGCTTGTCCGCGACGTTGTGTTCTTCTTGGTCGCGGCAACACATACGAAACATCACTTCGTCTGTCGCTCGCACAAGATATCCATGCCCACGGCTATACTGATCCAGTAATTTGATTTCTTTGAAGCAATCATTAATCATCTCTTCCGTGTAGTCTTCAACATTCACGGGCAGAACTTTCACTTCCTCAAGTTGGCCCTTTGTTAGGGCAGTTAGTTTAATCGGCTTCATACATTACTCCTTTTCTTTGGTTGCGGCCCTCACCACGAGCGCCGTTACTTTTTAAATAGGAGTTTTTTTGACGGTCGGATATTTTTCTTAAAAATAATTATTAAACAGTGTTTTCTAAATATGATTTTTGAATAGGCCACTTTATTAGCGACCTATTCATGCTTTTTTCTATATGTGAGTGGCCAGTTTTTCTGGTCACTCACCACCAAACTATTATATTAAGCCGCATTGCTTGTTTGGCTTTGGGCCTTTGAAATCCTGTATGCGGAGGTCTCCATACACTCACCAAGCTCGGACAAATAATCCAACCGCTCACCAAGTTGGTCGCCACCGAACACAATAAGTGCCGAGGAAAAGTTGGCTTTACTGGTTGAGATTGTGTCGTTGTGAACGAGGCGGTCTTTTAGGAAAACAATGTGCGAGGCATTTTTGAAAAATACCTGGAACCACTTGCTCTCCGGCCCACGGGCGGGAACCAAGACAAAAATGGGTTGAGCATTTTGCTTATACTCGGCAACAATCTTATTTGCCCAATCAAGCAACTGGGATTTATAGCGGGGAGCTTTTTTGATTTTACCGTTCTTATTTTTCTTGGCCGACTTACCTTTTTTTCGCTTCAGTTTTCCACAGTATGGTGGGTTGACGAAAACTCCATGGCCGTCTTCAACCTTCCAAGACTGGGTAAGGGCATTATCTTTGAGAGTAAATATCCTTTTAAACTTATGAACCAGATTGGCCTCTGGACTTGAGGCGGCGTCCAACTCAAGAGGACACACCACGAGCTTAATAAAATCCACTAACCACTTGGGGGTCATGAAATGGTTGGCCTTGTCTTTCTTTTTCCAACCCAAGATTTGACCTTCCAAAGTTTTATCTGTGGTCACTTTAGGCTTTGGAAATACAGGCGGTAGTGCGGCCGAGTTGCCTTGGACCAAGGCCAACCCCATTTTAGGGGCACGGCTTGATTTTTTGGTCACTGGTTGAGCCTTGCCTGTTGAAGTCACAACTTTAAGTGGTGGCTTTTGTTTTTTAGTAGGCTTGGCTGTTGCCGCAACTTTTGGAGCTTTGGTCTTTTTTGTAGTTGCGGACTTGTTAGCTTTCTTGGGCTTTTTTCTTTGAGGTGGAGCGGGGTCAACTATTTTAACAGGTTGATTGCTGACCCGCTCTCCTTTGTCCCACTTGTTTAGTGACACGAGGATTTCTTTAAAAATCTCACGGATAACGGGAACAGGAACGGAGTTACCCATTTGTTCATAAGTATCCGCCCCTGACGAGGTGAGTTTGTAACTGTCAAGAAAGCCTTGAAGTCTCGCACACTCTCGTGGAGTGAGGTGTCTCAAGTGGAATTGCTTTTTCTTTCCACCTTTGACTTCAAGCTCAATCACCCCACGGCTTTTAGGAGCATTTTTCTCAAGCGGAACCGCCACAAGATTTTTTTCCAAAGAAGAGTTGGCAGACTTGAGAAGTGTGGTGCTTGGTTTTTTGGGGTCGAGGACTTTGAAACCAAAGTTATGCCCTTTGCTGTCATAGTCTTTCTTCTTTTGGATACGGTGGTCAATTTGGGCTTGAGTAAGATAGAAGTTTTTGTGAGCAGACTTCTCCAAAATATCACCACTGACCGCAGGCAACACGGTGGGTTTAGGAAAACTGAACGGCACATTTTCACGGAAAGCCACAATGAAAAGTCGTTCACGGCCTTGAGGCACTCCGTAGTTAGAGGCTTTCAAGACTTGGTGGTGAGTGTAGTAGCCACGGGCTTTTAATTCATTGAGAACAGTTTTTAATCCACGACCACTATTGGTCGTCTTCATGCCTTTTACATTTTCAATGAACAGAACACGGTGTTCAGGGTGACCGTCCGCAATCCTCAAGGTGTCATAGAACAGTTGCCCGCGAGGGTCTTTCATACCTTTCCGTTTACCTGCGGTAGAAAAAGACTGACACGGTGTTGAGGCCGTCAAAATATCAAAGGGTGGTAAATCTTCCGCTTTGAGTTGAGTAATGTCCCCAAGTGGGCGGTCACCAAAATTATCTTGATAGGTAGCAATACAGTGAGGGTCAATTTCACTTGCGGCGACCACTTTAAACCCCGCACTTTCCGCACCTATGCGAGTTCCACCAATTCCGGCAAATGCTTCAAAAATTGTTAACGGTTCATGCTTGGGCTTTTTGTTTTTCACCCAAGGAAATGCCTTGAGTAAGTTGACCGCTTGAGTGCGGACATTTTGGATTTTGTTAAAAACCCAATCCCGCACCTGATTAAAAAGTGCGGTGATTAGCAAAATCCAATGAGCAACTTGGCTCTTGGGGTTGACCGCCTTGATAGCGGTTTTGTTTTTGGAAAGGGACTGTTTGTTGGTAACGGTTTTAGTTTTCATGATCGTTTCTCCTTTCCACCAGTCAACCAACGGCCTCGGGGGGTGCCCTCGTAGGGTCACTTTGGTAAATGGAGAAACGAATACGGACGCGATCTAACCGCTCGTAGTGATTAGATAAAGCGAAGTCTCAAAATGGGAATGAATGAGGATAGCCCTGAAAATCAGGCAGAAAATTATATGAATTGAATAGAGAAAAGACCGTGTAGCACTACACGGTCTTTTTCTTTTTTTTCACTTTGTTTGAAAAAGTAATGGCGACCCCGCGCTGTTTTTTCTTTGGCTTTTCTTCTTTAGGCTTTGGATCTGTGGATACAGTCCTGCGCGGGGGCATTTTTTGATAATCAAAGTTTAAATAGTAAAGCGTTATATCGTCGTCGGTAGTTTTTGAATCAATGAACCGCGACTCCCATGCCTTATGGCCTTGAAACCATGTTGAATCGATCCTAAACTTTTTCGACTTTGGACGATTTAGCTTTTTTTTCGCCGTTTCTTCGTCATAAATCTCATAGAGAATCTCATCCAGAGTTGCGGAATACTTGGGATCTCTATTGCATTTAGAAAATAAAAACCGAATAACGGCCTTTTGTGTGGGTCCATCAAAAAAAATGGGATCGCCAGTTTCAGGGAAATAGGCTTCGCAGTCATTGATCATGCCTACTTTGCGAGGTTTTTCTTCCGCTAATTCTATCAACGTCGGTTTTCTTTTGTCTTCTGGGAAGACAATATAGCCACCCATTGCCTTAATGCGCTCAATCGCTCGCTGATCAAGAAAGGCAACTTCCTTGTGTCTGCTATCAGCACTATTGGCGACAGCCGTATCAGTTAGTTCATTAAGATTTTTGAACTGTTCTTTGCGAACATGATCCCGCAGGTGTTCAAATGAGCGCAGAACACGATCTAAAGTTTCTTTTCCGCAAACTACACACGCTTGAAAATAGGAACACCTAAATCGTAGATAGCCGTCTTCATGCGCAAAAAACTCACCGAGATCGTTAATTGGCTTTTGTATTTTTTCATCCCACTTGCCACTAACTATTTTCTCCATCAGCCGAGCAACGACGAAAATGTTTTTAGGAATTGTTGTGCGATATATCCAAGGGGCAACACCTCGTGGATATTCTGGTAAGCCAAAATAAGTGAGGCTTTTTCTGGTGAGAACGTCCATCTGTTGTTCGTTTATGTGTTTCGCAAACGAGTTCCAGCACGATGCCACTAATTTTTCAGCCAAAATCACGCCCTCACGAGAATTGCGCTTTTTAAGCACATTTACGAAGTGAGCGAAGCAGTCCTCACTAAAACGGTGAAGTGCGAGGCGAAGCTCTTTTTCCTTGGCAACGAAATGCTCTGTCTTCAGTGCTTCTTGTATTTGCTGGCCAAGTTCTTCTTGTTTTTGAGTGATTTTGCGAAAAATCATCAAGCCGATTCTTGAACGGAAGTATTTAGACGGTCTAATCGGTCGCGGTCTGTCCAAGTATGTGCGAAGTGGGTCAAATGGCGGAGCCTGAATAAGTTTTGCGTTCCGCTCCATGATCTCGGCAAAACTTGGAAGATCAGGAGGTGGTTGAATTGTATCTGCTTCGTCACCAAAGCCGTCCAGTGCGTCGGCTTCAATTCGCGGAACCATTTTACAGTCAGTAAAAAACCGTTGTAGCCACTCGCTTTTGTTGAATGGTTTAAGTGGCTCGCCAAACGCAACGACTTCCTCCGTTGATTGAGCAAGGTATTTTTTGAAATCGTCAGCAACACCCAAAATATGATCATAAGTTTGAAGTGGAATGGGTGACGACAGTAACTCCGACCATCGTTTTTCATTCAACATGAGTTCAAGCAGTTGTTCGTCGTCTTGACTGAATAACGTCTCAACCTGATCAGGTGGCAAAGCACCCAACGCATTGACGATAGAAGGGCGGAAGTTCTTTAGGACTTCCGTGCCAGCATATTTTCGTCTTTGGTTGCTATCAAAGCGAACCCCGTTCGTCGTCTTGATCAGGATCTTCTCAATCCAATGCTCGTCTAAATCATAATGTTCCGCGAGTTCCTGCGCCCATATCCGTAGCGCAAATGACTCCGCTTCCGAAGGGGGCTTTCGGCTCCACGCGGGTCGCCTCATCTTTCCCATACCTTTTTAATAGTAACGAACATGACCCGCGCCGACAAATCCCACCGCAATACAGCCCCACAAGACCCTACGAAGTGCCCCCCCGAAGCCCTTTGTAGGCTGTTCCCATAGACAGTCACCGCCCCGCCGGTGGCCCCGCCATGGCCCCTCGTGCCAACGAGTTGAAAAAATTGACCCAAAACCCAATGGCCCGCTATTCTTGTCTCAAATGTTAAAATCCTCCCCCCGCAACCAATTTCGCACCTGAAGAAATTGGTTAACTGATCAAAATTCCTTAACAAATAGAAAAACGAAAATTTGAAACGACACGTTCTAGGTGCGTTGGTGCGACAGGCTCCCTAAGGTTGAGAGGGTCTTCGGCGGCTTCATTCTACAATTCTCATTTTGCTGGTAGGCGTTCTCTTCTTAAAACCGAAAGGACCCAGCGAAATGAAACTCGATGAGCTCACATCTACTCTTTCTCGTGTCAGCGATACCTACGCTAAAAATTTCTCGATTCAGCGAAGTGACGATTGGTATCTACTCAAAATCCAAGAAGAGCTTGGAGAGCTTACGGCAGCTTTTTTGAAACTATCAGCCCGTGCGCGCGTATCCGGAACTGAAAATTTGAAAATTAATCTGGAAGATGAAATTGCTGATGTACTTGCAATGACATTGCTTTTTTCAAAAAGCCAAGGAATTGATCCAGAAAAAGCCATTAGGAATAAGTGGTTTAAATATCTTGAGGATGATCATGTCTTGTCGAACTGAAGGACCTATGTCTTTGTCTTATGACTCACTATCTCCCACTACGAAGAGGGAAGAACCAGAATTCATTCTGCAAATTATTGAACAATATACTGCACCCAATTTATAGGTTGAAAAGTGAATCCGGAGACTTTGCACCTATGCTTCTAAATACCCAACGGCGCGGATAAGCTGCGTTAATCCAATCAATTTTTATTTATCTTGGTTGAAAAAATATGATTTCCATTCCGATGCCGCACTTTTGCGGTCGGAGGCATAGCTGCACCTAACATTTGACGACTTTCTCTCTCACATCCTTCGTGGTGAGTGAACTTACGATACACGAGCTCACCATCTGGGCGTACCGATCCCTTTTTAAGTCCGAGATTAAGACTTATCATTCGGAGTAGACTAAATTATTGGTAGATCTGCACTTTTCGAGTACAGATGTCGTGGTTCAAACCCTTTCACATCCTTTTAACCCTGCGTCCCCTTCTTCTCGAGAACCGAGCTATTCGGTTGTCAAAGAGCTCAACACGACTCTTTGGCTAAGCCGTAGAGTGTATATGAGTGCGCACTTGATCTCGAGAAGCACCAACCCGCTATTACTGCTCCACATTGGTGGAGGCAAAAGAGAAGCCTCTTCGACTCAAGAGGGGCCAACAGCAAAGGCTTATAGGAACTTTAATAAATCTTTATCCGCACCATCAGGCTAATTTTTAAAGCTGATGGATATTTCTCAATGTTCTACCGATCTCTATGCCGGACATTCCCAATTCAGGGTCGCCCTGACTATGAATTGTCATGATTTTAATTTAATGCTGCTATAAATGATTTCTGTAAGCATTTCAGGATTAGACTTCTGCAGCCAGTGGGACTCAGATTGAATTTCAACGAATTCATTAGAATGAAATTTTTCTCGCATCTCGCGTTTGACAACCTCACCTAAAAATGGATCACATTTACTCCAGATCTGATTAAGTGATTGGTTGAAATTACCAACCACTTTCAGCTCTGAGTTCAAAATTAGATTATAATATTGACCAATGTTTTCAAGGGTCAGAGTATCGGACCACATTGTTTCTAAGGAAGCTTTATAAACATCAGATAATTTGTTTTCATTTTTAAATAAATAATATTTTAAAAACGCGAAATCATTTTTTTTGAGTATTTGAATCGGGTCTTTTTGAATTTTAATCGCATAGCTTGATCGGGCCGCTTGATCGGAGTCATTTGCGATTGTCTTTCTCAGAATATCGGGAGTAGGTGCATTGATTAAAACTAATTTTGAAATCAAATGTGGATACTTTTCAGCAATCACAGTTCCAAGAATGCCGCCGAAGTCGTGACCAATATAAATTGATGGTTCCTTCGGCAGTCTTAGGACTAACCGATCTGACAGCTCATCAAATGAACAGCAGTCTAAGATGGATTCAGAATCGCCAATGCCAGGTAGACCAACGATTGAAATCTTAGAAAACTTTGACGCAAGCAATGGGTACAGCTTTTCCCAAGTGCCCGAGTTATCTGGAAGTCCATGTACCAAAACTAAGGGATTCAAAGTTGAACCTCCAATTCAGTTAATTGAGAATTATTTTTATTTGAGGATCGAGAAAATATTGGATCCTTTCCGCGAACGCCCACAACGCAAGAAGGAACACCATCAATACCTTCAGCTTCATATCCAGTGGCCAAATAAATCCACTTATAGCCCATATAGCGAAACGAATTTTCCCTGGAGCAAGCTGAGGCGATCAACACATTCTTGGGGCACACCGATGATGAAGGTGAATACCTTATCTTGTTGATTCTAAAAGACCGAGCCACGAACGAAAAACTCCGCAAAAGATTTGAAGCGAAAGTTCAGGCGATGCGCGATGAGCGTCTAAATATCAAGAGTCGTCTCGAAACAACTGACTCCATTTCCGCCAAGGATCGAGAGAAATTTTATTCGAGTGCAATCTACGGAGCCATTCACGTCCTTGCAGCCATACCTGGGTTCGAAACAATCGAAGCTCTTGCCGCAGCAACAAAACTAGCTCGAAATCGCGTGCGCGAAATCGTCGACTTTATGATTAGAATCGGAGTTTTAAAGGAAGAAAACGGACAAATATCGTCCGGCACAAACCATATTCATTTAGACAATGATTCGGAGTTAATTTTGAAACACCATACGAACTGGAGATATCACACAATCGCAAATCTTCAATTTCTTGATCGTGAGGATATTCATTATTCAGCTTGTCTGAGTTTGTCCGTAGAGGACGCATTCAAATTAAAGGAATCGATCCTTGCGAACCTCAAGCAAAATGTCGGCATTGTTTCCAATTCGAAAGAAGAGATTGCCTACGTTATGTGTTTTGATTTTTATAAGCTCATCTCGTGATGGCCTCATTTAGAAAATTACCGTCAATTGTTCTTTACTGCCATCTTCCGATTTAACTTTTTCCGACGCTGCGGCTTTTTAGGTAACTCTTTTTAAGAATAATCAGAAACAGCTCCACCATCCAATGGAATGGTCGATAGAACATTCGCCAATGCACCACTCCAATTCGGAGCAATCATTTGCGTTGCGTGTATCTTCATCGATTCGCTGAAAAAATGGCTGGTACAACTGCGCAGGATTCATTTCAGTTCCATCAAGATAAACTCTTTCGTCATGAATAAAAAAATACCCCCACCCCAAGTAAGCTTGTTCCGATAAATTTCAAACTCTAGATGTACACAAAAAATCAATATAGTTTTTTTAATTACGAATAGCATATTGACTACTTTGAGAGATACCGAGATTTTCTTCTCCTTCCTTTTAAATCGTACAATCTCGATTTTTGAATAATTTTCCTATTACCTATTAATTGATATAAATGAACTTTTCCCTGAAATAATATGACCTGTGACTCTCATCCCTCCTGTCAGAGAATTACTGATTATATAAGATATTGAAATTAAATGCGTTTATTTTCTATAATGAATGCTAAGGACAATTAATCTTAGTGATTATTAATATATTTTGTAATTTCTTCCTATTGAAAGCGCTTTTTGTATTTCATACAATATGTGCAGATTTTTCAGTCTTTTTAAGGTCAGGAAAAAGAAACTCGTTTAAAGCATAAGTTTTTTGAAAGTATAACAAGAATATTATTGATCCAATAACATCAAGCGTGGGTGCCAAATAACTTAAAATTACAGTTCATAAAATAATTGCAGGAAATAGTAATTGTGATGAAAATAGATATGAATAACAGACAGTCAGTATCAGAAATTTTAACTTTACTTCGTCAAGGTCAAGATGAACGTCTTTATTTCAACGATGTTATTCCTCTCTTTTATCCTGGGACACCGCTTTTTCAAAAATATAATGTCGCTTTAAAAACAGCCTTCACTTCAGCCTTTATTGCAGGTGGGGCTAGTGCAGATGAAAGTGAATTGCGTTGGAAAGGGATTACAACTATCATTATAGAAGGAATTGATAAAAAAATACAGCTTGCTGAGCTAGAAAATCGCCTCCTTACTTATTATAAAGTATTTCTTCAACCCACCCAAATTGAAATTAATCAAAATGCACGAGCTAATAGATGCTTTAACGCCATAAAAGATTACATAGTTGGAGACATTGTGCTTGATTATGGATGCGGAAAAGGTCTTCTTGGAGCAAAAATTCAATCTGAATTAAATAAAAAAATAATTTTAATCGACAATATTAACTTTAACAAAACTTTATTACCTCTTTTAATGTCTGATAAAAACGGTAAAACAAGTTTAGAAAATAGTAGTGTTGACACATCCATAGCTTATTTAGTCCTCCATCACATGGATAATCCTCTTTCTGGTCTTACTGAACTTGCACGTATAACAAAACATAGGCTGATTTTAATGGAAGGCTATGTTGAAGAAGACCAACAACTTTATATTAATCGATCTATAGATTGGTTCTTCAACAGAATTCTACTTGGTGTTGATATGAACGTGCCATTCAATTTTTTAAAAATAAACCAATGGGAAACTTTACTTAATGAGATTGGCTTTAAAGTTATTAAAATGGAATATGTAGGTGCTGATGAAAAATTAGCTCCCGAACATCACGTACTTTTGATTGCAGACAGAGCGTAATATGGAGCACATTTTAAGGTTTGAACTTTAACCATTAATGATTATGCAATCTAAGCCAACTTTTCTGAATCACATATGAATGGCTTGAAGTATGAATCAGCCTAGCTGTTCTGCCGTTTCTTTGGTGAAAGATCTAGCAAAATCCGCCTTGATGCCATGCTTCTCCGAACCACACCATTTGTATCTAGTGGTCACTGATCGTAGGTTGCGGTAACTATGCTATAGGAGAATAAGAGAATGCAATCTATAGAACCTTGTCTTTCTGTTGAGGGGGTCGCTCAATATTGGGGAATCAATATTGAAACCATTAAGCGTTGGTGGCTTGAAAAAAAGAAAATCTCCTCCGTCCATCGGATCAGTAGGCAATGGCAATTTAAAATAAACAAAATGGATGAATGGGTAAACCACAGCAGAGCTTCACAAGAAAATTTTTCCGAAGAAAATACACATGTCTAGGGATATGAAAACAAAAACAATCGTTACAATTTTTCACTGTGCCTTCGTGACTGTGTTTTTTCTATTGAATCCATCGATGGCTTTCGCCGCTCACCCTTCACAGAAAATATCATTCAAAGAAGCCATTCAGATTGCGATTGAAAAATCACCTATAATTAGTACATCTCGAATTGAAGTTGATTTGCGCGATCTCGAGTATTCAAACTCATATTCTGCGTTCTTACCGTCGCTAAATTTTAGCACTACTCACGGTTTACGAGACAACATCCCCTCAACTTACAATAATATTTATGGCAAAGACCTCAATCTACAACTGACCGAAAACCTTTATGACAACGGAATCAGCATCACAAAAGCTGAAAAACTACAAGTGATTGAAGCACTAAGAAGTGAATAATTATAACACATTTCGAATAAGTCCCTATCGAGCCGATGGAGCCAGAGGCGACTAGGACTGCTGTTAACGCCCACTGATGTTATCGGTTTATTTACATTTACGCCCTTGGCTTTTGCAAAAAATATTTATCTTCTCCCTGAGAAGTTAAATCTTACACATCTTAAATGCTGTTCAACGCGAATCTTCAAAAAGAAAATACTTTGAATCTGAAACTTCACGATAACCCACATTTTGATAAATTTTGTTGGATGTGAGATTCGACGTATCCGTATAAAGAACGCAAAATTGCTTTCCTGTATCAAGCATTTTTTGACTGAGGTGAGCCACTATTGCCGAAGCATAACCTTTTTTACGCAGAGGGGGAGGTGTGTAGACAGCGCTAATCGAAATTCCATTCCGAGTTGGCCTAGCTACATGAGCCATCGAAACAAGTCTTCCCTCAGAAATCCAAACATAGACCAACTTCTCTTCGATTATTTTTTCAATGTGGGGCTTTCGCTCTTCAAATGTTTTTCTTTCTGACAAAGGTAACGATTCATCTCCAAACTCCACAACCCATTGGGTCATCAAATCAACTTCATCTTTCTCGGCAAGGCGAAGAATCCCCCTTGTCTCTGGTATAATTACTGTTTCAATTTTATAAATTTTTTGTTCCATCCCCAGTTTCGATCTCTTGCAAGACAGCTCCGACCAAATTTTTGTAAAAACTTCTGATTCTTTCGCTGGACCAACAACTCCTGGAAAAAAAATATTATTTTCTTTAAGATACAGAGCAAGGGTCCCTAGCTGATCCTCTTGCGCATAGGTAATCACTAGATTCATCGGTGGAGTCTGAATTGCTGCCGTTAAGGTTGTATCACTATTTACAACTCGCAATAAAATACATGGAATTTCTGGCGGTTCTCTAGTTCTCAATAATTTTTCACAAAGACCTAACATCAAACTATTGGTGGGCTCGTCTTGATATAAAAGTTCACCTGATAATTTAATAAATTCCTCAGCGGAAGCATCTTGAATAACTCTATTCATTAATCACCCCCTGCAACAGAAATTTTTCCCTCAAATATAATCATCACAAGCTTTCTTTCTTCAATGAGTTTTATCAACAAATCCATAATCGTAGCTTTAATATCAACTCATCAAATGTTAGAAAATTTTCTTCAAAACATGAACTTAATACTTTACAACATCTTATGATAGAAATGTTTAATTATTCTTTCAAGCTCACGAGAATTTTGATAAATTTATGAGTCCAAATAAAAATGACCGACAAAAATAAATAAACTGACAAATTCATCCAAAGACCTTCTACATCTGTTTGAGCAAAGTAACGAAACACACTCGCTATAAAAATACCTACTCCTACAATGAAGAGCCTTAAGGACTTCATCTCATAATTCAAATTTTGATTTCCATGAGCTAGCATTACACGAGAACTAACTATAAGAGTCACGAGTACAAAAGCACCTATAAAAATCAAGTGAAGACTCGCAATTGTTGAAACACCAATAGCACTTAAGGCCATTGACACCACTAAAGCAATCATTGCTAACTTTAGCAAATAAGCCACGATATTAAATACGGATGGGCGTTTAAAAAACCTAAAATATTTGATTGTCATTATGACAATAGCAATCAGTTTCAAAACAGCACCGGCTTGCTTATGCATAAAAACTTCTAAAAGGAATCCTCCATTAAGAACCAAGGCAAGCGTTAGGGTAAAAGTTTTATTGCTTAGTGGTGTCTTCGCGTCAGGCATCAAAGCACCAGGGTATCTTGAAATTACTGGAATAAGTCGGCTTCCTAATCCGAAAATAAGGTTCATCACTAAAGCCTCTCCAGCAAGAACGTAAAATGAAGAAAAATCGCTTTTATTGACATAAAATACAATAATACCCAAAAGACCCTGTAAAAAGGCAAATGGCATAAAATAAAATCCTTCAAACGGAATTTTTTTATATACAATAAACCTTCTTAAAAGAAAAAAAGCTAAAACTAGAATTTGAAAAGAAAAAAAGTAAATGGAATCACTGACAAGATTTCTAACATTCAATACAATTTGAATAAAAACAGACAGTATAACAATAAATAACTCAAAGAAATCTGCTCGAAATGTAGACGTCATTCTAGGTAGAGCCGTCATTAAAAAACCGCATATAAACGACCATAAAAATGACATAAACATAATATTAGCATGAGCTTGACGTGGATAAAAACTAATCCATCTATTTTGAAATAGTATCCATAACAGAACTCCTATTATGGCGGCCACGGCTCCCAGCGGAAATAAAATTCTATACGGTTCTATGTGTTCATTCTCATCTTCATGCATCATGGAAAAGCCTACTTTAATTTTTAAAAGCATTCACCATCGAAGTCACTGGGGAAGAAAGACTTTCGAGTCTCTCCACTCGGACACCATTTTTATCTAAAAGACTTATCACATTGGAATGAGAAAATTCACCATCTTCTAATTCCTTAAAATTAATATTCAGAACAACCGCCAACTCTCTTACCACCGCTTCAGAACCAGCAGATAAAAAGACCCAACGAGATTCATCCAGGGAATGTTTCTTCATGTATTTTTTTAAATGCTCTGGTGTATCTCTTTTAACATCAAATGAGGCCAAAACAATTTTATACTTTTCACCAGCTGCTGATGATTCGCTTATTTGCTTTTCAATATTTTTTATTTTTGAAATAATCATAGGACAAGTATGGGGGCATTGAGTGTAAACCATTCCAATAATGATCTTTTGACCAGAGAGATCTTTCAATTGAACTGCCTTACTATTCTGATCTTTCCAAGAAGATTGAACATGATAAATAGAATTTTTAGGTAAAGGCGGTAAGACCTTTGCAAAAGAAACACCTAAAACAATCAATACAAAACTAGTCACCATGAATTTCATAAAGACCTCACACATCTAAAACCTAAATTCCAAACTGAACTATTTCCCTTTAAACTAGACCGGAAAGCAAATCTCATAAAAGCAGCGTAATCTTCCTTGTTTGCACTCGACATTCCACCCGCTCCACAAAACATATCTTTATTAAGGGAAACATCCTCTCTGCTCTCACCTGTAACAAAAGCGGAATTAAAGTCTTCCACCCACTCCCAAACCAACCCATGCATATCCCATAATCCGTACCTATTTTTATAAATGCTCCCAACATCCTTTAATCGATCCCCTTTTGTTTCTCCATACCAATCTAAAATACGCCTTAGAAATTTTTCATCCTTGTTCGCGTCACGCAACTTCTCTGAAGCTGCCGCTAAATATTCCCACTCAGCTAAGGTTGGTAATCTCATTCCATGAAATTCACAAAAAGCTCGCGCTGCAAACCACGAGACCTCAGTGATTGGAGTTTTATCTCCCTTTCCATCAAAAGAGCTTAAATAAGATCCATCAGCAAAGACTTCAGCGATATTTTCTTTTTTCCAATGAGGATTTTTCACAAGAAAATCAACAAATTCATTTTTAGTGACTGCATAGGCCATCACCCGAAGCTGAGAAACCTCATAAGACTTTACTTGAATATTTTTGCCAGATTTTGTAGATTTTGGAATCATCCAAAATGGCGTCAGCCGACCCCTTGGAGTCTGAACCAATTCCAATCCCGAAACAAAGAGAGGAAGCAAAAAAACAACTAAGATAATAAGAGCGCTTCCTCTCCATTTCATTATTAATGACCTCCCGCTGGATTTTCGGATTTTACTTCTGCGGCATCTTTTGGAGTTACAATCTTCCCTGCATTACCCCAAGAGCTGTAAACAAATGTTAAAACGTTTGCAATATCTTCATCACTTAAACCCAGTGCCGGCATGACACTATTAAAGTTCTTACCATTCACTACAATCGGACCAGATAACCCATTCTTAACAGCACTAATAGCTCTCTTCATGTCTTTATTCAGCCAATCCGAGCTTGCCAAAGGGGGAAACGCCCCATCAACGCCCTTACCATCATGCTGGTGGCAGGCCGCACAGCTTTGAGTATAAATGTTACGACCCAAATTAATTCTATCCTCTAAAGTTGTTGCCAGCGCCACCTTTTCCACATCATTGATTTTTTGGATTGCACCACCTTCTGGAAGATAAACATTATCCGCAGTCTTACCAGAATAAATAATTTTATCGTCATCTCCTTCAACCTTAATCAAGCCAAGCGCGCCTTTATTGAAAGTTCTGAAGATGGAGTGATCAACTATAACCAAATTTCCAGGAACTTCGACTTTAAAATCCACGATCACAGACCCTCCCGCCGGAACAAGAGTAGTTTGAATGTTTTTATTGATAAGATCTCCACCTTCTACATGAACATTATCGAATATCTCTCCAATCACATGAAAAGAGGAAACTAAATTAGGCCCACCATTTCCAACATACAATCGAACAGTTTCGCCAACCTTAGCCGGTAAAGCATTCTCTCCAGTGAGGGCATTTGTAGATCCATTGAAAACAACATAAGTAGGCTTCTCATCAATGGCTTTTTCCATATCAAAGGGTTGATAGCCTTGTTTACCATATTTGCCTTTTGTATAAAAATCTCCTTGCATAACATAGTACTCTCTATCAACCTTTGGCATCCCCTCTTTTGGCTCCACAAGAATCAATCCATACATCCCATTGGCAATATGCATTCCCACAGGAGCTGTTGCACAATGATACACGTACAAGCCTCGATTAATTGCTTTGAACGAAAATACGCTCTCATGCCCTGGTAAAGTAAACGAAGCCGCCGCTCCTCCCCCTGGTCCAGTAACAGCATGTAAATCAATATTATGCGGCATTTTAGAAGAGGGATGGTTTTTCAAGTGAAACTCTATAAGATCCCCTTCTTTAACTCGAATAAAACTACCAGGGACTGTTCCACCAAAAGTCCAAAATGTATAATCCACACCATCTGTAATTGGGGCTTTCTTTTCTATAACCTCAAGGCTCACAATAAGTTTAGTATTGTGCTTTCTTGTTATGGGAGGGGGAACCATCGGTGGCGCTGTCAAGACAGCAACCTCTTGCCCTTTGATTTCACTAGAGCTCTTCTCATTCACATCTTTTTTACAAGATATAAAAAAAAGACTTAAAATTATAATCAGTGTGTATTTTTTCATTGCAACCTCCCATTGGCAATAACACTACAATTGTATCTCTATTCTAATATTGTGGATATGATATAAGTCAGTATCAACTCGAAGTTACAGACATTTCTTCAATAATTTTATCCAACTTCAAGACTTTGATTTGATGATCATGAGTTTCAATAATACCTCGTTTTGACCAATCACTCATAATCCGAATCACAGATTCAACCGAAGCGCCAAGGCTATCAGCAATTTCCTTACGAGTTAGGGGAAGCGGGAGAACTGTGTCATTGCTATCATATTTATTTAAGATATCCATGAGTAAAAAAGCAATTTTCGATGAGAGTGGTGCTTTGAGAAGAGTTTTTTGAATCTGCAAACTTCCAATACGATTAGATAGCAAGCTCTGAATTTTGAAAAGAAGATCCGGATGCATTTTCCATTTCTTTAAAAACACTTCTTTAGGAATTTTCAGAAATCGAGAGGGCCCCATAGCAAACGACGAGACAGGATAAACAGGGGTTGATTGAGACATAATAAATGCCGCGATCACGTCTCCAGGAGTAGAGAAATAAACAATTGCATCATCCCCGCTGGGAGTCAGTCGAGACAGTTTATAAGCTCCACTGAGGACAATACCAAAGGACTCTGCAGGCTGACCCATTTGATATAAAAGTTCCTTGTGTTGACTAACGACAATTTCTCCCGAACCGCACAACTCCGACAGATCACTGATACTGCAACCTTCAAAAACCTTAAAATTAAGCAACTCATTCAAAGCTGCCTGAAGCGCCACTGATTTTTCCAAGCCCTACCTCTATCCTTAGGTTAGTTAATATAGACATATCCAAGGATCTAGGGCATCGTCAATAAAGAGATTACATTTAGATAAAACTCTTTATCGGTCGTTTGTGAAATGATCGATTCGCTATGACAGAATCCCTACTTCAGTAATTCTCGGAGGATCTTAAATAAGCATGGGAAAATTTTCTTAGGGGCCGTCACTATAAAATACCGCTTAAACATCGTGCTAAAATATCCTTTCACGCTCTTATCAATCAAAATTGATATAACCTCTCCGCCCTCTTCTTCAAATTCTGAGCAAGCTTTTTTAATATCTTGCACTCCATGAATACCTTCATACATATCAAGATCCGATGGTTTTCCATCCGTCAAAATAATCAATATTTTTTTCTTAGCCGAAGATTCTTTTAAATAGGTCTTAACATGTCTAATAGCAGGTCCAAGCCTGGTGTACCCTTGTGGTTCCGTGTCTTGTAAACGAGAATAAAAAGCATCCCAATGGTCTTCCTGCTTCTTAAGTAAATTAAAAACACATTTTTTTCGCGTTGCTGACCATGTTCCCGCAATTTGCACATTTTGAATAATATCCTCAAAGATGATCCCCATCATAACCAAAGAGTCTTGAATCACATTAAAAATACGGATATTATCAACCCAAGAATCCATAGAAAGAGACTGATCAAACAATAAAAATATACTAATATCCGCCTGACTCTTCTTTTTTGTTGCAAATAGTTTTGGCACTTGGCTCAAAGAATGATTGGCAAGGTCCACTTGAAAGCGAACACATTCATCCAGATCAAGTTCGATACCTTCTTGTTGGCGCTTCACCCAGGTCGGTTGATTGACAATTCGATCCAACTCTGACTTATAAAAAAAGATTTCTGCCGAGTACGCCTCAGCAACTCGATTTTTAATTTTAGAGGATTCCTGAAAATGAGAATAAGACTCCAAAAGAATGCAATGATTCATTCGATACGCCTGTTCTTTAGAAAACCATTCTGGGTATAAATGCTGGTCTTTTACAATGAGAGCGTCATCATTTTTTCTTGCAACAACAATACTTTGAAAATCAGAGGCATAAAAAGATTGTGCCGCTTCACCTTGCGTCGTCACAGTTGACATTTCTAAATCTTCAAGCGCATTCAGGTGATCCTGCAATTGATCTGTGCCTGAATCCAAACGATACCCGCCCGAATAATCGTCCGCTGTTTCTATTTTTTCAAAAGAATGAGAAATCGGATTCAATTCTTTTTCCTTTTTACTCAATTCTATTTTCTTAACAGGGCTTGTTTGCAATTTTTCGTATTCAGTCATTCCTTTTTTTCGATGAGCTAATGGCTCTTCAGAAAAATCATCTTGAATACACGTAGAGTTCATGACCAAGTTCACAGTTGAAAATTGTAAAAAATCAGGAACTTGATCGTTCGACTTCAGCAAAGATAAATCTATTTTAGGAACAACCGCTCCTAACCGAGATTGAGACTCCTGTCTCCAAATAGAAAAAATCAAAGCTGACCTTGAAAACGCAGCATCGACGGATTCCATCAATTCAACTAAATATTTTTTTTGGAATTCTTTGTATCCACTAAAAGCCGCATCTAAATAAACATTCACATGGGGATAAAACCGTACAAATTCCATTCTCTTCGAAATACGAGATTCCGTTGTATTTTGCGAGAGCATTCCTAGGCGCTTCGTAGCACAAGCGATAAGAGCTAAATACAAGTATGAATTTTTATTTGTGTTATAACTGGCGGACCATCCAATCCATCGAGGTAAATAAAGTTGATCATCAACAAATCCAATATAAAATTGAGAACCTGTGATTTCTTTAATCTCAGATGCATCCAATATATATTGGCATATCACATTCAAATACAATTTGATCTCATTAAGATGGACAGTCGAAACCTGGGCCTCTTTTTCTCTGCGCCTATCTTTCCATATTTTTTGAAAAAAATTTTCAAAAAAATCCATATCAAATGGCTATATTGATGAGATCTTTTAAAGCCTCAACAACCTGCCGATCCTCTGAAAGAGGCTCAGCAATGGCAATATGACAAGCACTTCGCTTGTCCATTCCATCCACGATCAATTGAGCTGCACGAACAAGTAGCCGAGTAGAGACCGTTGCACTAAGTTGATATTCAGCCATCTGTCGAATTCGAGTTGCAATAGTGACTATGCTTTTAGCAACACCTTGGGAAAGATGAGTGAGTTCGCAAATCAAATTACTCTCCATGCTTGGCTCTAAATAGGTCATATGAATTGTCACAAATCTTTGCTTCGTCGAACTTTTAATTTGCCTTACCCCTCTTTGATAACCTGGATTATAACTTGCAACAAACATAAAGTTTGAATGAGCAGATATCACTTGAGATAATTTATCTAAATAAACTTCTCTCCGATGATCTGTCAGAGGATGAATCGCCACAACCACATCCTCGCGCGCTTCTGCGATTTCATCTAAATATAAAATAGCTCCTTCTTTAACCGCTTGGGTGACGGGACCGTCTTTCCACAGGGTCTCTCCCCCTTTTATAATATAACGCCCCAATAAATCAGCCGCATTTGTATCTTCATTGCATGCGACACTAAAAACATTCACTCCCAGTTTTTTTGCCATAGACAGCACAAGTTGAGATTTCCCACATCCCGTAGGGCCTTTAATCATCAGTGGCAATTTATTCCTATAGCACCGCTCAAAGACCTCAACTTCATTACCATTCGACAAGAAAATCTCATTCATAACTAGGCTCCCATTTTCCCTTGAGGTTTACCAAAGCGAATAAAGTTCCAAACAAAAGCAAGAATACCCATCGTAAATAAAGCGGCCGCCAGCACGAGCCCTAAAAAATGAACTTCGATTTCTTTTTGTACGATTAAAAAATCAAGCCCCACTTTCCTTTCCAAATACACTTGCGCAATCCCTGCTACGCCAAAAGCAACTGTCATAGCAACCATTCCAATATTGGAGACCCAAAAGGCAAAAATATTTGAATTTGAGTCTTGTAATTTTCTTCCGGTGAGATGTGGCATTGCATAGGTAATAATACCTAGAACGAGACAGGCATAAGCGCCCCAAAATGCCAAGTGCCCATGCATAGCAGTCACTAAAGTTCCATGGGTATACATATTAACTTGAGGAAGTGTGTGTGCAAATCCCAAAAAGCCAGCTCCCACAAAAGACATCACGGCACAACCGATCGTCCAAAGCATGGCAACTTTATTGTCAGGATTCCGTCCACCTTTTTTCGCCATAGCAATAGCATAAATGGCCATACCTAAAAAAGCGATGGGTTCAAGTGCCCCAAAGACCCCTCCAATAATAAGCCAGTACTTTGGTGTTCCTATGTAGTAATAGTGATGACCAGTTCCTAAAATTCCACTTAAAAAGGTAAAACCCACGATGATGTAAAGCCATTTCTCAATCACTTCTCTATCGACGCCTGTTAATTTAATGAGGAGAAAAGAAAGAATGGCTCCCATGATAAGCTCCCAAACTCCCTCCACCCATAGGTGCACAACCCACCATCTCCAGTAGGAATCATGCGTTTGATGATCTGTTGGAATCATTCCAGGAAGATATAAAAGAGCAGCGGTAAGAAGCCCAAAAAACAAAACTAAACTTGTCGTCGTATATCTTTTTCCCTTCCAGATAGTACCGCCAATAAGGCCGATGAAAAGAAGAACATCCACAACCACAAGATAATCCAGTGGACGCGGAATTTCTAAAAACTTTCGCCCCTCCCACCACTGAAAGTGAAAACCTATGATCGCCGTGACTCCCACTAAGACAAAGGCAATCAATTGAACATAAGCCCACTTCACCGAGAGAATTTCCCGATCCGCCTCCTCAGGAATAATATAATAGGCCGCGCCCATAAAACCAGAAAGTAACCACATCACAAGCAAGTTTGTATGAACGGCCCTGGCAACATTGAATGGAATCCACTGGTGAAGCACATCAAGCCCCATGTGAGCAAATCCCATGATGAATCCATAGACGAGCTGCAAGCTAAACAACAGCATACAAACCGCAAAGAACCAATAAGCTATTTTTTGTGATTGATATTTCATTTTACTTATTCTCCCTTAAGCGAAGAAAGATAGGCGGACAACTCTGTGACCTCATCTTCAGACAATGGTAATTTTGGCATTGTTGAATTTGCTTTAATTGACATTGGATCTTTCAGCCATTTTTGTAGATAGTGAATATCCCTTCGACTGCCAATGCCATCTAAAGCTGGACCAACATTCCCACCTTGGCCATTCAGGGCATGACAAGCGACACACATTTGATTAAATACCTGAGGACGATTCTCATTCTTAACCACAGTATCAGACGCTGATGTATCCCCAACAGCTCCCGGTGATGCAACTTTCACCAGATCAGGCTTTGGAGGAAACCCGTTGAGATCCATCTCTCCAATCCATATTAAAAAAGCAGTCAAATCATCGATCTCTTGCTCAGTGAATTGATAGTTTGTCATTTTACGTTGTCCAGGATACATCGCCTCTGGATCTCGAAGCATCGCTTTAATAAAAGCTTCGCCCCGCCTCTCAAAAACTTTCGTTAATTCAGGAGCGTAATAGGCACCTTCACCCATGATTGTATGACAACCCATACAATTTTTCGTATCAAATAAATGCTTTCCTCGAATCACTTCTTCCGTGAGATTCTGAGACTTGGTCTGGCTTGGAATCCTTTGAAAGGTATCAATAGTCAAACCAACAAAAATCGCAGAAAAAGCTGCTGTTCCTATAATAAAAAATGCCTTAGCTTGAGATTTTGTTAACATAACTACAAACTCCTCTTCATCTTCCAGAGCTTCCGTAATATTCAATATCACCCTCAGAGATCTTCCTAATCTCGATTTGTAATGAATTGCCTAGAGACTGAATGCTTTTAAACCTCAAATTTTCAACTTGAACACTTGCTAATTGGTTTTTTATTTCATCCAAACCCTCTTTCATCGTTATGATGAAGGATTCTCCTGCCAGCAGGCCCTCATACATGGAAAATAAAAGGCCTAATCGATGAGATGGTTCAAAAACATCTAGGTTAATAACCGTATTCGTCATGTATCCCCTCCTTATTCATATAAGGAGATTAACGGATCAGCTTCTAAAACCAGTATGATCTAAATCATTCATTACGTTATTTTTTTCAGTGACTTTAAATTAAAGAGAATATCATGCCTATGAATATAACATTGCTCAATGATATCTCTTCTCACTAAAGAATTGAAAATGTATCAATAATCGATGTCATCCTACCCATTAAATCCTAGATCTCGAATGGAAAATCCATGCAACCTTAGAAAGCTTACATTATAGAACACCTGAGGGACTTGCTGACAAATGAGTTAAAAGACTTTCTCTAAAATTTCCACTTATTGTTGGCCATAATTTCGATGGACAAGAGTAAAATATTTATTGATTCAGATTTGTGATTTTCTTAATTGCTTGTTCCCCATATAATGTTTAAAATTCTAACTGTAATTTTAAATCAACTCTCTGAAGTTATTCACACATACCCCGCTGTCTCACCATAGGGCTGCAAATTCCGGAGGATCAAGATAATGATAACAAGTGCCACACAATTTATTAAAAAAGGAATCGAACCAAAGCACCTAATTTCAATATCTTGTTTGCTTGTATTCTTACTGAGTAAATCCTTCCCGGATGCAGGCTATTGGATCTCTATTCTCACAGCTACTTTCTTAAGTATTGCCGTTATGTCGTCTGTTCACCACGCTGAAATCATTGCCCATAAAATTGGTGAAGGCCTTGGTACATTAGTCCTTGCTCTTTGTGTAACGGTCATTGAAGTAGGACTCATTATTTCACTTATGTCTCAGGCCGGCGTAGATTCCAGTTTCTTAGCCCGAGATACCATATTTGCTGCTGTTATGATCATTACCAATGGAATGGTGGCTCTTTGTTTGATTTTGGGCGGATTAAAATTCCGAGAGCAAGAGTTCCAGGTTCAAGGTTCAAAAAGTTTGTTTGTAGTCCTTGTAACTCTTTCAATGATTGTCTTCATATTACCGAACTACACAACTACAACCCTAGGCCCAACCTATAATACTGCTCAAATGATTTTTATTGGTATTATCTGCGTTCTTCTCTATTTGCTTTTTGTTTTTTTTCAAACGACTAGCCACAAGGCTTATTTTGAGCCCACAAATGAACAACAAAAAAACTCCCATGAAGCCAAAGAAAATCATGATATCTCTAAAGTCGATGCATGGCTTAGTTTTACCTCACTGTGTATTAGCCTAATCGCTGTTATTGGACTTGCGAAAATGATTTCTCCTATGATTGAACAAGGTATTACTTATCTTGGCGCTCCTAAATCCACAGTAGGCCTACTTATTGCGGTTATTGTTTTGCTACCGGAAACATGGGCAGCTATCAATGCAGCTCGTGCTAATCGTCTTCAAACCAGCCTCAATCTTGCTTTGGGTTCTGGGATTGCAAGTATTGCATTAACTATCCCTACTGTAATTGTTTACTCTTTGTATGGTAATCGTGAGCTTGTTCTAGGACTTGATCCCAAAAATATGGTCTTTATGATTATGACATGTCTAGTGGGAATTCTCACCCTGGGGACAGGAAAATCAACACTTCTTCAAGGTGCTGTCCACGGCGTGATTCTCTTAACATATTTTGTAATGTCATTTATTCCATAAATGAAGAGTAATACGATTCAAAACCATTACTTTGAAATAATGGTTTTAACCCTAGAATCTCTAAGATAAAGACCAAGCCAAATCAAGATTGCCACATAAACAGGGAACAGCGTGTGAGTAAATAGTGGGTTGCCCACACGAACGTGACTGGCAATGGCTCCCCCCAAATATCCGGTCAATAAAATAGCTCCTATAATTGCGGTCCGAGGCACAAGATGAATAGCTGTCGATAGCAATAAAAGAAAGCCTACCACTGGCATGAGTTCCATCGGCCACTGAAGCGCAGCATTGGCCTCAAGTGCTTCAGGAGGAAGTTTATCCATGAAGAACTTTAGAACTCCATCAAACAACAAAAATAAAATTGCTAAACCACTCAGAATGCGACCTACCCAAACTGATCCTTTTGAAACTTTACTTTGATTCATAAATACCTCTTTTATTTATAATAAATTTAAATATGATTTAGTGCATGTGTCAAAAAGAACTAAAGATTCCATTTAATAAATAAATCTATAGCGTTGAACCTTTTAAAAAAATTTTTGGATGTCCTTTTTTCGAAGTTTTCACCAAGAGGACTTTCAAGGAATAACGACGAATGATATCGTGTAAAGGCATTACTCTGACAAAAAAGCTTTTTATGATAGGAGAACATCATTATGAAACCATTTTCTATCTGTCTTTGGTTTGATCACGAAGCTGAAGAAGCTGCTCAATTCTATATCTCGATTTTTAAAAATGGAAAAATTAACCATATTGCCCCGTATGATAAGGAGGGTTTTGAACACCACGGAAAGCCAGAAGGTTCCGTAATGACTGTGGACTTTGAAGTCAATAATCAAAAATTTATCGCTGTTAATGGCGGTCCTCTTTTTAAATTTAATGAATCAATCTCTCTAATGGTTTACTGCGATACTCAAAAAGAAATTGATGATTATTGGGAAAAGCTCACTGCTGATGGCGGGCAACCTGTACAGTGTGGCTGGCTCAAAGACAAATTTGGACTATCCTGGCAGATTGTTCCCTCCATTATGGATGAGATGATGAGAAATCCGAATCTTGAAAAACGAAAACGCGTGATGGCCGAAATGTTCAATATGGTTAAATTTGATATTGAAAAACTGAGGCAAGCCTATGGAAATTAGCTAGCACACCTGCACAGAGGTTTTGAAAATCAAGATTTAAGTTCAATTGAGCGCAAGATAGAAATGCATTTAGGTCAAATTAAAACTTAGAAACCCCTTGAAAAATCTGATAGACCATCAAAACCTTTGAGCAAAAGCACGAAGTCTAATGGTCCCAATAATCCCAAACCAACCAATAACCTGTAAACACTTTTTGTGATGAGTTCAATTAAACAAAAAACAATCGATTGAGAGAGTCCATATTAACTCAATTCCTAGCTACCGTAGTTTATATGAATTTTTATGATAATTTAGATATCTTTTTTTGTGCACACATCTCTATGGCTCGATTCCAAGATTGGAGGCGCACAGTTCGTTCTTTTAAACTTATTTCTGAAATAAACTTTTGATCTTCTTTCCAGAGTTTTTTTAGATCACTTGTGTCTTTCCATAAACCTATTCCTAATCCTGCAAGCAACCCAGCACCATACACTGTAGTCTCAATAATCTTTGGCCGAATCACTTTTTGCCCTAAATAATCAGCTTGTAATTGCATTAAAAGGTTATTAGACGCAGCTCCACCATCAGCATTAAAACCACTAATTTTTTTACCTAGATCTTTCTCCATGGCCAAAATAATATCTACATTCTGTAAGGCCATAGAATCTAACGTTGCACGAGCAATATGACTCTTCCGAGAACCTCTCGTCAGTCCCGTAATAACTCCTCTTGCATTGGGCACCCAATAGGGAGCTCCAAGTCCAGTTAATGCTGGCACAAATTCAACTCCCTCAGAACTTTCCACTTCCTGAGCCAACAATTCAACATCCTTGCTTGATGTAATAATTTCCAGTCCATCTCTCAACCACTGTACAGCTGCCCCACAAATAAATGCGCCTCCTTCTAGGGCGTAAGAAGTCACATTTCCCAATCTCCACGCAACAGTTGTTAGCATGCCATGCTTTGAATAAATGAGTTTATTCCCAGTGTTTAGTAAAATAAAAGATCCAGTGCCATAAGTGCACTTTAGTTGACCAGGAGCAAAGCAAGCTTGCCCAAAGAGAGCACCTTGCTGATCTCCAATCATACCCGTAATTGGTATTCCATCTGGCAAACAAGCTAATCCTTTTGTATGTCCGAATAAACAAGCGGAAGGTTCTACTTGAGGCAAAATAGATTTTGGAATTTTAAATAAACTTAATAAATCAGAGTCCCACTCCAAAGATTTTATATTTAATAACATTGTTCTCGATGCATTACTCACATCCGATTTATGAGCACTGCCACTCGTTAATTTCCATAACAAATAGGAATCTACAGTTCCAACTTTTAATAAATTTTGACTACTCAACTTTTTTGCTTCAGGAACATTTTTTAATATCCACTGTATCTTACTGGCTGAAAAATAAGGATCAATAACCAACCCAGTTTTTCTTTTTATTTTAGCGACTGTAGTCTTGTCTTTACTTATTTTATTACAGAAATCCGTGGTTCGCCTGCATTGCCATACAATTCCATTATAGATGGGTTTCGATGTTTTAGCATGCCAGGCAATAACAGTTTCTCGTTGATTCGTAATACCTATACTTAAAATTGTAGAGGGATTAACATCAAACTTGCTCAAAACATCTGTAATAGACTGTTCAATAGATTCCCATATTTTTTCAGGATCATGCTCCACCCAGCCTGGTTTGGGATAAATCTGAGGAAACTCTTTTTCTGCAGAACCGATCCATGTTCCTGATGCATCAATCAAAACAGCCCTAGAACTTGTCGTGCCTTGGTCTATAGCTAAAATATATTTTTTCTCCACTTTCCCCCCTAATACTTTGTTCTATAGAAGAAATTCACTTCCTAATAGGCTCATTGAAGTAGTCTTCTTCTTGAGTCAATAAATATTGTGATCAACATCATTCACTTTTACCAGCCCCTCATTTTTATCCTCACTTATAGAATACTTTATGAAAAGTAAATATCCTTTAGTTTAAAGACTGCCGCATTGAGTGGACAAAGCCGATGACAATTGATAGGACGAAAAAATGAAACATAATAAATAAATTATTTATTTGTATTATTTACTTAACGACATCTCTTATTTTGTTAATAATGAAATAAATGAATTTTATTGATTAAGTGGAGATCAGAGCCTCATACAGATTATACTCTTGATAAGAAAACTGATCTTTAAAAAGATTTGAGCGGAATAAAAGATAACATTGAATTAACTAAGCAATATTTTGAGATAAGGGTCTATTCTAAAAAGTTTATCTCCAAAATCGTATTTTCGTTTTGGTGGATGATGATTATTTCAAAATAAAGAATGGACTACTTCAAATTGAAAAGTTCTTCGATAGTTTGGGGGTTGAATATGCAAGAACGACAAACTATCAGCGAATCAGTAGCTGATTTTATTAGCAAAGTTGTATTACATCCTATTATAAAAAATCATCTGGTAACGCTTTTAAAATTTTATTTTCGTTTAGAAACTACAGGAACTGAAAATATACCCAAAAGAGGAGCTGGTCTCATTATTCCAAATCACTCTGGTTTTACAGGGTTAGATGCGATTATTCTTACTCATGAGGTCAAAGCCAAAACAAGACGCTTAGCAAAAGTAATGACTCATTTTCTATGGTTTATTTCACAAACAACAGCAATTCCGGCAAATAAACTAGGCTTTATTGAAGCAACTACAGAAAATGGAGTTAAGCTACTAAAAGAAAATAATTTAGTTATCCTCTTTCCAGAAGGTGAGCGGGGAAACTTTAAACCCACAACTCAACGGTACCAACTACAAGAGTTCAAAAGAGGTTTTGTTAGGTGGGCAATAGAAACTAAAACTCCAATCATACCAACCCTCATTATCGGTGCAGAAGAAAGCCAATTAAATCTAACAAGACTTGAACTTCCTTTTTTTCTGAAAAAACTAATCATCCCTCTTCCACTAAATTATTTACCATTGCCTTCAAAATGGAGAATAAAATTTTTACCGCCCATTTATCTACCTTACCATCCAGATGCTGCTCATAATAACGATCTCATTCACGAGTTAACATCTGAAATTCAAGAAAAAATTCAAATTGCACTAACTGCAGAAGTTCAATCTAGAAAGTCAGCTTATTTTTAAAATAATATGAAAAAAATATTCTCAATAATATTTATCACTTTAGGGGCTACAATAATCACACTTTCCTTACATCAAAGCGAATGGAGCGAAGACTTATCTTCGCATTTAAATTCAGAACAAATGCTAATTGAAGCTATCAATAAAGACTTAGTAGAGCTAAAAAAAAATGGTGAACTACCAGAACAGTGGAACTCTATAAAATACATAACCATTAATAATGAATTTTTTGAATCTATGAATTTAAAAAAAGAATTAGCTGTGGTCACTACAATAGATGGCCAATACTCATTGAATTGCACCGTTTTAAACGAAAATCCCACATCAAGAGACGGCCGATACCTTATTAAATTCACTATTAATGAAAATAAAAGTAATAATCAAATATGGGAAAAATTTAGATTGTATAATAGCAAAAAAAAACCGCTCAAATGAGCGGTTTTTAAAATAAAAAGCTGGCACTGCGCTACTCTCCCACATGGAAAACCATGCAATACCATCGCCGCAAGAGGCCTTAACTTCTGAGTTCGAAATGGGATCAGGTGTTGCCCCTCTGCTATAAGCACCAGCAAAATCGTTAACAAAAAATAATTTATCTCTAGAGATTTTTAGCAAGTAATTAATTCCAAGTTATAAAAATTATAAAAAAAGCCTCACGATCTATTAGTACGGTTCAGCTAAATATATTACTATAATTACACCCACCGCCTATCAACCTTGTAGTCTCCAAGGAATCTTTAGGGACCGAAGTCCAGGGAAAACTTGTCTTGTAGTTGGCTTCCCGCTTAGATGCTTTCAGCGGTTATCCATTCCGAACATAGCTACTCTGCACTGCCGTTGGCACGACAACAGAAACACCAGAGGTTCGTCCATCCCGGTCCTCTCGTACTAAGGACAGATCTACTCAATTTTCCTGCGCCCACAGAAGATAAGGACCAAACTGTCTCACGACGTTCTGAACCCAGCTCGCGTACCACTTTAATTGGCGAACAGCCAAACCCTTGGGACCTGCTCCAGCCCCAGGATGTGATGAGCCGACATCGAGGTGCCAAACTCCTTCGTCGATATGGACTCTTGGAAGGAATAAGCCTGTTATCCCCGGAGTACCTTTTATCCGTTGAGCGATGGCCCTTCCACTCGGGACCACCGGATCACTTTGGCCTGCTTTCGCATCTGCTCGACTTGTTAGTCTTGCAGTTAAGCACCCTTATGCCAATGCACTCGACGCCTGGTTTCCAATCAGGCTGAGGGTACCATCGCGCGCCTCCGTTACATTTTGGGAGGCGACCGCCCCAGTCAAACTGCCCACCAGACAGTGTCCCTCTCCTCGTTTCAAGGAGCAGGTTAGATTTCTAAGACAACAAGGGTGGTCTTTCAAGGTTGCCTCCACCGCATCTAGCGACGCGGTTTCAATGGCTCCCACCTATCCTACACATGCAATCTCAAAAATCACTGCCAAGCTACAGTAAAGGTTCACGGGGTCTTTCCGTCTTTCTGCGGGTACTCGGCATTTTCACCGAGAATTCAATTTCGCGGGGCATGTGGTTGAGACACCGGAGAAGTCGTTACGCCATTCGTGCAGGTCGGAACTTACCCGACAAGGAATTTCGCTACCTTAGGACCGTTATAGTTACGGCCGCCGTTTACTGGGGCTTCGATTCTCAGCTTCGCTTACGCTAACAAATCCTCTTAACCTTCCAGCACCGGGCAGGCGTCAGCATGTATACGTCGTCTTGAGACTTTGCACATGCCTGTGTTTTTGATAAACAGTCGCTACTCCCATTTCTCTGCGACCTACTAAAGCTTGGAGAGTAAATCTTTACACCTCAATAGGCACACCTTTTCCCGAAGTTACGGTGTTAAGTTGCCGAGTTCCTTAACCACAATTCACCCCATCGCCTTAGGATATTCACCCCACTCACCTGAGTCGGTTTACGGTACGAGCATATTTAAAAACATGTCGAAGCTTTTCTTGGAAGCATGGTTTCTCTCACTTCTGAACTAAAAGTTCTCGCATTCGTGCCTCAGTGTTACGTATTGCGGATTTTCCTACAACACCACCTACACACTTACACCTGAATCCAATAACAGGCTGAGATAACCTACTCCGTCCCTCCTACACTTAATTTAAATACGGTAACGGAATATTAACCGTTTTTCCATCGACTACGCCCTGTGGCCTCGTCTTAGGTCTCGACTAACCCTGGGAGGATTATCCTTGCCCAGGAATCCTTGAGTTTTCGGCGCCCGGGTTTTTCACCCGAGTTAAACGCTACTTATGTCAGCATGATCACTTCGAGTTCGTCCAGCTGTCCTTACGGTCAACCTTCAGCCTACGCTCGAACGCTCCCCTACCCCTGTCTTACGACAAGTCGAAGCTTCGGTAACACACTTAGCCCCGTTATATCTTCCGCGCAGAGCCACTAGACTAGTGAGCTATTACGCTTTCTTTAAAGGATTGCTGCTTCTAAGCCAACCTCCTAGTTGTCAAAGTAGCTCCACAACGTTTACCACTTAGTGTGTATTTAGGGACCTTAGCTGTCGATCTGGGCTCTTTCCCTCTCGTCCCGTGACCTTATCACCCCGGGACTGCCTCCTGAGTTAAATATCACCGGCATTCGGAGTTTGGTTGGGTTTGGTAATCCGGTAAGGACCCCTAGCCCATTCAGTGCTCTACCTCCAGGATACAATTACTCAAGGCTATACCTAAATATATTTCGGGGAGAACCAGCTATCACCCAGTTTGATTGGCCTTTCACCCCTAATCACAGCTCATCCAAAGAGTTTTCAACCTCAACTAGTTCGGCCCTCCACGAGGTGTTACCCTCGCTTCAGCCTGGCCATGATTAGATCACTGGGTTTCGGGTCTATCCCTACGAACTAAAACGCCCTATTCAGACTCGCTTTCGCTGCGGCTTCACCTAATGGCTTAACCTTGCTCGCAAAGATAACTCGCTGACTCATTATGCAAAAGGTACGCAGTCGCACATATAAAGTGCTCCTACTGCTTGTAGACATACGGTTTCAGTTTCTATTTCACTCCCCTCTCGGGGTTCTTTTCACCTTTCCATCACTGTACTTGTTCACTATCGGTCACTAGGTAGTATTTAGCCTTTGGAGGTGGTCCTCCTAGATTCCCACTGGATTTCACGTGTCCAGTGGTACTCGGGATGCCACTAGGGTCTATTGAGTTTTCGCTTACAGGACTATCACCTTCTTTGGTGACGCTTTCCAGCGTCTTCTGCTAACTCTCCAGATCCCATGTTGTGGTCCCACGACCCTCTATCTAAATAAATAGATAAAGTTTAGGCTGTTTCCCGTTCGCTCGCCACTACTAAGGAAATCTCGGTTTTGATTTATTTTCCTGAGAGTACTGAGATGTTTCACTTCCTCTCGTTCGCTTTTTTGCCCTATTGATTCAGACAAAAATACTGCAAATGCAGTGAGTTTCCTCATTCGGAAATCTCCGGATTAAAATGTGTGTGCCACTTCCCGGAGCTTATCGCAGCTTACCACGTCCTTCATCGCCTCCTAGTGCCTAGGCATTCACCGTAAGCCCTTTGTAGCTTTAAATGGAATTAACCTCGCTAAAAATCACTAGAAACAAACTATTTAATTGTCAAAGATCAAACGCAAAAACTTTTAAGCAATTTAAAGCCTGCCTTGGTGGGCCTGGGAAGACTTGAACTTCCGACCCCACGCTTATCAAGCGTGTGCTCTAACCAACTGAGCTACAGGCCCAATTCACTGCTCTTTCAAAACTAAATAGCCAGATATTTATGGGATTACAAGCTAAGCTTGTATGACCTAGGAATTAATCCTTAGAAAGGAGGTGATCCAGCCGCAGGTTCCCCTACGGCTACCTTGTTACGACTTCACCCCAATCATCGACCATACCTTGGGCGCTTACCTCCTTGCGGTCAGAACAGCGACTTCTGGTACAGCCAACTTTCATGGTGTGACGGGCGGTGTGTACAAGGCCCGGGAACGTATTCACCGCGGCGTTCTGATCCGCGATTACTAGCGATTCCACCTTCATGAAGTCGAGTTTCAGACTTCAATCCGAACTTAGAAATGTTTTAAGGGATTGGCTCCATCTTGCGACTTAGCTACCCTCTGTACATCCCATTGTAGCACGTGTGTAGCCCTGGACATAAGGGCCATGAGGACTTGACGTCATCCCCACCTTCCTCCGACTTAACGTCGGCAGTCCCTCTAGAGTGCCCAACTTAATGCTGGCAACTAAAGGCAAGGGTTGCGCTCGTTGCGGGACTTAACCCAACATCTCACGACACGAGCTGACGACAGCCATGCAGCACCTGTGAACCGACTCTTGCGAGCGGGAGCATTTCTGCTACCCTTCCAATTCATGTCAAGCCCAGGTAAGGTTCTTCGCGTTGCATCGAATTAAACCACATGCTCCACCGCTTGTGCGGGCCCCCGTCAATTTCTTTGAGTTTTAATCTTGCGACCGTACTCCCCAGGCGGGATACTTAACGCGTTAGCTTCGTCACTGAAGGGGTCAATACCTCCAACAACAAGTATCCATCGTTTACGGCGTGGACTACCAGGGTATCTAATCCTGTTTGATCCCCACGCTTTCGGATCTCAGCGTCAGTGTTGGGCCAGCTAGCCGCCTTCGCCACCGATGTTCCTCCTGATATCTACGTATTTCACCACTACACCAGGAATTCCACTAGCCTCTCCCACACTCAAGCTCTACAGTATCAAATGCACTTCCCGGGTTGAGCCCAGGGCTTTCACATCTGACTTATAAAGCCGCCTACACCCGCTTTACGCCCAATGATTCCGAACAACGCTAGGATCCCTCGTCTTACCGCGGCTGCTGGCACGAAGTTAGCCGATCCTTTCTTACAGGGTACATTCAAATTTATTTCCCTGCGACAGAGCTTTACGAACCGAAGTCCTTCATCACTCACGCGGCGTCGCTGCGTCAGGGTTTCCCCCATTGCGCAATATTCCCTACTGCTGCCTCCCGTAGGAGTCTGGACCGTGTCTCAGTTCCAGTGTGGCTGATCATCCTCTCAGACCAGCTAGAGATCGTTGCCTTGGTAGGCCATTACCCTACCAACTAGCTAATCTCGCGCGGGCTCATCTTCAAACGAATTACTCCTTTAACCCCTGAATCCGCAGATTCTGTGGTCTTATGCGGTATTAGCCAATCTTTCGACTGGTTGTTCCCCATTTGAAGGCAGATTACCCACGTGTTACTCACCCGTGCGCCACTAGTACTCACCCGAAAGCTTTCCCCGTTCGACTTGCATGTATTAGGCACGCCGCCAGCGTTTGTTCTGAGCCAGAATCAAACTCTCCAGTTAAATTCTGTGAATCACTCAAACACAATAAATTGTGTTTGGGTTTTTATTTTATATATTTTAACCCATAAAATTCTCTAGCTATTTAGTTTTCAAAGAGCATTTTCGAAGATTCGCAGCTTACTTACCATTTTTTTGTTCGTCAATATTTATTTTTAAATATTTTCAAACATTATCTTTGGTGGAGGCAACAGGGATCGAACCTGCGACCTTCTGAATGCAAATCAGATGCTCTCCCAGCTGAGCTATGCCCCCAAAGCGTTTCGAAGTTTGGTGAATTTGAACTAAACTACCGGAATCGTCAACTGTGTTTTTTTAAAAAAAGAGAGGGATTCTATTCTAATTTGATAAAGATTTTTTTTGATAAAATTAATCTTGATATTACAGATAGTTACGCAGATTTCATCTTTACTGACGCCATAAGTCTAGTGACCCATTGTCTTTCCGCACTCATATTAAAGCCTATTGATTCAGCACCGAGTACTATAGAAAAGTAGGCTTTTTTCAGCATTTCAGTTTCCGGAGTCAGACAATCCGGAGAACTTAGAGCTTCTTCAACAGCCTCAAGTACACTAATAAGATCTGGAGTGGTTACAACTCTTGGTAATTTCTTTAAATCAAGACCAATCGTTTGCTTTGGCTTAAAACCAATCAATTGATCTGTAAGAAGTATTTTTTTGTTACCTCTCAAATTTAATTGGAGAAATGGCTTTCCATCCTGATCTTCCCTCAGCAAAACTGTCTCTAGATCCGATAAAAAAAGAGCTAGTATTCTCTTGTCAGAGAGCTGACTTATTTCAACAACGGAAGAATTGTATGAGGCTTTAAGACCACTGCTTCGTCCAATGAATCCTATTATCTCTTCTAGCATCCCGCCAGTAGATGAAACGGCTCCTGATTGACTCAAATTGTTCCTCCAACACAGAGATTTGAATATCTATCGACATAAGCCACAAAAACTTAACATCTACTAAAATTATTTTTGCAGCTTTCTTATAATATAATAAGTAGTAATCAAAAAAACTCACCCTACCTTAGTCTATAAACAAAATGCTCATGATTTAAAGCCCGCCCACTAACTCATCCAATGACCTAAAAAATAGCCACTATTTGGCTACTCATCCCAAAAGATAATCGGTGCGCAGGAATGTGCAATTAGTTAAAAAATAAATTTTATTTTATTAAAATTTTTATTTTGATCCACCGATAAAGAACTAATAAATGGCAGTAGTTCATAATATTAATAAAGAAAAATTTAATTATTTTTATGAATTACTTAATAGTAATTTAGATTTGGATAGTTAGCTAAAGAATGTACAAATACCATGGATAGCTAACTCCAATCTTTTAATCTCAAAGAATATCTTTTGTTTATAAGATTTTTCTGAGGTTTATGTGAAGCCTATAGTTATTTTAATTTGTAATGCGCACAATGAATGTTTTCGGAGACATAAATGAGAATTTTGATTTTGGGCGGGCTTGGAATGATTGGCCATCAAATTTACTCCACTCTCAACCAAGAGTTTAATCTCGTAAAGGTATGCATACGAAAGTCAGCGGCCTCTATACTTAAATTCGGAGTTTTCAATCCTAATCACGTTATTGATAACGTTGATTTGCTTCATCAAAAAACACTTGAAATGGCTTTAAAAAACGTTAATCCAGATATTGTAATCAACTGCTCTGGAAGCACTCTTGCAAAAACAAAAGCTTTAACAAAGTCTGAAATCTTAGAGCTCAACGCCCTTTTTCCTCAAAGACTCTATGAATGGTGCCAGCAACATAATGCCTTCTTAATTCAATTCAGCAATGATGAGGTCTTTGCCGGGCGCACCCAACCTTATGATGAAAACACGCTTCCAGACTCCAATACTCTTTATGGCCGAGCAAAAGCCTTAGGAGAAATTAATGATTCTGGATGCCTCACTATCAGATCTTCTTTTCTTGGGCCAGAACTAGAAAATCCTACAGAAATATTTTCAAATTTAATTTTAAATCCTACTCAAACAATAGCTGTTTCTAAAAAAGATTATTATTGCGGGGTTTCGACTATTTACCTATCTCAGTTTGTTGCTGACTTTATTCGAAAGGGACTACCATTCTCAGGGCTTTTTCAAATTGCATCCTATCCTATCTCTGAATATGATTTATTCCAGCTCCTCAACCGTCAATTCCAATGGAATCTTAATATTATTGATATCCCTAGCAAAGCTCGCCACAATAAAATTTTAAGTAATCAAAAATTTACTCAAATATGGCATAGCCCCCCACCAAAGTGGCCTGAAATGTGTCACGATCTCTATCAATCCATGGATCGCTATCTTGTACACTCCACCTCTCGAATCATAGCCGCTTAGTTAACCACCAATAGCTCCCCATTAATAAAAGAGAATTACCAGAATTTTTTAAATGAACCTAGGCAAACTTGATACTTGATAATGGATCTATTGAAACATTAATTTATAATTCAAGGCTAGGCTACAAGCCAACCATCACAAAAATATCTTTATAACCACATCTCACTAATTATAACCTTTGGATTTTGAAGCTGGGCTCTATTTTCTTAATAAAGAGCCCTCAAGGCTAATGTAACCCCGCAACAGAACTCTCTGTTATTGTGCCTGAATGGTATTGCTCTTCATTAAAATCATCCACCTGAATGGCATCAAATCGAATAGCCTCACTCTTTAAAAGAACTTCTTTATCATTAGATGTAATAATCGCTTGAGAAAGAGCTTCTTCAATTAGTAAATGAGGCTTCTTCTTAGGTAAGCGACCTTCCTTAATAGCTTTTCTTATTTTGTTCTCTGCTGTGTCCGCTTGGTTTACAATTTTAAAGGCATGATGAAGACGTCCCATCTGTTGATTAATATCTTTAGGGATATATAAACCGTCAATCATTCGCTCACGAGTAGGAGTATCATGAATCATCATATCGACCATAGCATGAGTTAAATTATCAGTAATATGAGAGCTTAAAGAGTTAATTCGAGACCACGCACCAATAAATCCTTTAACTAACCATGACAAGCCAGGCACAGATAAATTATCAAAAATTCCATCAAAGCCAGTTTGAATTTGCTGTAAACCATACTTAAGTGAAAAGCGCACGAAAGCTAAATCCTCAGACTTTCGACCTTCAGCTTCAAATCTTCTAATAACAGCAGAACAAATATACATCCAAGAGAGGATATCAGCAAAACGGCCCGTTAACTTTTCTTTTAATTTCAGTGTTCCGCCTAATGTGCCCATAGCGATATCAGACCAAATAGCAAAAGAAGCCGACGACCAAACCAACCGGCGATAATAAATGGCAAGAGGACCAGCCCCTGCAGGTATTCCAGCAAGATAACCACGAGATAGACTAAGGACAAGGGCTCTAAAGCCATTGCGAACAATATGCCCTATATGCCCCCAAAAAGCGGCATCAAAACCATGAACATCAGCTTTTTCAACAGACTCAACTTCTTTAAAGGCATAAGGATGGGCACGAAGCGCCCCTTGCCCAAAAATCATTAATGTCCGTGTCAAGATATTTGCCCCTTCAACTGTAATACCAATTGGCGTTGCAATATACATTTCAGCAATGAGGTTTCGTGGTCCCATTGAAATTCCATTCCCACCCATAGCATCCATCGCATCATTGACTACTTTGCGACTAATTTCTGTAGAGTTATATTTAGTAATTGCTGTAATAACCGGAGGTTTTATTCCTTTATCCAAAGCACCAATTGTAAATCGGCGTAAAGCTTCTAACATATAATTAAATCCAACAATCCGAGCTATAGGCTCTTCAACACCTTCAAACTTACCAATAGGAAGACCAAATTGACGTCGTATAGACGCATGTGAAGTTGCAGCAAAGGTACAAAGCTTAGTGCCTCCAGCACTCTGCGCAGGCAAAGAAATACCTCTTCCTGCTGCTAAACAATCCATGAGCATGCCCCATCCCTTACCAACACCATCTATCCCACCAATTACAGCATCCAAACCAACCACAACGTCTTGACCTCGGGTAGGACAATTATGAAATGGGATAGTCAAAGGATCATGTCTCTGGCCAATCATAACTCCCGGTATCAAGGTAGGAATGAGAGCACAAGTAATCCCAATATCTTCGCTTAATCCCAATAACTTATCTGGATCCCTAAGCCTAAAAGCTAGGCCTAAAATAGTCGCAATTGAAGCTAATGTAATATAACGTTTATTCCAATTTAATCTAATTTTAATTTGTCCACTCGCATCTTTAAAGACAACACCGTCAGAGCTAATAGAAGCTGCATCGCTACCAGCTCCTGGCTCAGTCAGAGCAAAACAAGGAATTTCTTCGCCTGTGGCAAGACGGGGTAAATAATACTTTTTTTGCTCTTCGGTTCCATAATGAATAAGCAACTCTGCGGGCCCCAATGAATTAGGCACCATCACAGAAATAGCTGCTGATATAGAGCGAGATGATAATACTGTGATAACCTCAGAATGGGCTAGTGCTGAAAAACCAAGACCACCATACTCCTTAGGAATAATCATTCCAAGAAACTTCTCTTTTTTAATGATCTCCCAAGCTTCGCTTGAAAGTTGTCTTGTTTTATGAATTTTCCATGGGTGCAAAGCATCGCAAAGACGTTCTAAGGGTCCAGCAACAAATTTTTTCTCTTCCTCTGTAAGTTGAGGGTAGGGCTCTTGCATGATTTTTGCGAAATCGGGTTTTCCTGAAAATAAGTCCCCCTCAACCCACACAACCCCTGCCTCTAAAGCTGTACGCTCAGTTGGTGAGATCTTTGGAATAAAATCTAATTTTTTTAATAATTTCATCAAAGAACTCGAAATAAGAACTACGCGAAGTGGTTTAATGATAAATAATAGGAGCAAAAGAGTTACAAGTCCTATTATCAGTAGAGGAATACCAAATAACCATAATGAAAGTAGTATAAAAAGAGACCAAATAATAAGGGGACTTCCTAAATAGCCCACCATCAACAGAGTAATGAACCAAATCACAAGTCCTAAAAATGAAAAGTTTTCTCCACACAATATGCCATAGAGTTTCAATGAATCCATAGTTCCCCCAGTTTAAGATCAACTCATCGCTGCCGTAAATAGCTTTTGGTATTACAAAACTGAAAAGAAAAAAGCATCTGCAGAGCTCAAATTAAGGTAGATGTAACTTCTCTACTTTAAAATGAAGCTTAAGCAAGGTAACACAATTTTTTTCAAGTTGCGATCAACCAATCAGTGTATGATCTTAGTTGAGAGGGAGGGTAACATGCAATTTAAATCCTATCACATTGAAAATTTTAAGGACAAAAGAGATCCATTTGTCACATCTAAAATCCAAAATACTCTGCTCTCATTTAATTTAATCTTCAAAATTGCAGAGTCTACCTTTTTTAATAATGTTCTTTATCTCTCATAAAATGATGGAGTTTTAACTTTCTCAAAAAAAAAGCCCTTGGATTTAGCCAGGGCTTTTAATATTGGATAAATTATCACTAAAAAATGAGAATTGCTGAAGCTCACCCTGAGCAAAAACAAAGACTCACCCTAGCCAATGTGGCTTTTTGTCTCAATCTACAAGGTCACCTTGAAGGAAAACGATGCTAAACAAAAAACCACTCTTTGCTGGCTAAAATACAAGCCTTTATAAGGCTATAACAACTCTATAAAAGTTAGTTACCAGTGGGAGCCGCATCAGCAGGCGCCGATGAATCTACAGGAGCAGTCTCAGTTGGCATAGCATCAGCAGGCGCTGCTTCAGTAGGAGCTGTTCCATCAACTGGAGCGGCTTCAGTAGGAGCTGCTTGTTCTTGAGCTGCCTCAGGAGCTGGTTGATTCTTTGAGCAAGTAAAACCAGTTGTAAAGGCAAGTGCCACGATTGCTGAAATAACGATTGATTTCATATCATTTCCTTTCATACGCAAAATGCGTGTTTATTTTACATTTGAAAGGGGTCTTTATCGCAAAGGCTATCTTCAAATGCAAACAGAAAATGAATTCTTATTAATCTCAGAAAATATCTGACAACAAGAATCATTCTCTTTTTCTTACTTATATCATAATAAGCTTAAAATTTCATCTTCTCTTTTTTATTTTGCGCAACTCTTAAACATTCATTACTTTTGATGAAAAAAAGAAAAAATCACAATTATTTATTATCTTGTCCGTACTTTTTTGCTTCTGATCTACTTTAAAGTGGTCAATCAATTTCATTTCAATAAGAAACCTCCATAAGATTATTGAAATAAAACTTAAATAACAATGAAGGGTTTTTCGTTTTACAAGACTCATTATCGAGTTTTTGTTTTTGGCTTGATGAGAGGCAAAATTTGAAATTGCACCTGATAAACCGTTTGACAGCTTCCTGATCTTAAATCATCCACAATGCTTTGAAATGCAGAATTGATCTTCTCAAAAACATAGGGCAATTGTTGCTCATTAACTGCAACCGTGTAACTATTAATAAGCCTTTTTGAAATGACATTTTTAGTAGCTGGTTGTTCCTCGAGGGTTTTAATGGCTTTTTTCATCATAGCTATATGAAATGCCCTTATTGCTTTATTACTGCGAGGCACAGAAACTCTTATATTTTCAACAGTCTTAATAAGCTTCTGGTTGCCATCTCGCTTAAAATAACCTGCATCTTCAAGCTCTTTGATAGCTCTGCGCAGAGTTCCTTTGGGTATATTAAAATATTGCGATAGCACAGTCTCATCTTCAACAAAACCTTCGCACGTCGTAAAATCCAACAGGGCCATATAAATCCACGACTTTAAAAGAAGTGATGAATCTAAAATCTCTTCCGCATGCTTTGCAGAGTTAGTCGTCGAAACCTCACCAAGATTAAGCGCTTCGGAAATATTCACTTTTTTTAATCTCAACCAATCTCTTTCTCGAGCCTCAAAAATATTTTTCTTTGAAAGAAAATCCAAATCAAGAGTCTCGCAAATTTTTGCAAGAGCTTCAATAGAAACCAACCTTTTAGAAGCCAAAACCAAGCTTAGATAAGTATGACTTAAGCTCATTAATTTAGCCCAAGAGCGAATGGACATACCCTCTTGAACCTGTAACCATTTTTGCAAATAATTCCTGATCATCCCAGATGATTCAAATGGACTGTGATTAATCATATTATTATTTTGATCTCTGCTTTTCATTGGCACTATTTGCTATGTGAAAAACCATTAAATCAACAATTTTTATCTTGTTTTCCAGATCAAGAGCACTAAGAACCTCGAGTGATATTTTGGGCATATTAATACCAATAACTCCTTTTGGTGAGTAAACATACTCTACTTGAGTTAAAAGAGAGGACGATTCAAGATTAAAGGTAAAAAGAAATTTTAAATAATCATATCTTGTTGGCCACTCCAAGCAGATAAGATAAAATGATCTCTCAGATTTGCATTTTTTATCAATAATCCTAGAAAGCGTATCCCGTTCAATTAAAGCTACCTTCATCCACAAGCTCAATAGATCCCCTCCTCCAGAGACTCCACTTGATCCTCCTGCTAATTGTGTGAACAAAGCTGATGGCTTCTGGTTTAAAAAAATATCATTTACAACTTTAAGAAGGTCTATGTTTTGCTCTTTATCTAATGAAGTCTTTAATCCTTTTTTCTCATTTGGAAAAAGATGAGTTAAAGCTAAAAGACCTAAAGTCTTTTCATAATTCTCATCATAATATCCAGCAGCTCCAATTAAAATATGAAAACCCAACAGTATTCGAGCCCTCTGAAGCTCAAACATAGCCGGCGTTTGAGCTGAAAAATTCCCAAGATCAAACCAACCTTGATTTAAGATCGCTTTATTTTCTCCAAACAAGTAAAACTCTGCTGTTCGATCAAAGTGACAATAAAAAACACCCTTATTCATCATTACTCCAACGCGGGCCATGTGATCCAGAAGAATGGATACGGAGTTGTACAAAACAAGATTATTTTTTTGTAATGCTCTCCAATCAACAAGATTTTTATATTCTTTCACAACTCCCTGGGAGAATTCATTTGAAAAACGATGTGGTTCAAACAAAATTTTACTATTCTTAAAACATTCAGAATAGAGCTGAGATCCAGCAAAACTAACCATCGAGCAAAAACAAAAAAAGAAAAAAATACCTACTCTTATAGACTTCACCAAACGCAAAATTAGAAAATCATTGACAGCACCTTCAACCATCGAAATCTCCTTATGAATCCAAAAATCAGTTACTTAATTTACTGACATCACCGAATTGAAATAGCCTGCGCAGTAATATTTTATTGAAATAACTTCTGAATAAACACACTATTAAAACCAATGTGCCATTATTCAATCATGTGTAACAGCTATGATTACAAATTATTCTGAATCAATAAAGCCAATCAGTGATGGTGATTTTTTTTAGTTTAGATTTTATGCTAGATTGACATTAATACCCTAGTAAAAAAATGCTGATAAGACTAGATTGTTCTTTTTTCAAATGATCACCAATAAATGTCATAACACCCTGATCACTTAACACTAAATCAAGACGCGTAGAAGTCCTGAGTTGAGTTAACAGAGATGGTGAGTAAAAAAATTATAAACAACTATGGAAAAATTGACGACAGATGCACTAACTAAAATTTTAAAAACCCTCATATTCGTTGAAAGAATATAAGGAAGAGTTCAAATCAAAATATCCAGGCCATGAAATCAAATATATAGAGAATTACTTTTCAAAAAGAAGCTGGATGACTGGGATCAACACAGTTTTCGCCTTCTCTTTCTACTTCTAATGTTACTTCGCATGGTCCTAAACTCGAGAACTTATCTCGGATTTCCTGCTTAATAGCAATAGCATCTGCATCTGGCTTTAAAACCAAATGAATTGTAATAATATGAAACCCAGAATCGAGTTCCCATACATGAACATGATGAAATCCGCTAAGCCCGACAACTGTGTTAAGCAAAGTGGATATTTTATCCATTGAAAACTCTTGACTCGATCCCAAAAGCAAGAGTCTGCCAATTTGACCCAGGTGAATAAAAGTACGCCACAGAATAAAAAATGCTAAGAAGACCGAAAGAAGTGGATCAAGCCAGTACCAAGCGTAAAAATGAATCGCAAGAGCTCCAAAAAATACAATGATCCAACCCCATAGATCTTCAAGAAGATGCAAAGTCACAAGGTTTTCACCAAGACCTCCTACAGGTCTTAGTCTGTAAAAAGCAAACCCATTCACAGCAATTCCTCCAACCGCTAGCCAAAGCATGAGTTCACTGTTTACCGCTGTTGGACTAAAAATTTTAGGAAAACTATGACCCAAAATTATAAAACAACCTACAACAAGACTTATTCCAACTGACGCGGCACCTATGATATTCAAACGTCGATAACCAAATGAAAAAGAATCCTTTGCAGGCTTCATAGCAAGATACTTAAGGCAAATTAAAAGAAGAAGAGAAAGACTATCTCCAAAATCATGAAGAGCATCTGCCATAATAGCTTGGCTGGATGCCAAATAGCCACCAATTCCTTCAATAACACAAAAACCTGCATTTAATAAAAAAGCAACAATAAGTGCCGAAAGGTTCTTAGACGAATCATGGTGAGGATGTCCATGGGAATGGGAATGGGAATGGGCTGAATCTTTAGGTTTTTGATTTTTATTCATCTATATTTGTTTACTCTCTTAGAAGTAATAAAACAAGATAGAAAGCTTTATAATTCAAATTTTGATCTAAATGTCAGCTGTAATCCCCAAACATCAGAGGTAGAACTCATACGCTCTTGTCCTCTTGTCAACGGCAGTGAAGGCATCCAACTAATTAAGGGTGTTAGTGACATTTGATCGTTAAATTTATAACGTCCATACAATCTGATTTCTTGAAACGCGCCACCCTCATTAAAAACTTCTCTATTAAAATCATTTTTTCTTGTTGAAGCATCAACTTGACCATAAATAATTTCTCCACCCAGACGAGACCAATCTGGAATTTCAATAAGACCTTTAATCGCCCAAGCATGTCCACCCGTAACTAACGTTTGGATTGGATCCCCATAAGCAAAAACATCCATACCACTAGCTCCATAAGACGAATTATAACCTGTTTGTGTTGAATTCACACCCAAGTATTGATGCGCCAACCCTGACATAATTGCTGGATCTTGCAGGACATCTGAAGAGGCTGAAACACTTTCGTTCATAGTTCGATCGCCAAGATAGAGGTAACTCGCTTCAACTCCTAATAGGACTTTATCCACACGCGCTGTGATGCTGGCTTCAGGACGAATACTCCAACCACCACGATAAAAATTTCCATTAGCAGAGTCCTGATCCACTGTAATTTTGCGTGTCACTTCTGCAGGACCTAAACTCGGTGATGCTGATAAAGATAACCGAAAATTACCATTTCTCCATGGAATGTGTTGTCCTATAAAAATCTCTGGGTCTAGCAAACCAGATTCGTCATAAAGTTCAGCTTCCCATCTGGATGCAAATCCAAAAGTGACGCCGATATAAGTGTACCGTGCCAAAGGAAATGCATAACGTAAACGCATTAAAGTTTCATGATTATCAGCACTGAAGCTACCTAACCCCATAGTATCAAAAGGATTTGTTAACCCTTGCCAATGCTTTCCAAGCATTTCTACATCAAAGAGATGAACTCCTTTTTGTAAATTAATTTGATTTACGGGAATAAGTTGGCCCAAAAGAGGCACCTGGCTTTGTTTCCAATAATCTTCTTTATAGGAAATAGGTTGATAAACTGATTCCTGAGCGAACACAGACGAGGATACAAACCACACAAGAAACCCTAAATTTATAATCAGCTTTAATTTACTTATAATTTTTTGTAATGTTGCCATAAATGGGTTCTCCTCACTTTAAAACAATTTGCAAGGAAAGTGCCAAACATAACTTATCAATTTGCCTAAAGAATATAGATTTTGCAATTAAGGGCCTATCAATGACTACAACAGTTGTACAACAAGTGATCAATATATTGTCCATTTATTTTAAGGCTTTCTTTTTAAGATTTAATTAGGCTATAGCATCTTTTCAACTCCAAATCTTATTAGCTTCATGAGTTTTTTCTAATTTAAGCCCATCCTAGAGGATTATAAAAAATGCAGAGAAAATAAAACTCTGGCAAAAGTGACTTTTTTAGGATTGTAAAAAGAAGAAACTATAATGAAATTTCTTCTTTTCATTGCCAGCAACCCTTAACTTCTTTTTGAGATTTGGCATCAAGATTGCCTTAAGTGAATCACGCAGAGGGGCCCTCGATTGGCTCCAGATTTACAAAAGGAGATACAATGTTACAGGCTTTACAAAAATTAGGTGAAGGGTTTATCGCTGGTGGTGGCTGGATGTGGGCTATCCTCGCTTGCCAAATCATTTCATTTGCGATCATCACAGAAAGAGTTTTTTCACTTTATGTGCGAAGACAACCCAATCAATTGAAAAAGGCACAGCCTCTTGAAAAAACAATCAAATCAGGAGATCTTCAAGACCTAGTAAAAAAAGAAAAATCTCTTGAAAATGCAGAGCCTATTGATCTTGTTGCTCTGGTCGGAGCTCAATCAGCCATGAATTATGGCGGCAAAGAAGAAATCCAATTAAAAATGGATGAAGTACTGGTTGAAACGAATCAACGTCTAGATAAAAACACCGGCTTCCTAGGAACTATTGCAAACATTAGTACGCTGTTAGGTCTTCTTGGAACAATTGTCGGTATGATTGATGCGTTTAGCTCTCTTGGAGCAGCTTCGGCGACGGAACGTGCAGCTTTACTTTCTCAAGGAATTTCCGTCGCCATGTACACAACTGCGTACGGCCTCATTGTGGCCATCCCTTCTTTAGCGGCCTATGCTGTATTACAAAATAGAAGTCAAAAGTTAATGGAAGATTTAAATAAAGCGGCCATGAAAGTTTATATTTGGCTGACATATTCTTTTGAATCAATTCCAGCGGTAGCAACAGCAGCAAAATCGAAAACTACTTCTAAGAATTCATAGTTCTTTTAAGAAATTGGATTTTAAAAAGTTTAACGAAAAGGACTTAATGTATGAGATCAGAAGCCAAAGACCTCGATTTTGAAATAAATCTTCTTCCTATCCTCTCTGTTTTGTCCATTTGTATTTGTTTTTTGTTAACAACCGCTGTGTGGAATCAAATGGGCTTCATTGGAGTGAATCAAGCAATTGGTGATGAACTTCCCACAAATGGGAAAGTCCCTGACTCTGTTATTTTTAAAATTCAATCCAATGGATACTATCTTATTCAATGGAAACGAGGCTCTGATTCATCAATTGTTTCTGAAAAGAAAATACCCACTCGACCAAATAAAAGCTGGACTTCTGATGCTATACAAAAAGAAATTTCTTCTTTTGTCCTGGGAACGAAAGCTAAAACGGTCGTGGTTATGCCTGATGTAGGAGTGAAGTATGGCCAAACAATGACGCTTCTTGATCAGCTCAAACGACTCTCTGTTTCTGTCGGTTTGGCTCCAGCGATTAAATTTGATTCAAAACCTGGAGTTAAAATATGAGTTCCCTTAAAGATTCCATTACAAAAACAAATACCCTTCTTGGCCAATCATATTTAAAGCCACAAGGAAAGTCTGTTAAAAAAAGAGCACTAGCTCTGATGATTACCTCTCTTGTAGATGCCTTTTCAATACTTGTTATTTATTTATTATTCGGACCTGCCCTTTCAGGAGAAAGCATTGATCCAAATTTGGGAATCCAATTACCAATTGCATACCAAAGCCAGCTCTCTGAGCAGAACAACATTCTTATCGTTAAAAAAGACAAATTCATTTTAAACCATAAAGAAGTGAATGAAAGAAGCCTTGTTGGAGAACTAAAAAAATCTGTGGAAAAGTTATCCAAAGAGAAAAAGAACTCGCTCGTGATTGTTGCTGATAAAAATTATGATATTGAAAAATTAAATCCCGTACTTATCGCTGCATCTGAAGCTGGACTCAATCAACTTCAGCTTGCTGTAGAACATCAGGGAGAGTAAATATGTCTTTAAAAAGAAAGCTCAATAAATTATTAAAACTGATCAGCGTAGTGGGCCTTCTCTCTTCTTTAGAGGTCTACGCTGCTGAAAAAATGGATTTGGAAGCCCATGATTTGGTGATTGGAAAACTAGAATCCACCCTTAAGAATATAAAAAAAAATGATCAAACGATCAATTCTGTTCTTCTTAAAATTCAATTAGCTAATCTATATTCAGAAAAAGCACGCCTTCTTATTCTGGAGGAGGGAAAACAAGGCTGTGATAATTGCCTACAATCGCTTGATACGCGAAATAAGGCTATTACCCTCTATACATCCGTCAGCGCACATCAACTTGATCAAGATGGTGGACTTTCTTCTTTGCAGTTGGCTTACCTCCTAGAAACAACCAATAAAGGTCACCAAGCGCTTCCTATTTATAATCGCCTTATAAAAAATAAAACTACAACGAAACCAAACTTAATTAAAGCCTACTCCAAGCGAGCTGAACATTACTTTAGAGAAGGTTTATTTAATAAGTCCATTAGCGATTTTCAAACGGCTCAATCTTTAGCTCCCCAATCAGAATATAGCTATTTTCTGCATAAAATAGCTTGGGCACAATACAATAAAGGTGAAATAGAAAAAGCAACAGATATTTTATTTTTAATTTTATCAAAAAAACCGCCAACCTCTCAATCTAATGAAAATGAGATTACAATCACAGAAGGATTTCGTATTGATGTTGCTAGAGATTTAGCATTGTTCATTACAAAACTAAAAGTCTCTCCGCAATTTTTATCACGTGTTTTTGAAGTCACACCTCCTTCCGAGAGGTCAAGAAACCTTCTCTATTTTAGTGAAGAGTCAGAGCGCCTAGGCGATTTTGATAATGCGGTAATGGCGTGGGAAATTTTAATTAAAGCCAAAGATACAAAGGAAGAGCCCAAAATTAGCGCCTTTTTAGGTTTAGCTCGTTATCACCGAGATCGTTATCATTTTTCAAAAGCAAATTCTTATTACTTAAATGCCCTGCAAATATCTAAAAAAGCGAGCGACCTTAACGTTAACAACTTTAAAGTTTTTCTAACTCAATGGGAAAAACAAATTAAAAAATTTACCAAAAAAGAAAAAATAAAGGAATCTCAAAAAGCTCTTGTACAGGCCTACGATCATTACCTTCAATCCTTCAATGAAAATTATGAAGTTTATTTATGGCAAGCTCAATTAGCTCAAAAAATTAATCAATCGGATAAAGCTCTTGCTTCTTATTCTCGAGCTAGTGATCTTATCGCTAATCAAATCAATAAAGATAAATCCAGTACTGCAAATAATGAGCTTCGAAAATTATTAAATGAAGTCCTTGTCACTGAAGTCTCTTTGGCTGAGAACAGTAAAAACTCAAAACTCCGCTTGATAGCTTACAATCATTATTTATCTCTTTATCCTAGTGGTCCAGAGGGTGCTAAAGTACGATACCAAAAAGCGAAGCTTTTCTATGATTCAAATGATACAACAACTGCTTTTGAACTCTTTAATGAAATCGTAGTAGATTCATCGTACTCAAATCAAGAACTCAAAGTCAAATCAGCTCATCTTGCACTTGATTGTCTCGCTTTAAAAAAAGATATTGTTCAATTAGAAGTCAAGAGTCTCGAATACGCAAAAAAATTTCCTCATAAAGAATCTGAGTTCATTCAAATTGCTTTTAATTCTGGAATGCAGATCACCAACACTATTGCTTCTCGTGATAATTCCAAAAAAACAGCTGAAGAGGCTCTCGACAAGCTCAATGGACTTCATAGTCACCAAAAATCTATGAAACCTTCTGATCGTAAAAAATATTTGGCAACTAAAGTTGAATTAGAGATTAAGGCACATCAATGGAAACCTGCCTTGAATTCACTTAGCGATTTTCTGGCATTGAAATCAATAAACTCTAAAGAAAAAACTTGGGCACTGAACAAAAAACTTTCTATTGCTGAGTTTATCCTTGATTTTAAGATGGCTTATCAAACACTTCTCCAATTGAATTATCTCAGCTCTAAAGACCCAAAAGAGTTATTAAAAGGCGCTCTTATTGCAGAATTAGCTCAGTATCCTGTATTGCCATGGCTTAATAAGGTTATTAAATCTCCTCAATCTTCCCAAGAACAAATTAACCTTGCACGAGCTCAAATTATTCGAATGAGTTCAAATCCATGGAAAGCTCTTCGAGAATTGAGTCCGCATTTAAAAAAGAGCCCCCAATTATTCGCCAGTATTGCACTAGAGTGCTTCACTACGGAAAACCGCTGGTCAGAAATCCCATGGATTCTTTCTTTTTCAGGAGTCAAAAATACTTCTGAAGGAAAAACCTTACAAAGAGTCTATGCCATGAAAGATCTAAAAGTTTTAGACAACACGCTAGCATCTCAATCACTAAACTCTCGAAATGATGCCCAATTAGCTAAAAGTCTCAAGAAAAGACTTAGTTCTCTTCAAACCCTTCAATCACAATTCAAAAAAGCCCAACAAAATAATGATTGGTCTCTGAAGGTTTTATTAGGCGTTCGTCTTCAAAATGAAAATCAAAGATTAGCCACGGAAATTGAATCTCTTCCCGTTCCTGCAGGAATGAAGCCTAAGCAAATAACACTTTACAAAAAAGAACTCTCTCAGCAAGCTTGGCCTTTTAAAAAAGCTCGATCTGAATTAAGTCAGTATTTAGAAAACCTCTGGAAAGATAAATCCTATTTAACTTCTTTATTACGAACCATAGATACCAATGATCGAATCAGAGGGACCCTGATGAAAGAACTCAGTGCCATTGCCTCTGTTGCTCCCACAGAAATTGTGAATGAAGTTCAAAATCAGCTAAATGAATTCAAAAATCGTCCCTCTAGTAAAGAAATTGCTCAAACCCAGTTGAGTTTGCAAAAGGACCCGTTTGATCCCGATTTACACAGCCAACTACTAATGATGGAAAAAAAGCGAGGCAATCAAAGTATGGTCGTTTTTTTACAAGCCCGAGGACAAAATATTAGAGGAGGTCACCTATGAAATTAATGAAAGCAAGCACCTGTGTGATTCTTTTGATCTCAACACTATGGGCTTTTCCAACGATGGCGGCGAATTCATCGACCAATTCTATTTCCGCGCAAAAAACTAAAAAGAATAAATTGGTTGCAGGAAAAAAGCATTCTCATGCGGCAAAGAAACAAATTTCTTCTACAAAAAAGAATCCCTCATCACTAAAGGGAATAAAATCTCAGCCAGAATCAAAGCCTTTGGAACAAAAAATGATTTTTAATGATCAAATGGTTGGTGGAAAGTATCAAGTCCCAGGAGAAGGGTTAGTCACTGTCGAAAATGAAAAACCTCTTTTAAACCTCATTTCAATTCGGACTGATTTTAAAGATCGAAGAGCTAAAGAAATGCAAAGGAATTAGGGTGTGCCTATGAAAAAAGATAATTCTACAAAACTATATATTTTAAAGAACCATCAAGGCCAAGCCCTTCGTGTTCTTCAAAGTCAATCCAATCATCTCAACTTGGTCCAAAATAAAGATACAAGACGGCTTGAATTGGTTGATTCTCATTTCGACTATAAAAAATCACACCACTTACTCCACTCCATTTCTATTAATGATGAAGAATCTATTCCATTAAAAAGTTATGGCAGCCTTTCAATTCAAAAAGGCGATGAACACTCACCTCTGGATCCTCAACTACCCACTGAAAAACAAGATATTTCACTGCCTGTAACAATGAAGTGGAGTTCTATTTCTCATGGTGTAACACTAGGAATCCTTATTTTATTTTATTTATTTCTTCCACAAAAAAAATCAGAGGATAAATCCCTTAAAGCTGAAAACATGGTAACAATCCAAGTGGATCCTCCGCAAAAACTAGAGACAAAAAAACCTGATCTTATTGCTGCTAAAACAAAAGAAAAACGACAACCAATGCCTCAAGAACGCAAACAAACTGTTACTGTGAAACCCCGGATTGATAAAACAAAATCTCTTCATGTTACACAATCTGGAAAAAATAGAACAAAGAATCAGAATTTATCTCGTAATCCTCGAGCTAACTCTTCTAAATCCCCTAAGAATGCACCCACCTCTTTTCAAAGAATGGGGACGCTTGGCACCCTTAGCAACACTCTCAAAGGCGTTCGTTCTGGACAAGGATCTGGCTTAAGAGTGAGTGGCCAAAAAGGTACTGGAGGACGAGGAAAAGGAGCTGGGACTGGAGTCGGAAACGGGACCATGGGGCATGGTTCTGATTTTGGTGGAGGATATGAGCAAGCCCTCTACGGAAAAGGCCTCATTGCTGGCCAAGTTGGTGGAGGCGGAGGCAGCTTAGGAAGTGGCTGGGGAAATGGTCACCGCGGATCAGGAAGCTATGGAACCAAGGGTAAGGGTGGTGGCCACGAAAGTTATGGTTCATCACGAATAGGAGGCTCAGGTTCTTCTACTTTTAGCTATCCAGTTTCTGACGAAGCCATGATTGAAGGAGGGCTTGATCGCGAAGCGGTTATTTTAGTCGTCATGAAAAACCTTGGACAAATAACTTATTGTTATGAACTAGGTCTCCAGAAAAAGCCTGAATTAAAAGGACGAGTTCTAGTCGATTTTATTATTAATGGAAAGGGGCAAGTCGCTTCACAATCCGTTTCCAGTAGCAGCTTGCGCTCTTCCCAAGTAGAAAAATGCATGCTCAGCAAGATTAAAACATGGAAATTTCCACGACCTGCGGGAGGTGTTAATGTTGAAGTTAGTTATCCATTTGCTCTCCAACGTGTTTCTGGATCCTCACAAAGCTTAACAGCTCAATAAGATTTTAAATAAATAGAAAGATAAATAAGGAGAATTTGTGATTAACAATAACAAAATTTTAAAAAAGGAACAAAGTCCTGAAAAAAATATTGGATTATTAACAATAGTTCTTCTTTTTTCTCTAGGGATGATGGGTTGTGCACAACATAAATCTACAAATGATTCACTCAATCAATACAAACAAATAAGAAAAACCCTAGGGCCCGTTCATAGTGAAGAACCCATTAATCAAAACTATATACAAACAGATTTGTATTCCATAAGCCCTCAAAGCACTCCTCGAGTTGTCTTTGAAGTTGGCAAACAAAACGTGCTGCGTATCAACACAGCACTGCACCTTCCAGGAACAAGTTATAAATTAGTGTCTTATGATTTGCCTCAAGGTGCCGAACAACCTCAATTTGTTAATGGAATTTGGGAATTAAAATGGACGCCATCTGCCGACCTCATGGCTATTTTCAAATCTGGAACAATCAAACGTTTTCATCTGAAGATCGAAATCACTGATACCAAAGATCTTCGATCAAAGGAAATCGCAAAAAATCTAGCCGCAGAAACCGCTATTGACTACACTCTTGAATTTCCTAAAACAACACCTGAAATTGTTGCTATTCAAGGAATTGCGAAATTTCCGGATGTCACACGACTCAACGAAGGAGAGCTTCTGCCTTTAACAATTAGGGTTAAAGATGAATCCGCATCAAACTCACAAAAACCCCTTCTTCTAAATCCATTGGATATTGATAAGTTTCATGACAAAGAGTCAGTCATCAATGGTGGGCGTTTTTTCATTTTATCGGGTGATCCTACTCCAGTGAAAGGACAGCCTGGCCTCTGGGATTTTAAAGCTGTATTCAATACAAAGATCATTACCGTTCCTGTTGTGCAGAGTAGTAATGGAAAACCACTCCCAAAAACCATTATGAGCAATTTGATTCTTCAGGCAAAGGGAGCAAATGATAAGTTATCAACAGAAACTTTAGTTAGTTTTGAAATCACTTATCGCCAAGAACTGCTTCGCCCTGTTTTTAAAACAAATAAACCTGAATTAGAACAAGTTGCTCAAACCTCAAAATACACTTGGACTTTTGAAAGCTTTCTACCTTCTCATGTTGGCACAATGACCACTTACTTAGCAGATACAAGTGTACTTCTGTCTGGATCTCCTAAATTGGCTAAATGTAAAATTTTATCAAAATCTCCTTTTCGTCATCAATGCTCTTTTTCTTGGACTATTCCTTGCTCACAACCTGTAGGTCCTACAGAAATTAAAATTATTTCTGCAGGAGATGACAATGGACAAAGCAGCTCCACGGAGTTTGTCAAAAAACTTAATATCACCGAAAATAAAAAATGTAACCCTACGCCCAAGGAATCAAAACAGGGAGATAAAAATGATAAAAAATAAGAATAAAATAATCCTTCAAGCTCTTTTTATCTGCTTGTGCGGTTCGTTTTCAATGGCAGCAGATTGGGATTCATTAGGATCTAGTCAACCTATTCTTAAAAAGGCAAAAGCTCTTGATAATAAAAACAAGGTCCGAGTTGTTCAGAAAAGAGCCGTCGATAGAGATCTACGTTTGGAAATTAGTAGCCATTATGGTTTGGTCAGTGGAGGCGATTCCTATATCAGAACCCAAGCTGCTGGTGCTCAAGTTGAACTGCATATCAATCCTCAATGGTCCTTAGGATTTCGATACGACTCTTACATCAATGCTTTGACTGCTGAAGGAACCCAAGTTTCCAATGAGGCAGCTGCAGCCATCGCTCAAGGAAATCAAGCAAAACTCCCAGAGATTAATTTTCCAACAAGTTCACAATTAGGAACAGTCTCATGGTATCCTATCTATGGAAAATTAAATCTATTCGATCAGGCAGTCACTCAATTTGACGTTTATCTCATGGCTGGAGCAGGTGTAATTAAATTGGATTCAGCACAGAACTCTCCACTCTTCTCTCTCGGCTCAGGCGTAGGATTGTGGCTCACTCAACACATTTCTACCCGCTTTGAAATCCGCTACCAAAGCTATAAAGACAACGTTTACGCTTCAGACCCTCAAATCAATTTAATGTCTCTTCAGTTCGCATTAGGATTTTTACTATGAAAATTAAAAATTACTATATTACTGCATTTCTCTTATTGATCTTTTTTCATCTTGTAGGGTGTCTTGCTTTTGCAAAAAAACCCAGTGAAAAAATGATAATAGATGAGGCTCGCCTGGCTTATGAAAAAGGAAAAGTAGATCAAGCTATTGCTCTCTACAACAAAATTCCCCAAACTTCTGATTTTTGGCTTGAAGCCTTGGAAGAAAAAACCTGGTCTTTTTTGAGAAAAGACCAAGCGAATGAAGCTCTAGCAACGATCACTACAGTTACTAGTGATCTCCTCGCTCCTCAAATTGGCCCAGAGCCCTATTTACTCAAAGCCATGATCAACTATAAACTCTGCAATATCAAAGGCGTACTAGAAGATTTTTCCTTTTTTAAAACACGCTTCAAAGAACGAAGTGCTGAAATAGAAAAATTAGCGGACACCCAAACAAACTTATCTCTAACAAAAGCTTTGACTGTTTTGAAAAACAAAAAAGATCAGTTAAATCAGATTAAAGCGGATGACTTTGGACAAGACATTAAATTTCTTCCTCGTTATTTTTATCGTGATAAAGAAATTCAAAATGCTGTCTCCACTGAGAATGAAAGCGCCATTATCATTCGTCTTTCTCAACTTGCAAAAGAGGAAACTAAAGAAATTGAAGTCATCTTACAAAAAATGCATCTTCTAGAGTCTCAAGTTGTGCAACAAGTTTTTGCTCATAATAAACAAATGCAAAAGAAAAAAGCGGAATACACTTCATCCAATTCCAAGAGAAACACCCTGGTTTTCCCCTATACCTCTAGCAATGATATTTGGTTAGATGAAATTGATAGCTTTGAAGCCGCGACAAGTGAATGTCCCGTAGATCCATTTAAAGGAGGAACTAAATAATGAAACCCTCGCATAAAAATCAATGCCTTCTAACTTTTCTTGCCATAGGATTATCATGCTTCTTTGTGATTTCCTGTGATCATACCAATTCACGAAAAATGACGCCTCCAGAGCTTCGAGATCAATCAGGGCGTGCGGAAGGGGAAATCACTGAATTGAAGATTTCAAACGCTGTTGATATTTTATTTGTAATCGATAATTCTGAAAGCATGGGAGTTCATCAACAAAATCTTTCCAGAAACATTGATCGACTTGTACGAGCCATTGAAGATAATAATACTCTAGATTATCATATTGGAATTGTACCTGTATTCGACTCTCGTTACGGCACAGAAATTCCAAACTTCAACCCTAATGGCCATCTTCTCCCACTTAAAGGCGATACTCGCGGCCTCCCAACTCACTATTATACTCGAGAACATAATGATATTGGACTGCTTTCAAGAAGTTTATTAATAGGTATTTTACCCCTCAGAGATAAGAATGGGAATTACCAAGGCCCAGAGCATGAACAAATCTTCTCCCCTATTTTAAGCACCTTTTCTGAACCAGCTCTATCTGCCATTTCTAATCAAAGTTTCTATAGGCCAGATGCTCGCCTGGCGATCATTATTATTACTGACGCTGACGATTCGAGCACCAATATTTCTTATAGGCAACTTAATGAAGAATTAAGACGATTAAAACAGAGCTCTGATGGATCAAAAATATCAACTTTCGGACTATTAGCGGCAACAGATAAGAAAAATGGTTGTGCGAAAGTAGACCCGGGAATGATCGATGGAAAACCCACAAAAATCATTAATTTTCTCATAGAGTCACAAGGTCAACAATTTTCTCTTTGTAGAGGCGATTTCCCAAATATGTTGGCTGAGATTGGAAAAACAATCCAAGAAAAAACAGAAAAGCAAAAAATTCAATTACAAGACATCCCAGAATTAGGAACTATTAAAGTTTTTGTAACAGCTGATGATTATTATGAGGCAACTCAAGTATGTGATCCGAATGATAAAGTCTGTCAGGATAATCAAAAAAAGAAAACAGAACTTCAAGATTGGTCTTACGATCCACTTCACAATCAAATTGTCATTAACTCCATTCCATCTGATACTCCTAAAGAAAATAAACTCATCAAAGTACAATACACCAAAGTATATATGACGAATGTTAGAAATGGACGGGCCCAGCGTTATTGATCTATAGGGAGTCTATTGCCCCGAAATATTTTTTCATGTTTGCGACACTGATTAGATAAATATTTGTGTTCAATCCAAAATAACCCTATAAGTAAAAACTTCAATGATCCTGTGAACAAGGGGTTTTTACTTTCATGGCTAAATCAAACGCAAGCACCAACACCACTCAAAATATCTTCGGTCATCCAAAAGGACTGTATGTCCTGTTTTTTTCAGAAATGTGGGAAAGAATGTCTTATTATGGAATGAGGGCTCTTCTTGTTTTATATCTGACAAAGTACCTACTCGTTGATCCCGAACGCGCTGCCAATGTGATGGGGTTTCAGTTTTTTAAAGGTTTGCTGGAAATGGGATTTGGTCCTATGGAAATTCAACCCTTCTCTTCAGAAATCTATGGACTCTATACAGGTTTTATTTATCTTTCTCCTTTCTTTGGAGGAATTTTAGCAGATAAAGTATGGGGAAAAAGAAAGTCTGTTTACTTTGGTGGCTTCTTAATGGCCATTGGTCATCTTCTCATGGCTTTTGAAAGTCAATTTTTACTTGCACTTCTATTTTTAATTTTAGGAAACGGAGCTTTTAAACCTAATATTTCTACTCAAGTCGGCAGTCTTTATGCTGAGGATGATCCTCGCCGTGACGGAGCTTTCGCTATCTTTTATATGGGAATTAATTTAGGTGCCTTTTTCTCTCCTTTTCTCTGCGATAATCTCGCTCAATGGGTCTGCACAATGTTAGGTAGAACTCAACCGGGAGATGCCTGGCATATGGGATTTACTTTCGCTGGTGTAGGTATGTTACTAGGGTTACTTGTTTATCACTTAGGTCGCAAACACCTTCCTCCCGAACCACAAAACCATTTAGCCCCTTTAGAAAAAAGAAGTAAAATTCTTCTCTATACGAGCCTTAGTTTCTTTGGCTCCATGGCCGGTTTTATTATTCTTCTCATGCTTCCATCACTATTCAAAGCTATCATTATCTTAGGAATTTTAGGTGCTATTGCTTACTCAATAAAAAAAATTACCCCTCAATTGGATCGCGAAAAAGTAACAGCTTTGGTTATCCTTTGCTTGGGAACTATTGCTTTTTGGGCTATTTTTGAACAACAGGGAAACACCTTACAACTTTGGGCGGACCAAAAAGCAGATTGGGCATCATTAGGTCTAAGATCTACAAATTATCAATCTTTGAATCCCTTTTTTATTTTTGTATTCACACCTTTGTTAACGGGCTTGTGGGAGGCCAAATTTCGTAAAACAGGTCATAAATCCAGTTCCGTCAAAAAAATGGCTATTGGTAGTTTTTTAGCTGGAGGGGCCTTTCTTATTCTTTCCCTCGCCATGCGTGTTATAACTCCCGAAGTCTCTCTCTCGAATTTATCTTGGCTTGTATTAACAACATGGGTTTTCACAATGGGTGAATTGTACCTTTCGCCCATTGGACTGTCTCTTGTTACCAAAGTAGCACCTCCTCGCTTCATGTCCATGATGATGGGAATGTGGTTTTTATCCTCTTTCATTGGAAATTACCTAGCGGGTAGATTAGGAACCCTTTATTCCTCAATGTCTCACGAAGCATTTTTTCTTGTCTTTGCAATCCTAGGGATTCTTGTTGGATTTTTCTTTTTATTTTTCAATAAAAAGTTGGAAAAAACACTTGGCCATTCGTAATGAATCAATGCTGTGAAATAAATCTTTTATGTGACCAAGCCAATTCACTATTTTTTGGATGCAATACAAATGTCTCTATGCAACACTTGATAAAGAGCCAGGAGTTGCATTTATGAATTTGTTTGAGCATCTAAATCAAAGGGGACTTATCCACAACTTTACCCCCAATATTGAACAATACTTTGCTCAAGCAAAACAAAAAAACGAAACCCCAAGAGTTTATATTGGTTTTGATCCGTCCGGAGCTAGCTTACAAATTGGAAATTTACTCGCTATTCTTCTCTTGAGACGGGCTCAACTACACAATGTACAGCCTATTGTACTTCTCGGAGGAGCCACAGGACTTATTGGTGATCCCTCGGGAAAAAAAGCAGAGCGCACTTTATTAAAGTTAGACACTGCGAATGAAAATACAGTGCGTATCAAAAAACAAATTGAATCCCTCATTGACCTTTCTCCTGGTCCTGTACAACCTATTTTTTTAAATAATCTAGATTGGTTTTCAAAAATAAATTTTGTTGAATTTTTAAGAGATGTCGGAAAGCACCTCACTATAAATTACATGATTGCTAAGGACAGCGTGAAACTTAGGATGGAAACTGGAATTTCTTATGCTGAATTTGGCTACATGCTAATGCAAGGCTATGACTATCTTCATCTGTTCGAGAATTATGGATGTAAAGTTCAAATGGGTGGTAGTGATCAATGGGGAAATACCACAACAGGAATAGAGTTAATTCGCCGCAAGCATAGCTCAGAAACCCATGCCCTAAGTTCCCCTCTGTTGACAGACGCTTCAGGCAATAAGCTTGGCAAAACAGAATCTGGCGCTATTTATTTAGACCCAGAAATGACCACTCCTTACCAATTTTATCAGTATTTTTTGCAACGAGAAGATTCAGAAGTAATAAAACTTCTGAATGCTCTAACTTTGCTCGATTTAGAAATTATTGCCGAAGCCCAATCCTGGGTGAAAGCAGCACCTGACAAAAGAGAAGCACAAAAACTATTGGCTAAAACATTGACGATAATGATCCATGGAAGTGAGCAATTTGAAGCCTGTGAAAAGGCTTCCCAAGTTCTTTTTTCCAAAGATCCCACATCTCTTCAAAAACTCTCTGAACCCGCTCTTCAAGCACTCGCAAAAGAAGTCCCCTCTTCAAATTTAGATGTAGCAAGTCTACCTATTCTGGATCTTCTGGTAAAAACCAAACTCTGTTCTAGCAAAAGCGAAGCCCGTCGCCACATTAATAGTGGCGCTGTCACAATCAATCGTGTAAAGATTTTGGATGAAAAACTATTAGTTGGACCCCATTCCTTTAGTAATACCAATTTTATACTGATTGGATTAGGAAAGACTCAACTGCATTTAATTCTTAAATCTTCCTAGTCCATGCACTACCATATGGACTCTCTAATAGTTTAGACTTTGTGGAGTTTTGATACACTTTCCAGGAAAAATATCGTCATGGCGCCGGAAATTATGATTCTTTCCATAAATCAAAAAAGCTGATTTTTCCTTGGGATTTAAATTAAAATATTTTTTAATTTCATTCAATGCCGCCTTTTCGCGGACATCATCTACAAGGATCATTAACTCAGAATAAGAATCAATCTTATCCGAAGGCTTTAATTCACCCATCAGCTCATTAATTCTTGCAAAGATGGCATCTGAGACAGATCGGTTTTCTACTACCTTATAAAGCACTTGAATTTTATGAATAAATAATAAAACAAAGTCGGCACCAGCAAAAGCAAGCTGCTCCTTCTGTTTAATAGAAAGACTTTCAAAATTCTCGGGAATTCCGAATGGAAAAATAAACTTTATTTTCTCGCCCGCCAATCGAAGATCTCCTTCAATTTTTGAAGCAATGATATTTTCATCTACTTGTTCAGAAAATATAGGGACTTCAGAATTTTCTAGAATTATTTTAGCAATATGAAACTGGGACTTTGCCACTTCCTCTATATTTGTTTCACCTAATCTAGAATCTATAACATTTCTATGAATTTGGGGAAGAAATATTATACGATATTCACATTCATCGGCCACCGCAGTAGACGTTATTTGATAAGTCATTACAAAAATTGTTAACGATAAAATGAGTTTAGACATATACACCACCAATGATCTAGGGCCAAAGCAGTTTGAGATATATTCAAATTAATTATGCAAAGTTTATTCCATTATTCTTAAACATGATTTGACAAGATTGGTCAGCAATCTCGGTTCTCGCCTACAAACAACAGAAATCTTGAATCTTTCCCTTTAAATCTATAGACTTAACCACAATTCTTAAATTTAAACGTATTGATGTATTTGTTGTGGGAGATTTTTTTGCATCTAATGAGATTCGCTCTTCTTCTTATTTCTGCATTAGTCATAGGAACTTCAAAATTAAAGGCTCAAGGAACCTTTGACGGAATTTCAATTCAAGCAGCATCAGGAGAGCGTGATTTAAAAAATCAATCCATTGAACTTAAAGGAAATGTTCAAATCGTTTTCAAAGGCCAGCATCTCTCTGCACAACAAGCAAAAATTTATCAAAGTACAAAAACCTTTGAGGCTGAAGGCCAAGTTCTCTTTGTTACCCCTAAAGCCACCATTGGTGGCAATAAAATTGTCATGAATTATGAAACTAACGTTGGAACTATCTATTCAGGCTTTATTCAATCGGGTCAAATTCTGTTCGAAGGAGAAGTCATTGAAAAAAATGGTGACGATGAATATGTTGCATTTCAAAGTCAATTCACATCTTGTACCACCTGCCCACCAGCTTGGAGCTTTAATGGCCAATCCATTGAAGCTCAAATCGGTGGTTATGCCCTCATTAAAAATGCTCTTATTCACTTCGGAACTGCTCCTGTTCTATGGCTTCCTTATCTGGTTGTACCTCTCAAAAGTGAGCGCCAAACGGGACTACTTGCACCAAGTATAGAGTTTTATGGACACAGTAAAATTAATGCCTCCAATTTACTTAAAGGAAAAAGTCTCTTTGAAGGCAACGGAGAATTTAGTTTCTCTCAACCCTTTTTTTGGGCTATCTCTAGAAGTCAAGATGCCACAATTACACTACAAACCTATTCCATTCGAGGAACGAAGGGTCTTCTCAACTATCGCTATATTTTAGATAAAAATAGTTATGGAGAAATGGATTCAGGATTTATTCGCGATAAAATTTTTGGACATACAGACCGTTATAAGCAGTTTTTAAAAGAATCCTCTATTGTTAATCGATGGTTCCTGCGCTACAAACACTATTGGGTTTTGCCTAATGATTGGATTCATAGGGCTGATATCAACAATGCTAGCGATCTTCAATACTCCAATGATTTTCCTTTTGAAACCCTCAACAAATCTGATCCCGCAGCAGAATCAAGAGTTTCACTAACTAAAAATAGAGATCAACATCACTTCAGTATTGATTCTTCTTACTATAGCAATTTTTTGCAAAGCCATCCAATGGGAAGTAATCAAGAGAGCGTCCATAGACTGCCCGAGATTAATTGGTCTTCTACTCGCCAACCTTTCGGTGATACGGGAATTTTTTATAACTATGATTTGCGATATACAAATTTTGCTCGTAATGATTTTTCTTATGATGATATCATCGCTGTCACAAATACGAACGGAAAACAAGAGCGGCAGGTGGCTCATAGTTGTTCGGCAACCAATAACAGTTCTGATTGGGACTTAGACCCCAGTTGTAAGCCTGTTCGAGACGGTCAATTTGATCCAGGAACAGATCTCATCAGATCCGGTCAACGCCTCATCATTGAACCAAATATCACGAGGCCCACCAAATTAGGAGACTATTTTAATCTAGTTCCTAAAGTCTCTTATCGCGAATCTTATTACAATTTTGGGATTGAAAATATTCCCCATTTAAGCCGAAGATTTTTAAGAACAGAATTAAAACTACAAACTTCTTTCAGTAGAGTTTTTGATAGTTCGGAAGACCCTTACTCTCAACGCTTTAAACACGAAATACAGCCAGAAATTATTTCTACTGCCGTCCCTTGGTTAGAACAACCCAGTCACCCATTCTTAGGTTATAACAAATCAAGCGAAATTCCATTTTCTTCTCGTGATGTTATCTCGAATGCAGATCTAGAGGGGGATGCTGCCAATGGTATTCAATTTGATTACGATGATCGACTCTACGATAGAAATCTCATTACCTATAGGATAACAAACAAAATCACTCATAAAACTTGGAACCAAGACAATATTCCCAGTTATAATCGACTTCTTACTTGGCGCATAAGCCAAACATACGATGTTTATGAATCTCAACAAAGTGGAACCAGAAGACCATGGTCGGATATAGAAAGTATTTTAAGTATTAGGCTTTCAAATTTTAATACTTATACCAAAATTAATTTCTTTCCCTATCAAAAACTCAGCGATACTTCTTCTCACATGACTATTAATGACGAAAATGGAAACTATGTAAAATTAGGCCTTTCTAGAAAGTACACGCCAAACAGTGAAGGAATCTTTGATGTTAAAGGGCGCACCGAAGATTATCTTTTACAACTTGGAACCACAGGAAAAAATGTTAATTTTGCAGGTCGTCTTATCTATAATGGTAATGATATTTCGGCTAAAAGGGATGGCTCTAGAATCAAACAACTCACTTACGCTGTTATTCTTCGACCTCCGGGCAACTGCTGGGGCATAACTTTTCTTCAGCATCATGTAATCAATGAGCTTCCTAGTTATAAAATTAATTTTGATTTCCTATTTGATGGAAAAACCTCACTTCAGTCGCCCACAAAATTACTTGAGGCTTATGGTTTTTAATTCTATAGTCCCAAGAATGAATGAATATTTACAACTTGAAAAATTCTTCACACGCATGAATGCTCTTGATCATGCTTCTGCTATTTTATCCTGGGATGAATCGGTCATGATGCCAGCTCAATCTGGAGTAGCCCGAGCCGCAGCTCAATCTGAGCTTCATGTTATAAAGCATGAAATCCTGATCAACCCTGAGTTGCTTGAGTTACTACAAAAAGTAGAGGAAAATGCTTCGAGTCTTCATCTCTGGGAACAAGCCAACTTTCGAGAAATGAAAAAAATAATTTTACGTGCTCATGCCGTCAAAAAAGATTTGGTCGAAGCCTATTCTCTTGCAGCCTCCGAGTGTCAGCAAGCTTGGAGAATCATGAGGGGCGAAAACAACTGGAAAGATTTCTTACCGTTATTTGAAAAGTTACTTCTCCTTGCGAGGGCAGAGGCACAACAAAGATCTCAAACTATGGGAATGACGGGATATGATTGCCTACTCGATCAATTTTCACCTGGTATCACGTCAAGTGAAATTTCAAAAATTTTTAATCAAGTAAAATCTTTTTTACCAGCTCTTACACAAGAGATTATAGATCATCAAAAATCCGACCCATCGTCTACAGATTTACCGCCCATCCCTATCCACTTACAAAAAAATCTAGGGCTTTCCTTAATAAAAAATCTAGGTTTTGACATGTCAAAAGGCCGCCTAGATACCAGTCATCATCCTTTTTGTGGAGGAGTTCCTCAAGACATAAGGATGACCACACGATACAATATCTCTAACTTCATGGAAAGCATGATGGGTACCATGCACGAAACTGGTCACGCTCTCTATGAACAAAATCTTCCTACAAAATGGAATCATCAACCTGTTGGAATGGCTAGAGGAATGGATATTCACGAAAGCCAAAGCCTATTTTTTGAAAATTGCATTGGAAGAAATAAACATTTTTTTAAATTTCTATTTCCTGTATTAGAAACCCACTTGTTTAAAGGTGCAAATATTCCTTCTCCTCAAAGGATCTTTAATCTATTCAATACAATTAAGAGGTCATTCATTAGAGTCAATGCTGACGAAGTCACTTATCCCATGCATATTATTTTGCGTTATGAAATTGAAAGTGATTTGATCTCTGGAAAGTTAGAAGCAAAAGACCTTCCCGAAGTCTGGGATTTCAAGATGCAAACCTATTTGGGGCTTTCTACTAAAGATGATTTTAAAAATGGTTGTATGCAAGACGTTCATTGGCCATCTGGAGCCTTTGGCTATTTTCCAAGTTATTCCTTAGGGTCTATTTTAGCCTCTCAATTATTCTACAAGATAAAACAGAGTGATCCCAATTTTGTTGAGAATCTAACACAAGGAAATTTAAATTTTATTAAAGGGTGGCTTAATGATAAAATATGGTCTCAAGGAAGTTTATTAACTTCTCAAGAACTTATTTTTAGTGCAACAGGCGAATCTCTTAATCCTAGTTACTTTAAAAATTATTTAAAAGAAAAGTATTTAGAATAAAGCACCATCAGGATAAATGTTTTAAAAGAATAAATAAGAAATAATTAAAACTTTGTATCTTTAATTTAATAACTCTTAAAGGATCTTATGTTACCCTCTCCAACAGATATTAAATATATTATTGAAGTTGCTAACACTTTAAATTTATCAAGAGCTTCCGAGCGTCTCGGAATAAGCCAACCTTCCCTTACGTTGGCCGTACAGCGATTAGAGGATTCTATCGGCACTAAAATTTTAACTCGTAGTAATAAAGGTGTTATTTTCACTCAAGCTGGAAAACAGCTGATCACCCATGCTAAGCATTTATTACAAACATGGGATCAATTACGAACCAACGCATTAGCCTCTATCCTTGAAGTTCAAGGAACTTATACTATTGGTTGCCATCCTTCCGTTGCTTTATACACGCTTTCTGGTTTTTTACCTCGCTTTATGGAGCAACACCCAAAAGTAGAAATTCAATTAAAGCATGATTTATCTCGCCGAATTGCTGAAGAAGTCATTAGTTCTTCAATTGATATTGGAGTGGCCGTTAATCCAGTTAAGCATCCTGATTTAATTATAAGTAAAATTTGTAATGATGAAGTTGCATTTTGGTCTAATGGAGAAAATCGTCCCAACTTAGACATTGATTCTGGCTCTGCAGTTTTAATCTGCGATTCAGCTCTTATTCAAACGCAAAATCTATTACGCCAAATTAAAAAACATAAAATTAATATAGGAAGGGTTATTGAATCAAATAATCTAGATGTTATTACAGATCTCGTTGGGAATGGTTGTGGTATTGGTATCTTACCCACTCGAGTAGCTCAATCATCAAAGTCCAAAAAATTAAAAAAGCTTTCTAATAGCCCTATTTTTAAAGATGAAATCTGCCTTTTAATGAGAGTTGAAAATAAAGGAGTTAGATCCATACAAGCTCTCAAAGAGGCCATTATCTCCAATTTTGATAAGCGCTGAAACTCATTCTTCCTTATACTACACAAATAAAATAATTAGCGTTAATAGCAGAGTCATTTGTCTATCAAGTTTATTAAAGTTGGCTTTGCCAAAAAATTTGTTGTGCATTAGCTTGAGCGTAAAACATAATTTCCCCAGAAATATAAGCTGACCCTAACTTCAACGCCAACTCTCGACCTCCTGAATCTTCACGATAATTAAGATCAACTATCAATCGAGGTTGCCAATGTCTCGGTGGAGATTGAATGCCTTCTTCTTTTAATTTGCCTCCTGCCCAAACGACAATCTCTGGCATCCAAAGAGATAGGTCTTTTCCTTCTCTTGACATACCTGTTTGAGCAGAAAAGAATTCGGCATTAGAAAATATATTTCTTAATAAGGGTAAAGTGCCGCCTCCACCCCAAATAGCAATTTTTTCTTCATTCAAAGAATCATCTAAAATTATTGCTTCTTCTTCACGACCTGCATAAATTATTTTTTTTGCCTTATCTTTTAATGTAATTAACCCCTCTTCATCTGTATTATGTCCTAACCACTGACCAGCTTTATTCCTAACCATAGTATTCACTGATTTATATTTTTGAGCTAAGCTCGTAGTATTCTGACAATTATCGTAGGCAACGAGCTTTAATGGAGAAGTCACGGCTGCAGCTAATAATCCTATTTCACTCAAAAAATCAAAGGCTTGAGTAAATTCTTCTTCATGAATTGAAATAGGCAAAACAGACATATCTCTTTTTTCAAAAAATGAACTCTGATAGTGTGGAGTTAGACTATGTTGAACCGGAAAACCCAATAATGCTGCAAAAAAATTGCCGGTTTGTATTCGTTGCAACCATTGATAAAGAGAGGGCTGATCTGGCGCAGATCCTGTTCCCTCTCTAAAAAAATTAATCCTTTGTGATCTCCCTTTCCATAACCGATACCATAACCAGCGGCCATCTCTAGAACGAGGTAAAAAACTTCTTTGCATCTGGTTTTTCATTTGCCAATGATGCCCTAAAATAAGTTCTGTGAAATTATTGATTTCAACCGCTAATTTAACATGAAAACCTTTTTCTTCATAAGCTTCCATATTTTTCAACAAAAGTGATAAATTTTCTTTCTCTCTAAAATAATGGATTGAAATAATTTTTTTACAATTACCAGACACAGAAGTTATCTCGCTGTTAGAAATGCATTCTCGGTCATAATCAATAAGAGTTATTTGAGCTTCTAACTCATTCAAAAATTTATCCTCAAATTTTTTTATTTCTCGACGGGCTAGTAAAACTTTCTCTTTTGGAATATAATTTAATGCCTCTTCAATTTCTTTCTCTGAAAGGAGATCATCTCTTATTTCAAAAAAATCTAACTCCCATTCTAATCTTCTACTTATAAAAAATTGAAACCCTAATTTAGAATTAAAATGCTGTGGTAAAAGCGTTAAAACGCCTCCAACATTTTTTGGATTTTCAACTAAAATCTCTTTCTCAGTAGAAGAAGGAGCATTCAATCCTTCTGGAATCAAATATTCTTCCCATGCAACATTTTGAAAAGAAAGTTTTCTTGTCTCATAACGCTTAAAAAACTCCTCCAAAGGAGAAAGTTTTGGTTCAAGTATCGGACGATCTAAAAAAATGCGCCCAAGTGAATCACTAGCTCTCAACAAAGAAACAACCCTGCAATCAGACGGAAGATTGCTCACATCAAATCCACCTCCAACAGCAATAAAAATCTGACTTGAAGAAAGTTTAAGATGTAAACCCACACCTTCATCTATTAAATTTTTAAAGTATTTTCTTTCGAGTTGGCGGAAAGCCTCCTCACCATAATTTGAAAATATGTCAGTAATTTTTTTGGACTCTCTTATCTCAATTTCGGTATCAAGATCATAACAAACATGAGGAATACCCTTTAGATATTCACTCATTCTCTTCAATAAAGATGATTTCCCTGTTCCTCTTTGACCAATAAAAACTGTAACCATAACTTAATGAAATCCTTTTCATTTCTATAGTCTACTAAATTTTTAAAATAAAAAAGGCACTATTTCTAAACAAGATAGTGCCTTTTTTATTTTACTCTATTAAATCAAGAGAGCTTTTAAGCTCTGTTCTCTCGACGAGATTGAGCCTGTATTTTATTTCGAACTTTCCTTGCCACTCTATAAACAGCTTTTTTCGATGAAACTACATTCTCTTTAGATTTCTTTTGTGGTTCTGAACTCCCACTCCCTACTCTCTCAGCCGACTTAGCCGCAAAATCGTAATCCACGAACTCTATAAAGGCCATCTCTGCCATATCACCCGGACGCTTACCTAACTTTATAACACGAGTATATCCGCCATTACGATCTTTAAAACGAACAGAAAGATCATTAACAATGGAATTCATAACGTTAACTTGAGGATAGCGCGCCAAAATCAATCTGCGGGCAGCTAGACTTCCCTTTTTCCCCAAAGTAATAGCTCGCTCTACATGTCGGCGAGTCTCTTTTGCCTTTTCAACTGTTGTCTTAATGCGTCCATGCTCAACCAGAGACTCAACAAGCCCCCGAATCAAAGCTTTTCTAGGTCCTTGCTTACGACTAAAATGTTTCACACGTCTTCTATGTCTCATTATTTACTCCAACACACAACTTTTCTTATGCGATCTAATTTGCTTGCTCTCGCTTTATTTGAGGAGCCGTATTTGGATCCCAACCAACTGGTGGCCATCCATCAATTTTCATCCCCAAACCAAGACCCATCTCAGATAAAATCTCTTTAATCTCATTTAAAGACTTACGACCAAAGTTTTTAGTCTTAAGCATTTCAGCCTCAGTTCTAACTACTAACTCTCCAATAAAGCGAATATTTGCATTCTTTAAGCAATTAGCACTGCGAACTGAAAGCTCTAAATCGTCAACAGAACGAAATAGATTTTCATTAAGACTCGTGTTCTTATGGTCTTTAAAATCCTCAGTCGGTTCCATAGCCTCATCAAAAGTCAAAAATATTTGAAGCTGATCTTTTAAAATTTTTGACCCCAGTGAGACCGCTTCCTCTGGTTTTAATGAGCCATCCGTCCACACTTCAAAAGTCAAAGCATCATAATCTGTCCTCTGACCAACACGAGCATTAGAAACACTATAATTAATCTTCTTTATGGGGCTGTATAAAGCATCCATTGCAATAAAGCCAACAGCTAAATCTCGTTCTCTTTCATCCGCAGCAACATAGCCACGGCCATAACTCACAACAATCTCAACATTAAACTGAGCATTTTCTCCTAATGTAGCAATCACTTGATGTGGATTCAAAACTTCTACTTTATCATTCGTTTGAATGTCCGCAGCAGTAACTTTACCAGGCCCTTTTTTATTAATTCTTAAATGTTGTTCCTCAGAGCTATACTGTCTGAATCGGACTTCTTTCAGATTCAACATAATATCAGTTACATCTTCCAAAACATCTGGAATTGTGGAGAACTCATGTAAAACTCCATCAAATCTAACAGCGCTTACTGCTGACCCCATCATTGAGCTAAGAAGAATACGTCTTAAAGAGTTACCGAGAGTTACCCCAAACCCTCTTTCAAGAGGCTTTACTAGAAATCTCCCATAATCATCTCTTAAGGAATCACGATCTACCTCGTAACCTTTTGGTTTAATTAAATCTTTCCAGAATAAATAATAATGCTCTTGCATGGGACCTCCAGTGTCTCTTATCGTGAATAATACTCAACAATCATATTCTCTTCAACAGGCAAAGTGATCTCTTCTCTCCCTGGCAGATCCTTCACAATACCCTTTAAAGCCCCATGATCTACTTCAAGCCAAGAGGGAATAGTTCTCTTTGCGGCCCCTTGAACTGCAGCCATCACTCTAGCCATCTCTTTACCATTACCAGAAATTTGAATAGTGTCCCCTTTAACAACTGAATAACTTGGAATATTAACTTTCTTACCATTCACCAAAACATGACCATGAGATACAATTTGCCTTGCATCTTTTCTTGAAGAAGCAAACCCTAAGGTAGCAACAACATTATCAAGTCGTTGCTCTAAATTCTTTAATAAAGCCAAACCAGTCACTTCTTTAGATTTTTCAGCAAATCCAACGTACCTTCTAAACTGTTTTTCAGAAACCCCATAATATCTCTTTGTCTTCTGCTTCTCACGAAGCTGAAGTGCAAACTCAGAAAACTTTAAGCGGGACTGACCGTGTTGACCTGGAGGATAAGGTCGTCTCTCAAATGAACACTTATCAGTATAACAACGCTCTCCTTTTAAAAATAATTTCAAATTTTCACGTCTACAAATTTTACAAACACTTTTATTTACACAACTCACAACAACCTCTAAATTCTTCTTCGTTTAGGTGGACGGCAACCATTATGCGGCACAGGGGTAATATCCTTTAATAGATTAATTCTAAGCCCTAAGCTAGCAAGAGCTCTAATTGCAGGCTCCCGACCTGCTCCTGGACCATTTAAAAAGACATCAAGAGACCGAACCCCTAACTCCATCGCTTTCTTTCCTGCATCTTCTGCCGTTACAGTCGCTGCAAAAGGGGTTCCTTTTCGACTCCCCTTGAAACCAAGATGGCCCGCTGAAGACCAAGAAAGCGTATCACCACCTCCATCCGTGATGGTAATAATCACATTTCCAAATCCCGCTTGAATATGACAAAGCCCTTGAGAGACTATTTTTTTAATTTTTTTCTTAGCTTTTTTTGCTGTTACTTCTTTAGTACCTGGAGTTGCCATTTTACATTATCCTTTTTTATACAGCTTTTTTCTTATTAGCGACCGTCTTTTTTGGCCCCTTACGCGTTCGTGCGTTAGATCTTGTATTCTGACCTCGAACTGGCAGCCCTTTCCGATGTCTAATCCCTCGATAACAATTTAAATCCATGAGACGTTTAATCGATAAACCAATTTCACGTCGTAGATCACCCTCAATTTTAATATGGGATTCAATAACCGAACGAATTTTTGCAATATGCTCGTCTGTTAGACCTTCTGTTCTAAGACTTTCAGGGATATTCGCTTGCGAACAAATCCATCGAGCCTTTGGACGACCAATTCCAAAAATATAAGTTAAAGCTACTTCTACACGTTTATTTCTGGGCAAATCTACACCCGCTAAACGAGCCATCTACTACCCCTGTCTCTGCTTGTGTTTAGGGTTTTCGCAAATTACACGAACAGCACCCTTACGTTTAATAATTTTACACTTACTACAAATCTTTTTTACTGAAGGACGTACTTTCATAACTTTCCTAGCTGTTTTAATTTTTTCAGAATGGCCTCTCTACACTATTTTAGAGAAAGAGTCTAGAACTATCTATCAACTGCTTACAAACCAGCACTTGATACAATATTTTCATAGACCACCTCAACAGATTGATCACCATTTACTTCTTTTACAATTCCATCACTATTATAAAAATTTCTAAGCAAACCAGCTGTCACCTGATAAGTCTCTAAACGCGATAAAACAACCTCTTCCTTATCATCGGAACGCAAAATTAATTGCCCACCACATTTATCACAAATTCCACTTTTTTTACTGGGGTTATTTTCAATGTGGTAGACAGATCCACACACTTGACAAATACGCCGTCCTGTTAATCTTTTAACTAAAACCTCATTATCCACATTAATAAATACAGCAGCTTCTGCATATAATTCATGTTTTTTTAAAATTTCCTTCAAACTTTGAGCTTGAGCTCCTGTCCTAGGAAAACCATCAAATATAAATAACTTATGGCCCTTGCTAAGAGCTTTTTCTAAAATATCATCAACCAAGCCTATAACAACCGAATCTGGAACAAGCTTTCCTTGATCAAGATACAACTTAGCGTCATTTCCAAGCTTAGTACCATCCCTTATTGCTGATCTTAAAAGATCGCCCGTACTAATCTGAAAAAAACCTTTTTTTTCAACTAACAGGGCACTCTGAGTGCCCTTACCTGAACCAGGTGCACCAAATAGGAGGAGAATCAATACTGTACCCTCCGGCTCCTAATTTTTGCACCCTTTAAAAAACCTTCATATTTTTGAGATAACATATAGGATTGAATCTGCTGTGAAGTGTCTAACGCTACCCCAACAAGAATCAATAAACTCGTACCTCCAAAATAAAATGGTATTTTAAAAAGTTCATTTAGAAGCCCAGGTAACACACATATTGCTGATAAATAAGTAGCTCCTCCCACATTAATCCGCTCAATAACTGTTTGAATATAATCGGATGTGCTTTGGCCAGCTCTCACTCCAGGAATAAAACCTCCATGCTTTTTCAAGTTTTCAGCTACTTCCTTTGGATTAAATACAATTTCTGTGTAGAAAAAGCAGAAAAATACAATTAATAAAACAAATATAATATTATACATAGCGCCATTAGGGCTCAAGGAAGCTTGAATTGACTGCAACCAAGGAGCATTTACGAACTGAGCCATCGTTGCAGGAAACATTAACAAGGAGCTTGCAAAAATAGGAGGAATCACCCCTGAAAAATTTAGTTTTAAAGGAAGGTGACTTTGAGGTATTGTCATAGCCGTCTTACCTGTTCCTCGCTGCGAATACTGAATTGGGATCTTTCGTTGAGCAACCTCAACATAAATAACGGCTGCGATTACCAAAATCATCAAAAATACTATAGCCAGTGCCGCAGCAGAAGAAATTTCATCATTGGACACAAGAGAAAATAAGCTCTGGGCTCCAGCAGGAATCGAAGCTGCAATACCAGTAAAGATAATTAAACTAGCCCCATTACCAATGCCTCTTTCTGTAATCTGCTCTCCCAACCACATAATAAAGCAAGTACCAGCAGTCAGAGTTAAAACTGTCATAATTTGAAATGGTAGAAATCCAACATGTGAACCAAGTACTAATGCTTTACCTTCAGGACTTGATGAACCCATTAGCCAACTACTAATTGCAGAACCTTGAATGACTGCCAATACTACAGTTGCATACCTAGTATATTGATTAATTTTCTTTCTACCCTGCTCCCCTTCTTTTTTCAGTGACTCAAGATAAGGAACTGCTGAACTCAATAGTTGAAAAATAATTGAAGCAGATATATATGGCATGATCCCTAGAGCAAAAACACTAAATTGACTTAAAGCTCCACCTGTAAAAGTATTAAAAAGCCCAAAAATTCCTGCACTTTGTGCCTGAAAAAAAGAAAGAACAGCTGTATTATCAACTCCAGGAGTAGCAACATGCACTCCTATGCGATAAACTGCCAAAATCCCTAGCGTGAAGAGTATTCTTCGTTGTAGATCAGCATTTTTAGAGATTCCATCCATAACTGCCACTCGACTATTCCTCTATCTTTCCACCAACAGCCTCAATAGCTCGCCGTGCACCCTGACTCACCTTAATACCTTTTAAAGTAATAGCATGTGTAATTTTTCCATTCGCTAAAACCTTAACTTGAGTGTTTTTAATCAATTCAGAATTCTTTAAAAGCTCTAATGTAATCTCACCATTTAATGATTCAAGATCAGATAAAGTAAGAATTTCATACGTTATACTTGAAGGGCATTTAAAGCCAAACTTAGGCAAGCGACGAATTAAAGGAGTTTGTCCTCCTTCGAACCCTCGGCGTACAGTTCCCCCAGTACGAGCCAGCTGCCCTTTATGTCCCTTCCCTGCAGTTTGACCTAGGCCAGAACCTCTTCCTCGACCAATTCTTTTTCTTGAATGCGTAGCTCCCTTTTTAGGAGCTAAAGTTTCCAATAAACTCATCTTACTTCTCCACCTGAACATCCAGCAAATGTTGAACTTTAAAAATCTGTCCACGATTAGCTGGGTTATCAGCAAGTTTTACTGTCTGATGTCTTTTTCTGAGACCTAGCGCTTCAACAGTTGCCCTCTGAGTCTGAGTGCAACCGATGAGACTTCTTTTTAATGTTATACGAAATGTCTTAATCACAAGAAACCTCACTCAGCTTTTTGTTTTAATTGTTTAAGACCATCTAAAGTTGCTCTTACAGCATTATGTGGGTTTCTTGTACCTACACATTTTGTAAGAATATCTTTAACTCCCACAGATTCCAAAACTGCACGAACAGCTCCTCCTGCAATAACACCAGTTCCTGGAGCTGCTGGCTTCATGACAACTTTTGCAGCACCAAATCTTCCAATCACTTCATGAGGGATTGTTCTTAATTGGTGAAGCTGTACACCTTTTGTCATTTTTTTTGCTGAACGACTTGCCTTTCCTATTGCCTCAGGAACCTCACCGGCTTTACCAGTTCCTATACCTATCTCTCCTGCCTTATTTCCAACAACAACTAGAGCAGAGAAAGAAAACCGTCGCCCCCCTTTGACCACTTTTGCTACTCGATTGATAGAGACGACTCTCTCTTCAAATTCAGCATTCACCTTTTCCATTAACTACTCCTTAGAATTTCAAACCAGCTTCACGAGCACCATCAGCCAATGATTTTATGCGACCATGATAAATAAATCCGTTCCTGTCAAAAACAACTGTCTCAATCTTTTCTGACTTGGCCTTGCCCGCAATCTCTAAGCCCACTTTCTTTGCCATCTCTACGCCAGACAAATCATCCTTAATATTTAAAGACGAAACTGTTAGCAGAGTCTTACCTGTAGTATCATCAATCAATGACGCATAAATATGTTTTGCGCTTTTAAATACACACAGGCGAGGCTTCTCTACAGTACCAGAAACCTTTTTTCTAATGCGCAATTTCTTTTTTAATCTATTATTAACCTTAGGGCTCGTATTTTTTTTCAACACTATCTTCATATTAATCTCACATTACTTTCCTGCTGACTTACCAGCTTTTCTACGAATTTTCTCATCAGAATATCGAACTCCTTTTCCCAAATAAGGCTCAGGAGGTCTAAAGCTTCTAATTTTTGCAGCAACAGCTCCCACCAAGGCTCTATCAAAACCTGTGATAGAAATATTTGTTTGCTTATCAACTTTAATTTCAATTCCTTCTGGAATTTCATAAACAACAGGATGACTAAACCCCAAACTCATTTCCAATCTTTTTCCTGCCACGTTTGCCCTGTAACCCACTCCATGTAATTCAAGAGACTTTGTAAACCCTTTTGAAATACCTGTTACCGCATTTTGAATTAATGCGCGATACATGCCGTGAAGGCTACTAGCAGTCTTTGAATCTTCATTCTTGGAGAGAACCAAAGACTTACCATCAAGCTCAACACTGACTTCAGGACGCACTTTTAAATTAATCTGTTTATTCCCAGCTTTTACTAAAACTTCATTTGCTGGAGAAACAGTTACTTGTACTTTTTCATCAAAACTGATTGGAGCCTTACCCACTCTGGACATAATACACCTACCAAACTTTACAAACTAATTCACCACCAATATTTTGCTTCTGAGCATTTCTACTGCTCATTAAACCTTTATTAGTGCTTAATATACAAAAACCCATACCAGATCGTACTGAAGGAATAGTATCACCTTTAACATACAAACGCCGACCCGGCCGACTTGCTCTTGCTAAATTAGATATGACATGAACCCCAGTATCATCATACTTTAAATACAGGCGCATTACACCTTGCTTACTATCTTTAGCCACCTTATAGGATCTTACCATACCCTCATCCACGAGAATCTTCGCTATTGATTCTCTCATTTTTGATGAGGGAATATCGAATTTCTCATGACCAGCAGCTCCAGCATTTCGTATTCTAGTTAAAAACTCTCCTACCGTATCCATATTTAATTATCCTCACCAACTTGATTTAGTAACACCAGGCAATTTTCCATCTAAAGCGAGCTGCCTAAAAGCCAAACGAGACAATCCAAACTTTTGGTAATTACCACGTGGTCGCCCTGTAAGCTGGCACCGGTTAATTACTCTTGCTGGAGACGTATCCCTAGGTAATTTTTGCAGTTTTAAAAAGGCATCCTGTCTTTCTTGATCACTTAACTTAGAATCAATAAATTTTGCCCGCAACTCACGTCTTAGTTTCCAAAACTTTGTGGAAACCGCTTTTCTTCTATTATTTTTTTCAATAGCAGCTAATCTTGCCAAACTTCACCTCATTATTTCCTGAAAGGCATACCAAGAGCTTCAAGTAAAGCCTTGCCCTCAGCATCTGTTTTACCAGAAGTACAAATTGTAATATTCATACCCCGAGCCTTTTCAACTTTATCAAAGTTAATTTCGGGGAATACAATCTGCTCTTTTAAACCCATATTATAATTGCCTCGACCATCAAAGCCCTTTGGAGGAAGCCCTCTAAAGTCACGCACTCTTGGCAAAGCTAAATTCATGAGCTTATCCATAAATGCATACATTCTCTCTCTTCGTAAGGTAACTCGAGCTCCAATAGCAATCCCTTCCCTTAGTTTAAAGTTAGAAATGGCTTTCTTTGCATGAGTGATAACAGCCTTCTGTCCTGTAATTGCAGTAAGCTCATCCACAACAGAGTTTAATACCTTAGGGTTTTGCACAGCTTCACTTAAACAAACAGAAATAACAACTTTTTCTAGCTTAGGAACTTGCATCACATTCTTAAAGCCTAATTGCTTTACAAGACCCGGCCTAATCTCATCTTTATATCGATTCTCTAATCTATTCATAACTTCATTCCTCTATAGAACTTCTGGAGCAAGCGAAACAATCTTCACAAACTGCTTTGCTCTCAATTCTCTTGCAACAGGTCCAAATATCCGTGTCCCAATAGGCTCTTTTGCCGCATTAATTAAAACAGCTGAGTTATCATCGAATCGAATATAAGTTCCATCAGGTCTTCTTGTTTGCTTTACCGTTCTAACTACCACAGCCTTAGCAACATCTCCCTTTTTAACTTTTGAATTAGGAAGCGCCTCTTTAATCGATACGATAATAATGTCACCAATAGTGGCGTATCTTCTCTTAGAACCCCCAATAACCTTAATACAAGCAACTTCTTTTGCTCCAGAGTTATCTGCTACTGTAAGTTTTGTCTGCATCTGTATCATGATGAAACCTAACCTTTCACCGTTTCGACAACTTCAGCAAGAGTCCATCGCTTTGTCTTGCTCAGCGGTCTTGATTCAAAAATCTTAACTGTATCGCCGATCTTAGCAACATTCTCTTCATCATGAGCTTTCATGACCGTGGTTTTCTTAACGTACTTACCATATTTGCCATGACGAACCATTCTATAAGTAACTACAGAAATGGTCTTATCCATTTTGTTACTTACAACCTGCCCAATAACTTCAACTCTTCTTCCTCGTGTTGAATTATTTTTCTCCATAACTACCTACTTCACTTTTTTTGAAGATATTACTGTGTTAATTCTTGCTATATCTCTTCTATAGTTTCTAATCATTAACGGATTCTGAACCTGTCCAATAGAGTTTTTCATTTTTAGGTTAAAAATTTCACCTACCAACTCTTTTCTCTTTTTTACCAAATCAGCAATCGCCAAGCTTTGCATTTCTGAATACTTCATCTCTACTCCCGCACTAAAATTTTTGTTTTAAATGGAAGTTTATGCATCGCTAAAGTAAAGGCCTCAACAGCCTGCTCTCTTGTGATACCATTAATTTCAAAAAGAACTCTTCCCGGCTGCACCCTTGCAACCCAAAATTCTGGATTTCCTTTACCACTTCCCATACGTGTTTCAGCTGCTTTTTTTGTTACAGGCGTATGAGGAAACACGCGAACCCACATTTTTCCACCACGTTTAACACTTCTTGAAATAGCAATACGACTAGCCTCAAGCTGTCTCGCTGTTAAGCGACCATCTTCAACAGCCTGTAAACCAAAGTCTCCAAAATCTAATTTATTCCCCTTGGAGGCTACTCCGCCTCCATGCCCAACATGCTGCTTTCTCCATTTAACTCGCTTAGGACTTAACACGACCGGCCTCCTCTACCTCACGCTGAGAAAGAATATCACCTTTATAAATCCACACCTTTAAACCAATAATTCCATAAGCCGTCAAAGCTTCAGCTGTTCCATAATCAATATCAGCTCGAAGCGTATGCAAAGGTACAGATTTCTCATTATACCATTCTGAACGAGCAATTTCAGCTCCATCCAAACGCCCAGAAACACGAACCTTAATACCTCTCACACCACCCCTGATTGCAGCTGCAATAGCTTTCTTCATAGCTCTTCTCCAGGAGATCCGCTTTTCTAACTGCAATGCTATTGATTCAGAAACTAACTGAGCATCAATATCAGGTTTACGAACTTCTTGAATACTAAGAAAAACTTCATTAGGCGTCTGCTTCTGAACTTCAGCCTTTAATGAATCAATTCCTGTTCCTTTTTTACCTATAACAACACCTGGACGCGCAGTATGAATAATAATTTTAATCTTCTTAACAGCTCTTTCCATTTCAATTTTAGAAACACCAGCATGCTTTAGTTTTTCTTTTAAAAACTTACGAAGCTTGATATCCTCATGTAAGTTTTCATAATACTGACTCCCCTTAGCATACCATCGAGAATCCCAGGTCCTAATAACTCCTACACGTAACCCAATTGGATTTACCTTTTGTCCCACAACTACCTCTCGCCCAAAACTACGTTTATATGACTTGTCTTCTTCAAAACCCCGTATGCTCTTCCTTGCGCTCTTGGACGAAATCTCTTCAAGGAAGGCCCCATGTCCACAAACACTGTTTTCACAAAAAGATTATCAGAGTCAACGACTCCCTTTACATCAGCATTAGCAACGGCTGATTCAATCAATTTTTTTAATAAAACAGACGTCTTTTTATCGGAGAACTTTAAAATCTTCAAAGCCTCAGAGACATCTTTCCCTCTCACTAAATCAGCAACCAACCTTGCTTTTTGAGCACCCACTCTTGCATATTTTAAGCTTGCTTTAACTTCCATTTAGCCACCTCTATTTTTTAGCTGGAGCTGACGCAGCAGCCTTTTTTTCTGCATGCCCCATAAAAGTTCTTGTAGGAGCAAACTCACCCAACTTATGACCAATCATATTCTCTGTTACATAAACAGGAACGAATTTTCTTCCATTATGAACGGCAAAAGTTAGCCCTACATAATCTGGAGTTACCATAGAACGCCTCGACCATGTCTTAATAACTTTCTTATCATTTTTTTCGAGCGCATACTCAACTTTCTTAACCAACTGATAATCCACGAATGGACCCTTTTTAACTGAACGAGCCATAAGCCACTCCCTACTTTCGTCTCTTAACAATACTGCTGTTAGTACGCTTATTATTTCTTGTCTTAAAGCCTTTACAAGGCTTACCCCAAGGAGTTACAGGGTGATGACCCTTACCAACTCCCTCACCTCCTCCAAGAGGATGATCAACTGGGTTCATCGCCATACCTCTTACCGTAGGTCGAATTCCACGCCATCGCGTTCTTCCAGCTTTTCCTAAGTTTAGATTTTCATTGTCAGTATTGCCAACCTGACCAATACTCGCACGACAAATAGATAATATTAACTTCACCTCTCCAGAGGGAAAACGAACCTGACAGTACTGCCCCTCCTTAGAAACTAAAGTTGCCTGAGATCCAGCTCCTCGAGCTACTTGAGCACCCTTACCAGGCCTTAATTCAATATTATGAATCACAGTACCCACAGGAATTGCATATAAAGGAAGTGCATTTCCAGGCTTTATATCTGCTTTATCACTTGATAATATCTGATCTCCAACCGACAAGCCAATGGGAGCGACGATATAAGCTTTTTGACCATCAACATAATGCAAAAGAGCAATTCTTGCTGTTCTATTAGGATCATACTCAATTGCAGCAACAACGGCCGGAATGTCCACTTTATTTCGTATAAAATCAATTAAGCGATATCGCCTTTTGTGTCCGCCCCCTCTATGGCGAATTGTAATTTGACCATGGTTTCCCCTTGCAGAGGCTTTTGTTAAGGATGTCGTGAGAGACTTTTCTGGCTTTGACTTTGTTATTTCAGAAAAATCAAAGCCAGTAGCACCACGGCTTCCGTGAGATCTTGGTGAATAATTCTTAATTCCCATCTCTATACCCTTTCAAAGACCGCAATTTTTTGACCAGCATGAAGCTTAACAAAGGCTTTCTTAGCATATGAAACCCGACCAACACCAAAGCGAGTCTTCTTCGCTCTTTTACGAGTAATACTAGTATTAACCTGACTCACATTCACCTTGAAAAAAACCTCTACGGCTTTTTTAATATCCTCTTTGCTCGCATCAACGGCACATCGAAAAACATACACTCCATCAGACTGCCTATAAGTATTTTTTTCGGTTATTAATGGCTGTAAAATAATACTCTTCACAACTACCCCTCAATATTACATCTTGCAGCCATTTTGGCTATAGCATTATGACTAACAATAAGATTATCGTATCTAAGCAAATCGTATACATTTAAACCAGTAACATCAGCATATTTAAATTTAGCTAAATTTCGACTTGCACGAGCAACAGATAACTTTAAAACATCATCTACAATAAAAGCCTTTTTTAAACCAAGGCCCACAAGCTTTGAATGCATGTCTTTAGTTTTGCCTGTGGAATCAATATCATTAAGAACGACAAATCGCCCCTCTTTTACTAAATAAGAAAGAGCAACAGATAAAGCAACTTTCCTAACTTTTTTTGGTAATGAATAAGCATAACTTCTAGGCTGAGGACCAAAAGCTGTTCCTCCTCCCGGCATCAAGATTGAACGACTTGAGCCCTGCCGAGCACCACCCGTACCCTTTTGCTTAAAAGGCTTCTTACCACCACCCCTCACCAAACCCTTTGTCTTCGTCATGTGAGTTCCTTGGCGACGAGAGGCCAGCTGCCACTTCACTACCTCATGAAGCAACTCCTTAGAGAAAGCTCTTCCAAAAATCTTTGGATCAAGCTCTATACTTCCAACCTTTTCTTTTTTCCAATTTAATACATCTTGAGCTATCATAGACTATGCCCTTATTAACTTTACAATTGAATTTCTTGCGCCAGGGACTGGCCCCTTAACAAGAACCACATTATGCTCTTCAATGATATCAACAACTTTTACATTTTTAACAGTAACAGCCTCAACACCCCAATGCCCTGGGAATTTCTTTCCAGGCATAACTCTTCCTGGCCAAGTTCTATTTCCAGAAGACCCAGGTCTTCTATGAAACTTAGATCCATGAGATGCCGGCCCACCAGCCAAACCCCAACGCTTTACCGCCCCCGCAAAGCCATGCCCCTTAGAGACTCCAGAAATACTAACAGTATCTCCCTTAGAGAGACTATTAATAGATACGCGCCCCCCAAGCAAATCGCCCTGAGGCAACTCTTGTCTGATTTCTTTCACATAAAGCGCACCTGCCGCCAAACCTGACTTAGCAAAATGACCTACCTCAGCTTTTGAAGTATTCTTAGACGACTTAGGACAACAAGCTAACTGCAAAGCTGCATATCCATCCTTTTCAGGCGTCTTGACTTGTGAAATTGTTAAAACCTCATAACGTAAAACCGTTACAGGAATCGCTTCACCAGCTTCCCCATAAACTGTGGTCATACCCTCTTTAAATAGAAAAAGCCCATTTAATTTAAGCTCACTATTTGTATTTGCTTGCGCAGTATTAGTTTCGCTCACAAAACACTCCCATTATACAGCTGACAATTTAATCTCAACATCAACACCCGCAGACAAGTCCAACTTCATTAGCTGGTCTATTGTTTGCTGCGTGGGTTCCAAAATATCCAACATCCTCTTATGAGTTCTAATTTCGAATTGCTCACGAGATTTTTTATCAACATGAGGCGATCTTAAAACAGTAAATTTATTAATCCGGGTCGGCAACGGAATTGGACCAGCAATTTTTGCTCCCGTCCTTTTTGCCGTATCAACAATTTCTCGGGTCGACTGATCTAGAAGCTTATGATCAAAAGCTTTAAGTCTTATTCTGATCTTTTGACTTTGCATATCTCTCTCATTTTAGTTATTCGTTTTTGCCATGCCATCAATTCATTTACTGGGAAGGAGGAATCGAACATCCCTATAAGAACTCCCATTAGAATCTGGCTTATTGAAAGCGCGTAGGAGGGCCACTATCAATAATTCATCTTACGTAGTCAAGAAAAAAAACTAAAATCTTCCCATTGTTTTTAATAATTCTGCAGAGCTCTTTTGCGGTATAATTGAATACTCTTTAAACTCCATGGCAAAGCTAGCTCTCCCCTGGCTGATAGATCTCAAATCTGTTGCGTAACCAAACAAATTTCCAAGAGGCGCTTCAGCTTGTAGAACATGAACAACACCGCGCATAGACATAGATAAAATACGCCCTTTTCGCATATTTAAATCAGATACAATATTCCCAATAAAACTTTCAGGGCTAGTAATCTCTAATTTAAAAATAGGCTCTAACAACTTAGATTCAGCATGCTTTAAAGCCTCTCTCAAAGCAAGTGCCGCCGCCGCCTTAAAAGACATTTCAGATGATTTAACAGAGTCCCACTGAATTTGTAAAACCTCCACACTGGTATGAATCATTGGAAAACTTGCCAAAGGACCGACATCTAGCCCTTCACGAAGACCATTTTCTACTGCAAGAATAAACTCCTTAGGAAATTTTTGCTCAATCACTCCTGCATTAAAAGTGATAATTCCAGCAGGAGCCTCACTTGAAAAAACTCTAAGACGCACAAAAGCGAAAGCTTCTTCTCCCCCTAATACTCTTTCATAGCGATACTCTCCAACACTCTCCCGATAAATAGCCTCACGATAAGAAACCTGTGGCTTACCTATATTTGCTTGGATTTTATATTCTCTATTCAATCGATCTATGAGAATCTCTAGATGCAATTCACCCATGCCTAAAAGTAAAGTTTGCCCTGTCTCTGAATCTGCCTTTATTTTAGCAGAAGGATCCTCTCTCACTAACTTCTGAAGACCCAACATCATTTTTTCTTGATCAATAGATGACTTTGCCTCAACTGCTACCGCAATCACAGGCTCAGGTGTTTTTATTGATTCAAAAACGACCTGGCGCTGAGGACTACAGAGCGTGTCTCCTGTTCCTGTAAATTTTAAACCAACAACAGCGCCAATGTCTCCAGCACGTAAATAATTAATTTCAACTCTTGAATTAGCATGCATCCTAACAATTTTTTGAATTCTTTCTTTTTTATTTTCACGCGGATTCAAAACCTGCTCTCCCACTTTTAATTCACCCGAATACACTCGGACATAGGTAAGAGTTCCTGCAAATGGGTCATTAGATATTTTAAAAGCAAGAGCCGCTACTGGCTCCTGAAAATCAATATTACATTTTATCTTTTTTTCAGGGTCTAATGGAAAATCACCCATTACAGATCCCACATCCAGAGGACTTGGGAGATACTCAACAGCAGCATCCAGAAGAGGCTGAATACCTCGATTTTTAAAAGCAGCTCCACAAAGAACAGGAATCACCCGTAACGCCAACACTCCTTTTCGAAGAGCTTGTTTCAGATCATTTACTGGAATAATTTCCCCCGACAAATACCGCTCAAGCAAACCATCATCAAGCTCAACAATTCGCTCTACTAATTCCTCTCTATGCTTGTTAACCAACTCTATAAGATTTCCAGGAACATCCCCTATAGTATAATTCTCTCCCTTACCACCATCCCAAAATAAAGCTGATTTAGAAATTAAATCAACAATACCTACAAAACCCTCTTCTATTCCAATGGGAATTTGCAATGGAAGAGGAGCAACACCCAATCTTTCTTTTATTGAATTAAGACAAAAGAAAAAATCAGATCCAACTCTATCTAGCTTATTAACAAAACAAATTCTAGGTACTTTATAGCGATCTGCTTGTCGCCAAACAGTTTCTGTTTGTGGTTCAACACCGCTAACGCCATCAAATAAAACAATAGCCCCATCAAGCACTCTTAAACTTCTTTCAACTTCAATAGTAAAATCAACGTGCCCAGGAGTATCGATTAAATTTAATCGATGGTTTTTCCACTCGCATGTCGTAGAAGCAGCCGTTATAGTAATCCCTCTTTCCTGCTCCTGCTCCATCCAATCCATAACAGTATCACCATCGTGAACCTCTCCAAGCTTATAACTTTTACCTGTATAATAGAGAATCCGCTCTGTTGTTGTCGTTTTTCCCGCATCGATATGAGCCATAATTCCAAAGTTTCGAGTAAAGGCTAAATCTTCTGGTTTCTTGGGATCCATGTAGGACATAAATTTCTCCGCTATTTTTAATAACTAAACTCACAAACCTATAAATTCTTTTTCAAATCATTGTGAGTCAAACTTAAAACTATAAAAAAAAAGGAGATTCCGAAGAATCTCCTTTTTACAAATTAAAAATCTTTATCTCTTACCAGTTATAGTGCGAAAAAGCTTTATTAGCTTCGGCCATACGATGAACATCATCTTTTTTCTTAATGGAATTTCCTCTATTGTTGTAGGCGTCCAAAAGCTCCCCAGCAAGTCGCTTTCCAAAATCCTTTTCGCCTCTTTCACGAGCCTGCGCGACAATCCACTTCATAGCCAACGCCAACCGACGCGATGGACGCACATCCACTGGAACTTGATAAGTTGCTCCACCAACTCTACGAGACCTAACTTCAATTGATGGTTTTACGTTTTCAAGGGCTTTTTTAAAAGCAACCAAAGGCTCATCTGCACCAGCTTTCCCCTTCAATTCTTCTAAAGCACCATAAAAAAGAGATTGAGCAACACTCCTCTTTCCATCGTACATCATGCGATTAATAAATTTTGTTACCACCACATCTTTATAAATTGGATCTGGAAGCACTTCTCTTTTATAATTACCTTTTCTGCGAGACATATCAGTTCCTTCTTATTATTTTTTTGGTCTCTTGGTACCATATTTCGATCGACCACGCAAACGCCCATTCACTCCTTGAAGATCTAAGACTCCTCGGATGATATGATAACGAACTCCAGGAAGATCTTTAACCCTTCCTCCTCGAATCAAAACAACCGAGTGCTCTTGCAAGTTATGTCCAATTCCAGGAATATAAGAAGTTACCTCATATCCATTGGATAATCGAACCCGAGCTACTTTTCTCAAAGCCGAATTTGGCTTTTTTGGAGTTGTTGTATAAACACGAGTACAAACCCCCCGGCGCTGCGGACACGAGGTCAAAGCAGGAGATTTGGTTTGATTTTTTTGTACGATGCGCTCGTTTTTAATGAGCTGATTTATAGTAGGCATTACGCTCCCCTTCTATTAGTTCACACCGAGCGGCGGAATTTACATTTTTTCCATCGATAGGTCAAGAGTTTAACTTTCTAAAATTTAGTTTTCTAAGCATTGGTATGCACACCACCCGGCAAAGGCGATGTATAAACAGCACGCTCATCTTCTTCAACAACAACATCCCATTTTTTATATGCCGCAACCCCTGTACCTGCAGGAATTAAGCGACCCATAATAATATTTTCTTTTAAGCCTCGTAAATGATCAATTTTTGAATTAATCGCAGCCTCTGTTAATACCTTTGTTGTTTCTTGGAAAGAAGCAGCACTAATCCAGCTATCTGTACTCAATGAAACTTTGGTAATTCCAAGAAGCAATGGCAATAGTGTTGCTTTTTGGCCACCTTCGCTTCCCACTTTTTCATTCTCCTCAACAAACTGATATTTCTCAACCTGTTCTCCTGAGAGAAATCTTGTATCACCAGCATCTATGATTTCAACTTTACGAAGCATCTGTCGCACAATAACTTCAATGTGCTTATCATTAATACTTACCCCTTGAAGTCGATATACCTCTTGAATTTCATTCGTAAGATAATGAGCTAAAGCTTTTTCTCCAAGCACCTTCAAAACATCGTGAGGATTGGTTGGCCCATCAACGAGAGCCTCACCTTTTTTAACATATTCCCCTTCTCGGACAGCAACGTGCTTACCTTTTGGAATTAGATATTCCTGCTGCTCCCCAACTTCGGGGGTTACAATCAGACGCTGCTTACCTTTTACGTCTTTTCCGAAAGAAACATACCCTTCCATCTCAGCGATAATAGCAGCTTCTTTTGGTTTTCTTGCTTCAAAGAGCTCAGCAACCCGAGGAAGCCCTCCCGTGATATCACGAGTTTTTGAGGATTCCCTATGAATTTTAGCTATTAACTCTCCCGAATGAATCTCCTGACCATCTGCAACCATTAAATGAGCACCTACGGGTATAACATAACGAGCGGGTAAATCACGATTAGGTAGTCGAACTGGCTGCCCTGCCACGTCTGTAAGAAGTACTGTTGGCTTTTGGTCTGCTGATTTGCTCTCTGAAATAACTTTTGTAGCAAATCCAGTAACAGAATCTACTTGCTCAGTCATGGTCACACCTTCTTCAATATCCTGGAAGGCAATGTGTCCTGAAACCTCAGCAATAATTGGATTTGAATAAGGATCCCATTCAGCAATAACAGCACCCTTTTGAATCTTATCACCATCATTAAAATGAAGGAGAGCACCATACACTAACTTAAATCGTTCTCTTTCACGACCATTCTCATCAAAAACAACAACATCTCCATTCCTATTCATGACGACATTCTTGCCTTGTTTATTTTTTACTGCATAAACTCCACTCCACTTAACAATCCCATCATAACGTGAATTATGAACAGACTGTTCAACAGATTTAGATGCAGCTCCCCCCATGTGGAAGGTTCTCATTGTCAATTGAGTTCCAGGCTCGCCAATGGATTGTGCTGCAATAATACCTACAGCTTCTCCAAGGTTAACGGTTGCCCCTCGAGAAAGATCACGCCCATAACACTTAACACAAACACCGCGTCGAGACTTACAAGTTAAAACAGATCGAATACCTACAGATTCAATACCCAGTTCATCAATTTTTTTAATATGAAACTCAGTCACTTCTTGACCACTCGAAACAATAATTTGATTACTGATCGGATCCATCACATCATTAATTGCAGTTCTTCCTAGTATTCTTTCTCCCAGACCTTGAATAATCTCTCCACCTTGATAAAGAGGGGTCACAACCAAACCATCTTGTGTTCCACAGTCAAATTCACTCACAATCACATCTTGAGCGACATCAACAAGACGACGAGTTAAATAACCTGAATTTGCAGTCTTTAAAGCTGTATCTGCCAATCCCTTACGAGCACCATGAGTGGAAATAAAATACTGGAGTACGGATAATCCTTCACGAAAATTAGCTGTAATTGGTGTTTCAATAATCTCACCAGAAGGCTTAGCCATTAATCCCCTCATCCCACCTAACTGACGAATCTGAGTAGCAGATCCCCGTGCGCCAGAGTCAGCCATAATAAAAATGGGATTAAATGAAGGAGCTTCAAATTCCTGACCTTGCTCATCAATAAATCTTTGCTTTTCAAGCCGCCCCATCATTTCTTTAGCCACTCGATCACTTGTCTGAGCCCAAATATCAACAACCTTATTATATCGCTCACCATCAGTAATAAGACCTTCATCATACTGTTGCTGAATTTCTTGAACTTGTTTTTCAGCTTCAGCAATCAAAAGTTTTTTAGAAGGAGGAATAACCATATCATCAATTGCAATCGACATCCCCGCTTGAGTTGAGTATTTAAATCCAAGCTCCATAATTTTATCAGCCAAAATACAAGTTGCTTTAGCGCCCGCTAAACGAAACGTTTTATCAATCAACGCTGCAATCTGTTTTTTATTCATCACCACGTTAATCTCTTCAAAAGGAACTTCTTTAGGAACTGAATCACTTAAAATAGCTCGGCCAATAGAAGTGTCTCGTAATTTCCCATGAATTCTAACCTTACAAGCCGCCTGCAAATCAATAATACCTGCTTCAAAAGCGTATTGAGCCTCTGCAACAGATCCGAAGACTTTGCCGGTTCCACGAGCACCAGGGCGAATCCGTGTAAGCCAATATAGTCCTAATACAATATCTTGAGATGGATTAATAATGGGCTTACCACTCGCAGGACTTAAAATATTGTTTGTAGACATCATTAATACACGAGCTTCAACCTGAGCTTCAACAGAAAGCGGAACGTGTACAGCCATTTGATCACCATCAAAATCAGCATTAAAAGCTGTACATACTAGAGGATGAAGCTGAATCGCTTTTCCCTCATGTAACACAGGTTCAAAAGCCTGAATCCCTAATCGGTGAAGTGTTGGCGCTCTATTGAGTAATACTGGATGCTCTTTAACAACATCAGATAGAATATCCCAAACTTCTACTGTTTCTTGATCCACCAATCTTTTGGCTTGCTTAATAGTCGTTGCAAAACCCTTTTCTTCCAGCTTATTAAATACAAAAGGTTTAAATAACTCCAGCGCCATTTTTTTAGGAAGTCCACATTGGTGCAGCTTAAGTGTTGGTCCCACAACAATTACAGAACGACCCGAATAATCAACCCGTTTACCCAAAAGATTCTGTCGGAAACGGCCTTGCTTTCCTTTCAACATATCACTTAAAGAACGCAAAGGTCTTTTGTTAGGTCCGGTAAAGGTCTTTCCCCGACGACCATTATCAAGAAGCGCATCCACTGACTCTTGCAACATTCTTTTTTCATTTCTGATGATGATATCAGGTGCATTAAGCTCTTGAAGCTTTCTTAATCGATTATTTCTATTAATTACACGACGGTATAAATCATTCAAATCTGATGTTGCAAATCGACCTCCATCCAAAGGAACTAAAGGCCGGAGATCCGGAGGCAAAACAGGAAGAACCTCAAGCATCATCCAATCAGGACGATTCACCGAATTTTTAAAAGCTTCTACAACTCGCAAGCGTTTTGATAATTTTTTGATCTGAGCATCAGACTTTGTTTCTTTGATATCAATTCTTAACTTTCTTGATAAATACTCAGGATCAATATTGCGTAAAAGACTACGAACTGCTTCTCCACCCATTCCTGCTTTAAAGTTAGGTCCATGCTCATTCAATGCTGCTTGATAAGCTTCTTCGGATAAAACTTGACCCTCAACTAAGGGAGTCTCCATAGGGTCAACAACAACGTAGGACTCACAATAAAGAACCTTTTCAACATCTTTCAATGACAAGTTTAAAAGGTTGCCAATCCGACTTGGTAAAGATCTAAGAAACCATATATGTGCAACAGGTGTTGCTAATTCAATATGGCCTAGACGCTCGCGGCGTACTTTGCTTTGAGTCACCTCAACGCCACACTTCTCACAAACCACACCACGATATTTCATTCTTTTATATTTACCACAAAGACATTCATAATCTTTAATGGGCCCAAAAATCTTGGCACAAAATAATCCGTCTCTTTCCGGCTTAAAAGTACGATAATTGATTGTCTCTGGCTTTTTAACTTCTCCAAAAGACCACTCTCGGATCATCTCTGGAGATGCTAAAGACACTCTCACAGAATCAAATGACAATGGATCTTTTGGCTTATCAAAAAAGTTTAACAAGTCTCTCAAGGTTCTCTCCTTTTAACTCTTGCTATCAAAGCAAATTGCAAATTAATGAGTGTTTTCCGTGTTACTGCCAGATTCAGGAATGGAACCATTTGGACCCTCTACTGCATCTGTAAGAATATCCGACTCCACCAGCTCTACATTCAATGCTAAACTTTGAAGTTCTTTTACCAAAACGTTAAACGACTCTGGTAAGCCTGGCTCTAGGATATTCTCACCCTTTACGATACTTTCATACATACGCGTTCTTCCAGCAACATCATCAGACTTAACCGTGAGAAATTCCTGCAATGAATAAGCAGCACCATAAGCTTCGATTGCCCAAACTTCCATTTCACCTAACCTTTGTCCACCAAACTGAGCTTTACCTCCTAAAGGCTGTTGAGACACTAATGAATATGGACCAATAGAACGAGCGTGAATCTTTTCTTCAACAAGATGATGGAGCTTTAACATATACATAATTCCTACAGTAACTGGGTTTTGAAATGGAACCCCAGTTCGCCCATCAAATAAAATTGTCTTACCCGTACTTGGTAAACCAGCCTTTGCAAAAAGCCCCTTAACATCTTCTTCAGTGGCACCATCAAAAACAGGAGTTCCAATATGAATTCCATTTTTTACGCTGTTAACAATTGATTTCAATGATGCTTCATTGGCCTTTTCTATTTTCTCTGTAATCTCAACATCATTATAAGCAGCAGTCATTTCTTTGCGAACCTGTTCAGCATTCCAATTATCTAAATGTTGTGATAATTGCTTGCCCAGGTTATGCGCGGCCCAACCCAAATGAACCTCTAGAATTTGCCCGATATTCATCCGCGATGGCACACCCAATGGATTTAACACCATATCAATAGGAGTTCCATCAGCTAAATATGGCATATCTTCCACAGGTAAAACTTTCGAAACAACACCCTTATTTCCATGTCGTCCTGCGAACTTATCACCCACTTGAAGTTTACGCCGAATAGCCACGTAAACCTTAACCATCTTGATCACACCGGGAGGAAGCTCATCGCCCTTACGAAGTCGATCAATTTTCTCATCGAAAACCATTCTCACAGCGTCTAATTGATTCCTAGCGCTATCGAGTACTTTTGTAACTTGATACTCAAGATCGGAATCCAATGGAATATACGATAATAAATCAAATGGAATTGTTTCCAAATCAGCCGCAACAATAACTTGTCCTTTAGTCAGAAGCTTCTCGCTCCCATCTTCATTGAGCAATACCCCTTGAGTTGTCTTACCCACAAGAAGCTCTTTTAGTTTTGAAATTGCGTTATTTTTGATAACGTTTTGCTCAACAGATAAATCTTTTTCTAACTTCTTTTTCTTTTCATCAATAATTGAGGACAAACGCTCGTCTCGCTCAGCGCCTTCACGGCTATAAACCTGAGCATCAATGACCGTTCCATAAACACCAGATGGAACCCTTAAAGACGTATCTCGAACATCTCCAGCCTTCTCACCAAAAATAGCTCTCAATAGCTTTTCTTCAGGAGAAAGTTGTGTTTCACCTTTTGGCGTTACTTTACCAACCAAAATGTAGCCTGGCTTCACCTCTGCACCAATACGAATAATACCAGACCCATCAAGATCTTTAAGAGCTTCCTCTCCCACATTAGCAATATCTCGAGTAATCTCTTCTTTTCCTAGCTTTGTATCTCTTGCAACACATTCAAATTCTTCAATGTGAATGGATGTATAAGTATCTTCCTTTAGAAGCCGCTCACTAATTAAAATAGAATCTTCAAAGTTATAACCCATCCAAGGAGTAAACGCGACCAAGATATTTTGACCAAGAGCTAATTCTCCCAACTCTGTAGAAGGCCCATCCGCAATAATATCCCCTTTTGAAACACGATCACCCTTTTGAACTATAGGCTTTTGATTGAAACAAGTATTTTGATTTGTACGTTGATACTTTGTAAGATTATAAATATCAACGTTAGCCCCAATTTCTCCTCCTTTTGCCAGTCGACGAATAACAATTCTTGAAGCATCTACCTCCTCAATAACACCGTCATTCTGAGCAACAACAGAAGTTCCCGAATCACGGGCAACTAATTTTTCCACACCTGTTCCTACAAGGGGCGCTCTTGAACGAAGCAATGGCACGGCTTGCCTTTGCATATTGGATCCCATAAGAGCTCTATTCGCATCATCATGCTCTAAAAATGGAATTAAGCTCGCTGCAATAGACACAAGCTGACTAGGAGAAACATCCATCAATGTAACTTTATTTTTATCGACAACCTCATATTCTCCATCTCTTCTGCACGTTACATTTTCAGTGGTAATTTCACGATGGATTCCTGATTCTCTTGTTGCTTGTGCAATCAAATGACCCTGCTCTTCTAAAGCAGATAAATAAGAAATATCTTTAGACACCTTGGACGTTTCCACGCGACGATAAGGTGTTTCAATAAAGCCATAATTGTTGATCCTGGCATAAGTTGCTAAGGATGCAATCAAACCAATATTTGGCCCCTCTGGAGTCTCAATTGGACAAATACGCCCATAGTGAGTGGGATGAACGTCTCGAACTTCAAATCCAGCCCGATCTCGCGTTAAGCCTCCTGGCCCCAAAGCAGATAATCTTCTTTTATGAGTAATTTCTGAAAGTGGATTAGTCTGATCCATGAACTGCGAAAGTTGAGAAGCTCCAAAAAACTCTTTTACAACTGCATTCACTGGTTTCGCATTCACTAAATCATGGGGCATCATCGTTTCAACATCCTGAAGAGACATTCTCTCACGAATAGCTCTCTCCATTCTAACAAGACCAATACGATATTGGTTCTCTAACAACTCACCTACGGATCGCACACGCCTATTACCGAGGTGATCAATATCATCAACAACTCCGCGGCCATTTTTTAAATCAATCAACTGCTTTACAGTGGCTAAAATATCTTTATTCGTTAAAATTCTATAATCAGGAGGGCACTCCTCCATTGGAATACCAAATTTATGATTAATTTTAATTCGTCCCACTTCTGACAAATCATAAGTTTCAGGATCAAAAAAGAGCTTTTTAAAAAAAACTGTTACAGCTTCAAGAGTAGGGGGTTCGCCAGGACGCAAGCGTTTATAAATCTCCAGCAAAGCCTCTTCTTTAGTGTTTATTTTATCAACCAATAAAGTGTTACGCAAAAAAGGACCAACAGATAATCCATCGAAAAAAATAAGATAAAATTTAGTAGTACCAATCTCTAGAGCTTTCCTTAAATTAATCTTAGTAAGCTCAGAGTTAGCATCCGCTACAATCTCTCCAGTCTCCTCATCAATAATAGGTTTAGCGAGAACCTTGCCTTCTAATTCGGCCTCCCCTACCTCAACTTCTGTAACTTCAAGTTCTTTGAGCTTTTTAACTATTGCTCGAGTAATACGTCGGCCTGCCTTAACAATAGCTTCTCCATTTTTCGGATCAAAAATATCCACGATAGCGCGCTGACCCGATAAACGATCAATATCTAGCTTTCGATATAATTTTCCATCACGAACATAAACCTCATCGAGATCATAGAAATGTTCTAATAATTGCTCCGTATTATACCCAAGGGCCTTTAACAAAATAGTTGCTGGAAATTTACGACGGCGATCAATGCGAACATAAATCAAGTCTTTTTGATCAAACTCAAAATCCAACCAAGAACCTCGATAAGGAATAACTCGGGCTGAATAAATTAATTTTCCACTCGCATTATTTTTACCCCCATCATGATCAAAAAAGACACCTGGAGATCGATGAAGCTGACTAACGACAACCCTCTCTGTTCCATTAATAATAAAAGAGCCATTGGCCGTCATGAGAGGAATTTCTCCTAAATAAACCTCTTGCTCTTTTACATCTCGAATATTTTTAGCTTCTGTCTCTTCATTGACCTCAAATACGATCAAACGAAGTGTAACTTTGATGGGTGCGGCATAAGTCATACCTCTCTGCCTACACTCGTCCACGTCATACTTTGCTGGCTCGAGCGTATAACTTACAAACTCCAAAGATGCCGTATTATTAAAATCACTGATTGGAAAAACAGAGCGAAATACCCCATTGAGACCATCCTCACCTCTTTTATCAATATCAACATCCTTTTGAAGAAAAGCTTCATAAGAACTTTTTTGAAGATTAATTAAATTAGGAATTTCAATAACCTGTTTGTTTTTAGCATAGGTTTTTCGAATCCTAAGATTAGATGCGGTGATAGGAGTATTTCCCATTCTTTCTCCTTAGACAAATACGGTGACTAAAAATAAAATAATACAAGCTCTACCCCACTTCTAGCAAGGTAGAGCTTAAAAAATAAAGCCTATTACTTAACTTGAACTTTAGCGCCAGCTGCTTCAAGCGCCTTTTTGAACTTCTCAGAATCTTCCTTAGAAGCTCCTTCCTTAACAGCCTTAGGAGCCCCCTCAACAAGAGCCTTTGCTTCCGCCAAACCCAAACCAGTGATAGCGCGAACTTCTTTAATCACATTGATTTTGTTAGCACCAGCGTCAGTTAAAATAACATCAAACGCTGTTTTTTCTTCAACAGGGGCAGCCGCAGCACCACCACCAACTGCTGCCATAGCAACAGGAGCCGCAGCAGTAACTCCCCACTTCTCTTCCAAATCTTTAATAAGCCCAGCCAATTCAATTACTGGCATACTTGATAAATAATCGATAACTTGATCTTTTGTAAGTGACATAAAAACCTCCAATAAAATTTAAATTTAACCTAATTTTTCCTTTTGAGCTGCTAATACTCTTACAAATCCACTAGGGACTGCATTGAGAGTTCCTACAAACTTCGACATTGGAGCTTGCAGTAATCCCAAAAATTGTGCTCGTAATACTTCTTTAGTTGGTAGCGTGGATAAATACTTAATCTTTTCTTGATCAAGCGCTGCATTATCCATAACACCTATCTTAAGCTGAAGTAACTCAACATCTTTAGCAAATGTAGTTAGTACCTTTGCAGAAGCTGTGACATCACCATAAGCAAAGACAACAGCATTTGTTCCCCTTAAAACATCTTTAAAAACCTTTCCAACTTGTGGATAATTTTCAAGTGCCTTAACAGCAAGAGTGTTTCGCACAACCTGCATCTCTGATTCAACAGGATGAAGCTTCTTACGAAGCGTTGTTACTTGCTCAACCTTCAAGCCTTTAAAATCAACAAGAAAGGCTGCTTTAGCTTTACTAAACTTTTCAGCAAGATCTTTCACTAAATTGGCTTTATCTGCGCGAGTCATCATATATCTGACCTCCTTTCTATAGAATCTTATGCGATTCAGGATGGGTGGAGGTTAAAGACAATCCATTCTCAAAACCAATGCCCGTCTCGGTAGGCCCCCTCTTTGAAGGATTTAGGTCACACAGTTTTATGCCTACAGTTAAACTGACAAGCACCAAACTTGTGACACCTACTTTCTCTGACCGCATTTAGCAGGCTACAAATAGCTGTAGACCACCATGCAAATTAAAAACTAATAAATTAAACTGTTTTGGTTGAAGCCTGTAGAGCATCCATCTTAACACTAGGTCCCATCGTTGAGGCTAAAGCGATAGATTGAAGATAAATTCCCTTACTAGAGGCTGGCTTGGCTTTCATGACAGCCCCCAAAAAGACAAGAAAATTGTCTCGAATTTTTTCTTCTCCCATTGACTTACGACCCACTGAAGCATGAATAATACCCGCTTTATCAACCCTGAAATCAAGCTTACCCTTCTTTTCCGTAGCAACAGCTTCGCCCACATTCATTGTCACCGTTCCAATTTTTGGGTTCGGCATAAGACCTCGTGGCCCAAGAATCTTTGCGACCTTTGAAACTAAGCCCATCATATCAGGAGTTGCGATAGCCTTATCAAAATCTAACCAACCCTCTGTGATCTTCTGAACCAAATCCTCTGCCCCAACATAATCAGCACCCGCTGTCTTTGCCTCAGCTTCTTTAGGTCCTTTTGCAAAAACAATAACTCGCACGTTCTTTCCTAAACCATGAGGAAGAGCTACTGCACCACGGACAGCTTGATCAGACTGCTTTGGATCAACACCAAGATTAACTGCAACATCAATAGATTCGTCGAACTTAGCTGTTGCCGTTTGGATCACTAATTTACAAGCCTCCTCCAAACTATAACGCTTTCCCGCATCAACAACTTTACTTGCCTTTGTATATCTTTTATTTTTTGCCATAGTTTTCACCTACTCTATCACTTCTACGCCCATGCTTCGAGCTGTTCCAACCACTTGAGACATTGCTGATTCTACAGTTAAACAATTTAGATCTGGAATTTTTAACTGCCCGATATTCTTTATATCTGACATCTTAATTTTTCCAACCTTATCTTTCTGCGGCTGCTTTGATCCACTTTGCAGCTTACAAGTTTTTTTAATCAAACTTGAAACAGGTGGTGTTTTAGTGATGAAAGTAAACGATCGATCCTGATAAACAGTGATAATAATGGGTACGATAGAATCACCCATGCTCTGAGTGCGAGCATTAAACTGCTTACAGAACTCCATAATGTTTACCCCATGTTGCCCGAGCGCCGGTCCAACGGGAGGTGCTGGATTAGCCTTCCCTGCCGGTATCTGCAATTTCACCATCCCAGTTACTTTTTTTGCCATACCCACTCCTAAGTAATGAGGTTATTTAAATCTAGATCGACCTATTCGAACTAGATTAGAACTTATTTTATAAACACTTTTCCGATACCAAATACGAAACCCATACCATTGAGTTACAAAACTCACCTGTACCATCTCTATCTAAAACAGCACAATAATATAACGTAACTGCTACTTATTTTAATCATGTTAATTGAAAATTTTATTCAATATTTTTTCCATACAGCCTTACAGTGAAGATCTTTATAAGACAGCTTTTAATGCTTTTCCACCTGTATAAAATCCAACTCAACCGGAGTTGGCCTTCCAAAAATACTTACAAGAACTTTCACTTTACCCTTATCCTCATTAATTTCTTCCACTGTCCCACTAAAATTACTAAAAGGTCCATCAATGACCGTCACTGTTTCACCAGTTTGAAATTTTATTTTTGCCCGAGGCTTTTCTGCTCCCACTGCCATCTGCTGTGTCACACGAAGAACTTCACTTTCTGGAACTTCCGGTGGCTTAGAACTTCCCCCAACAAAGCCGGTCACCTTAGAAGAATGCCTCACAAGGTGCCATGTCTTATCATTTAAATGCATCTGAACGAACATATAGCCAGGAAAAAACTTTCGAGATTTTGTTTGCTTTTGACCCTTCTTATCAAGGGCAATAACGCTCTCTGATGGAATCAAAATGTCACCGAAATGCTCTTCCAGCTTTTGAGACTTAATGCGCTCTTCAATAGCTGACTTTGCAGTAGCCTCGCACCCGGTCTGACAATTAATAATGTACCATCTTTTCTCCACAACCCCACCTTACCTTACTAAGTAATTTACTAAATAGCCCGAAACAAAATCAAAGGTGGTAATAATCACGGAGGAAATCAAAACCATAACAATAACTACAATTGTCATCGCTGTTGTATCTTTCCTTGACGGCCAAACAACCTTCCTGATCTCAAGGGCTACATCCTCTCCCCAAGCCAACACTTTTTTATTGAACTGAAGCGACGCAAACAATATAAGAGCCACCCCCACTGGCAATCCATGTTTAACCAAATCGATACTGTGAATACGAGCAACAATAGCAAAAGAGGCCGCAAAAGTTTTCAATAATAAACTTAACGAAAGCCCAACTAGAACTGAAAAGGTAACAAAGGACAATGTTATTATCTTTTGATTTGTTTTATCCATAAACTATGTCACTTCCTTTATGCACTCGAACTTTGGCAGGGCCGGTGGGATTCGAACCCACAACCTAAGGATTTGGAGTCCTTCGCTCTACCGTTAGAGCTACAACCCTATTTTTACATATAAACAAAAACCACAATTACTATTTATTACTTCAATTTAATTATTTTTTTCAACTGAAATCATTTAAAACAAACAACGAATGGGGACCTCCTATCAGAAAGTCCCCATCATCAATTATTTTATATTTGCCTTCTTACTCAACAACCTCAACAACAACTCCCGCACCCACAGTTCTGCCACCTTCACGAATAGCAAAACGCAATTCTTTCTCCATGGCAATTGGAGCAATTAATTCAATATTCATCTCAACTCTATCTCCTGGCATAACCATTTCTACACCTGGCTTAAGAGTAACAACACCAGTTACATCTGTTGTTCTAAAGTAGAATTGAGGCCTATAACCATTAAAGAATGGAGTGTGGCGCCCGCCCTCTTCTTTTGTTAAGATATAAGCTTCTGCCTTGAATTTTTTATGAGGCTTAATAGTTCCAGGCTTAGCAAGAACCTGTCCTCGCTCAACATCTTCTTTTTTAGTACCTCGAAGAAGACAACCACAGTTATCGCCAGCCTGACCCTCATCAAGAAGCTTTCTAAACATCTCAATACCAGTCACAGTTGTCTTTTGTGTTGGACGAATACCAACAATTTCCACTTCCTCATTGATTTTAATAATTCCGCGCTCGATTCGACCCGTTACAACAGTACCACGACCTGAAATAGAAAAAACATCTTCGATAGGCATTAAAAAAGTTTTATCAACAGCCCTTTGAGGTTGTGGAATATAGCTATCAACAGCATCCATAAGTTTTCTAATAGAAGGACGACCCAAATCAGAAGTATCACCCTCTAACGCTTTTAAAGCAGAACCCTTTACTATAGGAATCTGATCGCCAGGGAACTCATACTTAGATAAAAGCTCACGCACTTCCAACTCCACAAGTTCAAGGAGTTCAGCATCTTGAACCATATCAACTTTATTTAAGAAAACAACAAGGGCTGGAACCCCCACCTGACGAGCCAACAGAATATGCTCACGAGTTTGTGGCATAGGACCATCAGCTGCAGAAACCACTAGAATTGCTCCGTCCATTTGAGCAGCACCAGTAATCATATTCTTTACATAATCCGCGTGACCAGGACAATCTACGTGAGCGTAGTGACGCTTATCTGTTTCATACTCAACATGAGAAGTGGAAATCGTAATACCACGCTCTTTTTCTTCAGGAGCTTTATCAATTTGATCATATGCAAGAGCTTGCGCCTTACCCTCTGATGCCAAACAAGTTGTAATCGCAGCTGTCAAAGTTGTTTTACCATGATCAACGTGACCAATAGTACCAATATTTACGTGTGGCTTTGAACGGTTAAACTTTTCCTTGGACATTCATTCCTCCTCATTCAGAAAATCTCTATCGATTTCTTTTTATTTAATTACTTTAATAAATTACTCTTAATCTTAAATTAACTTCAACAATCATTAACCTAAATTCTAAAAATTCCAATCATAAAAACCTAATTATCAGCAGCTCCAAGGGACCCCATATTAAACATGGAGCCCATGGCGGGAATTGAACCCGCGACCTCACCCTTACCAAGGGTGTGCTCTACCACTGAGCCACATGGGCACTACTGGTAATAACAACTCAAGCCACCACCTCAATACAACAAAAAATGGAGCGGGAGACGGGTCTCGAACCCGCAACCCTCAGCTTGGAAGGCTGATACTCTAGCCAATTGAGCTACTCCCGCCCAGAGCCACAAGGACCCAGCTAAAATTGATTGGTGGAGAGAGTAGGATTCGAACCTACGTAGGCGCAAGGCCAGCAGATTTACAGTCTGCCCCCTTTAGCCACTCGGGCATCTCTCCAATATAAACCTTATCAACTTTAAACTTGGAGCTGGCTATGGGACTCGAACCCGCAACCTGCTGATTACAAATCAGCTGCTCTACCAATTGAGCTAAGCCAGCCCTAACAACAACTATTCACTTACACCAAATCTCTACACCAACTAAAGATAGACTCTATTAAACCCATGCCTTATTAATCCCTTCAAAATCTCTATGGCCTTAGCGGGCTTTAGCTTCTTAAAAAGCAGATTCTTCTGGGTTCAAAGCTGTCAACCTTTAATTGGCATTATACTTTAATGATAATTTTAAATTGTTGACTTAGATTGAGTGTTCTATGGAGATTTTTTTCAAGAGTCAAAGGATTCTCACAAAAAAGTTAAACTTTTTCAGAGCTGAATTGCTGGAGAGTCTCATACAAAGTGATTCCCGCGGCCACCGATACATTGTAGCTGGCTGCATTATCAAGCTGAGGAATAGAAACTAAATCGTCGCAGCCCTTTTCAATGACTCTTCGAATTCCCTTATCTTCTGCTCCTAAAACCCAACCAACCTTATTCGAAATTCTCAATTGACGAATTGTTTTTGAGCCTGAAGCTGATAAGCCATAAATCCAAAACCCTCTTTTTTTCAAACTTTCCATGGCTGAACTTAAACTAGGCACCTGCAAAACAGGAACATGCTCCACTCCACCACAAGAGATTTTATGAACAGTGGGAGTTAGCCCTACAGCCTTATCTGTGGGCAAAATAACCAATTCTACCCCCATCAGCCATGCTGTTCGTAGTATTGCCCCCAAATTATGAGGATCCTCTACGCCATCTAAAAGCAATACGATCGAAGACGCTCCCGTACCAAAATTCTCTATCTCTAGGCTCTTAAATGTATCCTTTATTTCACAAGCCACCCCTTGATTATGGGCTCCTATACGATCCAAAGCTTCTGGGACTCTCTCTTCCACAGTTACTTGGTATCGCTTAGCCTCATAAACAAGCTCTGTGAGATCTTTCGAAGACTCCCAACCCTTTCGAATAATCAACTTGATAATTTCAGAGGAGCGAACCTTTAAAGCCTCTCTAACAGCATGTATGCCTATTGAAATCCTTACAGAAATACGTTGCTCCAATGGCCTGACCTTAGATTCACCTAATCCCCTAGAGCTTTCACGATCGCCCTTCTTCACCTTAGAAAAGCCATGGGCGAACCGTCCTCGATTTTTTTTCATACTCTTTGATTCCTTCTCAAAATTACAGCTAAATAACGAATCCAAACCTTATTTTAAAAACTACAATACCTGCCTTTATCGTGGCTTGGTGAGGATTTGCTTAAGAATAAATTCTATAATCAATGAAAGTAAGCCCCACCCTGAGAAACCGATCCTAAAGAAGCACAATAAGAACTAAGAAAAATGTTATTTGACGAACTCTAGGCTAAAGGAAATAATTTTAAAAGCGTTTAAGAGCATATTTGAAAAAAATCCAGATTCAATGCGCTTGAATCCAAATTAAGCAAAGGCATGGATCATTCCTAATAAGATGAGACATGGACAAAGCAACAAAGATGGATTTTATATCCAATAGATCTTACATATAAGATCAATGAGGAGTGTCATGTTTAAATTTTCGTTGTTTATACTAGCACAATTACTGCTCGGCTGCGCCAGCTCCCCCGATACCTCTACCACGTTCTCCATGTCTGAAAACCAATACGAGAAAACCACAGAAGATTATTCAGCTCATGTTCAAAAATATGATGGCCCTTATAATGTTTTAGAAGTTCATGCCACCCTTATCAACTCTCATGTCTCCGAAGCCCAGCTATTAAGACAAGCTACCTTATTCCGGTGGGATAAATCCAAATACCAAAGCGAGCTCGAATTAAAACAAAAGAATGCCAATGAAAAAACCGAAGTTTTCGTCAGCTTTTTCACACCAGACAAAAAAACAAGCAATCTTGCACGGACAGACACTCTATGGAAAGTTGTACTTAAAGTTGAAGGGAAAGAGTTCGTTGGAGCTCCCAAAAAATTGAGCTTACTTCCAATTGAAATTAAAAACCTTTATCCTCATTATAATCAATGGAGCTACCCCTACGTTATCACCTTCGAAATACCAGTAAATCAAATAGAACATTTCAATACCGAATTGATATTTACGGGACCTGTAGGAACAGCCTTATTAAAATTTCCTGCGATAAAAAAGACACCCGTCGAATCTAACAAATAAATAACTACGGCTTATATTATAAAGTTAAAATGAATCTTATAGCTCAATAAAGTTAGTTTATTATAATGTTTTTATTGTGTTGGGCTAAGATCAAAGTATTCTCAAGTAAACAAGCAATGGTCATGGGCCCCACTCCGCCAGGAACTGGAGTCGCGGCAGCCACATGTCCTTCAAGCTCAGAAAAACGGACATCTCCTGTAACACCTTTGCCTTGACCTGAGCCGTGAATCCCAACATCGATAATGGTTGCCCCTTTTTTAAAATCATCGGAGCCTAAAAGATGCCGTTGTCCTGCAGCCACCACAATAATATCAGCCTGTCGGGTTTTTTCTCGCAAATTGGGAGTACGACTATGACATAATGTCACTGTGCCATCGGCCATTGTTAATAAATGTGCCATTGGACGCCCAACGATTTGGCTACGACCAACAACGACGCATGATTGACCCTTAATAGGAATCTGATAATGGTCTAAAATTTTTATCACGCCCCAAGGAGTGCAAGGGGCGACTCTTTGTCGGTTCACCCACAAATACCCCATATTTATAGGGTGCAACCCATCAGCATCTTTCAATGGGTCAATAGCATCTAAAATAATCTCTGACGATAAATGTGGGGGCAGTGGCATTTGAACCAAAAAAGCATCGACCAGTTCGTTCTGATTCATTTTTTGAATGGCTTGAAGAAGCTCTTCTTTTGTAGTGGAGCTAGGAAGTTGAAGACGAATAGAGTGGAAATGAACGGCCTGACAGGCCATCTCCTTATTTTTAACATAAACATGGCTCGCAGGATCTTCTCCAACAATAATAACACCAAGACCTGGCTTTCTGCCAACTTGCTTTGCAAATTCAAGCGCTCTGACAGCTATTATAGATTTCATTTTTTGCGCAACTGCTTTTCCATCTAAAATGAGCATAAAACGAATCTCCTTAAAGTCATTTTTCAATTTTTACAGTGTCATAAATTATTCATCAAATCTTTTTTGACGACGAAGATTCTTTTTTTCTGAATGCAATTTTTTTGATTGCAATCGTTTTTTCTTACTCGTTTGAGTGGGCTTTGTCGATATTCTTCTTTTTGGAATATGAAACACTTGAGTTAAGAGTTTGATAAATTTATCTATGCATTCGTGATAATTTCTCTCTTGATCACGAAAGGTTTGAGATCGAATAAGAATATCCCCCTCTTTTGTTGATATTCTTTGCAATTTTTCAAGAGTCGTCGACGATAAAGGAATTTGCTGTAAACTCTGGCTCTCTTTGAAGTTCCAACGAAGCACAACACAAGAGTTCGTACGATTCACATTTTGTCCTCCTGGCCCAGAACTACGAACATAAGACCATTCCATTTCGATCTCAGGTATTTCCAGTTTAGAATTAATTTTAATTATTCTCATCCTTGATCCTTCATTTTCTCTTTTATGCCAATCAATTAGGTGTCTATTTCAATAACACAGTCACACGATCTACAATAACCATAAAAAAGAGTGAAAGCCTTCAAATACTGAGTCATACGTCTACTGAGAAGAACTTCTCTCCACGATCCAAATTAAACAGGTGGGCAAATCTTCTAGAATCTATTGAAACTCGAGTAAATCAATGAAATTTTTTGAGTTCTGCAACACCCACCGAATAATAAAACCATTGCGATTTATCATGCCTTCTTATATATCACTATGTTATGCTTTTTTATTAACAGGAATCCTAGCATAACTATTGAGGAGGTTACAGTGGCTGATAAGGTAAAACTTTCGAAAGATGGAAGCTCCATTGATTTTGTACAATCAGAAGGAATCCCAACGTCCATCAAGAAATTTCGCCAAAGCCCTGAAATTGAAGGTTTTTATCGTTTTATTTTTGAAAATGACCTTCAAAAAGAAGCTTATGATATTTTAGATCAAATTATTACCACCAGAAAGCTCAAAAAAACCAAGGAAACAAAAGAAGCTAAAGCGACGGCTGTAGAAATAAAAGCCAAAGATGATAAATCTATTAAAGCTAAATCAAAATCCAAATAACGGACTCCCCGGATCTATATTTTAATAATCTCTCTTTTAAAATAAGTACAAGGCTTGCATAGGCTATCTTCCATCACCTAGGGATGGAGAATCACTATGAAGCTTTTTTTAGTCTGTTGCTCTCGCGGTCAATCACTCATTGAATATCTCATTATTGTTGCCCTCATCGCAGTAACAACAATTGGAATGGTCAAAGCCGTTGGCACCAATATCAATGTGCATTTTGCCAATATTTCTAAAGCCCTTGCCGGAGACTCATCCAGAAGTATTTCACCCATCAAAGTGCAAGTTGATCAGGTACAAACACGTGATCTCCATGATTATATGAAAGGTGCCAATGCGGGGGTTAAAAAGTAATGGCATTTAAGAATAAATGGATCCTCACTCTATGGGAACAATACTGCAAAATACAAAACCCTTGTAAAGCAAAAGGACAAGCTCTTTATGAGACAATCTTAACTCTTCCCTTATTTCTATCCATAGTCGGTTTTTTTCTATTTTTTCTCTACGAACAAATTTGGACTGTCGTCACAGAGCATACATTACATGAAGCTCTGATTTGTGAAAAAACATTTAAAAAAAATAAAAACATTGATTATTGCCTCCTTGAAGCTCAAAAGCATATTCAAAACGCTCCATTTCTTGGCCAAACAAAAATATATAAACTATCCGAAAGTTACTATGCTGAATTTAAAGTTCTTAAAAACTTTCACTGGAAAACAATTCAAATCAGAGAGCGTCAATGAAGTATTTTTATTTAAAAAACTTCATCTATTTTTCGCTAAAAAATAAGCTCTGCTTTTATTTTTATGAAAAACTATCTACACTTAGATCTCAAAATCATGCATCAAATTCTGGTTACGCCCTTGTATTTTTATGCCTTCTTTTACCACTGATCTTAACCGTAATTTTTTATATTTATGCTAAAATTATTCAAGTTGAGATGAAAAGCCATCTGCATCAAATCTGTCGCCGAGAGCTGCTGGCCGCACAGGCTCAAGCATCCAAGGCCATTCAACAAATAATGAAACTAAACCACTCAAGAATGGCGACTAAAATGCATTCAATGCCACGGAATCAAAACCATCTATTACCATCCATTGCAGAAGAAACAAAAGCTTCGAATTCTATTCATAACCTTTTACAACTTTCACGGAACCATCTGAAAAAAGGAAAAGAAGAATTACAAAGTCTCTTTGAGAGATACCAACATAAATTGGATGCATTTATTGATATAAGCGATATAAATATTTATGAAAAAATGAGTCCCAATCCTTCCATTGAACTCAAAACATCACCACTATTTAATAAACCTTATTTTCAATTTAAAGAAAATTTTGAACAAATACAAAGCTTAACTCTTTTTTGGACCTATCAATTAAAAACTAAATCTCACTTTAGCAACTGGGATCCTTGGCCCCAAAAATTTAAAGGACAATGCTCAGCAACCTTAAAAAAGGAGGCCCCCTGGTTACCCATTCTGTACGAGGACAGACTTTATTAGAAACCGTTCTGACTATCACACTTTTTATGAGCCTCATAGGATATTTATGGAGTCACCTAGAGGTTGATCAAAAACGCATAAGAAACTTCTATCCAAAACATGAGGTAAAATATGAATTTGAAAAAACTGATTCAATTAGCACAAAAAATAAAAGAAAGAATACTCGATCCCGAAAAACCTTATTGGATTCTAGGCGTTTTAGTATTGATGGGGATCATTTCTTTATTGAAAAATAACTCGGACTCTTTTCCAAATGATCATCGCTCATCAACACCCATACCATCAACCTCGATTTCTACCACAAAATCACCCTCTCTAGACACTTTTGTTCCTAAAGGATTTGTTTTAGTAACCCTCCAACTTGCAAATGCCGACGCTATTGATCCTCTCATAGGTCAATATGGGATGGTCGACCTATATGAAGCAATGCCAGCACACCCCGTTTTCGAAGCCGAAGAAAATCAAAGGCACAATAAACCTCATCAAAATCTGCTTATCGCCACACACCTAAAAATTATTAGAGCTCCCAACAATCAAAAATTATTTGGAGCTCTCGTACCTGAAGAATCTCGCAAATTGATTCAACGACTATCGCTTCCTGTCTTTGCTGTAATACAAAGACCTGATGCTCAGCCCACTAACAAAGAAAATTTGCCATCATCGGAAAAAATCAAAAAAGAAAAAACCTCTCGTTCTCCACGCATCCAAACGAAAGATCCCCTATGAGAAGAGTTTTAATATTTTTTACTCTAAGCATTCTTTTTTTTGTATCAGTGACCCTAAAAGGTCAGACTTTTTCTTTTATTCTTGTTTGCCATGAAAGTACGACAGAAGAAAGCTGTAAGAATTACTTTAAACAAAATTCTGATGCTATCAGCTTCGCTCAGTATTGGAAATCAATGTACGGCACGATAACAAAAGACTTCATTTATAAGTTCACTCTCTTCCATCAAGAGCCCTTCGATTCTGATTCGATAAAGTCTTCAAAAAACTCACTCTCTTATTTGGATTTCATAAATAAAGCATCAGAGGAAAACTTTTATTCTCTCGTAGAAGAATTAACGAATGGTTTCTTAAGCCCCATCAAAAAATCCCTTCTTTTAAGTATCTTAAAAACAGAAGGCTCTCTCAATACCCCTCAAGAATCTATAAGTGATGAAATAAATCCATGGAATAACCCTCTACAATCAAAAACTCTCCGAGAAGGTGCAGAAAAATATCCTGGAATCTTATATTCCCCAATCGAACTTCATCGAAAAGACGATGAACTTTATATTAATGGCTTTTTAGTGAAACATGAGCACTTAAAAACTATTCAATTTCATCCTAACCTCTATTACCACATTGCCTATATATCAAATACCTACCAACCCTTTGTCCAATGGGGACTCGGTAAAGAGATAAAACCAATTCCGAAAATAAAGATTATTACAGGAACATGCCAAAAAACCTCATGGGAAAATAACTCTTTTGAAACTCCAGATTCTATAAAAGTACTATTTAATTCTTCCTGCATCAATACTGTTTCAAAACAGAAAATTCACCCTTCCACTTCGTTTTTTAACCCTCATTTAGATTTCTCTGATTTTTCAAAAAAACCTTCATACTCTGAACCTTCGCAATCTCAATGGATGAATCATCCTGTCATAACAATAGCGACTAGTTTTATTGTCTTCAATTTACTTCATAGGGAGTTTCAAAAAAATAGCTCAAAATAAAGTATCTTTTTACAGGGTCTTAGAGTGCCCTTGAAAGAAAGCTTTATTAGGAGTTTTATAACCCTCTCTTAAGAAGATCAGAACTCTATCACATCCTTTTCGCTCTCAACGTTTGTCCAGATTTATTATTTTTTGAAAAAAACGCTCAAGGTTTTTACACTCACTCCGATCAGCAAATCAAGAAGAGTACCCATTGGGTTTTAGAAAAGAAACCCCGACTGACCAAGGATGAGTCGGTTGAATCTTCAAGGAGGAGGAATCATGGGTTTGCGTATTAATACCAACACTGCTTCGTTGAATGCTCAGCGAACAATGTGGGGAACCAAAGTAGGCTTAGACAAGAGTATGGAAAGACTCTCGTCTGGGTATCGAATTAACCGTGCAGGTGACGACGCTGCCGGACTCGCAATTTCAGAAAATTTGAAGGCCCAAATTCGCGGCCTCAAACAAGCTTCAAGAAATGCGCAGGACGGTATTTCCCTCGTACAAGTTGCAGAAGGTGGGCTGAATGAAATCAGTTCTATCCTTATTCGACTGCGAGAACTCAGCGTTCAAGCTGCCTCAGACACGATCGGTCCTGTTGAGAGACAATTCCTCAATGTGGAATATGATCAGCTCATTTCGGAAATTGATCGAATTGCCGATGGGACAGAATTCAATGGAACTCAACTTCTCTCAGGGGTCGGTTCTATTCTGGACTTTCAGGTAGGCACGAGAAATAATCCCGAGATTGACCGAATCTCTTTTGATGCCTCTCGTGCTGATGGTAACTCAGCCGCATTAGGAGTGAATCTGACAAGTGTGGCGGATAAAGCCTCTGCACAAAATGCTTTGTCGTCTATTGACCAAGCCATTGTCAGTGTTTCTGCCATGCGCGCCGACTTCGGTGCCATTCAGAATCGACTCCAATCTGTCATCAGCAACATCCAAGTCAGTGTTGAAAATATGGCCTCAGCCAATTCTCGTATTCGCGATGTTGATGTAGCGGAAGAAACCAGTGAATTTACTAAAAATAATATCTTGCTCCAGGCCGGCACCGCGGTTCTAGCGCAAGCGAACCAATCGGCAAACACTGCACTGTCTCTACTGAGCAAGTCAATGCAAGGATAATAGGTTAAGAGATTTAATAATTTTTTATTAACCTCTAACCAAGATACTCCTGAAGAGATGATGTTATATTAAAATAACAACTTCTTAATTGATTTGGTTTGCGATACTTATCGATCGCCCTCAGTTTAGCATGAGCCTGTTTTTGCTGAACTAATGTATTTGTTTCCTGCATCTGGGGTCATACTTTAACTCGGTATGACTCCCAATTTTACATGCTTTTGCATGTATCATTCAGCATGTAGGGCATGAATGTTGTGAACATAAACAAAAAATATGACATGATAATGAGCATTGGTACTGTCACGCTCATTATGGATGTTAATATAAAAAAGTGTGATTTATCATTGAACTTTAATGAGTTTTACTTTCTTTTGCAAAAAAGAAGATGAATCGTTGATTAACAAGTGATTGCAGATTGAAATAAAACTTCTAAGAATCCACTCTGAAAACGTGATCGTGGTCTTTTTATGCACCACTGTAGTTCATTTTCTTTGTCTGTAATTTCAATTTATCTCCCTTTAAAAATCTGGACCCAAAACAAAAAATCTAGACTTCACTTCTTTCTGTTTTTTTCCGAAAAGTTAACGGGGTAATATCATCTTTAAAAAAGAATATTATCTTAAACCTCAGAAGCAGAATGCTTCTGATTGCCAATCGGATGGCACTTATCAAGGAGGATTCAGCCATGCAAGGAGGATAGGAAATGGGTTTAAGGATCGCAACAAACGTTGCAGCAATCAATGCTCGTAAAAATATGTTTTCCACGAGTAACAATCTTGAGAGATCTATGGCGCGCTTGAGTTCTGGATACAGAATCAATCAGGCTGCTGATGATGCCGCAGGATTGGCTATCTCTGAAAACCTCAGAGCACAAATTCGAGGACTACGGCAAGCAAGCCGAAATGCTCAAGATGGTATTTCATTAGTACAAATCGCAGAAGGAAGCCTTAATGAAGTTTCCAATATGCTGATTCGTCTCCGTGAATTAGCCATCCAAGCGTCTTCGGACACTATCGGTGATACTGAAAGAAAATTTGTGGATGTTGAATATCAACAGCTCAAATCAGAAATTCAAAGGATCACTGAAAATACAAGCTATAACGGTTTTGAGCTGTTGAATGGCACCGGAGGAATCATTGATATTCAAGTGGGAGTGCAAAATGATCCCTTTGAAGACAGGATTTCATTCAATGCTTCTGCTGCAAACTCTTCATTGGAAGCTTTAGGGTTAACAGCTGAATCTGTTGCCAATAAAGAAGCAGCTCAAAATAGCATTAATGTAGTCGACAACGCTCTGGTTTCAGTCAATGCAATTAGAGCTAACTTTGGAGCCATGCAAAATCGTTTAGTATCAACGACGAATAATTTGGGAATCACTGATGAGAACTTCTCAGCAGCCAATTCACGAATCCGCGATACAGACATTGCTGTTGAATCCAGTGAAATGGTGAGAAACACAATACTACAGCAAGCGGCCGTTAGTATTTTGAGTCAAGCCAATAATACTCAGCAGTTGGCTCTTAAATTGTTAGGTTAATGGATTTTAATCCTTTTAAGGCATTGAGAACGTTCGAAACGTTGTGGATTATTGAGAAAAAACATAGCGGCTTCACCTCGTTGAAGCAAACAATACCAATCCGTTAGAATAACGGAAAAAGAGGTCTGCCGCTATGTTATGGTTTAATATCACCACAGTTAAAATTCGCAAAATTTTTTGAGCTAAATAGCTATCGTTTAATAGGATTGTAGAAGAATATAATTATTTCTATTTAGTTTTAATAATTCTAATAGATTCCTGATTGAATCCTCTGCTAAAGTGTAGCTATGCAAAACAAAACGCTTATTCGCAGCCTTGATCTCAAAAAAACTATGGCTCTTGTTGTTGGAACCGTAATTGGCACTGGTGTTTTTCTCAAAGCCGCCGTTATGTCCCAGCAAATGGGTTCACCAGCATGGGTGCTTGGCTGTTGGGTCTTTGCAGGACTACTCTCTTTGGCAGGAGCCCTTTGCTATGCTGAACTCGGAGCTTTGTTTCCACGCGCCGGTGGTGAGTATGCTTTTCTCAAAGAAGGTTATGGTAATGGTCTTGCTTTTTTGTATGGCTGGATGAGATTTTGGATTGGTGCCCCGGGCTCTATTGCCGCTTATGGCGTAGGAGCTGCAACATTCCTGAAAAGTGTGATTCCAATGGAAAATCCTCAGTTCTTAGCTGTGGGTTTCATCATCACATTCACACTTCTTAACTGTTTCTCGGTCTCTATTGGGGGAAGCGTACAGGCTTTCATCACTCTGCTAAAAGTAGTCATGATCCTAGGCTTAGCTCTGTCACTTCTAGTCTTTGTGCCATCAGCAGACGCATGGTCAAATCTCTTTTCAGGAAATGATCAATGGACGGGATGGAATGCTTTTGGAGCAGCGACCTTAGCGGCATTATGGGCATACGATGGGTGGAATAATATGCCCATGGCTGCAGGTGAAGTTAAAAACCCAGGCCGTACCATTCCAATCGCATTATCATTCGGTATGATAATTATTCTCACCATCTATATTCTCATCAATCTAACCTACTTTATGGCACTCCCCTTCGAAGAAGTGGCTTCAGCTTATTCCAATGCGATGCCAGGATCTCTCCCTGTTGCCACCAAAGCTGCTACTGTGGTCATCGGGAGCATGGCCTCCGTGATTCTATCCATTGCTTTTGTAATTTCAGCTTTGGGAGGAATGAATGGTTCAATTCTCACCGGAGCTCGCGTTCCCTTTGCAATGGCACAAGATGACTTGTTTCCGCGCTTTTTAGCAAAAGTCAGCCAAGGTTCACGCGTTCCCATCGTATCTATTCTCGTACAAGGCTGCATCGCCAGTATCCTTGCACTTTCTGGTAGTTTTGACCAACTTACAGACTATGTCGTCTTTGCTGCTTGGATCTTTTATGCATTAACTACCGCTTCGATTCTAATTTTTCGAAAAAAACAACCCGATATAAAAAGACCATTCAAGGTGCCGTTCTATCCGTGGCTCCCCATTGGTTTTGTCAGCCTCTCCATTTTATTGCTCATTAACACACTAATAACATCTCCACGTGAAAGCGGTATTGGCTTAGCTTTTATCTTAGCGGGCATCCCAGCTTATCAACTCTTCAAAAATAAGATGAAAAAATCGACCCAATTATAATATACAGTCTACCAACTGTAAAAGGACTGAGAAGACATTAAGTTCGTTATTCATGTTTTAATTTTGATTGCACATCCCAAGTGTTTAAAACAATCCGGTTGAATTCAGCAATGCGATCATAATCCAAAGAATTGAAATGCACAATGGAGTTAAAAATTTCTGTTTGCAATTGATTAGGCTTTAAAGCTTCACATTGATTATCTTTTTGATTCCTATTGCAAGGGCGATTTTCTTTGATAAAATTGAGATTTGGTAAATGCCCACCTTCTTTCATCACTAACAAATGACGTTCTTTTTGAGGTACATTTTTGTAATGATACAACCCTTGCTCTAAATCGGTTGTACCATCGGTTTCTCCCAAAAAATAAAACACAGGAGCCTGTACTGGGTATTTTGCAGCACTGTAAAAATCACCGCTGTGATGATTTAGATCCAACGGCTCACAGTGATGTTCTGAAAAAGAATTCTCTCGATCGTAACGTAGTTTCTTTTTTTCATTGAAAACCAAATATGTACTTAAATCTTTCTGCACTGCCAAAGTTTCCTGACAAGATAACATACCAAAAGTGACTTGACTAAAATATAAGGCATCCTCTTCTGCTGGGTAGTAAAAAGAATTTATCATTTGCTTGAAAGTGCCTTCATCAAAACTCAATATAACATCTAAAAATTTTCTGTAAGAAACTAACCCTGAATTCAAATACAGCATCATATTACCCACTTTAGAAAACCAATTAGCAGGAACTACCCTTGATCCCAGGTCAATAATTTTATCCTGCATCTCCAAATCAAGTGAATTAAAAAATTGTTGAAGATATTTTTGCTTTAATGAAGATTGGATAAGACTTTGATTTGCCTGACTGATAACGCCTTCTAAAATCAGATTTTTTGTATACTCAGGAAAATAGGAAGCAAAAATTGTAGCCGCAATTGTTCCATAAGAGTGTCCATAAACACTCACCAAAGAGATTCCCAAAGATTTCAAAATCTCTCGAGCGTCCCTTGCAATCGCTTCAGAACTATAAAAAGCAGGATTATAAAAATCATCTCGTGAATCTGGGCGAGAACAAGAAACCCCACGTGGCTCAAAATAAATAATATTTGTTTTTGAAAGATCCATTGGCGTTGTTCTGCTACTCGTTCCTGGCCCACCTATAAAAAAGAGCAGAGTTGGATACTGATGATCCAGAGGCTTAAGGGTATACGCATATATTTCAGTCGTGCCAAGCTCTGGTCGATGATAGAACTTTGGAACAGAAACCCAATGAGCTATCTCACTTTTTAATTTTGAACTGTTTTCCATGCAAAAAGCTCTCCCCGATTTGTACTCAGATAGCTTTTCAGATTCAAAAAATTTCAAATGGTTTTCTGACATTACATTCATTTTTTTTGGCGTCGTTTGTAGCTCAGAAGCCGGAAATGCGAGCGCCTCGACATTTCCTACATATACAAAAAATAATGAGAAAGTAAAAAAGATGATCATTCTTACATTCATGATGGGCCCCTTATCCAAGAGTCACCTAATATCACAAGCGTTATATCATAAATAAGTAAATCGGCAACGATGGAGTGAGGCGCTACCGATTTATAAAAAATTTTATAGCAATACTTATCAAAAATCCCACAAATTACTAAATTTAATTTTTTCTCCATTGATGGAACACTCATTCACTAAACCTGCCTTTACCACATTATGTAAACCAATTGGTTCCAAAAGCTTTTCATGGATAGAATCCATTTTTAAAACAATTTCATTCACAAATAATAGTCCATTGTTTAATTTTTCTCGCTCTTGAACCTCAATCAAGGCAGGAAACCCCGGACGAGCAAGGTAAGCTGTCTTTGTTTGCTTCATTGTTTTAAGACTTGTTGGGTGAAGAAGCCAACCACTTAGTGCGATGGCTTCTAAAAAAGATTCAAGATTAAGGACATCAATGGCAAGATGATGCAGGCCGGGACCTCTTTTTTCTAAGGCTCGCTGATAAGCTCCGGGTTTAATTGGCTCCATTAACAGCAATGAGTTGACCCGACCTAACTCCACATAAATCTCTTTAGTTCCTTCGCCTTCCCACTCTTCTTCTTTTCCGATCTTAAAATCAAATTGTTTCAGATATTCCGCCGCTTTTTTAACAGAGGGTACAAGGACAGCGACATGATTGGGTAATATCTTATGATTCAAAAATTTCATTAAATGGATCTTCTTTCCTTCATAATGAGGGGCCGTGAATTATAAAATAAAGATCTAAGCCCTTCATATTTTTGGAGCTTATATCGCAACAAAAGCAGAAAAACTATTTTTTCCTAAAATTTAACCAATCTTTCTTTTGTAATTCCCACACCTCGTGTTCGGTGTATTGAGGATCAACAAACTGAGCCGGCTGAAGGTCAACTCATTAAAAGCATGACATATTCTTGCTTCAAGCTCCTAAAAAATCTCTCAATAATGGCATTGCCTTTGAGAGTGTTAATCATCGTTCGTGTATGAGTTCCAAGTCTGGTTAATTCTTCCCTAAATATTTTAGCTGCGTAATGACAATCATTATTGGACCGCAATTCTAAATGACTGATATCACTCTTGGCCGCGGCTTCCAATAAAATCATAACACCACAAATAGACTTACAACTTTTAATAAAACTATATCTCAGTAATGCCTTATCAAAATGACTAACCACCGCAATCCAGTTTAGCTAAAGGGGATTACTTTCTTACAGAAGGAAAGATTGATAAAATAATTAGAGGAAAATCCAGCGATAAAAGTGGTTTATGGCGCGAAGCCTCCGCATTTATGACCAACCCGCTACCCACCAAATTATTTAAATTTGATTGTAGGCCGATGACAATTTTTTGCGCCTAGAAAATTCTGACATGGTCCTAAGTCAACAAAACGATCTTTTAAAACGAAAATTCGAGGTCGGTAGCAAACTCGAGAGAGGCACTTCCATCTGCTTCAGAAAGCTCACGGCAGCCCGTGCATCGATGTTTCATGGGGATTGGATTTTAGATCCTGCTGTCTAATATTTTGACATATGGAAATCGTCTTACATAATGGCCGCAACTAAGAGCTTAGAAACACGATTTAAATATCAACAATCATGGCATCCCAATTGCACCTTAAGGATATTGTAGGAGTAAATTTTATGAATACCTTCATTGTTTTTATTATCGCATTAGCTTCCACGAACTGTTTTGCTACAGCTATGAGTCCGAAATTGTCCAAATGCTTCGGTGTTCAAAAAGTCGCGAGAGAGCATAAGGAATGGAAAAGTGAGTTTTCTCGCTTTCTGGTTGATGATGAGCTCACAAGAGAGCAAAAGCTTGAACCCCTTCGCAGATCTCTGTCTACGCTAACAGATCGACTAGAAATTATAAAAAATCAAGGCGAAGTGCGAGTGAATCAAAATCTTATAGATCAACCTAGAGCATTTCTGAGACAATTTAATGCAGGACATATCGGCAAAGACGTTGCCTATCGAATGATGACTACAGGATTAAGAAATTTAGAAGACGAAATTGATGGTGCTCTTTTGAAGGTACATATGAAGACTGAAGCATGTGACATTCTAGAAGAGAATCGCTCAAGCGGCAGATCAAATTCCAACTCTTCTGGTGCAGTCAGATAACACTACTTTCCCATCCACTCTATTGTTTGTTATTGGCTCAAAGACACCAGTCCTTCTTATACCAACACTTCCCAACTCATTGATAAATCTATCATTCTTCTTCAGGAAATTTTAAAAACAAATATCGCAAATAAATTACTCGATATCATACAATTTTTTGTACGCAATCACCTTTTTAATGGATTGAGCTCCTTCAATGGCTAAAAAAGAAGAATCTCCAGAATATGAAGTTAATTCTTTAGGGCGGTCAAAAGTATTTCTTAAAACCGCTCTAAAACTAGGATCGCAAAAAGTTAAAAATAAAATTTCTTTCTGCTGTTCCTCGCAAAGTAGTAATTTTAAATTCTCTTAAATCTATAGAAAGTCGTCTTCAAGAAGAGGTTGATTATACCATGGAAAAAACATATGTAGAGTCAGTTCGGAGATTTAATTTGAAAATCAGTTCATTTTCTTGAGCTGTCCACAGGATTTATTTATTTTTACCGAGTATCTGTGGATAACTTCCTGGTTGATCTAGCTTAGTGCTACTATTTTTGTTTAACATC